>CAWFNS010000001.1:0-536524 GCA_963817235.1 uncultured Actinomycetes bacterium
AGCGCGCGTTCCCGGTGTCGAAGAGGAGGTCGGCACGCTGGATGTCGGGTACGGACTTCGCCCCGATCTCGTGGGCCAGGGCCACGGCCCCGCGTTCGCACAGGCGATCTTGGCGTTCGGCGTCGACCGGTTCGCCCCGGAGCGGCTGCGGCTCCTCATCCTCACCTGGAACGAGCGTTCTCGGAAGGTCGCCGAGCGGGTCGGCTTCGCGCAGGACGGATCCGTCGAGAGCGTCGAGGGAGTGTTCCTGGTCATGACGAGGTCGGGGCGATGACCTCTTCGCGTCCCGGACCTCGTGCGTCACGGCGACGTCGCTCCGCTCCGGTGCGCCTCCACCTGGCGGATGACCCCGGCCGTGTCGAACCACGCCTGCTCGCGGCTGATCAGGCCATCGCGGATGTCGAACACGTGCAGCATCCGGAAGCGCACCGGCGCTCCGCCACCGTCGACGCCGACGAACGAGCCGCGGATGTGCCCGGTGGCGATCGACTCGTCCACGACGTGGTCACCGCACGCGAAGCGTGCGACGGAGTCCAGGTGCAGATCGGGATCGCGTCCATGATCCCCTCGTAGATCTTCGCCGCGGCAGCCTTGCCGTAGACGGGACAGTCGGGATTGCCGACGTCGTCCCAGACCAGATCGTCCGCATAGGTCGCCAGCGTGGCCGGCACGTCCTGCGCGTTCTCGGCCGCGAAATGTCGATCGATCAGATCCATGGTTCCCCCTCCTACGCGTCGGACACTCCCGCATCCCACCCGATGGCTCGAGCCCAATCCTCGGCGGCGAAGTAGATGAGGTCGCACGCGGCGTCCTTCACCTCCGGGTAGATGTCGGGGTCTTTGAGCAGGACGGCCAGGTCCCGCTTGAGGGTCGCGTACGCCTGCGCGCTGTCCGGGTGCGCTCGCAGGTAGTCGCGGAACAGGAGCGGGTAGCGCTGGTTCGCACGACCGATGACCCGGACGTGGAGGTTCACGTGCCGGGAGCCGGGAGGTTCCTTGAAGAACCGCTTCCGCCGGGCGCGTTCGTCCTCGGGCCAGCCGGGTACCTGGTGGTCCATGTTGATGATGTGGGGCGGAGTGGTCCAACCGGCCGCCTCCAGTTCCTGGGCGACACCATCGAGGTCGGCGTCTCGTTCGACCGACACCTGGGTATCGATGACGTCCTTGGAGGCGAGCCCGGGGACCGAGGTGGAGCCGATGTGGTCGATCCGAGACGCGCTGTCACCGAGGGTCATCCGGAGGCGGCCGGCGACGTCGCGGAACGCGTCCGGCCAGCTCGGGTCGTACTCGACGATCTCGACGACGCCCACGCGCGGATGGTCGTCGCTGCGAGGTCAGGCTGTCCAGAGGAAGCGGTCGGTCACAGGACCTGGTCGATGTCCTCGACCAAGCCGACGAGTCCCAGCCCGGTGACTGCGAGGAGGATCGCTCTGCCGGTCCAGACGACGGCCGTCGAACGGAAGACGGACCCGGCCTCGGGCGCCCACCGGTGGAACGCCCACAGGCCGAAGAGCAGCGCGAGCAGACCGAGCCCGAGGGGTCCGGAGGCTGCGATCGCGAGCAAGGGGATCAGCCCGAGGAACCAGCCCCTGGATCGGTTGAACCTCGAGTCCTCTCGCAGCAGCCGCTCGACGAACATGCTCATCGTCACGCCGTAGAGCGCCGGGAGCGCGATGAACATCGCCACCGCGAGCGGAAGTGGCTCGAGACGCGTGAAGTCGAGTCCGTCCGGGCTGATGACGAGGGCGCCTCCGACGATCCCACCGAACACGCCGGCAAGTGCTGCTCGGTGCCGCTCCGGCAACCACGTGCGAACGCCGAGGTACACGATCCCGCCGAGGACCCCCAGGGCTGCCGTCGCGATGATGAGGAACAGCGACTCTGCACTGAACCGGCCGATGATGAACCCGTCGTCGGTCTTCACTCCATGCAGCGACGTGTCGGACGTGACGCGCAGGACGAACATCGCGAAGCGTCCGACGACGCCCCCGACCAGGGCGCCCGTCACCAACCCACCGACGATCGCCGCCGATAGCCGGCGAGCGGAGACCTTCAGATCCTGCTGCCAGGTCGTGTCCGGCGGAGCCTCGTCCATCGGCGCCAACCCTAGTCGCTGCACCGACCGGAGGCGCGATCCGCCGCGAGAAGCCCGGCCCCTCACGGGACCGGGCTTCCGGGCGAGTCGGGTCGATCAGTTCGTTGGGTTGCCGATGATCAGCGTGTTGTCGTCGAACCACTCCGGGTTACCGCCGCCCTCGGCGACCTTCGTGATCGAGAACGGTCGCGACGGTCAGCACGTAGACCGATCCGTTCTTCATGTAGGCGAGCCGCGTCGCATCCGGGGACCATCTCGGCCACGAGAGGTCCCCGCCGCCGACGAACGGCATCGCGCGCGGCACGCCGGACGCGGCGGTGACCAAGAGCTTCCCACCGAGGAAGGTGCCCGCGCTCACCGGAGAGAGCCACGCGAGCGCCGTGCCGTCGGGTGCGTAGCCGCCCCACCCGGCGTTGCGGCATGACGAGGGCCGGGGTTCCGCCGCCGACCGGCACCGACCAGAGGTCCCAGGCCGCATCCTTCGAGTTCGACCTCGGGAGCTGGTAGAGGACCGACCCACCGTCCGACGAGAAGCTCGGGAAGGTGAACCACCAGCCGAACTTCTTCGTCTGATCGAAGTCGGTGAGTCTGGGTCCGTCGGCCCGTGGCGATGTCCAGGACGAACAGGTTGCCGAGCGCCTGGGTCGATGCGTGCCGTTGCTGATACACAAGCATCCGATCCGTCCCTGGACCATTGGGCGCCGTACGCGTCCCATCCTGCGGCGCTCACCGGGTGGACCTGCGTCCCATCGATGTTGGCCAGCTGGAGGGGCCCCGGGTCGCTGCAACATGCGTTGAACGCGACCTTGCGTCTGATCGGGCGAGACCGCGTAGAAGGTCCCGGCCGACGCGATGCTCGCCGGGAGCTCCCGTCAGCTGGCCCGTGCGCAGGTCCAGCGTCGACCCGGTGGTCGCGGTCGGAATCGTGCGGGGCCCCAACGGCGGGCTCTGCGTTTGTGGCCGGGTGAGCGTGAAGACCGCGACGGCGGCCGCGACGAGCACCGCCACCGTCGCGTACGCGCCCACACGCCGGTTCCGGGCCGCCTTCTGCTGCCTGGCGATGTGTCGTTCCATGGCCCCGGGATCGCGGCGAACCTTCTGCGTCGCCATGCGGAACACCTCCTGCACGTCAGGCATCCCGCGCTCCTTCCGCTCGTAGGGCCCGCCGGCCTTGCGTGGCAAGTGACCGAACCGTGGACGGTCGGACGCGCAGGATGCGCGCTGCCTGCTCGGACGAGTACCCGAGCAGGTCCACGAGCAGGAGGGCCGCCCGCTGCCGCTGCGTGAGCCCGAGGAGGAGCTGCCGCACGTCGGCGCGCATCTCCGCCTCTTCGAACGCATCGGGGAGCTCCGTGACCGGCATCAGCTTCCGGACGGCCATCGCCGCCCGGCGCCGACGGCGCCGGAACGCGTTCAGCGCGACGCGGAAGAGGTAGGCGGTGGGGATCGTCGATCCGATCGATCTCGATCCCACCGCTCCCAGAGCTTCAGGAACGCGTCCTGGGTGAGCTCCTCCGCGTCGTGCCGGTTCCCGGTCACGAAGTACAGGGCTTTGAACAGCCGGTCGCCCTCCTCCTCGAAGAAGACGTCGAAGCGGGCCCATGCTTCGGCATCTCTCGAGGGGAGACTCACGACCTCTTCTTCTGCTCGCACCCTCCATGGAGCCATGAGGACCATGTTCTGCTCATGTTGCCCGATGAGAAAACCTCGGCGAATACGCGACGCTGCCTACGGCTGATCGGAGGGCAGGCTCTGGTCGCTCGGAGCCAGAGGTGCTCGTCGTGGGCGGGCTGACTTGAACGGAGGGAGTGACCGAGGCGGGTTGGAGTCCGATCCATCGGCGTACGGTGTCGGGCCCGGCCGCGAGAAGCACGACGAGCAGGATCCCGATAGCGATCGCGAGGATGACGTTCCGCCTCATCTCGAGTCCTCGGTGTCGAGTCGTGCCTCGGCCGTAGCGTATGACCCTACCCGTGCTCGACTCCGCTCGGCGGGCGACCGCGAGGCCGTGTGACAGGCTGAACCGTGATCGGACTCGCGGCCGTCAACGTCGGGACGCCGACCGTCCTCGCCGAGGCGCATGGCGATCGCGTGTGGAGCGGCATCCGGAAGCGGCCGGTCGACCCGACGGCCGTGCTCTGGCTCTCCGAGCTCAACCTGTCCGGCGACGGCCAGGCCGATCTCAGCGTCCACGGAGGTCCCGACAAGGCGGTCTGCGCGTACCCGTCGGAGCACCTCGGCCCGTGGGCGGAGGAGCTCGACCGGGAGCTCGGCGACGCGCCGTTCGGGGAGAACCTCAGCACCGTCGGCGTCCTCGAACGAGACGTGCGGATCGGCGACGTCTGGGAGTGGGGCTCGGCCACGCTGCAGGTGACGCAGCCCCGCTGGCCGTGTTTCAAGCTCACCCTGCACCGCCGGGAGGCGCACATCGGAGAGCGGCTCCGGGCGACCGGTCGCACCGGGTGGTACCTGCGCGTCCTCGAAACGGGCGAGGTGCCGGCGGCGGGGCCGATCGAGCTTGTCCTGGAGGATCCCGCGGGCATCAGCGTCCTGGACGCGCACCGCGCGATGCTCGATCGCGCGCGGGAGGACCCGGACCTCGTGCGGGCGGTCAGCGCCCATCCGGCGCTGGCCGAGCAGTGGCGGGTGCCGCTGCTGCGCAGCTCGAACGCTTCGGTACGACGTGCTGGATCGGAGGTGGCAGGTCGCGCCGTGACGAGCGTGCTGCAGTTCGGCGATGCGCTCGACGGAGAGCTCGACGCGTTCCCGTCCGGCGCCCTCGCGCTCGTCTATCGCTCCGGGTGAGCAGCGAACCGTCCGCGCTCCGGAACGGCGTTTCCTGTTAGGTTGGCTGCGTCCACCACTGGTGGAGCCGCCCAAGACGGGGCGTACGCGCGAGCTCTTCGCGACCTTGCCTTCCCGGTTCCTTGAGAACGAGGAGGCACCCGTGGCCCGTTGGCCAACCACCGCTCGAGAACGCGTGTTCCTGTTGTTCGTCCTCGTCACCGCGTTCGCGGTGTGGATGTCCGGTTCGATCACCTGGGCCGTCGTCGCCGTCGGCGCGGTCGCGACCGTCGTCTTCTTCGACTGGTACCGGATGGGACACATGCAGGTGCTCACCCTGCCCGAACGCACCGCGACGACAGGAGATCCCGATCGATCGAAACCCTCAGCCGCTTCGATGCAGCACAGGGCCCGCGCATCGTCGGCCCGAAGGACGGCAGGCTGGTCGACATCGGGGCGATCGGCGCTCGCTTCATCCTCTGGGGCGAGGAGTCGGGCGGCGGATTCTCTCTGGTCGAGCATCCGATCCCGCCCCGTACCCTCGCGGCACCCCTGCACCGGCACTCCCGGGAGGACGAGTACAGCTTCGTCCTCGAAGGCCGCCTCGGGGCGCTGCTGGGCGATGACGTCGTCTACGCGGAGGTCGGCGAGCTGGCGTTCAAACCGCGAGATCAGTGGCACACCTTCTGGAACGCCGGCGACACGCCGTGCCGGATCCTGGAGATCATCTCGCCGGCTGGCTTCGAGCACTTCTTCGACGCCGCCGCCGCGGATCCCAGCATGCTCGCGGAGCTGGCCGAGCGATACGGGCTCGAGTTCAACATGGACCGTGTCGCGTCGTTGTGCGAGGAGCACGGACTCCGCTTCCCGCCGCTGGAGGCGATGAGCCCGTGAACCCGACCCTCGTCGGCTGGGAGAACGCCGCGGCAGGCTTGCGCGATGCTCCCACGGACCAACGCGAGGAACAGCTCCGGGGGATCCACACCTTGATCGGACAGGGGATCCGAGGGTTGGGCGGCGGTCCGCGGTTCATCCGCTACGAGGGCCGCCGTCCCATCTCCGACGCCTCGGTCGCGGCCGTCGCGGCGCGCCTGGACGCGTTCGATCCCACATCGCTCCCCGAGCTGAAGGACCTCAACCGGCTGCTGAACGCGACGCTGCCGTCCCCCCGCTACGTCGCTCGCTGACCGGCGAGCGATCGGCGGCCGCGCGACGCGTGGCCTGCCCGTAGAGGAAGAAGTCGCCGGTCCGGTGCGCCCCGGCATCCCAGCCGAGATCGGCCAGACGACGCACGAGCTGCTTCGGCCCGTGCAGCACCTTCCACACGTGGAACGCCCGGCCGTCCGAGAGCCGCCGCATGACCGAGCGCTCGTCGGGTCCGAGGTGCTCGGGGTCCAGCTCGGCGGCCGCGCCGCTCGCGATGTTGTCGATGAAGAACACGCGCCCGCCGGGCCGCAACGCCGTCGGCGACCAGATCCCAGAAGCGCTGGAAGAGCTCGGGCGGCACGTGGGAGAGCCAGAACGAGAAGAAGACGACGTCGTATCGCCGGTCGGGCTTCCAGGAGAACAGATCCGCCTGGATGTGGCGCACGCCGTCGCCGACGCGCTGCCGGTTGAACTCGAGGACCTCTTCGGAGGCATCGACGACCGTGAGCTCGTCGGCGTGGCGCACCAGGCGCTCCGTCCACTGCCCGGTGCCACCGGCCAGCTCCAGGACCTTCCCCGTGGGGTTGAACCGCTCGAGGGCGTCCTCCAGCTTCGCGATCTCGGCGAACCACTTCGCGTTGTCCCGGCCCCGGTCGAACGGGCCCTCGCGGAGCGCCCAGGCGTCGTACTCGGGCGCGCGGGCCCGGTAGTAGGTCAGCTGTTCGTCCAGGCGATCCTGCAGCTCATCGGCCATCGAGGGCTCCTACCGGCTGGGGAAAGTAGGCCGGAAGATGAACAGTAGCCGAACGCGGACCCCGCCGGGTACGGGCGCTAGTCGTCGGCCGCGGACCGGGCTGCGCTCGCCCGGGCGATGATGTCCTCGACGACCTCGGTCTTGGCGTCCGCGTAGTCCTGGACGTACGGCCAGTCGCGGGCGGCCAGTTCGCGCTTCAACGCCTCGTAGCGCTCGCGATCCGCGGGATGGCCCCGGAGCCAGTCGCGGAACAGCAGCATCCGGTCGATCTCGGGGCAACCGGCGGAGAACACGTGCAGGTTGATGTTGGCGTTCGGTCCTTTGAGCATCCGGTGCTCGTGCCAATCGGGCTCGCGGATCCGCAAGCACGTAGCCTGACGGCCTCCATCGGCGGGATGTAGGCGGGCTCATCGGACGAGTCGGCGACGACCAGCACGATGTCGATGATGCGGTTTCGCGGCAAGTCCCGGCACCGATGTCGACCCGGCGTGCTCGATCGTCAGCGGCCGCCGGGCCGAGGGCGGCGCGGATGCCTTCGGCTTCGCGCTCGAACAGCGCCGGCCACGCAGGATCCGGCTCGGCGAGGTGGATCGGGCTCGTGCTCGGCTCCTGGCCGTCCACCAGCGCCGCACGGAGCTCGTCCCCGCGTGCGTCGTTCCCACTCATCGGGCCAGGCACCTATCGATCCTTCCTCGATCTGTGTCGGCTCAGTGTGCTCCGCCCATCCGTCGGCGTCAGCATCGTGCGCAGCTTCCGAACCGGCATCCCGTGGTAGATCGCGTCGGACGCTCGGCCCGACGCGGACCGGGACCACAGGTCCAGGACGACGCCGGCGCTGAGCAGCCCGAGCACACGACCCCACCGCAGGTCGCGGATCCTGCCCTGCGCGTTCTGGAAGCTGCGCGCCTCTGCCTCGATGCGCGCGATCAGCTTCGCTCGGTCCTGCGTGGCGCCCATCCGACGGAGCCTAGGAGCCACCTCGGACGCGATCTCGCTACGCGACGCCCCGCGCCGCCCACGCGAGCGCCTCGATCGTGAACGGCGGCGCCGGCAGCAGCTCACGGCAGTGTTCGCGCAGCTGCTCTCGGGCTGTCGCGTCGAGGCCGGCCACGTAGCCGCCCGCCGGGCCGACGCCGAACGTGAACGGCTCCCACCAGTCCTCGAAGGTCGGGCTCTCGACGCCGACGGACAGCACGCGTTCCTCGATCCGGTGCAGCCCGGCGGCTCGCATCGATCTGCCTCAGGTCGCCTTCCTGGGCACCCGTCAGCTGGGACTCGTCCTCGACCTCGGGATCGAGGTCGTGCGCGGCCTGCCAGAACAGGCTGAGCGGTCCCCGGTCGCCGGAGTGATCCCACACGCATGCCGCGACCACACCGCCGGCGCGCGTCACGCGCGCCATCTCGCGGAGCCCGGCGACGGGGTCCGCCATGAAATGCACGACGAGTTGCGCCAGGGCGGCGTCGAACGCGCCGACGTCGAACGGCAGGTCCTCCGCCGAGGCGCGCTGGACGTCGACCTCCGGGTGGCGCTCGCGTGCCGCCGTGACGAAGGACGCCGAGGGATCGACGGCCGACACGTGGTCCGGTCCGAGGCGGCGGACCAGTTCTGCCGTGAGCGCGCCGGGACCACAGCCGACGTCGAGCGCGCGCTGGCCCGGCTCGACGCCGGCCAGATCCGCGAAGAGGGGAGCGAGCGGCGTCGAGTACTTCCCCATGAAGCGGTCGTACGCGCCGGCCCCGACGGAGAAGCTCATCGCCGGAACCTGTTTCGGGGAGACGTCACGCTTCGGCGCGACGCGGTGAGGCTCGGAGCCACGCGAGCGATCGCGGCGTGAACAGGGCCCACAGCGCCAGGCCGCTCGGGATGATCTGCAGGATGAAGGTGGCGATGACGGGATCGGCTCGGCGGGATACCACCTCGAAGATCCCGATCGCGAGGTTGCCGATCGCCTCGAGCAGGGCCAGCGGCCATCCCAGCCGGCGCCCGAGCAGCAGCAGGAGACCGCCGACCACGAACACGATCGCGAGCGCCCACCACCACCCGGTCGCGGTGTCGCTGTTCCGCAGGAGCTGGACGCCGAGCAACCCCCACAGCAGCATCGCGCCGCCGAGGACGCGCAGGTAGACCGGGATCCCGGGCCGGTCTCCCGTCGCGCTCATCGTCGCCTCAGTTCACGTAGCCCTCGACCGTGCTCGCGTCGCGCACCTCGGCGTCGTCGGGATCGAGGCCCGCGCTCCGGCGCGCCCGCCGCTGGTGCAGCAGGTCCCAGCACTGATCCAGCGTGACCTGGAGCTGCTCGATCCGCTCCCGCTCGGCGTCATCCACTTCGCCGCGCGACTCCTTCTGGAACAGCTCGTGCTCCTCGGCGGCCAGCTCGTTGATCCGCTCGATCACGTCCTTGTCGTCCACGGTCCCTCCCTCGGGTTCCGGCCTTCCACCATCTGGCCACTATCCGACCTCTCGCGGCGAGCCGCCACCCCGAACCGGCCCAGGTCGGTGGCGATACACTGGGCTTTTCCCGGCAGATCCTTCGAGGAGGAGATACCCGTGCAGCGCGAAACCGGCACCTTCACCGTGAAGTCCGGGTTGGCCGAGATGCTCAAGGGCGGCGTGATCATGGACGTCACGAACGCCGAGCAGGCCAAGATCGCCGAAGACGCCGGCGCCTGCGCCGTGATGGCGCTCGAGCGCGTGCCCGCCGACATCCGCAAGGAGGGCGGCGTCGCCCGGATGGCCGACCCGACGAAGATCGAGGAGATCAAGGCCGTCGTGTCGATCCCGGTGATGGCGAAGGCCCGGATCGGGCACTTCGTGGAGGCGCAGATCCTCCAGTCGCTCGGTGTCGACTACATCGACGAGTCCGAGGTCCTCACGCCCGCCGACGAGGAGTTCCACATCGACAAGTGGGCGTTCACGGTGCCGTTCGTGTGCGGCTGCCGGAACCTGGGCGAGGCGCTCCGGAGGATCGCCGAGGGCGCCGCGATGATCCGCACGAAGGGCGAGGCCGGGACCGGCAACGTCGTCGAGGCGGTCCGGCACGAGCGGACGCTCCTGGGCGAGATCGCCGCGTGCACGCAGCTGCGGCCCGAGCAGTTCGTCTCGAAGGCGAAGGAGCTGGGCGCGCCGGTCGAGCTGGTGCGGATGGTTGCGGAGCAAGGGAAGCTGCCGGTCGTGAACTTCTCCGCGGGCGGCCTGTCCACCCCCGCGGACGCCGCGCTGATGATGCAGCTCGGCGTCGACGGCGTGTTCGTCGGCTCCGGCATCTTCAAGTCCGAGGATCCCGCCACGATGGCGCGCGCGATCGTCGAGGCCACCACGCACTATCAGGACGCCGACGTGCTCGCGAAGGTCTCGCGCGGCCTCGGTGAGCCGATGGCCGGCCTCGAGATCGGCACGCTGGAGACGCGGCTCCAGGACCGCGGCTGGTAACCCGATCCGTCGGGGTTCGTCAGGGAGGTTGACCATCGTGAAGGCAGGGGTCCTCGCGCTCCAGGGAGACTTCCGCGAGCACGCACGCGCGTTCGCCGACGCCGGCGCGACGCCGGTCGAGGTCCGTGTGCCCGCCGACCTGGACGGCGTCGACTGCCTCGCGATCCCCGGCGGCGAGTCCACGACGATCGCGAAGCTGGCTCGCGCGTACGACCTGGTCGAGCCGATCCGCGAGCGCGCGGCCGAACGGCATGCCGATCCTCGGGACGTGCGCGGGGATGATCGTGCTGGCGCGCGAGGTGCACGGCGGCGAGCCGCTGTTCGAGCTGATGGATATCGCCGTGCGCCGCAACGCGTACGGCCGGCAGGTCGATTCGTTCGAGGCGGACCTCGACGTGCGCGGCATCGCGCACCCGGTGCGCGGGGTGTTCATCCGCGCGCCGTGGATCGAGCAGGTCGGCGACGACGTCGAGGTGCTCGCGACGTTCGAGGACCGGCCGGTCGTCCTGCAGCAGGGCGCGCTGCTCGCGGCCTCGTTCCATCCCGAGCTGATCGGCGAGACGGGCCTGCACCGCTACCTCCTGGGGAAGGTGTAGGCGATGTCCGGACACTCGAAGTGGGCGACGATCCGCCGCAAGAAGGAGGCCACCGACTCGAAGCGCTCGAACATGTACGCGAAGCTGCTGCGGGCGGTCGAGGTCGCGGCGCGCGAGGGCGGCGGCAACGTCGAGGGGAACATGACCCTCGCGTCGGCGGTCGAGAAGGCGAAGAGCTTCTCGGTGCCGAACGACAACATCGAGCGTGCGATCAAGCGGGGGACCGGCGAGCTCGCCGACGGCGCGCGCTACGAGGAGATCGTCTACGAGGGCTACGCGGCCGGCGGCATCGCGCTGCTGATCGAGGCGCTGACCGACAACCGGAACCGCACCGCCCAGGAGGTCCGGCACGCGTTCACCCGCAACAACGGCAACCTGGGGGAGACCGGCAGCGTCGCGTGGCAGTTCACGCGCAAGGGCGTGATCGAGGTGGAGAAGGAGCAGACGCGCCCGACGAGGAGCGGATCCTGGAGATCGCGCTCGACGGCGGCGCCGAGGACGTCCGCGACGCCGAGAGCTCCTGGGAGATCGTGACGGCGCCGGCCGACTTCCACGTCGTCCAGCGGGCGCTGGAGCAGGCCGCGGTGCCGATCGCGTCGGCCGATCTCTCGATGCTGCCCCAGACCACGATCCCGGTGACGGGCGGCGAAGCGACGCAGGTGCTGCGCTTGATCGAGGCCCTCGAGGACCTCGACGACGTCCAGGCCGTCTACGCGAACTTCGACATCCCCGAAGAGGTCATGGCCGCGCTGTAGCGGCCGCGACCTGCGCCGACGCCTCCGCTCGATGGTGTAGCGTCGAGAGGGAACCATGCGACGGTTCGCGATCCTCACCATCACCGCGCTCTGCGCCGCGACCGCATGCACGTCGACGTCCTCATCGAGCACGCCGGCCCCGACGTCGAGCAGCCCGGAGCCGGTCGCGACGCTCGCGAACGGCCAGCCACTGCCGGCCGGATGCACCGGCACGCGCGCGAACCGCCCAGACGGTGGCCTTCGTGGCCGAGGGCCGTGCGTGGGCGATGAACCCGTCGACCCACCGCCTGACGTGCCTGTTCACGACGAGCGACCCGGGTCCGTTCGCGTGGGGGCCCCAGGGCGACCGCGTGCTGCTCGGCGACTTCGAGATCCAGGGCCTCGACCCGGCGGCGCCGACGCTGGGCGCGCTGAGCCCGCCGCCGGTGACGTTCGGCTGGGGGCACCCGATCGGCCTCGCGGTCGTGCTACACGAGCACGACGTCGGGTGAGCCCGAGAAACGGTTCACCGACGACGGCCACGTCGAGGCGCTCCCCGGGCTCCCGGCCGGCCGGTACGTCCAGATCGCGTACCACCCGAGCGGGCTGGCGCTCGGCTTCATCCTGGAGCGCAACGACAGGGGATCGATCTGGATCTCGACGAACGAGGGGCAGCACCCGCAGCGGCTCGTCTTCGCCCAGCCGGGAACCACGTTCACCTCGATCGCGTTCAGCCCCGACGGCAAGCAGCTGTGGTGGACCGCGGAACACAGCGGGGTCCCCGTGCTGCACCGGATGGACCTCGGGAACCGGACCACGTTCACGGACGTGTGGCAGGGGTCGAAGGGGACGTCGGCGCAGGACCTCCAGATCGCGCCCGACGGGATCTTGAAGTCGGTGAACGAGGGGACGACCTGTGCGGACCGGCACGCGCTCGTGATCAGCGGGGGATCGGCCACCCGCGCGATGCCGTTCGAGGCGAGGCCGACGTGGGCGCTCGGGTGGCTGGACGACTCGACGCTCCTCGTCGGTGCGGGGGACTGCGATCAGCCGACCGAGCTGTTCGCGGTGAACGCGCACGTCGGCGGCACCGCCGTCGCCCTCGTCACGGGCGTCGAGCAGGCCTCGCCGCGGACCGTCGTGGAGAACGCGCCGACCTCCGTGCCCGCACCGGGCTCCGCCGATATCCAGGCGCCGCCCGGCGGCGTGGGGTGATAAGCCCACGCGGGCGGCCGGTCGGCCGCCACGAGGTGCGCCACGAGGTGCGCCACGAGGTGCGAGGGAGCGTCGTTGCCCGGGGGACCCCTCCCGCCTAGACTGCGCGAACAGATGTTCGATGCGTGTGTCCTGGGCGTGGACCCCGGTGTGGCGAAGGTCGGGCTCGCGGTGGTTCGCGGCCACGACCGCACGGCCGAGCTCGTCTGGGCGGGAACGGTCCGCACGGCGGCCGATGTGCCGGAGGCCGGCCGGCTCCGGGTGGTCGCCGAGGCGGTGCGCGCCGCGATCGCCGAGCACCGTCCGGCCGCGGTGTCGATCGAGCGGGTCGCCTGGAACCGGAACCAGGTGAGCGCGCTCCAGGTCGCGAGGGCGACCGGCGCCGTGATGGTCGTGGCGGCGGAGGCCGGCCTGCCGGTCGAGGAGTACGGTCCGAACGAGGTGAAGATCGCGGTCACGGGCGCCGGCAACGCGGGCAAGCGGGAGGTGCAGTCGGCGCTCGTTCGCCTCCACGGGCTCCGCGGCGTGCCGTCCCAGCCCGACGCGGCCGACGCGGTCGCGGTCGCGCTCACCCACCTGGTGGGGGCCCGCATGCGGGCGCTGTCGCGCGTGGGCGCGCGATGATCGCGTTCCTCGAAGGCGAGGTCGTCGACAAGGGCGCCGCCCGCGTCGTCATCGCGGTCGACGGGGTGGGTTACGAGCTGGCGGTGCCGAGCTCGGTGCTGACGGCGCTGCCGGCGGCGGGGGAGACCGCGCGCGTGCACACGCGGATGGTCGTGCGGGAGGACGCGATCACGCTGTTCGGGTTCGCGACGACCGACGAACGCGAGCTCTTCGACCGCCTGATCGGCGTCACCGGCGTCGGCCCGAAGGTCGCGCTCGCGTTCCTGTCCGCCCTGAAGCCCGACGCGATCCGGCGCGCGGTCGTCTCGGGCGATGCGGCCGCGTTGACCGTGGTGCCCGGGGTCGGCAAGAAGGTGGCGCAGCGCGTGGTGCTCGACCTCCGCGACGCGCTGGGCGGCGAGGCGGAGCTCACCGTGGAAGGGCCGCTGGCCGACGTGCGCGACGCGCTCGTGGCGCTCGGGCTGACCCCGGTCGAGGCATCCGAGGCGATGCGCGAGCTGGACGCGGACGGCAAGCCGGCCGACGAGCTGCTGCGCGAGGCGCTGCAGCGGGTGGGCCGATGAGCGACGAGCTCGAGCGGTTGACCGAGGGCGAGGCGATCTCGCCGGAGGATCGCGAGCTGGACGTCGCCCTGCGGCCGCGCTCGCTCGAGGAGTTCGTCGGGCAGGACAGGGTGAAGGAACAGCTCGCGGTCCTGCTGGAAGGGGCGCGCAACCGCGGCGAGCCGGTGGATCACCTGCTGTTCAGCGGGCCGCCGGGCCTCGGCAAGACGACGCTCGCGCAGATCGTCGCGCACGAGATGCGGGCCGGGTTCCAGCCGACGTCGGGGCCGGCGCTCGAGCGCCCGAGCGATCTCGCCGCGATCCTCACGAACCTCGGCGAGGGCGACGTGCTGTTCGTCGACGAGATCCACCGCATGCCGAAGTCGGTCGAGGAGGTGCTGTATCCGGCGCTCGAGGACTTCACGCTCGACATCGTGCTCGGCAAGGGTGCGACCGCGCGGTCGATCCGGCTCGACCTGCCGCGGTTCACGTTCGTCGGCGCCACCACCAGGCCCGGGCGGATCACGCGGCCGCTCCGCGAGCGCTTCGGGTTCTCCCCGCGCCTGGACTACTACGTCGTCGAGGACCTGACCTCGATCGTGCGCCGCTCGGCCAGGCATCCTCGGCGTGGAGACCGACGCCGACGGCGCCCACGAGATCGCGCGCCGCTCGCGCGGCACGCCGCGCATCGCGAACCGCCTCCTGCGCCGGGTGCGCGACGTGGCGGAGGTCCGGCACGACGGGCGCGTGACCGGCGACGTCGCGCGCGCCGGGCTCGAGGTGTTCGAGGTCGACGAGGAGGGTCTGGACCGGTTGGACCACGCCGTGCTGCACGTGATCATCGAGAAGTTCGCCGGCGGACCGGTGGGCCTGTCGACGCTCAGCGCCGCGGTGGGGGAGGAGCCGGACACGATCGAGGACGTCGTCGAGCCGTACCTGCTGCAGCTGGGGTTCCTGCAGCGGACGCCGCGGGGCCGCGTTGCCACGGAACGCGCCTATCGGCACCTCGGCGCGACGGTGCCCGGCCGGCTCCCGCTGTAGAGCGGCGCCCGGGGCCCGCGGCGCGTTGCCGCAGGTAGACTCGGGTGCCGTTCCCACGAACCCGGAAGAACCGAGAAGGAAGGACGCACGCCCGTGATCGCCCAGCTCCTCGCCGCCTCGTCCGGCTCGGCGGCAGCCTCATCACCCTGCTGGTGTTCATGCTGCCCCTCGGCCTGCTGTTCGTGTTCATGCGGAACCAGCAGAAGCGCGTGAAGCAGCAGCAATCGAACCAGCAGGCCGCCCAGGTCGGCGAGGACATCCTCACGACCTCGGGCATCTTCGGCACGATCGTCGACGAGGACGAGGAGGAGGGCATCGTCACCGTCGAGATCGCCCCCGGCACCCAGATCAGGATGGTGCGTGCCGGCATCGCCCGCCGGATCACCGAGGATGCCTACGACGACGACGACGGGCTACGCCGCCGACGACGAGGACGACACCGACGTCTCCGACGACGAGCCCGACGAGAACGCCCAGGGCCCCATCCGGTCGTGAGCGAGGAAGGCGCGATCGGCACGCCCGAGGGCGCGCCCGTCCCCGAGGTACCGATCGTCGAGCCCCCCGCGGCTGAGGCCGCCAGCATCGCGCTCCTCGACGTCCAGGAGGATCCCGAGCTCTCGCTGTACATCGCCTCGGCGGACCGGGTGATGGACGCGATGGGCTACACCGAGCACGGCTTCCGGCACGCGAACCTCGTCGCGAAGATCGCGTACCAGGTGCTGCACCGGCTCGGCTACTCCGAGCGCGAGGCCGAGCTGGCGTGCGTGGCCGGCTACCTGCACGACGTCGGGAACGCGCTGGCCCGCGACGCGCACGGCCAGACCGGCGCCGTGATGGTCTACCAGGCCCTGAAGGACCGCGCGAGCGGCCCCGACCTGATGCCGATCGTCGCCGCGATCGCGAACCACGAGGAGGCGGAGGGCACCGCGGTCTCGCCGATCTCGGCCGCCGTGATCCTCGCGGACAAATCCGACGTGCACCGCAGCCGCGTACGCAAAGCGGTGACCCTCGATCGCGACATCCACGACCGCGTGAACTACGCCGTTGAGCAGAGTTTCCTCCGGGTAGACTCCGACGCTCGAACGGTCAGCCTCGAGCTGACGATCGACACGACCATCAGCAAGGTCATGGAGTACTTCGAGATCTTCCTGGGCAGGATGCAGCTGTGCCGCTTCGCGGCCGAAGCCGTGGACGCGCGCTTCCGCCTGGTGATCAACGGGCAGGAGCTGGCATGAAGAAGACGCGCGGCCTGTGGATCTCGGTGATCCTGGTCGCCGTCCTCGTGGTGGTCTCCGTCGTCGGGTTCGCGGTCGGCAGCCTGAAGCCGGTCCTCGGCCTCGACCTGGAGGGCGGCGTCTCCGTGATCCTGTCCGCGCCGGAGGGCACGCCGCGCGACGTGATGAACCAGGCGCTGGAGAACATCCGCAACCGCGTCGACGCGTTCGGCGTGGGCGAGCCCGACATCGTGCTGGCCGGCAACACGATCGAGATCCAGATCCCGGGTCTGTCCAACAGCACCGTGCAGCAGCGGAGCTCCGACGTCTACTGCATCACGGATCCGTCGGGGACCAGCTACGGCTGCTCGGCCGATCAGGCGCCGCCGAAGGAGGCGCTCGGCGGGTTCCAGGTGACCTCGGAGCCCACGAAGGTCTGCCTCGTCACCACGGATGCCGATCCACTGAAGTGCTACTCCACGGCGGCCGAGGCCGCGGCCGCGAAGGGCGGGATCACCGTGCAGCCCAAGCAGAGCGCCACGCCGACCCCGTCGGTCTCGGCCTCGGCCGTCCCGAGCGCCTCGCCGACGGCGGGTCCGCCGCCGCAGGCGTCGTCGTACTGCCTCACCGACTTCGCCGAGAACGAACTGCACTGCTACCCGACGCAGGCGCAGGCGGAGGCCGCCCGCAAGGCGATCACCACGACGACCACCCAGACCACCTGGTGCATCGAGCCGGCGACGCCGCCGAGCGCGACCGCGAGCGCCACGCCGACGCCGAGCGCCTCGGCCTCGTTGTCGCCGTCGGCGTCGGCCTCGCCCACGCCCGACGCGGCCGCGGCGTTCGATCAGCTGGACCGCGGTTCTGCGCAGCCCCTGCCGTGCGACTTCGCGACGAAGCAGACCGCCCAGGCCGCGCTGGACGGGTTCGCGGTGAACCACGTGACGACGCAGTACTGCGTCGTGAGCTCGCAGAACGAGGAGCTCGGCTGCTTCACGACGCAGGCCGCCGCCGCCGAGAAGCAGCGAGAGACCGGCCAGCAGCACCTGCTGGACATCATCGGGAAGACCGCGCGTCTGGAGGAACGGGCGACGATCCAGATCGTCACGCCGGCCGATCCGCAGTACGACTCGATCCAGCTGACGTGTCAGACCGCGGCCGAGCAGGCCACGAGGTCGTGCCTCGCCGCCGCGCAGGACAAGAACCCCGTCTGGTACCCGGACCAACAGAAGGACAAGGTCAACCTGGGGCCGGTCATCATCACCGGCAGCGACATCACGAAGGCCTCCGCGCAGCTGAGCAGCGACCCGAACACCGGGGTCACGCAATGGGTGGTGGCGTTCCAGCTGAACGGCACGGGCTCCGCGAAGTTCGAGCAGGCGACGCGGGCGGCCCTGAACGCGCCGCCGCCGCAGAACCAGATCGCGATCGCCGTGGACCGCACGATCATCTCGAACCCGGTCGTGAACGGCGTGATCACCGGCAACGGCGAGATCAGCGGCAACTTCACCGAGCAGGAGGCGAAGGACCTCGCCACGGTGTTGAACGCCGGCGCCCTGCCGGTGGAGCTGACGCGGCAGTCGGTGCAGACCGTGAGCCCGACCCTCGGTGCGCAGTCGCTGCGCCAGGGCATCATCGCCGGGATCGCGGGTCTGATCCTGCTGTTCGTCTACCTGCTCCTGTACTACCGCCTGCTCGGCATCGTCGCGTGGGTCGGCATGACGATCTGGGCGATCCTCGCGCTCGCGCTCGTGTCCGTTCGCCGGCAAGAGCTTCGGCTACGCGCTGTCGCTGGCCGGCGTGGCGGGTCTGGTGATCTCCCTCGGGGTCACGGCCGACTCCTACATCGTGTTCTTCGAACGATTGAAGGACGAGGTCCGGTCGGGGCGGTCGCCGCGGACGGCGACCCAACCGGCGTTCAAGCGGGCGTTCCGCACGATCGTGGCGGCCGACACCGTCACCGGCATCGCCGCCGCGGTCCTGTACCTGACGGCCGTCAGCTCCGTCCGCGGGTTCGCGCTCACGCTGGGCGTGGCCACCCTGCTCGACCTGTTCGTCGTCTACTTCTTCAAGCGGCCGACGGTGTACCTCATCTCGCGGAACCCGAGGCTGGTCGAGATGCCCGGCTTCGGGCTGGGCTCGGCGGCCGCGGCCGACCACGAGGCGCTCGACACCTCGGGGGAGCCGGCGTCGTGAACACCCGCGAGTTCTTCGACGTCTACCGCGGGTACCGCATCCCGCACTTCAAGCTGATCGAGCACCGGAACTGGTGGTTCGCGTTCTCGTCGGTGCTCATCGTGCTCTCGCTGCTGGGGATCTTCGTGCGGGGCTTCAACTTCTCGATCGACTTCGAGGGCGGGGCGCGGATCAGCTATCCCGTGCGGACGCAGATCACGGTGCAGGACGTCGAGGCGACGATGGCGCGGTTCGGCTACACGGACGCCGAGGTGCAGATCGTCGGCGGCGACACGGTGCAGATCCGGTCGACGTCGCTGTCGGGCAGCGGCGCATCGTCGTCGCCGACGGCGTCCACGACCGCCTCCCCGGGCGCGTCCGCGTCGGCGAGCCCGAGCGCGACGGAGGGCTCGGGGACCTCCGACGCGACGACCGGGCTGCTGACCTCGCTCGCGAAGCAGGCCGGCGTCGCCTACACGGATGTGAACGTCGAGACCATCGGGCCGACGTGGGGGCAGGAGATCTCGAAGAAGGCGCTCCGGGGACTGATCGTGGTCCTCGTGGCGATCACGCTGTACATCGCGTTCCGGTTCGAGTGGACGATGGCCGCCGGCGCGATGATCGCCCTCGTCCACGACGTCACGATCACGGCCGGCGTGTACGCCCTCACCGGCAGGGAGGTCACCCCCGAGACGGTGATCGCGATCCTCACGATCCTCGGGTTCTCCCTGTACGACACCGTGGTGATCTACGACAAGATCAAGGAGAACACCGAGTCGCCGGCGCTGCTGGCGCGCATGGGCTACACGAAGGTCGTCGACCTCTCGCTGAACCAGACCGTGATGCGCTCGGTGAACACGTCGCTCGTCGTGCTGCTGCCGATCCTGTCGCTCCTGCTCTTCGGCGGCGAGACGCTGAAGAACTTCGCGTTCGCGATGTTCATCGGGGTCGCGATCGGCGCCTACTCGTCGATCTTCATCGCCGCGCCGATGCTCACCGTGATGAAGGAGCGGCAGCAGGGCCGCCAGCCTGTGCAGCGCGCGCGCGGCGGGGTCCAGCGGCCGAGGGCGGCGGCGGTGCCGGCCTCGGGCACCGAGATGGCGGCGACGTCGGACGCCGCGGCGAAGAACGCCACGGCGAAGCAGGGGCCCGGCGCGCGCTCGCGCCCGGCGAAGAAGCGGCGCCCGCCGGCGAAGCGCAAACGGAGGTAAGCGTGCGGATCGAGCAGATCAAGGACCTGATCAGGGACGTGCCGGACTTCCCCGAGCCGGGGATCGTCTTCAAGGACATCACGCCGGTCCTCGCCGACCCGATGGCGTTCTCCACGATCGTCGACCTGATCGTCGTGCACTTCGGCCGCGGGAACGTCGACAAGGTCGTCGGCATCGAGGCGCGCGGGTTCATCCTGGGCGCGACCGGTCGCGTACCACTTCGGCGCCGGGCTCGTGCCCGTCCGCAAGGCCGGGAAGCTCCCCGCCGAGACCCTCGATGAGGAGTACGCGCTCGAGTACGGCACGGCCTCCCTCGAGATCCACAAGGACGCGGTCAAGCCCGGCGAGCGGGCGCTGATCGTGGACGACGTGCTTGCCACCGGGGGGACGGCGCACGCCGCGACCTCGCTGGTCGAACGGATCGGCGGCGACCGTGTGCGGCATCGCCTGCCTGATCGAGCTCGACTTCCTGAACGGCCGCTCGAAGCTGGAGGGGCACGACCTCTTCACGCTGATCCACTACTGAGCCGCCGTTCGTGACGGCCGGCGCGAGGGCCGGACGTACACTGGCTCTACCGATGGACAGCAAGGAAGAGCTGCAGGTCGAACCGCCCCCGCCGCCCCGACGCGGTGGCCGGCTCCCGCTGCCGCGCCGGCGCCGGCCGGATCCCCAGGGGCTGGCGCTCGCGCCGCTCCTCAAGAAGGTCCGGAGCTACAACCCGAAGGGCGACATGCGCCTGCTGGAGCGGGCCTATCGGTTCTCCGAGGAGGCCCACGACGGCCAGTCGCGCCTGTCGGGAGCTCCGTTCATCGAGCACCCGCTCGCGGTCGCCGAGATCCTCGCCGACCTGCGGCTCGACACCACGACCCTGACCGCCGCGCTCCTGCACGACACGGTCGAGGACACCGACGTCACGCTCGAGGTGATCACCGAAGCGGTTCGGCGACGACGTCACGCGGATCGTCGACGGCCTCACGAAGCTCGACCGGCTCCAGTTCCGCACCCGCGAGCTGGCGCAGGCCGAGAACGTCCGCAAGATGATCGTGGCGATGGCCGGCGACATCCGCGTGCTGTTGATCAAGCTGGCCGACCGGCTCCACAACATGCGGACGGTCTCGGCGCTCGCGCCGGCGAAGCAGACGCGCATGGCCACCGAGACGCTCGAGATCTACGCGCCCCTGGCGAACCGGCTCGGCGTCCAGGAGGTGAAGTGGGAGCTCGAGGACCTGTCGTTCAAGACGCTCCATCCGGGCCCCTACAAGGAGATCGCGCAGCTGGTCGAGACCCGCCGCGGTGAGCGCCAGAAGCTGATCGAGGAGCTCACGTCGTCGCTGCGCCAGAAGCTGAAGGAGCTCGGCGTGAAGGCCGAGGTCGAGGGCCGCCCGAAGCACCTGTATTCGATCTACGAGAAGATGGTGATCGGCGGCAAGGAGTTCGACGAGATCCACGACCTCGTCGGCATCCGCATCCTCGTCGAGTCGACGCGGGACTGTTACGCGGCGCTCGGCGCCGTGCACGCGCTGTGGAAGCCGGTGCCCGGCCGCTTCAAGGATTACGTGGCGATGCCCAAGTCGAACATGTACCAGTCGCTGCACACCACCGCGGTCGGGCCGCAGGGCAAGCCGCTCGAGATCCAGATCCGCACGCGCGACATGCATCGCACGGCCCAGTTCGGCATCGCGGCGCACTGGCGCTACAAGGAAGGCAAGCAGTCGAAGGACGCCGCCGACCTCGCGTGGCTGGGCCAGATGATGGATTGGCTCAAGGACATGGCCGATCCGCGGGAGTTCATGGAGGGCCTGCGGATCGACCTGTCGGGCGGCCGCGTGTTCGTGTTCACGCCGAAGGGCGACGTCACGAACCTGCCGCAGGGCGCGACACCCGTCGACTTCGCGTACACGATCCACACGGAGGTCGGGCACCGCACGATCGGCGCGAAGGTGAACGGCAAGCTCGTCCCGCTCGACTACGAGCTCCGCACCGGTGACTCGGTCGAGGTGCTGACCTCGAAGGCGCAGGGCGAGGGTCCCAGCCAGGACTGGCTGCAGTTCGTCGCCACGCCGCGCGCGCGCAACAAGATCCGGCAGTGGTTCGCCAGGGGACGGCGCGAGGATGCGCTCGATCAGGGCAAGGACCTGCTGCAGCGGCAGATGCGCAAGCAGAACCTGCCGATCAAGCGCTTGGCGACCGAGGAGGCGCTGGAGCAGGTCGCGCAGGACCTGAAGATCCCCGACCTCGACGCGCTCTACGTGGCGGTGGGGGAGGGGCACGTGTCGCCGCAGTCCGTGGTCGCCCGCCTCTCGCGGAACGTCTCGGGGACGGAGGGCGGGGACGTGACCGACGTGCCGCTCGCGCGGCCGGTCCGGATCCAGCAGACCGACGTCTCGAAGGGCGTCATGGTCAAGGGATCGCCCGATGTCTGGGTCCGGCTCGGACGCTGCTGCACGCCGGTGCCGGGCGACGCGATCGTCGGGTTCGTGACCCGAGGGCCTCGGCGTCTCGGTCCACCGCGCCGACTGCCCGAACGTGAAGACCCTCCGGCGCGAGCCCGAGCGGATGATCGACGTCTCCTGGTCCGAGGGCAAGCCGACGTCGTTCGTGGTGGCGATGCAGGTCGAGGCGCTCGACCGGACCCGGCTGCTCTCGGACATCGCGACGGCGCTGTCGGATCAGCACGTGAACATCCTGGCGGCGAACTCCACGACCGGGCGGGACCGCCTCACGCGGCTCCGCTTCACGTTCGAGCTGGCCGACATCACGCACCTGTCGTCGATCCTGGCGGCGGTCAAGCGCGTCGAGAGCGTGTTCGACGCGTACCGCGTCGTGCCCAGCTAGGTGCGGGTCCTCCTGCAGCGCGTCTCGCGCGCGCGGGTGAGCGTGCAGGAGCAGGTCGTCGCCGAGATCGGGCAGGGCTACCTGCTCCTGGTCGGGGTCGGCCGCGGGGATCCGGATGCGCACGTCGCGAAGCTCGCGGACAAGGTCGCCGGCCTCCGGGTCTTCCCCGACGACGAGGGGAAGGTGAACCGCTCGCTCGCGGACGTCGGCGGCGAGGCGCTCGTGGTGTCGCAGTTCACGCTGTACGGCGACGTCCGGAAGGGTCGGCGCCCGTCGTGGATCGGCGCCGAGGATCCCGAGCGCGCCGACGCGATGGTCGAGGCGTTCGCGGTCGCGCTCGAGGGTCACGGGTTCCGGGTCGGCCGGGGCCGCTTCGGCGCACACATGGAGGTGGAGCTCGTGAACGACGGCCCGTTGACGATGCTGCTCGACGCCGAGGCGATCTGAAGATGCGGCGGCGCAGGATCGCCTCGGGCTCGCCGTTCGAGCCGACGATCGGCTTCAGCCGGGCGCTCCGGGTCGGCGAGCGGGTCCTCGTCTCCGGCACGGCGCCGATCAGCGAGGACGGGTCGGTGGACCCCGACGCCGGCGCGCAGATGCGGCGCTGCCTGCAGATCGCCCTCGCGGCGCTGGCCGAGGCCGGCGGTGGCCCCGGAGACGTCGTGCGGACCCGGACCTACCTGGTGGACCGCGCGGACGCCGAGGCGGTCGGCGCCGTCCACGGCGAGGTCTTCGGCGCGATCCGCCCGGCCTCGACGATGATCGTCGTCGCGGGACTGCTGGACCCGCGGTGGAAGGTCGAGATCGAGCTGGAGGCCGAGCTGGGCTGAGGCGAACGGCCCGGGAAAGCCGCCGGAAGGCGTCCGGTAGCATGGCGCTCCCATGTACCTCGACGTCTTCGACGCGAACCCCTACGGCACGAACTGCTGGCTGCTGGCCGCCGAGGACGCCGAGGAGGCGGTGGTCGTCGATCCCGGGTTCGCGCCCGCCGCCGTGCACGCGCTCCTGGACGCCGCCGGCAAGATCCCCGTCGCCGTCCTGCTGACCCACGCGCACGTCGACCACGCCGGCACGGCGGGCACGTTCGCGGGCGACCTGCCGATCTACGTCCACCCCGACGACGCCGTGGCGTTCGACGATCCGGTCGCGTGGGGCGGACCGTCCGCCTCGTCCCTCGAGCCGGCGAAGGACGTGCGGCCGATCGCGGACGGCGAGATCCTCCGGGTCGCGGGCTTCGGCGTCGAGGTCCTGCACACCCCCGGCCACACGCCCGGCCACTGCTGTTTCCGCATCGACGACGACGTGCTCGTGTTCTCCGGCGACCTCGTCTTCGCCGGGACGATCGGGCGTTCGGACTTCGCGAACTCCGATCCCCGGGCGATGCGCGAGAGCCTCCTGCGGTTCCTGCGGCTCCCGGACGAGCTGCGGACCCTGCCGGGGCACGGCCCGGAGACCACGGTGGGCATCGAGCGGCGATCGAACCCGTTCCTCGTGGAGCTCGGCTGATGGACCTCGCGCCGCCGCGCGGCACGCATGACCTCCTCCCGCCGGCCGGGGGGCAGATGCGCGCGCTCTACGACCGTGCGGCGGCGATCGCCCGCCTGTACGGCTACCGCTACGTCGAGACGCCCGGCTTCGAGTCCTCGGAGCTCTTCGAGCGGACCTCCGGGGCGACGAGCGACGTGGTCTCGAAGGAGATGTACTCGTTCCGCGATCGCGGGCGATCGGCCGTTGACGCTGCGTCCGGAGGGGACGGCGCCCCTCATGCGCGCGTACCTGCACCGGATCCACGACCTCGGCTCCCCGCTCAAGGCCTACTACCTGGGCCGGATGTACCGGTACGCGCGACCGCAGGCCGGCCGCTTGCGGGAGCACCGGCAGTTCGGCGTCGAGGTCTTCGGCGAGGCCGAACCGGCCGCCGACGTCGAGGTGATCGTGCTCGGCGACCGCTTCCTCCGCGATCTGGGGCTGCGGCGCTACGAGATCCAGATCAACTCGATCGGGGACGACACGTGCCGGCCGGCCTACCGCGAGGAGCTGGTGGCCTTCCTCGAGGCGAACCGCGACCGGCTCCGCGACGAGCACAAGGACCGGTTCCGCGAGAACCCCCTGCGGGTCCTCGACTGCAAGGACGAGGCGTGCCGGGCGGTCGCGGCCGAGGCGCCGCGCATCATCGACCGGCTCTGCGAACCGTGCCGCGAGCACTTCGCGCAGGTGCTCGCGGGGCTGGAGGAGGCGGGGCTGAAGCCGGTCGTGACGCCGACCCTCGTGCGCGGCCTCGACTACTACACGCGCACCGCCTTCGAGTTCGTGAGCGACGCGCTCGCGGAGGGCGCCTCCGCGCAGCAGTCGACGCTGTTCGGCGGCGGCCGCTACGACGGGCTGGCCGAGGCGCTCGGCGGACCGCGCGTGCCGGGCATCGGGTTCGGCATGGGCCTGGAGCGCGTCGCGCTCGCGATCCGCGACGAGGGGCTCTCGGCGCCGGAGGAGCCCGGCCTGCGGGCGTTCGTCGTGACGATCGGTGAGCCCGCGCGCGAGCTCGGCCGCCGGCTCGTCGGCGACCTGCGTGCCGCCGGGGTGTCGGCGCGGAGATGCCGTTCGCCGAGCGGCCGTTGAAGGCGCAGCTGAAGATGGCCGACCGCGCCGGGGCGGCGTACGCGGCGATCATCGGCGAGCGCGAGGCCGCGGACGGCACCGTGACGCTGAAGCGGCTCGACGACGGAGAACAGGACACGGTGCCGATCGGCGAGGCGGGCGCACGCTTGCGGGAGGGCGCGGCATGACCGCGGGCTCACCGATGCGCACCGCGATGCGCTCGCACACGTGCGGCGAGCTCCGCGCGTCCGACGTCGGCGAGCGCGGTCGCGCTCTGCGGCTGGATCGCGCACCGCCGCGACCACGGCGGGGTGACGTTCATCGACCTCCGCGACCGGGAGGGGGTGACCCAGGTCGTGTTCCACCCGGAGGACGCCCCGACGGCACACGCTGCGGCGCAAGAACTCCGGGGTGAATGGGTCGTGCGGATCCAGGGGGCCGTCCGCGCGAGGCCCGACGGGATGGCGAACCCGGCGCTGGCCACCGGCGAGATCGAGGTGGCCGCCGCCGCGCTCGAGGTGCTGAACCGCGCCGAGACGCCACCGTTCGTGATCGAGGATCGGATCGAGGCCGACGAGCAGCTGCGCTTGCAGTACCGCTACCTCGACCTGCGCCGTCCCGAGATGACGCGGATCCTGCGGCTGCGCGCCGACGTGAACCGGATCATGCGCGAGCACATGGACGCGCCTCGGCTTCCTCGAGGTGGAGACGCCGATCCTCACGCGCTCGACGCCGGAGGGGGCGCGCGACTTCCTCGTGCCCTCACGGATGTTCCCCGGCACCTTCTACGCGCTGCCGCAGTCGCCGCAGCAGCTGAAACAGCTGCTTGATGGTCGGCGGCCAGGACCGCTACTACCAGATCGTGCGGTGCCTGCGCGACGAGACGGACGACCGCCGACCGGGGCCTCGAGTTCACGCAGCTCGACGTCGAGATGTCCTTCGCCGACGAGGACGATCTCTTCGCCGTGATCGAGCCCCTGTACGCGCGGATCATCGCGGAGACCCAGGGCGTCGAGGTGCCCACGCCCTTCCGGCGCATGACGTTCGACGAGATGCTCGACCGCTTCGGCTCGGACAAGCCCGACCTCCGCTACGGCATGGAGCTCGTCACGCTGACCGACCTGTTCGTCGGATCCGGCTTCAACGCGTTCGCGGCGGTCGCGGACGGCGACGGCGCGATCAAGGCGCTCTCGGCGCCCGGCGGCGCGGGGCTGTCCCGCAAGGAGCTCGACAAGCTCGTCGAGGACGCGAAGGGGCGCGGCGCGGCTGGGCTCGTGTGGATCGCGGTGGAGGAGGACGGCCTGCTTCGCTCACCGGTCGAGAAGTTCCTCGGCGACGAGGAGAAGGCCGGCATCCTCGCGCGGACCGGGGCAGGGCCCGGCGATCTGATCTGCATCGTGGCCGACCGCGTCGACCGCGTGCACGTCGCGCTCGACGGGCTGCGGCGCGAGCTCGCGGTCCGGCTCGACCAGATCCCCGAGGGCCGGTGGGAGTACTGCTGGTACGTCGAGCCGCCGCTGTTCGAGTGGAGCGACGACGAGGGGAAGTGGGTCTCGAACCACCATCCGTTCACCGAGCCGCTCACCGACGACCTCGATCCGGCGACCGCGAAGGCCCGGGCCTTCGACCTGGTCCTCAATGGGTTCGAGGTGGGCGGCGGCTCGATGAGGATCCATCGCCCCGACGTGCAGGAGCGCGTCTTCGAGGTGCTGGGCCTGACGCACGAGGAGATCGAGGAGAAGTTCGGGCACCTGCTCCGGGCGTTCCGGTACGGGGCGCCGCCCCACGGCGGCATCGCGATGGGCGTGGACCGGCTGGTCATGCTGCTCGCAGGGAAGGACGCGATCCGCGACGTGACGGCGTTCCCGAAGGCGCAGTCGGGGGCGGATCCGTTGACGGGCGGGCCGGCGCCGGTCGATGCGCGGCAGCTCGCCGAGCTGGGGATCCGTGTGGTCACGCCACCGAAGGAGGACGCATGAGCGACGGGCTGAGCGCAGAGGACATCGCGCTGCTGCGAGGCGAGAACTACGGCTACCTCGTGACGCTGAACGCGGACGGCACGCCCCAGGTGACCGTCACGTGGGTCGACGCGTCCGACGACGGCCACGTCCTGATCAACTCGGCCGCGGGCAGGCGCAAGGACCGGAACATGCGACGCGACCCGCGCGTGGCGGTCTCGGTGCCGCGCGGGGGGGACCCCTACGACTGGACCTCGATCAACGGCACGGTCGAGGAGCTGATCGAGGGGGACGAGGCGCTCGCGCACATCGATACGCTCAGCCGCCGCTACGACCACGAGCCGTGGACCCCCACCGAGGGCCAGGTGCGCGTGATCTACCGGATCCGGCCCGACCGCGTCCACCGGTACCGATGAGCGGATGAGCGAGCAGCCGCTCGCCGCGCGGATGCGCCCGCGCGAGCCCGCGGAGTTCGTCGGGCAGACGCACCTCGTCGGTCCCGGCCGCGCACTCACGAAGCTGATCGAACGAGGCGCCCTGCCGTCGCTGATCCTCTGGGGGCCGGCCGGCACGGGGAAGACCACCCTCGCGCACCTGCTGGCCGATGCGGTCGGCGCGCAGTTCACGCAGCTGTCCGCGGTCAACAGCGGCGTCGCCGACGCCCGCAAGGTGATGGACGGCGCGCGCGGCGGCCTGTTCAAGACGATCCTGTTCGTCGACGAGGTGCATCGCTGGTCGAAAGCGCAGCAGGACGTGCTGCTGCCGGCGGTCGAGGACGGCACCGTCACGCTGATCGGCGCCACCACCGAGAACCCGTACTTCTCGTTGAACACGCCGCTGCTGTCCCGGTGCATCCTGATGCGCCTCGAGCCGCTCGCGCCCGAGGACCTGGCCGCGCTGATCCACCGGGCGCTCGCCGACGAGGACCGCGGGCTGGGCGCGCTGCATCTGGAGATCGACGCCGACGCGCTGCGAGCACCTCGTGACGGTCGCCGGCGGCGACGCCCGGATCGCGTTGACCGGCCTCGAGGCCTCGGCCCTGGCGGCGGAGGCCGCGGGCGAGACGACGATCACGCTCGCATCGGTGTCCGACGCCGTGCAGCGGACGGCCGTCGTCTACGACCGGCAGGGCGACGCGCACTACGACGTGATCAGCGCGTTCATCAAGTCGATCCGGGGCTCCGACGCCGACGCGGCGTTGTTCTGGTTGGCGAGGATGGTGGAGGCGGGCGAGGATCCGCGCTTCATCGCCCGGCGGCTGATCGTCCACGCGTCCGAGGACGTCGGGATGGCGGACAGCCGCGCGCTGCTCGTCGCGGTCGCGGCCGCGCAGGCCGTCGAGCACGTCGGGCTCCCCGAAGCGAGGATCAACCTCGCACACGCCACGATCTACCTGGCGCGCGCGCCGAAGTCGAACAGCGTGATCGCGGCGATCGGCGCCGCGCAGGCAGGACGCGGTCTCGGCCGATCCGGTGCCGACGCACCTGCGCGACGCCTCCTACCCGGGGGCGAAGCGCCTGGGGCACGGGAAGGGCTACGTCTACCCGCACGACCGGCCCGGGCACTGGGCCGAGCAGGAGTACCGGCCTGCCCGCTACGAGGGCACGCGCTACTACACAGCCGAGCGGCATGGGCGAGGACACCGAGGCATGGGCCCCCGGGGCGGGCCCTTCCCGGCCGGAGGCCGGGACCCGGTAGGCTAGCGACGCCGGCTGTTCCGGACCTCGACACCGTTCGACCCTGGGAGGGGCTTCGATCATGACCGTTCTCGCGACCACCGGCGGCGACTGGGCGCTGATCGTCCTCGCCGCCTTCTGGGGTCTGCTCGTGTGCTTCCTCTGCATCGTGCTGTTCCGGACCTCGAGCGTCCTGGAGAGCACGAAGATGACGATCGACGAGCTCCGCGCCGAGACCGTGCCGCTGCTGCGGGAGGTCAAGTCCTCCGTCGAGCGCCTGAACCGCGAGATCGACCGCGTGGACGTGGTGCTCGAGTCCACCGGGACGATCGTGGGTCGCGTCGAGAAGCTCTCGGGCCTGATGGAGGAGGCCGCGGGGAGCCCGCTCGTGAAGCTCATCAGCTTCGGGGCGGGGCTGCGCCAGGGCGTCTCGAAGGCCGGCAAGGGCAGGGGCAAAGGCTCCGGCGGCGGGCGCTCCGGCAAGAGGTCCGGGAAGCGACGCTAGGTGCGCCGGCTCTTCTGGCTCGCGGTCGGCGTCGGGTTCGGCGCGATGAGCGCGGTGCTGGCGTCCCGATGGACCCGCAAGCAGGTGCACCGAGCCTCGCCGCAGGCGATCGCCCGGGAGGCGCGCGGCGGCATCCTCGACCTCACGAAACTCGTCAGCGAGTCGGTCGACGAGGGCAAGCGCGCGATGGACGCGCGCGAACGCGAGCTGCGCTCGAAGCACGACGTGCCCGGCCCGGGCGCCGCCTGACCCGCCGGTAGACTCCTCGCCGTGGAGGGCAGCCGGATCCGCGAAGCGTTCCTCGCGTTCTTCGAAGCGCGCGATCACGCACGCGTGCGGTCCTCGTCGTTGATCCCGCCGCCGGAGTCGGGCCTGCTCCTGACGAACGCCGGGATGAACCAGTTCATCCCGTACTTCCTCGGCCAGGCCGAGCCGCCGTACCGTCGCGCGGTCACGTCGCAGAAGGTGATGCGGACCAACGACATCGAGAACGTCGGGCGGGACGCCCGCCACCTCACGTTCTTCGAGATGCTCGGCAACTTCTCGTTCGCGGACTACTTCAAGGCCGACGCGATCGCCTGGGCGCACGAGCTCATCACCGAGGTCTACGGCATCGAGCACGACCGGCTGTGGGTGACCGTCTACGAGGACGACGACGAGGCCGCGGACGCCTGGGTCGACGGGGTCGGGGTCGCGCCCGGGCGGATCGTCCGGCGCGGCAAGCTCGACGCCCAGGGCGAGCCGGCGAACTACTGGCACACGCACGCGGCCGGACCAGCGGGGCCGTGCAGCGAGATCTTCGTCGATCGCGGGGCCGCCCTCGGGCCCGAGGGCGGCCCGGACGTAGACGAAGAGCGGTTCATGGAGATCTGGAACCTCGTGTTCATCCAGGACCGGATCGACGGCGACCTGCGGTTCGTCGAACCGCTCCCGGCGAAGAACGTGGACACGGGGTCCTGCCTGGAGCGCGTCGCGATGCTGCTCCAGGGGGTCGACAACGTCTTCGAGACGGACCTGCTCCGGCCGGTCCTCGAGGTGGGCGAGCGCCGGTCGGGGCGGACGCACGGCGCCGACCCGCGCGACGACGCCTCGCTGAAGATCATCGCCGAGCACGGCCGCGCAGCCACGTTCCTGATCGCCGACGGGGTGCAGCCGGCGAACGAGGGTCGTGGCTACATCCTGCGCCGCATGCTCCGGCGCGTGGTCTCGCACGCCCGACGGCTGGGGATCGAGGGCGGGATCCTCGACGACGTGATCACGACCGTCACCGATCTGTTCGGCGAGACGTACCCCGAACTCCGGGAGAACGAGGCCTTCATCCGCCAGGTCGCGGACTCGGAGGAGGCCCGGTTCTCGGCGACGCTCAAGCAGGGCCTCGTCCAGTTCGAGCGTGCGAGGGATCGCGCCGTCGATCGCCGGATCTCGGGTGAGGACGCGTTCAAGCTGCACGACACGCACGGGTTCCCGATCGAGCTGCTCGAGGAGATCGCGGCCGGCGAAGGGCTGACGGTCGACACCGACGGGTTCGCGGCGCTGCTCCAGGAGCAGCGGGAGCGCGCGCGCAAGGCCGCGAAGAAGATCGCGATCGGCCTCGACGCGGGCGCGGTCCCGCCGAGCGAGTTCGTTGGCTACACCGACCTCGAGGCCGGCTCGCCGGTCGCCCTGCTGCTCGGCGACGACGATGCGGTCCTCGACGCGGCGGAGGAGGGCGAGCCGGTCCGCGTCGTCCTGGACCGGACGCCGTTCTACGCCGAGGGCGGCGGACAGGTCGGCGACCGGGGCACGATCCGCACCGACACCGGATCGATCCGGGTCCTCGACACGCAGCCGGCCGGCGAGCACGCGATCGTGCACGCCGGCGTGGTCGAGACCGGCGAGGTCCGGGCCGGGCAGGACGCGTTCGCGCAGGTCGACGGCGAACGTCGCGAGGCGACGGCGCGCGCGCACACCTCGACCCACGTCGTGCACTGGACGTTGAAGCACCTGCTCGGCGAGCACGCGCGGCAGGCGGGCTCGCTCGTGGAGCCGGGCCGGCTCCGCTTCGACTTCCCGAACCCGGGGCCGGTGCCGCCCGAGACGCTGGAGGCGGCGGAGCTCGAGGCGAACCGACACCTGGCCGACGACGACGCCGTGACCGCGTTCGAGACGACGCTGGACGAGGCGCGGTCGCTCGGGGCGGTGGCGCTGTTCGGCGAGAAGTACGGAACCATCGTGCGCGTCGTCGAGATCGGGGACTACTCGCGGGAGCTGTGCGGCGGGACGCACGTGCACCGCACCGGCAGCGTCGCGGTCCTGCGGTTGCTGCACGAGGGCTCGATCGGCGCCGGCATGCGGCGCGTGGAGGCGGTCGTCGGGCCGGACGCGCTCCGCGAGATCAACGCCGAGCGCGCGCTGCTGCGCGACCTCGTGACGGCGCTCGAGTCGAAGGATCCCCGCGGCGCGCTCGACCGCGCGCGCCGGGTGGTCGAGGAGAACAAGCGGCTCCGAAGCCAGCTCGGGAAGCTCCGCGCCGGCGACCGCGACTCGCTGATCGCGTCGCTCGCCGAGGGAGCCCACGACGTCGACGGGGTCGCGCTCGTCGTCTCGGAGGTGCCCGGCGAGGATCCGAGCGGGTTGCGGGAGCTCGCCCAGAAGGTCCGGGACAAGCTCGCGGCGCGGCCCGCCGCGGTCGTGGTCGGCAACGGTGACGGCGGCAAAGCGATGCTGGTCGCCGCGGCGACCCAGGGTGCCGTGGCGCTGGGCGTGACCGCGCCGGCGTTGCTGGAGCCCGCCGCGAAGGCGATCGGCGGCGGCGCAGGGGGCAAGGACATCCTGGCGAACGCCGGTGGGAAGGATCCCGCGGCCGTCGGCCGCGCGCTCGGGCTGGTGCCGGCGCGCCTGCGCGAGCTGCTCGGCGCGCGCATGACCGAACGGGGCCGCGTGCTCGGCCTCGACCTCGGGGACGCGCGGATCGGCGTCGCGATCTCCGACGACGACCGGCGACTCGCCGTGCCGATCGGCACCGTGCACGTCGGCCAGCCGCCCGGCGAGCTCGTCGCGGTCGCCGAGCTCGTCCGGGAGCACGCCGCGACGCGGGTCGTGATCGGGCTGCCGCTGTCGATGCGGGGGGAGCGGGGCGATCGGGCCGGGCACGCCGAGGCGTTCGGCCACGCGCTCGGCGCGGTGCTGTCCGTGCCGATCGACTACCAGGACGAGCGCCTGAGCACGGTGGAGGCCGACCGGCGCCTCCGCGAGGCCGGCGCCGACGGCCGGCAGCGGCGGCGGGCGGTGGACGCCGCCGCGGCCCAGGTCCTGCTCCAGGCGTGGCTCGACGCCCGGCGGTGAGCGCGCCCGGGTATCCTCCACGGCCGATGGACCGACCCACGCCGAGCACCCGATCCGAACGCCGACGGCGGGGGGTCGGCCTGGTCGCCATCTTGGTGGTCTTCTCCCTCGTGATCGGCGGCGTCGTCACGGCGGTCGGGCGCTACCGCGGGTGCAAGCAGCCGCCCGCCTCGGGGGGCTCGGTCACGCTCGAGGTGCCCTCCGGCGCAACCGGCCGCGACGTCGCCGCGGCGTTGAAGGAGCAGGGCCTGGTTCGCTGTGGCGGCTTCCTCGGCAACCTGCTGCTGCGCGGCACCGGCAAGGCGAACGCGATCTTGGCCGGGACGTACACGCTGACGGTCGGGATGCCGCTGGAGCAGATCGTCACGGTCATCACGACGCCGCCCGCGGCGGTGCCGACCGTCCGGCTCACCGTCCCCGAGGGGCTGCGGATCACCACGACGTTCAAGGGCGAACGGAGCATCTCGAGCGAGGTCCAGGAACAGACCGGCGTCCCGGCGGCCGTGTTCTCGAAGCTCGCCGAGAGCGGCCGATACACGCTGCCGCCGTACCTGCCGAAGGGAGCCTCGACCGAGGGGTTCCTGTTCCCCGACACGTACCAGCTCGTGAAGAAGGGCCTCACGGCCGACGTCGTGATCCGCCGGATGCTCCAGCAGTTCGACACGGAGGCCGCCGCGATCGATCTGTCGGCCGGCGCGAAGCGCCTCGGCCTCACGCCGTACGAGGTGGTGATCGTCGCCTCGATGATCGAGCGCGAAGCCCAGGTGGACGAGGAACGGCCCCTCGTCGCCAGCGTGATCTACAACCGGATCGCGCAGCACATGACGCTGGGCATCGACGCGACGCTCCTGTACGACGATCCGACGCCGGACGGCAAGCTGTCGACCGCCGATCTGAAGACGGACACGCCGTACAACACGCGGATCAATGCCGGGTTGCCGCCGACGCCGATCGCGAGCCCGGGGCGCGCGTCGCTCGAGGCCGCCCTGCACCCGGCGGACACCCGATACCTCTATTACGTGCTGTGCCCGAAGGACGGCGCCGGCGTGCAGCGGTTCGCCACCACCTATGCGCAGCACCTGCGCAACGTGCAGGAATGTCTTGGTTGACGCGATCGGCCCGGCGCCGGTCTCGGGCGGCACGCGCACGGTCGGGCATCATCGGGTGGCCGGTCGAGCACAGCCTGTCCCCGGCGATCCACAACGCGGCGTTCTCGGCCCTGGCGCTCGATTGGATCTACGTGCCGCTGCCGGTCCCGCCGGGATCGGCGTCGGCCGCGCTCGCGGGTCTCCGCGCGCTCGGCTTCGCCGGGGCGAACGTCACGATGCCGCACAAGGATGCCGCCGCCGAGGCGATGGACCAGCTCTCCGATGACGCGCGGCGCCTGCGCGCCGTCAACACCGTGGTGCTCGGCGCCGACGGGATGACCGGACACAACACCGACGCGCCCGGGTTCGATCGGTTCCTGCGAGCGCGACGCGGGGTTCGAACCGGCGGGCAGGACCGCGCTGCTCTTCGGCGCGGGCGGCGCGGCGCGGGCGTGCGCGCTGGCGCTCGCGCGGGCCGAGCTCGCGCGCCTGACCGTGGCGGTGCGCGAGCCGGCGCGAGCGGACGCGCTCCGCGCGGCGCTCGACGGTCTCGCGACGGCCGTCGACGTCGTGCCGATCGAGGAGGCGCCCGGCCGTCCGGCCGACCTGATCGTGAACGCCACGCCCGTCGAGGTCGTCGCGAGCCTGCCGCCGGTCGGCGAGGACACCCTCGTGATCGACGTGCGCTACGACCCGCCGGAAACCGCGTTGCACACGGCGGCGCGCGCGGCCGGCGCGACGGCGTTCGGCGGCCTCGGCATGCTGTTGCACCAGGCGGCCCTCTCGTTCGAGCTCTGGACCGGCAGGCCGGCTCCGCTGGAAGTCATGTCGGCCGCCGCGCTGGCGGCCTCCGCCGGGCGCGGCTGAACGCACGGCAGCGCGCGTTCCCTCAAGCACGTGCGGCCTCCGCCGATGCCTCGGGAAGAGGAATGGACGAATATGCCGCGCTCGCTCAGCGCGTCGTCCTCACCATGGACGACGTGCGAGGTTGTTTGGTGCTGTCGAGGGACGGCATGGTCCTGGGCGCCTATCCGGAGGAGGACGAGCAGGCGTTCAAGCCGGCCTGGCTGAAGTTCGTCAACGTCGGCGAGGCTCGCCGAGGCTTCGTCGAGTTCTCCGATCAGATGTGGGCCTACGTCCATCGCGGGCCGTACGCCGCGTTCGTCGTGTCGGGCACGGCGGTGCGTCCGGGCGTCCTGCTCGATCAGCTCGAGCAGGCGGTCCTCGCCGCCGAGGAGAGCCGCGCGAAGAAGGGTGACACCCTGAAGGTCCCCGACGCGCCCGGCGCACCGTCCGGGCGGCCGCGCACCTCACTGCATCCGCCGGCGGACCGGCCACAGGTCGCGCCGGCGACCGCCGGGACGGCGCCGCCGCCGCAGGAACGCGCATGGGCCGGGGACCAGGCGGACATCGCCGGCGCACCGCCCCAGCGTCCGCTCGCGGACGTGGGCGCGGGTGGCGGCTCCGATCGTGCCGAGCCGCCGGAGCAACTGTCGGGGTGGCGCAGGCAGGCGCTGGCCGCCGAGCAAGGGCAGCGCGCCCCCGATCCCGTCCTGCCCCCGCCCGAGCAGCGGCCCCATCCGGACGAGATCCCGCCCCCGGACGTGACGCCCGCCGAGGCCGCCCGGATGGCCGCCCGCGAGACCGAGGACGCAACGGCCGGCGGCCGTCCGACCGCGTTCGGGTCGGAGTCCTCGCCGTTCGCTCGCCTGGAAGCCGAATCCGCCGCCGCGGCGCTCGGGAGCGCCGGTCCGGCGGCCGTCGCCCCGCCCCCCGTCGCGCCCGCGCCGATCCGCGAGGCGCCGCCGGTCGAGATCGTGGCTCCGGCATATGCGGAGGAGCCCGCCGTCGAGGTCGAGATCCGGCGCGAGCCGCATCGAGCTCGTGTCCCCCGATCGGACGATGGACGAAGGACCCGGGGGCGACGACGAGGACGAGCTCGGCGAGGTCGACCGCGTGATGCTGGCCAAAGAGTTCTCGGGATTGCTACAGGCAGATGGGGACGGTGACGAAGAAATCACCTGAAGACCCCAGCCAACGGCCTAGCCCGAACGGAACCTCGAGGGCGAGATGACGACGGTCAAGCGGAAGTCGAAACAGCTCGGCCAGATCCTCATCGAGCTCGGGTACATCACGCCCGAGCAACTCGAGTCTGCGCTCGAAGAACACCGCAAGACGCCGAAGTCGCTCGGCCGCGTGCTGATCGACCTGGGGATGATCAAGGAGTCGGATCTGGTCCGCGCGCTCGCGGAGCAGGTCGGGCTCGAGTTCGTCGATCTGAGCGAGTTCCCGGTCGACGCGACCGCGACCGTGCTCCTGCCGGAATCGCTCGCCCGCCGGTACCGCGCGCTGCCGATCGGCGAACGCGACGGCCGTCTCCTGGTGGCGATGTCGGATCCCGCGAACGTCTACGCGCTGGACGACATCCGCACGATCACCGGCCGCGACGTCCAGCCGGTGGTGGCGACCGCGAACGACGTCGAACACGCGATCCAGAAGTTCGCCGGCCTCGACTCGCAGGTCGAGGCGATGGCCGACATCCTCGCCGAAGTCGGGCGACACCGAGAGCACGGAGGATCTCGAGGCGGCGCTCGAGGACGCGCCGATCGTGAAGCTCGTGAACGCGATCATGACGCAGGCGGTCGGCGACCGCGCCTCGGACGTGCACCTCGAGCCGGCGGAGCGGAACGTGCGTATCCGGTTCCGCGTCGACGGCGTCCTGCACGAGCCGATGCCGCCGGCGCCGAAGAACATCCAGGGCGGCCTCATCAGCCGCTTGAAGGTCATGGCCGACATGAACATCGCCGAGAAGCGCGTGCCCCAGGACGGCCGGATCTCGATGAAGGTCGGCGGAACCGCGCTGGACCTGCGTGTCGCGACGCTGCCGACCGTCTACGGCGAGAAGGTCGTGATCCGCGTGTTGGACAAGTCGAACGCGCTGCTGCGGCTGGAGGACCTCGGCTTCCTCGAAGACTCGTACAAGCGGTTCTCGGTGTCCTTCAAGAAGCCGTACGGGGCGATCCTCGTCACCGGGCCGACCGGGTCGGGGAAGTCGACCACGATGTATTCGACGCTCAACATCCTGAACGAGGAGTCGAAGAACATCATCACCGTCGAGGACCCGGTCGAGTACCGGCTGGCCGGCGTCAACCAGGTCCAGGTCAACCCGAAGGCCGGGCTCACGTTCGCCTCGGCGCTCCGCTCGATCCTGCGCGCCGACCCCGACATCGTGCTGATCGGTGAGATCCGGGACAAGGAGACGGCCACGATCGCGATCGAGGCCGCCCTCACCGGCCACCTCGTGCTGTCCTCGCTGCACACGAACGACGCCGCCTCGGCCATCACGCGCCTGGTCGAGATGGACGTCGAGACGTTCCTGGTGGCCTCCGCGATCGACGCGGTGGTCGCGCAACGGCTCGCGCGCATGCTGTGTGAGCGCTGCAAGCAAGGCTACGCAGCCGGAGCAGGCCGAGCTCCAGGCGGCCGGCTACCCCGAATGGCTGTGGAACGAGGTGCCCGCAGCTGTGGAAGTCGCAGGGGTGCCCGGCCTGCTCGAACACCGGCTACCGGGGCCGGATCGGCCTCTACGAGGTGATGCAGATGAGCGAAGAGATCGAACGGCTCACGGTGGAGCGTTCCTCTGCCGATGCAGTCAGAGAGGTCGCCATCCAGCAGGGCATGATGACGCTCCGCGAGGACGGCCTCGAGAAGGCACGGATGGGGATCACATCATTGGACGAGGTCGCAAGGGTGGTGAAGTGAGGATGAGCACGGTAGCGCCGACCGAAGACGATCTTCAGGTCCCGGTCCCGGAACTGCTCGGGAAGCTGCTCGACCGCAAGGGATCGGACCTGCACCTCACGGCGGGCACGCCTCCGGTCGTGCGCGTCCACGGGGAGCTGGAGCGCCTGGATGAGTACCCGCTGCTCTCGCCGCGGGCGTTGCAGGGCATGGTCTACGCGATCCTGCCCCAGAAGATGCGCGAGCGCTTCGAGCAGGAGCTCGAGCTCGACATGTCGTACTCGCTGCCGGGCCGGGCGCGCTTCCGCGTGAACGTGTTCATGCAGCGGGACGCGGTCGGGGCCGTCTTCCGGGTGATCCCGTTCGACATCCAGGGGATGGACGAGCTCGGTCTTCCCCCGGTCGCGGCCGACCTCGCGCGGTTCCCGCGCGGCTTCGTCGTGGTGACCGGACCGACAGGGTCGGGCAAGTCGACCACGCTCGCCGCGATGGTGGACGTCGTGAACACGGAGCGGGCCGGCCACATCATGACCGTCGAGGACCCGATCGAGTTCCTGCACAAGCACAAGAAGTGCGTCGTGAACCAGCGGGAGATCGGCGCCGACACGCACAGCTTCGCGTCGGCCCTGAAGCACGTCCTGCGGCAGGACCCCGACGTGATCCTGGTCGGCGAGATGCGGGACCTCGAGACGATCGCGACCGCGATCACCGCGGCGGAGACCGGGCACCTCGTCTTCGCGACGCTGCACACGCAGGACGCGCCGCAGACGATCGACCGGATCATCGACGTGTTCCCGCCGCACCAGCAGCAGCAGGTCCGGGTCCAGCTGTCGACGACGCTGCAGGGCGTCGTCACGCAGCAGCTGATCCCGACGTCCGACGGTCAGGGGCGCGTCGTGGCCTCGGAGGTCATGGTCGCCACCCCCGGTATCCGCAACCTGATCCGCGAGGGCAAGGTCCACCAGGTCTACTCGGCGATGCAGGCCGGGGGCCGCTACGGGATGCAGACGATGGACATGTCGCTGGCCGCACACGTCAAGGCGGGGCGGATCACCCAGCAGATGGCGTTCGAGCGGTGCCACGACCCCGAGGAGCTCCAGCGTCTGATCGGGTCCGCCGCGATCTCGGCGTACTCGGGCGGGAGCTCGTTCGACGACGGCACCGGGTGGGGTTCGGGCAGCGGTTCGTTCGGCTCGTCGATGGACGTCTACGGGTCCTCGAACACCTCGAACGGCTCGTCGAACAGCATGTGAGGGGGTGAACGGGGATGGCTGAAACCTACGCCTACAAGGTCCGCGACAAGGGCGGCCACGTCGTCACGGGCACGCTCGTGGCGGACAACGAGGCCCTCGTCCTGCAGCGCCTCCGCGAGCAGGGCTACACGCCGCTCGAGGTCGGCCGGCAGAAGCGCGGGATGAACATCGAGCTGACCAAGAAGAAGGTCAAGCTCAAGGAGATCGCCGTCTTCTCGCGGCAGTTCGCGACGATGGTCAACTCCGGCCTGCCGATCCTGCGGGCCCTCGCGATCCTGTCCGAGCAGACCGAGAACAAGGAGCTCGCCCGGGTCCTCACGGTCGTTCGGGCCAGCGTCGAGCAGGGGTCGTCGCTGTCCGCCGCCCTCGCGAAGCACCCGAAGATCTTCAACGACCTCTACGTCTCGATGGTGAAGTCCGGTGAGACCGGCGGCTCGCTCGACAGCGTCCTGCTCCGGCTCGCCGACATGATCGAGACCGAGGTCAAGCTGCGCGGCAAGATCAAGGCGGCCATGACGTATCCGGTCGCGGTCGTCGCGCTGGTCAGCTTGATCCTGACCGCGATGCTCCTGTTCGTGGTGCCGCAGTTCAAGAACATCTACGCCGGGCTCGGCGGCAGCCTGCCGCTGCCGACGCGGATGCTGATCGGCGTGTCCGACATCTTCAAGAACTTCTGGTACATCGTGCTGATCGGGCTGATCGTCGGCCGGTTCATGTTCCGGCGCTGGCGCAAGACGCCCGCCGGCCGCGAGGCGGTCGACGGCATGAAGCTGCGCGTGCCGATCTTCGGACAGCTGTTCCACAAGAGCGCGCTCGCCCGGTTCGCCTCGACCCTGTCGATGCTGCTGCGCTCGGGCGTGCCGATCCTCCAGTCGCTCGACATCGTGAGCGACACCGTGAACAACAAGGTCATCTCGAAGGCGATCACGGACGTGCAGGCGAGCGTCCGCGACGGTGAGTCGATGGCGAAGCCGCTCGCGCGCTACCGGGTCTTCCCGCCGATGGTCGTGCAGATGCTCGCGGTCGGGTGAGGAGACCGGCCAGGTCGACGTGATGCTCGAGAAGGTGGCCACGTTCTACAACGACGAGGTCGAGGCCTCCGTGGACTCCCTGACCTCCTTGATCGAACCGCTCTTGATCGCGGTCATCGGTGGCGCCGTGGGCGCCGCGGTGGTCGCCCTCTACATGCCGATGTTCAACATCATCAAGCTGATCCAGTAGGGCTACGGTCAGGTGGGGTCTTCGGGGCCCGGGGCGTCACGCGCCCCGGGCCCTTCCCACGTCCGCCCTGCGGCGGAACGCGTCCGCCCTCATCGCCACCTTCCGCCTTCTCCCCTCTTCTTCCTCGGGGGAGCTACAGGTGGGGGCACCTTCGACCGAAACCTCCTTGGAACGCGCACCACGGGGGTGCGCCAAGCTCCAGGAAAGGAGGCGAAGGCAGATGCTCAAGGGACTCATGAAGCGCGTCCATGAGGACGAAGGCTTCACCCTCATCGAGCTGATGGTGGTCGTTCTGATCATCGGCATCCTGATCGCCATCGCTCTGCCGACGTTCCTCGGCGCCCGGACGCGTGCGCAGAACCGTGCCGCGCAGTCGGATCTTCGCAACACGCTCGTTGCTGCGAAGACCATCTACACGGACGCCAGTTCGTACACCTGTGCCACGGGCGCGGCCGCGGTCGCTCCGTGCACGCAGAACCTGCAGAGCGTCGAGCCGTCGCTGAACTACGTGGCCGGCGCCGCAGGCAGCGTCACCACGCAGGTGGGCGTCTCGGTGGTCTCCGCCACGCAGTGGGCGGCGGGTCGCTGGTCCGCATCGAACAACTGCTTCTACATCTCCGATGACTCGGCGGTGGGCACGAAGTACGGCCAGGCCGCAGGCGCCTGCGTCGCGCCGACCATGGCGCTCGCAGCCGCGGCGAGCTGGAGCTAGACGGCGAACGCCCGGCTCCTTCGGGGGCCGTGGTTCACCGAGAACGAGGGGGCGGCCTTCGGGCCGCCCCTTCGCTCATCAGGCTCCGATCACCGAGCGAGGCGATGGAAGGAGGCGATGGCAGCATGCTCACGGCGTTCCGGAAGCGCGTCCGGCAGGACGACGGCTTCACCCTGATCGAGCTGATGGTCGTCGTCCTGATCATCGGCATCCTCATGGCGATCGCGCTGCCGACGTTCCTCGGCGCCCGGACCCGGGCGCAGGACCGGGCGGCGCAGTCGGACCTGCGGCACGCCCTCGTCGCCGCGAAGATCCTCTTCGCGGACGGCAGCTCCTACGCGTGCGCGACGGCTCCTCCGGCCACGGCTCCGTGCGTCCAGAACCTGAAGGACGTCGAGTCGTCCCTGACGTACCAGGCGGCCGCGGTCGGGAGCACGCCGAACCGCGTCGGCGTGGCGGTCCTGTCGACGACGCAGTGGGCCGCCGCCCGCTGGTCGACGTCGAACACCTGCTTCTACATCTCCGACGACTCGGCGGCCGGCACCCGCTACGGGCAGGCCGCCGGCGCCTGTGCCGTTCCCGCCGCCCAGGTGGCTTCCAGCTGGTCGTAGCGCCCGGCCGCCATCCCTAGAGCGGCCACCGAGGGAGCAGCCGGAGCCCGTCCGCCCACGTGCGCGGGATCCACACCCCGGTCCACACCGGCGCGTACGCCAGCCCGACGACGATGGTCGCGGCCGCGAACGCCATCCCCACGCCGCGGCTCCATCCTCCCGGCAGCCGACGGAGCGTGGCCGCCAGGCACAGGCACATGAACGGGACGGCGGGCAGCATGTAGAAGATGAACTGACTCCGGGAGACGAGGAGCCAGGGCAGGAACATCGCCGCGTACCCGCCGAACGCCACCGCCTCCTGCCAGCGAGGGCGCCGGAGCGCCGTGAACGCCGCGACCGGCAGCGACAGCAGGAACCCCCACCAGAGCACCGGGTTGCCGAGCGCGACGATCTTGCTGACCGACGTGCCCCGGGTCTCGGCGAAGTACTGGATCGGATGCAGCAGCAGCGGCCAGGTCCACGGGCGCGAGTTCTCCGGCTGCACCTTCAGGTGGTGCTCCTGGTACTGGAGCATCCGGATCTGCAACGTCACGAAGTCGTGCACGGCGAACCCGTGCTGGGAGAAGAAGGCGCCGTAGCTGACGAGGTAGACCAGCAGCGGCACGACCGCCAGCGACAGCACGATCGTCGCGACCTCTCGCGCGCGCGACCGATCCCGGGGTCCGTCGCGCCGGAGGCTCCACACGGCGCACAGCAGCACCGCCAGCGCCAGCGCGTAGAAGCCCGACCACTTCGTCGCGATCGCCGCCCCGAAGGCGACGCCCGCCCACAGGCGCCACGGTGAGCCGAAGGCCCGCGTGGTCCGGGGCCACCGCGTCGCGGCGGCCCGACCGAGCCGCTCGCGGTCCAGGACGAGGAACAGGAACCCGGCGATGATGAAGGTCGACAGGAAGATGTCGAGCATCGCCAGCCGGCTCTGGACGATGTGCAGGCCGTCGAACGCGAGCAGGACCGCCGCGAAGGCCGCCCACCCAGGGGATCCCCACAGGCGCAGGGCCAGCAGGTAGAGCAGGGCGACGCCCGCGATCCCGAACAGCGCCGAGGGGAGCCGCCAGCCGAACGCGTGCAGGCCGAGCGGCCCCACCCCCAACAGCGCGATGATCCATTTCCCCATCGGCGGGTGGATCCACGTCCCCTCGTCGTCGATCTTGACCGGCGGCGGGTTGCCGACCGGCTGGCCGAACCCGCCATGCAGGTAGACCTCCGCGTCGAACACGTAGTACTGCTCGTCCCAGTACAGGCTCGGCGGGGACGGCAGCGACCACAGCCGCAGGACGGCCGCCGCCAGCAGGATCAGGCACGGGAGGGCGAGCCGCCGCCAGCCTCGGTCCTCGCCCATGGCGACATCCTGGCATGGGCGCCCGCGCCGCCTCGGAGGTCTCGCGTCCCTCGGACGCGGTCCGGCGGCCCGTCGCAGGACCTCGGTCGACCCCTCAAGGGGACCCCCCGGCCTGCCGACCACTAAGTGACGGACAGTGACAGGCGGGCCCAGATGACGCGCGTACTCCAACAGCTGCGTTCCGCCTCGCGCCGCTCGGGCGACGAGGCGGGCTTCACGATGGTCGAGATGATGATGGCCATCTTCATCTTCGGCCTCGTCATCACGGGCCTCGCGGTCGGCATGGCGAGCTCGCTGAACCTGACCCGCCAGAACCGGAACCGGTCGATCGCCGCGAACCTGGCGTCCCAGCAGATGGACACGGTCCGGAGCATGGACTTCGACGACCTCAACAACGTCACGCAGCAGGCGCAGCCGACCACCTCGAGCACGAGCGTCGACGGCGTCCCCTACACGCTTCTCGCAGTACACGCGGTGGGTCTACAAGAGCGAGACCGGCGCGACCCCGGGGCCGTGCCAGGCGCCGCCCAGCACCGCGAACCCGCTCGCGTACATCTCCGTCGTGACCTCGGTCAGCTGGAACGACATGCGCGGCGTGCCGCCGGTGACGTCGAGCACGGTCGTGACGCCGCCGGTCGGGATCTACGACCAGACCGACGGACACATCGCGGCGACGGTCCTGACCCGCGACGGTGCGCCGGCCCCCGGCGTCACGGTGTCGATCGCGTCGACCGGGGTCTCCGACGCCGCCATCACCTCGAGCGACGGCTGCGCGTTCTTCGCGTTCGAGCCGATCGGGACCTACGTGGTCACCCTGTCCGGGCGCGGGCATGGTCGACGGGCAGGGGCAACGCGGCGCCGCCCCAGACGGTCACCGTGAAGGCCGGCTCGACGAGCACCGTCCAGTTCCAGTACGACTCCGCCTCCTCGCTCGTCCTCACGCTGCAGGGGAACGGGGGCTTCTCCGTGCCGAACGCGGTGCCGATCTCGCTCGGCAACACGCACCTGCTGCCGCTCGGCGTGATGCCGGCCACCGGCTCCGGGAACCCGCGGACGATCACCGGCCTGTTCCCGTACGCGGACGGCTACCAGACCTGGGCGGGCGCCTGTTCCGACGCCGATCCGCAGGGCGTGAGCCCTCTGGGCAGCGCCTACTACCCGGGCGCGACCCGCTCCGCCGCGATCGTCATGACGCCGGGCCAGAGCAGCACCGGCACCGTGCAGCTGCCGGCCCTCCAGGTCACGGTCAAGAAGAGCGGCGTCTTGAAGTCGGGCTACGCGGTGACGGCGACGCACGTCGTGCCTTCGGGCGCGACGAGCGACCCGGGGTGTCCGACCGCGGAGGCGTACACGCTCGGCACGAGCAACGGGAGCGGCCTGGTCTCGATGGCGCTGCCCTACGGCACGTGGAAGATCACGGCGACGAGCGGCGCGAGCACCGGCAACGCGAACGTGACCCTCAGCCCGCTGAACGCGAACAACCCGGCCGCACTCACGGTGAACGTCTCGTGAAGCGCCTCGCGCAGCTCTTGCATCGGGCCGACGCCCAGGACGGCGTCACGCTCGTCGAGCTCGTGGTCGTCATCTCGATCATGTCGGTGGTGCTCACGTTCGTCACCAAGACGTTCATCGTCATGGAGAACGCCTCGGCCGGCGAGAACCTCCGCCTGCAGAACCTCGACGAGGCGCGGACGCTGATGGACGACGTGTCGAAGGACGTCCGCACGGCGGCCCGGATGACGCCGACGACCTCGCCCTTCGACGTGACGGCCTGCACGGCGACGTCGCCGGCACAGACGCAGCCGTGCGCGCCCACCGGATGGGTCAACGGGAACGCGGCGCCGTACACCGCGAACCAGGAGATGTGGTTCTACGCGAACCTCACGCTGACCGAGAACGCCACGGCGACCGCGTGCCCCGACATCATCCACCTGTTCGTCGACACGTCCCAGACCCCGCCGATCCTTCGCGAGCAGGTGATCTCCGACGCGAACCCCGCGACCGACGCGCCACCGAACTGCGTGTACGGCACGCTCTCCGGCGGGGTCTACAGCGGCACGTACGCGACCCGGATCGTCGGCAAGTACATCGCGAACGCGACCACGAACTGCCCGTCGAGCAGCCAGGTCTTCACGTACTGGTACGACGACGCGAACGGGGTCCCGACCGCGTTCCTGGCCACGGACACGCCGCTGGATGCCGGTGAGCGGATCCAGGTGAACGCGGTCGGCATCGCGTTCTCGGTGCGCCAGCAGACGAACTACACGGTGCCCTGCACGACGCTCGTCAACCGCGTCCGGCTGGCGAACGTCGAATACAACCCGATCCCGAGCCCGAGCCCATGACCGCGCCATCCCTGCACCGGCTGCACCGGCGACTTCGCGCCGACGGCGAGGAGGGCGTCGCCCTCATCACGGTGCTGCTCGTCACGTTCGTGCTGCTGATCCTCGTGGCCAGCACGATGGCCTACGCGATCGGCTCGATGCCGATCTCGCGCCGCGACCAGGACTGGAACGCGGCGCTCACGGCGGCCGAAGCCGGCCTGGACGACTACCTGTACCGCCTGAACCAGAACGACCAGTACTACCTCTACGGACAGCACCCGCCGCCCGCCACGGGCACCTGCGGCGCCTACCCGACGCTGGCGGCGCCGCCCGGACGGCAACCCCGCCTTCATCGAGCTGGGTGCCGGTCCCCGGCTCCTCGACGGGCGCCACGTTCCGCTACAGCGTGGACACGTCCTGCCTGGTGACCCAGGGCGCGATCGTCGTGTGGGCGACCGGGAAGTCCGGGACCTCGACGCGGACCGTCCAGGCCACGTTCCGCCGGCGCTCGTTCATCGACTACCTGTACTTCACCGACTACGAGACGACCGATCCCGCGGCCTATCCGGTGGGGTCCTTCAACTCGAACAACTCGGCCTGGGCCCAGGCCAACTGCGCGCAGCACTGGTACGAGGGCCGGCCCGGCGGGCCCCCCTACGACAACAGCCACTGCGTCGACATCAACTTCTCCTCGGGCGACGTGATCAACGGCCCGTTGCACTCGAACGACGCGATCCTCGTCTGCGGGAACCCCACGTTCAACGGCAACGTGACCACGAGCTGGCAGGGAGCCGGGACGCCCGTGAAGCGGTACCGCACGAACTCCGGCTGCTCGAACAACAACCCGACGTTCGCCCGGGCGGGGGACCCGAAGTACGCCGACCCGCTCACGATGCCGCCGAGCAACCTGTCGATGAAGTCGAGCGCGGACGCGACCCTGGCCGGCGCCGGCTGCCTGTTCACCGGGCCGACCTCGATCACGCTGAACTCGACCGGCACGATGACGGTCGTGAGCCCGTTCACGAAGTGGCCGGCGGCCCCGAACAACTGCCAGCCGGGCACGAACATCCCGCTCCCGTCCAACGGCGTGATCTACGTCCAGAACGTCCCGGCCTCCTCGAGCGATCCGAACTACACCGCGAGCTGCATCACCTCCACGCAGCTCGGCGGGACCGCGACGGTCCAGCACCCGCTCGGGTACCCGCAGAAGTACGACATCTCGCAGTACGGGTGCATGAACGGCGACGTCTTCCTGAAGGGCACGCTGAAGGGACGGCTGTCGATCGCGGCCGACAACAACATCGACATCATCGGCAACGTGACGTACCAGGGCGGCACGGGCGGCAGCGACCTGCTCGGCCTGGTGGCGAACAACTACGTCGAGATCTACCACCCGGTCGGCGACTGTGGCTCCGGGAGCGCACCGTGCGACAACGGGAGCAAGAACAACGGGTACTACAACCTCGACGACGTCGCCGGCGGCCTGACGACCTCCTTCAACAACCCCACGATCCAGGCGGCGATGCTGTCGGTGAGCCACTCGTTCCGGGTGCAGAACTACCAGTACGGAGACGACACGCCGCTCGGGACGATCACCGCCTACGGCGCGATCGCGCAGAAGTACCGCGGCACGGTCGGCACGAGCGGGTCGTCCGGGTACACGAAGAGCTACTCCTACGACCAGCGCATGAAGTACCAGTCGCCGCCGTACTTCCTGAACCCCGTCGCGGCGGCGTGGCAGATCGTCACGTGGATCGAGTGCAAGGGATCGAGCTCCGGCAGCGTCCCCACGACGTGCCAGTGATGCCGGGCTCCCGGAACCCCGCCTGAGCGCGCGTACGATCGGCCGGCCGTGGAGACCGCCTTCCGAGCGTTCGTCGCCGCCCTGTTCGGCTTCGCGTTCGGCAGCTTCCTGACCGTCGTCGTCGACCGCGTCCCGAACAAGGAGTCGATCGTCCGGCCCCGGTCCCGGTGCCCGGGCTGCGGCACGCCGATCGCGCCGCGCGACAACATCCCGGTCCTGTCGTACCTGCTCCTGCGGGGCCGGTGCCGGACGTGCGGGATGCGGATCCCGGTGCGATACCCGTTGCTGGAGCTCGCCACCGCGGCCGCGTTCGCCGGCACCGCCGCGGTCTGGACCTCGCCCTACCTCATCGTGCTCCTGTGCGCGTTCTGCGCGGTGATGCTGGCCGTGGCCGCGATCGACCTCGAGCGACGGATCATCCCGAACCGGATCACGTACCCGTCGTTCGTCGCGTTCGCCGCCCTGATCGCGCTCGGCTGGGCGCTCGGCCAGGAGCTGAACCCGGCAGGCGCGGCGATCGGCGCGCTCGCCTACGGCGGCTTCTTCCTCGTGATCGCGCTGATCGCTCCCGGCGGCATGGGCATGGGGGACGTGAAGCTGACCGGCCTGATCGGGCTCGTGCTCGGCGCGCTCGGCCTTCGGTACGTGGCGGTCGCCGCCGGCATCGCGATCCTCCTCGGCGGGATCGCGGGCCTCGGCGCGCTGGCCGCCGGACGCGGCCGCAAGGGTGCGATCCCGTTCGGCCCGTCCCTCGCGGCCGGCGCGATCGCGGCGGTGCTGGTGGGGGAGCGGCTCGCCTCGTGGTACCTGGGCTCCGTCACCTGAGCGCCCTGCTCCGCGTTCTCCGGCCGCCCCCTCGGAAGCCCCGAAACTCGTTGCCCCAGATGTTTGACTAGGTCTGCCCCCTAGTGTTTCGTAGGCACGCTCGCTGAGCTCTATGTGGCTCATGAGTACGGATGTGGCACATGTGGCACATGAGGAACATGTGCCATGTGGAGCACGGCAGCAGGACGGTGAGAGGGTGAGCGAACCGCAGGCGTTCGTGACCGGTGGCGGCCTCCTGACGGTGGCCGAGGTCGCGGCGGCGATGCGCGTGTCGAACATGACGGTGTACCGGCTGATCAAGAACGGCGAGCTCCCCGCGGTACGGGTCGGGAAGAACTACCGGCTGCGTGACGCGGACCTCCATCGCTTCCTCGAGGAGCGCTCGGTCCACGTGGAGGATCGGTAGATGGCGAAAGGCCGCATCGGGCTCGACATCGGGTCCACCGCCGTGCGCGCCGCCGAGCTGTCGGTCAGCCGGCAGCCCTCCGTCGTGCGCGCCGGTCAGGTCCCCCTCCCGCCCGACGCCGTCGAGAACGGCGAGGTCCGCGATCCCCTGGCCGTCACCGACGCGATCCGCCAGCTCTGGAGCGACGTCGGCTTCAAGAACCGGCAGGTCTGGCTCGGGGTGGGCAACCAGCGGGTCGTCGTCCGCGAGATCGCGCTGCCGTTCCTGCCCGAGAAGGAGCTGCGCGCCTCGCTCGGCCTGCAGGTGCAGGAGTTCATCCCGATGTCCGTCGACGAAGCGGTCCTGGACTACGACCCCATCGGCGAGTTCGAACAGGACGACCGCAAGATGCTCCGGATGCTGCTCGTCGCGGCGCAACGCGTCATGGTCGATCAGGTCGTGCAGGTCGTGACGGACGCGAAGCTGGAGCCGCTCGGCCTGGACCTGATCCCGTTCGCGCTCGTGCGCGCGATCGGCACCCCGGACGTCTCGATGGACCTCGAGGACACGGGCGAGGAAGCCATCATCGACGTCGGCGCCCACGTGACGAACATCGTGGTGCACAGCCGGGGAGCCACGCGGTTCGTCCGGATCCTCCCGAGCGGCGGCCGCGACGTGACCGTCGCGATCGCTCGCTCGATCGGCGTCGACGACGACGTGGCGGAGCGACTCAAGCGCGGCGAACCGGTCGAGGGCGCGCCCGCGCCGCAGCAGGTTCGCCAGGTCGCCCTGCAGCGCGCCGCGGCGTTCGTCGATGAGATCCGGTCGTCGCTCGAGTTCTACACGGCGCAGGCGCGCGAGGCCCGGATCTCGAAGGTGCTCGTCACCGGCGGCGGCTCGCGTCTCGAGGGCCTCCTCGAGCTGATGCGGCAACGCATCCCGGTGCCGGTCGAGCCCGGCCGTGTCTTCCAGCAGCTCCCCTCCGAGTTGCCGGAGGACGCCGCGGCGGACGCCGAGCCGGTGCTCGCCGTCGCCGTGGGTCTGGCGATCCCGGGGGTCGACCGGTGAGCCAGGTCAACCTCCTTCCCCCCGATATCCTGCAGGGGCAGCGCTACCGCCGGGTGACCGGCCTCGTGGTGCTGGCCGGGCTGGCGATCATCGGGCTGATCATCCTGTTCTACCTGCTCCAGGTGGGACGGCTCGCCTCGGTGAACAGCGATATCGACGCGCAGCAGGCGACGAACGCCCAGTTGAACACCGAGATCTCCGACCTGTCGAAGTACGAGAACCTGCAGGCGGAGGCCCAGCAGCAGCAGCAGCTCTTGAACGACGCGTACGCGGGCGAGGTGTCGTACTCGGGACTCATGATGGACATGTCGCGCGTGATCCCGAGCGACTCCTTCCTGTCCGCCCTCTCGGTCACGACGCCCGGCGCCACCGCGTCCACGACGACGACGCCGACGACGACCACCACGCAGTTCATCGGCTCGATGACCTCGAGCGGCGAGGCGATCGGCTTCGACACCCTGAGCCAGTACCTGACGAACCTCGCCGGCGTCACCGGGATGGGAGAACCCGTGGATGCCGACGATCACCGCCGACACCGACATCAAGAACGCCTACCAGTACACGACCAGCGTCGATCTGAGCACGGCGGCCGAGACCGCCCGCGGACGGGGTGGGGTGACGACCGGTGGGTAGCCGCCGCGCCCCGATCATCGCCGCGGTCGGCGTGGTGATCGTCGCGATCCTGTTCTTCCTGATCCTCGTCCTGCCGAAGATGCACTCGGTCTCGGACGCGCAGGACCAGCTCGACCAGGCGCACCAGCAGCAGACGACGCTGGAGGTCCGCAAGGCCGCCCTCGAGCAGGCGAAGCTCGACGCCCCGAAGAACCAGCACGTGATCAACAACGTCCACAAGCGGATCCCGCCGATCGCGGACGAGCCCGGCTTGATCCAGCTGCTGAACGGCGCGGCGGTGAGCGCCGGCATCGAGCTCGTGTCGCTGACGCCGAGCAACCCCGTGTTCGACGCGACCACCGGCCTGTCGACGATCACGGTCGCCGTGAGTGCGACCGGGTCGTACTTCGACATCACGCAGTTCATGTTCAACATCGAGACGCTGCCGCGGGCCGCCGTGGTCACCACGCTGACGCTCGCGCCGGTGGATCAGACGTCCGCCGAGCCGGTCCTGACGATGTCCGCGACCGTCAACACGTTCACCAGCGACTCGAGCGCGGGCCCCGGGTCGGAGCCGGGACCGACCCAGAGCACGGGCGGTACCTCGACGGGCTCCACGACCACCGGGACCACCGGGGTGGCGACCTAGATGCCGTTGGCCGACCGCGATCGACGCACCCTGATCATCGGAGGCGTGATCGTCGGCGTGCTCCTGGTCGGGCTGCTGCTGTTCACGCTCTTGAGCGGGGGAGGCGGCAACGAGGCGCTCCCGTCGTTCCCGCCGCCCGGCTCGCCGCCGCCGAGCGCCGCGCCGAGCACGACCCCGACGACCGTGCCGCACCCGGTCGCGCCGTTCTCCGGCAGGGATCCCTTCTCGAAGCCGGGCGCGTTCCTCACGGCTTCCTCGAGCAGCGGGTCGCCGACCGGCTCACCCACGAGCGGCTCGGGGAGCGGCTCCGGGACCGGCACCCCGTCGTCGTCCAGCTCGAGCCCACCACCCACGCAGCCGGGCAACGGGTCCTCCGAGTCGGTCGGCGGGCATCAGGTCGTCCTGCTCGACACGTTCCGGGTGAACGGACAGACGCGCGCACAGGTCGAGATCGACGGGACGGTCTACAACGTTTCGGTCGGGGAGAGCTTCGGGCCGGGCAACCGGTACGAGCTCCGATCGGTCTCGGGCGACTGCGCCACGTTCTTGTTCGGGGACGAGTCCTTCACGCTCTGCACCACGCCCCAGAAGTAGGAGACGTTCGCGGAGCGGAGCTCCGGCGGCCCGCCCACGGGGGGAGCGGTCGCCGGCCGCGAGGGCGGTCCCGACAGGGGCCGCCCTCGCATCGTCCGCGCTTGCCCGTGCTCGCCGGCGCTCGCCGGCCCCGGGGCGGCGGGTGCCGGTGCCTAGAATGGGCCGCATGCTGCGCCTGCTGACCGCCGGGGAATCGCACGGCAGGGGATTGGCGGCGGTGCTGGAGGGACTCCCCGCGGACGTTCCGATCACGGCGGACGCGATCGCGCACGAGCTCGCCCGCCGGCGGCAGGGGTACGGCCGCGGCGGCCGGCAGAAGATCGAGGCGGACAGCTTCGAGATCCTGGCGGGGGTGCGCCACGGGCGCACGCTGGGCTCGCCGGTCGCCGTGACGATCGGCAACGTCGAGTTCGAGCAGAAGTACCGGACGCTGATGAGCGCCGAGGGTGAGGTCGACCCCGCGGCCCGGCTGACCCGCCCGCGTCCCGGCCACGCGGACCTGGTCGGTGCGCAGAAGTACGGCTTCGACGACGTGCGCAACGTCCTGGAGCGGGCGAGCGCCCGGGAGACCGCCGCCCGCGTCGCCGCCGGCGCGTTCTGCAAGGCGTTCCTCGGGGGGCTCGGGATCGAGGTCCTGTCCCACGTGGTGCGGATCGGGAAGGTCAGAGCGCCGGCGCGGATCCCGACGCCGGCCGACCGCCCGGCCGTCGACCGCTCGCCCGTACGATGCGCGGACGACGAGGCGTCCCGCGCGATGGTCGCCGAGATCGACCGGGTCCGGAAGGCGAAGGACACCCTCGGCGGCGTGTTCGAGGTCCTGGCCTACGGCCTGCCGCCGGGGCTCGGCTCCTACGTGCACTGGGACCGCAAGCTGGACGCGCGTCTCGCCGCGGCGTTGATGTCGATCCAGTCGGTCAAAGGCGTGGAGGTGGGGGACGGGTTCGCGTCGGCCGCGCGCGTGGGGTCGAAGGCCCACGACGAGATCGTGCTGCGCGGCGGGCGGCTGGCTCGCTCGTCGGCGCGGGCGGGCGGGATCGAGGGCGGGATGTCGACGGGGCAGCCGATCCGGCTGCGCGCGGCGATGAAGCCGTTCTCGACCGTGCCGAAGCCGCTGCGGACCGTCGACCTGCGCACGCGGGAGCCGGCGGTGGCCATCAAGCAGCGGACGGACGTCTGCGCCGTCCCCGCGGGCGGCGTCGTCGGGGAGGCGGTCGTCGCGTTCGTGCTGGCCGACGCCGTGCTCGAGAAGTTCGGCGGCGATTCGCTGCCCGAGACGCGGGGCAACCTGGATCGCTACCTCGAGGGGCTCGGGTGATCGTCTACCTGGTCGGCATGCCCGGATCGGGCAAGACCACCGTCGGTCGCGAGGTCGCCGGGCGGCTCGGCGTGCCGTTCGTCGATCTGGACGCGGAGGTCGAACGCACCGCGGGGCGATCGGTGCCGCAACTGTTCGAGGAACGCGGCGAGGATGCGTTCCGGGCGCTCGAGGCGCGAGCGCTCCTGGACGTCTCGCGGCACGATCCCTCGGTCGTCGCGTGCGGCGGCGGCGTGGTGCTGGAGCCGGCCAATCGGGTCACCCTTCGGAACACGGGCGTCTGCGTGTTCGTCGATGTGCCGCTCGAGCAGCTCCGCGAGCGCGTCCGCCCTGCCGCCGACCGGCCGCTGATCCGCGCCGACGGGGATCTGGAGCGGCTCCTCGCGGCCCGCGAGCCGCTGTACCGGGAGTTCGCGGCACACGTGGTGGACGGGAGCGGCTCGCCGAAGGGGGTCGCCGACGCGATCCTCGAGGAGCTGCGGTGGAGCGCGTGACGGTCGAGGTGCCGGGGAGGGCCTACGACGTCGTGATCGGGGCGGGGATGCTGGATCGAGCGGACGAGCTCGTGCCGGCGTTCCCCTCGGCCACGCACGCGTTCGTCCTGTCCGACCGGGTCGTGGGGGAGCGGTGGTTCCCCGTGCTCGCCGAGGCGCTTCAGCGCTGCGGGTTGCACTGCGTGCCGTTGACCGTGCCGGCGGGCGAGGCCGCGAAGTCCCTCGACGTCTACGGAACGCTGCTGCACCAGCTCGCCACGCAGGAGGCCCACCGGGCCGATCCCGTGATCGCGCTCGGTGGCGGATCCACCGGGGACGTGGCCGGCTTCGTCGCGTCGACCTACATGCGGGGCATGCCGTTCGTGCAGGTGCCGACGACGCTGACCGCCCAGGTGGACGCGGCGATCGGCGGCAAGACCGCGGTGAACCTGCCCGAGGGCAAGAACCTCGTCGGGACGTTCCACCAGCCGGTGGCGGTGCTGTGCGACGTCGACGTGCTCGCGACGCTCGCGGACCGTGACCTCCGCAGCGGCCTCGCAGAGGTGGCGAAGGTCGCGCTCACCCTCGATCCGGAGCTCCTCGAGATGCTCGAGCGCGATCCGGGGCCGCTGCTCGCGCGGGTGCCGGAGGCGCTCGAGCCGGTCGTGACGCGATGCGTGCGCGCGAAGGCGCGCGCGGTGGGCAGCGACGAGCGCGACACCGGCGACCGGCTGATCCTCAACTACGGGCACACGCTCGGGCACGCGCTGGAGCGCCTCGATGCGTTCGCCGGGAGGAGCCATGGCGAGGCGATCGCGGTGGGCATGGTGTTCGCCGCGCGCCTCGCGGAGGTCCGAGGGCTCTGTGCGGAGGGACTGGCGGCGCGGACGACGCGGCTGCTGCGCTCGCTCGGTCTGGAGACCACGGGTCCGCTGCCGCCGGCCGCCGACGTGCTCGCCGCATTCCGGATGGACAAGAAGTTCGCCGGCGGCGTTCGGTTCGTGTTGTTGGAGGACGTGGGACGGCCGGTCGTGGTGCAGGACGTGCCGGCTGAGGAGCTGCGGCGCGTGCTCGAGGAGATGGGGGCGGTCGGATGAACGTCGTGTTCCTGTTCGGTCCGAACCTCGGCGCGCTCGGGCGGCGCGACCCCGAGCTGTACGGGTCGCAGACGCTGCAGGAGATCATGGAGGAGGTCGGCGCCCGGGCGACCGAGCTCGGCCATACGGTGCGGTGGGAGCGCTCGGATCACGAGGGCGATCTGATCGGGTGGCTGCTGTCGGCCGCCGAGGATGGCGCCGAGGCCGTGGTGATGAACCCGGGGGCGCTGTCGCACTACTCCTACGCGTTGCGCGACGCGGTCGAGGCCTGCGGACTGCCCGTGATCGAGGTGCACATGTCGAACATCTACGCACGCGAGGGGTTCCGTCGGACCTCCGTCATCTCGCCGGTGTGCCGGGCCTCGATCTGTGGCCTCGGAGCCGGTGGCTATCATCTCGCGCTGGAGGCGATGCCGTGGATCACCACCTGAGGAGGCGGGCGCTCGCCGCTCGCCTCGATGCGCTCGACGTGGACGCGATGCTGGTGACGCGTCTGCCGAACACCCGCTACCTGACCGGCTTCACCGGCTCGAACGGGGCCGTCTTGGTCGCGCGAGACGCGGCCGTGTTCCTCACCGACGGGCGGTACACGGAGCAGTCGCGCCGTGAGGTGCCCGACGTCGAGCGGGTCACGTTCACGCGCTCCTACCGACCTGATGTCGCTGAACGCTGTGCGGCGCTGGGCATCTCGAGGCTCGGGGTGGAGGCCCAGGATCTGACCATGACGGAGCACCGGCAGCTCGTCGAGGCGATCGGCGAGGACGTGACCCCGATCCCGCTCGAGGACGTCGTCGAGGAGGCGCGCGTCATCAAGGATGCGGACGAACGCGACCTGGTCCGCGCCGCCCAGGCGAGCACCGACGCCGCGTTCGACGCCGTGCTCGAGCTCTTCGTGGTCGGGATCACCGAGGAGCGGGTCGCCCAGGAACTCGGGCGCCTGCTGCGGGAGGCGGGCGCCGACGACCTCGCGTTCGCGCCGATCGTCGCGTTCGGCGAGAACGCCGCGGAGCCGCACCACGAGCCGGGGCACCGGGTCCTCGAGGAGGGCGACGTGATCAAGCTCGACTTCGGCGGGCGCGTGGGCGGCTACCACGCCGACATGACGCGGACGATCGCGTTCGGCGCACCCGCCGCGGAGCTCTCGAAGATCCACGACGTGGTGCGGGAGGCCCAGCAGGCGGGTATCGACGCCGTGCGGGCGGGCGTGAGCGGTTCGGCGGTCGACACCGCGGCGCGTGCGCCGATCGAGGATGCGGGCTACGGCGAGCGGTTCGTGCACGGGCTGGGGCACGGCGTGGGGTTGGAGATCCACGAGCGGCCGTGGCTCGGCGTCGACCACGACGCCGAGTTGCCCGCCGGCGCGATCGTAACCGTGGAGCCGGGGATCTACGTCCCGGGCCTCGGCGGTGTGCGGATCGAGGACATGGTCGAGGTGACCGAGGACGGCGGCGTGGTCGTCGGCACCTCCGCGCGCGATCTCATCGAGTTGTAGGGAGCCCGGGTGAGCGTTTCCACGAACGACCTGAAGAACGGCATGACCCTGGATCTGGACGGCACGCTGTTCCAGGTGGTCGAGTTCCAGCACGTGAAGCCCGGCAAGGGCGGGGCGTTCGTCCGAACGAAGCTGCGCAACGTGAAGTCGGGGGCGGTGCTGGAGAAGACGTTCAACGCCGGCGTGAAGGTCGGGCTCGCGATCGTCGAACGCAAGCAGATGCAGTACCTCTACGGGGACGGCGAGGACGCCGTCTTCATGGATCTGGACAGCTACGAACAGGTGCACGTCCCCACGTCGTTGCTCGGGGACGCGGGCCGTTTCCTGGGGGAGAGCGCGGAGGCGCAGGTCGCCATGCACGAGGGCGTGCCGATCGCCGTGGATCTGCCGGCCTCGGTCGTCCTGACGATCACGAAGACCGATCCCGGTGCGAAGGGCGACACGCGCACCGGCGCGATGAAGCCGGCGACGCTCGACACCGGCGCCATCGTGAACGTCCCGCTGTTCGTCGAGGAGGGCGAGCGGATCAAGGTCGACACGCGCTCCGGGGAGTACGTCGAACGCGTGAAGGGCTGAGCGTGACGAGCCGCCGAGAGGCTCGCCGCATCGCGATCGACGTCCTGTACCAGGCGGATCTCACCGACCGGCGGACATCCGACGTCGTCGCCGATTGGCTCGACGCGGGGCGCGAGGTGCCGGCGTTCTCGGTCGGGTTGATCGACGGGGTCACCGAGCATCTGCCCTCGATCGACCTGCTGCTCGAGCAGCAGGCGGAGGGCTGGAGCGTGGCGCGGATGACGGCGCTGGACCGCACGATCCTGCGGGTCGGTATCGAGGAGCTGCTCTACCGCGAGGACGTGCCACCATCGGTCGCGATCAGCGAGGCGGTGGAGGCCGCGGCCGAGCTGTCGGCCGACGAGTCGAAGCGCTTCGTGAACGGGATCCTCGGCCGGATCGCCGAGGACGCGCCGCGCTGAGGGATCAGGTGGTGGGCGGCTTCTCCGCCGGCTTGGGGCTCTCCGCCGCCGCGTCGCCCTCCGAGCCTTCCTTGAGGCCCTGCTTGAACTCGTTCTGCGCCTTCCCGAGGTTCCGAGCGATCTGCGGGAGCTTGTTCACGCCGAAGATCACGACCACGGCGACGATCGCCACGATGACCCACTCGTTCACGGGCGCTCACCTTCCTGTGTCCGGCTCCATCCGGAGCCTGGTCTGGAGATCCGCATCAAGGATAGCCCTCCTCGGCCCTTCCGCACAGCGAACCGCCGAGGTCGTTGCGGCCGGCGGCTCTGGCCTCGGTATCCTCGGTGCGACCGTTCTTCCCCTTTAAAGCCGGTCCCGTGAGGCCGGGAAGGGAGCTGGATGCACCTGACGCACGCCTCCTTGCCCGCGCGAGGAGGCGTTCCCGTATGAGCGGCCGGGTCATGGAGCCGGACGACGTCCGGCGAGCCCTCACCCGTATCGCCCACGAGATCATCGAGCGGGATCGAGGCGTGGAGCGCGTCGTCCTGGTGGGCATCGCCGATCGCGGGGACGACCTGGCGCGTCGCCTCGCCGCGGAGATCGAGCGGATCGAGGGGGTGCCGGTGCCGGTCGGCGTCCTCGACATCACGTTCTATCGCGACGACATCGGGCTGCGGTCCGAGGCACCCGAGGTGCACGAGACGAGGATCCCGTTCGACGTTTCGGGGCGGACGGTCGTGCTCGTCGACGATGTCCTGTATACCGGCCGGACGATCCGGTCGGCGATGGACGCGCTCATCGATCTGGGCAGGCCGCACACGATCCGCCTGGCCGTGCTCGTCGACCGCGGGCACCGCGAGCTGCCGATCAAGGCCGACTTCGTCGGGAAGAACGTGCCGACCAGCCGGACGGACGACGTGCGCGTGTTGGTCCGGGAGCTCGACGGCGAGGACGGCGTGCTCGTGGAACCCGCGGCCGGGCTGCGCGCAGAAGGCGGCGGCGGGATGGGCGGTGGCGGAGTGGGTGGCGGCGGGATGAGTACGAGCGCATGAACGAGCACGTGCTCTCGATGCACGACCTGACCGCCGAGGACGTGACGAGGATCCTCGACATCGCGGGCTCGTTCCGCGAGGTGGGCACGCGCGTGATCAAGAAGGTCCCGGCCCTCCGCGGCCGCACGGTCGTGAACTTCTTCCTCGAGAACTCGACGCGGACGCGGATCTCCTTCGAGCTGGCGGCCAAGCGCCTGTCCGCCGACGTGATCAACTTCAGCGCCGGTGGATCCTCGGTGGCCAAAGGTGAGTCGCTGAAGGACACCGCGCTGACGCTGCAGGCGATGGGCGCCGACGCGATCGTGATCCGGCACTCCTCGAGCGGCTCGCCGCTGCAGCTGACGCGGTGGGTGGACGCGCACGTCCTGAACGCCGGCGACGGCACGCACGAGCATCCGACGCAGGCCCTGCTGGACCTCTACACGATCCGGGAGAAGCTCGGCCGTCTCGAAGGCCTCCGCGTGGCGATCGTGGGCGACGTCCTGCATTCGCGCGTCGCGCGATCGCTGTCGTTCGGGCTGGTGCAGATGGGCGCCGACGTGACGCTCGTCGGGCCGCCGACCCTGATCCCGCCGGACGCGCCGGCGTGGGGCGTGCAGGTCAGCTACGACCTCGAGGCGGTCCTGCCCAAGCTGGATGTCTGCTACGTCCTGCGCGTCCAGCGGGAGCGGCAACGCCTGGAGTACTTCCCGAGCGTCCGCGAGTACGCACGGCTGTTCGGCGTGACCCGCGAGCGCGTGGGCCTGCTGCCCGAGGGGGCCCTCATCATGCATCCGGGGCCGATGAACCGCGGCGTCGAGATCGACTCCGACGTGGCCGACCTGCCGCGCTCCGTGATCGAGGAGCAGGTCACGAACGGCATCGCGATCCGGATGGCGCTGCTGTACCTGCTGCTCGGCGCCGGCGAGAAGGAGCCGGCGTGAGCGCCCGCCTGGTCTTCGCGGGGGTCAGGGTCGTCGATCCGGCGGCCGGCACCGACGAGGTCCGGGACGTCGTGATCGCCGACGGCGTCGTCGCCGGGCCCGAGGCCGCCGAGGGCGCCGAACGCATCGACGCGCGCGGCCTGGTGCTCGCGCCGGGCCTGGTCGATCTGCACGCGCACCTGCGCGAGCCGGGCGAGGAGCACAAGGAGACCGTCGAGACGGGGACGCGGGCCGCGGCGGCCGGCGGCTACACGGCGATCGCGGCGATGGCGAACACCCATCCGGTGACCGACCACGCCGCGATCGTGCACGAGGTGCGCGACCTGGCGAGGGCGTGCGGCCTGTGCGACGTCTTCCCGGTCGGCGCGATCACGAAGGGCCTCGAGGGGGAGTCCCTCGCCGAGATGGGCGAGATGGTCGAGGCCGGCGTCCGGATGTTCTCCGACGACGGCCACTGCGTCCCCTCCGCGCGGCTCCTGCGCAACGCGCTCCTGTACGCGAAGGCGTTCCCACAGGAGATCGTCCTGGCCGAGCACGCGGAGGACCCGACCCTCGTGGAGGGAGGGCAGATGCACGAGGGACTGCACGCGTCCACGCTCGGCCTCGCCGGGCGGCCGGCGGAGGCCGAGGAGATCATCGTGGCTCGCGATCTGGCCCTGGCGGCCGCGACCGGCGGCCGGCTGCACCTGTGCCACATCTCCGCGGCCCGGTCCGTCGGGTTGATCCGGCGCGCGAAGGCCGAGGGCGTCCGCGTGAGCGCGGAGGTGACGCCGCATCACCTCACGTTCACCGACGCCGATCTGGCCACGTACGACACGAACCGCAAGATGCATCCGCCGCTGCGGAGCGAGGAGGATCGCGAGGCGCTGCGGGAGGGCCTGGCCGACGGCACGCTCGATGCCGTCGCCACCGACCACGCGCCGCACGCCGTCGAGGAGAAGGAGGCCGAGTTCGATCAGGCGCCGCCGGGCACGATCGGACTGGAGACGGCGCTCGCGGTGGTCCTGACCGAGGTGGTCGCCACCGGCCGCGTGCCGCTGGCGCGCGCGCTCGACGCGATGTCGACCGCGCCCGCGCGGATCCTCGGCGCGGCCGACCACGGCGGACCGATCGAGATCGGCCGGCCGGCCAACCTCGTGGTGTTCGACCCGGATGAGGACTGGACGGTCGAGCCGCCGTTCGCGTCGAAGGCCAGGAACAGCGCCTTCCTCGGCCGGCGCCTGACCGGGCGCGTCCGGTACACGGTGCTCGCCGGCTCGCTGACCGTCGCCGAGGGGAAGCCGACGCGGTGACGTCCCACCCGCCCGCGCTGCTCGCGCTGGAGGACGGCACCGTGTTCGCGGGCACGTCCTTCGGCGCGGAGGGCGAGGCGTTCGGCGAGGCCGTCTTCAACACGGGCATGGCCGGCTACCAGGAGGTGCTCACCGATCCCTCGTACGCCCGGCAGATCGTGGCGATGACGTCGCCGCACCAGGGCAACTACGGGGTCAACGGGGAGGATCCGGAGAGCTGGCGCCTGCAGGTCGCGGGGTTCGCGGTCCGGGAGGCCTCCCGGCGCGCGAGCTCGTGGCGCGCCGAGGGATCGCTGGGCGAGCTCCTGGCGGCCGACGGCGTGCCGGGCATCGAGGGGATCGACACGCGGAAGCTGACCCGTCGCCTGCGGGAGCACGGCGCGATGCGCGCCGCGATCTCCACGGTGGACCTCGATCCGGCGTCGCTCGTCGAGCGGGTCCGCGGCATCGCCGGCATGGCCGGGGCGGATCTGGCGCGGTCGGTCAGCACGGCAGAGCCCTACGACGCCTCGGCGCTCGTGGGGGCCCCCTCCGCCGAGAACGGGCCGGTGTTCCGGGTCGCGGCGTACGACTTCGGCTTGAAGCGGAACATCCTGCGGCTGCTGCGGGACCACGGGATCGGCTGCACGGTCGTGCCCGCGGACACCCCTGCGGCCGAGGTGGCGCGCGGCGGCTACGACGGCGTCTTCCTGTCCAACGGCCCCGGCGATCCGGCCGCGACGGCGTACGGCATCACCGCGACGCGGGAGCTGCTCGGGAAGGTGCCGATCTTCGGGATCTGCCTCGGCCACCAGTTGCTCGGGCTCGCCCTCGGCGGGCGGACGTACAAGATGACGTTCGGTCATCGGGGCGTGAACCAACCCGTGCAGAACCTCCGCAGCGGCGCCGTGGAGATCACGAGCCACAACCACGGTTTCGCGGTCGATCCCGACGCGTGGCGCTTCGACGGCGACGGCGTCGCGCAGACCGACGTCGGCGGTGTGGTCGCGAGCCACCGGAACCTGAACGACGGCACCCTCGAGGGCCTGCGATGCCTCGACGTGCCGGCGTTCGGGGTCCAGTACCACCCGGAGGCCGCTCCCGGGCCGCACGACTCCCGGTACCTGTTCGAGGAGTTCCGCGAACTGATGGCGAGCAGCTGATGCCCAAGCGCACCGATCTGCACCGCATCATGGTGATCGGCTCGGGCCCGATCGTGATCGGCCAGGCGTGCGAGTTCGACTACTCCGGCACGCAGGCCTGCAAGGTCCTGCGCGCGGAGGGCTTCGAGGTCTCGCTGGTCAACTCGAACCCGGCGACGATCATGACCGACCCGGCGTTCGCGGACCGGACCTACATCGAACCCCTCACGCCCGCGTCCGTCCTGCAGATCCTCGAGCGCGAGAAGCCGGACGCCCTGCTGCCCACCCTCGGGGGCCAGACCGGACTGAACGTCAGCGTCGCCCTCGCGGAATCCGGCGACCTGGAGCGGCTCGGGATCTCGCTGCTGGGCGCGTCGCTCGAGGCGATCCACACCGCCGAGGATCGCAGCGGGTTCGCACGCGCGATGCGCGAGGCCGGCCTGGACGTGCCGCGCGCCGGCACCGCACGGACGCTGGAGGACGCGCTCGCGGTGGGGGAGCGGCTCGGCTTCCCGGTGATCGTCCGGCCGTCGTTCACGCTCGGCGGCGGCGGGAGCGGGTTCGCACGCAGCGCCGAGGAGCTCGCGACCGTCGCCGGGCGGGCGCTCGCGGTCTCGCCGGTGCACGAGGCGCTGATCGAGGAGTCGGTCGCCGGGTGGAAGGAGTTCGAGCTCGAGGTGATGCGCGACGGCGCCGACAACGCGGTGATCGTCTGCTCGATCGAGAACGTCGATCCGATGGGCGTGCACACGGGCGACTCGATCACGGTGGCGCCGCAGCAGACGCTGACCGACCGTGAGTACCAGCGGATGCGCGACGCCGCGATCCAGGTCCTGCGGGTCGTGGGCGTCGAGACCGGCGGCTCGAACGTCCAGTTCGCCGTGGACCCCCGGACCGGTCGGCAGGTGCTGATCGAGATGAACCCGCGCGTCTCCCGCTCGAGCGCGCTCGCCTCGAAGGCGACCGGCTTCCCCATCGCGAAGATCGCGGCGCTGCTCGCGGTGGGCTACCGGCTGGACGAGATCCGCAACGACATCACCGGGGAGACGCCCGCGGCGTTCGAGCCGACGCTGGACTACGTCGTCGTGAAGATCCCGCGGTTCGCGTTCGAGAAGTTCCCCGAGGCGGACCCGGTCCTGACGTCCACGATGAAGTCGGTCGGCGAGGTGATGGCGATCGGCAGGACGTTCAAGGAAGCGCTCGGCAAGGCGTGGCGCGGCCTCGAGAAGTCGATGGACGCCGGCTGGCCGTTGGGAGAAGGAGGAGCCCGCTCGAGGCGCTCGGCACGCCGACCGAGGGCCGGCTGCACCAGGTCGCCGGCGCCCTCGCGCGCGGCGAGGGCGTGGACGCGGTCGCGGCCGCCTCCTCGATCGACCCCTGGTTCGTCGATCAGATCGCCGAGGTCGTCGAGGAGGGGTTCGCGCTGCGCGGGCGGCCCCTGCACGCCCTCGGCGCCCGCGAGCTGCGCTCGGCCAAGCGCCTGGGCCTGTCGGATGCCTCCGTCGCGTCCCTCACCGGGCGCGACGGAGGCCGCGGTCCGCCGGCATCGCGACGCGCTCGGGGTCGAGCCCGTCTTCAAGACGGTGGACACCTGCGGCGGCGAGTTCCCGGCGCGCACGCCGTACCACTACTCCACCTACGAGGACGAGTCCGAGGTCGAGCCCGCGGCGCGCCCGCGCGTCGTGATCCTCGGCGCCGGTCCGAACCGGATCGGCCAGGGCATCGAGTTCGACTACGCCTGCGTCCACGCCGCGTTCGCGTTGGAGGAGGCCGGCTTCGAATCGGTCATGATCAACTCGAACCCCGAAACGGTCTCGACGGACTACGACACCTCGAGCCGGTTGTACTTCGAGCCGCTGACCCCCGAGGACGTGCTGGCCGTCTGCCGCGCGGAGCGGCCGGTCGGCGTGATCGCGCAGTTCGGCGGGCAGACGCCGCTGCGCCTCGCGCGGATCCTCCAGGAGGAGGGCTTCGCGATCATGGGCACCAGCCCGGACGCGATCGACCTGGCCGAGGACCGTGGGAAGTTCGCCGCGATCCTCGAGGAGCTCGAGATCTCGGCGCCGCCGCACGGCCAGGCGCGCACGATGACCGAGGCGCGCGACGTGGCCACGCGGATCGGCTATCCCGTCGTCGTCCGCCCGAGCTACGTGCTGGGCGGCCGGGCGATGGAGATCGTCTACGACGACGCGGAGCTCGAGGGGTTCGTGCGGACCGCGGCCGCCGCCTCGCCGGATCATCCGGTGCTGATCGACCGGTTCCTCGAAGGCGCCATCGAGGTCGACGTCGACGCGGTCTGCGACGCGACCGGGGATCTGTTCGTCGGCGCGGTGATGGAGCACATCGAGGAGGCCGGCGTGCACTCCGGCGATTCGTCGTGCCAGATCCCGCCGGCGACGCTCGGCGACGACGAGCTCGACGCGATCGAGGACATCACGCGCCGGCTCGCGCGGCGCCTCGGCGTGGTCGGACTGCTGAACCTCCAGCTCGCCGTGAAGGACGAGCGGCTGTGGGTCCTCGAAGCGAACCCGCGCGCCTCCCGCACCGTGCCGTTCGTGAGCAAGGTGACCGGGGTGTCGCTCGCGCGGATCGCCACGCTGGTCCTCGCCGGCGGCCGCCTCGCGGATCTTCGCGCCGCGGGCTCGCTGCCGGGCGACGCGCGGCACTACCGGCACCTGCCCTCCACGAGCGTGAAGGCGGCCGTGCTGCCGTTCGGTCGGTTCCCGGGGGTCGACACCGTGCTCGGACCGGAGATGCGTTCGACCGGGGAGGTCATGGGGATCGACACCGATCCCGGCATGGCGCTCGCGAAGGCGATGGTCGCGGCGGGGCACGCGCTGCCGAGCGCCGGGCACGGTCTTCGTGTCCGTCGCGAACCGCGACAAGCGCGCGATCGCGTTCCCGGCGAAGCGCCTGGTCGACATGGGGTTCCGGCTCGTCGCGACGCGCGGGACGGCCGGCGTGCTCGAGCGGGCCGGCATCGCCGTCGACACCGTGGCGAAGGTCTCGGAGGGTCCCGACAACGTCGCCGAGCTGATCCGGTCGGGTGGGATCGACCTGGTCATCAACACGCCCTTCGGACGCGCCCCCCGCTCGGACGGGTCGCTGATCCGCACCGCCGCCGCCTCGGTCGGGGTGCCGTGCTTCACGACGCTCCCCGGCGCCCTGGCGGCGGTCCGGGGGATCGAGGCGCTCCGCAGCGACCCGACCGAACCGCGCTCGCTCCAGGAGCATCACGACGCGGCGAGGGCGGCGCCGGTGCAGGCGCGCCTCACGTTCGATGAGGCGGCGAGGAACGCGGAGGCGAGCGCGTGAAACGGGCGCGGTCCGAGATCCTGTCGACGCGGAAACTCGGTGCGTACCAGTCCATCACGCTCGTCGCGCCGGAGATCGCCGACCGGGCGAGGCCCGGGCAGTTCCTTGCCGTCGCGATGCCCGAAGGGCGGGATTTCGTCCTGCGGCGGCACTTCTCGATCCATCAGGCCTCCCGGCGGGGGCGGATGGGCCGGAACGCTGGAGTTCGTCGTGGATCCGGCGTCGGGGCCCGGGACCGGCTGGCTCTCGCGCGTCGCGGCGCATCAGTTCCTCGACGTGATCGGCCCGCTCGGCAAGTCGTTCTCGTATCCGAAGCGACTCACCAGTTGCATGCTGGTCGCGGAGGGGCGCGGCGCGGCCGGCCTGTACTTCCTGGCGCAGGAGCTGGTCGCCCGCCACAAGCGGGTCGACATGGTGATCGGCGCGCCGACGCTCGATGCCGTCTTCAAGCCGATCGAAGCCAAGCGCCTGTCGCAGACGGTGTCGATCGTGACGGCGGACGGCTCGCTCGGGGAGAAGGGCGGCGTGCTCGACGTGCTGCCGGAGGCCGTCGCGCGCGCGAGCACCGAGGTGCTCTACGCGGCCGCGGATCCGCGGACGCTCCGCGACGTCGCGGAGTTCTGCGCGGTGCAGCGGATCCCCGCGCAGGTCGCCGTCGAGGAACGGATGGGATGCGGCTTCGGCCTGTGCGGCACGTGCGTCGTGCCGGTCGCGCGGAAGGATGGGAGCGGCTCGGACAACCTGCGCGCGTGCATCGACGGTCCCGTCTTCAACCCCGCGCGCGTCGTGTGGGACCGGTGGATCGCCGATCCCTCGTCGTTCGAGGAGATGCGGCGCTCGACCGGTACGGGGAGCCGTGATGCCCGCTAGGGAACGCACACTCGCGGTCGACCTGGGCGGCGTGGTCCTGCCGACGCCCGCGATGATCGCCGCCGGGTGCGCGGGGACCGGGCGCGAGCTCAGCGGACTCGTCGACCTGCGCCGCGTCGGCGGGCTCGTGTCGAGGACGATCACCGTGCGGCCGCGCGCGGGGTCGACGACCCCGCGCATCACCGAGTCGCCGGCCGGCGTCGTGTGGGACACGGGACTGCAGAACGCCGGGGTGGACGCGTTCACGGCCGAGGAGCTGCCGCGGTTGGCGCGCGGCGGGGCGCCGACGTTCGTCTCGATCGGCGGCGGCACGCTCGAGGAGTACGTCCGCCTGACGAGCGCGCTGCAGGCGCGCCCGGAGGTGGCGGCGATCGAGGTCTACCTGTCCGGCCGCGACGAGACGATGGATCACGACGTCCTGGGCGCGCACGTCGAGCGGCTCGTGGAGATCGTCGGCGCCGTCGCCCGGACCTCGCTCGTGCCGGTCTTCGCCAAGCTCCCGGGCGGCTCCGTCGATCCGGTGACGCTCGCGCGGGCGGCGGTGCGGGCGGGCGCCACCGGCCTGACCCTGTCCGGCTCCCCGCCTGCGCTCAGCGTCGAGGCCGCGCAGCTCCGGCCGGCGCTCGGCGGCGTCACCGGATGGCTCTCGGGTCCGGCCCTGAAGCCCTTGACGCTCCGGACGGTCTTCGAGGTGTCGGCCGCGCTGCCCGACGTGCCGCTGATCGCGAGCGGCGGCGTCCGCACCGGCCTCGACGCGGTGGAGTGCCTGCTCGCCGGCGCGTGGGCCGTCCAGATCGGCACCGGGACCCTGATCGATCCGGCGGCGCCGGTCGAGGTCGCCCGCGAGATCGCCCGGTACCTCAAGGCCCTTCGGCTCCGGTCGCCCGCCGAGCTCCGCGGACGTCTGCGGCTCCCGGTCGCGCCCTCCACCGAGGTCGCGGGCGCGTGATCCCGCCGCCGGCGAACCCGCTCATCGCGGCGCTCGACGTGTCCGATCCGGAGGAGGTCGAGCGCCTCGGCGCCCTCCTCGGGCCGCACGTCGGGATGCTGAAGGTCGGCCTCGAGCTGGCGTGGGCGATGGGCCCCGACGCCGTGCGGCGTGTCGGGGCCTACGGGCCGGTGTTCGTCGACGCGAAGCTCCACGACATCCCGAACACGGTCGAACGGGCGAGCGCGAACATCGCGCGCCTCGGCGTGGCGATGCTCAACGTGCACGCGTTGGGGGGTGACGCGATGATGCGGGCGGCTCGCGAGGGCGCGGCGCGCGGCGCCGAGGCCGCGGGCGTGCCGATGCCACTCGTGATCGCCGTGACGGTGCTGTCGTCGCAGAGCGGCGAAGGGCTCGCGTCGCCGGCGTCGCTCGCCTGGGAGGCGAAGGAGGCCGGCCTCGACGGCGTCGTCGTGTCGGGTGAGGACGTCCGCGACGTCCGCGACGCGTGCGGTGACGCGTTCTGTCTCGCGGTGCCCGGCATCCGCCCGCCGGGTTCGAACGGCGACGATCAGGTGCGCGTGCTCACGCCGCGCGCGGCGATCGAGCGCGGCGCCGACTACCTCATCGTCGGACGACCGGTCACGGCGTCGGCCGATCCCGTGGGTGTGGTGCGCGGCATGCTGCATGACGTCGGCCGCTCCGGCTGAGCCGTCGCGAAATCCGCAGGCCAGGACCTACGACGCGTTTGTCCCCCCAAGGAGCCGTGCGTATACTCGCCGGGTTCCTGCACCTTCCGTCTACCGAAGGAGTACGTCGATGGCTCTGCCTACGCTCACCCCGGAGCAGCGCACACAAGCGCTCGCGAAAGCCGCCGAGGCTCGCAAGAAGCGTGCCGAAGTCAAAGGCGAGCTGAAATCGGGGAAGCGCACGCTCGCCGATGTGTTGAAGCGGGCGAGCGGCGACGACACGCTCGGCAAGATGAAGGTCTCGACCGTCCTCGAGTCCCTCCCCGGTGTCGGCAAGGTCCGCGCGCAGAAGATCATGGAGGAGCTCGACATCTCCGCCAGTCGTCGCGTGCGCGGGCTCGGGTCGAAGCAGCGCGCGCTGCTGCTCGAGCGGTTCGGCAAGAAGTAGGCGCCGCCGCCTCGTGCACCGGGGCAGGCTGATCGTGATCGCCGGTCCCTCGGGGGTCGGCAAGGGCACCATCGTTCGGCGGCTCCTCGCACGCGACCCACGCCGACTCGCCCTGTCCGTGTCGGCGACCACCCGTGCGCCGCGGCCGGCCGAGGTCGACGGCATCGACTACCGGTTCGTCTCCGAGGAGGACTTCGACCGGATGATCGCGGACGGCGAGCTCCTGGAGTGGGCCGAGATCGTCGGGCACCGTTCCGGGACCCCCCGTGCCTTCGTCGACGAACAGCTCGGCGCCGGTCGGGACGTGGTGCTGGAGATCGACCCGAACGGCGCGGCCCAGATCCGCGACCGGGTCCCGGACCCGCTTGCTGATCTTCCTCATGCCCCCGTCGATGGACGAGCTCGAACGGCGCCTCCGCGGCCGGGGCACGGAGGACGAGGAGGCGATCCGCGGCCGCCTCGCGGCCGCCGAGCGCGAGCTCGAGGAGGCCTCCTGGTTCGATCGGGTCGTCGTGAACGACGATGCCGGACGGGCGGCCGACGAGGTCGCTGCTATCATCGAGGCGTCCCGCACCACCTGACCTGCAGGGAGTGCTGTCCGCATGATCGAACCCAAGATCGATGACCTGCTCGCGACCGTCGACTCCAAGTACACACTGGTGATCTTGGCGGCGAAGCGCGCGCGGGAGATCAACTCGTACTACAACCAGCTCGGGGAAGGCCGCGGCGAGTTCGTTCCGCCGCTCGTCGAGACCGGCCTGCGCAACAAGCCGCTCTCGATCGCCCTCGAGGAGATCGCCGAGGGGAAGATCGACTACGAGCGCCCCGAGGAGCCCATCGTCATCGGATAGCCCCGTGGCCGGGCGGCGCGTGCTGCTCGGGATCACCGGGGGCATCGCCGCCTACAAGGCCGCGATCCTCGCGCGCGCGCTCGTCGTCGCTGAGGCCGAGGTCACCTGTGTCCTGACCGAGTCGGCGACCCGGTTCGTCGGCGCCGCGACGTTCGCCGCGTTGACCGGGCGGGAGGCGTTCACCTCCCTGTGGGAGCGCCCGGGCGAGGTCCTGCACGTCCGGCTCGCGCACGACGCCGACCTCGTCGTCATCGCGCCGTGCACGGCGAACGTCCTGGCGAAGCTCGCGCACGGCGCGGCCGACGACCTGCTGAGCGCGACCCTCCTCGAGTACGACGGCCCCGTCCTGCTCGCGCCCGCGATGCACACCGGCATGTGGAAGGCCGATGGCGACGCGGGCCAACGTCGCGACGCTCGAGGCGCGCGGCGTCCGCTTCGTCGGACCGACGGAAGGTCCCCTCGCGCACGGCGACGAAGGCATCGGCCGCATGAGCGAGCCGGACGACATCGTGCGGGCCGTGCTCGGCTCGCTCCGTCCTCGCGACCTCGACGGCCGCCGCATCCTGATCACGGCGGGCCCGACGCACGAGCCGATCGATCCGGTTCGGTTCGTCGGCAATCGGTCGAGCGGCCGGATGGGCGTTGCGCTCGCCGCCGAAGCGGCGGCACGGGGCGCGGCGGTGACCCTCGTCCTCGGCCCTGGCACGGTCGCGCCGCCGCCCGACGTCGACGTCGTGCGGATCGAGACGGCGGAGCAGCTGCGCGACGCCGTCCTCGAGCGCGCGAGGAGACGGCCGACGCCGTGGTGATGGCCGCCGCCGTCGCGGACTTCCGGCCGAAGATCGTCGCGCACACGAAGCTGAAGAAGGACCAGGGAGTGCCGGACATCGTCCTGGAGCCGACGCCCGATGTGCTCGCGGAGCTGGGTGAACGGCGTCGCCCCGGTCAGATCCTGGTGGGGTTCGCGGCCGAGACCGGCGACGTGCTCGAGGCCGGGCGCGCGAAGCTCCGCCGCAAGCATCTCGATCTCCTGGTCGCGAACCTCGTCGGCCGGGAGGGGACCGGCTTCGGCAGCGACACGAACGAGGCCGCGATCCTCGACGCGGGGGGCGACGACGAGCCGATGCGCACGTGGACGAAGGCGCACCTGGCCGCGGCGATCTGCGATCGCCTCGCGCACGCGTTCGCCGACGCGCCCGGGCCCGGATGAGCGATCCGCGGGCGGCGAAGGACCTCGTCCGCGCTGGCTACGACGCGATCTCCGAGACCTATCGGGCCGACGCGTTCACCCTCGAAGGCTCCGGCTACGAACGCGCGGTGCTCGCCGTGGAGCGCCGGACGCCGACCGGGGGTCGCGTGCTCGATCTGGGCTGCGGGTGCGGCGTCCCGGTCGCGCTGCGTCTCGCCCCGAGCTACGACGTCACCGGCGTGGACTTCAGTGCGCGGCAGATCGAGCGTGCGCGGGCGCTCGTGCCGGCGGCGACGTTCGTCCACGCCGACCTCACCGAGGTGGAGCTGCCGGCGGCGTCGTTCGACGCGGTGGTCTCGTTCTACGCGATCATCCACGTTCCCTTGGAGGAGCAACCGGCGGTCTTCGATCGGATCGCCCGCTGGCTGAAGCCGGGCGGGATCGTCTGCGCGAGCCTCGGGCACCGGGCATGGACCGGAACCGAGGACGACTGGCACGGAGCGCCGATGCGCTGGAGCCACGCCGACCGGGCGACGTACGCCTCGTGGCTCCTCGAGCGCGGCTTCCGGATCGACGACGAGTGGTTCATCCCGGAGGACGACGGGGGCCATGCGGCGTTCCTCGCCACCCTCCTGACGGGCGTCGGCGAGCGCCGGTAGACTCGGCGGATCATGAGCGAAGGCCACCTGTTCTCGTCCGAATCCGTCACCGAGGGCCACCCCGACAAGCTGGCCGACCAGATCAGCGACGCCGTCCTGGACGCGATGCTCGCGAAGGACCCGAACAGCCGCGTCGCGTGCGAGACCCTCGTCACCACGGGGGTCGTCGTCGTTTCCGGGGAGATCACCACGGACGGCTACGTCGACATCCCGTCGGTCGTGCGCCGGACCGTGACCGACGTCGGCTACACGGACGCGAAGTTCGGGCTCGACGGGGAGACGTGCGGCGTCATCACCGCGATCCAGGAACAGTCGGCCGACATCGCGCTCGGCGTCGACCACGCGCTCGAGTCGCGCGGCGCAGGCGCCGGCAGCGGGGATGAGCTCGATGTGCTCGGCGCCGGCGACCAGGGCATGATGTTCGGCTACGCGTGCCGCGAGACCGACGAGCTGATGCCGGTGCCGATCGCGGTGGCGCACCGCCTGTCGCATCGCCTGTCCGACGTTCGGAAGGCCGGCGTGATCCCGTACCTGCGGCCCGACGGCAAGAGCCAGGTCTCGGTGCGGTACGTGGACGGCAAGCCGACGCGCATCGACACCGTCCTGATCAGCGCCCAGCATCGCGAGGAGGTGGACGTCGAGACGCTGCTGCGACCCGACGTCGAGGCCGAGGTGATCGACCCCGTGCTCCGGGAGTTCCCCGATCTCGCGAGCGACGGGGTCAAGGTCCTCGTGAACCCCACCGGCCGGTTCGAGATCGGAGGCCCGAAGGCGGACACCGGACTGACCGGGCGCAAGATCATCGTCGACACCTACGGTGGGATGGCGCCGCACGGCGGCGGCGCGTTCAGCGGCAAGGACCCGACGAAGGTCGACCGCTCGGGCGCCTACATGACGCGGTACGTCGCGAAGAACGTCGTCGCCGCGGGCCTCGCCGACCGGTGCCTGCTCCAGGTCGCCTATGCGATCGGCACGGCGCACCCCATGTCGCTGATGGTCGACACCTACGGCACCGAACAGGTCGATCCCGCGAAGCTCGAAGCGGCGATCTGGGAGATCTTCGACTTCCGGCCGGCCGCGATCATCCGCGATCTCGACCTGCGCCGGCCGATCTACCTCGAGACCGCGGCGTACGGGCATTTCGGTCGCAAGGAGTTCCCGTGGGAAGCGACCGACCGTGTCGACGCGCTCCGGAGCGCCTGCGGCGCCTGAGGTCCTCGCCGGTCCGGTCGCGATCTGCGTCGATCGGCCGATCCTCGCGCTCGACCGGCCGTTCACGTACGAGCTGCCGCGCGAGCTCGACGCGGGCGTCGGGTCCCTCGTCCGGTTCCGCTTCCACGGGAAGCTGACGAAGGGCTGGGTCCTCGGCGCCACCACCGACGTGCCGGCCCGGATGCTGCCGGTGCTCGGCGCGGTCTCGAACGTCCGCTCCTTCGACGAGGACGGGTTGTCGCTGGCGCGTTGGGTGAGCGAGCGGTACGTCGCGCCGCTCGCCACCGTCCTCGGCGCGATGGCGCCGCCGAGGGTCGCCGGCGAGGAGGACGCCCCGGTCCCGGTCCCGGCCCCGTTCGGAACGGTCGCGTCCGCACCGGACGCGGCTCTCGTCGTACGACCGGGGGCCCGAGCTGCTCGATGCGATCGATCGAGGCTCGGGCGCGTTCCTGGTGCGACCGGCGCCGGAGGATGAGCAGGCCGTCGCGGTGGAGGCCGTCGGCGCGTGCCTCGCGTCGGGACGCGGCGCCATCGTCGTGCTCCCGGAAGCCGCGCCGCTGCCCGCGACCGCGGTCGCGCTGCGGGAGGCGTTCGGTGAGCGGGTGTGCGTGTTCGCCGGGGGCGACCGGCGGCGACGCTACCGGAACTGGCTGGACCTGCACGCGGGGCGTCTTCGACGTGGTGGTCGGCACACGACCGGCCGTCTTCGCGCCGGTCGCCGACCTCGGGCTGCTGTTCATCTCCCGCGAATCGCATCCGGCGCACCACGAGGATCGGGCGCCGTACTACCACGTCCGCGACGTCGCGCTCCGCCGCGCACAGCTGCGCGGCGCGGCGGTCGTGCTGGAGGCGTTCTGTCCCTCCTCGGAGGCCGCGGGGCTCGGGCTCCCGATCGCCGCACCGCGCGAGCGCCGCTGGCCGAAGGTCGAGGTCGTCCGTCCCGGCACGGAAGGGCGCGCGCCGCGGCTGGTCGCGGCATTGAAGGAGGCTCGGCGCGCGTTCGTGTACGCGCCCGTGCCGGGCGCCGGCGTCGCCCAGGTCTGCCGATCGTGCGGCGCCCCCGCGGCCTGCGCGTCGTGCGGCGGCCTGCTGCGGCTCGAGGAGGGCGTGATCAGGTGCGTCGTCTGCGAGGCGCCGGGCCGCTGCGCCGTCTGCGGCGGGACGGACCTGGGGATCCGCCGTGGCGGCGCCGAGCGCGTCGAGGCGTGGGTCGGGCGCGTGGCGTCGGTGCCGGTGGCGCGGCCGAGGCAGCCCCGGCTCCCCAAGCGGACGGGCGAGATCGTGATCGGGGGCGCCGAGGACGTCCGGGACCTCGGGGTGGGCGACCTCGACCTGGTCGCCGTCCTCGATGCCGACGCGGCCGAGCGTCGCCCCGGGCTCGCCGGGCCCGAGCGCGCGCTCTCGATCTGGATGGAGGCGGTGGCGTGGGCGCGCCCGTCGGGACACGCGATCGTGCAGAGCTCGAACGCGTCGGATCCCGCCGTGCAGGCGCTCGTCCGCGGGAACCCCGATCGCTTCTGGCTGCGCGAACGCGAACGCCGCGCCGCCGCCGGGTTCCCGGTGGGAGCGTGCGTCTTCCGCGTGGTCGGCGCGCCCGCGCTCGAGGACGCCCTCGCCGAGCATGCACCGCTCACCGCGTTGATCACGACCCTCGGGGACCGGACGGTATGCTTGCTCGCGCTCGAGCCCGGCCGTGTCCCCGCGTTCGGTCGCGCGATGCGCGATCTCGCCGGCAAGGGTGTCGTGGAGCGCGTCGAAGCCGAACCGCATCTGTGAGGGAACGCCGTGATCCTGCCCATCCGAACGCTCGGAGATCCCGTCCTGCGCGAGCCGACGAAACCGGTCGAGCACGTCGATCGTCGCCTCCGGCAACTCGTGAAGGACATGGGCGAGACGATGTACGCGGCGCCGGGCGTCGGCCTCGCCGGTCCGCAGGTCGGGATGTCGATCCGGCTGTTCGTGTTCGACGATGGGCAGACCGGCCCGCTCTGCGTCGTGAACCCCGAGCTCGACGACGGCGAGGGCGAGGTCCTCGAGGAGGAGGGCTGCCTGTCGATCCCGGGGCCGTACTACCCGACCCCGCGGTTCGATCGGATCCGCATCCGCGGTGAGGACGCCAAGGGCAAGCCGGTCGAGTTGGTCGGCGAGGGGTTGCTGGCGAGGATCTTCCAGCACGAGACCGACCACCTGAACGGCATGCTCTACATCGACCGGTTGGACGACGAGGGTCGCAAGACCGTCTTGGCCGAGCTCCGCCGGATCGAGCTCGGCTTGCAGGAGCCCCGCGTCCGCAAACGCACCTGACGTCGCTATCCTCGCGCCCGTGGGCCTGCGCGTGGCGTTCCTCGGCAACGACGCGTGGTCGGTGCCGCCGCTCGAGGCGCTCGCGAACGAGCCGGCGATCGAGCTCGTCGCGGTGATCACGAACGCGCCGAAGCCCGCCGGGCGCGGCTCCGTCCTCACCCCGACGCCGGTCGCCGAGACGGCCCGGCGGCTCGATGCCCCGCTCGTCGAAGCCGACGGCGTCCGGACCGGGCCGGGATGGCAGGCGCTGCTCTCGGCCCGGCCGGACGCGCTCGTCGTGGTCGCCTACGGCCAGTCTGTTGACGCCCGAGGTGCTGTCGTCGGCCCCGCACGGCGGCGTGAACCTCCACCTGTCCCTCCTGCCGCGGTGGCGGGGAGCCTCGCCGGTGCAGCACGCGATCCTGGCGGGCGACGAGATGACGGGTGTCACCGTGATGCGCATGGATGCGGGGCTCGATACGGGCCCGATCCTCGGCCAGCTCGAGGAACCCGTCCGCCCCGAGGACGACGCCGGCTCGCTCGGGTCTCGCCTGGCGCACATCGGTGCGGGTCTGCTGATCGGGGTCCTCCGGGTGTTGCCGACGGGACGGCTGCCGGCCAGGGCGCAGGACGACGGTGCGGCCACGTGGGCGCCGCGCCTGGGGCCGGCGTGACCGGACGATCGATTGGACCGAGCCGGCGGATCGCGTGGCGCGCCGGGTCCGAGCCCTCGCGCCGGAACCGGGCGCGGGCACCACGTTCCGCGGCGGGCACCTGAAGATCCTGTCGGCCGCGGTGGATCGTGCAGCCTCGAGCCTCGAACCCGGGACGATCGTGACCGAGGGCGATCGCGGCGTGCTGGTCGCGGCGGGCGACGGCTCCGTCTGGGTGCGCGAGGTGGCGCCGGCCGGCCGAGCGCGGATGGCGGCGGCCGACTGGGCGCGAGGCGCGCGGTTCACGTCCGGCGAACGGCTCGGATCGCCGGAGGGATGAGCGGCCCCGCGACGGCGCGGTCGGTCGCCCTCGAGGCGATCCGTCGGGTGATCGATCTCCGCGCGTACTCGAACCTCGTCCTGCCGGGACTGCTCGCCCGCTCCCGCCTCGACGCCCGCGACCGGGCGTTCGCCACCGAGCTCACGTACGGGACGCTCCGGCGCCTCCTGCCGGTGGACGCGGCGATCGCCGCCCGCGCGAGCCGGCCGGTCGATCGGATGAGCCCGGGTGCCCGACACGCGCTTCGCCTCGGCGCCTACCAGCTGCTTGTTCGCCGGGGTGGCGCCGCACGCCGCCGTCGGCGAGACGGTCGCCCTCGTGAGCGCGCGCGAACGCGGATTCGTCAACGCCGTGCTGCACCGGCTCGCCGACGATCCGCCGTCGCCACCGACCGGATCGGACGACGAGTCCGTCTCGCTCCGCACCGGTCTGTCGGCATGGGCCGTCCGCGAGCTCGGCGCACTCGTCGGGCCCCGAGGCGGAGCCCGCCGCCGCGGCGCTCGCGGAGCGCGCACCCCTGTGCATCCGCGCGAACACCGCACGCGTGGAGTGTGCACGAGCTCCAGGAGCGACTCGCGTCGGCCGGGGTTCGAGCGGTGCGGGCTCCGGTCGATCCGGACTGCCTGCTGCTGGACGGCGGCGCGCCCGCATCCTTGCCCGGCTACGACGAGGGATGGTTCGCGGTGCAGGACCAGGCCTCGGCCTTCGTCGTCCGCGTGCTCGACCCGCAGCCGGGGGAGCGCGTCGCCGACGTCTGCGCCGCGCCCGGGGGGAAGGCGCTGCACGTCGCCGCGCTCGTCGGGTCCGGCGTCGTCGCCGCGGCGGACCTCGCCCCGGCGCGCGTCGCCTTGATCCGGCGGCAGGCCGACCGGCTGGGGCTCCGGCCGGCCGTGCTCGTCCAGGACGGAACGCGACCGGCGCTCCGAGCCGGCGGGTTCGACCGCGTGCTGGTGGACGCGCCGTGCAGCGGGATCGGCTCCGCGCGCCGCCGCCCCGAGCTGCTGTGGCGGGTGCCGCGGGAGCGGCTCACGGGCCTCGCCGCGCGCCAGGTCGCGATCGCCGCCGCGTCGGCGGACCTGCTGCGGCCGGGCGGGCGGCTCGTCTTCGCGGTCTGCACGTTCCCGCGTTCGGAGACCGACGCCGTGTGCGACGTGCTCGTGCGCCGCCGTCCCGACCTCGAGCCGATCGCGACGCCCGGGCCGGACGGCACGGTCACGCGGCACCGCCTGTGGCCGCATCGCGACGGCTCGGACGGGATGTTCGTCGCCGCGTTCCGGCGCGCGACGGAGGCGGGCTGAGCCGCTAGGGAGCCCTGGTCGCGCCGGGTACGATAGGCGCCGCATGGGAAAACTCTCCGCGTCGATCCTCGCGGCGGACCTGGCGCGCCTCGGGGAGCAGGTCAAGCTGATCGAGCCGTATGCCGACGTCATCCACGTCGACATCATGGATGGACATTTCGTGCCGCCGATCGCGCTCGGCGCGGTGGTCGTGCAGAGCCTTCGGCCGGTGACCGCGCTGCCGCTGCACGGCCACCTCATGGTGGACGCGCCGGAGGCGTTCTTCGACGAGCTCCGGGAGGCGGGCCTGGACATGGTCAGCTTCCATCTGGAGGCGGTCCCCGAGCCGGCGCCGGCCATCCGCAAGGCGCGCGGGGCCGGGCTCGGCGTCGGTCTGACCCTCAACATGGAGTCGCCGGTGGAGGCGTCGTTCCCCTACCTCGACCAGGTGGACGACCTGATGCTGATGAGCATCCGGCCCGGCTGGTCCTTCCAGACGTTGAACCCCGAGGTGTATCCGCGGCTCGAGGCCGTCCGCGCCGAGATCGATCGCGCGGGCGTCGCCGTCGAGCTCGAGATCGACGGCGGCGTCAAGGTGGACAACGCGACGCGGGCGGTGGAGGCGGGCGCGACGGTCCTGATCGCCGCGTCGGGGATCTTCGCCACGGCGGATCCGGCGGGCGCGGCCCGCGCCCTGGCCGCGATCGCGGAAGGAGCCTCGTAGGTGCCGGAAACGATCCTCGTCGTCGACGACGATCCGGATATCGCGCGGTTCGTCGAGGTCAACCTCCGCTCGGCGGGGTACGACGTGACGGTCGCGGGCGACGGCGAGGAGGCGCTCGAGAAGGCCTCCGAGATCCGCCCGGACCTCGTGCTGCTGGACGTGATGATGCCGCGCATCGACGGGTTCGAGGTGGCGCAGCGGCTCCGGAAGAACCCCCAGACCGCGAACACGAGCATCATCATGCTCACCGCGAAGGCGCTGTCCGCCGACAAGGTCACCGGCCTGCAGTCCGGCGCCGACGACTACATCATCAAGCCGTTCGACCCGATCGAGCTCCTCGCGCGCGTGAAGGGGACCTTGCGGCGCGCGAAGGAGATGCGGAACCTCTCGCCGCTGACCGGGTTGCCGGGCAACATCCGTATCCAGGAGGAGATCGAGCGCCAGGTCCGCGAGAGCCGGCCGTTCGCCGTGCTGTATTGCGACCTCGACAACTTCAAGGCGTACAACGACCAGAAGGGCTTCGTCCGCGGGGACCGGCTCATCCAGTCGGTCGCGCGGATCATCCAGGACGCCGTGCTCGATCGCAACGGCACGGAGGGCTTCATCGGCCATGTCGGGGGCGACGACTTCGTCGCCGTCGTGGATCCGGACGCGGCCGAGGACGTCGCGAAGCGGATCTGCGAACGCTTCGAGGAGGCGCGCCCCGACTTCTACGAATCCGAGGACCTCGAGCGCGGCTTCGTCCGGATCGAGGACCGCAAGGGCGTGATGCAGGACATCCCGCTCGTGGCCGTTTCGGTCGGCATCGCCAGCACCGCGAAACGCCAGTTCGCCCACTACGGCGAGGCGGTCGCGGTCGCCACCGAGATGAAGTCCTTCGCGAAGCGGCAGCCCGGCTCGAGCTACGCCGTCGACCGCCGCGCCGAGTAGCGCGTCCGTCCGATATCCCGCCGGCGGGACCCGCCGTATACTCGCGTCGAAGCCTGTTTCCGGGGCGGGGCGCAACTCCCCACCGGCGGTGACAGTCCGCGACCCCACGGCCGCCAGCCGCGGGTGGACCCGGTGCGATCCCGGGACCGACCGTGAAAGTCGGGATGGGAGGAACAGGCGCGTCAGGCGTCGTCGCGTCCGCGGCGGCCGCCCGCCGTGTCGTCCACGCCCCGGTCGGGGGGAGCGCGTGGACGGACACGAGGAGCAGATGCGGCGGGCCCTGGAGCTCGCCGAGCGCGGCTGGGGCCGCGTATCTCCGAACCCGATGGTGGGCGCCGTCGTCGTTTCCGAACACGGCGATCTCCTGGGCGAGGGCTGGCACGAGGGCCCGGGGACCCGGCACGCCGAGGTGATGGCGCTCGAGCAGGCGGGTGCCGCCGCTCGTGGGGCCACGGTCGTGACCACGCTCGAGCCGTGCGACCGGCAAGGGCGCACCCCGCCCTGCACGAGGGCGCTCATCGCGGCCGGCGTCGGGCGGGTCGTCGTCGGCGCGATCGATCCCGATCTGGGCGAGGGCGCGCCCGGGCTCGCCGAGCTCCGGAACGCCGGCATCGCCGTGGAGGCCGGCGTGCTGGAGGCCGAGGCTCGGCGGCTGAACGAAGCCTTCGAGCATCACGTGGCGACCGGCCTCCCGTTCGTGGTCATGAAGTCGGCCGCGTCGCTGGACGGCAAGACGGCCGCCGTGGACGGGACCTCCCGGTGGATCACCTCCGAGGACGCGCGGTCGGACGTGCAGCGGCTGCGCGCGTGGTCCGACGCCATCCTCGTCGGGTCGCGCACCGTCGCCGAGGACGATCCCGCCCTGACCGTCCGCGATCCACGGTTCGCGGGCGCGCGCCCACCGCTCCGCGTCGCGGTCGATTCCGGCGGCCGGCTGCCGCCCGTCGGACGGCTGTTCGATGGATCGGCGCCGACGCTCATCGCCACGACCGACCGGACCGACGAGCTGCGCGTCGCCGAGTGGCAGACGGCCGGGGCCGAGGTCGTGGTGTTGGATCGGGACGCCGACGACGGCGTCTCGTTGCGAGGGCTGCTGGAGCTGCTCGGCGCCCGCGAGGTCCAGGGGGTCCTCGTGGAGGCCGGCGCGAACCTCGCGTGGGCGCTCCTGCGCGACGACCTCGTGGACCGGATCGTGCTCTACATCGCGCCGAAGGTGCTGGGCGGCGCGGCGGCGCCCGGCGTCGTGGACGGGCGCGGGTTCTCGCCGGTCGGCGAGGCGTTGCCGCTCACGTTCGAGCGCGTCGAACGGGTCGGACCCGATCTGAAGGTGGAGGCCCATGTTCACCGGGATCGTTGAGGAGGTCGGGTCCGTGCGGCGCGCCGGGGCCGGCGCGCTGGTGGTGGGCTGCGACACGATCGCCGACGACAGCGGGCTCGGCGCATCGGTGGCGGTGAGCGGCGTGTGCCTCACCGTCGTCGAGCGCTCGTCGACGACCCTGCGGTTCGATCTGTCGCCGGAGACGCTGGACCGAACCACCCTGGGGGCGTTGCGGCCGGGCGAGCGGGTCAACCTGGAGCGGCCGGTCACGCTGGCCGCCCGGCTGGGCGGGCACCTCGTCCAGGGCCACGTCGACGGGCTCGCCGAGGTCGCGTCGCTCACGGAGGACGGGACGGGGAACGCGGTGTTGCGCGTGCTCCTGCCCACGCCGCTGCTGTCCGGGGTGGTGCCGAAGGGGTCGATCGCGATCGACGGCGTGAGCCTCACGGTCGCGGCGATCGACGGCGACGCGATCGACATCGCGTTGATCCCCCACACGTTGGCGGCGACGACGCTCGGTGAGCTCCGGGCGGGCGACCGCTGCAACGTCGAGACCGATGTGATCGCGAAGTACGTGGAACGACTCATGGAAAGGGCCGAGCGATGAACGAGCAGGTGCATCCAGGCGACGAGCTTCCCTTCGCGACGATCGACCGGGCGCTCGCGGACATGCGCGAGGGCAGGATCCTGGTCGTCGTCGACGACGCGGACAGGGAGAACGAGGGCGACTTCATCATCGCGGCGGAGCGATGCACCCCGGAGGCCCTCAACTTCATGGTCACGCACGGCCGCGGCATCGTGTGTCTCCCGGTCGCGTCGTGGCGACTCGACGAGCTCCAGATCCCGCAGATGGTTAGCACGAACGGCGGTGATGAAACGGCGTTCACGGTCTCGATCGACTTCGCACCGGAGATCACCACCGGGACGAGCGCGTTCGACCGGGCCGCCACCGCGCGCGCGATCGCCGACCTCGGCTCGAAGCCGCACGACTTCCTCCGGCCCGGGCACGTGTTCCCGCTCCGCGCGAAGGAAGGCGGCGTGCTGCGGCGCGCCGGCCACACGGAGGCCGCGGTCGATCTCGCGACGCTCGCCGGGATGTTCCCGGCGGGGGTGATCTGCGAGGTGATGAACGCCGACGGCTCCATGGCGCGGTTGCCGGAGCTCGCGCGCGTCGCTCGTGAACACTCGCTGACCCTGATCTCGATCGCCGACCTCATCGAGTACCGCCGCAAGCGCGAGGTGCTCGTCGCGCGCGTCGCGGAGGCGGCGATCCCGACGGCGTGGGGCGAGTTCCGCGCGTGCGCGTACGAAAGCCTCGTCGACGGTCGCACCCACGTGGCCCTGGTGAAGGGCGACCTCGGCGACGGCACGGACGTGCTGACGCGGGTGCACTCGGAATGCCTGACCGGCGACGTGTTCGGCTCGCTGCGCTGCGACTGCGGCCGGCAGCTCGATCGCGCGATCGAGCTCATCGGCACCGAGGGGCGCGGCGTCGTGCTCTACGTCCGGGGGCACGAGGGCCGTGCGATCGGCCTGACGCACAAGCTCCGCGCCTACCAGCTCCAGGACCAGGGCCGCGACACCGTCGAGGCGAACATCGAGCTCGGGTTCGCGGCCGACCAGCGCGACTACGGCATCGGCGCACAGATCCTGACGGATCTCGGCGTCCGCACGATGCGCCTGCTGACGAACAACCCGGACAAGCGCGCGGGGCTCGAGGGCTACGGCCTGTCGATCGTCGAACGGATCCCGCTCGAGACCGAACCGACGGCCGAGAACGTCGACTACCTCCGGACGAAGGCGGAGAAGCTCGGTCACCTCCTCGATCTGCCCGGAGCGCCGGGATGAAGGTTCACCGGGGTGAGCTCGGCGGCGCGGGTCGGCGGGTGGCGGTGGTCGCCGCCCGCTTCAACGAGCTCGTGACATCGAAGCTGCTCGAGGGGGCGTTGTCGGGGCTCGCCCGGCACGGCGTCGACGACGACGACGTCACCGTCGCATGGGTACCCGGCGCCTTCGAGATCCCGCTGACGGCGGAGCGCCTGGCCCGTTCCGGGGACCACGACGCGATCATCTGCCTCGGCGCCGTGATCCGTGGAGAGACGGCGCACTTCGACCTCGTCGCGAACGAGGCGGCGCGCGGCATCGCCGAGGTCTCGCGGAGCACCGGGATCCCGTGCATCTTCGAGGTGCTGGCGACGGAGGACCTCGCGCAGGCGCAGGCTCGCGCGGGCGGCGCGCACGGCAACCGGGGATGGGAGGCCGCCGAGGCCGCCCTCGAGATGATCGGCCTGCTCGAAAGCGTGCGGCAAGAGCGGGACAGGACGCCGTGATCGTCGATCGCCCATGGGGCCGGCTCGCCACCTACGTGCTGAACCAGATGGCGACGGTCCGGCTCGTGACCGTCCGCCCGGGCGCCGAGACCGGCGCGCACTACCACCGACTGCGCGACGAGATGTGGGTCGTGCTCGATCCGGGACTCACGGTCGAGATCGGGAACCGGGTGGTGCAGGCCGAGCCCGGCCAGGAGTTCACCGTGCCGGCGGAGGAAGCCCACCGCGTGCGCTGTACGGGACCGGACCCGGGCCGGATCCTGCAGGTCGCCTTCGGCTACGACGACGAAGAGGACCGGCTGGCCGTCGGCGAGGACGAGCAGGACTCGGAGTGGTGACGGGCTCGGACCTCGGCGTTGACCTCGGTCGACGCCGGTCGGGGGCGTTCCCTATACTCTGCGGGCGCGGAGAGCGCGTTCTTGTTCATCGTGCACCGGCTCCGTCCGGTGCTCGTTCGTCATAGGAGGTGGTGCGGGGTCTCCACGGATCCGAGGATCAACGAAAGGATCAGAGCCGCCCAGGTTCGTCTGGTTGGGGCCGACGGGCAACAGATCGGTGTGATCGACACCCGCGAGGCGCTCCGCCAGGCGCGTGAGCTCGATCTGGACCTCGTCGAGGTCGCGCCGCAGGCCGATCCGCCGGTGTGCAGGATCATGGACTACGGCAAGTTCAAGTACGAGCGAGACGTCCGTCAGAAGGAAGCGCGGAAGAAGCAGTCGCGCACCGGTCTGAAGGAGATCAAGTTCCGGCCCAAGATCGATCCGCATGACTACGCCACGAAGAAGGGCCACGTCATCCGGTTCCTCGAGGCCGGCAACAAGGTCAAGATCACGATCATGTTCCGCGGGCGCGAGATGGCGCACACGGAGCTCGGTCGCAAGATCCTCGATCGGCTCGTCGCGGACCTCGGGGCGCTGGTCGTGGTGGAGTCGCTGCCGAAACAAGAGGGACGCAACATGATCATGGTGATCTCCCCGAACAAGCGGTACCTCGAGGAGGTCGCGAAACAGCGGGCCCGGGAGGCACGGACGGTCGCCGCCGTCGAACCGGTGGCGGTCGCGGAGCCGGAGCCCGCCGAAGCACCGGAACCGATGGAGTCATCGGAGCCGGCCGCGGTCGAACCGGCCGCGGCAGCCGACGAAGGGTAGGACCACGATGCCGAAGATGAAGACCCACCGGGCGGCCGCGAAGCGCTTCCGCGTGACGCGCCGCGGCAAGGTCCTGCACCGGAAGGCGACCGGCAACCACATGCTCACGAAGAAGACCGGCAGCCGTCGCCGCAGGGTCGAGGGGATGGCCGAGGTCAAGGCCACCCGTGAGCAGAAGAAGCTGAAGCGGCTCCTGGCGAGGTGACGACATGGCTCGAGTGAAACGATCCGTCCACGCGAAGAAGAAGCGCCGCGAGATCCTGACGTCGGCGAAGGGCTATACGGGCAGCCGGCGGATCCGCTACCGGCTCGCGAAGGAGCAGGTCCAGCACTCCGGCGTCTACGCGTACCGCGACCGGCGGGACCGCAAGGCGCAGTTCCGCCGGCTGTGGATCGCCCGGATCAACGCGGGCGTACGGCCACACGGCATGTCCTATTCGCGGTTCATGAACGGGTTGAAGGTGGCCGGCGTCGAGGTCGACCGCAAGATCCTGGCCGACCTCGCCGTGCACGACCCGAAGGCGTTCGCCGGCCTCGTCGAGACGGCCAAGGACGCGCTCGGCGTCGAAGCCGGCCGCGTGACCGCCGCTCCCGTCGGCGCGCCGGCGGCCACCGGAGACTCCGGGCGTCCGGAGCCTGCTCGGAGCGGCGTCCCGTGCTCACCAGCCTGAAGAACCCGAAGGTCGCGGCCGTCGCGCGCCTGAAGAAGCGCGCGTTCCGGGAGCAGGACCGGCGGTTCCTCGTGGAGGGGGCCCACGCGGTCGGCGAAGCGCTGGCCGAGACCCCGCCCGCGCTCGTCTCGCTCCTGGTCGGCGCCGATCTGGGCGAGCTCGCCGTGCGAGCCCGTCAGGCGGGCGTCGAGGTCGACGCGGTGAGCGAGGAACTCCTGCGGAAGCTCACGTCGACGATCACGCCGCAGCCGCTCGTCGGGCGTCGCGCCGTTCGTCGACGTCCCGCTCGAGGAGATCCCGGCGGTCGGGGACGGTGCGTGCGTCGGGGTCCTGCACGAGGTTCGCGATCCGGGGAACGCCGGCACGGTCCTGCGATCGGCGGACGCGGCCGGAGCGGCCGGGCTCGTCTTCAGCCGAGACATCCGTCGACGTCTACAACCCGAAGACCGTCCGGGCTTCGGCGGGGTCGATCTTCCACGTGCCGATCGTCCGCGAGATGCCGGCCGGGGAGGCGATCGAGACGCTCCGCACGCGCGGGTTCCGGATCCTCGCGATGGACACGAACGGCAGCGAGAACCTCTACGCGACCGAGCTGGGCGGGGACGTCGCCTTCGTCTTCGGCAACGAGGCCCACGGCCTGCCGCAAGAGATCGTCGCGCGCGCCGATGCCACCGTGCGGGTCCCGCACGCGGGCCGGGCCGAATCGCTGAACCTCGCGGCCGCCGCCACCGTCTGCCTGTTCGAGTGGGCGCGCCGCCGCGTCGGGAAGGGGGCCACCCTCGAGGGGCTCATCGCGGCGGCCGCGCACGACATCCGCTCGCCGCTCACGGCGATGAAAGGGTTCGGGTACGCACTGGCGAAGCGATGGGACCAGATCGACGCCGACCAGCGCGCGATGATGCTCGAGGGCATCGTCCACGACGCCGACCGGATGGATCACATCGTGCGGTTGCTCGTGGACGCCGCGAGGGTGTCCGCCGGGTCCCTCGAGCTCTTCCCGGATCAGGTGGACCTCGGCGATCTCGTGGCCGGGCTCGCCGAGTCGCAGGCGCGCGACCCCGAGCATCCGGCGATCGCGTGGAGCGGTGATCCCGGTCCGTACTTCCTCGATCCGGCCAGGATCAAGACGGCGCTGCTCGCCTTCCTGGAGTCGCTCGTGTGGTGGGGGAGCGACGGTCCGATCCGGATCAGCGCCGAGCGCGGCCCGGGATCGGTGCACATCGCCGCGACGCGTCCGAGCGAGGACATCGACACGCCGGCCGCGGAGGCGTTGTTCGCGGCACGCAAGCCCGGATCGGGCGCGGGCAGCAAGATCGGGCTGTACGTGGCGCGCGCCGTGGCGGAGGCGCAGGGCGGCCGTGCGTGGGCCGAGGTCCACGACGGCGAGCTCTCGTTCCACCTCGAGCTGCCGATCCCAGGGTGAGCCCGTCCGGGCGACCGCAAGGCCGTTGCTAGACTCGGCCCACCCATGGACGCCGAGGAGATGTCGCGCACCCTCGAGGCCGAACGGACGCGCGGCCTCGAGGCGTTCGATGCCGCCGGCTCCCCGCAGGAGCTCGATGCGTCCGAGAGCGCGGTGCTCGGCCGACGGTCCCCGTTCAGCGGTGTCCAGCGCGCGCTCGGGGGGCTCGACGACGAGCAGCGCCGCACGCTCGGCCGTCGCGTCAACGAGGTCCGCCGGGAGCTGACCGACGCGCTCGAGGCCCGTCGCGAGTCGTTCCGCGTCGACGCCGAGGCCGCCCTGCTCGCCGCCGACCGCGTGGATCTGTCGCTGCCGGGCCGCCGGCCCAGGACGGGCTCGCTGCACCCGCTCACGATCGTCGAGGACGAGATCGTCGAGCTGTTCCTCCGGCTGGGGTTCCGCGTGGTCGAGGGGCCGGAGATCGAGGACGACTGGCACAACTTCCAGGCCCTGAACATCCCGGAGGATCACCCCGCACGGACCATGAAGGACTCGCTCTACGTCGCGATCCCCGGCCACCCGGAGCTGCTCCTTCGAACGGAGACCTCCGCCGTGCAGATCCGCACGATGCAGTCGCAACCCCCGCCCGTGTACATCGTGGCGCCGGGCCGCGTCTACCGGCGGGAGACGGCCGACGCGACCCACCTGTCCGTGTTCCACCAGGTGGAGGCGCTCGTGGTCGACGAGGGGATCACGTTCGCGGACCTGAAGGGCACGCTCGAGACGATGGCGCGTGGCCTCTTCGGCGAGGATCGCCGTATCCGGCTGGGACCGGCGTACTTCCCCTTCGTCGAGCCGGGTGCCGAGGTCGGCGTCTCGTGCTTCGTGTGCGACGGCGTCGGCTGCAAGGTGTGCGGCAACGGCTGGATCGAGCTGCTCGGCTCGGGCATGGTCCACCCGCGGGTGCTCGAGAACTGCGGGTACGACAGCGAGCGCTTCACGGGCTTCGCGTTCGGCCTCGGCATCGAACGGGTCGCGATCTTGAAGTACGCGATCCCGGATATGCGGGTGCTCCTGGACGCGGACGTCCGGTTCCTCGAGCAGTTCGAGGGCGTCGCGTGAGGATCCCGCTCGCCTGGGTGCGGGAGTTCGCCCCGACGGACATGGAGGCGGATGCGCTCGCGGAGCTCATCACGCGCCGCGGGGTGAAGGTCGAGGGTGTCCTGCGGCCGTGGGACGGGCTCGAGGGCGTCATCGTCGCGCGGGTGCTGGACGTCCGCGATCACCCGAACTCCGAGAAGCTCTGCCTCTCGCGGATCGCGTACGGCTCTGGCGAGAGCGAGGTCGTCGTCGGCGTGCGGAACATGGCCGCCGGCGACCTCGTCCCGTGGGCCCCGCCGGGCGCGCGCGTCCCCGTCCTCGACGAGGCGCTCGCGGTCCGAGCGGTTCGCGGCGTGGATTCCAACGGCATGCTCTGCTCGCCGCGTGAGCTGGCGATCAGTCAGGATCACGGCGGCATCCTGCTCCTGAACGACGAGGGGTTCGAGGTCGGCACCGACCTGAAGTCGGCGCTCGGGCTCGGCGAGCCGGTGTTCGACATCGAGGTCGAGCCGAACCGACCCGACTTCCTGAGCATCTACGGCGTCGCGCGCGAGGTGGCCGCCGCGACCGGTGTGCCGCTCGCCGAGCCCGACCTCTCGGTGGCGGAGACCGCCGAGGAGGCGGCCGGCGTCGCCACGATCCGGCTCGATGCCCCCGACGGCTGTCCGCGCTACCTGGCGCGCGTGCTCCGCGGGGTCGGTCACCGCCCTTCCCCGCTGCGGGCGCAGGCGAGGCTGACCGCCTGCGGGATGCGGCCGATCGAAGCGATCGTCGACGCCACGAACTACGCGATGCTCGAGCTCGGCCAGCCCCTCCACGGCTTCGATCTCGACCGGCTCGCCGGTCCGGGGATCGTGGTCCGGCGGGCGCTCGAGGGCGAGCGTCTCGTGACGCTCGACGAGGTCGAGCGGACCTTCACCTCGTCGGATCTGCTGATCTGCGACGTCGAGACAGCCCGTCGCGATCGCCGGCATCATGGGGGGACGGACCTCGGAGGTGTCGGCGTCGACCTCCTCCGTCCTGCTCGAGAGCGCGTACTTCACGCGGGGCGGCGTCCTGATGACCGCGCGACGGCTCGAGCTGCACACGGAGGCCTCGCATCGTTTCGAACGCGGCACCGACCCCGAGGGGCTCGAGGCCGGCGCGACGCGATGCGCGTCCCTGATCGCCGCGTGGGCGGGTGGCGAGGTCCTCACCGGTGTCGCGAGCGCCGGCGAGGCGCCGGTCAGGCGCTGGGTCTCGATGCGGCCCTCGCGCGCGACCGCGCTCCTCGGCTATCGCGGTCGCACCCCCCGACGCGGAGGAGGTCTTCCGCGTGCTCGGGATGCGCACCCGGACCGACGGCGACGCGATCGACGTCGAGGTCCCCGGCTACCGGACCGACATCGAACACGAGGTCGACCTCATCGAAGAGGTCGTGCGGATCCAGGGCTACGACCGGGTGGGCTCCCGGCTGCGTGCGCTCGGTCCATCCCGGCGGGCTCCCGGAGCCGTACGCGTTCGCCCGCCGCGCGAAGGACGCGATGCTGCGTGTCGGGCTCCGCGAGATCAGGCCGGCGCCGTTCAGCTCGGCCGAGGACCTCGCGCTGTTCGACGATCGTGACGCGATCCCGATCGCGAATCCACTCCGGGCCGAGGAAGGGTTCCTGCGGACGCGCCTGACCCCCGGCCTGCTGCGCGCCGTGGCGAGCAACCAAGCCCGCGGGGTCGATCGGATCGCGATCTTCGAGGTCGGGACCACGTTCCGGCTGGCGGACCCGTTCGAGGAACATCGCAAGGCCGGGTTCGCGCTCGCCGGACCGGCGGGCGACGGCTGGGCGGGCGAGCGACGGTCCTTCGACGTCTTGGACGCGCGAGGGACGCTGGAGGCGGTCCTGGGCGAGCTCGGCGTGCTCGACTGGTCCCTCGGCGATCCTGTCGGGCCGCCGTTCCACCCGGGGCGCTCGGCGAGCGTGCTGTTCGGGGGTACGGCCGGCGGCGTGCTCGGCGAGATCCACCCGCGGGTGGCGGAGCAGCTCGAGATCGGCGGACGGGTCGCCGTCGCGGTCGTCGGACTGGCCTCGTTGCGGCGTGGGATGGGCGGGACCCTCGTCACGGGCGCCGTTCCCCGCTTCCCTCCGGTCCGCCGCGACCTGGCCTTCATCGTCGGCGGAGGACGTGCCGGCCGGCACGGTCGCGGCCGCGATCCGGGATGCCGGCGGCGACCTGCTGGCCAGCAGCACGTTGTTCGACGTCTTCCGGGGCGGCTCGCTCCCGGCCGGCAGCAAGAGCCTCGCGTACGCCCTCGAGTTCCGGGCCGCCGAACGGACGCTGACCGACGACGAAGCCCAGGCGGCGGTCGACACGATCGTCGAACGCCTCCGATCCGACGTCGGCGCCGAGCTCCGCGCCGGCTGACCGGACGTGGTTCGACCCGGGAAGGGCGCGCCACTACACTCCCGCGGCACGTGGCACGCGACTATCTCTCCGTCGACGACCTGCGCTCCTCCGAGCTCCTGCACGTCCTGGATCTCGCGGCGAAGCTGAAGGCCGATCCTTCGCTGTTCGCCGGTGCCCTCACCGGCCGGTCGATCGCGCTGATCTTCGAGAAGCCCTCGACGCGCACGCGGGTCTCCTTCGAGGTCGGCATCGAACAGCTCGGCGCGCACGCGGTCGTCCTGGCCTCCACCGAGCTCCAGCTGGGCCGCGGCGAGACGATCGAGGACACGGGTCGGGTGTTGTCCCGCTACGTCGATGCGATCGTCCTTCGGACGTTCGAACAGGAACGGCTCGAGGTGCTCGCCGGCGCCGCCGACGTGCCGGTCGTGAACTCGCTCTCGGACTTCGAGCATCCGTGCCAGGCGCTCGCGGATCTCCTCACGATCCGCGAGCGCGTCGGCTCGCTCGAAGGGACCGTGCTCACGTACCTCGGCGACGGCAACAACGTCGCGCATTCCCTCCTGCTCGCGGGCGCGAAGACCGGGATGTCGGTGCGCGTGGCGACGCCCACCGGCTTCGAGCCGATCCCGCTCGTCGTGCATCGGGCCGCCGAGATCGCGGTCGAGACGGGCGGTTCGGTCGAGACGAGCACCGATCCGCGCGCGGCGGCCACCGGCGCGAACGTCCTGTACACCGACGTCTGGGCGAGCATGGGTCAGGAGGAGGAGGCGGACGAGCGCGCGCTCGTGTTCCGACCCTTCCAGGTGAACCGGGATCTGGTGGCGCTGGCCGATCCGTCCGTGGTCGTCCTGCACTGCCTCCCGGCTCACCGGGGAGACGAGATCACCGACGACGTGATCGACGGCCCGTCGGCGGCGGTGTGGGATCAGGCCGAGAACCGCGTGCACACCCAGAAGGCGCTGCTCCTGTTCCTGCTCGGCCTGGCCTGACGTGGGCCGCCGGCTCCCGCGGTCCTTCTTCCGGCGGTCGTCGCTGCTCGTCGCCCCGGCGTTGCTCGGGACCGACGTCGTCCGCCTCCTGCCCGACGGGACGTCCCTGCGGGCCAGGATCGTGGAGACGGAGGCCTACGAACCCGACGATCCCGCGAGCCACGCGTTCCGGGGGCCGACGGCCCGCAACGCGGTCATGTTCGGGCCACCCGGACACCTCTACGTGTACCTCGCCTACGGCGTGCACCACTGCATGAACATCGTCTGCGCCGCCGAGGGGGTCGCGAGCGCGGTCCTGCTGCGCGCGGCGGAACCGCTCGAGGGCCTCGAGGCGATGCAGGAGCGTCGCGGCGCCGTGCCGGCGCGCGATCTCTGCCGCGGGCCGGGCCGCTGGACCCAGGCGTTCGCGGTCGACCGTGCGCTCGACGGGACCGACGTCGTGGGCGGGCGGGACCTGTGGCTCGAACGCGGCGTCGCAACGCCGTCGCATCGGATCGTGGCCGGCCCGCGGATCGGGCTCACGTCGGCCGCCGACCGTCCCTGGCGCTTCTGCGTGGCGGAGAGCCGCTTCCTGTCACGGCCCGCCGGCGGCGCTCAGCCGCCCGCGGTCTTCGGCGGCTTCGAGATCGTCACGGTGATCGTGCTCGTCTGGAACTCGGCGAGCCCGCCGCCGGGGGTCTGGTAGATCACGGTGCCCGCCGGTTGCGTCGACGACGCGAGCGCGATCCGGACGTAGAACCCGGCTCCCTCCAGCGTCGAGGTCGCGTCCTGCTGGGAGAAGCCGACGACCGACGGCACGAGGACCTTCTGCAGCGAGGTCGGCGTCGCGCACACGGTGGTCGGCGCCGTGCCGGCGATGAAATGCAGGACCTCGACGTGCTGCGGCAACGTGTACGCGTTCGGCAGGCAGTAGGGGTCCTGCGTCACGTCGACCGCGATCGAGGTGTAGCGCACGTCCGGGGTCGGGAAGGGCTCCGCCGCCAGCGCCGCCGTGGCCTTCAGCATGAGCAGACGCCAGATCTGCGCCGGCCAGATCCCGCCGAACACCGTCAACCTCGTCCGCGGCGGCTCCATCGGGATCTGTCCCTGATGGAAGCCGACCCACACGGCCGCGGTCAGCTGGGGGACGGAGCCGATGAACCATGCGTTGTCGTGGTTGTCGTCGGTCCCCGTCTTCCCGATCTGCGGCCGCCCGATGTTCGCGGCCGTGCCGGTGCCGTAGAGCACGACGTCCTGCAGGATGTCGTCGGCCGCCGAGGCGATCTGCGGGTCGATCACCTGTTGCGGCTTGGGATCGGCCTGCCACAGCACGTTGCCGTCGGCGTCGCTGACCGTCACCGCGGGCACGGGGTCGACGTGGCGGCCGCCGGTGGCGAGCGTTCCGTAGGCGCTCGCCATCTCGAGCGTGTTCGCTTCGTTCGAGCCGAGCACCGCGGACATCAGGGGACGGAGCGGCGTCGTCGGCTCCGAGACGTTCGTGCAGCAGCGCATGCCCATCCGCTCCGCGGTCTCCACGACCGTCTGCGGGGTGAGGCGCTCGATCACCTGGGCGTACACGGTGTTGACGGAGTCCACCGTCGCCGAGCGCAGGCTCATCGCGCCGTAGCCGTTCCCCTCGGCGTTCGTGACGTGCCAGATCCCGCCGCCGGGCAGCGGGATGTCGATCGAGGCGGGCGCCGCGAAGACGGTGTCGGGCGAGATGCCGTGCTCGAGCGCCGCGACGAGCGCGAACGCCTTGAACGCCGATCCCGTCTGCCGGCCGGACCCACCCATCCCCGTGGCCAGGTTGACGCGCCCGGCGGCGTCGTTCGCCCAGTAGTGCGCATCGTCGCCGCCGACCATCGCGCGGACGTACCCCGTGCGCGGATCGAGCACCGTGACCGCCGCGTCGGGGTCGGTGGGGTAGGCGAGCACGCTCGAGACGGCGTCCTGCGCCGCCGACTGTACGGCCGGGTCGAGCGTCGTCGTGATCCGGAGCCCGCCGGTGAACAGCAGCCGGTAGCGGTCGTCGTACGTCGCGCCGAACGCCGGGTTCGACAGGAACCACTGCTTGAAGTAGTCGACGAAGTACGGGTACGGATAGCGGTCGCCGGTCGTGTCGGCGCGGAGCGTGATCTTCTCCTGCAGTGCGGCGCGCTGGCGCCCTCGCGGGATCATGCCCTGCTGCAGCATCAGGCGCAGGACGACGTTGCGACGTCCGAGCGCCGATCGAGGTCGGGCGTACGGATCGAAATGGTTCGGCGCGGTGATGAGCCCGGCCAGCATCGCCGACTGCGCGAGCGTGAGGTCGGCGGCGTCGATGCCGAAGTAGGTCCGGGCGGCGGCCTGCACGCCATAGGCCCCTTCGCCGAAGTAGACGGTGTTCAGGTAGGCGGTCAGGATCTGCTGCTTCGTGAGCTGGTTCTCCATCTGCCACGCGAGGGCCGCTTCGTCCAGCTTCCGCTGGAAGCTCTGCTGGTCGCCGGTGTAGAGGTTCTTCACCAGCTGCTGGGTGATGGTCGAACCGCCCTCGACGATGTGTCCGGTCCGCAGGTCGTTGATCGCCGCGCGGAGGATCGCTTCGGGATCGACGCCGTGGTGGTCGAAGAACCGACGGTCCTCGATCGCCACGACGGCGTTGCGCACATCGTTCGTCATCTGGCTCCGGCTGAGCACGACGCGGTTCTCGCGCGCGTGCAGGGTGGTGATCAGGGAGCCGTCGGCCGCGTACAGGAAGGAGGTCTGCGCCAACGCGCGCGGGTGCAGCTCGTCGAGTCGCGGCACGCTGCAGCTGGCCGCGACACCGAGCACGATGAGCAGGGCGATCGGCCCCCGGACCTTTCGCATCCGGCCAGAAGCCTACCCCCGCGCCCCCGGCCGGCCCGGTAGCCACTGGTAGCATCCGGGCGCCATGGCCAGCGACGACCTCGCGCTGCTGAGCAGCGGCGCCGCGGAGATCGTCCCGGAGGGCGGCCTCGAGGAGAAACTCGCCCTGGGCCGGCCCCTCCGGGTGAAGTTCGGCGTCGATCCGAGCCGCCCCGATCTCACGCTCGGGCACACGGTCGTGCTCCGGAAGCTCCGCCAGTTCCAGGACGCCGGGCACGTCGCCGTCCTCATCATCGGCGACTTCACCGGACGGATCGGCGATCCCTCCGGCAGCTCGGAGACACGCCAGATGCTGAGCGCCTAGGAGGTGAAGGAGAACGCCCGCACGTACTTCGACCAGGCGGGCGCCGTCTCGACGTCGAACGCGCCGAGGTCCACGGCAACGCCGAGTGGGGCGAGCCGATGACGATGGAGGGGTTGCTGCGCCTCGCGTCGTCCGCGACCGTCGCGCAGATGCTCGAGCGGGAGGACTTCCGGGCGCGGTACCAGGGCGGGCGGCCGATCGCCGTCGTCGAGTTCCTGTACCCCCTGTTCCAGGGCTACGACTCCGTGGCCGTCGAGGCGGATATCGAGCTCGGCGGCACCGATCAGACGTTCAACCTCCTGATGGGGCGTGAGGTCCAGCGTGCGTACGGGCAGGAGCCGCAGGTGGTCCTGACGATGCCGCTGCTCGAAGGGCTCGACGGCGTCCGGAAGATGTCGAAGTCCCTCGACAACTACGTGGCGCTCACCGATCCGCCCGAGGAGATGTTCGGGAAGCTGATGTCGATCCCGGACGACCTGATCGCCCGGTACGAGCTCCTGACGACCGACCTCGGCCCCGAGGACCATGCGCGGGTCGCGTCCGGCCTCGCCGACGGGTCGATCCATCCGAACGACGAGAAGCGGCGGATGGCCAGGAGCCTCGTGGATCGCTACCACGGCGAGGGCGCCGGGGCGGCCGCCGAGGCGTCGTTCGACCGGGTCTTCAAGGATCGAGAAGCTCCCGAAGAGATCGCGGAGGTCGTCGTGTCCAGGACGCTGTTTCAGCCAGGACGGGGAAGGCATCTGGGTCGTCTACGTGCCGGCCCTCCTCGAGGCGATGGGGCTGGCCGGCAGCCGATCCGAAGCCCGGCGTCTGCTCAGCCAAGGAGGGGTCCGCTTCGAAGGCAAGCCCATGACGGCGGTTGAGGATCTTCGGATCGTGGGAGATCCACCGGGGAACTACGCAGGGGTGTGGCAGGTTGGGCGGAGACGGTTCGCTCGGCTGGCCGGCGTCGCAGACTGACCCACAACGAGGGACCCGGTTGACGGGTCGGGGAAGGCTGCTACCATACGTCGGCGCGGCCCCACCGCGTTGTCCATCTCGACTCCCGGTGGGTCAAGCGTGTCCGCTCGCACCTTGAGAACTGAACAGCGTGTGAAGCCAGTGACCTCGTCACGAACGGGGCATGATTCCATGCCCTGCTCATGGCGACCGTACACATGAACCGCCTCAGAACCTTGGGGCGGGTCGGGAGGTCGTTCGAAGGTGCCTCTTCGAGCGGCCGACCTCCACATAGAAAGCGAAGCCGGCCTTTCGGGGCCGGATGAGCGATCTCTACGGAGAGTTTGATCCTGGCTCAGGACGAACGCTGGCGGTGCGCCTAATACATGCAAGTCGAACGGTGAACGGGGCTTCGGCCCCCGGATCAGTGGCGAACGGGTGCGTAACACGTGGGCAACCTGCCCCAGACCCTGGGATACCCCCGGGAAACCGGAGCTAATACCGGATACTCCGATCGAACCACATGGCTCGATCGGGAAAGGTCCGCCGGTCTGGGATGGGCCCGCGGCCTATCAGCTTGTTGGTGAGGTAACGGCTCACCAAGGCGACGACGGGTAGCTGGTCTGAGAGGACGACCAGCCACACTGGGACTGAGATACGGCCCAGACTCCTACGGGAGGCAGCAGTAGGGAATCTTGCGCAATGGGCGAAAGCCTGACGCAGCGACACCGCGTGAGGGATGAAGGCCTTCGGGTCGTAAACCTCTTTCGGCAGGGACGAAGCGATAGTGACGGTACCTGCAGAAGAAGCCTCGGCTAACTACGTGCCAGCAGCCGCGGTAAGACGTAGGAGGCGAGCGTTGTCCGGATTCATTGGGCGTAAAGAGCGCGTAGGCGGCTTGGTAAGTCGGATGTGAAAACCCGAGGCTCAACCTCGGGCGTGCATCCGATACTGCCCGGCTAGAGGTAGGTAGGGGAGATCGGAATTCCTGGTGTAGCGGTGAAATGCGCAGATATCAGGAGGAACACCGGTGGCGAAGGCGGATCTCTGGGCCTTACCTGACGCTCAGGCGCGAAAGCTAGGGGAGCGAACAGGATTAGATACCCTGGTAGTCCTAGCCGTAAACGTTGGGTGCTAGGTGTGGGCGGATATCGACCCCGTCCGTGCCGAAGCTAACGCATTAAGCACCCCGCCTGGGGAGTACGGCCGCAAGGCTAAAACTCAAAGGAATTGACGGGGCCCCGCACAAGCGGCGGAGCATGTTGCTTAATTCGATGCGACGCGAAGAACCTTACCTGGGCTTGACATGCAGGGTGAAACCCGTGAAAGCGGGCGCTCTTCGGAGCCTGCACAGGTGGTGCATGGCTGTCGTCAGCTCGTGCCGTGAGGTGTTGCCTTAAGTGGCGCAACGAGCGCAACCCCTGTCCTTAGTTGCCAGCGGATCATGCCGGGAACTCTAGGGAGACTGCCGGTGCCAAACCGGAGGAAGGTGGGGATGACGTCAAGTCATCATGCCCCTTATGTCCAGGGCTGCAAACATGCTACAATGCTCGGTACAAAGGGCTGCGATCCCGCAAGGGGGAGCGAATCCCAGAAAGCCGGGCTCAGTTCGGATCGGGGTCTGCAACCCGACCCCGTGAAGTTGGAGTCGCTAGTAATCGCAGATCAGCACTGCTGCGGTGAATACGTTCCCGGGGCTTGTACACACCGCCCGTCACACCACGAAAGTGGGCAACACCCGAAGCCGGTGGCCTAACCCCTTGTGGGAGGGAGCCGTCGAAGGTGGGGCTCGCGATTGGGGTGAAGTCGTAACAAGGTAGCCGTACCGGAAGGTGCGGCTGGATCACCTCCTTTCTAAGGAGCCGTTGGCACTCCGGCACGAACGGCATCGTCCGTTCGGTCGGGAGACTCCAGGTCGATCACTGGTTGTCCGTTCCGCGCTTCGGCGCGGGCCGGCACACGCTGTTCAGCTTTGAGGGTGCGAGCCCTCGGGCACCTTGAGAACTCGATAGCGAGCGCGAGCATCTACAAGTCAAGTTATGAAGGGCTTACGGTGGATGCCTTGGCGCCAGGAGCCGATGAAGGACGTGTCAGGCTGCGAAAAGCTTCGGGGAGCTGCCGAGAGAGCTGTGATCCGGAGATGTCCGAATGGGGAAACCCGGCCGGGGTCATGCCCGGTCACCCGTCGCTGAACACATAGGCGATGAGGAGGGAACCGCCCGAAGTGAAACATCTCAGTAGGGCGAGGAAGAGAAAGCAACCGCGACTCCCCTAGTAGCGGCGAGCGAACGGGGATCAGCCTAAACCGGTGCGGTGGAAAGCCCGACGGCGTTGCCGTACCGGTGTTGCGGGACCCACAGGAACCCTCGTCGGAGGGTTCAAGGAGTGACAAAACCGACGTCTAGACGAAGGCCATGGAAAGGGCCGCCACAGGGGGTAACAGCCCCGTAGTCGAAAGGCGATCGGTCTCCTCGTGGGGATCCCAAGTAGCACGGGACCCCTGAAATCCCGTGTGAATCTGGGGGGACCACCCCCTAAGGCTAAGCACTCCCTGGCGACCGATAGTGAACCAGTACCGTGAGGGAAAGGTGAAAAGCACCCCGGGAGGGGAGTGAAAGAGCACCTGAAACCGTGAGCCTACAAGCAGTCGGAGCTCCGACCTGGGCAACCAGGCGGGGTGACGGCGTGCCTTTTGAAGAATGAGCCGGCGAGTTAGCGGTACGTGGCGAGGTTAACCGTTCTCGGGTAGCCGAAGCGAAAGCGAGTCTGCATGAGGCGAACAGTCGCGTGCCCTAGACCCGAAGCCGAGTGATCTACCCATGGGCAGGTTGAAGCGAGGGTAAGACCTCGTGGAGGACCGAACCCACCAGGGTTGAAAACCTGGGGGATGACCTGTGGGTAGGGGTGAAAGGCCAATCAAACTCGGTGATAGCTGGTTCTCCCCGAAATGCCTTTAGGGGCAGCCTCGGGCGTTCTCCGACGGAGGTAGAGCACTGATTGGGCTAGGGGGCCTACAAGCTTACCGACCTCAGTCAAACTCCGAATGCCGTCGGACCAGAGCCCGGGAGTGAGGGCGCGGGGGCTAAGCTCCGTGTCCGAGAGGGAAACAACCCAGATCGCCAGCTAAGGTCCCTAAGTTCGTGCTAAGTGGGTAAGGATGTGAGATCGCACAGACAACCAGGAGGTTGGCTTAGAAGCAGCCATCCTTGAAAGAGTGCGTAATAGCTCACTGGTCAAGTGGTCTTGCGCCGACGATGTATCGGGGCTCAAGCACGACACCGAAGCTGCGGGATCCGCCGTTATCACCCGGCCCTCGAGGGCAGCCTCGTGGGTCCAAGTGGGCGGATCGGTAGGGGAGCGTTCCTACGCGAGTGAAGCGGCGGGGGAACCCAGCCGTGGATGCGTAGGAAGTGAGAATGCCGGCATGAGTAGCGAAAGACGGGGGAGGAGCCCGTCCGCCGAATGCCCAAGGGTTCCTGGGGAAGGTTCATCCGCCCAGGGTTAGTCGGGACCTAAGCCGAGGTCGACAGACGTAGGCGATGGACGACTGGTTGATATTCCAGTACCACCTTGATCGCGCCCAGGCCGAATCCGAGGCACTAAGGGAACCCCTTCGGGGGCTACCGACACACTCGGTACTAGGCCAGCGATGGGGGGACGCAGGAAGGTAGCTCGACCCAGGCGATGGTCGTCCTGGGGCAAGTGTGTAGGGGGGTTCCCCAGGCAAATCCGGGGAGCCATAACCCCGAGGCACGATGCCGAACCGTTCCAGGTGAAGCGAGTGATCCTCTACTGCCGAGAAAAGCCTCTAGCGAGTGATCAAGGTGCCCGTACCCCAAACCAACGCAGGTGGGCACGTAGAGAATACGAAGGCGATCGAGAGAACCCTGGTTAAGGAACTCGGCAAATTACGTCCGTAACTTCGGGAGAAGGACGACCGCAGTAGGGTGAAGGACTTCGCGTCCCGAGCTCGAAACGGTGACACAAACCAGGCCCAAGCGACTGTTTACTAAAAACACAGGTCCGTGCGAAGTCGTAAGACGATGTATACGGACTGACGCCTGCCCGGTGCCGGAACGTTAAGGGGAGAGGTTAGTGGCTTCGGCCGCGAAGCTTTGAACCTAAGCGCCGGTAAACGGCGGCCGTAACTATAACGGTCCTAAGGTAGCGAAATTCCTTGTCAGGTAAGTTCTGACCTGCACGAATGGCGTAACGACTTGGGCACTGTCTCAACCAGGGACTCGGCGAAATTGCACTACGAGTAAAGATGCTCGTTACCCGCGGAAGGACGGAAAGACCCCGGAACCTTTACTGCAGCTTGATGTTGGGTTCTGGCATGTGTTGCGTAGGATAGGTGGGAGGCGTTGAAGCGGAGCTTCCGGGCTTCGTGGAGCCAACCTTGAAATACCACCCTTCACCTGTTGGGACTCTAACCCAGGCCCGTGATCCGGGTCGGGGACAGCGTCTGGTGGGCAGTTTAACTGGGGCGGTTGCCTCCTAAAGAGTAACGGAGGCGCCCAAAGGTTCCCTCAGCCTGGTTGGCAATCAGGCGGCGAGTGCAAGGGCACAAGGGAGCTTGACTGCGAGATCGACGGATCGAGCAGGAGCGAAAGCTGGGCCTAGTGATCCGACGATGCTGTGTGGAAAGGTCGTCGCTAAACGGATAAAAGGTACTCCGGGGATAACAGGCTGATCCTGCCCAAGAGTCCATATCGACGGCAGGGTTTGGCACCTCGATGTCGGCTCGTCTCATCCTGGGGCTGGAGCAGGTCCCAAGGGTCGGGCTGTTCGCCCGTTAAAGAGGCACGCGAGCTGGGTTTAGAACGTCGTGAGACAGTTCGGTCCCTATCCTCCGTGGGCGTAGGAGGCTTGACGGGAGCTGCCCCTAGTACGAGAGGACCGGGGCGGACGAACCTCTGGTGTGCCAGTTGTCGCGCCAGCGGCATGGCTGGTTGGCCACGTTCGGAAGGGATAAGCGCTGAAAGCATCTAAGTGCGAAGCTCGCCCGGAGATGAGGCCTCCCACTGGGAGACCAGGTAAGGGCCCTGGAAGACCACCAGGTCGATAGGCGGGACGTGGAAGCGCGGCAACGCGTGGAGCTGACCCGTACTAATAGCCCGAGGACTTGACTCCTTTGCTCGCGCTCGCTATCGCGGTTCTCGAGGTTGCTCGAGGGCTGCGCCCTCAAGATCGTCCGATATCGGACACCAGGTTTCGGTGGCCATGGCGGAGGGGGAACACCCGGTCCCATCCCGAACCCGGAAGTTAAGCCCTCCAGCGCCGATGGTACTGCCCGGGAGACCGGGTGGGAGAGTAGGTCGCTGCCGAGACATCGTGGAACGGGCCGCCCTGCAAGGGGCGGCCCGTTCGCATTCCGTTACCCTCCGACCATGCCCAAGTCGTTGCAGCCGCGCGCCGGGCACCGACCGCGCGGCACCCCTTCCAAGCAGGCCGATCTGCCGCCCGATGTCCTGGACGAGGTGCGTCGCAGCACGAAGCCCACGGCGCAGCGCGACGCGATCTCGCGCCTGTCCCGCGCGATCGAGCTGCTCGACCGCGACGACGCCGGCGCGGCCGTCACCGAGGCCGAGAAAGCGAAGGCGCTCTCGCCGCGCTCGTCGTCGGTCCGCGAGGTGTTGGGCCTCGCGCTCTACGGCGCCGGCCGGTGGAAAGAGTCGCTGAACGAGCTGAAGACGTACCGTCGCATCTCGGGGCGCAACGACCACAACCACGTGATGGCCGATTGCCTGCGGGCGCTCGGCAGACCCGAGGAGGCGGTGCCGCTCGCGGAGGACGCGCTGCACGACCGGACGGTCCCGAACGAGGCGAAGGCGGAGGCCGTCGTGGTGGCCGCCTCCGCGCTGGCCGATCAGGGACGCTATCCGGAGGCGCTCGCGTTCCTCGGGCGTGCGAAGACGCGACCCGATCTGGCCGAGCCCTACACGCTGCGACTGTGGTACGTCCGGGGCGACGTGCTGGCGAAGGCGGGGCGCCGCGACGAAGCGGCGGCGGAGTTCCGCAAGATCGTGCGCCACGACGCGTCCGCCTTCGACGCGGCCGAGCGGCTCGCGGAGCTCAGCTGAGCGACGCCGCCTCCCCCTCCCATCGCTTCCGCCAGTAGCGGGCGAGCCCGTCCGCGTTCATCCGGATCGACCCGATCGCGTCGTAGCGGCCCAGGTCGAACGGCGAGCCCGAATCCGCTTCGTACTCCTCGCGCGCCTGTGCGCGCAGCAGCGACTCGAGGTGGTCGCCGTCGGCGGTCGGCTCGTCCTCGAGGGCTGCCCGTACCGTCGAGGCCCACGAGAGGATCCTCGACGCGCCGCGATCGAACCTGCCTCGTGCGGATCCGCGCACCGCGACCGAAGTGCGAGGTGAGGAGGACGCTCGGGCGACGTTCGCGCATGCGCGCGATGCTCGTCGATCGCGCGCCTCGACGTCCGCCTCCGGCGGCGGCATCGCCGGCCGGTAGCAATCGGCCCACGGGAGGTGGGAGCCGATCGCCTCGCCGGTGAACAGCGCGCCGCTCGAAGGTCTCGTGCAGCGCAACGTGATGCGAGGCATGGCCCGGGGTGTGCAGCACGTCGAGTGCTCGGTCGCCAGATCGCGATCCGCTCGCCGTCGACGACGAACGGCACACGGTCCTCGTGCGCACGGGCAGCGTCGTCCCGTAGAACCGGCGCATGCGCTCGACCCCGTACGTCCTGCGCCGTGCTGGCGACAGCCGCGTCGGATCGACGAGGTGCGGCGCGCCCCGCTCGTGCACCCAGACCGTCGCGCGCGGGAAGCGCTCGAGGAGGGCGCCCGCGCCGCCCGCATGGTCGACGTGCACGTGGGTCACGACGATGTGGGCCAGGTCGTCGGCGCCGACACCGAGCGGCACCGAGGGCGCGGTCACGGTCTCCACGTCGGCGCCGGGGCCCGCTTCGACGAGGCATGGTTCGGCGACGCGATCAGGTAGACCGCGTTCAGCTCGCGCTGGCCCGTCATGCCGGTGTCGATCACACGTGATGCCGGGCGCCGCGTCGCCCGTCAGCGGCTCGAGGTGGGGCACGCGGCGAGTCTGGCACAGCGATGTCGTCGCCTGCCGCGAGCACATGCCGTCGGGCGACGGGGTCGCCAGGCTACAGCACCTTCGTCCCCACGGCCTCGCCACCCCTAGCTACTCGGTAGCGTTGTCCCGATGTCGAGGATCTTGGTGACCGGGATGTCGGGAACCGGCAAGTCGTCGGCGCGCGTACGTTGAGTCCTCCGACGAGGTGCACCGCGGGGAGTGGCTCTGGGTCGAGGAAAGGATCACCGGGCTGCTGGACTCGGATGATGGTCGCTCGCTCTTCGTTGAAGGGTGCGTGAGGAACCAGTCGAAGTTCTACGACCGTTTCAGCGCGGTCGTCCTGCTCAGCGCCCCCTGCCGACGTGATCCTTGACCGGATCGCGCGCAGAACGACGAACAGCTACGGCAAGACTGCAGTGGAACGAGCGATGATCTTGGATGACCTCGCCAGCGTCGAGCCGCTCCTCAGGGAGGGCTGCACGCATGAGCTGGATGCCGGCCGACCGCTCGACGAGGTCGTCGCCGACCTGATCGCGATCGCGTCGCGCTCGATGACGAGGTCTTGGGCCGCCCCCGCCTTCGAGTGACCTTCCCGAACACTCGCCCAGGTCGGCGTTTGCGCTCCGGCCAAACGGGGTTATCTAATCGAGGAGGGATGAGCGAGCCGCGCAACCCGTGGATCGGGCGCGCGACCTCATAGCGATCTGCCGTGATCTGCGCGAGAGGGAGGGACGGCAATGGCTGAAGCTACCACCACCATCGTCGATGGACGCCACCGGTATCGACCCCAGGCGATCGGACGGGTCTTCGGCTGGTTCTTCCTCGCCACGTTCCTCACTTCCATCCCGGCGTACTTCATCGGCTACGCCAAGATGCTGGAGACCCCCAGCCTGATCACCGGGAACGGCGCTGATCCCTCCACGGGCATCGCGACCGGTGCCGCGCTGGAGGTCTTCCTCCTCATCGCCAACGTCGGCACCGCCGTGGTGGCGTACCCGGTCCTGAAGCGCGAGAGCGAGATGGGAGCGATCGGCTATGTGTCGGCCCGTCTCGTCGAGGCCATGTTCATCGCCATCGGGATCGTCAGCGCCCTCGCGTTCCTGCTGATGCGGCAGGATGCCACGGCGGTCTCCACTCCGGCTCTCGGTGAGGCCTTCGTCGCGACCTACCGCCGAGCGTTCCTGGTCGGGCCCGGCTTCTTCGCAGGTCTCACGAACGGAGTGATCCTCGGGTACCTGATGTACCGATCTGAGCTGGTGCCGCGCCGGATGACGTGGCTGGGTCTGATCGGAGGTCCGCTCGTCATGATCACGGGCATCTTGGTCATGTACAACGCGATCGAGCGCGGCGGCGCGGTTCAAAGCATCGCGACGTTGCCTGAGGCCCTCTGGGAGCTGTTGCTCAGCATCTACTGCATCGTCAAAGGCTTCAGGCTCTCTTCACCCATCTTCAGCATGGATCCGGTGACGCTGCCCGAGTCAGACAGCGCTTCGCGCAACAAGGCCTAGGGCCTCGACGAAGGCCGCACATCCCGAGAGGCGCGAAGCAGTGCCGTGCCGGTAGGTGTGGGGATCCTTGCGGTGAGCGATGTCGTTGGCTGCCGCTAGCGTTGCCGTCGGAAGGAGGAGCCATGGTCACGGTCAACGTCGTGGTCCTGGCGGGCAGCGTCGCGGCCGATCCGGTCCAGCGCCGCATGCCGTCGGGCGATGAAGTGACCGAGCTCCGGCTCTCCGTTCCGGAGGCGGGCAAGCGCCTCCTCCCCCTCCCGGTCGCGGCGTGGCACGCCACGGTCGGCGCATCGGCACTCGAAGGGATCGCGAAGGGCGATCGGGTGCTGGTGCACGGGCAGCTCGTCCGGCGGTTCTACCGGAGCGGAGCCGGCGCCCGGAGTCTCACCGAGGTGGTCGCGTCGGGGATCAAGAAGCTGGAGGAACCCGCAGCGGTCGGGTGAGCGCGGGCCGGCCCACGGACATCAGCACCATCCCGGTCCGCGGCTTCGGCCAGAAGAAGGTGGACTTGCGCGGCAGGCGTTCGCCTCGCTCCACCACCGCACGGATCCGGTCCGGCGAGGTCGGCGGCAGGAGATAGGCGGCCACGGCCACGCCGGACCGGATGGCGGCCGCCGCGTCCTCCGCGTCGTGCGTGAATCGGATCGCGTCCGCCGGCGCGATGCGGTCCAGGACCTGGTGGTGGAGCGCGGCCACGGTCGGCGGCTCGCCGGTGAGGCGGTGCAGCCCGAACCGGAGACGGCCGTCCTCCGAGCGGGTCGCCATCCCGTACCGCAGCGTGTCGTCGTCGACGCCGTCGAGCACGCTCATGAGATCCGGCGCGGCCTCCTCATCCCCCGGGCCGTCGGACGCCGCCGTGCCGGCGACCAGCAGCCGGTGGTACGGCAGGACGGGGACGTCCTGCACGCCCGCGTCCACGATCAGGGTCAGGATCCGGTCCCAGGGTCCCGGGCCCGTGTCGGCGTCGAGCTCGAGGCGGAAGCGAAGGGCCGTCGTGTAGCGGTGGTGACCGTCGGCGATCAGCAGCCGCTCCTGCGCCAGCCAGGTCGCCACATCCACGGTGCCCGCGACCGGCCACATCCGATGCTCCACGCCCTCCTCGTCCAGGACGGCGAACGGCGGCGGCGTCCCCGCGACCTCGTCGAGCAGGCCGGCGAGCGGCCGGTTGGGGCCGGAGATGACCCCGTAGATCGGGGAGAGGTGCATCCCGGTGGCTCGGAGGAGTCGGAGCCGGTCCTCGACCGGCCCGGGCATCGTCTGTTCGTGGGGAACCACGTCCCCGCCCCACGGTTCCAGATCCATCGCGCAGAGCAATCCGCGGATCCTCCGGCGCCGGCCGCCGAGCGAGAAGCGCATCTCGTAGGCGAAGTAGGTGGGTTCGGGCGACCGCACGAAGATCCCGTCGGCGATCCAGCGTCGCAGGCGCTCGCCGGCGGCCTCGTACGGATCGGCCGCTTGTCCCGCGGCTGCCTCGGGATCGTCCTCGGCGAGGTCCAGGTGCACGATGTTGTACGGGCTGCCCGAGCGGTATCGGTCTCGGTGCGGCTCGCTGATAACGTCGTAGGGCGGTGCGGTCAGGCGATCGAGCGGACCGGCCGCCGCGACGTCGTAGGTCAGGCCGGCGAAAGGACCGATGCGTGGCACCCGCCCTGTATAGCAGGCGAGATGACTCGCCCTCGGCCTACGACCTGTACGCGCGCGGGAGCGAGATGCTGCGCGGGGGTCATCCGCACGCGGCGGCGATGCTCCTGTCGCGCGCGAAGCTGCTGGAGCCGGAGAAGGGATCGATCCGAGAGGCGCTCGGTCGCGCGCTCTACATGGCGGGGCGGACGGCCCGCGCGCGGCGGGAGTTCGCGAAGGCCGTCGCGTTGAACCCCTCGGACGACTACGCCCACTTCGCGCTGGCGCTCGCGTGTGAGCGGACCGGCCAGCTCCAGCGCGCGATCGGTCACGCGAAGCTCGCGAACGCGCTGCGGCCCGGCAACCGCGACTACGAGCGCATCCTGGCCCGCCTGGCGCCCGTCGGATGATCGCCGAAGGCTACGACGCCTTCCTGTTCGATCTGGACGGCGTGCTGTACCGGGCTTCGGAGCCCGTCCCCGGCGCCGCGGAGGCGGTCGGCGCGCTCCGCGCGCTCGGCAAGCGGCTCGCGTTCCTGACGAACAACTCCGCGCGCACCCCCGAGGAGGTGGCCGCGCACCTTCGGAGCGTCGGCGTCGAGGCGGCGCCGGAGGAGGTCGAGACCTCCGCCCTGTCGACGGCCGGCTTCCTCCGTGCCCGCGATGTCTCGACCGCGTTCGTGGTGGGGGAGCGAGGTCTGCGGGACGCGCTGTCGGCGGCGGGCGTGCGGCTCCTCGACGGCGAGCCCGACGCGGCCGACGCGGTGGTGGTCGGGTGGGATCGCCAGGTCGACTACGAGAAGCTGCGTGTGGCGTCGGTGCTCGTCCAGCGCGGCGCCCGGCTCGTCGCCTCGAACGCGGACCCGTCGTACCCCGCTCCCGGCGGCGTGGCCTGGCCCGGCGCCGGCGCGATCCTGGCGGCGATCGAGGCGACGACCGGCATCGGGGCCGAGGTCGTCGGGAAGCCGAACGAGCCGATCTTCCGGGCGGGGCTCGAGCGCGCCGGCGGCGGCCGTCCGCTCGTGATCGGCGACCGGCTCGAGACGGACATCGAAGGAGCGGCTGCGCCTGGGGTGGGACTCGATGCTCGTGCTGACCGGCATCGCCTCGCGCGCGGACCTGGGAGACGCGGCGGCCGGCGCCCGACGTACGTCGCGGAGGACCTGTCGGCGCTGGTCGCGCCCAGGTGAGGGCGGAGGGACCGGGTGAGCCGGCCGAGCGCGGTTCGTCCGCGGCTATGCTGGTCGCGACCGGTAGACGCCGGCGCGAGGCACGATCAAGGAGCGAACAGATGACCAGGGTCGACGATCTCCGAAGGGCACTCGAGGCCGCGATCGGCAACATGACCCCCGCGCGGGCACAGGAGCTCGCGAAGTCGTTCCTCGAGCCCGGAGCCGCGAAGGAACAGGTGGCGAAGACCGCCGCGGACATCCTGGATTGGTCCCAGCGCAACCGGGAACGCCTCACGCGACGTGATCCGCCGCGAGGTGGCGGATCAGATGAAGCAGGTCGGTGTCGCCACGCAGGACGATCTGGACACGGTGCGCAAGCGCGTGCGCGAGCTGGAGCGCCGCGCGGGCATGACCGCGTCCGGACGCGCCCGGGCGCGACGCAAGACCACCACGCGGAAGTCGACCGCACGGAAGTCGACCGCGAAGAAGCCGACGGCCGCGAAGCGCTCCGCCGCGAAGCCGGCGGACGGATCCGGCGGCTGAGCGCAGGACGAACCGCGGGATGTCCCGTCGCCGCCTCGACGCGGAGCTCGTGCGTCGGGGGCTCGCGCCCAGCCGTGCGCAGGCGCGTGAGGCCGTCACCGCCGGGCAGGTGCGCATCGCGGGCATCACCGCGACCAAGCCCGCCACGCTCGTCGCGGAGGACGCACCGGTGGAGATCGCCGGGTCGGCCCGACCCTTCGTCTCGCGCGGCGGCTCGAAGCTGGCGGCGGCCCTCGACCGCTTCGGCATCGACCCGGAGGGGCGGTCGTGCCTCGACGCCGGCGCCTCCACCGGCGGGTTCACGGATTGCCTGCTGCGTCGGGGCGCGGCCCGCGTGATCGCCGTCGACGTCGGCTACGGCCAGCTCGCCTGGGAGCTCCGGTCCGACCCCCGCGTCGTCGTCATGGACCGCACGAACGTCCGCACGCTGACGCGGGAGGCGCTGCCGTTCGAGCCGGAGCTCGTCGTGGCCGATCTCTCGTTCATCTCCCTGGGCTCGGTCCTGCCGGCGCTCGCGCAGCTCGGGACCGCCGCCGCCGGCTACGTGGTCCTCGTGAAGCCGCAGTTCGAGGCGGGGAGGGAGGCGGTGGGTCGAGGCGGCGTGGTTCGCGACCCCGAGGTGTGGCGGCGCGTGCTCGTGCAGGTGGGTGCGGCGGCGCAGGCGGCCGGGCTGGCGACGGCCGGGGTGATGGCCTCGCCGTTGCCGGGACCGGCCGGCAACGTGGAGTTCCTGCTGGAGCTGCGGCGCGGTCGAGCGCCGGTGGCGCCGCTGTCCGCGACGGACGTCGAGGCCGCGATCGCCGAGGGCGAGGTCCTGCGGCGATGAGCGTCGTCGGCCTCGTGGTGCACGAAGGCCGCGGCGCGGCGGTCGCCGCTGCGCGCGAGCTGGAGGCCGCGTTGGCGGCGACGGACGTCGCGAGCGTGGATCTGACGAAGGGCGCGCCGGCGGTCGATCTGGCGGTCTCGGTCGGCGGCGACGGCACGTTCCTGCGCGCGGCGCACCTCGCGGCGCAGGCGCAGGTGCCGGTGCTCGGCGTGAAGGTCGGGCGTCTCGGGTTCCTCACGGAGGTCGAGCCGCCGGAGGCCGCAGGCCTGATCGCGGACGCGCTCGCCGGCGGCGCGAGGATCGAGGAACGGCTGGCCGTGGTCGCCGAGCCCGCCGACGGCGGCGTGTTCCCGCCGGAATGGGCCCTCAACGAGATCATGGTCGAGAAACGGGCCCGCCACCGGCTGATCCGGCTCCGCGTCGAGGTGGACGGCGACTACGTCACGACGTTCTCGGCCGACGGCGTGATCGTGGCGACGCCGACGGGCTCGACGGCCTACTCGTTCTCCGCTCGCGGGCCGATCGTGACGCCGGACGTCCCGTGCCTCGTGCTGACGCCGATCGCCGCGCACATGGTGTTCGACCGGTCGTTCGTGCTGGCCGCCGATCAGACCGTGGTCCTGACCGTGGTCGGCGACGAGCCGGGGCTGGTCTCGGCGGACGGCCGGGAGACGCACGAGATCGCGGTGGGGACCTCGGTGCGGATCCGGGCGTCCGGGCGGCCGGCCCGGCTCGTCCGGCGACCGACCGGCGCGAGCTTCCTGGCCCGGGTGCGCGAGAAGTTCGACCTGCCCGGCGATTCGGCTCCCGGAGATGTCGGTGGCGGTGGCTAGGATGCGGGCGTGCTCCGCCAGCTGCACATCAGCGGTCTCGGGGTCATCGACGATCTCGATCTCGAGCCGCCGCCCGGCCTGACCGTCCTCACCGGCGAGACCGGCGCCGGCAAGACGATGATCGCGGTGGCGTTGTCGTTGGTGACCGGCGCCCGCGCCAGCGCGCAGCTCGTACGCGCGGGCGGCTCCGCGAAGATCCAGGCCCGCTTCGACGCGCCCGAGGGTTCGGAGGCGTGGGCCGAGGATGGCGAGGTGATCCTCGCGCGCACGCTCGGGGCCGACGGGAAGAGCGGCGGGCGGATCGGCGGCCAGCTCGCCACGGCGTCGGCGCTCGCGGAGCTCGGGGCCCGGCTGATCGAGATCCACGGCCAGCACGGCTCGTTGCGGCTCCTCGAGCAGGAGACGCAGACCGCGTTCCTGGACCGCGCCGCCGGCGACGGACACCTCGGCGCGCTCGCCGCCTACCGGGAGACCTACGCGCGGCTGCGCGATGTTCGAGCAGCCGCCGCCGACCTGGAGGAGGCCTCGCGCGAGCGCGAGCGCGAGCTCGATCTGCTCGCCTACCAGGCCGGCGAGATCGAGGCGGTCGGGCCGCGCCCCGGCGAGACGCCGGAGCTGGAGGCGGAGGCCGGGCGGCTCGGCCACGTCGAGCGTCTGCTCGCGCTCGCGAGCGCCGTCGAGGCCGAGGTCGCCGGCGACGGGGCGGCCGCGGAGACCCTCGCGTCGGCGGCGCACGGCCTGGGGGAGATGGCCGACCTCGATCCGGCGGCCGCCGAGCTGGCGGCGCGCTCCGCCGGTCTGGCCGCGGAGGCCGCCGAGCTGGCCCACGACGTCCGGATCTACCGGGAGTCGCTCATCGTCGACCCCGAGCGGCTCGAGGAGGTCAGGGCCAGGATCGCGGCGCTGAAGGGCTGCAGCGCAAGTACGGCGCCACCGACGCCGACGTGCTCGCGTTCCTGCGGGAGGCCTCGGATCGCCTGGTCGCCCTGTCGTCGGCGGACGAGCGCTTGGAGGCGCTGCAGCGGGAGCTCGGCGAGCTGGAGGGGCTCGCCGCCGACGCAGGCCGCGGACGTCTCGGCGGGCAGAGCCCAGGCCGCGCCCGCGCTCGGCGACGAGCTGACGCGGCAGATCGACGAGCTCGGCATGGAGGGCGCCGCGATCCGGGTCGCGGTCGAGCCGCTGGAGCCGCCCGGACCGTCCGGGGCCGACCGCGTCGCGCTCCTGCTGCGCGGCGGCCCGACGCAGCCGTGGCTCCCGCTCGCGAAGACCGCCAGCGGCGGCGAGCTGTCACGCGTGATGCTCGCGTGCCGCAGCATCCTGGCCGACCTCGACGACGTGCCGACGCTCGTGTTCGATGAGGTGGACGCCGGCATCGGCGGACAGGCAGGGCTCGCCGTCGGCCGGCGGCTCGCGACGCTCGCCGCCTCCCGGCAGGTGCTCGTCGTGACCCACCTCCCGCAGATCGCCTGTTTCGCCGACCTGCACGTCCGCGTCCGCAAGCACGCCGGCACCGCCGAGGTGGACGTCCTCGACGACCACCAGCGCGTCCTCGAGCTCTCGCGGATGCTCGCGGGCCTCGAGGCATCCGAGCACGGCGCCTCCCACGCCGAGGAGCTCCTGGCCGAAGCGGCTCGCGTGCGTTCCGGCGCGTGAAGGGCGGCTTTCCGCCGGCGGCACGAAGGTTGTTGGCCGAACCCGCCCGGTGCGTCGGTGGGGTCTGCTACAGTCGGGTCCCGTGGTGAGGGAGCGAACGAAGTACATCTTCGTCACGGGCGGTGTCGCCTCCGGGCTCGGGAAAGGCATCACCACCGCCTCCCTCGGCCGACTCTTCGCCTCCCGCGGTCTCAAGGTCGTCCTCCAGAAGCTCGACCCGTACGTCAACGTCGACCCGGGCACGATGAACCCGTTCGAGCACGGCGAGGTCTTCGTGCTGGACGACGGCGCCGAGACCGATCTGGACCTCGGTCACTACGAACGCTTCCTCGACGCCGACCTGCACCGCGGTTCGAACTTCACGACCGGCGCCGTGTACTCCTCGGTCCTCGCGAAGGAGCGCCGCGGCGACTACCTCGGCAAGACCGTGCAGGTGATCCCGCACATCACCGATGAGATCAAGGCGCGCATCCGTGCGCTCGCCGAGACCGAGCAGGCCGACCTCCAGGTGGTCGAGGTCGGCGGCACGGTCGGCGACATCGAATCCCTCCCGTTCCTCGAGGCGATCCGTCAGTTGCGCAACGAGATCGGCCGCGACCGCTGCGCGTTCGTCCACGTCTCGTTGATGCCCTTCATCGGGCCGTCCGGCGAGCTGAAGACGAAGCCGACGCAGCACTCGGTGAAGGAGCTCCGCTCGCTGGGTCTGCAGCCGGACACGATCGTCTGCCGCTCGGACCGGCCGATCGGACGCAACCTCAAGGAGAAGGTCTCGTTGCTGTGCGACGTGCCGATCGCCGGCGTGATCAGCGCCCCGGACGCGCCGTCCATCTACGAGGTGCCGCTCGTCCTGCATCGCGAGGGGTTGGACACGGTCCTGGCCGAGCATCTGCGGATCGACGAACGGGCCGATCTCACGGAGTGGAACGCCCTCGTGGAGCGGGTGCACGCCGCCGTCGACCCGGTCGATATCGCCGTCGTCGGGAAGTACGTGACCCTGCGCGACGCGTACCTCTCCGTGATGGAGGCGCTCCGGCACGGCGGCCTCCAGTCCGGCTGCGACGTGCGCATCCGCTGGCTCGCCTCCGACGACCTCGGCGGTCCGGCCACCGAGGCGGCGCTCGCCGACCTGGACGGGATCTTGATCCCGGGCGGGTTCGGGGTCCGCGGCGTGGAGGGCAAGGTCGAGGCGGTGCGGTTCGCGCGGGAGCGCGACGTGCCGTTCCTCGGGATCTGCCTGGGCCTGCAGTGCGCGGTGATCGAGTTCGCGCGGAACGTCTGCGGCCTCGAGGGTGCGAACTCCTCCGAGTTCGACCCGGCGACGCTGCATCCCGTGATCGACCTGTTGCCCGAACAGAAGGACGTGACGGATCTGGGGGCGTCGATGCGGCTGGGCGCGCAGCCGTGCTACCTGGAGCCCGGGACGAGGGCCGCGGCCGCCTACGGGGCCGACGTCGTGGAGGAGCGCCACCGGCATCGCTACGAGGTGAACCCCGCCTACCACGACATCCTGCGCGACGCGGGCCTCGTGACCAGCGGGTCCTCCCAGAAGGGCCGGCTGACCGAGATCATCGAGCTCCCCGAGCACCCGTTCTTCGTCGCCGGGCAGTTCCACCCCGAGCTGCGATCGCGGCCGACCCGGCCGCACCCGCTGTTCCGCGACTTCGTCGCCGCCGCTCGGGCCGCACGGACCCGGCGTCTCGCGGGGGACGAGCGGATCGTCGTCACCGGCTGAGCCGGATGCCCGAGCCGCTGGGCGCTCGCCGGGCGTGGGAGGGCCGTTGGCTCTCCGTCTGGCTCGAGGATTGGCCGGGTCTCGACGCCTACGAGACGGTCCGCAAGCACGACGCCGTCGGGATCGTGCCGAGGACGCCCGACGGCGACGTCCTGCTCGTGCGGCAGTTCCGTCCGCCCGTGCGCGACGCGCTCACGGAGATCCCGGCCGGACTCCTCGACGTCGAGGGCGAGGACGCGATGACGTGCGCCGGGCGCGAGCTGTTCGAGGAGACCGGCTTCCACGCCGAGACGTTGACGTTCCTCGGCGGCGCGTACCTGTCGCCGGGCTTCACCGACGAGTACATGCACCTGTTCGCGGCGCGCACCCGCCCGGAGCCGGAGGGGGAGCCGGAGCCCGGCATCGAGGTGGTGCGGATGCCGTTCGACGACGCGGTCGCGGCCGCACGCGCGGGACGGTTCCGCAACGCCAGCACCGCCCTGGCACTCCTGCTCGCCGCCGCGCAGCCGGGGCCGTGATCGACCCTGCGGTGCAGCGGTTCCTCGATCATCTCACCGTGGAGCGTGGCCTCTCGTCGAACACGATCGCCGCGTATCGCCGCGACCTCGCTCGGTACACCGCGTTCCTGGAGCACCGGGGGATCGCGTCGCCCGACGAGGTCGAGCCGGCCGACGTCCGGTCGTTCGTCGCGTCGATCTCGGCGGCGACCCACGGGCCGGAGGAGGCGCCGTACGCGGCGACGTCCGTCGCGCGCGCGCTCTCGGCCGTGCGGTCGTTCCACCGGTTCCTCGTCCGCGACGGCGTGACCGATCGCGACCCGAGCGCCGGCGTGGTCCGGCCGAAGCTGCCTCGCGCGCTGCCGCATCCGCTGTCCGTCGACGAGGTCCGCGCCGTCGTCGAGGCGCCCGACCCGACCCACCCGGCGGGGATGCGGGACCGGGCCATCCTCGAGCTGCTGTACGGGGCCGGCCTGCGGATCTCCGAGCTCACGGGGCTGGACGTCGACGATGTCGACCTGCAGGACGGGTTCGTCCGGGTCCTCGGGAAGGGCGGCAAGGAACGCGACGTCCCGGTGGGCCGCTACGCCCGGGACGCCGTCCAGACCTACCTCACGCGGGCCCGGCCGGCCTTCGCCACCGGCCGCACCCGCGGCGCGCTGTTCCTCAACACCCGGGGCGGCCGCCTCACGCGACAGAGCTGCGCGCAGATCCTGACCCGGGCCGCGGAGACCGCCGGGATCGAGCGTCGCGTGACGCTGCACGACCTGCGACACTCGTTCGCGACGCACCTGCTCGACGGGGGCGCCGACGTCCGGGTCGTCCAGGAGCTGCTGGGGCACGCGAGCGTCGCGACCACGCAGATCTACACGCTCGTGACGAAGGAGCACCTGCGGGAGGTGTACTACTCGTCGCACCCGAGGGCGCGGCGCGGGTCGGGGAAGGGGGGATGACGGTGCTCGACGAGGCGGTGCTCGCCCGCCTGCGCGACGAGCTCGAGCGGCAACGGACGGACCTCCGTCACGAGATCGAGGAGTACGGGGCCGATCCGGAGTCCGACGAGGTCACGTTCGACGCCGACGCGGGGTTCTCGGATCGATCCCACAGCACCGAGGAGCGCTCGCGGGTGATCGCCGTGGTACGCGCGCTCCGTTCGAACCTGCACGACGTGGAGCGCGCGATCGCGAAGATGGACGCCGGCACGTACGGCACCTGCGAACGCTGCGGCCGCCCGATCGCGCCGGAGCGGCTCGAGGCGATCCCCTGGGCCCTGCTCTGCATCGACTGCAAGAAGCTGGCGGGGTGAGGTGGGGGACCCGCGCGTTCCTCGCGTCTGCCTGATCGTGTGCGATTCCTGGGGCGTGGGCGACGCTCCCGACGCCGCGGCCTACGGCGACGAGGGATCCGACACGCTCGGGAACACGGCGCGCGCGGTGGGCGGCGTCCACCTGCCGAACCTCGAGGCCCTCGGGTTGGGGCACCTGAGCGACATCGAGGGCGTCCACCCTCGCGCCGAGGCCGGCTCCGCCCACGGCCGCGCGACCGAGGTCTCGGCCGGGAAGGACACGACCACCGGGCACTGGGAGATGATGGGGATCCGGCTCGACCGGCCGTTCCCGTTGTATCCCGAAGGCTTCCCGCCCGAGGTGCTGGGGCCCTTCGAGGAGGCGATCGGTCGTGGCGTGCTCGGCAACGTGCCGGCATCCGGAACCGAGATCATCGAGGAGCTCGGCGGCGAACACCTCGCGACCGGGCGCCCGATCGTCTACACGAGCGGTGACTCCGTGTTCCAGATCGCGACCCACGTGGACGTGGTGCCGCTCGAACAGCTCTACGCGTGGTGTCGCGTCGCGCGCCGGATCCTGACCGGCGAGCACGCCGTCGGTCGCGTGATCGCGCGGCCGTTCGACGGGCCACCGGGGAGCTTCGTGCGCCGTCCCGAGCGCCGAGACTTCAGCCTGCCGCCGCCGGGTCCGACGGTGCTCGACCACCTGGCCGCCGCGGCCGTCTCCGGTCCTCACCGTCGGCAAGATCCGCGACATCTTCGATGGGCACGGCATCACCGAGGGGCGGTACTCGGACTCGAACGACCACGGCGTCGACCTCACGATCGAGTACCTCGCCCGTCCGGAACCGGCGTTCGTGTTCGCGAACCTCGTGGACTTCGATTCGAAGTACGGGCACCGCAACGACGCACCCGGCTATGCCGCGGCGATGGAGGCGTTCGATCGGCGGCTCCCGGACGTGCTCGCCGCGCTCGACGGCGGCGTGCTGTTCATCACGGGCGACCACGGGTGCGACCCGACGACGCCGCCGACCGACCATTCGCGCGAGCGGACACCCCTGCTCGCCGCCGGACTGCGCGGCGGGCCGCATCGGATCGGCACGCGCGGGACGTTCGCCGACCTCGGGCAGACCGTGGCCGACCTGCTCGGCGTCGCGGCGCCGACCTCGCTCGGCTCGAGCTTCGCGGCCGACCTCGGATGCGCCGGCTGACCGTGGCGGAGCGTTCTCGGATGACGAGGTGGGATCCGCGGACGGTGATCGCGGCGAAGCGCGACGGCGGAACCCTTGCGCCGGAAGAGATCGAGCGGTTCGTCCTCGCGTACGCGCGCGGCGAGCTCGGCGATGGACCGGCGGCCGCCTTCCTGATGGCCGCGCTCCTGAACGGGCTCGACGACGGCGAGACGCTGGCGATGACGGACGCGATGATCGCGTCCGGTGAGACGGTCGCGTTCGGCGATCTCGGGCGGCCCTCGGTGGACAAGCACTCGACCGGCGGGGTCGCGGACGGCGTCACGCTCGTGTTCGCCCCGCTCACCGCCGCGCTCGGCCTCGCCGTCGCGAAGCTCTCCGGCCGCGGCCTCGGTCATACGGGCGGGACGCTCGACAAGCTCGAGTCGATCCCCGGGTTCCGGACCGGCCTGTCGCCGGTCGAGATCGCCGAACAGGTGCGAGCGGTCGGGTGCGCCGTCGCCGCGCAGTCGCCGGCCCTGGTCCCGGCGGACGGCGCGCTCTACGCGCTGCGGGACGCGACCGCCACCGTCGGGTCGATCCCGTTGATCGCCGCCAGCGTGATGTCGAAGAAGCTCGCCGTCGCGACCGACTTCATCCTGCTCGACGTGAAGGCCGGCTCCGGGGCGTTCATGCGAACCCGCGATGAGGCGCGCTCGCTGGCGAGCGCCTGTCTGGCACTGGCCCGCGGCGCGGAACGGCCGGCGGCGGCCGCCGTCACCGACATGTCGCAGCCGCTCGGCGACGCCGTCGGCAACGCGCTCGACATCGTCGAGACCGTCGCGATCCTCCGCGGCGAGGAGCGCGGCCGCCTGCGGGAGCTCGCGGTGTGGTTCGCGGCGCGCGCCGTCGAACGGCTCGAGGGGGGCTCGTTCGAGGACGCCCTGGCCCGGGCCGAGGCGGCGCTCGACGACGGATCGGCGCTCGACCGCTTCCGGCGGATGGTGCAGGCGCAGGGCGGCGACCCTCGGGTCGTCGACGATCCCGCCGGGGTCCTGCCACGCGCGCCGGTCGTCGTGCCGCTCCTGGCCGACCGCGCCGGGATCGTCGCGGCGGTCGCCGCCGACCGGATCGGGGTCGCGAGCGGCGCCCTCGGGGCCGGACGCCTCCACAAGGGTGACCCGATCGATCCCGCCGTCGGTATCGTGATGCGCCCGAAGATCGGCGACCGCGTGGAGGTGGGGGAGACGCTCGGGGAGGTCCACGCGAGGACCGACGAGGATGCGGACGAGGCCGTCGGCCACACCCTGGCGGCGCTGACGCTCGTCGAGCACGAGGTCGAGCCGCCGCCGCTCGTGCACGATTGGTTGCCGGGATGATGCGGCCGGGATGGGGGTGCGCGTGATGGTGGCGGTGGGGAACTTCACCGCGCTCGGGTTCCGCCTCGCCTCCTACATGCTGGTGTCGCTGCTGATCGGCATGAGCGTGCGCGAATACGCGCGCGCCAGCGTCGCGGTGCGTCTGGGCGACCCCACGCCGCGCCTCTGGGGCCGTCTCACGCTCTCGCCGAAGGCCTGGTTCGAGCCCTTCGGCAGCGGCCTCGTGCCGGCCCTGATCGCCGTCCTGTGGACCGTCCAGGCGCTCGTCATCCCGGCGGCCTACGGCAAGCCGGCGCCGATCGACCCGAACCGGTTCCGGGATCAGCGGCGCGACGTCGTCCTCGTCTCGTGCGCCGGGCCGGTCGCGACGCTCCTGCTCGGGATCCTCGCCGGTCTCGTCCTGCGGAGCGTCGCGATGCCGCCGGAGATGATCCGGGCCCTGCTGACGTTCGCCTACACCAGCATGTCGCTCACGATCTTCCACCTGCTGCCGATCCCCGGGCTCGACGGCGCCCGGATGGTCGCGCTGATCCTTCCGCGCGACGCCGCCGAGGTCTATCGCGGCGCCGACAAGTACCTGCCGCTGCTCGTCCTGGTGATCGTGTTCGTGTTCAGCTCGCTCGTGCTCGGGATCCTGACCTCGTTGACGGGCGCCCTGTGCAACGCCGCGACCGGTGTGAACTGCCTGCGACTCCTGTCCTTCTAGAGGGACGGCGGCGTTCTCGCTGCGCCTTCCGGCCGCGCGGGAACCCCGCGCTATCATCGCGGCCATCGTGAGCGCTGACGTCGAGGTCCGAACGAAGCGCGTCCTCACGGGGTTCCGACCCACCGGTCCGATGCATCTGGGCCATTGGGCCGGGAACGTCGAGAACGCGGTCCGCCTCCAGGAGGAGGGCTACGACTGCTTCTACTTCGTCGCCGACTGGCACATGCTCACGACCGACTACGACCGCACGGAGGCGCTGCCGGATCGCGTCGAGGGCCTCGTGCTGGATCTGCTGGCCGCGGGGCTCGACCCCGAGCGCGTCACGATCTACCGGCAGTCCGATCTGCCCGAGGTCGCCGAGATGGCGCTGCTGCTGGGCATGATCACGCCGCTCGGCTGGCTCGAGCGGGTGCCGACCTACAAGGAGCGTCTCCGGGACCTCGCCGAACGGGACATCTCGAACTTCGGGCTGCTCGGGTACCCGCTGCTGCAGACGGTCGACATCACGATCGTCCGCGGCGAGCTCGTGCCGGTCGGGGAGGATCAGGTCTCGCACCTCGAGATCAGCCGGGAGATCGTCCGGCGGTTCAACCGGCTCTACGGCGACGTGCTCCTGGAGCCGCAACCGCTCCTGTCCGACACGCCGCTGATCCCCGGCTCGGACGGCCGGAAGATGTCGAAGACGCTGGACAACTTCATCGGGGTCCGGGACGACGAGGACGCGATCCGGGCGAAGGTGCGCTCGTTCATCACGGACCCCCAGAAGATCCGCCGCGGGGACCCCGGCCGCCCGGAGATCTGCCCGATCTTCGCGCTGCATCGCAAGTTCTCACCGGCCGACGTGGATCGGATCGAGGCCACCTGCCGCACCGGTGAGCTGGGGTGCGTCGACTGCAAGACGCTCCTGGCGGATCACCTGATCGAGTACTTCCGCGGCTACCGGGAGCGGCGCGCCGAGCTCGAGACGCGGCCCGGTCTCGCGGGGACCGTGCTCGCGGCGGGCGCGGAGCGCGTGCGTCCGATCGCCCGGGCGACCCTCGACGCCGTGCGAGCGGCGATGCACTTCGATCCATGAGCGAGGCGGGGGACGCGACCGAGGCCACCGTCGAGGGGTTCGCCGTGGACCTGCCCGGGTTCTCCGGGCCGTTCCGGCTGCTGGCCGATCTGATCCTGGAGCAGAAGGTCGACGTGTGCGACGTGGCGATCGGCGGCGTGACGGACCGGTTCCTGGCCTACGCGAAGGAACCCGACGCCTGGACCCTCGAAGAGGCAACGTGGTTCCTCGCGATCTGCGCCGTCCTGCTGGAGCTCAAGGTGGCGCGCCTGACGCCTCGGCACACGGAGCTGGACGAGGAGGATCTCGTCGGGAGCTCGCCGGATCTCCTGTACGCCCGGTCGCTCGAGCTCCGCGCGTTCCGCGAGGTGGTCGCCGACCTCGCGCGCCGGCTCGAGGACGAGGCCGCGTACTTCACGCGGGACGTCGGCCCCGGTTCGGAGTTCTCCCACCTGTACCCCGACCCCATGGAGAAGGTGACGTCGCCGCAGCTGGCCGAGCTCGCGGCGACGCTGCTGCGGCCCCAGCCGACGGTCGACCTGTCCCACGTGACGCCGATCGCGTACACGGTCTCCGACGCGATGGAGGCGGTCGAGCGGCGCTTCGCGTCGGTCGACGGGCGACAGGCGTCGTTCCGGGAGCTGACGGCCGACTGCGAGAACCGGATCCACGTCGTCGTCCGATTCCTCGCCCTCCTCGAGCTCTACCGTGAAGGGAAGGTCGAGCTTCAGCAGGCGGAGACCTTCGGTGAAGTGGCCGTGGAGTGGAAGGGGTGAGGCTCAGGTGACGGACGACCTCCAGCGTCAGGAGACGCGGGTGCTCGAGGCGCTCTTCTTCGTATCGGACGAACCGCTGCCGAGCCCGATGCTCGCCCAGGCGATGGGGGTGGACCGCGCCAGCGTCGACGCCCTCTGCGCTCGACTGGCCCACGACCTGGAGGAGCGTGGCTCGGGGCTCGTGTTGCGCGAGGTGGCCGGCGGTTGGCGGCTGTTCACGCATCCCGACGCGCAGGCGGCGGTCGAGCGGTTCGTGCTGTCCTCCCGCCAGGCCCGCCTGACGAAGGCCTCGCTCGAGACGCTCGCGATCGTCGCGTACAAGCAGCCGGTCACGCGGCACCAGGTCAACGCGATCCGGGGCGTGAACTCCGACGGGGTCCTGCGTGCGCTGACCGATCGCGGCCTGATCGAGGAGGCCGGCCGGGACGAGGCGCCCGGCCGCCCGGTCCTGTTCGCGACGACCCCGCGCTTCCTCGAACGACTCGGCCTGCCGTCCCTCGCCGCCTTGCCCTCGCTCGCGCCGCTGCTCGACGCGGGAGCGTCCGCGGTGAGCGCCGCCGACATCGACGCCGACGGGCCCGAGGAGCCCGGAGTGCCAGACGGAGCCGGACGGCCCGAGGCCGAGGACGAGCCCACGACGGCAGAGGGCTGATGGCCGAGGAGCGCCTGCAACGCGCGCTCGCCCGCGCGGGCTTCGGTTCACGTCGATCCTGCGAGGAACTGATCGTGCAGGGCAAGGTCCGGGTGAACGGGAGGGTGGCGACGCTCGGGGACAAGGTCGAGGTCTCGCGCGACCGGGTCGAGCTTCAGCGGGTCCCCGTCAACCTCGACCCCAGCACGAGGTACTACGCGCTCCACAAGCCGGCCGGGGTGGTGACGACGATGAAGGATCCGCAAGGGCGGCCCGACATCCGCTCGTTCCTGCCCGAAGACGGGCCCCGCGTCTTCCCGGTCGGTCGCCTCGATCGCGAGAGCGAGGGCCTGCTCGTGCTGACGAACGACGGGGACCTGGCGGAGCGGCTCCTGCATCCGAGGTTCCAGGTCGAGAAGGAGTACCTCGCGGAGGTGCAGGGCCGTCCGACCCCGAAGCACCTGGCGAAGCTCCGGGCCGGGGTCGACCTCGACGACGGGCCGGCGAAGGCGAAGTCGGCGCGGATCGTGGACGCTCGGGCCGAGCGAGGCCAGCTCGCCCTCGTGATGACGGAGGGCCGCAAGCGCGAGGTCCGCCGGCTGCTCGCCGCGGTCGGGCTCCCGGTGTCCCGGCTCGTCCGCGTCCGGATCGGGTCGCTGCATCTCGGCCGGCTGCGCGCGGGGCAACTCCGGGAGTTGACCGCCGACGAGGTGCTCGCGCTCGGCGCCACCGCCGCGAAGGCCGAGCGAGCCGCGCGGCGCCGCCCCCCGGCCGACCTGTAGCCTGGGCGCATCGGGCCGTTCGCCGGCTCGGATCCCCGCCGACGGAAAGGATGCGAGCATGAGGGTTCGCGCCGCTCGGGGTGCGATCGTGACCCGCGGGCCGCTCGCCGACGACGTGTTGACCGCCACCGAGCGACTGCTCGGCGCGGTGCTCACGGCGAACGCGATCGCGCCCGAAGACCTCGTGAGCATCCTGTTCACCGCGACCGAGGACCTGCGCTCGGCCTTCCCGGCGGAAGCGGCTCGTCGCATGGGGATGGGATCGGTCCCGCTGCTCTGCGCACAGGAGATCCCGGTGGAAGGCTCGATGGCCTCCGTGGTCCGCGTCCTCCTGCACTTCTACACCGAGCGAGCTCCCGACGAGGTCGCCCACGTCTACCTCGACGGCGCGGAGAGCCTCCGCGATGACATCGATGCCGGCGGGTGACCTCGGAGCGTCGGCGCAACCGATCGACCGGGTCGCGATCGTCGGCACGGGCCTGATCGGGACGTCGGTGGCGCTCGCGGCGACCCGCGCCGGGGTGGCCGTCACCGGCTGGGACGCCGAGCCCGCCGTCGCAGCCCGGGCCGCGGCGTCGGGCGGGCTGACCGCCGCGGGATCGATCCAGGAGGCGGTGCGCGGTGCGGACCTCGTCGTGATCTGCACGCCGATCCCCGAGATCGTCGGCGCGGTCGCACAGGCCCTCGCGCTGGCCCCCGCCGCCATCGTGACCGATGCCGGGAGCATCAAGGCCATGGTCGCCGAGGCGGTGGCGGTGGTGGCCGCGCCGGAGGACCTTCGCCGGTTCGTGCCGGGGCATCCGCTCGGCGGGAGCGAGCGATCGGGCCCGGAGCACGCCGCCGCGTCCGTCGTCGACGACATCGTGTGGGTCCTCGCGCCGACCGAGGCGTCCGATCCGGCGGCGGTCGATCGCCTCTCGGATTGGATCGTCCGGATCGGGGCGCGCCCGGTGCGGCTCACGCCCGAGCGCCACGACCGGCTCGTCGCGTTCGTCAGCCACCTCCCGCAGGTCGCCTCCACGTCCCTGATGGGGCTCGCGGCGACCGAGGAGGCGGGGGAGCCCGACCTGCTGCTCCTGGCGGCGGGCGGGTTCCGCGACCTCACCCGATTGGCGGCGTCGAACCCGCGGCTGTGGAGCGAGATCCTCCTGGCCAACCGCGATCAGATCGTGGCGGCGATCGACCTGTTCGTCGGCCGGCTGGTGACGCTCCGGGAGCAGATCGCCGGCTCGGAGGGCGCGGAGGTCGAGCGTACCTTCGAGACGGCGAAGCAGGCCCGCCTGCGGCTGGCGGCGAAGCCCACCGTGCGAGCGGGGGTCGCGGTGCTCCAGGTCGAGATCCCGGATGAACCGGGGGCCCTCGCGCGGATCACCGCGACGCTCGGGGCCGGTGACGTGAACATCGAGGATCTCCAGATCGTGCACTCGCCCGAAGGCGGCCGCGGCACCGTCCACGTCACGGTGGCCGCCCAGGCGGCCACGGACGCGGTCGCGGTGCTCCGGGCCTCCGGCCACGACCCGATCCGACTGGCGTGAGGAGCCGCTCGATGTTGGCGCGGATCCAGCCGGGCGGCACCCTCCGAGGGACGGCCAGGGTGCCGGGAGACAAGTCGATCGCGCATCGGTGGCTGATCCTGGCCGCGACGGCCCGGGGGGCGAGCCGCATGGTCGACCTTCCACCCTCCCTCGACGTTCGCTCGACCGCATCGAGCCTTGCGCGTGTCGCCCTGAAGGCTCGACCTGCGCTCGATATCTGGACCGCGAACGCTGCCGCAGGGGTGGAACCTCCCGGTTCCACGTGGAACGCCGACTCGAGGCCTCTCGATATCGCGTGCTTGAACTCGAGGGTGAGGGGCGCGAGGGCCTCCACCGTTCGGTCGAGCCGCTCGACTGCGGCAACTCGGGAACCTCGATGCGACTCCTGACCGGCCTGCTGGCCGCCGCGCCCTTCGCCAGCACCTTGATCGGCGACGCCAGCCTCTCGTCGCGGCCGATGGAACGCGTCGCCGAACCGCTCCGGCGGATGGGTGCGGACATCCGGACCGAGGACGGTCACGCCCCGATCGCGATCCGGGGCGGCGGGCTCGTCGGGCGTCGGCACGAGCTGGCGCTGGCGACCGCGCAGGTGAAGGGCGCGATCCTGCTCGCGGGTCTCGACGCCGACGCCGAGACGACGGTCGTGGAACCGGCGGCGACGCGAGACCACACGGAGCGCGCGCTGGAAGCCTTGGGGGCTCCGATCCGGATCGACGGTCGCTCGATCACGGTGAGCCGATTCCAGCAGGAGGGCTTCGAGGCGACCTGCCCGGGCGATCCCTCCTCAGCGGCCTTCCTCGTGGCGGCGGCCGCGCTCACGGGTTCGGCGCTCCGGATCGAGGGCGTCGGCGTGAATCCGACGCGCCTTCGGTTCCTCGACGTGATGCGTCGGATGGGGGTGTCCACCCGTACCGCGGTCGATCACGAGGAGCTCGGCGAGCCGGTCGGGACGATCGAGGTCCAGGAGACCGCCGATCTCCGGGCCGTCCGGATCGAGGCGGACGAGCTCCCCCTCGTGATCGACGAGGTCCCGGTCCTGGCGGCGCTCGCCGCCCATGCCGCGGCCGACAGCTGGTTCTGTGGGGCGGGAGAGCTCCGCGTGAAGGAGACGGACCGTCTGTCCGCGCTCGTCGATTCCCTGCGACGCACTCGGCGGCCGTGCCGCCGTCGAAGGCGACGACCTCGTGCTTGCCGGCGGCGGTCTCCGCGGGGGCCGGGCCGTGTCCTTCGGCGACCACCGTCTCGCGATGGCGCTCGCGGTCGCCGGGCTCAAGGCCGAGGGTCCGACGGTGATCGAGGGGATCGAGTCCGCGGAGGTCAGTTTCCCGGGCTTCGTCGAGACGCTCCAGGGGATCGGGGCGAGGATCGAGGTCGAGTCGTGACCGAACGGGTGGTGGCGATCGACGGTGCGGCGGGCAGCGGCAAGTCGACGCTCGCGCGGGCGCTCGCGAGCAAGCTCGGTCTGGACTACCTCAACACCGGGCTGATGTATCGGGCCCTCGCCGCGCTCGCCGCGCGTCGAGGGGTCGAGCCCGGTGACGCCGCGGGTCTCATGGACCTGATGCCCGGGTTGAGGTTCAGGTGGGTAGGTGACGACCCGAAGGAGCTCGAGGTCGAGGGTTTCGACGAGGCCGCGTTGCTCGACGTCGAGGTCGAGCGGACGGTGTCGGAGGTCGCGAGCCATCCCGGCGTCCGCACCTGGATGCGGGATCGGCAGCGAGCCCTCGGCGCGGCCGGGGCGGTCGTCGAGGGTCGCGACATCGGCTCGGTCGTGTTCCCCGACGCCGCCGTGAAGCTCTCGCTGATGGCCGATCCCGACGCTCGGGGCCGTCGGCGCGCCGAGGAGCGGGCCGCTCGCGATGCCGACGTCGCCGAGGAGCTCCGCGAGCGCGATGCTCGCGACCACCGAACCGTCCCGCTGGACCGGCTGCCCGAAGGCGCGGTGGTGCTCGACACCGGTCGGCTCGACGTCGAGGAGACGATCCGGGTGGCGATGGAGGTCATCCGCGACCGAGCGCCGGAGCTGTTGCGATGACCGGCGCCGTGCCCACGGTCGCGGTGATCGGTCGTCAGAACGTGGGCAAGTCGACCCTCGTGAACCGGCTCTTCGGGAAGCGGACGGCGATCGCCCACGAGATGCCGGGCGTGACCAGGGATCGCCTCGAGCTCCGCACGACGTGGGGCGGGCGGACCTTCGCCCTCGTCGACACCGCCGGGTACCTGCCGCACGCTCGCGGCATCGAGGCGCTGGCCGCCGATCAAGCCGCCCGCGCGATGGCGGAGGCGGACGTCATCTTGCTGGTGGTGGACGTGCAGACGGGGATCACCGAGGACGACGCCTCGCTCGTGCGGCGGCTCCGGACCGCCGAGGTCCCCGTCCTGCTCGTTGCGAACAAGGCGGACTCGCCGAAGGACGTCGCGGACGTCGCGGAACTCTATCGCTTGGGCCTCGGCGAGCCGGTCTCGGTTTCCGCCCTGCACGGACAGGGGACCGGCGACCTGCTCGACCTCGTGGTCCCGCTCTTGCCGGAGTCGGCCGCGGTCCGGGAGGAGCCCGAGGAGCGGCGATTCGTGATCGTGGGCCGCCCGAACGTCGGGAAATCGAGCCTGTTCAACCGGCTGCTCGGGCAAGACCGGAGCGTGGTTTCGGAGGTAGCCGGCACGACCCGCGACAGCGTCGACTCGCTGGTCGATTGGCCGGGCTACGGGATCGTGCGCTTCGTGGACACGGCCGGCATGCGCCGCGGGCAGTCGGTGCGCGGGGTCGAGTACTTCAGCTTCCTCCGCGCCGCCGAGGCGATCGATGCGGCCCACGTGGCGCTGTTGGTCCTCGACGCCGACGCCGGCTTCACCACCGAGGACAAGAAGATCGCGAAGCGCGTGATGGAGGCGGGCCGCGGCCTGCTCGTGATCGCGAACAAGTGGGATCTGCTCGAGGAGAAGGCGAAGGTGTACGAGGAGCTGACCGCCTCGATGAAGCCGTTCGCCGCCGCGTCCGTGATCCGCGTCTCCGCGATCCGCGGGCACGGCGTGCACCGGTTGCCACCCCTCGTGATGGATCTGCACGAACGCTGGGGCGGTCGAACGCCGACCTCGAGGGTCAACGAGATCCTCCGGACGGCGCAGCAGGAACTCCCCACCCCGCGCACCGCCGGAACCCTTCACTACGCCACGCAGGTCGCCTCCGGTCCTCCGACGTTCGTGATCTTCGGCGGCGCCCGGGCGCCCGGACCGAGCTACCAGCGATATCTGGAGAACCGACTGCGGCGCGACCTCCGCCTCGGCGGCGTGCCGATCCGGCTCCGCTTCCGGGCCAGAGGGGCTCCGGGCCCGGCCTAGGAGCCTCGGGCGCCCGCACTTCCCCTGCAGCGGACCGCGACGTACGCTTCAGCCCTCGCAGCGGAACGGAGCCGAGCCGTGGCGCAGACCGAAGAGGATCGCTGGCTGGAGCGCATCCGGCCCACCCTGGACGCCGTCATGCTCGAGAACGGCAACGGGCTCACCATGCCGGCCGGCCCGCGCGACGCCGACGTGCTCGACGCCGAGATACGCTCGCAAGCGCTCAAGGTCAAGCCCTACCTCGAGGCCCGGGAGCGACTCCTGAGGCTCGAGGCGATGTCGAGGAACCTCGCCCTGGCGGTGCGTTCCCGCGGGAAGGGCGCGCCTCGAGCCGAGGAATTCGAAGTCCGAGAACCAGAAGCTGGAATCGATCCGGCACGACCTGGAGAAGGAGCTGACGCTGCTCCACGAGGAGTACGCCGCAGCGCTGAAGTGGCTCGGCGTGCTCGGCGCGCTCCGGCGCGACCTCGACTGACCGACGATCGCCGGTCCCGGTTGGCTATGCTCGTGGTCGCGGGCCGTGGCGCAGCTTGGTTAGCGCGTCTGACTGGGGGTCAGAAGGTCGCCGGTTCGAATCCGGCCGGCCCGACCGATGGACGGGAGCGAGGACACCGCGTCGGCCTCTCGGCGCGTGCTGACGGTCCCGAACCTCCTGTCGTTCCTGCGCATCTGTCTCATCCCCGTCTTCGTCGCGCTGATCGTCGATCCCGATACGACGACCGCCGGCATCGTGCTGTTCGGCGTGGTGATGGCGACCGACTGGGTCGACGGCTTCGTGGCTCGCCGAACGGGACAGGTCACCGAACTGGGGAAGGTCCTCGATCCGGTGGCCGACCGTCTGGCGATCGCCGCCGGCCTGATCGCGCTCGTGATCCGTGGCGCGTTCCCGCTGTGGGCGGCGGTCCTGATCCTGGCGCGTGACGTGGCGGTGCTGGTGGTCGGCATCGTCGCGCTCCGGCGCGCGCAGCATCCGGCTCGACGTGCGGTGGATCGGCAAGATCGCCACGTTCTCCCTGATGATCGCGATCCCGGCGGTGTCCTGGGGCACGCTCGAGCTCCCGCTCGGGGACGCGGCGCTCGTGGTCGGCTGGGCCGCCTTCGCCCTCGGCATCATCGAGTACTACGTGGCCGCGTTCGTGTACCTCGGCGACCTCCGGAGCGCGCTCGCGGCCGCGCGAACCGAACCGCCGAGCTATCGTGGCCCCGGCGACGCCGGCGCGCGCCGGCCCGGGTGAGAGGTGAGGAGGGCGACGACGGTGGAGTTCCCCGAGGATCTCCGATACACGAAGGAACACGAATGGGCACGGGCGGAGGGAGCGCGGATCCGCGTCGGGATCACGGACTTCGCGCAGGATGCGCTCGGGGATGTGGTCTACGTCGATCTCCCGGATGTCGGCGCGCAGGTCCGCGCGAACGAGCCGCTCGGTGAGGTCGAGTCCACGAAGTCCGTCTCCGACGTGTTCAGCCCGGTGACCGGCACCATCGTCGAGCGCAACCCGCTCGTCGACGACCGGCCCGAGCTCGTCAACGAACAGCCGTACGGGGACGGCTGGCTCGTCGTGATCGAGGTCGTCGACGCCGCATCGCTGGACGCCCTGATGGATGCCCGCGACTACCGCACCCTGGTTGAGCCTTCGTGAACGCATCGAGTGGGGATCCAGGGTGAGGATCCTCCGAGGTTGAGGCTGCGGTCGCTCCGTCGTTGACCCTCCGGAACCCGTACGATAGCGTCCACGAGGCGTCGAGGGTCGAGGGTTCGTCGCCCATCCGACCCTCAACTCGACCCAGGACCGAAGGAGCTCTTCACGGTGTTCTGCACCCGTTGTGGACATCCCAACAAGGACGACGCGCGATTCTGCGCGGAGTGCGGACATCCGCTTCACGGCGATGTCACGCTCAGTCTCCCGGCGATCGAGGGTGAAGAAGAGCCGCACGATGAGTTCCCGTTCCCGCACGATGAACTCGAGCCCGGGCAGGCTCTCCTTCTGGTGAAGCGTGGTCCGAACGCGGGCTCGACGTTCCTGGTGCAGGCCGAGAGCACCACCGTCGGCCGCAGCCCGGACAGCGGGGTGTTCCTCGACGACGTCACCGTCTCACGCGCGCACGCCGTGCTGGAGCGTCGCGAGAACGAGGCCTGGTTCGTGCGCGACGTCGGCAGCCTGAACGGGACGTACGTGAACGGTGAGCAGGTCGACGAGACGACGCTCGCGACCGGCGACGAGGTGCAGATCGGCAGGTTCAAGTTGACGTTCTTCGCGGCGGGGGAGTGAGGCGGCAGATGGCAGGCACGCGCAACTACCAATCGATCGGCGAGGTCCTCGTGGCGGTGAAGACCGAGTTCCCGGACATCACGATCTCGAAGATCCGGTTCCTCGAATCCGAGGGCTTGATCACGCCGGAACGCACGCCGTCGGGCTACCGGAAGTTCTACGTCGACGACGTCGACCGCCTGAAGTCGATCCTGCAGATGCAGCGCGACGAGTACCTCCCGTTGAAGGTGATCAAGGAACGTCTGGCCCGCGCGGACGCCGGACAGGAGGAGGGTGGGGAGCTCGACGAGCCGGTGGCCGACGAGGCGTCCGGTGAGGAGCTGGCCGAGGCGCCGACCGGGCTCCAGATGTCGCTCGAGGAGATGTCGGCGGCCACCGGGGTCGACCGAGAGCGGATCAAGGAGCTCGAATCGTTCGCCATCGTCTGCACGCACGGGCCGGAGGGGTCGCGCTACTACGACGGCGACGACTACATCGTCCTCTCGATCGTCAAGGACTTCCTGCACCACGGGATCGAGCCTCGGCACCTCACGATGTACAAGCATTTCGCGGTCCGCGAGGCGGATCTGTTCGAGGCGTTGGTGGCGCCGACGCTCCGGCAGCGGAACCCCGAGGCGCGCAAGGCCGCGACGCAGACGTTGGCCGAGCTGAGCGTCACGTCGCGGAAGTTCAAGCAGGCGCTGCTGCGGAACGCGCTGCGGGACCACCTGTCCTCCGCGTGAGCCCGCTCGTCCGGGCGCGGGCGCTGGCCGCGGCGATCGTGGTCGCGGCCATGCTGGCGCCGATCGCGCTCGTCTCGGGCGTCGCGACGGGAGCCGCCGGCCCGCCGCCGACGCCCGTGCCGCCGCACGGGAGCCTCTCGCCGTTCCCCAGCAGGCTCTCGACGCCGGCGGACGCCACCGTCGCGCCGGAGCTGAGCGCCCGGGCCGCGCTCCTCGCCGACCTCGACACCGGGCAGATCCTCGACGCCCTCCACGTCGAACGACCCTCGGCCGATCGCGAGCATCACGAAGATCATGACCGCGCTCCTGATCCTGGAGCGGATGGATCCGGCCGACGTCGTCGTGGTCGATCCTCGCGCCGTGTTCCACCGGCACGACTACGGAGCGGACTCGACCCTCGGCTTGCGCGCCGGTGAGCGGATCACCGTGCAGGACCTCCTCTACGGGCTCCTGCTCGGCTCGGCGAACGACGCCGCGTCTGCGCTCGCGATCGCCGAGGCCGGCAGCGAGACCGCGTTCGTCGGCCAGATGAACGCGCGGGCGCACGCGCTCGGCATGCGGCACACGCTGTTCCGGTCGGTCCACGGCCTGGACGATCGCGGCCACTCGACCGCGGCGGATCTCCTCCGGTTGGTGCGCGCGGCCGATCGCACGGCCGGGTTCGACCGGATCACGGCGACGCGCCAGCACACGATCCCGGCGCCCCGCGGCCCGGCTCGCAGGATCCAGAACCGCAACGCTCTGCTGTGGCTGTACCCGGGCTCGTTCGGCACGAAGACCGGCACCACGAGCGGCGCGGGCGCGTGCCTCGTCGCGTCGGCGCAGCGCGACGGACGTCGGTTGGTCGCGATCGTGCTGGGAGCGCCGCACGAGCCCTTCTCCGACGCGGCATCGCTCCTCGACTACGGCTTCGAGGGGTTCACCCCGCGGACGATCGTCACGGCAGGCGACGATCGAGGGACGGTGGCGATGCGCGGGGGAGCGGCCTCCGTCGTCGCCGGCGCGACGCTCACGGCGCTCGTGCCGGTCGCGGGCGGCGGCATCGCGGCGCGGACCCTCGTCGAACCGACCGTCGCGTTCCCCCCGTCGCGCGGCCAGCGGGTGGGCGCCGTCGCCTTCTCCGCGGCCGGGCTGCCGCTCGGCGGCGTGCCCCTCGTGGTCTCGACCGTGCCCCCGCCGCCGCCGGTGGGCGGAGCCTGGTGGATCCGGGCCCCCCGCTCGATCGGCCGGGCCGTCGTCGGCGCGATCGCCGCGATCGCCGGCTCGTGAGGGCACCTCCCAGATCGCGGCGGGAGCCCTGGTAGCCTGCTCGCGGCATGATGGAGGTCGCGAGCGTCCTGTACGGACGCGAGGACGTCCGCCGCCGGGTGGAGGAGCTCGGCCGCACGATCACCGGGGACTACGTCGGGCGGGAGCCCGTGCTCGTCTCGGTCCTGAAGGGCGGTGCGATGTTCCTCGCGGACCTGGTCCGAGAGCTGGACCTCCCCGTCGAGACCCATTTCATGGCGATCAGCCGGTACGCCGGCGCCGAGGAGTCGCTCGGCCGCGTGCAGATCCTCCTGGACGTGCAGACCGACCTGGCCGGTCGTGACGTGATCCTCGTGGAGGACATCGTCGATACCGGCCTGACCTCCCGGTACCTCCTGTCCGTGCTCCGCGCACGGGCCCCGGCATCCCTGGAGCTCTGCACGTTGCTCGACAAGGCGGCGCGGCGGATCGTGCCGCTGGCGCCCCGCTACGTGGGGTTCGATTGTCCCGATGCCTTCGTCGTGGGCTACGGGCTCGATCATGCCGAGCGGTACCGCAACCTGGCCGACATCCTCCAGGTCCACGACCTCGCCGCGCTCCGGCTCGATCCGGATGCGCTCGTCCACCTCCTGACGCGCGCCGCTGCGTGAGGGTTGCCCCATCTGGGGGCCGTCGTTACCCTGGCTGCGACGATGATCGAGATGGAGCTCACCGGCGTTCGCGTCGAGCTGCCCACGAACCAACCCATCGTCCTGCTGCGGGAACGCGGCGGTGAACGCTACCTCCCCATCTGGATCGGCGCTGCGGAGGCCGCGGCGATCGCGCTTTCGTTGCAGGGCGTCGCGACGCCCAGGCCGATGACGCACGACCTCCTGAAGAACATCCTGGACGACCTCGCCGTGCAGGTGCAGCGGATCGTCGTCACGGAGCTGCGCGAGAGCACGTTCTACGCGACGATCCAGTTGCAACAGGGCACCGACGCGCTCGAGATCTCCTCCCGGCCCTCGGACGCGATCGCGCTGGCGGTGCGGATGTCGGTGCCGATCTTCGCCGACGAAGGGGTGCTGGAGGAGGCCTCCATCCTGATCCCCGGCGACGAGGACGAAGAGGTCGAGAAGTTCCGGGAGTTCCTCGACAACGTCAGCCCGGACGACTTCGCGACCTGAGCCATCGACAGCGATCGACCGGGGCCTGAGCCCGGATCCCGACGGTCAGCCGTAGAAGAAGACCGTCACCCAGAGCTTCCCGTTCATGCGAACGGCGCCGATGGCGCTGTGATAGAAGGACGGGCGCAGGATGTTCTCGCGGTGCGGCGTCGAGGCCATGAACGCCGACTCCAGCTGCGGCACGTTGCCGCCGGTCACGCCCACGTTCTCGCCCCAGATGTGCCACTTGACGCCGTGCAGGTAATAGGCGGCCGGATCGCCCGTGTGGAAGAGCTCGTCCGCGTTGGCCATGGCGACCGAATGCCGCCGAGCCAGCTCGGAGAGCCTCGCGTTCAGGGACACCCGGTGGACCCCGTGGTTCATGCGGCTCCGGTTCGTGGCCCGCTGCATCAGGTCGCGCGCGTGGAGCTTCCCGGTCGTCACGTGGTTCGTGGTGGTCCCGGTCTCGGCGACCGCCGTACCGGCCCCCATGAGGAGCCCGATCAGGACCCCCACACAGAGGATCTTCGCCAGCCTCGTTCGCATCGGTCCGTCGCACCTCCGGCCCGCGCCTTCGGTTAGCACGAGATAACTACTACCTCATCGGCCTACCCGGTGGCCACCTTGACCCCCCGGGCCCATCCAGATCGATCCTCGGCTCCTCCGTGGTCTTGACGAGCCCCGAGAACCCCCGTACGCTGCGGAATCACATCGTCGTGATTCCTTCCCTCCGAACGGAGACAGGGCATGGATCAGCAGGGGTATCGGGTTCCTGAGGTCTGCAAGATCGTGGGTATCACGTACCGGCAGCTCGATTACTGGGCCAGAACGGAACTCGTAACCCCATCCGTCCGTGATGCCTCGGGGAGCGGCACGCAGCGGCTGTACTCGTTCCAGGATCTCGTCACTCTACGCGTTATCAAGAACCTCCTGGATACGGGGGTCTCCTTACAGCGGGTGCGCAAGGCCGTGGAGCACCTCGAGTCCATGGATCGGCCGGTCGCCGGCGTCACGTTGATGTCCGACGGCAAGGGTGTCTACGAGGCCCATTCGCCGCAGGAGCTCGTCGATCTGGTCCGCCAGGGGCAGGGCGTGTTCGCGATCGCGGTGGACCGGGTCTGGGAGGACGTCGAACGGGATCTGACGAAGTCGGCGCGGGGGACCGGGAAGCGACGGGCCGCGGCAGGAGGGACGTGAGCTCGAGCGCCACGCTGCTCAAGAGCGACACCGTCCGTTTCGCGCATGCGTCCGAGCGCCAGTTCGCTCGGCTGCTGGACTTCTATCAGATCGACTGGGACTACGAGCCGACCTCGTTCGACATCGCGTGGGACCGGGACGGCAACGTCGTGCAACGATTCACGCCCGACTTCTTCCTTCGGGAGTTCGATCTCTACATCGAGATCACCACGCTGAACCAGAAGCTCGTGACGAAGAAGAACCGGAAGGTCCGCCGGCTCCGCGAGCGGTACCCGGAGATCCGGTGCAAGGTCTTCTACCAGCGAGACTACCTGTCCCTCGTCACGAAGTACGGCCTCGAAGACGCGTCGGGCTGACACGGTGCGACCCGTACAATCCTGAGCCGTGAGGTTCGCTCCGCACACCGACGACGACGTCACCCAGATGCTCGCCACGATCGGCGTCGGGTCGCTGGACGACCTCTTCGAGGAGATCCCGTCGGCGCTGCGGCTCGAGGGTGCGCTGGATCTCCCGGGGGGCGTCTCCGAGCAGGAGATCCTCGAGGACCTCGGCAACCTGGCTCGCGCCGACCGATCGGTCGAGGACCTCGTGTGCTTCGCCGGGGCCGGCGCGTACGACCACTTCGTGCCGAGCGTCGTGTGGGCGCTCGCCGGGCGATCGGAGTTCTTCACCTCGTACACGCCCTACCAGCCCGAGCTCTCCCAGGGGGTGCTCCAGACCCTCTTCGAGTTCCAGTCGATGGTGTGCGAGCTGACCGAGCTCGACGTGTCGAACGCCTCGCTGTACGACGGCGCGACGGCCCTCGTCGAGGCCGTGAACATGGCGAGGGCGGGAGGCCGGCATCGCGTCCTCGTGGCCGGCGGGGTCGACCCGAGGCTCGTGGCGACGCTCCGGACCTACGGCGCGGGGAGCGGGTACGTGCCCGAGGTCCTGGAGGCGCCCGCCGGCTGGGGCGGCGCGCCGGCGGAGCTGGGGCCCGACGTCGCGGCCGTCGTGGTCCAGCATCCCAACGTGTTCGGCATCCTCGAGGACGTCGCCTCGTTCGCCGAGCTCGCCCGCGGGGGAGGGGCGGAGCTGATCCAGGTCTTCGACCCGACCTCCCTCGGCGTCCTGGCGCCGCCTGGAGCCCTCGGCGCGGATATCGCCGTCGCGGAGGGCCAATCGCTCGGCAACCACCTGAACTTCGGCGGGCCGTACCTGGGGATCCTCGCCGCCCGCATGGAGCATGTCCGCAAGATGCCGGGGCGCATCGTGGGGGAGACCCTCGACGTGGACGGCGACACCGGCTACGTCTTGACGCTGCAGGCTCGCGAGCAACACATCCGTCGTGAGAAGGCGACCTCGAACATCTGCACGAACCAGACCTTGATGGCGATCGCCGCGACGATCCATCTGGCCTGGCTCGGGCCCGAGGGCCTGGCCGAGCTCGGCCACCGATGCGCCGCGAAGGCCGCCTACGCGTTCACCGTCCTCACGGCCGTGCCGGGCGTGCGGGCCGCGTTCCCGGACGCGCCGTTCTTCAAGGAGTTCGCGATCCGGGTTCCCGGCGAAGCCGCCGACGTGCGCGATGCCCTGATCGACCGGGGGTTCCTGGCCGGTGTGCCCGCGCCGTGGGCCGGCCCCGACGTCCTGCTCGTCGCGGTGACCGAGCGCCGCTCGCGCGCGCAGATCGACGCGCTGGCGTCGGCGCTCGCGGAGGTCGTCGCGTGAGGCGCGGCGCCCCGGTCCGGGGCCAGGGGCCGCCGACGGCGGGGACGGTCGCCGCGCTCTCTCGACCCGGCCGGCGGGCGTGGAGCTTCGCGCCGCTCGACGTCGAGCCGGTCGAGGTCCCGGCTGCGCACCGCCGGGCGTCCGCCCCGGGACTGCCGCAGCTCTCGGAGCTCGACCTCGTGCGCCACTACACCCGCTTGTCGCAGATGAACTACGGGGTCGACACGGGGGTGTATCCGCTGGGGTCGTGCTCGATGAAGTACAACCCGAAGCTGGCGGAGGCCGCCGCCGCGCTGCCGGGGTTCGCGCGCCTGCACCCGCTGCAGCCGGACGCGACCGTGCAGGGGGCGCTGGAGCTGCTGTGGCGGCTCGAGCGGGCGCTCTGCGAGATCACCGGCATGGCCCGCGCCACCCTGCAGCCGCCCGCGGGCGCGTGCGGGGAGCTGACGGGCCTGCTGATGATGCGCGCCTTCCACGACGCGCAGGGGTCGCCCCGGTCCACGGTGCTCATCCCGGACGCCGCACACGGGACGAATCCCGCGAGCGTACGGATGGGCGGCTTCGACGTCGTCCACATCCCGGCGGACGATCGCGGGCTCGTCGACGTCGAGGCGCTGGCCCGGGCGATCGACGACGACGTCGCCGGCCTCATGCTCACGAACCCGAACACGCTGGGCCTGTTCGAGCGAGACATCGAGCGGATCACCGAGCTCGTGCACCGCGCCGGCGGGCTCGTCTACTACGACGGGGCAAACCTCAACGCGATCATGGGCCGGACGCGACCCGGCGACATGGGCTTCGACATCGTCCACATCAACACGCACAAGACGTTCGCCACGCCGCACGGCGGGGGAGGGCCGGGGGCCGGACCGGTCGGTGTGGTCGAGCGGCTCGTGCCGTTCCTCCCGGTGCCACGCGTCGAACGCGACGGGGACACCGGCGCGTTCCACCTGTCCGAGGAGGCGCCGGCGTCGATCGGACGGATGCACGGCTTCAACGGGAACTTCGCGGTCCTCGTGCGCGCCTACGCGTACGTGTTCCTCCACGGCGCCGACGGCCTCCGCGAGGTCAGCGAGCGCGCCGTGCTGAACGCGAACTACCTCGCGGCGCTCGTGCGCGACGTCTTCCCGCTGGCGCAGCCGGACCTGCGGCCGATGCACGAGTTCGTCTCGACATCCGCGGAGCTCAAAGATCGCACCGGGATCCGCGTGATGGACATCGCGAAGCGGCTGATCGACCTCGGGTACCACCCGCCGACGGTGTACTTCCCGCTCGTGGTGGAGGAGGCGCTGATGGTCGAGCCCACGGAGACCGAGACGCGCGAGACCCTCGAAGGGCTCGCGGCGGCGTTGCGACAGGCGGCCGCGGAAGCCACGACCGACCCCGAGGTGCTGCACGACGCGCCGCTGAGCACCCCGGTGCGGCGCTTGGACGAAGCGCGGGCGGCGCGCCAGCTCAAGCTGCGCTGGTAGCCGCGGGGGAGGGCCGGGCGCCCCTCCCGGACGCCCGGACCCTCCTGCGGATCCTTACGCTTCCCGGCTCCGCTTGCGACCCACCGCGAGGCCGAGCAGACCCAGGAGCCCCAGGCCCCCCGCCAGGGCGCCGAGCGGCGCCGCGTCGGAGCCCGTGAAGGCCGTGCCCGGCGACGTCGAAGCCGAGGCGCTGGCGGCGGCGACGATCGTGACGATCGCGTCCGCGTCGCTGTCGACGGTCAGCCCGAGCGTGTCGCTCCCGCTCACGGTGGCCACGTTCTTGACCGAGACCACGCCCGAGGGCAGCGTGTACTTCTTCGTCAGGACGACGGAGTCACCGGGCGCGAGCTCCTTGATCGTGCCGATGTGCCCGAGCACGTCGTCGTTCACCACGACGTGGTACAGCGTGGTGTCACCCGTGTTCGTCACCGTGTAGCTGTACGTCACCTCGTCGCCGGGGTGACCGTTCTTCGGATCGACCGTCTTCACGATGTCGATCTTCGGGTGGATCAGGTCCACCGTGTGCTCGTCGGTGTCGGTCGCCGTGCAGCCGCAGGTGTCCTTCCCCGTCACCGTCGCCGTGTTCGGCAGGGGATCGGGGTCGCTCTTCGTGACGAGGTGCGTGCACGTGTACGACCAGTCCTCGCCGGGCTGGAGGATCCCGTCACCGTCGTCGCCCGAAACGAGCACCGGCGCCTCGTCGCACAGCGGGTCGGTCACCGTGATGTCGTGCAGCGGCCTCGACGTCGTCACCCGGACGTCGAACGTGTACGTGATCGTGTCGCCCACGTGCGCGAGCTTCGGGCCGCCCTTGATGATCTCGATGCCGATCTTCGGCCGGCCGGTCACCGTGAAGCACTCCGACGTGTCGTTCGTGTGCGAGGTCGCGGCGAACGGCTCGTTCGGGCCCGGCTGGTAGTCGGCCCGGAAGCAGTAGATCCCCGGTTCGGTCGGGGTCGCCTCGGAGGAGGTCGCCGTCGTGCCGCCGTCCTGGTCCTCGGTGGCAACCGGGTCGCCGACCTGCGTGCCGCCGCCCCCGCATCCTGCCGCGACCTGCTCAGGCCCGCACAGCCAGAACGTGACGAGCCCGCCGGGCGTGCCGTCGTCGCCGCTCCATCCGCTCAGGCTGGCCGTGTCGGTGACGGTGTCGCCGGCCTTGATGGAGGAGTCGCTGACCTTGGTCTCCACGTCGGGCGCGCAGACCACGTGGGTCGAGGTCGCGCTGAGTTGCGTTCCCGTGGGACATGTCGGGAGGTGCCGTCGTCGCCTGCGCGCTGGCGATGCCCAATCGGCAACAGCAACAGCGACAGGAACGTGGTTGCCAAACCGAGACGCGTCACCCAACCCAGACGATGTGTGCCGGACGTCCGTGTGCCAGACCGACCCTTCACTGTCACGACCCCCCAAGTGGTTCCTCAGCCGCACGCCTCGGCGCGCGGATACGTCATCCGCGGATCTGAGCCCGATCCACGAGGAAGGTACGACACCCGAACGGGGGACGCATCAGGCGAAAGCGTCCGACCCCGGATGGCGTTGGGCGTAGGTCCATCACAACATTACATAATGTGCGTTATGGGCGTTGTGCGCGAGCGACCCATGCCAGACGCATGGCCCGGCCTCATGCCCGGCTCATGCCGAGGGCTCGTGACCGAACCGGAGCGACCAGCCCCAGCGCGTCACGTACCAGAGCGCCTCCACGACGATGCCGCGGGAGATCTTGGACCGCCCGTGCTCCCGTTCGCGGAACGAGATCGGCGACTCACCCACGTCGAACCCGAGCCGGTGCGCCCGCATCACGAGCTCGATCTGGAAGCCGTAGCCGTCGCTCGCGAACGGCGTCGCCAGGAGCGCCTCGAGCACCGCACGCCGGTAGATCCGGTAGCCGCTCGTCGCGTCGTGGATCGGCACGCCGAGCATGAAGCGCGCGTAGGCGTTGCCGGCCCGCGACAGGGCGACCCGGGACCGGCTCCAGTTCGTGACGGTCCCTCCCGCGATGTACCGGCTGCCGACGGTCAGGTCGTGCGCGTCCGCGGCCCGCAGGAGGCCCTGGAGCTCCGCCGGATCGTGGGACAGGTCGGAGTCCATCTCGATCGCGACGTCGTACCCCTCCGAGAGCGCCAGACGGAACCCCTCCAGGTACGCGCTCGCCAGACCGGACTTCGCCGGCCGCTCGAGGAGCCGAACCCGCGGTTCGTCCGCCGCGATCGCGCGCACGATGTCGCCGGTGCCGTCGGGGGAGGAATCGTCGACGACGACGATGTCCGGGGGCGTCGGGCCGCCCAGGAGCCCCTCGATCACGCGTTGGATCGTCTCGCGCTCCTCGTACGTGGGCAGGACGGCGAGCGCGCGCAGGGGGGTCGGCAGACGGGGCCGGCGCGGGCCGGACCGTGGAGCGGCGACGAGGCGTCGAGCAGGAGAGCCACCAGGAGCACCACACAGAGCCACGGCAGCCAGTCCCCCATCCGCACGTACCACGTGGTCGCGGTGGAGGTCCGGAGCCGGTCCCGCAGGATAGTCGTCTGGAACAGCCCCGTCCGCGCCACGACGCGGCCGTGGGTGTCGACGAAGGCCGAGACCCCCGAGACGGCGGCGTCGACGATCCAGCGGCCGGTCTCGACCGCGCGCATCCGGCTCATCTGCAGGTGCTGGTCCGAGGCCGCCGTGAACCCGTACGACGCGTTGTTGACCGGCACGACGAGGAACGTCGCGCCGTCGCGGACGAAGTCGCGCGGCAGGTCCGGGAAGGAGTTCTCGAAGCAGATCGGCGTCCCGAACGGCGGAACGCCCGGCGCCGCCACCGTGTGCACCGAGCTCCCGGGGGTCCGGTCCACGGGGATCTGCTCGGTGGCGCTGATCCAGTCGAGCCTCGATCGCCACGGGACGTATTCGCCGAACGGCACGAGGTGGACCTTGTCGTAGCGGCCGATCAGCCGGCCGCGGCCGTCGAGGATCAACGCGCTCGTGAACTCCCGTCCGTCCGGTTCGTCCAGGACCGCGCCGATGGCGGCCGGGGCGCCGACCTCGGCGATCGCCGAGCGGACCGCCTGCACGGTGGCCGGATCGCTCGAGGCGCCGGGATCGAGCGCGCCCTCGCCCCACAGGACCAGGTCGGGCCGGGGTGCGCCGGCGAGGCTGCGGTGGACCTCGACGTTGCGCTCGGCGACGATCCGGTCCTCTTCGAGCCCATCGGTCCCCGGCGGAACCCGAACATCGACCTGGACGGCCGCCACGTCGAGGGAGCCGCCGTTCGGCTCGGAGAAGGGCACGAGGACGGGAGCGACGATCAGGGCCGCGGCGAGGACCGGCAGGGCCGCCCGGCGGCGCCCCCCTCCCCCGCCGACGGCCGTCTCGACGAGGAGCGCGTTCACGGCCGCGACGACGAACGTGACGCCCCAGACGCCGGCGAGACCCGCCAAGGGGAGCAGGACCCGGTCGTCTACCTGGGAGATCCCCAGGCTGCCCCAGGTGAACCCGCCGAGCGGCCACATCCCGCGGATCCAGTCGACGAGGGTCCACAGCGCGGCGAGGCCGACCGCGGTCCGCAGCGGCCTCCCCGTCCCTGATCACCGCCGGGCCGACCAGGCCGACGACCGCGACGGACAGTGCCGACAGGGTCACGAGCCCCACCCACGCCAACCCGCCGAACCGCAGGATCCAGTACAGGGTGGCGCCGTAGAACCCGACCCCGTAGACGAAGCCCAGGAGGGCCCCGCGACGCGGTCGTGCGCTCCGGAGGAGCCACAGGAACGGCGCCACCGCGACGAAGGCCAGCGGCCAGATCTCGGCCGGTGGGAACGCCAGGGACAGCAGCAGCCCGCTGGCCAGGCTCACGAGCAGCTGCAGGGGAAGCGGGAGTCGGGGGGGCGCGCTCAGGCGCAGTCGCGGCAGAGCATCTTGCGCTTGTCGGCGAGCTGGCTCCGGTGCTTCACCAGGTAGCACTTCTTGCACATGAACTCCGTCGCCTGCATCGGGACGACCCGGGCGTCCAGCGGCTCGAGCCGCTCGTCGCCCTTGATCGTCGTCGCGACCGCGGCCTCCTCTTCCTCCTCGGCCGCTTCCTCTTCGACCTCTCGGGTCTCCTGCTTGGCGAGGAGGTCCTGGATGGATTCGACGTCGCCGAGCCCCGGTTCGGGCGGCACCGTGGCTTCCGCCAGGTCCTGCTCGGTCGGCTCGGCGTCCTCCAGCGGGTCGTCGTCGTCGCTGAGGACGTCCTCTTCCTCCAGCGGTTCTTCGATCTGATCGATATCGTCGGGCATCGTTCGTCCCTCGGATGGCGGCGCGGGACGACCTCCATCCTCCGTTCGGGCGCGCATCCTACACCCAGTTCCCGCGGATGCAACCACGCGCGGCGTGCGCACGCCGTCGAACGCCCGAGCACACCGAGAACATTCCCGGAACGGGTCCGGAAGGGGCCGATCGTGGGTGTCGAACAGAAGTGAGGACCCAAGAGACCTTTGGGGCCGCAGCGCCGGGGCGCCGCGTTCTCTACTCAGCCTCTTGGGTCCTCGTGCGCCTCCGCCGGGGCGGTGGCGCAGGAGGGACCGTAGCCGCGCGCCGCCGGGACGGTCAACCCCCGCACCCCGAAAAGAGTGACAGAACCCTCCGCTGCGGCCGTTACGCGGCGAAGACGTCTCGACCGAGCGACACCGTCAGGATCGGTCGGAGTCCTTCCACGTCGGCCGCCTCGAGCGGATCGACGTCGTAGGCGCAGAAGTCGGCATGCATCCCCGGCTCGAGCGATCCCTTCTTCTCTTCCTGATGGGCCAGTCGAGCGCTGCCCACGGTGTGGATCCGGATCGCTTCGATGCGCGACAGTCGTTCACCGGGAGCGTGGTGCCGCTCCATCGCGGCGATCGCGAGCCACGGGTCCGACGGGGTCACGGGCGAGTCGGACCCGGCCCCCAGGACGATCCCGCGGTCGAGCATCGTGCGGAACGGGTTCATGGCCGCCGCGCGCTCGGCCCCGACGCCGACCTCGTACAGGCCGCCGAGCTGACCCCAGAGCCGGTCGAACGCGGGCTGCACCGACACCGCCAATCCGAGCATCGCGGCACGCTCGACGTGCGGGACGGACGGCATCTCGAAATGCTCGATGCGGTGCCGGCGGGCGCGGAAGTGGCGCCGCTCGCGCGAATCCAGCGCGCCGTAGATCCGCTCCCACGCGCCGAGGACTTGCTCGATCGCCCGATCGCCGATCGCGTGGACACCGACCTGCAGCCCGGCGCCGTGCGCATCGTGGAAGAACCCCGCCAACTCGTCATCGTCGTAGTACGCGACCCCCTCGTCGGGACGGTCCGCGTACGGCGACGAGAGGGCGGCGGTCCTGGCCCCGATCGACCCGTCCACGGGAAGATCGCCACCGATCGTCGCCAGGCCGAGCTCGATCGCCCGCGGCACGTCCATCGTGGCCGGGATCGGCACGACGTCCACCGGGAGCTTGGCGCGATGCCGCAGCAGCACCTCGAGATCGCGTTCGCCGTCCTCCCTCGGCATCGACATCTCGTGGAGCGACGTCACGCCGCGCGCGGCGGCCAGAACCGCCGCGTCGAGCTGGAGCTCCTCGATGAGGTGCTCGGTCCGCGACGCGGCGAGCCATCGCCGGACGGCCCGGTTCGCCGCGCCGGTCACGCGCCCCGTCGGTGCCCCGTCCGGGCCACGTTCGAGCCCGGCGACGTCGTCGATGCCCGCGAGGCGGATCGTCGCCGCGTTCACGAGCGCGAGGTGACCGTCCGCGCGCCCGATCACGAGCGGCGCCGTCGAGGCGGCGTCGAGCTCCTCGATCCCCGGGTGCTCGGGCCGGTCCCACCGCGTCTCGTCGAAGCCGTGCAGGACCACGACCTCGGCCTCCGGGACGGCCCGCGCCCGCACCGCGGCGAGCAGCTCCTCCTTCGAGCGGACCTCGGACGACCCGTCACCGCGCAGCGACAGCCCGGTCGAGGTCAGATGGACGTGGCTGTCGATCAGACCGGGCACGATCGTGGCGCCCGGCAACTCGACCAGCCGGTCGGCCTCCGGGGGCTCGCCCGAACCCACGCGTTGGACGTGCCGGTCATCGACGACGAGCCACTCGCCCGTTCGGGGGTGACCCAGCGTGTGCACACGCGCGGCACGGTAGAGGGTCTTCACGGCGACGCGATGATGGCATGCGACCGGGCCAGGACGAGGGAGGCCGACCGCCCGACCCGCGCGAGCCGACGGCCGGGCTCACGAACCGTCTTCCCGTCGTGCGCCTCGAGGCCGAGGCTGGCGAGCGCCCGCCGCCATGCATCGAACGCACGCTCCGCGCCCAGCCGGTCCCGCCCCACGAGCACGACGTCGTCCACCCACCGGATCGGCACGGCGGCGGCCTCCACGACCGCGCGATCGGCGAAGCCGAGCACGGCGTTCGCGATGATGGCGGAGGGCTGCGGCCCGACCGGGAGGCCGCGCACCCCGGCGTCGTGGAGACCCCGGAGGAACCCGAGCAGGTCGGGGTCGTCGATCCCGACGCGCCCGAGCACGCGTGGGTCGATGGACGCGTAGCAATCGCGGACGTCGCTCACGATGATCGAGCCTCGTGGAGGGGTCGCCATGGCTCGATCGACGGCGCGGCGCCACCGTCGCCGGGCCGGACCCACGGCCTCGAGGTTGCCGAAACGGTCCGTCCGGTTCGCGAACGCACCTGCGCCGAGCCCTCGGTCGACCGCCGCCGCGTACGGCTGCACGAGCCGGCGGTACGCCGCGGCGTCACGAGGGTCGAGGTGTGCGATCGGTCGGGTGCCCCCGGCGGGTTTCGCGACGAGCTCCCATCGGATCGGCCCCGGCCGACGCGTGCACAGCATCTGATCCTCCCGTTCGGACATCCCCGGGAGGAGATCGGGGCTCGCCGCCCATCTGACCACACGAGCGGCATCGGCACGATCCCCGGTCCGGGGGAACTTGCCATCCCCCGCTCCCCTACGATGGTGCGATGCTCGACGAGCGCGACCTGGCGATCGTCTCGGCGCTCCAAGAGGACGCCCGGGCGACGTACGCGGACGTCGCGCAGCGCGTCGGCCTGTCCGCCTCGGCCGTGCACGATCGCGTCCGCAAGCTCGAACAAGCGGGCGTGATCAAGGGCTACCGTGCGGTCGTCGATCCGGAGGGCGTCGGATTGCTCGTGACGGCCCTCATCGCCGCGACGCCGCTGGATCCGCGGCAGCCGGATGACCTGCCCGAGCGGTTGGCCGATCTGCCCGAGGTCGAGGATTGCTACAGCGTCGCCGGCGAGGCGAGCTACATCCTCAAGGTGCGGACGCGGACCACCGGCGAGCTCGAGGATCTCATCCGCCGGTTGCGTGAGAAGGCCGGCGTCGCAACGCGTACCACGGTCGTCTTGTCGGTCCCGTTCGAGGATCGGCCGCTCAGAACCTAGCGTCCGGTCCCTCGTCACTGCGAGGTTCGGGGCCGATAATGAACGGACGATGCGCCGCCCGTCCGCCCCCGTGCTGGTGTTCGTCGCCGTGACGATCCTGGCCGCCTCCTGTGCGAGCCCGCAGTACCGCTACGTCCGCGACACGCACACGCGGACCGCGTTCCGCGTCCCGACCAGCTGGACGATCTTCGACAAGGCGACGGTCCTGGGCCTCCCGCCGGGCCCGCAGCCCGCCGTCCCCGACCCGATCCAGTGGCTGGTCGGCATCGACGGCGACCCGCAGGCGTCCGTCTCGCACATCCTGAACGTCGCGGACCTCACGACCCCGGACCCGCAGGGGATCGGCCTCGTGCAGGCCCTCAGCTTCACCGAGCGCGACAGCGCCTCCATCAGCTACCTCCGGAACTTCCTGTTCCCGGTCGACCAGCTGATCCAGAACGGCAGCGACGGCGCCATCGTGTCCTACAACGACAAGCTCGTGCAGGGCGGGCTGCACGGCGTCCACCTGGTCATCCAGTTCCGAGCCTCCAAGCTCGCGGCGGCGGTCGCGGCGAGCCAGTCCTCGACGAGCTCGAACACCGATACCGCCAGCGCCCTGCAGCGTGCGCTGCTCGGCGGTGCGGGCGCGGGCGTCCTGGCGCCGAACTTCGTCGAGCTCGATCAGAAGGCGTTGATCGACGACTCGTCGAACCGCGTCTACTACGTGGCCATCCTGTGCAGCGCGACGTGCTACCAACAGAACCGCGGATCGATCGAATCCGCGGTCGACTCTTGGACGGTGATCACATGAGGGATCGATCGAACCGCGGCATCGCCACGTTCGAGGACCGGCCATCCCGGCCGCGCGCATCGGAGCGAACCACCCGTTCGCCCATGACGTTCTGGGATCGCGTGAAGTTCCTCATCCTCCTCGCGGGCCTGTGGCTCGCGGGCCTCGCGGTCGTCTGGACATCGTCGGTCAACCCGATCGGCGGCCCGTTCTCCGACGCCGTCCGGATCGCCTGCACGACTACGCGTGGATCATCGTGCTGGCCGCGCTCGAGCTCCTGCGGCAGATCCACTACGTGGTCGAGGAGCACTCCGAGCGCTACTACCGCTTCTGGCAGAAGACCGTCCTCGACGGGCTCAACCGCCGGACGAAGAAGATGGACGACTGGACCCGCTACCGGGTCGGCCGCGCCCTGAAGGCGTTCATCGTGCTCTTCGCGCTCAGCACCTTCCTCGGCCGGCTCTTCCACACCCAGCCGGTGTGGCTCGGCATCCTCGAGGCGCCGGCACGCCTGGTCACGGCGCTGCCGATGCTCTTCCAGCTGGTCTTCTACTTCTTCATCATCATCTTCCAGTTCGTCGGGCTCTTCTGGTTCCTCTCGCGCGGCGGCATCGACGTGTACATGCCGGATGAGATCGAGACGCGGTTCGACGACGTCAAGGGCCAGGACGCCGTCCTCGGGCGCGTGAAGGAGACGATGATCTTCCTCGACGCCCCGGAGGCGATCGAGGAGAAGGGCGGCTACGTCCCCGGAGGCATCCTCCTGTGGGGCCCCCCCGGAACCGGCAAGACGCTCATGGCGCAGGCCGTGGCGGGCGAGACCGCGAAGCCGTTCGTCTTCGTCGATCCGGGCGCCTTCATCCAGATGTTCATGGGCGTCGGCATCCTCAAGGTGAAGTCGCTGTATCGGAAGCTCCGGCGGATGGCGCTGCGCTTCGGCGGCGTGATCGTGTTCTTCGACGAGGCGGACTCGCTCGGGAACCGCGGCCAGATCGCCCAGGGCGGGTTCCAGAACGCGACCCCCGGGCCGTGGTCCGCGACCCCGAGCTGCAACGGCCTCGCCTACCTCACGCCGGCCTCCCGGAACCTCGTGATGGTGGACGCGTTGCCGACGGGCGTGCCCGAGGCGCGCACCTGGTACGACCCGTTCGTCATGGGCGGCATGGGCAACACGGGCGGCGGCGGCATGGGCACCCTGCAGGCGTTGCTCTCGGAGATGTCCGGCCTGGAGAAGCCGCGCGGCCTCGTGAACAAGATCCGCCGGATGCTCGGCATGAAGGTCAAGCCGCCGTTCAAGTACCGGATCCTGCACATCTTCGCGACGAACATGCCCTCGGCGCTGGACCAGGCGATGCTGCGACCCGGCCGCGTCGACCGCCAGTACAAGGTCGGCTACCCGACGAAGGACGGCCGCAAGGCGACGTTCGAGTACTACCTCGACAAGGTGCAGCACGAGCTCACCGACGAGGACCTGGACAAGCTGGCGACGATCACCCCGTACGGCACCGGCGCGAGCATCAAGGACATCGTGAACGAAGGGCTCGTCGTCGCGATCCGCGACGGCCGCGACACGATCACGTACCGCGACATCATCCGGGCCAAGCACATCAAGCAGCTCGGGGTGCCGGACGACTTCGAGTACATCGAGCGCGAGCGGCACCAGACGGCCGTGCACGAGTCGTGCCACGCCGTCGTCGCCTTCCTGCTGCGCCGGCACGCCGTCATCGACATCGCCACGATCGAACGGCGCGGCGACATCGGCGGCCTCGTGTCGTACATCCCGCCCGAGGACCAGATGTTCGAGTGGCGCTCGGAGCGCGACATCGACGTGATGGGGAGCCTCGCCTCGCTCGCCGGGGAGCGGCTGTTCTTCGACGGCGACAACTCCAACGGGGTCGGCAGCGACCTGGCGAACGCCACGCGGATCGTGATGGTGAACCTCGGCTACGCCGGCATGGGCGACACGATCGCCTCGCGCGCAGTGACCCTCGGCGGCATGCGCGGCGGCATGGTGGTCGAGGACGGCACCGACCGCACGATGTTCGACGGGGACTTCGGCAAGCAGGTCGAGGGGAAGCTCCGCGAGCTGTACGACGCGACCTGGGCGCTGCTGGAGGAGCACCGCGGCGACGTGCTGGCCGTCGCCCACGTCCTGGAGACCCACAAGACCGTCACCGGTGATGACATCGAGGCGGTCATCGAGGGCACGACCGGGCCGACGGTGGATGGACGCCCGTACCACGACCCGGCGTTCCGGCAGATGCTGGAGAACTACCACACGGCCGCGCTGCGGGCGCACCGGGACCACAGCGGCGTCACCACGCCGATCCCGGTCCCGGTCCCGCCGAGCCCGGAGACGCTGGTGCCGCCGCCGGCGATCGAGCCGGCGCCCGCCCCGGATCGCCGGCCCGAGGTGGGCGGCCGCGTCGACCGGGAGTCGCCGCCTCGCCCCGATCCTCGCTAGACGGCGGATCGCCACCGGCACACCCGGGTATCCTCCCCGGATGCGTCTGTACAACACGTTGACGCGCGCGGTCGACGAGGTCGTGCCGGTCGAACCCGGCCACGTGAAGATCTACGCGTGCGGGCCCACCGTGTACCGGTACGCGCACCTCGGCAACCTCCGGACGTACATGCTGTCGGACCTGATCCGGCGCGCGCTCGAGTTGGAGGGGCTCCGCGTCACGCTCGTCATGAACATCACCGACGTCGGGCACATGACGGACGAATCCTCGCCGGAGGCGGTCGACAAGATGCTCCTGGCCGTCGAGGACGAGGGGCTGCAACCGCTCGAGATCGCGGAGAAGTACACGCAGGCGGTCTTCGACGATGCGGCCGCGCTCGGGATCCACCCGCCCGACGTCACGCCGAAGGCCACCGAGCACATCCCCGAGATGATCGAGCTGACGGGAACGCTCGTCGACCGCGGCCACGCCTACGTCGTGGACACCGGCTCGGTGTACTACGACGTCGCGAGCTTCGACGGCTACGGCAGGCTCTCGGGCAACACCCTCGAGAACCTGCGCGAGGGGCACCGCGACCTCGAGACCGATCCGCGGAAACGCCACGCGGCCGACTTCGCCCTGTGGAAGGCCGCCGGCCCGGGCCGTCTGATGAAGTGGCCGAGCCCGTGGGGAGAGGGCTTCCCCGGCTGGCACATCGAGTGCTCGGCGATGTCCATGAAGTACTTCGGGGAGCACATCGACATCCATACCGGTGGCACGGACCTGCGGTTCCCCCATCACGAGGACGAGATCGCGCAGTCGGAGGGCGCCGTCGGGCATCAGGTCGTGTCGATCTGGGTGCACGGCGGGCACCTGCGCCAGTCCGGCCAGAAGATCGCGAAGTCGACCGGCAACGTGATCCGGGTCGAGGACCTCGTGGAGCAAGGCCTCGATCCGCTGGCGTTCCGGTGGCTCTGCTTCCAGACCCAGTACCGCAGCGAGATGGACTTCTCGTGGGAGGCGATGGAGGCCGCCGACCAGCGGCTGAAGGTCCTGCGCCATCGGATGGCGTCGTGGGCGCCGGCCGCCGCCACGCTCGGCGAGGCAGCCGCGCGCCGTTCGACGCCCGCTTCCGTGAGGCGCTCGCCGACGACCTCGCGCTGCCGGCCGCCGTCGTGATCGTGAACGAGCTGGTGTCGACTCGAGGACGTCCCCGACGGGGAGAAGTACGGGTTGCTCGCCTCCTGGGACGCCGTGCTCGGGCTCGATCTCGAGCGCGAGGCGACGGCCGGCTGGGAGCCCACGTGAGGAGATCGACGGCTTGATGCGGGAGCGCGACGCGGCGCGCGACGCGAAGGACTACGCCACGAGCGACCGGCTGCGGGACCGAGCTGGCCGGCGATGGGCCTCGAGGTGATGGACACGCCCGAGGGGACCCGGGTCCGGCCCCGGACCTAGCCGACCGTCTGCAGGTCGCGGGTCGAGCGGTTCAGGCGCTCCACGCCGTCGTCGGTGACCGCCACGATGTCCTCGATGCGGACCCCGAACCGCCCGGGCAGGTAGATCCCGGGCTCGACGCTGAACGTCATGCCGGCCTCCAGGACGGTGGCGTCGCCCTCGACGGCGTACGGCGGCTCGTGCACCTCCAGGCCGATCCCGTGGCCGGTCCGGTGGATGAACCGGTCGCCGAACCCGCCCTCGGTGATCACCGCCCGCGCGACGCGATCCACCTCCTGGATGGGGAGCCCCGGGCGGACCTCGTCCACGGCCGCCTCCTGGGCCGCGTGCACGAAGCCGTAGACCGTCCCGAACCCCTCCGGCGGCTCCCCCACCACCACCGTCCGCGTGGTGTCGCTGTAGTAGCCGTCGAGCTCGCCGCCGAAGTCGAGGACGACGACGTCGCCGCCCGCGATCGAACGCTCGCCGGGCTCGTGGTGCGGCGACGCGGCGTTCGGGCCGCCGGCGACGATCGTGAAGTCCGCCGTCCGATGACCGTGCTCCACCAGCAGCCGCGCGAGGTCGGCCGCCACCTCCCGCTCGGTCCGTCCGGCGAACGGCAGACCGACGATGTCCGCGAACGTCGCGTCCGCCGCCGCCCCGGCGCGCCGGAGCGCGTCCAGCTCGTCCGCGTCCTTGCGCGCCCGCAGGGCGCCGAGCACCGGGGCGGCCGAGGACCAGGCGAGCTCCGGCGCCGCGGCCTGGAGGCCCAGGACGTGCACCCCCCAGATCCGGTCGTTCACCGCCGCGGCGCCGCGCGTGGGGAGCAGCCGCGCGACCTCGGCGTAGGCGTCGACGCCGTCGACCCATCCGTGGAGCTCGGTCAACCCACCGGCGGGCGACGCCGCGGCCAGCGGGCGCTCGAGCTCCGGGACCAGCAGCACCGGATCGCGGTCCGGGCGGAGGATCAGCAGCGTCGGCCGCTCGAAGGGCATCGGGTCGTAGCCGGTGAGGTAGACGAGGTCCGGCGACGGCGCCACCACCACCGCGCCCAGCCCGCGTGCCCCCGCATCCGACGCCGCTCGCCGCAGCCGCTCGCGAAGACGCTCCGCCATCCGGTTCACACCTTGAGCAGGATCTGCCGTGGCACCACTTGGAACGCGACCGGGGTTCGGCCGATCAGCTCGCCGTCGGCGACGACCGGCCACGGCGCCGAGGGTTCCAGCTGCAGGCTCAGGCGAGCGCGGAGCTCCGTGATGCCGGGATCGGGGATGTGGTCGCCGTGGCGGAACATCCTGGGCAGCAGCCGGTAGGCGTCCGACCGCGGTCCGGTGAAGATCGATGCGTCCAGCACCCCGTCGCCCGGGAACGAGCGGGGCGACAGGCGGAGGCCGCCGTCGGCGAACTGCCCGTTCCCGATGATCACGCTCCAGGTGCGGAGCTCGCGGGCGCGTCCGTCGACCGTCACCGTGACCGGCAGCGCCCGCGTCCGGGCGTACGCGCTCCAGAACCCGAGGAAGCGTCGCGCGTTGCCGAGACGTCGCGGCAACCGCGACGGCCGCCGCGGTCGCCGCCGCGTGGAGCCCGACCTCCGCCACGTTGTGCGCGTAGCCGACGACCCGGTCTCCGTCGCGGCCGACCGCCGCGATCTTCATCACGTCGAAGGGGTACGTCTCCTCGCCCTCGAGGTGCGCGGCCGCCTGGTCCACGTCATCGGGCAGCCCGAAGCTCTTCACCAGGTCGCCGCCCGAACCGGCGCCCAGGACCGCCAGGACCGGGGTCTCCACGATCGTCCGGCCGTCCCGGAACATCCCGTTCACGACGTCGTGCACCGTCGCGTCGTCGCCGACGGCGGCGACGAATCGATAGCCCTCGTCCAGGGCGAGCCCGGCCGAACGCATCACGTCCTGCCGTCCGGTGGCCACGTGGATCCGGTGCTCGATCCGGCGGCTCTCGAGCGCCCGTTGCACCGCGGTCACCTGGGACGCGACGCTCCCCTCGCCGGCCGCCGGGTCGACGATCACCGCGAGCGCGCCGAACGGGCTCGTGACCGTGCTCATGGCGCGCATCGTAGCTAGACGCCCGTGTAGGCGACGACGCCGTGGAGCACCGACGCCCGCGCCGCGCGCACGAGCTCCGCGGCGTCGGGCTGCGCCACGTCCTCGATCTGCCGCAGGAGGTCCACGAGCTGCTTGCAGTTCCGCACGAAGTCGCCCGGGGCCATCTCCGTCTCCTCGAGGACCTCCTCCAACGCAGCTCCCTCGGCCCAGCGGTGGACCGGGGTCGCGAACCCGGGCTCGAGCTCCCGGCAGAGCTGCACCTCGTTCGCGTCCTCGGTCCGCCGGATCTGACGCCAGAGCCGCTGGAGCCGCTCGTAGCCGTCTTCGGTCGCGTCGGTCGGCATCTGCGCGGGCAGCGGGTTCCGCTCGCGGGCCTCGTAGACGACCGCGGAGACCAGCGCGGCCACCTCGCTCGGCTGGAGCCCCTCGAACATGCCGGCGGCGAGGGCCTCCCCCACCAGGATGTCGCCCTCGCCGTAGATCCGGGTGAGCGTCCTGCCCTTCGGCGTCAGCTCCCATCCCTCCACGTAGCCGAGCGCCCCGAGCACCGCCAGGACGCGGTCGAAACGCCGGGCCAGCGTCTCGGTGCGAACCTTGATCCTGCGTTCGACCCCGGCGAGCTGCTGCTCGAGCTTCGACGCGCGCTCGGCCCACCGCTCGTGCTCGGGCAGCTCCGGACAGCCGTGGCACGGATGGGCTCGCGCCTCCGACTCCAGCCGGACGGCGGCCTGCTCGACCTTCGGATCTGACGCTCGTGCGCCCTGACCGCGCGGCGGCTTCACGTGGAGGCTCACGAGGGACGCCGCGACGTCGCGCCGGTAGCGAGCGCTCCGGGTCGAGCCGGAGCGCGGCAGGACGATGCGCGTCAGGACGGGCGGCGGCTCCTCGAAGTCGCGCGGCGACAGACGGAAGGACGAGCGGTCCTCCGACAGCACGGTCGGGCGGCCGTCGCGGGTCGCCAGGACCACGGCGAGCCCGCGTCGCTTCGACCGCGGAACGTGGATCACCTCGCCCGGCTTCAGGGAGGCGACCGCCGTGCGCACCGCGTCCGCACGCGCCGACTCCCGCCCCCGCCGGTCCTCCTCCCGGAGCCGGCGCGCCCGCTGGACCAGACCCCAGTACTCGTCGAAGTCGCCCAGATGGCAGCGGAGGTGCGTCCGGTAGCCCTCGAGCGCCGCGAGGTCCCGTTCGCGCGACCGCTCCAGCGCGACGACCCCGCGATCGGCGAGGAACTGCGCGAACGACGAGTTCAAGAGCTCGTGCGCCTGTTCCGGCGAGTAGTTCCGGACCAGGTTGACCGCCATGTTGTACGAGGGCCGGAACGACGACGTGAGGTCGTACGTGCGCGTCGCCGCGAGCCCGGCGACGCGCTCGAACGGCACCTGCCGCTGGTAGAGCACCACCGCGTGGCCGAGATGGTCGATCCCGCGGCGGCCGGCCCGGCCGGTGAGCTGCGTGTACTCGCCCGGGGTCAGGATCTCGTGCCGTTCGCCCTGGAACTTCCAGAGGTCCTCGATGACGACCGTCTTCGCCGGCATGTTGATCCCGAGCGACAGCGTCTCGGTGGCGAAGACCACCTTCACGAGGCCCTCCTCGAAGAGCTCCTCGACGGTCTCCTTGAACACCGGGAGCATGCCGGCGTGATGCGCGGCGACGCCCGCCGTCAGGCCGTCGAGGAAGTCGTAGTAGCCGAGCGCGACGAGGTCCTGCTCGTCGACCCACGCGGCTCGGATCTCGGCGCGTTCGCGGATCCGCTCCGCCTCCTCCCGGGTGGTCAGCGAGACGCCGGATCCCCGGAGCCAGCGAACGCTCTTGTCGCAGCCGGCCCGGCTGAACACGAAGTAGATCGCGGGCAGCATGCCCTCCCGGGCGAGGACCTCGACGACCTCCTCGCGGCGCGGCACGTACACCCCGCGGTGCCCTTCGCGCGGCCGGTCGGTCCGGTGGTGCTGGACCCGGCCGCTGCCCCGCCGCTGGTAGGACCGCACCCGCAGCTCCTGCTGATCCAGCGACACGACGTGCGGGTTCGGCAGCAGGATGCCGTCCTGCTCCACGTGCATCGGATGCAGCCGGCGCCCGACCAGGTAATGGTGCTCGAGCGGCACGGGCCGTCGCTCCTCGATCACCACCCGCGTCTCGCCCCGCAGCGTCCCGATCCACTCGCCGAACTCCTCCGCGTTCGAGATCGTCGCCGACAGGCACACCACGCTGACCGAGCGCGGGAGATGGATCAGCACCTCTTCCCAGACGGCACCCCGGTACGGGTCCTGGAGGTAGTGGACCTCGTCCATCACGACCGAGGCGAGCCCGTCGAGCGTGTCGCTGCGCTCGTACAGCATGTTCCGCAGCACCTCGGTGGTCATCACGACGACCGGCGCCTCGCCGTTGATCGTGTTGTCGCCGGTCAGCAGGCCCACGGTCTGCGGCCCGTACGCCGCGACGAGGTCGCCGAACTTCTGGTTCGACAGCGCCTTCAACGGGGTCGTGTAGAAGCACTTGCGGCCGGCCGCCAGCGCCTGTTCGATCGCGAACTCGGCGACGACGGTCTTGCCGGACCCGGTGGGCGCGGCGACGAGGACGGAGGAGCCCTCCGAGAGCGCGTCGATCGCGTCCTCCTGGAAGGCGTCCAGCGGGAACGGGTAGCGTTCGGCGAACGCCTGCGGGGAGGTCACGCTCCCAGTCTAGGTGGGCCTCAGGGCGTGACCCCGCACCGCTCGGCGTGCGCGCGCAGCAGGCCGGAGAATCCGGCCGGGTCCTCGAGGTTCGACAGGTGTCCGGCGGCAGGGATGACGGCGAGCTCGGCACCGGGGATCTGCTCGGCCATCGGCGAGGTCACCTCCGGCGGGATCAGGGTGTCGCCCTCGGACGTGATGACGAGCGTCGGAACCGTGATGCCGGCAAGATCCGGCGTGGAGTCCGGCCGCTCCGCCATGCCGAGCGCCGCGGCCGCGATGGCCTCCGCCGGCTGGTCCCCGATCCAGCCCTTCACCCGGTCCCAGAGCCCCTCGGGCGGGTCCGCGGAGAGCAGCGGCGGTGGCGCGTCGACGAGGACGTTGCCTTCCGTGCGCAGGCGCTCGGCCAGCGCACGGCGCCCGGCGGCGCCCTCCGGCGTATCGGCGCCGGCGCGGGTGTTCGCCAGGACGAGGCCCGCGATGCGCTCCGGGGCCGTCCTGAGCAGCTCGAAGGCGACGTAGCCGCCCATCGACAGCCCGCAGACGACGGCGCGGTCGAGGCCCGCCGCGTCCAGCCCCTCCAGGCAACGCGCGGCCGCCGATGCCATCGTCATGACCCCGCCGTCGGGCATCGACGTCCCCCCGAACCCGGGCAGGTCGGGCGCCACGGTGTGATCGCCGCCCGCCTGCCCTCCCCACATCCGGGCATCGACCGGGAAGGCATGGATCAGCAGGAGTCCGTCCATCTCAGCGCACCGCCTTCGCGTTCGGGCCGACGATCGTCGGCAACATGCCGGGCAGCACCTCGAAGAGGGCCGGCGCCGGCCCGACCCGTTCGCCGTCCGCGTACACCATCACGCGACGGTCGGCCTCGACCCGCACGCGCGTCGCGCGAGCCATCCGGACCTTCGGATGGGTCACGTGGGTGCCGCGGAAGACACGGGGGAAGGCGCGGAGGAAGCTCCCGGTGCCCATCGCCGCCAGCAGGCAGACGTCGAGCGCGCCGTCCACGACCGAGGCGTCCGGCGTCACCTTCATGCCGCCACCGTAGCTGATGGAGTTCCCGACGATCACGAGCATGTGCGGCCCCTCGATCACCTCGTCGTCCAGCTCGATGCGGAAACCCGCCGGCGAGAACCGCGGAAGCGTCTTCAGGAGCGCCGCGATGTAGGTCCCGGTCGCCCCGAGCTTCACGCGCATCGCGTTGGCCGCCTCGTTGACCTCCGAGTCGAACCCGCACCCCGCGATGTTCACGTAGTGGCGTTGCACGGCTCCCGCGGTGACGCGCACGACGTCGATCGGCACGACGTTGGCATCCGCGATCGCGCGCGCCGCCGCATCCAGCGTCTTCACGCCGATCGACGCCGCGAAGTCGTCGGCCGTGCCGGTCGGCAGCACCGCCAGCGTCGCGTCGGTGCCGAGGACGCCGTTCGCCACGAGGTGCACGGTCCCGTCGCCGCCGAACGCCGCCACGACGCCGGCGCCGCCCTCCGCCGCCGTCCGAGCGAGGCGCTCGAGATCCTCGGCGGACTCGGAGACCTGGATCTCGTGCGCGATGCCGAGGCCGCGGAGCAGGGCGTCGATCTTGCCGATCCTCTTCCCCGCCTTGCCGTGACCGGCGGTGGGGTTCGCCAGGACCACGACGGAGCCGATGCCCATGCGCGCCCGTCAGCCTCCGGGGATGAGCTGCGAGCTCCCGCCCGGGGCCTGGCCGCCACCGACGAGGTCCGACGTCGTTGAGTGCGTTCAGGTACGCGTTGTAGCCGTCCTGGATCAAGCCCGTCGAGGACTGGGCGAGCGCCTTCGCGCTGGCGGCGAGCTGGTCCTTCGTGGCGCCCTCGGCGCTGATCGCGAGGACCGACAAGCGGGCCGCCTGCTCGAGGCCCCGGAGCCCTGCCACGATCGAGACCTGGCTCGAGAGCAGCGCCTCGGTCTGATGCAGGTCGAAGCCCTTCCCGCGGATCGTGTCGACGAGGTCGACCTTCTCGATCGTCGCCGCGGCGGTCTTCAGCGCGGCCGCCGAGCGCAGCAGGTCCGCCGCGCTCGCGCCCGCCGGCCGTCCCTTCGCGAGGTTCGCCGCCGCCGCGGTGACCGTCGGCGCGATCGTCGGCGGCACCGGACCGTTGAGCTGCCCGACCGTCGAGATCGCGGGCTCGAGCGCGTTCTGCCACGCGACCATCGCCGTCTTCTGCGCTGCCTTCGCCTGGTTGGCGGCGTCCGTCCGGTCGTTCGAGCGGAGGCCGTTCGTCACCCAGACGCCCATCATGAAGACGAACATCCCGACGAGGAACACCCCGACGAACTGCACCCACCGGCGTTGGAAGAACGGTGTGGGCACCGCCACAGGGTCCCGGCGCGGCGCCCGGGCGACCTGCTTCGACTTCGAACGTCCCTTGCTCTTGATCGCCATCTACGCCGTCCTCGAGGGTCGTTTCAGGAAGCGACCGATGATGATAGCGGCCTCGTAGAACAGGTACATCGGGATCATCATCGCGAGCATCGAGTAGGGGTCGGAGCTCGGCGTGATGACCGCCGCGAAGATCGCGATCCCGAGGATCGAGTACCGGCGGTACTTCGAGAGCCATTCCGGGGTCACGAGGCCCACCAGCTCGAGGAAGACGATCAGCACGGGGAAGAGGAAGGACACGCCGAACGCGAGCGTCACCAACGTGACGAAGCCGACGTACCGGTTGATCGTGAGCAGCGGGGTGACGCCCGGCCCCGCGAACCCCAGCAGGAAGTTCAGCGCCTTCGGGAGCGTCACGAACGCGACCGCGGCACCCAACAGGAACAGCACCACCGACGACGCCACGAACGGGACCGAGTACTTCTTCTCCTTCGCCGTGAGGCCCGGCGCGATGAAGCCCCACAGCTGGTACAGCAGCACCGGCAACGCGAGGACGACGCCGATGTACGCGACCACCTTCATCTTGATCAGCATCGCGTCCAGCGGACCGTTGTAGACCAGGTCGCAGCCGGTGGGCGGCGCGGAGGCCGGGTTGGCGGCGATGAAGTCGCAGAAGGGCTTCCGGACGAAGTCCATGAACGGCGGGAACAGGAACCATCCGATCACGGCGCAGGCGGCGACCGCGTAGAGGCACACGATGATGCGATGCCGGAGCTCCTCGAGGTGTTCGACGATCGTCATCGTCCCGGTGCGGCGCTCCTCGGAGCGCTTCCTGCGGGGGATGACCCTCATGATCGAACCGGTCCCCGACTACTCCGCCTGATCGGCGGCGTGGTCGGGAGGTCGGACCGCCTCGCCGTTCGACGCCGGCGGCGCGGTGGCGGGGTCCTCCGGGAGCGCCGGGTCCGTCGCCGTCGTCGGTGTGCGATCGACGCCGGGAACGGTCGGCGAGCGGGCCGGGCTGGGTGTCGGGTCCGGCGCGTCCAGATCCAGCTTCACCATGTCCTTGACGTCGTCCTGGATCTTGCGGAACTCGCGGAGCCCCTTCCCGATCTGCCGGGAGAGCTCGGGGAGCCGCTGCGGCCCGACCACGAGCAGCGCGATGATCAGGATGACGATGAGCTCTTGGGGACCGATGTTCAGCATGGGGCCTCGACCGGCGTCCATCGTACCCCCGAGGCCTACGAAGGGCCCGGACGTCGGACCTTGAGGTTCTGCGCGCGCTCGGACGCCTTCGTTCCCCCGCGGGAGATCTCCTCGGCCAGCGGCGCAGCTCGTCCCGGGCCTCCGCGGCGCTCCGGCCGACGATCTGGACGTGACGCCCCAATCCGATCAGGACGATCACGATGGCCATCGTCGAAAGGAGGGCGATCAGGAGCCAGATGCCGATCCACGTGGACACGCCGCGATGCTACAGGGTGAGGCGCCGGGGTTGGCGGTCGTGCTTCAGCCGCCGCTGCTGGCGAGGAATTCGCGGATGTACGCGTCGTCCTGGAGGAGGTAGTGGAACTCGATGACGTCGTCCACCGTGAAGGCCGGCTCCGAGGAGCCGAGGGTCTCCAGGTCCTCGTCGTCGAAGAGCTCCGGGGCGAACGGACGCTCGCCGTCGTGCCGATCGATGTCCACCCCGGCCGAGACCAGCAGGGCGAGGATCTTCCGGTCGGCACGCTTCTCGACGTCGTCCTCGCAGTTCGGGCAGGTGAATCGGTAGCTGCCCTCGTGCCCGTTCGAGCGCACCGACAGCGAGATCGCTTCGGGGCCCATATCCACCTCGCCGCAGCGAGGGCAGGTCGTCCGGATGGTGGTCATCTCACCCCGAAGCATCGGCCGCCACCCTGAGGGGCTTGAGCCGCCGAACGGCTCGTCTCGCAGGCCGAACGGAGCCCCTAGCGCCCGTAGACAGCGAGCGCCCGACGAGCGAGTTCGCGGACCTCGCCGGCGAGCTCGCGGGGCTCGATCGCCTCGGCCTCGGGCGCCAGCCGCAGGAGCAACCGGGCGACCCATCCGGTCTGTTTCGCGGGGAACGTCGCCTCGACCGACCCGTCGTCCCGGACACGCACGTCGGTGGTCGCGTAGTACTCGGCCACCCATCGGGCCGAAGGGCGCAGGAGCAACCGGACCGCCGTGTCGCCCTCCCCCGGCGTGTAGAGCGGCCGGGTGGCGCCCTCGAGACCGCGTGGCTCGAACGTCTCGCCGGTCGGCTCCGACCGAGACGACCCGGTCGATCCGGAACAGCCGTTCGCCGTCGGCGTCCACGTCCCACGCGACCGCGTACCAATGCCCGGCGCTCGCGAAGACCGCCTCGGGCTCGATCGTCCGCGTCGACCGCGCGCCGGTGCTGGCCGCCGCGTAGTCGATGCGAACGCGCCGATGCGCCGCGGAGGCGTCCCGCAACGCACCGAGGTGCGCCGGCGCCCTTCCGGCCTCGGCCGCCTCGATGCCGGACGCGTCGCCGAGGGTGTCGGCGCCGAGCGCGTCGCGGAGCTTCGCGAGCGCACCGGCGAGCGCGGGCGCCTGCGGCACGCCCGGCGTCGCGAGCAACTCGGTGGCACGAACGGAGACGGCCAGCGCTTCCTGGCGCGTCAGCCGCAACGGTCGCGCGAAATGGTCGGCCATCGAGATCCACACGCATCCGTCCTCGTCGACGTCGACGTCGATCAGGTCGCCCGGCCCGTACGGTGGAAGCCCCGACATGAACAGCAGGTCCAGATCCTTGCGCAGCTGCGCGGCCGGCACGTCGAACAACCGCGACGCCGCGTCGAGGCTCGTACCCGGGATGCTGCACGAGGTACGGGACGATCACGAGCATGCGGCCGAGCCGCTCGGCCGTGGTCGCGGAGCGTCGTCGACCCTCAGCCATCGGCCACCGCCTCGAGCCGCCGGATCACCTCGTCGCGGAGCGGCACCGGCACGATCACCTCGGCGTCGGCGCCGTACTGGAGCACCATCGCGGCGAGCGCTTGCTCGTCCGCGGCGGGGATCTCGAGCAGCGTCCACCCATCGTCGCGCTCCTGCGTGCGAGCGGCACCGGGGAACGAGCCCTCGGCGAGCACCGCGGCCGCGGGCGAGAACGCGATCGAGGCACGGTCCTCACCGCTGGGGTGCCAGGGTCCGGCCTCGACGTGGTCGATCGCCCGGAACCCGTCGGGCGGCACGCTTCCCTCGCCGAGATCCGCGGTCTCGGTCGTGAAGCGCGACAGGCGGAAGGCGCGCATCGCGTCGCGCTCCCGATCGAGGCCGACGAGGTACCAGTGACCGCCGCGGAACACCACACCGTAGGCGTCGACCTCCCTGTCCGAGACGCTGCCCTGGGAGGTCCGGTAGCCGAAGCGGATCCGCCGGTGGCCGCTCGCCGCGTCCGCGGCGGCCAGCACGCGCTCGATCCGGGCATCCGAGCCCGCGATGAGGGGCCCACCGCCGTCGCCCGCGAGGAGTCCGCCGTCGGCCCCGTAGAGGAGCTTCCGGACGCCCTGGGTCGCCGCGGTCTCCTCCGAGGCGCCCTGGGCCGCGACGAACAGCGCCGTCACCTCCTCGGGCGTGAAGGCGATCTCCGGGAGGTAGTAGCGGTCCTTCCGGATGCGGTAGCCCTGCTCGACGTCCCACGCGTCGGTCGGCGCCATCTCGAGCGGCACCCCGTACTCCCGCAGGATGTCCTTGTCGCGCTCGAACTTCCGCTTCGCGGAGTCGAGGTTGTCGGACCGGTAGGCCTCGAGGGTCTCGCGGATCTGTTCGAAGGTCAGCGGGATCGGCGTCTCCAGCAGCAACCCGACCAGGTTGAGCAGGCGCTCGAGGGGCTCCATCCCGTCGTCTCCCGCCATCGCGGCGATGATAGCCGCGCGCCGCGGCGCGACCCCGCACGCGGCCGCACGCCTCACATGTGCGCGATCAGCTGCTCCACCCGGTCGTCGGCGCTGCGGAACGGGTCCTTGCACAGGACCGTCCGCTGGGCCTGATCGTTCAGCTTCAGATGCACCCAATCGACCGTGTAGTCCCGCCGCTTCGCCTTCGCGTGCCGGATGAAGTCGCCGCGGAGCTTCGCCCGGGTCGTCTGCGGCGGCTCGCGCATCGCCTTGCTGACCTCATCGTCGCCGACGACACGATCGACCCGGCCCGCGCGTTCCAACAGGTAGTACAGGCCGCGCGTCCGGTTGACGTCGTGGTACGACAGGTCGAGGAGCGCGATCTTCGGTGAGCCGAGCGGCAGCGAGTGCTTGGCCATGTATCGGTCGATCATCAGTCGCTTCGTGACCCAGTCGACCTTCCGCGCGAGCCGATCGGGTTCGCCGGCGCGTAGGGCGTCGAGCGCCGCGCCCCATTCCGCGAGGAGCACCTCGGAGGGCTCGTCGATGCCGCGCCGCTCCACGAACCGCGCCGTCTTCTCGTAGTACTCGGTCTGGACGTCCAACGCCGAGAGTTCGCGGCCGTTCGCGAGCTTCACCTTCCGGGTGCACGTCGTGTCGTGGCTGATCTCCCGGATCGCGCGGATCGGGTTCTCGAGCGTGAGATCGCGCATCACGGTGTTGCCCTCGACCATCCGGAGCACCAGGTCGGTGATCCCGACCTTCATGAAGGTCGTCCATTCGCTCATGTTCGAATCCCCGACGATCACGTGCAGCCGCCGGTACCGCTCGGCGTCGGCGTGCGGCTCGTCGCGGGTGTTGATGATCGGTCGCGAGCGCGTCGTGGCGCTCGAGACGCCCTCCCAGATGTGCTCGGCCCGTTGCGCGATGCAGAACTGCGCTCCCCGCGGCCCGTGCAGCACCTTGCCGGCGCCGCACCAGATCTGCCTCGTCACGAAGAACGGGATCAGCACGTCGGCCATCCGGGCGAACTCCCCGTGGCGGGCGACCAGGTAGTTCTCGTGGCAGCCGTAGGAGTTGCCCGCCGAATCCGTGTTGTTCTTGAACAGGTACACCTCGCCGCTGATGCCCTCTTCGTGCAGGCGCATCTCGGCCGCGGAGAGCAGGTGCTCCAAGATCCGCTCCCCCGCCTTGTCGTGCGCGACCAACTCGCGGATCGCGTCGCACTCCGGCGTGGCGTACTCCGGGTGGGAGCCGACGTCGAGGTACAGCCGGGCGCCGTTCTCCAGGAAGACGTTCGAGGAGCGCCCCCAGTGGACGACCCGGCGGAACAGGTACCGGGCCACCTCATCGGGGCTCAGCCGGCGCTGCCCGCGGAAGGTGCAGGTCACGCCGTACTCGTTCTCGAGGCCGAAGATCCGTCGATCCATCGACCCCAGGGTATGCCCGCGGCGCACGAACGGGCGGGAACCGCGCTCAGGCCAGGGCGGACGCGATCTCGTCGGGGGCCAGCCGACGGAACTTCCGCCGGTGCGTCTTCGTCCGGTCGAGGACCGCGCCCTCGATCTGGTCGGCCGGGATCTCCCGGGTTTCCGGCGTGGTGCCGAGGACCTGCACGGCCGTTCGGATCGACGTCGGGAGGTCCCATCCGTCCGCGTAGCGGTCGCGGAGGGCCTCCATGAGATCCTCGGACTGGCCGCCGATCGCGACGCAGCCGTGCTCGTCGGAGACCGATCCGTCGAACAGGATGTGGTAGATGCCGGTCCCGCCCGCTTCGCCGTCGACCTCGCCGACGAGCACCTCGACCTCGTAGGGCTTCATCTGCTGCGTGAAGATCGTCGACAGGGCCTGCGAGTACGCGTTGGCCAGGTCCCGGGCCTTCACGTCCTCCCGGCCGTACTGATAGCCGCGGAGGTCGGCCAGCCGGATCCCCGCGATGCGCAGCTCCTCGAACTCCGAGTACTTGCCGACGCCCGCGAACGCGATGCGGTCGTAGATCTCACTGATCTTGTGCAGCGTGACGCTCGGGTTCTCGGCGATGAACAGCAGCCCCTCCGCGTACTCGAGGCCGATCACGGACCGGCCGCGCGCGATCCCCTTGTGCGCGTAGTCCGAGCGGTCCTTCATGAGCTGCTCGGGCGCGACGTACGGCATGAAGCTCATCGCGCGGTCCGCTCCTGCACCACGGCCTCGACGGCCGCCACGACCTGGTCCTCGGGCACGTCCTGCGGCGCCCGAGGCCGTCACGGCCACGGCGATCGGCCAGATCCCGCGCACCGGATCGGGCCCGCCGGTCGCGGAGTCGTCCTCCGCCGCATCGATCAACGCTTCGACCGAGACGCGGAGGGCCTCATCGCGGGACAGTCCCGGCCGCCACCGCTTCTTCAAGGAGTTCTTCGCAGACTGCCCGCCCGAGCCGGTCGTCTGGAAGTCGTCCTCCTCCCACCGCCCGCCGGTCGCGTCGTAGTAGAAGATCCGGCCCTCGCTCCGGCGCAGGTCGTAGCCGCCGAACAGCGGCACCACCACGAGGCCCTGCAGGGCCATCGGGAAGTTCGACCGGATCATCTGGGCCAGTCGGTTCGCCTTGCCCTCCAGGGAGAGCCGGTCACCGGTGATCTTCTCGTAGTGCTCCAGCTCGAGCTGGAAGAGCTTGACCAACTCCTCGGCCTGCCCGGCGGCCCCGGCGATCGCGATCGCGCTGTAGTCGTCGGCCTCGAAGACCTTGCGCATCTTCGGATCGGCGATCAGGTTCCCGGCGGTGGCCCGGCGGTCGCCGACCATCATGACGCCGTCGGCGAACTTCAGCCCGAGGACGGTGGTGCCGTGGGGGGCACCGAGCGGCGTCGTCGGTTCCGACGGCATCGAACCCGGTCGCTCCCGGCGAAGGAGCTCCACGAAGCTGGGACTGGCTCCGAACGGCGTGCCGGCGAGCGGCAGCTGGAGATCGTCGCTCACTCCCCGCCCTTCTGGACGTAGGACTTCACGAACTCCTCGGCGTTCTCCTCGAGCACCGAGTCGATCTCATCGAGGATGTCGTCCATCTCTTCCTTGAGCTCGCTCGCCTTGGAGGTGGAGGAGACCTGTCCCGCATCCTCGGCGCCCTCGGCGTCACCGCCGCCCTTCTTCTGGACGCGCTTCTGCTCTTGCTCGGGCACGTGCAGCTCCTTTCCGGGAGCCCATCCTATCCGTGGGATGCCGGCCGTCACCCCGAGAGCTTGTCGACGAGCGCCGCGGCGTCCTCACTGGTCGCCAGGAGCTCCTCGACGTGGGCCCGGGTTCCCCGGAGGGGTTCGCGCATCGGGATGCGCTGCAACGCTTCACGGCCGGTGTCCATGATGATCGAATCCCAGGACGCCGCGGCGATCGCGTCGGGGAACCGAGCGATGCATCGCCCCCGGAAGTACGCGCGGGTGTCCTCGGGCGGCATCATGATCGCGCGCTCGACCTCCTCGTCCGTGGTCAGGCGCTCGACCTTGCCGGAGGCCTCCAGGCGGTTGTACAGGCCGCGGTCCCGCCGGACGTCGTGGTACTGCAGGTCGATGGCGCGGAGCTTCGGGTCGCTCCACGCGAGGCCGTCCCGCGCGCGATAGCCCTCGAGCACGTTGAGCTTCGCCACCCAATCGAGCTGGCCGGACAGCGTCATCGGATCGCCGGTGAGCGCGTGGAGCACCGACTCCCAGCGGTCGAGGACCTCGTGGTTCTCGGCCGTGTCGTCCTCGCGATCGACGTACTTGCGCGCCAGCTCGAGGTACTCCCACTGGAGCTGGAGCGCCGTCATCGACCGGCCGTCGGCCAGCTGCACCTCCACGCTGAGGGTCACATCGCGGGACACGTCGTGCAGCGACGAGACCGGGTTCACGAGGGAGAAGTCGGGCAGGAAGCCGTCCTCGATCATCTTCAACACGATCGCCGTCGTGCCGAGCTTCAGGAACTGGGCGACCTCGCAGAGGTTCGCGTCGCCGATGATCACGTGCAGGCGCCGGTACTTCTCGGGGTCCGCGTGCGGCTCGTCACGGGTGTTGATGATCGGCCGCTTCAGCGTGGTCTCCAGTCCGACCTCGGTCTCGAAGAAGTCGGCGCGTTGGGAGAGCTGGAACGCGTGACGGCCGCGCTCGTCCCAGGGGGCCTCGAGGCCCACCTTGCCGGCGCCGGTGAACACCTGCCGGGAGACGAAGAACGGCGTCAGATCCCGGACGATGTCGGCGAACGCCGTGGCGCGATCCACCAGGTAGTTCTCGTGCGTGCCGTAGGAGTTGCCCTTGCCGTCGGAGTTGTTCTTGTAGATCGCGAGCGCCGGCGCCGACGGCATCTCCTCCGCCACCACCTGGAGCGAGCGCTCCAGCACGCGCTCCCCCGCCTTGTCGTGGATCACGAGCGTGCGCGGCGACAGGCATTCGGGCGTGGAGTACTCGGGATGGGCGTGATCGACGTAGTAGCGAGCCCCGTTGGGGAGGATCACGTTCGCGAGCCCGAGATCCTCGTCGGAGATCTCCCGGGCCGGCGCGGGCTCGAACCCGCGTGCGTCGCGCAGCGGCGATTCGTCCTCGTAGTCCCAGCGGATCCGCCGCAGGCTGCCGGCGTAGGACGAGATCAGCAACGACGAGGAAAGCACCGGGTTGAAGTCCGGCTGGCCGACCGCGGCGATGCCGTACTCCGTCTCGGTTCCGATGACCTTCGCGATGGCCACGGGCCAACCTTACCCGGGCCGGCGGGCTAGAGGTACTGCCCGGCGTTCACGCGCTCGACCTGGCGGCCGTCGCCATCCTGCCCGAGCAACGTGCGGACGTAGACGATCCGCTCACCCTTCTTGCCCGAGATCCGCGCCCAGTCGTCGGGGTTCGTCGTGTTCGGGAGATCCTCGTTCTCCTTGAACTCGTCCCGGATCGCGTGGAAGAGGTCGTCGCTGCGGATGCCCTTCTCGCCCTTGGAGAGGAAGCGCTTGATCGCGTCCTTCTTCGCCCGGCGCACGATGTTCTCGATCATGGCGCCCGAGTTGAAGTCCTTGAAGAACAGGATCTCCTTGTCGCCCGAGGCGTAGGTCACCTCGAGGAAGCGGTTCTCGTCCGACGGCTCGTACATCCGCTCGACCGTCCGCTCGATCATCCGGCGGCAGGCGAGCTGGACGTCGCCCGCGTGCTTCTCGATCTCGTCGGGGTGCACCGGGACGGACGGGTGCAGGTACTTGCTCATGATGTCCTTGGCCTGGTCGACGTCCGGCCGCTCGATCTTGATCTTCACGTCCAGACGGCCGGGACGCAGGATGGCGGGATCGATCAGATCCTCGCGGTTCGAGGCGCCGATCACGATCACGTTCTTCAGGGTCTCGACGCCGTCGAGCTCGGACAGCAGCTGCGGGACGATCGTGGACTCGACGTCGGAGGAGATGCCGGTCCCACGGGTCCGGAAGATCGAGTCCATCTCGTCGAAGAACACGATCACCGGCAGGCCCTCTTCGCTGCGCTCCTTGGCGCGCTGGAAGATCTCGCGGATCTGGCGCTCCGTCTCGCCGACGTACTTGTTCAGCAGTTCCGGGCCCTTCACGTTCAGGAAGTAGCTGCGCGCGTCGTCGCGGCCCATCCGCTCGGCCACCTTCTCGGCGAGCGACTTCGCGACCGCCTTCGCGATCAGGGTCTTGCCGCAGCCGGGAGGGCCGTAGAGCAGGACACCCTTCGGCGGTTCGAGCTGGTGCTCGTTGAAGAGCTCCGCGTACAGGAACGGGAGCTCCACCGCATCGCGGATCGCCTCGATCTGACCCTCGAGCCCGCCGATGTCCTCGTAGCCGACGTCGGGGATCTCCTCGAGGACGAGCTCCTCGACCTCTTCCTTCGGCAGCAGCTCGGTCACCACGACCGACCGCGGGTCGAACAGCACGTTGTCGCCGGCGCGCACCGATGATCTCCAGCAGATCGCCGGCGAGGTACGCCACGTGGTTCTCGTCGCCTCGGCCGAAGATCATCACGCGGTCGGTTCCCAGCTTGTCCTTCACGCGGACGATCTCGCCCGCACGGTCGGGGCTCAGGACCTCGACCACGTTCAACGATTCGTTGAGCACCACCTGGGATCCGGGGACGATCTTCGCGACGTCGATGTCCGGCGCCGGCAGCACCCGCATCTTGCGCCCGGCGGTCACGATGTCGAGCGAGCCGTCCTCGTTGCCGCGGAGGAACACGCCGAACGTGGCCGGCGGCTGGCTGAGCTTCTCGACCTCCTCGGCGAGCGACTCGATCTTGTCGCGCTCCGACCGGAGGGCGTCGGCGAGCTTCTGGTTCTGGCCCATCGCCTTCGCGAGCTGCTCGCGGGTCTCGACGAGCTTCTCCTCGAGGATCGAGACTTGGCGGGGCGCGTTCGTGAGGCGGCGGCGAAGCAGGCCCACCTCTTCCTCGAGGAACTTGACCTGCGATTGCAGCTCGTGGACATGCTGATCGTAGCGCTCGACCTGCTCGCCACGCTCGCTGTGGCCGGTCATTCCCGTCACCTCCCCGCCACGAGGGCCGGAGTGTATACCGGTGGAGCGACACCGCCGCGGAAGCTCCGCCTCGGGTTCGTTCCCTTCCCGTATCTACGGCACGCACCGGCGAACGGCTTAGGACCTGGCGGCGAAATGATCCGGACTGCTCAGTCGAGCCGGCGCGCGATGGTCAGGAAACCGGTGTGGCCGATCATGCGGTGATCGGGCCGGACGCTCCGCTCCGTGACGTGCCAGCTCCTGCGCAGGGTCTCGAACGTCTCGATATGCAGGAACCCCTGCGCCGGAAGGGCTGTCACGAGCTCCTGGATCTGGCCGGTCGTCGGCAGGTAGGAGCACAGGACGGCGCCCGGCTCCAGGACCTCCCGCAGTTCCGGCAGCGGCGTCCACGGCTCGGGCAGATCGAGCAGACATCGGTCATACGTCTCACCCGTTCGGCCGACCGCGATCACCTCCTCGATCCGCAGCTCCAGGTGCTCCGGAAGCTTCCCGAACGCGCCCTCGATGTTCTCCACCGCCTGGGCGTGATGCTCGTCGCGGATCTCGTAGGACACGACGCGTCCCTCGCGTCCGACCGCGCGGCACAGGGCGATCGTGAGCGCGCCGGAACCCGTACCGGCCTCCAGCACCCGAGCGCCCGGGAACACGTCACCGTAGGTCAGGATCGGGCCGAGATCCTTCGGATAGACGACCTGCGCGCCGCGCTTCATCTTCAGCGCGTAGTCGGCGAAGCGCGGGCGGAAGGCGGTCACCACCATGCCGCCCGAGGTCTCGAGCCGGACGCCCTCCGTGCGCCCCAACAGCGAGTCGTGCGCGAGCGTCCCTCCGTGCGTGTGGTACGTCGCGCCCACGGCGAGCGTCACGAGGTACGTCCGGTTCCGCTGATCGAGCAGCAGGACCCGCTCACCCGCTTCGAAGGGCACGCTCATCGCTCCCGAAGGCTAGCGCACGCGACGGAGCCGGGCGGTCTCCCACCCGGCTCCGTCCGCGGCGATGCGATGGTCAGGGCATCTGCGTCGGCAGCGGCCGCGTGCCGAGCGTGACGTCGATCGAGCGCTGCGATCCGTCCGCCGTGACGACCGTGACCGACACGCTCTGGTTCGGCTGCAGGCGCTCGAGCGCCGAGCCGAGAGCGTCGGAGCTGGTGACCGCGTCCCCGTCGATCGCGACGATCACGTCGCCCTGCTTGATCCCGGCCTTCGCGGCGGGCCCGTCGTTCGTGGTCGCGACCACGTAGGCCCCGCTGCTCGTCTGGAGCCCGAGCTGGTACGCGAGGTCGGCCGTGACCCCCTGCGTCGAGACCCCGAGGTACGAGCTCGGGGCGAGGGGCTTCGCGATCGCCTGCGCGATCGTGTCCTTCGCGGAATCGATCGCGATCGCGAACCCGATGTTCTGCGCGTTGTCGTCGCCCGCGGAGTTGATCCCGACGACCTGGCCGGCCATGTTCAGGAGCGGGCCGCCCGAGTTGCCGTGGTTGATGGCGGCGTCGGTCTGGATCACGTCGGAGTACACGCGGCCGCCGTTCTTGCAGACGGTGCAGCTCGGGTCCTGGACGTTGATGGTGCGGTCCAGCGAGGAGACGATGCCCGACGTGACGGTCGGTCCGCCCTCGAGTGCGAGCGCGTAGCCGATCGCCACGACCTGCTGACCGAGGACGAGCGACCCGGAGTTGCCGAGCGGGACCGTCGGCAGGCCGGTCGCGTCGATCTTCAGGACGGCCAGGTCGTGCTGGCAGTCCCCGCCGATCACCCGGGCGTCGTACTGCTTCGGCTTCGCATCGGACGTGAAGACCGAGATCTTGGACGCGCCCTCGACGACGTGGCAGTTCGTGACCACGACGCCGTCCGAGCGGACGATGAACCCGGTGCCGACGCCCTTGCCCTGCTGGGCGTTGCCGAGCTGGTCGGTCTGGAAGACGTCCGTCGTCACGTTGACGACGGACGGGAGGGTCCGCTTCACGACCCCGGCGACGGATCCCGCGCCGGTGGTCGCGAGGGTGGTGCTGAGTGGGTCGGCCGTCGATGCCCCTTTGGCACCGACATCGACGGAGCAGGCGGTGGCGACGATCGCGAGCGCCACGACCCCGAGAACGATCCTGCGCATATGAACCTCCGTTGGGATGTCCTGGGTACGCTGGGCATACGCCACTCCAGCGGAGGTGGTTCGCGGCCGGCGTGCGGGCCGGCGGCCGGCCGATCAGGACGCGAGCGAAGCCGCGGGGCGCTCCTTCCGCGGGTCGACGAACGGGATCGACGCCGTCGTGCCGACCAGGTGCTCGCCGTTCTCGGTCTCGACGTCCAGGCGCGTGCCCGGTTCGGCGAGGGAGATCGGAACCCACACGTAGCCGATGTTCTTCTCCAGCCCCGGCGACCAGATCGCGTCGGTGATGCGGCCGACCTCCGCACCGTCGTGGTGCACCGCCCACACCTCGGACAGCTCCGCTCGCAACTCGGTCCCTTCGAGCTCGATGCCGACCAGCTTGCGATCGACGCCCTCGCGGCGGATCCGCTCCAACGCGTCCTTGCCGATGTAGTCCTGCGGCTGGTCCTCGACGAGCCGCTCCAGCCCCATCACGTGGAACGGCGTGTCCGCGATGCTGAAGTCGGAGTTGTAGTTGAAGATGCCGGCCTCGATCCGGCGCGCCTCGCACGGCGCGATCGGGTCGGATGCCGAACTCCTCGCCGGCCGCGATGATCGCGTCCCAGAGGTCGGCTCCGCGCGTCCCGTCGAGCAGGTTCACCTCGAAGCCCGGTATCGCGGTCCAGCCCGTGCGGGAGATCAGCACGGGGATGCCGTCGATCTCGAAGCGCTCGCACCAGTAGTACTTGATGTCGTAGATCGCTGGTCCCACGAGCTTCTCGAGGGTCTTCGCCGACAACGGCCCCTGCACCTGGACGGGGTGGACGTCCGGGTAGCTCACCTCGGCGTCCAGGCCGCTCTGCGCGGCGACGCCGAGTGCGTACAACCCTGCATCGGAGTCCGCGAGCTGCATCCACCAGACGTTCGGTTCGGGGTGCAGGAGCACGGGGTCGTTCACGATGCCCCCGTCGGGCGCGGTCACGAGCATGTACTTGCCTTGCTTCACCGCGCACGTCGTGAGATCACGACAGGTCAACATGTCGATCAGGCGGTCCGCGTCGGGGCCGCTGACCTGGACCGTGCGTTCCACACCGACGTCCCACAGGGTGACGCCCTCGTTCAGGAGGCGGTACTCGGTCTCCGGGATCGTCGTAGTACCCGGGCAGGTACATGTGGTTGTAGATGTCGTACGCCGTGCAGCCGGCGCGGAGCGTCGACTTGAAGAACGGCGACTGCCGGTACCAGGGGCCGAAGTACAACGTGGCGCTCTTCGCGAGCATCTCCTCGCGCTCGTTCACCATCTGCGGAGCCTCCTTCGGGCTGAAGGTGTCTCAGGACACGGGGATCTGCTTCGAGGGGTCCACGAACGGCATCGGTGTCACCGTGGCCGACCGCGTCCCCCACTCGGTCTCGACGCGCACGATCCGTCCCTCGACGCTCAGCTCCGACGGCAACCAGCAGTAGCCGATGTTCAGGTTGAGCCTCGGTGAGTGGATCGCGGACGTGACCTTCCCGACGGACGCGCCGTCCAGGCTCGCCGGCCACTTCACGGCGTTCAGGGCCGGGAAGGGCGCGCCGTCGAACGTGACGCCGTTGATGCGCTCGGCGACCCCCTCGCTGCGGATCCGGCGGTACGCGCCGATGGACAAGCTCGCGTCATCGGTCAGCGAGTCGAGATCGACGAGGCGCTCGAGCCCCATCTGGAACGCGTTGTTCTCGTAGGTCATGTCGGCGCCCCAGTTGAAGATCGCGCCCTCGATCCGGCGGATGTCCGACGGCCCGGTCGGCTTGATCCCGAACGCGGCCCCGGCCTCCATGATGGCCTCGTAGACCTCGTTCCCTCGCGAGGTGTCGGTCGTGTAGACCTCGTAGCCGATCTCCGAGGTCCAGCCGGTCCTCGTCACCACGACCGGCACGCCGGCGATCTTCGCCTCGGTCCAGAAGTAGTAGCGGAGGTCGAGGATCTGCTCGCCGAGCAGCGAGACCATGAGGTCCTTCGACTTCGGCCCCTGGACCTGCAGAGGCGCGACGTCGGCCTCCTGGATCGTCACGTCGAGGTCCGGATAGGCGTTGCGGAGCCCGCGCGCGAACAGCAGCGCGTCGGAGGACGCGAGCGCGAACCAGAACGTGTTCTCGTCCATCCGGGTGAGGACCGGATCGTTGATGATCCCGCCGTCGGCGTCGCAGATCAGGACGTACTTCGCCTGCCCGACCGCGCACGTCGAGAGGTCACGGGGCGTCAGCAGCTGCGCGAAGCGGAAGCCGTCGGGACCGGAGATCTCCAGGCACCGCTCCACCGAGACGTCCCACAGCGTGACGTCGTTCAGCAGCGTTTCGAACTCGGCTTCGAAGGAGTCGAAGCGGATCGGGAAGTACATGTGGTTGTAGACGGTGAAGCCCGTCGGACCGTACTTCTGGGTCGCCTCGTAGTAGGGGGTCCGGCGGTTGCGGGCGCCTCGCTGCACGAGGCTCATGTCGAACGGCTCGGCCATCTCTGCTTCTCCTTCGTCGCGGGAACCGACCGCATATCGTGCGCGGCAAGGCCGCTCGGCGCAACGTGATCCCTCGACCCTCGGTCAGTGAGCGGATGGCCGGCCCTCGGTCGGACGCATGTTACGCCTCGGCCGCGGCGTGGACCCGTCGGCCCTCCACGAAGGTCTGGACGCAGCGAGCCTCCGCGATCTCCTCGGGCGGCGCCGCGAACACGTTGCGGTCCAGGACCGCGAGATCGGCGTGCTTCCCGACCTCGATCGAGCCGGTGTCGGTCTCGAGGTGGTTCACGTACGCGGAGCCCATCGTGAAGGCGGCGATCGACGTGGCGAGGTCCAGGCGCTCCTCGGGCAGGAACGCGTCGGCGCGGTCCACGTGGTGGATGTAGCTGGGCGGCATCCGCCGGTTCACGGCGACGTGGATCTCCTGGAGCGGGTCTGGGGTCGAGACCGACCAATCGCTCCCCATCGCGAGGGTCGCGCCGTGACGGACGAGGCTCGCGAAGGGGTACTGCCACGTCCACCGCGGTTCCCCGAGGAACGGGATCGTGAGGTCGTCCATCTGTCGCTCGTGGGCCGCCCACAGGGGCTGGGCGGTCGCGGCGACCCGGAGCCGGCGGAAGCGTGGGAGGTCGTCGGGATGCACCACCTGGATGTGGGCCACGTGGGGGCGCGTGTCGCTCATCCCGTTCGCGGTCCGCGCCGCCTCGACGGCATCGAGGGCCTCCCGGATCGCCCGCTCCGCGATGGCGTGGAAGTGCACCTGGAAGCCCAGCGCGTCCAGGCGCGTCACGGCATCCTTCAGCAACTCGGGCTCCACGAACGAGATCCCGCGGTTCGCGGTGGGGAGCCCGGCCGCGTCCAGGTAGGGCTCGAGGACGGCGGCGGTGAAGTTCTCGCAGACACCGTCGAGCATGATCTTCACCGACGTCGCGCGGAACCGCCCGGCGGCGCCGCGTTCGCGGAGCGCGACGAGATCGTCGATCTGCTCGAGCCCGCGATGCCGATCCCACCAGAGCGCGCCGACGACCCGGGCGGTGAGGTCGCCCGACCGGCCGGCGGCGAGGTACGCGCCGAACGCGCCCTCGCCCTCCGCCGTGTCCGTCTCGACGATCGCGTCCTGCCACGCGGTGATGCCGAGGGAGTGCAGGTACGCCTGCCCGCGGAGGAGACCGCGGCGGACGAGATCAGGCGACAGCTGGCGGCGCCACGGCGTCGACGAGCGAGATCGCCCCCTCGTGCAGCGTGCCCATCGGCTCGCCCGCCTCGTCCCGTTCGATGCGGCCGTCCGCGGGGTCGGCCGTTTCGCGCGTGACGCCGGCGAGCTCGAGGGCCTTCGAGTTGACCCACGCGCTGTGGCCGTCTCGGCTCGGCAAGAAGACCGGCCGGTCCGGCACCACGCCGTCGAGCGCCTCCTTCGACGGGCACCCGCCGGGGAACTCGTCCATGGCCCATCCGCCGCCGAGGATCCACGGCTCTGCGGGCTCGGCCGCCGCGTACGCCGCGACCGCGCCCACGTACGCGTCCGGCGACGCCAGCTCGTTGAGGTCGCACTGGAGCATCTCGATCCCGCTGGAGACCGGATGGACGTGGGCGTCCTGGAACCCCGGCACCAGCATCCGTCCCGCGAGGTCGATCACCTCGGTCGACGTGCCGATGAGGTCGGCGACGGTCGCGTCCGTCCCGACCGCGACGATGCGCCCGTCCCGGACCGCGACCGCCTGCGCCCACGTCCGCGCGGCGTCCACCGTGTAGACGTCGCCGTTCACGAACACGAGGTCGGCCGAACCGTCCGTGCTCACCGCGGCTCCTTCCTCACCGGAACCGCGCGAGTGTAGCCGGTCACGCCAGCTCGACGATGTCGAGGTACTCGTCGCTCCAGTGATCCACCTGCCCGTCCGGCATCAACAGCACCCGCTCCGGCGCAAGGGCTTCGACGAACTCCTGATCGTGGCTCACCACGACCATCGCACCCGGCCAGCCCTGGAGGGCCTCGGCGATCGCCGTGCGCGACGGTGGGTCGAGGTTGTTCGTCGGCTCGTCGAGCAGGAGCAGGTTCTTGGTTCCGGCCACGAGGATCGCGAGCGCGAGCTTCGTCTTCTCCCCGCCCGACAGCGTGCCCGCGTCCTGGAACGCGACGTCGCCGTGCAGTTCGAACATCCCGAGCAACGTCCGGAGCGTCAGGTCCTCGGCGCGGGAGGCCTCCTTCATGAGGTCGAGCACCGGCACGCCTGCGCGGATGCCTTCGTGCTCCTGCGCGTAGTAGCCCGGAACCACACCGTGGCCGAACGCGAACGTGCCGGCGTCGGCGTCCGTCTCCCCCGTGAGGATCCGCAGGAGGCTCGTCTTCCCCGCGCCGTTCAGCCCGAGGATCAGCAGCCGCTCGCCGCGACCCAGGTCGAAGGACACGTCCTCGAACACGGTCGGGCCGCCGTAGGACTTCGCGAGTCCCTCGACGCTCAGGACCGTCCGCCCGCTGTGCGGCGGCTCGGGGAAGCGGAACCGGACACGCTTCTCTCGCGCGGGCCCTTCGACCTTCGTCGCGGAGAGCCTCGCCACGCGCGTGTCGAGGGTCTTCGCCTTCCGGGCGCGCTTGGCCGTTTGGCCGCGCATCGAATCGGCGAGCGTCCGCAGCCGGCGGATCTCGTGCTCCTGCCGCTCGGAGAGCTTCGTGAGCCGCTCCTCGTCACGCGCCCGCGAGCTGCGGTACTGGGAGTACGTGCCGCGGTACTCGACCACGCCGCCGCGATCCAGATGCAGGATCCGCGTGATCGAGGCGTCCAGGAGGGACAGGTCGTGGCTGACCACGACGAGGGCGCCCTTGTACGTGCCGAGGAACTTCATCAGCCACGTCTTCGCGTCCACGTCGAGGTGGTTCGTCGGCTCGTCCAGCAGGAGGAGATCCGAGCCGCCGAACAGGATGCGGCTCAGCTCCAGTCGCCGGCGCTCTCCGCCGGAGAGGGCCCGCATCGGCAGGTGCAGCCTGCTCTCGGGCAGGCCGACGCCGGCCGCGATCGCCGTGGCCTCGGACTCCGCCTGATAGCCGCCGAGCTGCCGGTACTCCTCTTCCAGCCGTGCGAACCGCGCGACCTCGCGCTCGGCGTGGGACTCCTCGAGCGCGACCCTGGCCTTCTCGAGCCGACGGCTGAGGTCGACGAGGTCCCTGGCGCCCAGGATGTGCTCGAGGCCGGTCCCTTCGTGGTCGGATCGCTGACGCCGCGGATCCTGCCGCAGGTACCCGATGGCGCCGCGGCGGACGACGGTGCCCGCCGCGGGCGGCTCCTCCCCCGCCAGGACCCGGAGCGTGCTGGTCTTCCCGGCGCCGTTGCGCCCGACCACGCCGACCTTGTCGCCCGCTCGCAGGTCGAGCGAGAGGCCCTCGAGCACGGAGCGGCCGGCGACCTCGACGGACAGATCTCGAGCCTCGAGCGCGATCACGGCGCTCCCCCTCGAGGCTCGGAACGGTGGGGCGCTGCGGACGGGACGTACATGGCGGACCTCCTCGGATAGGACGACACCGGCCGCGATCGCGGCCCGGGTGTGCTCGAGGACGGTTCGCTAGCTCATCTCGGGCAATGGTACGACCCGAGAGGCCCGGTGGACAGCATGGTTCGAGGGACCGTTCGGCACCCACGGGACCGCCCGACGGCCGACCGCCGAACGGCTGTTGCCCGCAGCGGCTTGCCGCGCGCATCATGGTCGCCGTGAAGGCCAGGTCACTCCTCGGGCTCGTCGTGATCGTCGCGGTGATCTTCGGCTACTACTCGTGGGCGAAGCCGCACACGCCCAAGCACCCGCCGTCGGTCCCCCACACGGTCACGATCCAGATGCCGGACCCGATCGGGGGCTGAGGCTCCGCCGGGGTCGTCGAGCGTTCATCCGGCGTTCGGGCGACCTTCCCCGCATCGAGGGGCTACGACCAACTCGCCCTCCTAGCGTTCCCGACGTGACGTGCGGGAAGGAGGGTCACGCGATGCGCTGGTACTACGTCACGAACGCGGACATCGACGGCGAGCCGTATGTGGCTGCCGAGTTCATCGAGGGCTGGATCGTCGACGCCTTCCGCCACGAGGCCGGCGGCAGCCTGTTGACGCACGAACAGCTCGAACGGCGCTTCCCCGAGGTGCTTGCCCGATGGCACGAAAGCGTCGGCGCCGACGAGGCGCTCACGGACGTCGAACTCGCCGCGGAGCAGGCACGACGGGGATGGCTCCGGTCGCTCACCGACGAGGAGTTCCAGACCTGGCTCGACCGGGAATGGCCGCGCCTGCAGGCCGTGTCCGACTCGATGGCCTGAGGGGCCGATCGACAGGATCCGGAAGGGCGCGGGAGGAGCGGGCTGGGGACCGTATCCTCTCGCGCGTGAGGACGGTCGTCGGCATCGACATCGGCGGCTCCGGCATCAAGGGAGCCCCGGTCGACGTCGTCGAGGGGAAACTCGTCTCCGAGCGGATCCGGCTCCTCACCCCGTCCCCCGCGACGCCCGACGCGGTCGTCGCGGTCGTCGTCGACCTCCTCGGCCAGATCGGCGTCCCGGGCCCGATCGGGCTCACCCTGCCCTCGGTCGTCAGGGACGGGACGATCGAGACCGCCGCGAACATCGACCCCAGCTGGATCGGCGTCGACGCGCCCGACTTCCTCAGCCGAGCCACCGGCCGGGCCGTCGGTGTGCTGAACGACGCCGACGCGGCGGGCGTCGCCGAGATGCGGTTCGGCGCGGGCCGCGGTGAAGCGGGGGTCGTCGTGCTCGTCACGTTCGGGACCGGCATCGGGAGCGCGTTGTTCGTGGACGGGGTCCTCGTCCCGAACACCGAGCTCGGCCACCTCCACCTGCACGGCGGCGACGCCGAAGCCTGGGCGGCGGATTCCGCACGCGAGCGTCACGACCTGTCGTGGAAGGACTACGCGCACCGGGTGCAGGAGTACCTGGAGCTGGTCGAGAGCCTCCTGTGGCCGAGCCTGTTCATCATCGGCGGCGGCGTCAGCAAACACGCCGACGAGTTCCTGCCGGAGATCGAGATCGAGGACCCGCGTGGTCCCCGCGCAGCTGTTGAACCGGGCCGGCATCGTCGGAGCCGCCCTCTTCGCGCCCGGCGGCTAGGCCGGAAGGACCGCGGCGAGGTCCCAGACCCGAGGCTCGTCCGCGGGGAGCCGAAGGACGACCCCCGGCCGGTCCCTCCTCGCTTCGACGAAACGTCGACCCCGTTCCGCGCCGAGGTACCGCGCCGCGATCGCCGCGCGCACGTTCGCGACGTCACCCGATGACAGCTCGCCGGTGCCGACGGCCTCGACCCCACGGAACGGAGGAACGGCCTCGAACACGACGAGCCCGCATCTCGGATCGCGCGCGAGATGCCGGAGCTTCACGTCCCCCTCGACGATCACGATCTCGAAGGAACCATCGATCCACCGGAACCACACCGGCGACACGAGCGCGCTGCCGTCCTCGCGGTAGGTGCTCAAGACCGCCGGCGAAGGTCCTTCGAGGAGCGATCGCATCCGCTCGACCCATGTCTCCTGCATGGCAGCGAGGGTAGTCCACCTGCCTCGGGGCCTCGTGACGGGATCGGTCCTCAGCGCACCGCTTTCTTCACGAGCGCGGCGATCTTCTTCTCGTCGGCGGCGGTCAACTCTTTCAGCGCGAAGGAGGTCGGCCACATGGCGCCGTCGTCGAGGTTCGCCGCTTCCTCGAAGCCGAACGTTGCGTACCTCGAATCGAACTTCTCCGCGCTCTTGAAGAAGCAGACGACCTTGCCGTCCATCGCATACGCGGGCATCCCGTACCAGGTCTTCGGCCAGAGGGCCGGCGCGGTTCGCTTCGACGATCGCATGGAGCCGCTTGGCCAGAACGCGATCCGGTTCCTTCATCGCGGCGATCGCCGCGAGCACGTCGCGTTCCCCGTCCGCCCTGTTCTTGTTCGCGCGCGCTTCCGCCTTCAGCTCTTGGGCACGAGCCTTCATCGCGGCTCGTTCGTCCTCGGTGAATCCCTTGGACGTCTTCTTGGTCGCGGTGGTGCTGTTCGTGGACTTCTGCGTGGCCTTCTTCGCGGGTTCCTCTCAGCCATCGTGAAGCGCCTCCTCCGGATAGCTCAGACGAGTCGTGTCGGAGGGGGGATTTGAACCCCCACGCCCCGTAAGGGGCACTAGGCCCTCAACCTAGCGCGTCTACCAAGTTCCGCCACTCCGACGCGGGACGCAATCCTAGCAACGAGGCGCTACGGCCCTACGGGTGCCACTTCCAGGACAGCCAGAAGACCGCGAGCCCCCAGATGACCGCCGTCACCACCGTGATCCGGTCGAGCGTGCGCTCGAGCGCCGTGCCGCCGGAGAGGTTGTTGCTGCCGCCGAACATGTCCGACAGACCGCTCCCCCGCCCCGAGTGCATCAGGATCGTCACGATCAGGAACAGCGACGACAGGACGAGCAGGACGATGACGACGGTATCGATCATGTGGGGACCTCGGATCCGGGCTCAGGCGTCGACCGGCATGGTAGGCACCTCCAGCGGGAAGTGACACGCGGCGATGTGCGCCTCCCCCATCAGCTCCAGCTGAGGTTCCTCCTCGCTGCATCGGGGCATCCACGGGTGCTCGAGACCCCCGTGCTCCTTGGCGAGCGCACGCGATCTGGGGCAGCGCGGATGGAACCGACAGCCGGACGGTGGATCGATCGGCGAAGGGACGTCGCCCTCCAGGATGATCCTGCGCTTCGCGCGCGCGGTGTTCGGGTCGGGGACCGGCACCGCCGACAGCAACGCACCCGTGTAGGGATGCCGCGGCTCACGGTAGAGGTCGCGGCTGCTGGCGCGCTCGACGATCTTGCCGAGGTACATCACCGCGACGCGGTCGGAGACGTGCCGCACCACCGACAGGTCGTGCGCGATGAACAGGTAGGTGAGGTTGAACTCCTTCTGCAGATCCTCGAGCAGGTTGAGGATCTGGGCCTGGATCGACACGTCGAGGGCCGAGACCGGCTCGTCGCACACGATCAGCTTCGGGCGAAGGGCGAGGGCCCGGGCCACGCCGATCCGCTGGCGCTGACCCCCGGAGAACTCGTGCGGATAGCGGTTGTAGTGCTCGGGCGTCAGGCCCACCAGCTCCATCAGCTGCTGGACCTCGTCCTTGATCTTGCTCTTCGGGATGCTGTGCTGCACCCGGAAGGGGTCGCCGATGATGGTGCCGACGGTCTTGCGCGGGTTCAGCGAAGCCTGCGGGTCCTGGAACACCATCTGCATGTTCTTGCGCACCTCACGCAAGGCGCTGCCCCCGATGCGGGTGATGTCCTGACCGTCGAACCAGATCGTCCCGGCCGTCACCGAATGCAGGCGGGTGACCACGCGCGCGAGCGTGGACTTGCCGCATCCGGTCTCGCCGACCAGGCCGAGCGTCTCGCCCGGATAGATCTCCAGATCGACGCCGTCCACCGCGTGCACGTCCCCGATGTGCCGCTGGAAGATGATGCCCCGGGTCACCGGGAAGTACTTCCGCACGCCCTCCAGGCGGACCAGGGGCTGACGACCGGGCGAGGCGACCGGTTCTTCCCGCGGCGTGACTTCGACGCTCATCGGTGCGCCACGATCTCCTCGGTGAAGATCCGCCCCTTGTCCTCGAGGCTGAGGTGGCAGGCGGCCGCATGCGAACCATCGCTGACGCGGAGCTCGGGCACGTCGGTCGTGCAACGGTCGAAGGCGTACGGGCAGCGGGGGTGGAACGCGCACCCGGACGGTTTGTTGATCATCGAGGGCGGCAGCCCGCGGATCGGGGTCAGCCGCTCCGACTCGGTCCCGAGCTCCGGGATCGAGCTCAGCAGACCCCACGTGTAGGGGTGCTGCGCGTGGTAGTAGATGTCGTCGGTCCGGCCGCTCTCGACGAGCTTGCCTGCGTACATCACCTGGATGTGCTCGCAGTGCTCCGCGACGACACCGAGGTCGTGGGTCACGATCGCGACCGCCGCGTTGAACTCGTGCTTCAAGGCGTCGATCAGATCCAGGATCTGCGCCTGGACGGTCACGTCGAGCGCCGTCGTCGGCTCGTCCGCGATCAGCAGATCCGGGTTCAGCGCGAGCGCCATCGCGATCATCGCGCGCTGGCGCATCCCGCCGGAGAACTCGTGGGGGTACTGCTTCGCCCGGCGATCCGGCTGCGCGATCCGCACGCGGTCGAGCATCTCGACGGCGCGGCCGAACGCCTCCTTCTTCGAGACGTCCTCGTGCGTCGTGATCACCTCCGCGATCTGGTCGCCCACCTTGTAGAAGGGGTGCAGCGACGTGAGCGGATCCTGGAAGATCATCGAGATCTTCGCGCCCCGGAGCTGTCTGGAGCTCGTCGTTCGGCAGCGTCAGCAGATCCTGCCCCTCGTAGAGGATCTGACCCGTGATGTCGGCCTGGTCGGAGCGCACCAGCCCCATCACGGTCAGGAACGTCACGCTCTTGCCCGAGCCGGACTCACCGACGACGCCGAGGCTCTCTCCCGGCATCACCGAGAAGGACACGCCGTCCACGGCCTTGACGACGCCGTCCTCGGTGGGGAACGAGACGTGGAGGTCCCGGACCTCCAGGAGGGGTTCAGGCACGCCCCGGGCCTCCGCGCCTCACGTATACCTCACGCGTGGATCGAGTCCGGCGTAGGCCACGTCCACGACCAGGTTCGCGACCACGATGAAGAGGGCGCCGACCACCGTCACGCCCATCACGACCGGGAAGTCGTTCTGGTAGATGCCCTGCAGCGCGTACTGCCCCAGCCCGGGCAGGCCGAACACGTTCTCGGTGATGACGGCGCCGCCCAGCAGGAACGCGACGTCGAGCCCGAACATGGTCACGAGCGGGGTCAGGGCGTTGCGCAGGCCGTGCTTGCCGATGACCTTCTTCTCCGACAGGCCTTTGGCGCGCGCGGTCCGGATGTAGTCCTCCCCCATCGTCTCCATCAGGTTCGTCCGCGTCAGGCGCGAGTAGAACGCGGCGGACGTCACCGCCACCGTGATCCACGGCAACATGAAGCGACCCGTCAGGATCGGGATGTAGAGCGGAGCCGTGCCCTGGAACACGGCCTGCAAGGTGCTCTCGTCGCTCGGGATCCCCGTCCCCGGGGAGACGCCGAGCCAGAAGTGGAAGATGTACAGCAGGACGAGACCCAGCCAGAACACCGGAACCGAGACGCCGAACAGCGCGAACAACGTGCCGGAACGGTCGAAGATGGTCCCGGGTCGGATCGCCGAGACGATCCCGATCGGCACGCCCATCAAGATCCACAGGATCGCCGCTCCGAACGTGAGCGCGGCGGTGACCGGGAGCCGCTCCTTGATCTGGTCCTTCACGGCGACCTGGTTGCCGTAGGAGAAGTACACGTCCTTGTTCAGCCACAGCCCGGGCACCGGGATGAGGCCCTTCGCGAACGACCAGTACTGCACCGGGAGGGAACGATCCAGACCGAACTTGTGGCGGACCTGCGCCACCAACGCCGGGCTCGGATGCCGGCCGACGGCGCGTTCCACGGGGTCGGCCGAGGGCAGCTTGACGAAGATGATGAACGTCATGAGGGAGACGACGAACAGCACCAGGATCATGAACAGCGTCCGGCGGATCAGATACCGTCCCATGTCCCCATCGCCTCACATCGCGCGTTCGGGGAGCCGGCCTCACGGCCGGCTCCCCAAGCGCTGTTTCCTTCGTTCCCTTCGTGTCTAGGACTTGCCGCAGCCCGGCTTCAGCGCGATCTGGTCGAACGCCGTCTGTGAGTCGAACACGTCCCACGTGTAGTTGGTGACGCAGCTCGACACCATGTTGATGTTCGTACTGATCGTGAGCGGAACGTAGGCCGCGATCTGCTCGTTCAGCTCCTTGTCGGCATCGGCCCAGCACTGGTACCGAGCGTCGCCGGCGGGCGTCGCCGCGCACTTGTTGATCGTGTCGTCCATCCCCGGAACCGATGTCACCTTGTAGCCGTACTTCGACAGCTGCGCCGGGGTGGCGCCGATCATCCCGTAGTTCGTGTTGTACGCGTCGAGGATGTTCCCGCCGTAGTTCGTGAACCAGTAGAAGGTGTAGGCGTCCGGGTAGTCCATCAGCCATCCCGAGAACAGCACCATCGGGACGTGCGCCTTCGGGTCGAAGATCTTGTTGTAGGCGGCATCGTTCGAGAGCTCGACGTTGTTGATGTTGATGCCGATCTTCGCAAGGTTCGACTTGATCAACGCATCCTGCGCTTCGGACTGGGTCCCGACCACGCCGATCGCCGTGATGTTGTTGCACGCCGCGACGTCGCACTTGCCGTCGCCGTTCGTGTCGTACTTGGTGGCCAGCTTCATGGCGTTCATCGCCGACGTCAATCCCGCGGGATCGTCGGCACCTGCGTTGTTGGGCGTCGCGTAGTAGTTGTAGTCCTTCAACAGGTTGTTGAGCAGCGAGTCGGGCGTGTAGTGCGTGGCGATCGTGCCACTGTCTTCACCACCCGCCAATCGGCGCCACCCTTCCTTGTTGATCGCGAAGTTGACGGCTTTCCGCACGTTGAGGTCATCGAACGGCGGAACCGCCAGGTTCATCGTGATGTAGTAGTTCCCGTAACTGGGGTTCTTGAACCACTGCCCCGCCAGGCTCGGGTCGCCCTTGAGCGTCTGGAGCGTCTCCGGCGTGACGCCGTTCTCGAAGACGGTGTCGTATTCGTCGTTCAGAACGGCCTTCTCCTGCGTCGAGGCCTCCTCACCCACGTGGATCGTGACGTCGATCTGGTTCACGTAGGCCTTCCGCAGATCGTCCTGCTGCCACTGGGGGTTGCGGACGAAGACCATCGAGCGCCCGGTCTTGTAGCCGGAGACCGGCTTCTGCTTGTCGGGCGGGAGCGAGAAGTCCAGCTTGTCCGAGCCCTGGAACTCGTAGGGACCGCTGGCGACGAGGAACGGCCCGTAGCTCTCGTCGTGCCCGGTGGCGACGCCGAACTTGGCGTTGGGGTCGCTCGGGTTCGGCGGGATCGGCGCCGACGCCGCCATCGCGAACCGGTACTCGAAGTCACCGGCCGGCTTCGCCAGGGTGACCTGCAGGGTGTTGTCGTCGACCGCCTTCATCCCGGAGATCGTCTTCGCCTTCCCCGAGGAGTAGTCCGTGGCGCCCTGGATGACGTCGTAGTAGCCCATGTAGGGGCCGCCGACCGTGTAGCCGCGCTCGATCGCGCGGATGAAGTCGGGCGCCGTGATCGACACGTTCCCGAGCGGATCGCCGTACTTCAGCCCCTGCTTGAGGTGGATCGTGTAGGTGAGTCCGTCGGAGGACACCTGCGGGTCGCCGTCGGCGAGATCCGGGAAGACCTTGGTGCCGTCATGCGCCGCGTCCTGCCCGTTGTAGCTGTAGAGCGTCCGCAACAGGCAACAGCGGAAGTATGCGAATGGCAGCTGGTAGTACTCGATCTGCGGGTCCATCGTGTGCGTCACATCGGAGTTCATGATGATCCGCAGCGTGCCACCCTTCACCGGCGCGGCACTGGAGCCTCCTGGACTCGACGCGGAGGTCGAACTCTTCGTACACGCTCCCGCGACGAGGGCGAGGACGGCCAAGACGGCCACCACCCTCAGGACTCTGCTCATCCGTTCCTCCTCTCGATCCACGTTCCGCTTTGGATACGTGCTCAGCCGTGCTCTTCGATTGCCACCGGCTGTCCTTGCTACCTCGCCCTTGGCCTTGGCCTTGTGCTCCAGGCGCTTCTGATGCTGCCGCCGGAAGGACATCGCCGCGGCCCGGGGATCGAGGGCGTCGCGCAGGCCGTCGCCGACCAGGTTGAAGGCGAGCGTCGTGGCAAGCAGGAAGAGGCCGGGGAACAGCATCATCCACCAGGCCACCTGGAACCAGGTCGTGGCATCCGAGAGTTCGCGGCCCCAGGACGGGGTCGACCGGGGGACGCCGACCCCGAGGTAGGAGAGCGCCGCTTCGAACAGGATGTTCGCCGGGATGATCAGCGTCGTGTAGACGATGATCGGCGCGACGATGTTCGGGAGGATCTCCTTGCGCATGATCCGGGCGTTCGACGCCCCCATGGCGCGCGCGGACTCCACGAACTCCTTCTCACGGAGCGAGAGCACCTGGCCGCGCACGATCCTGGACAGGTACGGCCAGGAGAACAGGGCGATGATGAAACTGACCAGGAGCAAGCCCGGTCTCAGCAGCGGTCCTCCCGGACAGCCGGGCGGCACGCCGCAGGCCGAGGCCAGGCCCAGCGCCAGGAGCAGGACCGGGAGCGAGAGCACGATGTCGCTGAAGCGCGAGATGGCCGTGTCGGTCTTGCCCCGGTAGAACCCCGCGATGATCCCGGCCGTGACGCCGATCACCATCTCCATGCCCGTGGCGAACAGCGCGATGACGAGCGACGTGCGCGCCCCGTAGAGGACCCGGACGAAGAGGTCCTGGCCGGCGTTGTCGGCTCCGAACCAGAACTGCTTGTTCGGCCCCTTCGGGATGCCGTCGCTGGTGGTCATCTGGAACAGGTAGATGTCGTTCGGGCCGTGATGCACGACGTGGTGCGAGATGACGGGCGCCAGGAGCGCGAGCGTGATGATGATGCCGATCACGACCAGACCGACCACGGCGAATCGGTCTCGGAAGAACCGGGTCCAGAAGATCTGCATCGGGCTCCGCCCGACGATCTCCTGGCTGATGTCCTCGTCGAGGTCGGTGGGTTCCGGAGCTATCGGTTCCGCATCGGTACCGAGTTGGACCACGCGCCGTTCCCTTCTCTGACCACCGCGACGCCCGGATATTACGGGTGAACCCCTTTGGGCACAACACTCCCGGCGGGGTCACCCTCCGGGCTCCGAACCTCTATACGGTGGCCCCGGCCTCGGAGGATTCGGCCGACCCCGAGGAAGGCCGGTCGGCTCAGCCGGCGGCGACGAGCTCGACCACGCGCGGGAGGATCTGCGGACCGAGGAGCATGCCCAGCGACCCCGCCGCGCACGTCGCGCTCCCCGAAGGCGTCCGAACCGTCCGGTGTGACGGGTCCACCGGCGACGAGCAGGGGCACGGGCTCGGCCGTGTGGGCCTTCCGGAGGCACGAGGTCGCGTGATCGGCCGTGACGACCACGACCGTCCGGGCCAGATCGATGCTCCGGAGCGCCTCGCCGAAGAAGGCACGGTCGATCGAGGTCACGACGTCGCGCTTGTCCTCGAAGCGGCCGTCGTGCGCGGGCACGTCCGGTCCCTTCAGATGCACGTAGAGCGCCTGGAACTCTTGCAGCGCTTCCGATGCGAGTTGCGCCCAGATCGCGTAGGCGTCCTCGGCCGCCGGGCCGAAGCCGGAAGGGTCCAGACGTGGCGCGTCGACCGGCTCCATCCCGAGGGCGAGCGCGATGCCTCGCTCGACCGGCATCTCCACGAAGCAGCCCCAGGCCAGGCCGAACCGGTCGCGGATCGGCTCGAGGTGCGGGCGGTGGTCGCCGCCGTCGCGGGTCAGGATCAGGTTGCCGGGGAGCTTGCCCTCGGCGCGGCGGCGGGCGTTGATCCTCGACGCGTCCAGCACCCGAGCCGCGCCCTCCACGAAGGCGTTCGTGAGGTCGGCCGCGCGCTCGGCTTCGGGCGAGCCGTCGAGCGGCTCCGCGGGCGCCACGCGTGGCTCGAACGTCTCGAGCGCGACGCCCATGCTCCCCTCGCGGCGGTACGCGGGGTCGGTGTTCGAGACCTCGGCCGAGAGCCGTCCATCGTCGGCCCGGATCACGAGCGCCCCTCGGTGCTCGACGGTGGACCGGAGCGCGAAGGTGGCCTCCGCCAACCGCAGGTCCGCGTTCACCTCGTCGGCGAGCCCCGCCGCCTCCTCCGACGTCAGGTTCCGGCCGACGCGGCGGTCCTCGATCTCGGGCCACCTCCCGGTGGCGAAGTTGATCCGATAGGCGAGGTCGCCGTCGCGGAAGTCCATGCCGATCCCGGTCGCCTCGAGCACCCCGCGACCGGGATGCTCCTCGTGGGGGTCGTAGCCGAGGATCCCGAACACGCCGATGTCCGACTCCGGCGCGATCCCGGGGCCGACGGTGACGACGGTGCCGGTCCTGCCCCGGCGCGCCAGGGCGTCGAGGTTCGGCGTGTCGGCCGCCTCCAGCGGCGTGCGCCCGTCGAACGCGGGGATCGGATCGTCCCCCAGCCCGTCGAGGCACACGAACAGCAGCTTCGCCGCCATCACGATCGCCGGCCCGCCGTCATCCCGACTTCACGATCAACGCGAAGTCCTCCGGATCGAGGCTCGCACCGCCGACGAGCGCCCCGTCGATCTCGGGGTGCGCCATGAAGCCGCGGATGTTGCCCGGCTTCACGCTGCCGCCGTACTGCACGCGAACCGCCCGGCCGACCTCGGGTTCGCCGTACTTCGCGCCGAGGGTGTCGCGGATCAGCTCGACGACGCGGCCGGCGTCGGACGGCTCCGCGTTCCGCCCGGTGCCGATCGCCCAGATCGGCTCGTACGCGACGACGGCCGTTCGGGCCTGGGCCGCATCGACGTTGTCGAAGGCCCGGCGGATCTGCTGCGCCACCTTCGACTCCGTCCCGCCGGCGTCGCGCTCCTCCAACGTCTCGCCGACACACACGATCGGGGTCATGTCGTGACCGAAGACGGCGCGCACCTTCTTGTTCACGGCCGCGTCGTCTTCGCCGAAGAGCTGCCGTCGCTCGGAGTGGCCGACGATCACGTACGAGACCTTGAGCGCGGTGAGCATCGGCGGCGAGACCTCGCCGGTGAACGCCCCGGCGTCCTCCGGGTACACGTTCTGCGCGCCGACCGCGTACGGCAGCCGGTCCGAGTCGATCAGCGTCTGGACGGAGCGCAGCGACGTGAACGGCGGGCAGATGACGACCTCGACGCGCTCGGCGTCGTCGTGGTCCAGGAGGTAGCTCAGCTTCTGGACCGTCTGGATCGCCTCGAGGTGCGTCTTGTACATCTTCCAGTTCGCCGCGATGATCGGGCGTCGATCGGGCATCTAGTCCTCCAGGATCGTGATGCCGGGCAGCGGTCGTCCTTCGAGGAACTCCAGGGACGCGCCGCCGCCGGTGGACAGGTGGTCGAACGAGCCCTCGAGGCCCGCGGCGCGCACGGCCGCGAGCGAATCGCCGCCGCCGACCACCGTGAAGGCCGGCGAGGCGGCCACCGCGAGGGCGACCCCGCGGGTCCCGGCGTCGAACGGCGGGTGCTCGAAGACCCCCATCGGGCCGTTCCACAGGATCGTCTTCGCGCCGGCGATGATCGCCCCGAAGCGCTCCACCGTGCGCGGGCCGATGTCGAGACCCTTCAGGGACCCGGGGATCGAGCCGGCGGGCACCGTGACCGGCGGATCGGCCGAGGCGACATCGGCGGCGGCCACGACGTCGACCGGCAGCTCGATCGGGATCCCCTTCGCGCGGGCGCGCTCGCGGGTGGCGAGCACCGCGCCGAACCGATCGGGCTCGACGAGCGAGCCGCCGACCTCGCCGCCGTCGGCGGCCAGGAGCGTGAACGCCATCGCGCCGCCGACCAGGAGGGCGTCGACGCGATCGAGCAACGCGTCGATCACCCCGAGCTTGTCCGACACCTTCGCGCCGCCCAGGATCGCGACGTACGGCCGGGCCGGATCGCGCAGGAGCTGCCCGAGGACGTCCACCTCGCGCTGGAGCAGGCGTCCGGCGACGGCCGCGCGGCCGCTCGCGAGCATCAGCTCCGGCAGCGCGCTCACCGACGCGTGTGCGCGATGGACCGCTCCGAACGCGTCGTCGACGTACGCGTCGGCCAGCTCCGCGAGCCGCCCGGCGAACGCCGGATCGTTCCGTTCCTCCCCGGGATCGAACCGCAGGTTCTCGAGCAGCACGATCGGAGCGTCCGGCAGGGCGCCGGGCGTCACCTCGGGGACGGCGACCACCTCCCGGCCCAGGAGCTCACCGAGCCGCGCGCCGACCGGCGCCAGGCGGAGGTCCGGGCGGGCTTCACCTTTCGGGCGGCCCAGGTGCGATGCCAGCACCAGCGAGGCGCCGCGCTCGAGGAGCTCGAGGAGCGTCGGCACGACCGCGCGGATCCTGCTGTCGTCCCCCACCGAGCCGTCGACGAGCGGGACGTTGAGGTCCACGCGCACGAACACGCGGGCCCCGCCCACCTCCCCGAGCGACTCCAGCGTCCGCAGCCGCGGGCTCACCGCGCCGACGTGACGATCTCGACGAGGTCGACCATGCGGTTCGAGTAGCCCCACTCGTTGTCGTACCACCCCATCACCTTGACGAGGTTGCCCATCGTCATCGTGAGCGGCGCGTCGAACGTGCAGGACGCCGGCGAGCCCACGATGTCGGAGGAGACGATCGGCGCGGTGGAGTACTCGAGGACGGCCGCGAGCGGACCGCTCTCCGACGCGGCGCGGAACGCGCCGTTCACGTCCTCGACGGTGACCTCGCGGCCGAGGACCGCCGTGAAGTCGGTGATCGAACCGTCCGGCACGGGGACGCGCAGGGACTGGCCGTCGAGCCGGCCGTTCATCGCTTCCAGGACCATGCCGGTCGCACGCGCGGCGCCCGTGGACGACGGGATCACGTTGATCGCCGCGGCCCGCGCCTCGCGGAGATCCTTCGACGCCGGTCCGTCGATCAGCGCCTGCGTGGCGGTATACGCGTGGACCGTCGTCATCAGCCCTTTCTCGACGCCGAACGCGTCGTCGAGGACCTTCACCATCGGCACGAAGCAGTTCGTGGTGCACGACGCGTTCGAGATCACCTTGTGACGCTCGGGATCGAACGTGTCGTCGTTCACGCCGACGACGAACGTCGCGTCGACCCCCTTGCCCGGGGCCGAGATCACGACGATCGGCGCGCCGGCGTCGAGGTGCTTCGCCGCCTTGTCCCGCTCGGTGAACAGGCCGGTGGACTCCACGACGACGTCGACGCCCAGCTCGCCCCACGGGAGCGCCGCCGGATCGCGTTCGGCGAGGATCGTGATGGTGTCGCCGTCCACCTTGATCCCGTCGCCGACGACCTCGACGTCCGCGTCGAACGTGCCGAGGATCGAGTCGTACTTCAGCAGGTGGGCCATGAGCTCGACCGAGCCCAGGTCGTTCGCGGCCACGAACTCCAGGTCCGCGCCTCGCTCCTTCGCGGCACGGAAGATGTTGCGGCCGATCCGTCCGAATCCGTTGATGCCGACCCTCGTCGCCATGATGTTCCCCCCATCGGCTCGGTGCGCCTGCGGTCGGTGCCCCGCTCCAGCCATGCTAACGTCCCGGGCTCGCCGCGATGCGGCCTCAGCCGCGGTCGACGTCGCGGTGCACGACCACGACCGGGAGACCGTGCTCTTGGAAGTAGCGGCCGAGCTCCTCGGCGACCACGACCGACCGGTGGTGCCCGCCGGTGCAGCCGACCGACACGGTCAGGTACGACTTCCCCTCGGCCACGAATCCCGGCACCGTGACGTCGAGCAGTGCCTCGAGCCGTTCGATGAACGGCGCGTAGGCGCTCTGTTCCCGGACGTATCTCCGGACGCGCTCGTCGGTGCCGGGCAGCGGCCGGAGCTCGGGGACCCAATGCGGGTTCGGCAGGAAGCGGACATCCAACTGGAGATCGGCGTCGCGCGGCGCGCCGTACTTGAACCCGAAGGAGACGACCGAGACCTGGATCCCCTCTTCCGGCGGTGCGTCCGCGAACGCCTCCCGGATCCGATCTCGGAGATCGTGCGGCGTCATGCCCGATGTGTCGATCACCAGATCCGCGTCGCCGCGGAGCTGGGCGAGGATCTGCCGCTCCTTCCGGATGCCCTCGACGACCCGGTCCCCGGGCGCGAGCGGATGGCGCCGGCGGGTCGCCTCGTACCGGTTCACGAGGTCGTCGTCGGAGGCCTCGAGGAACACGATCCGGTAGTCGGCGTGGAGCAGCTGCAGCTCTTCCAGCGCCTTCGACAGCTCGCCGAAGAACACGCCGCCGCGCGCGTCGACCACGATCGCCACCCGGGCCGGCCCGCCCGGACGTGACGTGAGCTCCGCCATCTTCGGCAGCAGCGCGGGCGGCAGGTTGTCGACCACGAAGAAGCCGAGGTCCTCGAGGCTGTGCGCCGTCTCGGATCGGCCGGCGCCCGACAGCCCGGTGATGATCGTGAACCCGATCGAGCGCCCGCCCTCGGCCAGATCGCTCACGCGCTCACCCGACCCGTCTCGAGCGCGGGCGCGTGGAGGTGTTCGTAGACCGCGTGCGCCAGCTCGGGTCCGACGCCCGGCGTCTCGGCGATCTCCTCCTCGGTCGCCGCGCGCAGCCGCGCGAGCGATCCGAACCGTCGCAGGAGCGCCTTCTTCCGCGCCGGACCGACGCCGGCCACGTCGTCGAGCGGCGAGCGGAGCGCGCGCTTCTCCCGCTGCTGGCGATGGAAGCCGACGGCCGTGCGGTGCGCCTCGTCGCGGACGTGCTGCAGGACGAACAGCGCCTCCGAGCCCCGCGGGATCATGAGCGGGTCCGGCCGGTCGGGGAAGTACACCTCCTCGAGCCGCTTCGCCAGGCCGATGTGCGGGATCGAGAGTCCGAGCTCGGCGAGCACCGACGTGGCCTGCGCCAGCTGCCCGCGGCCGCCGTCGACCACCACGAGCGCCGGCGGGTACGAGAAGCGACGCGACCGCTCCCCCGCGCGGGCGCTCCTGCTCGGCGACGAGGCGGGTGAAGCGCCGCCGCAGCATCTCCTGCATCGAGGCGAAGTCGTCCTGCCCGGCCACGCCCTGGATGCGGAACTTCCGGTAGTCCGAGCGCTTCGGCAACCCATCCTCGAACACCACCATCGAGCCGACCTTGTCCGACGGGCCGAGGTTCGAGATGTCGTAGGCCTCGATGCGCAGCGGCGCCTGCGGGAGCCCGAGCTGATCGGCGAGGTCGGCGAGCGCGCGCGACCGCGCGCCGAAGTCGGAGGCGCGGCGGAGCTTATGGCGGTGGAACGCCTCCTCCGCGTTGCTCGTCACGACCTCGAGGAGCTTGCGCTTCGCGCCGCGGGCCGGCACGGCGATCCGGACCGGGCCGCCGCGCCTGCCGGCCAGCCACGTCTCGAGCAACGTCTGGTCGGCGGGCTCGGCCGGGACCAGCACCCGGGGCGGGACCTCCGGCCGCTCCATGTACAGCTGCTCGAGGAACGATGCGATCAGCTGGGGTCGGTCGAGATCCTCCACCCGGTCGACGACCCAGCCCTTGCGCCCGAGCACCCGGCCACGCCGGACGAAGAACACCTGGAACGCCGCCTCCAGATCGTCCTCGGCGAGGGCGACGACGTCGAGATCCTCCGGGGTCGACAGGACCATCTCCTGCCGCTCGAGGGCGCGGCGCGCCGCGAAGAGCTGGTCGCGGAGCTTCGCCGCCTGCTCGAACTCCTCGCGCTCCGACGCCTCCCGCATCTCGCCCTCGAGCCGGCGCAACACGGGACGCTCGTTCCCCGAGAGGAACTCGGCCATCGCGTCCACGTGAACGCGATAGGTCTCCTCGGTGACACCGGTCACCGACGGCACGCACGGGCCCGCGCATCGCCCGATGTCGTAGTAGAGGCAGGGCCGCTTCGCGCGCGCCCGCTGGTCGAAGAACGCGTTCGAGCACGTCCGGACGGGGAACACCCGGGTCAGGGCGTCGAGCGTGTCCCGGATCGCCCAGGCGTGCCCGTACGGCCCGAAGTAGCGCACCCCCTTCCGCTTCGCTCCGCGCAACACCTGCGCTCGCGGCCACCGCTCCCCCGTCGTCAGGGCCAGGTAGGGATACGACTTGTCATCGCGGTACCGGATGTTGAACCGCGGCCGGTGCGTCTGGATCAGGTTGTACTCGAGCATCAGCGCGTCGACCTCGCCCGAGGCCACGATCCACTCGACCGAGGCGGCGGCCTCCGTCATCGCGGCGGTCCGCGGATGCAGCGGCTTGCTCCAGTACGAAACCAGGCGCTGGCGCAGCGACACGGCCTTGCCGACGTAGATCACGCGCCCGTCGACGTCGCGGAAGAGGTAGGCACCGGGAACGTCGGGGATGCTCGACGGTGCCGGCCGAGGGATGCTCACGTCGAACCATGCTAGCGCCGCCCGGCGACGCGCCCGTGGAGCTGCGGTGATGGTTCGGCTACTTCGCGCCCGTGACCACGGCCAACGTGCCGATCATCGTGGTCGGGTGGAACTCGCAGTGGAAGTAGTAGCTCCCCGCGCTCAGGCTCTTGACGTCGTAGTTCACCTTCGCCGGGCCCGAGCACCGGGTCGCCGGTGAACAATGCACTCGTGGGGTTCGAAACGTCGGCCGCAGACTTGAAGATCACGATGTTGTGCGGACCCGTGGCGCTCGCGGGGTCCTGGTTGTCGAAGTTGATCACGAACGCCTTGCCCGGCGTCGGCGACGAGGCAGGTCGAGAGGAAGGCGGTGCCCTTGGCGACCTCGTCGAGCGAGAGCTTCTTGTCCTTCCCGCAGGTGAGGTTCGCGGGAGGCGCGATGCTCACCGTGAACGACGGGCTCGGGTTCGCGAGCAGGACGTCCGTGTTGTCCCCGAGGATCCCGACCATGAGGTTCTGGGTCGTCGGGTTGTACCAGGAGAGCATCGTGCCGCGGCTGCCGACCGCGAGCGACGGGCTGGTGCCGCTCACCGTCCCCGGCGTGGTCACCAGGCTGAAGCTGTCGGTCCCGGAAGCCAGCTGGACGCCCTTGTCCTTGTCGTCCCACGCGACGTAGACCGTCTTGTCGTCGGCCGCGACCGCCGTCCGGGGCGCCGCGTCGCCCGTCAGCGTCGGATCGGGGTTCGGCGCGGTTCCGGCCTCGGCGGCGGTCCATGCCCCGCCGGTCAACGTCGCCACGTGCACGGCGCCGCTCCCCGTGTAGTACGCCGCGTAGGCCTTGCTTCCCGCGGTCGAGGCCGAGAGGCCCTCGCCCGTCACATCGGTCTCCACGTCGGACACGACCCACTTCCCCGCCGTGAGCGTTGCGGCCTCGACCGCCCGTGTCGCGGCATCCGCGAACAGGACCCGCGGGACGCCGCCGGCCATCACGATGGCGGTCGGGCCGGGACGGGCACAGCCGTTGCACGCGCCCGCTTTCGCGACCGTCTGGACCTTCCACGCATCGCCGTTCTTCGTGGCCACCCGGATGTCGACGCCGGTGCCCACATCGACGGCGAACGCGATCCACGGGCTGCCGTTCCCGTCGAGCGCGATGCCGGGCTGGGAGACCGGACCGGCTTCCTTCAGCGAACCGCCGAAGGAGAAGACCTGTTCCACCGTGGAGGCACCGCCCAACTTCGTCGTTCCGTAGTCGACGACGCCGCCCATCGTCCACGCCGCGTGCACCGTGCCGTCCGAGGCGAGCGCGATCGCGGTGCCGTTCGCGTTGTCCTGGGTCAGGGGAAGCTTCGCGGTGGAGACCGGCCCGAACGGGATGTTGACGCCGGCCGGCACCGCGGCCGGCTTCGTCTGGTCGATCGCGCCGTGCAGCCAGATCCCCTGCTGGGTCATCGTGGTCAGCAGGACCCCCGGGACGTACGGCGAACCGATCGGACGTGGGATCGCGATCTGCCCCTTCGCGACCACGCCGGGGAAGCCGAAATAGGTCACGTACGGGAGGCCGCCGCTGTCGACCGCGACGGCGGAGCCGAGCCCGACGTTGTCGAGGGTGTCGGCCACCATCGGCACGAAGCTGCTGTTGAGATCGACCGACGTGGCGGTCGCCGTGCTCGCACACGCGCTCGCCAGGAGGGCGAGGCCGGCGATCAGAGCGAAGGGTCGCTTCGACACGTCGGCGCGGATACTACCAACGGAACCTCAGCCGGGGGTCGATGCTTCCGATGCATCGGGCACGGCCATGGGGAGCGTGCCGAGGACCTCCGCGAGGAACCGTCCGGTGTGCGACGCGGGATCGGCCGCCACCGCCTCCGGGGTACCCGCGGCCACGATGGAACCACCCTGGTCGCCGCCCTCCGGCCCCAGATCGATGATCCAGTCGGCCGTCTTGATCACGTCGAGGTTGTGTTCGATCACGAGCACCGTGTTGCCCGCGGACACGAGCCGCTGCAGGACCTGGAGCAGCTTCCGGATGTCCTCGAAGTGCAGCCCGGTGGTCGGTTCGTCGAGCACGTAGAGCGTGTTGCCGGTCGCCCGCTTGTGCAGCTCCGAGGCGAGCTTGATCCGCTGCGCCTCGCCGCCGGAGAGCGTCGGCGCCGGCTGCCCGAGCTTGATGTAGCCGAGGCCGACGTCGAACAGCACCTGCATGTGGCGCGCGATCGGCGGGATGTTCTGGAAGAACGCGAGCGCCTCCTCGACGCTCATCTCGAGCACATCGCTGATCGAGCGGCCCTTGTACTTCACCTCGAGCGTCTCGCGGTTGTAGCGCTTGCCCTTGCACACCTCGCACGTGACGTACACGTCCGGCAGGAAGTGCATCTCGATCTTGATCTGCCCGTCGCCCGCGCAGTTCTCGCATCGCCCTCCTCGGACGTTGAACGAGAAGCGCCCCGGTTGGAAGCCGCGGATCCTCGCCTCGGGGACCTGCGCGAACAGCTTGCGCACGTGATCGAACACGCCGGTGTACGTGGCCGGGTTCGACCGTGGCGTCCGCCCGATCGGCGACTGGTCGATGTCGATCACCTTGTCGACCTGCTCCCACCCGACGAGCTTCCGGTGCTTGCCCGGCAGCACCCGCGAGCGATAGACCCGCTGCATCAGCGCCCGCAACAGCACGTCCTGCACGAGCGTGGACTTGCCGCTGCCCGACACACCGGTGACGCAGACGAACAGCCCGAGCGGGATGTCGGCGGTGATGTTCCGGAGGTTGTGCTCGCGGACGCCCTCGATCCGGATCCGCCGATCGCTCCGTCGCCGCCGGACCTCGGGGACCGGGACCGTCCGGCGCCCGGACAGGAACGCGCCGGTCATCGACGCCTCGCACTCGAGGAGTCCCTTCAGGTCGCCCGAGTAGACGACGTGCCCGCCGTGCTCGCCCGCGGCCGGCCCGATGTCGACGATGTGATCGGCCTCCGCGATCGTCGCCTCGTCGTGCTCGACGACGATCAGCGTGTTCCCGAGGTCGCGGAGACGGATCAGCGTGTCGAGGAGCCGCCGGTTGTCCCGCTGGTGCAGGCCGATCGACGGTTCGTCCAGGATGTACAGCACGCCGACGAGCCCGCTGCCGATCTGCGTGGCCAGCCGGATGCGCTGCGCCTCGCCGCCCGCGAGCGTGCCCGCCGCGCGGCCGAGCGTCAGGTAGTCCAGCCCGACGTCGACGAGGAACCCGAGCCGCGCCCGGATCTCCTTGACCAACCGGACCGCGATCATCTCCTCGCGCTCGCTGAGGTCCATGTCGCCCACGAACGCGAGCGCGTCGCGGATCGGCAGGTCCGTCACCTCGGCGATGTTCTTGCCGCCGATCGTCACCGCGAGCGTCTCGGGGCGAAGCCGCTGCCCCTTGCACGCGCGGCACGGGACCTCGCGCATGAACTGCTCGAGCTTCTCGCGCGCGGTGTCGGAGTCGGTCTCGTCGTGGCGGCGCTCGACGTTGGGGATCGCGCCCTCGAAGGTCGTCCAGTACGAGCGCTGGCGCCCGTACCGGTTCTTGTAGGTGACGTGGATCGACTCGTCGGATCCGTACAGCAGGACGTCGCGCGCGGCCTTCGGCAGCTTCTTCCACGGCGTCGTCAGGTCGAACCCGTGCGCGGTGCCGACGGCCTCGAGGACGCGCACCCAGTACTCCGCGTTCGCCCCGTACGGCGACAGCGCGCCCTCGGCCACGCTGAGGTCCGGATGCGGCACGATCAACTCGGGATCGACCTCGAGCCGCGTGCCGAGACCGTCGCACGTCTGGCACGCCCCGTACGGCGAGTTGAAGGAGAAGTTCCTGGGGGCCAGTTCGTCGAACGAGATGCCGCAGAACGTGCACGCGAGCTTCTGGGAGAACGTCTGGATGTCCTCGTGGCCCTCCGGCGTGGTCACCGCGATCGCGGCGATGCCCTCCGCGAGCTCCAGCGCCTGCTCGATCGAGTCGGCCGCGCGGCGGCGGATGTCCGGCTTCGCCACGAGCCGGTCGACCACGACCTCGATCGTGTGCTTGTACGTCTTCGGCAACCGGATCGGCTCGGCCAGATCGCGCACCTCGCCGTCGATCCGGGCCCGCGGATATCCCTTGCGGGCCAGCTCTTGCAGGAGCTTCTCGTACTCGCCCTTGCGCCCGCGCACCACCGGTGCGAGCACCTGGAACCGGGTCCCCTCCGGCAGTTCCATGACCTGATCGACGATCTGCTCGGGCGTCTGGCGTCCGATCGGTCGCCCGCAGTTGTAGCAATGGGGATGCCCGACCCGCGCGAACAAGACCCGCAGGTAGTCGTAGACCTCCGTGATCGTGCCGACCGTGGAGCGCGGGTTCCGGGACGTCGACTTCTGATCGATCGAGATGGCCGGACTCAGGCCCTCGATGAAGTCGACGTCCGGCTTCTCCATCTGCCCGAGGAACTGCCGGGCGTACGACGAGAGGGACTCGACGTAGCGGCGCTGGCCCTCCGCATAGATGGTGTCGAACGCCAACGACGATTTGCCCGACCCGGAGAGGCCGGTGAAGACGATCAGGGCGTTCCGGGGCAACTCCAGCGTGACGTTCCTGAGGTTGTGCTCCCGGGCGCCGTGGATGACGAGGGTGTCGGTGCCCACGTTCGGCGAGTGTACCGGGCGGCTCGGACACGCCTCGCGGGGACCGCCGGGTAGGCTTGCGACCCATGGAACGTGACCTCCGCGGGACGCCCCTGTACCGCGAGGTCGAAGCGTTCTTCACCGCGGTCCTCGGCCCCGGCTTCGGCCGGATCACGAGCGTCGGCGGCCCGGAGGCCTCCCCGGACGGCCGGGCGGTCGCGTTCCGCGGGGAAACGCTCGCGGCGCTCGATGGGCACCCGCGCAGCCGGATCTGCCTCGCGGCGACCGACGGATCGGGCTGGCGCCCGATCACCGCCGGCCCGAACGACGACGTCCAGCCCCGGTGGTCGCCGGACGGCTCGACGCTGACGTTCCTGTCGGACCGGGCCTCGGAGGGACTGCTCCAGGTCTACGCGCTCGAGGCCGGTTCGCTCGGCGAGGCCCGCCGCCTCGGCGAGGTTCCGGGCGTCGTGGAGCATCATCGATGGTCCCCCGACGGCACCCGCCTGCTGCTGGTGGTCGCCGGCGAGCATGCGGAGCAGGCCGACGCGCTGGGTTCGGGCACGCTCGGCCACGGCGACGAGGGCGAACCGCGCTGGCTCCCCGTCGTCGAGTCGACCGACGACGCGGACGAATGGCGCCGGCTCTGGGTCCTCGACGTCGCGACCGGCGAGGCGCGGTGCGTGTCTCGGGACGGCCTGAACGTCTGGGAGGCATCATGGCTCGGAGACGGCGCCGCGGCCGCGATCGTGTCCGAGGCGCCGGGCGAGGGCGCATGGTACACCGCGTCGCTGGCGGTGCTCGACCTCGCGGGCGGCCCGGAGCGGGTCGTCGCGACGAGCGACGTGCAGCTCAACTTCGCGGAGGGATCGCCCGACGGCCGCACGATCGCGGTGATCGAGGCGCTCTGCAGCGACCGCTACGTCGCGGCCGGCGACCTCGTCCTCGTCGACGCGACCGCGGGCGAACGCCGGGTGGTCGACGCGGGACCGCTCGACGTCTCGTCCGCCCGGTGGACCGATGAGGGCGTCTTCGCGATGGGCCTCGAAAGCATGGACGCCGTGGCGGTGCAGGTCGACCCGGCGAGTGGCGCCGTGCGGGAGCTCTGGCGGACCGCGGAGGGCGTCGGCGACTACCAACCGGCGGGGGCGCCCCTTCCCGGCGGCGGCTTCGTGATCGACATCGCCGCGGCGCGCCGCCCGCCGGCGATCGTCGGGGTCTCCGAGGGCGGCGAGCGCGAGTTGGCGTCGACGCAGCACGCCGGCCGCGACGAGGCGCTGCGGCACCTCGGTCGCTCCGAGCGCGTCACCTGGAACGCGCCGGACGGGTTGCGGATCGACGGCCTGCTCCGCACGCCGCCGGGCGACGGTCCGTTCCCGCTCGATCCTGCTCGTCCACGGCGGACCCGTCGGGGCGACGACCGATGGGTGGATCGGCACCACGAACGCGCTCCTGCTCTCCCGGGGGTACGCGCTCCTGATGCCGAACCCGCGCGGCTCCAGCGGGCGCGGGCGCGCCTTCGCCGAGCACGTGGTCGGCGACATGGGCGGCGACGACGCGAAGGACCTCCTGGCCGGGGTCGACGCGATGGTCGCCGCCGGCGTCGCCGACCCCGACCGCATCGGCATCTACGGCGGCAGCTACGGCGGCTTCATGGCCGCGTGGCTGCCGACGCAGGATCCGCGGTTCAAGGCCGCCGTCGCGATCTCGCCGGTGACCGACTGGTACTCCGAGCACTTCAACTCGAGCCTGATCGACTGGGTCGGCGACTTCCTCCGCGACACGCCCGAGGAGCCGGGCGGCGAGCATCACCGGCGGAGCCCGGTCCTGATGGGCGACGCCCTGCGGACGCCGACCCTGCTGACCGCCGGCAACCACGACCGGGCGACCCCGCCCGGGCAGGCGGTCGAGATGTTCCGAGCCCTGCGCGCGCGGGGGGTCGCCTCCGACGTCGTCGTGTATCCGGACGAGGGCCACGGCGTGCGGAACTTCCCGGCCGCGCTCGACCTCACGACGCGGACGCTCGGCTGGTTCGAGCGGTTCATGCCGGCCCGCTGACGCCGGTGCGCTAGGCTCCCGCCCATGCCCACGCCGAAGCACACGCACGACGAGCTCGAGGCGATGCCGATCAAGGAGCTCCACGATCTGGCGATCGAGACCGCGAGGCATCACGCGGACGTCGGCTTCCTCTGGAGCATCGTGAAGGCGCTCCCGGTCGCCGAGGAGGTCACCGGCGACGACCAGCGCTCGAAGGCCGACATCGTCCGGCCGCTCGCGCTGATCAACGACTTCCTCTACGACGCCGACTCGGGCGCCGTCGGCGAGGCGCTGCGGCCGCTCTACGTCGACTACCTGGTGGGCAAGGGCGTCTGAGGGCGCCGCGATGGCGCGCGACCTCGCCGGCTACCGCGACGAGTTCGAGGTCGTCCGCCGCAAGGCGTACCTGATCAGCGCGTCGCTCGGGCCGGTCGGCGATCGCTCGAAGCGCCACCTGGACGACTACATCCGGGCCTGGTCCGAGAAGGGCGCGCCCGACCACGTGTGGTTCGAGGACATCTTCCCGGCGATGGGGCGCCTGAAGCGGTCGTTCGCCGCGCTCGCGGGCTGCGACCCCGACGAGGTGGCCCTGACCACGAACATCTCGATCGCGCTCGCGACGATCGCGTCCTGCCTGGATCTCACCGGCGAGCGCACGCGCATCGTCCTGTCGGAGCTGGACTTCCCGACCGACGGCCACGTCTGGCGCGCGTGGGCCGACCGCACCGGCGCCGAGCTGGTGTGGCTCCGCTCCCCCGACGGACGGACGCTGCCGCTCGAGGTGTACGACGCCGCGATCGACGAGCGCACCGCGCTCGTGATGGTGAACCGGGTGCTCTACCGCTCGAGCGCGGTCGTCGATGCGGCGGCGGTCTGCGCGATGGCGCGCGAACGCGGCGCGTTGAGCTTCGTCGACGACTACCACGGCATCGGGGTGCTCCCGCTGGATCTGCACGCGCTCGGCTGCGACCTCTACGCGGCCGGCACGCTGAAGTTCCTGTGCGGCGGACCGGGATGCGTGTTCCTGTACGCGCGCCGGGCGCTCCTCCCCTCGCTCCGGCCGGCGATCACGGGATGGTTCGGCACGGCCGAGCCGTTCTCCTTCGACACGGAGCATCTCGAGTACCACGCGACCGCGCGGCGGCTCGAGCACGGGACCCCGCCGGCGCCGGTGTACTTCATCGCGCAGGGCGGCCTCGACGTGATCGCGGAGGTGGGCGTGCCGCGGATCCGCGAGCGCCAATGGGAACTGCAGGACCTCGTGATCGAGCGGGCCGACGCGCTCGGGCTGGAGGTGCGCACGCCCCGTCTGCGCGAGGAGCGCGGCGGGGTCGTGAACGTCAAGGTCGGCGACGACGCCGAGGCGATCTGCCACGCGCTGCTGGACCGCGACGTCTGCACGGACTCCCGGGGCGACGGTCTGCGGATCAGCCCGCACTTCTTCACGAACGAGGACGACATCGAGCGGTGCTTCGTGGAGCTCGGAGGCCTCCTGCCGCATCGAGCGTGACGCCCGTCCCTGACGGAGATCATCGGGGTGACGTCAGCCGCGGACGACCCTGCCGGCGCGGACCACGAGCCGCACGTCGTCGAACGCGCGCAGGTCCCGCACCGGATCCTCGCGCAGCGCGATCACGTCGGCCGGCGCGTCGATCTCGAGGGGCGCCCGGATCAGCGCGGCCAGCACGTCCTCGTTCGACAGGCCCGCCTCGCGCAGCAGCAGCAGCTCGCGCGTGTGGATGCCCGCCGGGATCGCCCCGTTGCCCAGGTCCGTCCCGTAGATCACCGTGCCGCCGGCGTCGTGGAACCGGCGGAGGTTCTCGAGGGCGGTCCTGATCGCCGGCGTGTCCCGGCCGAACGAAAGGATGTCGAGCGTCGAGACGATCCGCATCCGAGCCGCGAGCATCGCGATCACGTCCTCGGACAGGCGGTGCGTCCACGGCGTGTGCGCGAGCTCGTCCACCCCGGCCCCCAGCGCGCGCTCGACCTGACCCTCCCCCTGCGCGTGGACCGTGACCGGCAGGCCGGCGTCGTGCGCCGCCTCGCAGAGCGCGGCGAGCTCGCCGTCGGACGGCGTCGGCCCGGCCTCCGCGTTCAGCGACACCTTGATCGCGGTCGCGCCGGCGGCCGCGAGCTGCCCGCACGATCGCCGCCGCGTCCTCGCGGCCGTCCACCTCTCGCCCGGTCCCCGCCGGGGCCCAGGACGCCCGCATCGGGTACCCGTCGCGCCCGGTGAGCATCGGGCCGGCCGCGCGGATCAGTGGCCCCTCGAACGTCGGCAACTCCGATAGGTCGGCCAGCGGGAAGATCCGGTCCGGGGGCCAGGCCAGGTCGCGGACGGCGGTCACCCCGCCGGCCAGCACGGCGGCGGGATCCGACAGCTCGATGTGGACATGCCGGTCGGCGGCGGCCGGCATCAGGAAGCCGTCGATCACGATCTCGCGATCCGCGGCCTCGATCGGGGTGGCGGCCCCGGCGTACGTGATCGCGCCGTCCTGGGTCACGATCTGCGCGTCGTCCACGACCCGTCCGGGACCGAGCCACGCCCTGCTCGCCCGGATGCTGAGCCGCGCCATCGCGCGTCAGGCTACGCCACGCCGGCCTCGCGGAGCTGCCGCAGCTCCTTGCGGAGCTCCTGGACCTCGTCGCGCAGACGGGCCGCGTACTCGAACCGGAGGTCCTTCGCGGCCTGGTGCATCTCCTCCTCGAGACCCTGGATCAGAGCGCTCGAGCTCCTCGGTGGGCATCTCGGGATGGGTCGGCTTCCGCCGGCGCTCCTGCCGCGGCGTGGTCGGCGCCTGGTCCTCGCCGCGGAGCGACAGCAGGATGTCGGTGACGCGCTTGCGCACCGTCTGCGGATCGATCCCGTGCTCGGTGTTGTACGCCATCTGGATCTGACGCCGCCGCTGCGTCTCCGAGATCGCCAACCGCATCGAGTCGGTCACGCTGTCCGCGTACATCAGCACGGTGCCGTCGACGTTGCGCGCCGCGCGCCCGATCGTCTGGATCAGCGAGGTCTCCGAGCGGAGGAACCCTTCCTTGTCGGCGTCGAGGATCGCGACCAGCGACACCTCGGGGAGGTCGAGGCCCTCGCGCAGCAGGTTGATCCCGACGAGCACGTCGAACTCCCCCAGCCGCAGATCGCGCACGATCTCGATCCGCTGGAGCGTGTCGACCTCCGAGTGCAGGTACCGCACGCGGATGCCCATCTCGACGAGGTAGTCGGTCAGGTCCTCGGCCATCTTCTTCGTGAGCGTGGTGACCAGGACGCGCTGCTCGGCCTCGGTCCGGCGGCGGATCTCCTCGATCAGGTCGTCGACCTGGCCCTTCGTCGGCCGGATCTCGACCTCGGGATCGATCAGGCCGGTGGGGCGGACGATCTGCTCGACCACCTTCGAGGACACGCGCAGCTCGTAGGGGCTGGGCGTGGCCGACATGAACACGACCTGCGGCACCCGCTCCTGGAACTCGTCGAACCGCAGCGGCCGGTTGTCGATCGCCGAGGGCAGCCGGAAGCCGAAGTCGACGAGCGTGCTCTTGCGCGAGACGTCGCCCTCGTACATCCCGTGCAGCTGCGGCACGGTCACGTGCGACTCGTCGAGCACGACGAGGTAGTCGTCGGGGAAGTAGTCCAGCAGCGTGAACGGCGCGGTGCCCGGGACCGCGGCCGTCGATGTGCCGCGAGTAGTTCTCGATGCCGCTGCAGAACCCGACCTCGCGCAGCATCTCGAGGTCGTACGCGGTCCGCATCCGCAGCCGCTCCGCCTCCAGCAGCTTGCCCTGATCGGTGAGCCACGCGAGGCGCTCGTGGAGCTCCTCCTCGATCGTGACGAGCGCCTGCTTCATGCGCTCCTCGCCGGCGACGTAATGCGTGGCCGGGAACGTGGTGTGGTCGACGATGTCGTCCTTCACGATCTCGCCGGTCGTCGGGTCGAACTGGCTGATCCGCTCGACGGTGTCGCCCCACCATTCGATCCGGTAGCCCGACTTCTCGTACGGCGGGAAGAGCTCGAGCGTGTCCCCGGTGACGCGGAACGTGCCGCGGGCGCGGCTGACCTGGTTGCGCTTGTACTGGATGTCCACGAGCCGCTGCATCGCGAACTCCATCGGGACCTCGGTGCCGCGGTAGACGCGGAGCAGCTGGCCCTCGTACTCCTCCGGCGAGCCCAGGCCGTAGATCGCCGAGACGCTGGCGACGATCAGGACGTCGCGCCGGCTCAGGAGCGCCGCGGTGGCCGAGTGCCGCAGCCGCTCGATCTCCTCGTTCACCGAGCTGTCCTTCTCGATGTACGTGTCCGTCTGCGGGACGTAGGCCTCGGGCTGGTAGTAGTCGTAGTAGCTGACGAAGTACTCGACCGCGTTGTCGGGGAAGAACTCGCGGAACTCGTTCGCCAGCTGGGCGGCCAGCGACTTGTTCGGGGCCATCACCAGCGTCGGCCGCTGGACGCGCTGGATCACGTGCGCGATCGTGAAGGTCTTGCCGGTGCCGGTCGCGCCGAGCAGCGTCACGGCGGGATCGCCGGCCTGGACGGCCGCGGTCAGCTCGTCGATCGCCTGCGGCTGGTCGCCGGCGGGCTCGAACTCCGACACGATGCGGAACGGGGGCACCCGCTCAGTGTAGGAGCCCCCTCCGACAGACGGCCCTCACATCCGGCCGGCGGCGATGATCCGGTCGAGGAAGAGCCGGGTCTCGGGGTTCGTGGGCTCGCTGAAGATCCGGGCCGGCGGGCCCTCCTCGAGGATCCGCCCCTCGTGGAGGAAGGCGACGCCGCTCGCCACGTCCCGCGCGAACCCCATCTCGTGGGTCGCGATGACCATCGTCATCCCCTGCTCGGCCAGCTCGCGGATCGCGTCCAGCACCTCGGCGACCAGCACCGGGTCCAGAGCGCTGGTGACCTCGTCCAGCAGCAGGATGTCCGGCTGCATCGCGAGCGCGCGGACGATCGCCACGCGCTGCTGCTGCCCGCCCGAGAGCCGGTCCGGGTACTCGTCGGCCTTGTCCCCCAGGCCGAACCGCTCCAGCAGGTCCTGCGCGTTCGCCTCCGCCTCCCGTCGATGCTGCTTCAGCACCTTCTCGGGCGACAGCGCAACGTTGCGCAGGATCGTCATGTGCGGGAACAGGTTGAACGCCTGGAAGACGATCCCGATCCGGCGACGGACGGCATCGACGTCCACGCCCTTGGCCGTGATCTCGATCCCCTCGATCGCGATCCGTGCCGGCATCGATCGGCTCGAGCAGGTTGATGCAGCGGAGCAGGGTGGACTTGCCGGAGCCGGAGGCGCCGATCAGGCAGACGACCTGGTGCTTGTCCACCACGAGGTCGATCCCCTTCAGCACCTCGAGGTCGCCGAAGGACTTGTGGAGCCCTTCGATCCGGACGGATTCGGTCACAGCGCCTCCCCCGCCTGCCGGCGGCGCTGGTCGCGCGCGATGATGTCGATCGACGACGCGCGCCTGCGGGATCGTGATCACGATGTAGACGAGCGCCAGCGCGACGAAGGGCGTGAAGTTGAAGTCGCCTTGCTGGATGATCGTGGCCTGCTGAAGACCCTCGATCACCCCGAGGAAGGCGACGAGCGCGGAGTCCTTCTGCAGGCCGATGAAGTCGTTCAGGAGCGGAGGGATGACGCGCCGGATGGCCTGCGGCAGGACGACGTGCCGCATCGACTGCCAGCGGGACAGGCCGAGCGACCGCGCGGCCGCGACCTGGCTCGGATGGACGGATTGGATCCCCGCTCGGTACACCTCCGCGACGTACGCGGAGTAGACGAGGACGAGCGCGACGACCGCCCAGAAGTACTCGGACGTCGGCACGCCCTGAAGGCCGAGCGACGGCATCCCGTAGCCCAACAGGAGGATCACGAGGATCGTCGGCATGCCACGGAAGACGTCGGTGTACCCAGCGGAGAAGATCCTCAGCGGCGTGAAGACCGGGCCGGGCAGGCTGCGGAGCACCGCCAGGAACAGCGCGAACAGCAGCACGAAGACCTCGGCGATGCAGAAGATCGCGATGTTGCGGACGAACTTCGACAGGATCTTCGGGAAGGCATACCGGAACTCCGCCGGGTCGAAGAACGAAGCTTTGAACTCCGGCCAACCCGGCGACCGAACGATCAGGATCGCGACGACCCCGAAGAAGATCAGCGAGCTGGCGACCGCGATCCAGACGTTCCGCGCGCTCCGGTCGCCGCCGCCGAACAGCTTCGACCCTCGATCACCGGTGGGCGGCGGGACCCTCGGGTCTCCGGGACCGCCCTTCGGGAAGTAGGCCTCCGGACTGGGTCCGCCCCCTCCGGCCATCCCGCGTCGGATCAGCTGAAGACGGGCACGTTGGCGTCGGTCTGGAGCCAGGTGTTCTGGAGCTGCGTGAGGGTGCCGTTGGACTGAAGCGCGGCGATCGCCTGGTTCACGCACGGCACCAAGCGAGTTCCCCTTCTGGAACGCGAGCCCGAACTGCTCCTGCTCGCCGTTCATCGGCGCGAACTGCCCGACGATCTGGTCCGCGTAGCCGTAGAACGCGTCCGGGAAGTCGACCACGACACCGTCGATCCGCGCCGTTCTTCAGAGCCGTCAGCGCGGTGTCGAGGTCGGGATAGACGCCCGGATCCTGGGTCGGCTGCACCACGTCCTGGATGACCTGGAGGCTCGTGGTGCCGACCGGGGCGCCGAGCTTCAGGTCCTTCAGGCCCGCGAGGGTCTTCACGCCGATCGCCGGCGAGCCGTTGTCGGCGATCAGCGCCTGGTTCACGTTGTAGTAGCCGTCGCTGAAGTCGACCGCCTTCGCGCGCTTCGGCGTGATCGAGATCTGCTGCATCGCGAAATCGAAGTCCTTCGGTCCCGGCGCGAACGACTTGTTGAACGGGATGCCCTCCCACGTGACCTGATCGGGCGTGAAGCCCATCTGCTTGGCCAGCGCGTAGGCGAACGCCGACTCGTAGCCCTTGCCCGAATGCGGGTCGCCGGTGTACGCCCCCGCCTTCCAGTCCGAGCCGGCGACGCTCTTGCCGCCGTACCACGGCAGATAGGCAGGGTTGCCGGTGGCGATCGTGAGTTGCCCGGGGGTGTGGAGGTTGAGGCTGTCCACCGCGCACGACGCCGGCGAGCTGTCGGCGGCCGAGGTGGTCGAGGACTTCGGCGCGCACGCCGTCGCGACGATCGTCAGAACGGTCAGACCCAGCAGCAGCTTGCGCATCCCGTTCCCTCCCGCGCGCGAAATGGAGGCCCGAGCCTACCAGGGGGTCGCCGCGGCCTCTAGCGGTTCGGCTCCCACTTGAAGGTACGTGCGGCGACCACCGCGGCGATCACGAGCCAGAGCGCCAGCACGGCGACGTCGCTCCACTTGAAGGTCGGGGAGCCGAGGAACGAGTCGCGCATCGCGTCCGCGAGGTGTCGGACCGGGAAGATCTTGCCGACCCACTGCGACCCACGGAGGGCGCGTCCGGCTTGACCACGATGAAGACGCCCGAGAGGAAGAGCAACGGCAGGATGATGGCGTTGATGATCGGCGGGCCGGCGTCCGCGTTCGGGACCCAGCCGCTCACGGCCAGCGCCGATCGCCGAGAAGCACCCCGCACCGACGAGCACGGTCACCACGAACCGGAACAGGTCGACCCGCCCGAGGGAGCTCGCGTGGTAGGCGAGGACGCCGAACGCCACGGTGATCGCGATCAGGAGGAACCCGACGAGGGCGGCGTGGACGACGCGCGCGCCCAGGTAGGCCCATCCCGGCAGCGGGGTGCCCCGGGTCCGCTTCAGGATGCCGGCCTCGCGCGTGAAGACCAGCGAGATCGCGATGTTCGTGTAGCACGCGCCGATGAGACCGAACGCGGCCATCGAGGCCACGTAGTAGGTCGAGGACTTGATGGTCCCGGTGCCGAACGGGACGTCGGTGTTGCCCGAGGAGCGTCGTGAAGATCACCAGGAACAGCAGCGGGAACGCGAACGTGAAGAACGCCGAGGCGGGGTTGCGCCAGAACGTCTTGTTCGTGTAGCCGACCTGACGGCAGGAGCAGCCTCACGCGTGCACCTCCTCGCCGCCGGTCAGCTCGAGGTACACGTCCTCGAGCGTCGGGCGGATCACCTCGAGCCCGTCCAGGTCGACGTGCTGCTCGAGGGCCCATCCGGTGAGGCGATGCAGCGGCTCCGTCGGGTCCTCCGCCGCTGATCTCGACGACGCCGTCCTCGGCGCTGCGCAGGCCGAGGGTCGCCGGCGGCTCGGGGCGCCCGGTCGCAGCCGGAACCGGATCTTCGCCTGCATCACGTTGCGCCCGGCGAGCGTGTCGGGCGCGCCCTGCGCCACGATCTCGCCGTGCGTGATCACCACGACGCGGTCCGCCAGGTACTGCGCCTCGTCCATGAAGTGCGTCGTGAGGAAGACGGTCTTGCCGAGCGTGACGAGGTCCCTTGACCATCTCCCACGCGTTGCGCCGCGCGGTCGGATCGAACCCGGTGGTCGGCTCGTCGAGGAACAGCAGATCCGGATCGCCGGCGAGCCCGATCGCGACGTCCAAGCGCCGCTGCTGCCCGCCGGAGAGCGTGCGCACGCGGGCGTCCCGCTTCTCGGCGAGCCCCACGACGTCGATCACCTCGTCCGTCGGGCGGCGGCGCGGGTAGTAGCCGGCGTACATCTCGATCGTCTCGCGGACCGTGAGGAACGGATCGACCCCGGTGGACTGCAGCACGATGCCGATCCGCTCCTTCAGCGAACGCTCCCCCTTCGCGGGGTCGTGCCCGAGCACCGACACCTCGCCCGCGGTCTTGTCGCGGTAGCCCTCGAGGATCTCGGTCGTGGTCGTCTTGCCCGCGCCGTTCGGTCCGAGCATCGCGAAGACCTCGCCGGCGTCGACGTGGAAGTCGATGCCGCGGACCGCCTCGACATCGCCGTAGCGCTTCTGGAGTCCCCGAACCTCGATCACGCGCTCCGCCATCGCTGCGAGCCTATCCGACGCCGAAACCAAGGGTGACGTCCACGGTGTTGCGCAGCGGCTCGCCCTTCGCGAACCGGCCGAGGTTGTCGACGAAGAGCGCGACGACCTCCGCCTCCCACCCCTCGAAGTCGCCGCACAGGTGCGGCGACACGATCACGGTCGGGAACGACCACAACGGCGACGAGGCGGGCAGCGGCTCCTCCTCGAAGACGTCCAGGGCCGCGCCGCCGATCGCGCCTCGACGGAGCGCGTCGATCAACGCCGCCTCGTCCACCGTGCCGCCGCGGCCGACGTTCACGAACCGCGCGGTCGGCCGCATCGCCGCGAAGGCGGCCGCGTCGAACCGGTGCCGCGTCTCCGGCGTCAGCGGCAGGACGTCGAGCACGACGTCGGCCTCCCCGAGCATCGCGTGGAAGTCCTCCGGCCCGCCGATCCGGTCGAACAGATCGTCGGCGCGGGGCGCGCGCCCGACGGCGCTCACGGCCATGCCGAGGTCGTGCGCGCGCCGTGCCGCGGCCCGGCCGAGCGGCCCCGGACCCACGGCCAGGAGCCGCGTGCCGACGATGCGTTCGGTCCGCCGGTCGCGGGCCCAGCGCCGCTCCTGCTGCGCCACGATCGATCCCGCCAGGCCGGTCGCCATGGCCAGGATCGCCCCGATCACCCACTCCGCGATCGCGTCGTCGAAGATGCCGCGCGCGTTCGTCACGACGACGCCGCGCTCGGCGATCCCGGGGAAGAGCAGGCGGTCGACGCCGTCGCTCGCGGCCTGGATCCACCGGAGCGACCCCGCGAGGTCCCACGCATCCTCGAGCCACGCGCGATCGGCGCCCCACCACAGGATCGCCTCGGCCCCGGGCAGGGCCGACCGCACGGCCTCGCCGTCCGCCGCGAAGCGCACCTCCGCGATCGCCTCCGCGGCCTCGATCCCGGGCGGCGGGTCCTCCGGCGTCGCGCCGGCCACGACGACGACCGGCCGCGCGTTCACAGCGGCTTCCGGCCGCCGAAGCCCGACTGCTCCTCGTGGAACCACGCGACGTCGTCCTCGCCGAGCCGCCAGCACAGGAAGACGCGCCGGCCCTCGCGCTCCGCCGGGAAGTCGATCAACCCGGCGTCCGGGTCGCGCAACAGGATGCCGCGCTCGACGAGGTACTCCACCTCCATCTTCAAGCGTCTGCTGCTGCGCGAACCAGCCCGGCTCCGCCACACCCCCGCCGTCGCGCGCGACCGCCGTCTCGATCCGCTCGGTCGCGGCGATCAGCTCTTGCCGCGCGTCGCGCAGGCGGGGCAGGTGCTCGCGGAGCGCCGGCAGCTCGGCGTTCGCCTCCTCGAGGGTGAACACGCGCTCCGTCACGCCGAGGCTCCGAGCGCCGCCGGGAGCTCGCGGAGGTCCGCGATCGTGATGCAGTCCTGGCCGGGGAACCGGCCGCGGCGGTCGATCAGGACCGGCGTCATGCCCAGCTCGCGCGCGGGATCGACGTCGAACGCCGGGTTGTCGCCGACGTAGGCGACATCGGCCGGATCGAGCCCCGCGCGGTCGAGGGCGACGCGGAACAACCGCGGGTCCGGCTTCTCGTACCCCTCGATGCCGCTGATCGCGCGCACCGGGAAGCGGTCGCGCACGCCGAGCAGCACGAGCAGGTCCTCGAGCCACGCCTCGTAGTTCGACACGATGCCGAACGCGGCGCCCTCTCCGGCGAGCGCGTCGAGCGCCGGACGCGACGTCATCGAACAACGCGTAGTTGCCCGGATCGGTGAACGCGCCGTAGAGCTCGTCCCGCAGGCCGTCGCCGGAGGGCAGGTCGAGGGTCTCGAGCATCTGCGCGTACACGCCCTTCCAGAACCGCGCCGATCGCTCGGGCGAGGTGGTCCACAGCTCGCCGTCGTCCGCGGCCTCGGCGAAGCGCCGGAACACGACCGCCGACGCGGCGCTCACGTCGGCCGGATCCCGCCGGTGCCCCGCGCCGCCGAGCACGTTCGCGAACAGCTCCGGGAACGACGGCGCCGGGTGCACGAGGGTCTCACCGGCATCGAAGAACACCGCCCGGAACCGCATCCGGGAAGGATAGCGGCGCCCTCAGGCGTGGGCGCCGGCGCGGGCCATGAGCTCGCGCCAGAGCACGTCGACCTCGCGTTCCAGGTCCTCCAGGGAGCCCTCGTTGTCGAGCAGGACGTCCGCGGCGCGCGAACGCTCCTCCAGCGGCAGCTGCGCCGCGATCCGCGCGCGCACGTCGTCTTCGGCCATGCCGCGGGCCACGGACCGCGCGACCTGGGTCTCGGGCGCCACCGAGACCACGACCACGACGTCGCAGTCGCGATGGGTCCCCATCTCGATCAGCAACGGGTTGACCAGGACCACGACACGATCGGTATCGAGGTTCTCCTGGATGCCGTCGGCCATCAGCCGCCGGACCTCCGGATGCACGATCGCCTCCAGATCGGCGAGCGACGCCGGGTCGGCGAACACGATCGACGCCAGCTTCGCCCGGTCGAGCTCGCCGTCGGCGCCCACGATGCCCGATCCGAAGCGCTGGACGACGCGGCGGAACCCCTCGGAGCCGCCGACGACGGCCTCGCGCGCGAACGCGTCCGCGTCGAGCACGACCGCACCGCGATCGTGCAGCATCCCCGCGACCGTCGACTTGCCGGAGCCGAGCCCGCCGGTCAGGCCCAGAAGGAGCATGCCGCGTTCACTCGCTGCGTCCCTCGCGGCGCTTGAGGTCCTCGAGGATCGCCTCGAGCGAGACCTCCTCGTCGGTCGCGGCGGGCTCCTCCGCGGCCGCGGGCTCCTCGACGACGGCCTCGACGGCCGCCTCGGGCTCGTCGGCCACGGCCGGCTCGATCGCCGCAGCCTCCTCGACCACCGGTCCTGCCTCGGTCACGGGTGCGGCGTCTCGTGCTACCGGTTCGGCCTCAGCCGCCGCCGGTGCGGCGGCCGGTGCGGGCGCCGATGCCTCGGCCGCCGCGACCGCCTCGAGGATCGCCTGGGGAACCTCGATCGCCGTCGACATCTCGGGGCCCGCGTCGCGCGCCGGCTCCTCCGCCTCGACCTCGATCTCCTTCGGCTTGGGCGCCGGCGAGCTGACCTGCCGCATCGAAAGGGACACGCGTCGGCGCGACACGTCGACGTCGATCACCTTGACCTGGACCTCCTGGCCGACCGTCAGCACCGACTCCGGGGAGTCGACGTGCTCGTTGCTGATCTCCGAGATGTGCACGAGGCCCTCGATGCCCTGCGCGACGCGCACGAACGCGCCGAACGGCACGAGCTTCGTCACGGTGCCGTCGATCACCGAGCCGGCCTTCGAGGTCCGCTCGAACTCCTTCCAGGGATCCTCCTGGGTCGCCTTCAGCGAGAGCGACACGCGTTCGCGCTCCAGGTCGACGTCGAGCACCTCGACCTCGACCTCCTGGCCGACCGCGACGATCTCCTGGGGGTGGTCGACGTGCTTCCACGACAGCTCCGAGACGTGGACGAGCCCGTCGACGCCGCCGAGGTCCACGAACGCCCCGAAGTTCACGATCGAGCTGACCGTGCCCTTGCGACGCTCGCCCTTCTTCAGGTTCTCGAGGAACTTCTTGCGTCCCTCGGACTGCGACTCCTCCAGGAACGCGCGCCGCGACAGGACGACGTTGTTGCGGTTCCGGTCGAGCTCGATGATCTTCGCCTCGAGCTCCTGGCCGACGAACGGCTGGAGATCGCGGACGCGCCGCAGGTCCACGAGCGACGCGGGAAGGAACCCGCGCAGGCCGATGTCGAGGATCAGGCCGCCCTTCACGACCTCGATCACGGGGCCCTTGATCGTCTGGCCGGAGCGCATGATCTCCTCGATCCGCCCCCACGCGCGCTCGTACTGCGCGCGCTTCTTCGACAGGATCAGGCGGCCTTCCTTGTCCTCCTTCTGGAGCACGAGGGCCTCGATCCGGTCGCCGACCTTCACGATCTGGTTCGGGTCGACGTCGTGGCGGATCGACAGCTCCTTCGTCGGGATCACGCCCTCCGACTTGTAGCCGATGTCCACGAGGACCTCGTCGCGGTCGATCTTCACGACCTCACCGTCGACGATGTCGCCGTCCTTGAAGTCTTTGAACGAAGCCTCGAGGGCCGCGATCAGTTCTTCCGGGGTCAGGTCGGGCAGATCGCCCGCCTTGGTCTCGACGGCCGGCGCCTCCGGTGCTTCCGGCGCTTGCCGGGTGCCTCCGGCACAGCCGGCGCCTCCGGTTCGGCCGTCGTGGTCGCCACCTCGTCGGGGGCGACCGTGGTCTCGTCACTCATCCGTTCGGACTCCTTCCGCGCGCGCGGGAAGCGGTCGCCAGGGCGGGTGGGATTTGCCCGGGCGCGGGTCTGCACCCCGCGGGCCGGAGCAGAGGTTACGTACGCTGCGAGAACGCCGTCAAGCGCGGCCGGTTGACGGCGGGCGGCCGGCGGCCGGTGAGCATCGTGTAGGCGGCGAGGATCTGCGCCGGCTCCAGGTCCGGGATGGACCACAGGGAGAGGATCCGGTCCCCGATCGTCCAAGAGATGATCTCGGCCGCCTGTTCCCATCCTCGGTCTTGCCACGGCTCGTCCCAGGAGTTCCACGTGTCGAGGTGCCGGAGCGCCATGAACCGGGCGCGGACGGCCTCGCCGTCGTTCGTTTCGCTCCAGGCGTGGGCCATCTCGTGCAAGACGGTGTGTTGGGTGGTCAGGTTGATCACGAGTCGGGGCAGAGGTCGACGATACCGCTGTGATAGAGGCCGGTCCGGCCCTCGCAGCCGCTCACGTCGGCGTGGAACGCGAAATCGAGGGGCGACAATGCGAGGCCCGCCCGCTCGTAGCGGCCGATCGCCCAGCGCACCAGGTCGAGTTCCTTCGGCGAGGCGTCGAGGACCAGGCGTTCGGGCCGACCTGGACCGGCGCCGCTGCCTTCAGGTTGGTGCTCCCCAACAGCGCGGGGACCGCCAGCAGGACCAGATCCGGGCTGTCTTGAACATGCCCGCACCGTCGAGCCGAGCTCATGGAGCCCCGGTGCGGGACGCTTGGAGAACGCTTGAAACGCAGGTAGATCAGGGTGCGCAGCGGTACAGCCGCCCACGCGAGTTGGCCGAGCCGGGTCCAAGGATGACGTGAGCAACGTCCGAGGCGGCGTCTATCCGAAGGATGTCGGGCAGACCGACGTGTGCAGGTACTGCAGGCATTCGGCGTTCGTCAAGCCACGCGTGAGGCGGGAACGGGCGATCCTCACCAGCTCGGCGGTCGAGAGCGTGTACACCCGAAGGGTCTTGTCCGAGCTCGCCGTGGCGAGCTCCGTTCCATCGGGGCTGAAGGCGACCCCGTCGACGGTGTTCGAGTGCCCGCTGAGGGCGACGACTGCCGCCCGGTGGTGACATCCCAGATGCGCGCGGCACCGTCGTCGCCACCGGTAGCCAGCGTCCTCCCGTCCGGACTGAACGCGACGGATTCGGCCCTGCCGCCGCCCGACATGGTCTGGAGCTTCGTCCCCGACGTGCTCCATACCGTCGCGCCGTCCAACCGCGGTGGCGATCGTCGTCCCATCCGAGCTGAAAGCGACTGACGTCGCTTCCCCACTCTGAGCCTTCTGCTTGTGGAACACCTCCGCGCCCGACGGGATGTTCCACAGGTACAACGTGGCAGTAAAGCTGATGGCGGCCAAGAGGTGCCCGTCGGGGCTGAAGGCGACATCCTTCATCTCGTCGACGGTCGAGGATGGTTCGCCGAGGTGCCTGAGGAGCCTTCCCGTCGAGGCATCGTACAGAGCCACTTTCCCGAAATGTTGGGCCGTAGCGATCAAGGATCCGTCGGGACTGAAGGCCAGCTTGTTATCCCAGTTCCCCGTCTCTGGAGTGGCCATCTTCTTGATCAGCTTGCCTGATGTCGTGTTCAGGATGATTGCGGAATCCCGGAGCGTCGCGATGGTCGAACCGCCAGGTCCGAAGTCCGCGTCGCAGCACGAGTTGTTGAAGCTTCGGACCTGCTCGCCGGTCCTCGAGTCCCACAGCCTCCCTGGGCCGTAGTAAGCGCTCGTCAGCAGGCGCGAGCCGTCGGGGTTGAAAGAAACGCTCGCGAGCCCCTGTGATGGCTCAAAGCTCCCGAGCACCTCGGCGGTGGCGGCCGGCGTGATGCTCCACACCCGGGCGGTGCCGTCTCCGCCACCGGTCAGCAGCCGGGTCCCGTCGGGATCGAACGCGACCGTCGCGACGCCCCCCGCGTGTCCGGCCAGGACGAGGAGTTGCTGCCCGTTCGTCGCGTCCCAGATCCGGGCGGTGCCGTCGTTCCCGGCGGTGGCGAGGAGCCGTCCATCGGAGCTCCAATCGACCCCGACGATCCCCCTCTGTCCGAGGAGTCGGAAGGCCGGCTCCTTCACCACCGTGCTTTCGGTGCGGAGGTTCCACACGTCGGCCTCGGTCCAGTTCGCGGTCAAGAGCTCGCTCGAGCCGGGGCTGAACGCGAGCTCGGGGCTGTCTGACGCCGGCGTGACGAGCGTGAGCTTGAGACCTCCGGTCGATGCGTCGAAGAGGAGCGTTCGTGTGTATCCATTGACTGCAACGAGGCTCCCATCCGGGCTGAACGCGGCGTCCGAGCTCCAGCCGATGTGCGTGTGTTCACGCCACGACTCTTTGCCCGTCTTCACGTCCACCACCCTGACGGTGACGTTCCCGTCGCCGAGCACTTCGCCGATGACGATCCGCTTCCCGTCGGGGCTGAACCGTGCACCGAGCAGGAAGCCCCCGAGTCCGGGGATGGTTCGCGCCTTCTTCCCCGTCCGGGTATCCCAGATGATCGTCCGATCGTCGCCTTGGTCGGCCACGGTGGCAAGGCGGGTTGAATCAGGGCTGAAGGCCAGGTAGTAGATGTCCGTCGTGTGGCCAACGAGCCGGCGGACCAAGGCTCCTGTGTGAGCGTCCCACAGCAACACGTCGGGCTGACCTTGCCCGACGGCCGTGCCCCCCGTGGCGAGGAGGCGCCCATCCGGGCTCCACGCGACGTTGGCTGTGGAAGGATCCCGGAGCGTCAGGATCTCCCGGTCGGCTGCAACCGCGTCATGGAGCGCCTGTATCGCTTCGGGGAGCACAGGTTTCGTCGCATCGATCGCCGCGAGTGAGAGGAGGATGCTCCGCTGCGGATCGACGTTGAGGTTCGTCGTTGCAGCCGCGGCGAGCTCGCGGGCTGTCGCGACACGCTCTTGCCGTTGAGCGTTGCTCCGCTGGTTCGCCGCCACAACCGTCAGGAGGCTGGCCACGAGCAAGGCGACCGTCAGCACCGCGACGAGTGCGCGGAGCCGGGTCCGGGAGCGCCGCTCCAGTGCCCGCTCACGTGTCGCCCGCGTCTCTTCCTCCGCGCGCTCGATCTCTCGGACCTCGACGCTTTCGTGGACGTACGAGCGCTCCTCCGCCGAGAGCGCCATCGCCGTCGTATCCACCCATCCCTCGAACTGGACGAGGCGGCTGCCTCGCAGGAGGAAGCTCGGGTCCCGCCCCGATCGCTCCCACTCCTCGGCCTGGGCGACCAGATGCCGGTGCGCGATCATGTCCTCACGCGAGGCGTCGATCCATCCCCGCAGACGCCCCCATTCGCGGAGGAGGGCCTCGTGCGCCACCTCGACGGTCGGTGCACGACTGTTCGGGTCGCGGTCGAACGAGAGCAGTCGATGACTGCCGAAAGCGTCGATCGCCGAGTCCATCGCCTCGGGGTCGACCTCGAGGGAGCCGAGCTCGGCGCGGCCCACCAGCCTGCGGGTGTCGTCCGCTCCGTCCCCCACGCTGACGAGGCGCAGGAAGAGCTGTCGGGTCGCCTCGCGACCGGCGGGATTCATCGCGCCGAAGAGCTGCTCGGCCCTCCCGGCAACCGCTCCACGGACGCCGCCCGCCGCGCGATAGGCCTCGAGCGTCAGCACGCCCGCCTGCCGGCGTTCGAAGGTCTCCGTCAAGGCGTACTGGAGGAGGGGAAGCGCGCCCGGCTGATCCGTCACGTCTCCGACCGCCTCCGCGATCAACCCGAGCTCGGGCACCACGCCCGCGCGCTCGGCCGGCCCGGCGATCGCGCGCTCGAGCTCTTCGGGTGACAGCGGCACGACCGTCTCGCTGCGTGAGCGGACGAGCTCCGCGAAGCCCGGATACGCGAGCGGACGGTCGTAGAAGTCGGCGCGGAGCGTCACCACCACGCGCAGGCGGGAGCCCACCTCTGAGGTGGCCGCCGTCAGACTCTCGAGGAACCGGGCGCGTGTCTGCCCGTCCTCGACGAGCGTGAACAGCTCCTCGAACTGGTCGACGAGCAGCAGGAGCGCGCTGTCGTCGTCGGGCAGGATCGCGTCGACCGCCCGGGCGAGCCTCGTTCATCCCGTTCCAACCCTTCGATGAGGGAGGTCCGTGGGTCGACGGCCACCTTCGCCAGTGCGGCCTCGAGCTCCTCCAATGGCCGGCGGCCGGGAAGCATGTCGGTGTAGAACCAGCGCGCGGAGCCGTCCACCGCGCCGGCACGGAGCGCCGGCAGGAGCCCCGCGCGCACGACCGACGACTTCCCGCTGCCCGACGGACCTACCACTGCGAGGAACCGGGCGGATGTCCCATCCTCTGCCATGCGGCCGACGAGCCGCCGGATCAGCGCATCGCGCCCGAAGAAATCGGCGGCGTCGGCTTCGGAGAACGGACGCAGCCCTTTGTACGGGTTCCGTGTCTCCTCCTCCCTGATCGTCACGGCGACGGTGGTCTCGGGGACCACGATCGACTCGTGAAGGATTTCGGCGAGCTCGCGGGCGTCGGCGAACCGCTCGCTCGGATCGTCGGCCGTCGCTCGCGCGAGGACGGCACCGACCGCGGACGACAGCCCCGGTGGCTCTGCCGGTGGTCGCCGCCCGCGGAGCATCTCCGCCAGCACCATCCCGAGCGCATAGATATCCGAGCGGGCCGTCGCGTCCTCGCCTCGGATCTGCTCCGGGGAGCGGTACCCCCACGAGGAGGAGCCCGCGGACAGCTGGGTGGGAGCGCCCTGGTCTTCCGCGATCCCGAAGTCCGAGAGGTACGCGTTGCCGTCCTCGTCGAGCAGGACGTTCTCGGGCTTCACGTCGCGGTGCACCAACCGCTGCCGATGCGCGGCCGACAAGGCCGAGGCGATCTGGTCGGTGATGGCGAGGGTTTCGTCCAGACCGAGCGGGCCGGCCTCCAGCATCTCGGCGAGGTTCCCGCCGCGCATAAGCCGCATGACCAGATAGGCGCCGGTGCCGTCGCGCCAGTAGTCGTACAGCGGCACGACGTGTGGATGCTCCAGGCGCGCAACGATCTGCGCCTCCTGCTGGAACCGTCGGATGAACGTGGGGTCGTCCGCGAGCCGGGCGTGGACCTGCTTGACGGCGACCTCGCGACCGACTCCGGGGTCGAGCGCCCGCCACACCACCCCGAAGGCACCTTCTCCGATCTGCTCGATCAGCCGGTAGCTCCTGAGCGGCGTCCCATGCAGTTCCAGCCCGGGATCTTGCTTCAGGATCTTCTCGTGAAGCTCTCGGAGGTCCGGCGACGGATCGATCCCCATCTCGTCGGCGAGCAGCCGCCGCGCCCGATCGAACGCCTCCAGAGCCTCCCCCTGCCGGCCCGACCGGTAGAGGGCCACCATGAGCTCTCCCCAGAGACGTTCGCGGAGCGGATGGCCGGCCGTGAGGTGTTCGAGTTCCGGGATCGTTCCCGCGTGGTCGCCGAGCGCCAGGCGCGCATCGATCTGGTCCTCCAGGGCGGAGAGCCGCATCTCCTCGAGGCGAGAGATCTCCCCTTCGAGCGACGAGGCGTCCGTCAGATCCGCGAGGGGAGCACCGCGCCACAGCGACAGCGCCTCGCCGAAGCCCGCGACCGCTTGAGCGGGATCCATCGAGAGCTGGCGTCGCGCGCGGCGGAGCAGGCGCTCGAATCGAAGGACGTCCACCTCGTCCGGCTCCGCGTGCAGGACGTACCCGGGCGCCCGGCCTTCGATCCGTTCGGAACCCAATGCGCTCCTCAGATGGGAGACGTAGCCCTGGATCGTGTTGCGGGCCGCCTTCGGAGGCTCCTCCTCCCAGAGCCGGTCGATCAGCTGGTCCATCGAGACGACGTGTCCGGCGGCGAGGAGCAGATGCGCGAGGACCAACCGTTGCTTCGGCCCGCCGAGGGCGATCGCCCGCCCGCCGTCGGACACCTCGAGCGGCCCCAGCGCGCGGAACTCCAACGAACCCGCTGCCGGGCTGATGCCGAGATCTGGCGGTCCTGCAGATGACACGACCTGCAACAGATGGACGGGCCGCGTCAACCCCTTCAGACGAACGGGTCCGTTGTCCTCGAAGAGGAGCCCTTCGATCGAACCCGCGAGGTGCGCCAGTTCTGGCGTCACGAGGGTCTCCCCCGGCCGGGCCCTCGCGCACAGCCTGGCCGCCATGTTGATCGCTCGTCCGCGGAACCCACCGTCGAGCGGGACCGCTTCACCGACGTCGATGCCGACGCCGGCCCGGAGGGGGAGCTCGGGGTCGTGTGCGGCCTCGAGCGCGGCATGGAGGTCGATGGCCGCGCGGATCCCTTCTCGCGGGGACTCGAACAGCGCCAGTACCTCGTCGCCCCGGATCTCCACGATCCTGCCCGCCCTGGCCGCGATCACCTCGCCGGCGAGCGCGGCGAATCGTTCGGTGACCCGAGCCGACGCTTCATCGCCATGCTCGTCGCTGTAGCGCGTATAGCCCCGGAGATCAGCGATCAAGAACGTCCGGACGCCGGCGGACGGTCGCTCGGGAACCGTCAAGGTGTGCGGCTCCTCACCCATGGGACTCCGATCCGGGCTGGACGAGCCCCATTATCACGCCGCGCAACCCGCAGCGCGCCCCAGTGGTCAGTGGCCTTCCGGAACGGCGTCCGCCCAGCTGGAGCCCCAGCCGATGTCCGCACGCAGCGGCACCTCGAGATCGATCGCGTGTTCCATGCGGTCCCGGACGACCTCGGCGGCCTCCTCGACGCGCTTCGCGGGGACCTCGAACACCAGCTCGTCGTGCACCGTGAGGAGCATGTGGCAGTCCAGCTCCGGCGATCCCCGCAGCGCCTCATCGACGCCGATCATCGCGACCTTGAAGACGTCGCTCGCACTTCCCTGGATCGGCGCGTTCAGCGCCTGCCGCTCACCGAGCGCCTGCAGCCGGCGGTTGCCGCTCGTGAGCTCGGGGATGTAGCGGCGCCGCCCGAGGATCGTCTCGGTGTAGCCGTCCAGCCGCGCCCGTTCGACCTGAGCCCGCAGGTACTCCTTGATCTTCGGGAAGCCGGCGAAGTAGCCGTCCATGATCTCCTGCGCCTCGCCCGGCGGGATGTCGAGCCGCTGCGCGAGGCCGTAGGCGTTCATCCCGTACGCGAGGCCGTAGTTGACCATCTTCGCCCGGCGGCGGAGCTCCGGCTCGACCTCATCGAGCGGCACGCCGAAGACCGTCGCGGCGGTCGCGGTGTGGATGTCGAGCCCCTTCGCGAACGCCTCGCGGAGGCCCTCATCGCCCGAGAGGTGCGCCAGCACCCGCAGCTCGATCTGCGAGTAGTCGGCCACGAGCAGGACGTGTCCGTTCCGGCCCGGCACGAACGCCTGCCGGATCTGCCGGCCGACCTCCGAGCGGATCGGGATGTTCTGCAGGTTCGGGTTCGACGAGCTCAACCGGCCGGTGGCCGCGACCGCCTGGTTGAACGTCGTGTGGACCCTGCCGTCGCGCGGATCGACCATCTTCGGCAACGCCTCGAGGTACGTGGAGTTGAGCTTGTCGAGCTCGCGCCAGGACAGCAGGGCATCGACGATCGGGTGCTCCTCACGGAGCTTCTCGAGGACGCTGGCGTCGGTGGAGAGCTCGCCCTTCGGGGTCTTCCTCCCGGTTGCAGGCCGAGCTCTTCGTAGAGGACCTGGCGGAGCTGCGGCGGGGAGTTGAGGTTGAACTCGTGGCCGGCGGCCTCGTAGATCTGGGCCATGAGCGAGGCCATGCGGTCGCGGACCGAATCGCCCATCTCGTCGAGGTAGGCCGTATCGAGCCGCACGCCCCGCGCCTCCATCCGGGCGAGCACCGAGGAGAGCGGCAACTCGACGTCCTCCAGGAGCGCCCGGAGGCTCTGGCGTTCGACCTCCTCCTCCAGGACGGGCGCGAGCAACGCGACCGCGGCGGCCTCGGCGGCCGTCGTGCGCCACGGATCCTCCGCGAACAGCTGCCCGGCCTCTTCGTCCTGTTCGTCGCCGAGCACGTCGGCCCCCAGGTACCGCTCGCTGAGCGCACGCAGCGGGTACTGCGCGGCGGCCGGATCGAGGAGGTACCCCGCGAGCATCGTGTCGAAGGCGACGCCGGCGACCACGCCTCCCTCGGCCGCCACGGCGCGCTCGAGCGACTTCGCGTCGTGGGTCCAGAGCGCGACCTCGGGGTCCGCCAGCGGCGCCGCGAGCGGCCCCAGCCCGTCCAGGTCCGCGTAGGCCGCCTGGGCGCCTCCGGCCGAGACCGCGGCGCCGCGGACCCGGCCTTCCTCCACCGACAGGCGGACGGCGGCGGGCGCCCGGCGGAGCACCGCCACGAGCTCCTCGGCCTCGGCCCGCCGGAGGTCGAGCTCGGCCACCTCGGCCTTCGGCTTCGTGGCGCCGATCGCCTCTTGGAGACGGTCGATCAGGGACCGGAACTCGAGCGAGACGAACAGTCGCCGGACGGCGTCCGGGTCGAACGCGCCCATGACCGCGTCCTCGGGACCCACGTCGAGCTCGACGTCGGTCACGATCCGGGCCAGCTGCTTGTTCAGCGCCAACCGGTCCGCGGCGGCCGTCACGTTCTCCTTCAGCTTCCCCCGGAGCTCGGAGGACCGGGCCAGGAGATCCTCGACCGAGCCGAACTCCTGGACCAGCTTCGCGGCCGTCTTCTCGCCCACCCCGGGGACGCCGGGGATGTTGTCCGAGGTGTCGCCCTTCAGCGCGACGTAGTCGAGGTAGCTCGCCGGCGAGACGCCGTACTTCGCCTCGATCTCGGCCGGCCCCATCTGATCGATCTCGGAGATGCCCCGGCGGTTGAACAGGACGGAGATCGCTCCCCTCCCGTCCTGTCGCTCCCGGGCCAACTGGAAGAAGTCGCGGTCCGCCGTGACGATGACCGCGTCGATCCCCTCGTCGCTCGCCCGGGTGGCCAGCGTGCCGAGCGCGTCGTCGGCCTCGTGTCCCTCGACCCTGATCACCGGGATCTTCAGGGTGGCGAGCACCTCCTCGATCAGCGTCAATTGCGGGCCGAAGTCGGCCGGCGTCTCGCGCCGGCCGGCCTTGTACTCGGCATCCATCTCCAACCGGACGGTCGGCGCGCCGGTGTCGAACGCCACCGCGATCAGATCGGGGTGCTCGTCGCCGAGCAGCTTGATCAACATCGAGGTGAACCCGTACACGGCGTTCGTCACGGTGCCGCTGCTGGTGGCGAGCGTCGGCGGCAGCGCGAAGAACGCGCGGTACGCGAGGCTGTGTCCGTCGAGCAGGAACAACCGTCGAGGCGTGCTCGATGCATCGGTCGTACCGCTCACATCGTGCATGGTAGTCGCGAGCTGCGACGCGATGTTCGGACAGAACTCGGACAGACCCTCGTGCATCGGTCGAGGGTTCGACACGGTGACGGCGTTCACGTTCTTGTCGGTCTATCGTCGCGGGACCGCTACCTGCGTCGATGCGTCACAGCCCTTGCACGGCAACGCGGTGTTGCGAGTTGACAGCCCTCAACCTTCCGTCTATGTTGCGCTCCGGTCCCGGTGGTTCCCGCCAGATGCGATGGGCAACCGGAGCAACGGCGGCGGATCGCAGGGACCGCGACGTGACGGGCTGCGGCACTCGACAGGTGACGCTCGCGTATGGGGAAGGCGCGAGCGGCTCCGAGGGGGGCCGCGGCCCGTCATCTCGTTTCTGGGGGCGTTACAGAACGGCGTCGAGGAAGGTCTTCGTCTCGGCGTGCCGCGTCCGCTCGAACAGGTCGTCCGGCGTCCCCTCCTCGAGGATCACGCCCTCGTGGAAGAAGCACATCCGGTTCGCCACCTCTCGCGCGAAGCCCATCTCGTGCGTCACCACGATCATCGTCATGTGCAGGTCGGTCGCGAGCGACTTCATCACCGCGAGGACCTCGCCGATCAGCTCGGGGTCGAGGGCGGAGGTCGGCTCGTCGAAGAGCATCACGTCCGGCTCCATCGCCAGCGCGCGGGCGATCGCGACCCGCTGCTGCTGGCCGCCGGACAGCCGGATCGGATGTTCGTCGGCCTTGTCCGCGAGTCCCACCTTCGCGAGGAGCTCCAGCGCGATCGGCCGGACCTCGTCCGGCTTCCGCCCCTTCACCGTGACGGGACCCTCCATCACGTTCTGGAGGGTCGTCATGTGCGGGAACAGGTTGAACTGCTGGAAGACCATCCCCGCGTGCATCCGGAGCTGGCGGATCTGTTCCCGCTTGCTCCGGGTCCGGTGGCCGCCCTCGAGCCGGATCCCCGCGACCTCGATCTGGCCGTCCGTGGGATCCTCGAGGAAGTTGATGCACCGGAGCAACGTCGACTTCCCGGATCCGGACCGCCCGAAGATCACGACGACCTCGCCCGCATGCACGTCCATGTTGACCCCTCGCAGTACCTCCAGGGGACCGAAGTACTTGTGGAGGTTCTCCACGCGGACGACGGTCTCGCCGTTCGCGCTCACGGGTCCGGCTCCTGCGGAACGCCGGGTTGGGCGGGCGCGACCGGGACCTCCACGACGCCCGCTCCGCCCCCGGCCCCTCCCGCGGCGGCCGCGGGGAGGAATTGGGTTCTGGTCCCGCCGAGTGCCGAGGTGGCGCTCGTCCGGACGTAGCCCTTCGAGAGCCGGCGCTCCAGCCGGGCCTGGAAGAGCGTGAAGATCGAGGTCAGGAGCCAGTACAGCGCCGCGGCGACCAGCAAGCTTTCGAACCGCTTCGTCAGGTTCTGGCTGAACGCGAGCTGTGCCCGCTGGAAGAGCTCGGTCTTGTCGATGGCGACGCCAAGCAGGCCCACCAGGGCGGTGTCCTTCATCATCGCGATGAACTCGTTGCCGGTCGGTGGGATGATCACGCGGGTCGCCTGGGGCAGCACGACCCGGAGCATCCGTTGCGGGTACGTCATCCCGAGGGCGTCCGCCGCCTCGGCCTGACCGTGGCTCACGGATTGGATCCCCGCGCGGAAGATCTCGGTCATGTACGCCCCGTAGTTCAGGCCCAGACCGATCACGCCGGCGACGAACGTGCTCAGGGCCAGGAACTTCGTGACCGAGACGCGCTCGAGGTTCGTGCCGAGTTGCGGCAACGCCAGGTAGATCAGGAAGAGCTGCACGATCAAGGGCGTACCGCGGAAGAACGACGTGTAGAAGCCGGAGACGCCGTACGCCACCGGGTTCTTCGACAACCGTCCGAGCGCGCCGAAGAGCGCCAGGATCGTCGCGAGCACGATCGCGGCGGCGGCCAGCAGGATCGTGAACTTGAGTCCCCCGGCGATGTACCAGAAGTTCTCGCGGATGAAGCCGAAATCCACATCCGACAGGGCGAGGAACAGCCCGAGCATGAAGAAGATCGCTACCCAAACGAGCGTGACCTTGAGACGGAACGGGATGCGCGCGCTCGCCAGCGCGAGCGCGTCGGCGTCGCCCGCCGACGACTTGCCAAGGATCAGCAACACGACGACGGCGGCGCTCAGAACGGCCGCGGCGTCGGCCTCACGCGGCGATGTCAACCCGCCGACCGCGAGGAGGTAGCCGGCGCTCCCGATCGGCGGCGCCGAGCGCAACCCACCAGGTCCACGCCCGGCGGACGTAGAGGAGTCCCGCGCCGACGAGGCACACGACCCCGACGAGCCCGAACAGCGCGATGTCCGCGGGAGGGATCGTCGGTCGACGTCGAGAAGACCAGGACGGGCAGGAGCACGAGGGTCAGCGCGCCCTCGGTCGCGAGCACCCATGAGCCGAACAACAGGTACTTCGCGCTCGGGCGCTCCTGCGCGAATGGCGGCGGGAGCCGGGTCGACCCGGCTCCCGCCGTCTGCGCCTGCGCGCTCACCACGAGCCTCCGATATGGCTCAGGTAGATGCGTTCGAGGTGGTCAGATCCGTCTTCCACCACTTCTGCGACAACGCCGCAAGCGTCCCGTCGTCGTGCATGTCGGTGACGATCTTGCTCACCGCATCGAGCAACGTCGTCTGCGAGACGGGCGCGTTCTTGTCGAGCGCGATGCTGAGCGGCTCGTAGTAGATCGGGTCGCCGATCAGCTTGATCGGGCCGCCGTCGTCGATATAGGCCTGGATGATCGGGACCGACGAGACGGCCGCATCGCATCGAACGCCGTCACCGAGCGCCAGCGCGTCGAGCGCGTCCGTGTCGGTCGTGAACGTGACGATCTGCGGATTGTCGACCTGGAACGTGAAGGGGGGTGCCGACTTGCCCAGGACGAGCGTCTTCTTCAGGTAGTCCTGGTAGGTCGTCGAGACCCCGACGCAGTCCTTCTTGCCGCTGATGTCGGCAGACGCTCGTGATCGACGTGTTGGCCTTGTTCACCGCGACGCCGGCCGGCGTGTAGTAGTAGGCCGGGGTGAAGTCGAACAGCTTCTCCCGGTCGACCGTGTCCGTCATCGATCCCACGCTGAGGTCCCAGCGATCGTTCCACGACCCCGCCGTGATGACTTCCCACTTCTGGTTCTGGATGTCGACGTTCACGCCGAGCCGCTTCGCGATCTCCTGCGCGACCTGGACGTCGAAGCCGTTCCACTGGCCGGTCTGCACGTTGTACCAGGAGGCCGGCTTGTACTTCGCGTCGGTCGCGACCCGGATCGTGCCGGCCTTGCACACGGCTGCCAGAGCGTCGGTGCCGTTCGTGTCCACCGTGGCGCACACGCCCCCACCCGTCGACGTCGAGCCACTGGCGGCCGGGCCGCAGTCGTGGTGCCCTTCGAACAGGCGACGCCGAGCGTGACGACGACCGCGAGGGCCGCCGTGAGCGCGAACGATCGAGATGTCCGCATCCGGATCCTCCTCCCGGGAGGCGCGGATCGCGCCTCCGTCCCATCTCGGCGGACTATAGGCCCGGCCGCCGCGGCGGGCAACGCAAGGACCGCCCGGTCCCCATCCACCCTCGATGTACGCTGTCGCCGGCCGGCCGGGATGGCGGAACTGGCAGACGCGCGGGACTCAAAATCCCGTGGGCTTCGGCCCGTGCGGGTTCGACCCCCGCTCCCGGCACCTCACACCACGTGGTGCTCCAGCACCAGTTCCCCACGCGCGAAGCGATCCAGGCCGAGCGACGAGACGTCGACCGACGTCGCGGCGCCGTCGACGATCATCTCGGCCAGGAGCTTGCCGACGATCGGCCCCTGCTGGAAGCCGTGCCCGCTGAAACCCGCTGCGATCCAGAGCCCGTCGACCGGCGCGGGGCCGATCACCGGATGCCGGTCCGGCGTCATCTCGTACAGACCCGCCCACGTCGAGCGGATGCCCGCCTCGGCGAGCGGCGGGAAGATCTCGAGGGCTTTCGGCAGCAGCTCCCGTTCGACGAACCGACTCGTCGACGCTCGTGTCGAAGGTCGGCTCGTCGGCGCCCCCCATGCCCATCAGGACGCCGTCCGCCTCCCGGTGGACGTAGAACGAGCTGTCCGCGTCGATCACGAGGGTGCGCCGCTCCGGAACGCCGGGGAAGGGGCCGGTCGTGACCACGACCCGCGGCACGGGCTCGATCGGGAGGTCGACGCCGGCGGTGGCCGCGAGCGCCCCCGACCACGCGCCGGCGGCGAGGACCACGGCGCTCGCGGCCACCGTGCCGCCTCGGGTCCGGACGCCGGCTCCCGTGCCGTCGGCCACGATCGCCCCGACCGGCTCGCCGAGCGCCACGGTGACGCCCGCGTCCCGGGCGAGGCTCGCATAGCCCTGCGTGAGCCCGGCAGGGTCCGCGATACCGTCGCGGGGGCCGAACGTCGCCCCGATCACGCCCTCGACGTTCACGCCGGGCACGAGCGCCGCGGCGTCCTCGGGGCTGAGCGTCTCGACCTCGACCCCGAGGGAGCGCTGGAGCTCGACCCCGCGGAGGAACGACCGCCACGAGGCCGCTTCGCGGACGAGGAAGAGGTAGCCGTCCTGCGTCACGTCCAGCGGGATGCCGTGCTCCTCGGTGAAGCCCACGATCATCGGCACGCTCGCACGCGACAAGCGGATGTTCACCTCGGTGCTGAACTGCTGGCGGAACCCCCCGGCGCACGCCCCCGTCGACCCCATGCCGACGGCGTCCTCGCGGTCGAGCAGCAGCACCCGGCCGGCGCCGGCCGCCGCGAGGTGGTACGCGGCCGAACAGCCGACGATGCCGGCGCCGATCACCACGACGTCGGCGGTGCGCGGGAGATCGGTCATCCGAGGGCCTCGATCGCGGCCCGCGCGACCACCAGGTCCTCGAACGCCATCCCGACCGACACGAACACCGTGACGTCGTCTCGGGAGGACCGGACCGCGCGCCCGCGAACGACCGCCGCGAGATCGGCCACGATGTGCTCCGGTCCGATCGCGCCCTCGGCGATCGGCACGAGCACGTCTCCGGCCTCGGCCATCGCGACCTCGCGCGTCTCCACGACGAGCTTGCCGCGGGCGATCGTCTCGGTATCCAGCTCGCGAGCCTCGGGCAGGTAGGCGCCGACCGCGTTCACGTGCGCCCCGTCCGCGAGCAGCGCCCCGTCGAACACCGGTGTGGACGACGTCGTGCACGTGCAGACCAGGTCGGCGTCCTCCACGGCCTCGGGCCCGCCGGTCCACGCCCGCAGCCCCGTCGACGCGGCGCGCTCGACGAGCCGCGCGGCGCGCTCGGCCGTCCGGGAGACGACGACGACCTCCTCGACCGGGCGGACGGCCGACCATCGCCTCGAGGTGCGAGGTGGCCTGCGTGCCGGCGCCGAAGAGCACGAGCCGGCTCGCGTCCGGGTTCGCGAGGTGCCTCGTCGCCAGGCCGCTCACCGCCGCCGTCCGGATCGCCGTGAGCTCGGTGCCGTCGAGCACCGCCTCGGGCGTCTGCGTCGCCGGATCGAACAGGACGTAGGAGGCCTGGATCAGCGGCGCCCCGATCGCGGGGTTGCCCTCGGAGATCGTGACGAGCTTCACGCCGACGCCCCGGTCGCCCGTCGCCGGCATCAGCAGGAGCGAACCGGCCCGCGTCTGCACGCTCGAACGCGGCGGCCCGGCGGCGTCGGGATCCTCCTCACCGAAGGCGGTCTCGAGCGCATCGATCGCGGCCCGCATCGACAGACCACGCCGGAGCTCGTCGGCGCCGACCGTTCGGATCACAGCTCGCCCAGGTAGGCCTCGCGCATCCGGGGGTTCTCCAGGAGCGCCGTCGCCGCGCCCGCCAGCACGATCTCGCCGGTCTGCAGGACGTAGCCGCGGTCGGCGATCGACAGGGCCATGTTCGCGTTCTGCTCCACGACGAAGATCGTCCTGCCGAGGTCACGGATCGTCTTGATGATCTGGAAGACCTGCTCCACGAGGACCGGCGCCAGGCCCATCGACGGCTCGTCCATCAGGAGCACCCGCGGGTCGGCCATGAGCGCGCGGCACATCGCGACCATCTGCTGCTCGCCGCCGGAGAGCGTGCCCGCCTTCTGCTTCAGGCGCTCCCGCACGCGGGGGAAGGTCTCGAGCACCTGCTCGCGATCCTCCGCGATCTTCGCCCGGTCGGTCCGGAGGTACGCGCCGATGTCGAGGTTCTCGGCGACCGTCATGTGCGGGAACAGCCGGCGGTTCTCCGGCACCATCGAGATCCCGCGCGCCACGACCTCCTTCGTCTTCAGGCCCGAGATCACCTCGCCGTCGAGGAGGACCTCTCCCTCGCTCGGCGTCACGTAGCCGAGGATCGTCTTCAGCGTGGTCGTCTTCCCGCTGGCGTTGCCGCCGAGGAGGCAGACCATCTCGCCGGGGAAGATCTGGACGTTCACGTTGCGGAGCACCGACACGAGGCCGTAGTGCGTGCTCACGTCGCGGAGCTCGAGCGCGGGCCGCCGGTCCGGGTCGGCGTCCGGCGATGCGACGGCCGCCGGCGCCTCCCCGCTCACCCGACCGCCTTCGTGCCCAGGTAGGCCTCGATCACGTGCTCGTCGTTCGCGACCTCCTCGTAGGAGCCCTCCGCGATCTTCTGCCCGTAGTCGCACGCGACGACACGGTCGGAGACGCCCTTCACCACGCGCATGTCGTGCTCGATCACCACGATCGTGAGCCCGCGCTCGTCGCGCATGCGCACGATCTGGTCGCGGAGCACGAGGGTCTCGTGCGGGTTCATCCCCGCCGTCGGCTCGTCGAGCAGGAGGATCATCGGCTCGGTCGCCATCGCACGCGCCATCTCGAGACGGCGGCGGTTCGCGTAGGACAGGACGAACGCCGGCTGGTCCTGCCGGTAGCCGGTGAGCTTCGTGCCGAAGAAGTTCAGCGCCTCCTGCGCGCCCTCGCGGATGCGTTGCTCCTCGGCTCGCTGCCGCCGCGAGTGCAGGATCGCCCCGAACACGCCCGCCTTCGAGCGGCAATGCTGGCCGACCATCGCGTTCTCGAGCACCGTCATGTTCGGGAACAGGTGCACGGTCTGGAACGTGCGGGCGATGCCGAGGCGGGTGATCTGGTTCGGGGTCAGCCCGACGATGCTCTCGCCCCGGAAGATGATGTCGCCGGCGTCGGCATGGTAGAGGCCGGTGATCACGTTGAACAGCGTGCTCTTCCCGGCGCCGTTCGGCCCGATCACGCTCACGATCTCGCCCTGCTCGACCGAGAACTCGAGGCTGTCCAGCGCGTAGAGACCGCCGAAGTGCTTGGAGATCCCGCGGACCTCGAGGAGGCTCATCCGCTGCCCTCCCCCAGGGGTGAGGGCTCGGCGGCCACGCCCTCGTCGGCGGCGATGTCCCCGGCCCACTTGTCCTGCGCGCGTTCCTCCTCCTGGAGCTCCCGCGTCCGTCGGATGTTCGGGATGAGGCCCTGCGGCCGAAGGATCATGACCGCCATCAGGACCGCGCCGTACACCAGCAGCTGGTACGCCTGGAACTCGGACAACAATCCCGGGATCCCGATCAGCACGAGGGCCCCGACGACGACACCGGGGATGCTGCCCATGCCGCCGAGGATCACGATCGCGAGCGTCGTGATCGACACGAGGATCGTGAAGCTCGCGTCGTTCAGCGACCCGACCTGGACCGCGAAGAGCGCCCCGCCGACCGCGCCGATCGCGCCGCCCATCGCGAACGCGAGGAGCTTGTAGCGCGTCGAGCTGACGCCGACCGCCTCGGCCACCTGCTCGTCCTCCCGCATCGCGTTCCACGCGCGGCCGACCCGTGAAGCCTGGAGGCGCCACGCGATGTACGCCGCGAGGATGCAGAACACCAGCACGAGGTAGTAGAAGCTCCGCGGGTTCCGGAAATCGAGCCCGCCGATCGGCGCCGCCGGGATCTTCGTCAAGTCCCTGCGTCCCGCCGAAGATGTCCTTCAGCCAGTCCGACGTGAACAGGGCCCGCGCGATCTCGCCGAAACCGAGGGTCACGATCGCCAGGTAGTCGCCGCGCAGGCGCAGCACCGGCGCGCCGATCAGGACGCCGACGAGGGCCGCCACCGCGATCACGATCGGCAGCGCCAGGAAGAACGACAGGTCGCCGTTGAACGCCGGCGGCCTTCAGGCCGAGCGTCGTGATCAGCACGCCGCCGGTCAGGACGCCGGTGATGTAGGCGCCGACCGCGAAGAACGCCACGTACCCGAGGTCGAGGAGCCCCGCGTAGCCGACCACGATGTTGAGCCCGAGGCCCATCAGGATGTAGATGCCGACCGACCCGAGGATCTGCGACAGGATCGTGCCGGCCACGAACGGCAGCGCCAGCAGGATCAGGATCAGCGCGATGATCTCGGCCGTGCGGGCCTGCCGCTCCCCGCCGGTCATCCACACGATGCCGCGCTGCATGTCCTTGCCGCGCTGCATGAACAGGACGGTGAGCCCGGCGGCGACCGCGAAGGTGATCACCCCGCCCGCCCACGTCAGGCCGAGGGTCACGGAGCTGTAGAGCCAGGCCTTCGGCAGCCCGAGCTGGTCGAGCGCCGTGGGGATGATCCGCTGGAGCAGCCCGAGGCCGACCACCGACGCCAGGCCGATCACGATCGGGCGTCGCACGGGGACGGCGCACGCCCGGAGCGCGCCGCCGACGGCGCCGAGCGCCACGAACACCACCGTCAGCATCACGAGCCCGGAGACCGCGCCCCGGTGCAGGTACAGGATGCTCATGAGGGTCGGCGAGACCGACCTGAAGACCGCGCGGACGCTGTCGATGCCGAGCAGGTTCGCCAGACCCACGGCGGCGACCGTGATGACCGCGATGATCAGCCCGATGAGCCCGCCGGCGAGGGCGGCCTCGCCGAGGGACGGCGCGACCTCCTCGCCGCGGACCTGGCGCGGCCGGGTCGCGGCGTACGCGGCGATCATCGGCGGCAGGCCGAGGCACAGGACGCCCGCGACGCTCAGCTGCGACCCCACGATCTTCCGGACGTCGAGGACCTCGATCAACCCCACCATCGCGAGGTAGATGATCGCGAGCGCGCCGATCAAGCCCCGCCCGCACGACCTGCCGACCGAGCCCAGGGGTCTTCACGCGCTCACACCTTGTCCGGTTCGTCGGAGCCGAGGATGCCCCCCGGACGGAAGATCAGCACGAGCACGAGCACCGAGAACGTGATCACCGGCTTCAGCTGGAACGGCGAGGGGATGTGGAAGCCGGTCAGCAGCAGCGGCGGCCCGACCGACTCGAGCAGGCCGAGGATCAGCCCGCCGATCGCGGCGCCGGCGATGCTGCCGATGCCGCCCAGCACCGACGCCGTGAACGCCGCGATGCCGGGCACGAAGCCGATGTACGGATGCACCTGCCCGAACGTCATCCCGAACTGGACGCCCGCGATGCCGGCCAGGAGACCGCCGAGCGCGAACGTGAGCATGATCGTCCGGTCGACGTCGATCCCCATGAGGCTCGCGATCTCGCGGTCCTGCGCCACGGCGCGGATCGACCTGCCGGCCTTCGTCCGCGACACGAACAGGCTCAAGCACGGCCACGGCGAAGATCGCGGTGAGGATCACGACCACCTGGATCCGCTGCATCGTGATGCCGAGGATCGTCCACGTCTGATCCCCGCTGAGGATGTCCGGCACGGGGTACGCGCGCGCCTGTGGGCCGAAGAGCCCGAACGCCGTGTTCTGCAGGAACAGGGACGCCCCGATCGCCGTGATGAGCGGCACGAGGCGCGGCGCGTTGCGCAACGGCCGGTAGGCGACCCGTTCCAGCAGCATCGCGATCGAGCACGAGACCGTCATCGCCGACGAGGAAGATGATCGCGAGCGCGATGACCGGGTTCCGGTTCAGGAACCCGCTCGAGGCGTACGCGGTCGCGAAGAAGTACGAGCCGAAGGCGCCGAACATGAAGACCTCGCCGTGCGCGAAGTTGATCATGCGCAGCACGCCGTACACGAGGGTGTAGCCGAGCGCGATCAAGGCGTAGATGCCGCCCTGCGCCACGCCGAGGATGATGAAGCTCTTCCACGTCGAGGCGTCGTACGTGTTGCTCTGGAGCGTCCGGAAGGAACCGATCGCGACGAACAGTCCGATGCCGATCGCCAGGAGGACCTGGATGATCCGGCGCCAGGGCAGCCGGGCGAACCGGCTGAGCGTCGCGGGAACGCGGCGGTCGCCGCTTGGACCCCGCTCATGTTGGCCATCGACGCTCCCTACCCGCCGGGCGATGCGGGTGGGCGCGTGCGCCCACCCGCATCGCTCCGACCGACGGGCATCCGCTAGCTCGAGCTGGTTCCCAGCGCGTCGGCCAGCGATCACCGTCTCGGAGAACACCGGCTTGCCGTTGCCCGTGCCGCCTTCGATCGGCAGGTTCGGAGCCTTGTAGACGCCGATCACCACGTTCGCCGCGCAGTCACCCGTGGAGCTGCAGGTGTAGTTCGTGACGATGCCGGGGAAATCGGTGGTGCTCTGGATCGCGTCGCGGAGCGCCTGTCGAGGGATCGAGAGCGACCCGTCGCTGTTCTTGATCGCCACGGACTCGATCGCCTTCGCCAGGATGTTGACGACGTCGAACGCGTGGGCGTGGAAGGCCGACAACGGCGCGCCTCCGGACAGCTTCTTGTACGCCGGCAGGAAGTCGTTCGTGTAGAAGTCGGCTTTCGAGAACGCGGACAGGTTCGGCGAGCTGAAGTAGGTCCCGTTGATCGCGGTCCCCGCCAGCTTGATGAAGTCGGAGGAGAAGCACCCGTCCGACCCGATCAGGGTCGTGTTCGCGAGCGCCGGGGATCTGCTTCGCCTGCTGGAGCAGCAGCGCGCACTGCGCCGTGTAGTCCGGCATGTAGATCACGTCCGGCGCGTTCTGCGCGATCTTCGTGAGGACCGGCTTGAAGTCGCTGTCCTGCGCTGTTGATCGCCTCGGCGTCGGTGACCGTCCCGCCGGCCGCGGTGAACTTGCTCACCGAAGACGGTGGTCAGACCCTCCGTGTACGGCGTCTCGTCGTGGATCGTCGCCGCCGTCTTCGCCCCGAGCTGCTTCATGGCGAAGTCCACGACCACGAGCGCCCTGGATCGCGTCGTTGTGCGCGGTGCGGAAGTAGAACGGGTTGTGCGTCCCCGCCGCCGTCAGCGACGGGTTCGTGTTCGACGGCGAGAACAGGACGATGCCCTTGTCCCCGAGCGTGGTGTCCGCCACGCCGAGGGCCGCGCCCGAGCAGCTCGTGCCGATGACGGCGACGATCTGCGCGTTCGCTGCGAGCTTCGTCGAGCCGGCCGCTCCGCCCTCGGACGAGCACTTGTCGTCCTCGTTCTGGAGGGTCACGTTGTGGCCGTCGATCTGGCCGTCCTTCTGATCGAACGTCCCGTCGAGGTAGTCGAGCGCGAGCTGGACGCCGTAGAGGCTGTCCAGGCCGAGGTTCGCGTTGTCGCCGCTCACCGACAGGAGCGTCCCGATCTGGATCGGGTCGTTCGCCCCTACGGTCACGCAGCCGAAGTCGACGGTCGTGCAGTCCACCGCCGCCCCGCCGCTGCCGGCCGGCGGTCGAACTGCTGCTCTTCGAGCATGCGGCGCCGAGCAGCGCCAGCACACCGAGCATCGCGATGGGAGTCACCCACCTTCTGTGCTTCATGCAGCCCCCTTTCTGGAACCGAGCGAGATAGTGGGCTTTGGTACCACATCCGCTCGGCGCAGGCCAATCACTCCGGAGGACGGTTCCCCCGCTCCCGGATACGGGCGCGGACGCCCGGCGGGATGGCTCAGGCTCGGGGGATCGCCGTCCGGAACGCCTCGGCGAGGTCCCGGACCGCCCCGGCGCCACCGTCCGCCAGGGCGGCCATCAGCGCCGATCCCACGATGACGCCGTCCGCGAACACGCACGCCTGGGCGGCCTGGTTCGGGGGTCCCGATACCCACCCCCACCAGCAACGGGAGGTCCGTGAGGGGCCGGAGCGCCTCGACCACCTCGCGCGCCGCTCCGCCGAGGTCTTCCCGGACGCCGGTGACGCCGTACGTCGCGACGCAGTAGACGAACCCTCGGGAGGCGGCCGCGATCGCGGCATAGCGGGTCTCGGCCGTCCCCGGTGCGGCGAGCAGGACGACGTCGATCCCCCGTTCGACGGCGGCCGCCTCGAACGCCTCCGCCTCATCGACCGGGAGGTCGGGCACGATCGCTCCGGCGACGCCGGCTTCGGCCGCATCGTCGAGGAACGCCTCGACCCCGCGGCGGAGCACCGGGTTCACGTACGTCATCACGGCGACCGGGATGCGCAGGTCGGCGGCGCGCACGGTGTCCAGGACGTCCGCCGGCCGGGTGCCCCGTTCGAGGGCGGTCGAGGACGCCTCCTGGATCACGCCGCCGTCCATGATCGGATCGGAATGCGGGATGCCGATCTCGAGCGCGTCCGCGCCGGTGGCCTCGAGGGAGCGGAGCAGCTCGGCGTCGACGCCGGGATACCCGCCGGTCACGTACGGCACGAAGGAGCGACCGCCGCGATCGCGGACGGCGCGGAGCGTCGCGCCGAGCGCGCTCATCCCGTCCCCAGGGCTGCCCGGACGGTGTCGAGGTCCTTGTCCCCGCGGCCCGACAGGCACACGAGCACGCGGGCTCCCTCGGGGAGCGGGCGATGCAGGAGCCAGCCGATCACGTGGGACGGCTCCAACGCCGCGATGATGCCCTCCGTCCGCGCCAGGAGCTGGAGTCCCGCCAGCGCGTCCTCGTCCGTCGCGCTGACGTAGCTCGCGAGCGCCGCGTCCTTCAGGTACGCATGTTCGGGGCCGACGCCCGGATAGTCGAGGCCGGCCGAGATCGAATGCGTCGGCGCGACCTGCCCGTCGGCGTCCTGCAGGAGGTAGGACAGCGCCCCATGCAGCACGCCGGGATCTCCTTGCGTCAGCGATGAGCAGTGACGACCGAGCTCGCTGCCCGTGCCGCCCGCCTCGACGCCGATCAGCTGCACGCCGGGAGCGCCCACGTACGCGGTGAAGATCCCGATCGCGTTCGAGCCGCCGCCGACGCACGCCAGGACGAACTCCGGATCGGCCCCGATCCGCGCCGCGTACTGGGGGCGGGCCTCGTCACCGATCACGCGCTGCAGATCGCGCACCAGCATCGGGAACGGATGCGGGCCGACGACCGAACCGATCACGTAGTGGGTCGTGCGGACGCTGGCCGCCCAGTCGCGCAACGCGGCGTTCACGGCCTCCTTCAACGTCTTCATCCCGGCCGTCACGGGGACGACCTCGGCGCCGAGCAGCTTCATCCGGGCGACGTTCGGCGCTTGCCGATGCGTGTCCTCCTCCCCCATGTACACCACGCACGGGAGGCCCAGGAGCGCACACGCGGTCGCGGTGGCGACGCCGTGTTGCCCGGCGCCGGTCTCCGCGATGATCCGCTCCTTGCCGAGACGCTTCGCGAGCAGGACCTGCCCGAGGGCGTTGTTGATCTTGTGCGCGCCCGTATGGGCCAGATCCTCGCGCTTGAGCCAGATGAACGCGCCGAGCTCCTCGGACAGTCGCGCCGCGTACGTGATCGGCGTCGGCCGCCCGGCGAAGTCCGCGAGCAGCGCCGCGAGGTCGCCGCGGAACCCCGGATCGTCGCGGAGCACCGACCAGGCGGCGGCGAGCTCGTCGAGCGCCGGGATGAGCACCTCCGGCGCGTAGCGCCCGCCGTACGCGCCGAACCGGCCCCGCGCATCGGGGACGGGCGCGAGCTCCGCCATGCTCATCGTTCGGCCTCCTCGCCGCGCAGCTGCCGGATCTTCGCCGACGGGTCCGATGCGCGCATCAGCGCCTCGCCGACCAGGATGGCAGATGCGCCGGCCTCGACGGCCGCGACCGCGTCGGCGCGCGAGGCGATCCCGCTCTCGAGCACGGCGGTCCGCCCGGCCGGCACCCGCCGGAGCCGCTCGAGGGCGGCGTGCACGTCGACCTCGAGCGATTCGAGGTCGCGCGCGTTGATACCGACCACCTCCTGATCGGTGGCGAGGGCCCGCTCCAGATCCTCCTCGCCGTGGGTCTCGAGCAACACGCCCATCCCGAGCTCGGAGGCGCTGCCGAGCAGCGACGCCAGCGACGGATCGTCCGTGGCGGAGGCGATGACCAAGATCGCGTCGGCTCCGGCGGCGCGCGCCTCGAGCACCTGCGCCGGCTGCAGGAGGAAATCCTTGCGGAGCACCGGCACGTCCACGGCGGCCCGCACCCGGGCCAGATCCTCGAGCGAGCCGCCGAAGTACCTCGGCTCGGTCAGCACCGAGATCGCGGCGGCCCCGGCGGCCTCGTAGGCGCGCGCCTGCGAGACGGGGTCGACGCCGGGCGCGATGTCGCCCGCGCTGGGGGACGCGCGCTTGACCTCGGCGATCACCGCCGGGGAACCCGTGCGGAGCGCCGCGGCCCACGGGCGGGCCGGGGGGCGGGCGGCGGCGGCGGCTTCGAGCGCGGGCAGGTCGAGCGGCCGGTCGGCCAGATCCCGACGAGTCTGGGCGAGCACGTCGGTGAGGAAGCCCATGGGGCGGGGAGTCTACCGACGCCGCTCCGCGCGAGACTCCCTCAGGCCGCCGCCCAGGCGAACGCGGCGGGAAGGTCCAGGTCACCGAGGAGCGCCGCGCGGCCCACGACGGCCGCGCCGGCGCCAGCGTCGCGGACCGCCCGGAGGTCCTCGAGCGAGCCGATCCCCCCGGCCGCGATCACCGGCAGGCCGACCCTGGCGACCCGCCGGATCAACGCGAGGTCGGGGCCGGTGCTCGCCCCCACGCGCGCGAGCGACGTGACGAGGAAGCCCGGCGCCCCGGCGGTCGACAGCCAGCCGAGCGTGCTCATCAGCTCGAGGTCGACGCGGGCGATCCCGCGTCCTCGGATCCTGCCGTCCTGCACCTCGATGCCGACCACGCTCCGGCCACGCACGGCCGCGAGCACCGCCGTCGCCGCGGCCTCGTCGACGAGCGCGGCCGACGCCAGGACGAACCGCGCAGCGCCGGCGTGCAGGTAGAGCTGCGCGAGCTCGGCCGTGGCGATCCCGCCGGCGACCTCGAGCCGAACATCGGGGACCGCCTCCGCGATCGAGGCGACGACCTCGAGGTTCGACGGCGAGCCTGAGAAGGCCAGGTCCATGTCGACGATGTGCAGCCACGAGGCCCCGGCCGCGGCGAACGCCCGCGCCGCCTCGATCGGATCGCCGCCGAACGCGTCGACCGGCACGGGGCCCGACGACGTCGAAGCGCCGAGCCGGCCGCCGACGACGTCGATCGCGGGGAGCACCGTGAAAGGCACGGTCGAACGATAGCTGCGCCGGCTAGCCGAGCCGCGCCGCGTTCGCCCCGAGCAGCTCGCGGAGCTCGCCCAGCAACCCTCCCGCAGCGTCCACCGAGAACGACCCGAGCGCGAGCGGCTGCACGCCGTCGGACGAGACGAAGCGGAGCTGCACGGCCGCATCCCCGGGATGCGCCTCGAACAATCGCTTCAGCTTCGCCAGGACCGCGGGCGTGCACGCCGTGGCGGCCAGGTCGACGACGAGAGCCTCGGGCGTCGACGGCGCTTCATCGGGCCCGAGCACCGGCTCCCGGATGTCGTTCGCTCGGATCTGGAGCTCGCGCCCCCGCAGGTCGATGCGGCCGGTGACCAAGACGATCGCGTCGGGCTCGATCAGATGCGGCACGGATTCGTAGACGCTCGGGAACGCCATCACCTCGACGCCACCGGCAAGGCCCTCCAGCCGGAACTGCGCGTACGGCTCGCCGCGGCGAGAGTACTTCCGGGCGAGCGTGCCGATGATGCCGCCGATCGTCACGAGGTCCCCGTCGCCGAGCGACGGCAGGTCTCCGATCTGATGCGTCGTCTGGGCCCGGAGCGTCGCGTCGACGCCGAGCAGCGGGTGATCGGTCACGAACTGCCCGAGCATCTCCTTCTCCTTCGACAGGAGCAGCCGCTTCTCCAGCTCGGGACCTTCGAGCGAGGCCTCGTCGATCTCCGACAGCTGGCCGTCGCCGCCGCCGAACAGCGAGAACTGACCGGCGGCCTCCGCCTTGCGTTCCGCGAGGATCGGCGCCGCGACCTTCTCCCAGGCGGCCTGCTCCCCGACCTGCTGCACGAGCCCGCCCCGCGTGTACCCGAGGGAGTCGAAGGCGCCCGCGAAGATCAGCGACTCGAGGACGCGCTTCGTGAGGGCGCCCGGCTCGACACGCCGGCAGAAGTCCGCGAACGACACGAACGGCGGACCGGCCGTCCGCGCGTCGAGGATCGCCTGGACGACGCCCTCCCCGACGTTGCGCACCGCCGAGAGCCCGTAGCGGATCGCGCGGCGGTCCCCCGGCGCCGGCGCGAAGTCCATGTCCGATTCGTTGACGTCCGGCGGCAGCACCTCGATCCCCATGCCGCGGCACGCGTAGAGGTAGTACGGCTTGCGGTCCTTGTCGTCCTTGACCGACGTGAGGATCGCCGCCATGTACTCGACGCGGTGGTTCGCCATCAGGTAGGCGGTCTGATACGCGATGTAGCCGTAGGCGCAGGCGTGCGCCGCCGGGAACCCGTAGTCCGCGAACGGCTCGATCATGTCGAACAGGTCGACGGCCAGTCGCTCCGGATGTCCCTGCGCGCGACAGCCCTCGACGAACCGCGTGCGCTCCGCGCCCACCAGCTCGCGCTTCTTCTTCGCCATGACCTTCCGGAGCGTGTCGGCTTCCCCCATCGAGTAGCCGGCCACGGTCACCGCGATCTGCATGATCTGCTCCTGGTAGACCATCACGCCGTACGTCGAGCCGAGCGCCGCCTCCAGATCGGGGTGCGGGTAGGTGACCTTGCGCCGACCGTGCTTCCGTTCGGCGTACTCGGTGTGCAGGCCGTTGTTCAGCGGTCCCGGGCGGTAGAGCGCGACGCACGCCATCAGGTCCTCGAAGCGGTCGGGCTCGAGCAGCTTGACCAGGCTGCGCACGCCCGGTGACTCCATCTGGAACACGCCGGTGGTCTCGCCCCGCCGGAGCATCGCGTAGGTCTCGGCGTCGTCGAGCGGCACGTGGTCGATGTCGAGGTCGACACCGCGGTTGCGCAGGTGGCGGACAGAGTCCTCGATCACGGAGAGGGTCCGCAGCCCGAGGAAGTCCATCTTCAGCAAGCCCAACTGCGCGACGCCGTTCATGTCGAACTGGGTGACCATCTTCTTCGACTCGTCGCGCGAGTCCTTCGTGAGCTTCAAGGGGAGGTACTCGACGAGGGGCGCGTCGCCGATCACGACGCCGGCCGCGTGCACGGAATCCTCCCGGCGCAGGCCCTCGAGCGCCCGCGCCGTGTCGACGATCTCGCGCGCTTCCGGCTCGCGCTCGTACGCCTCCCGGAGCTCGGGACTGATCTCCAGCGCGCGGTCGATCGGCTCGTCGCGACCCATCATGGCGGGCGGGTACATCTTGCAGAGGCGATCCCCGACGACCGGCGGGAACCCCAGGACGCGGGCCGCGTCGCGGATGCCCTGCTTCCCCTTGATCGTCTGGAACGTGACGATCTGCGCGACGCGGTCCGAGCCGTAGCGCTCCGTCGCGTACCGGATCACCTCGTCCCGCCGTCGCTCGTCGAAGTCCATGTCGATGTCCGGCATCTCGACGCGGTCGGGGTTCAGGAACCGTTCGAACAGCAGGCCGTAGCGCAGCGGATCGAGGTCGGTCACCCGGAGCGAATACGACACGACCGAGCCGGCCGCCGAGCCCCGGCCGGGACCGACCCGGATCCCCTGCTCCCGCGCGAACCGGATCAGGTCCCACACGATCAGGAAGTAGCCGGCGAAGCCCATCTTCGTGATGACCGCGAGCTCGTGGTCGATCCGTTCCACGACCTCGGGCGGCAGCGGCGAGCCGTACCGCTCGGCGGCGCCGCGCTCGGCGAGCTCGCGCAGGTACGCCTCGAGCGGCTCGCCCGCCGGCGTGTCGAACCGCGGCAGCCGGTACTCCGTCCGTTGCTCGACGAGGATCCGCTCGAGCTCCGGCAGGAGCTGCACACGCTCCGCGATCAACAGCGTCTGGTCGCACGCCTCCGGCAGCTCGCGGAAGACCTCCCGCATCTCCTCCGCGCTCTTGAGGTAGAACGCGTCGGAGTCGAACCGCAGCCGCTTCGGATCGGACTGGAGCTTCTGCTGCTGGATGCAGAGCAGTACGTCGTGCGGCTTCGCGTCCTCCTTGCGGATGTAGTGCAGATCGTTCGTCGCCACGATCGGCACGCCGATCGAGCGCGCGATCCGGACCTGCTCGGCGATGATCTTCCGCTGGTCGGCGAGGCCGTGGTCCTGGAGCTCGATGAAGTAGTTCTCGGCGCCGAAGATGTCGCGATAGCCGGCCGCGACCTCCTCCGCGCGGTCGGATCGGCCGGCCACGAGGAGCACGCCCAGCTCGGAGGAGAGGCATCCCGAGAGGCAGAGCAGGCCCTCCGCGTGCTCCGCCAGCAGCTGTCGGTCCATGCGCGGCCGGTGGTAGAAGCCCTCGAGGTGCGCGAGCGAGACGAGCTTGAGGAGGTTCCGGTACCCCGCCTCGTTCTCCGCCAGCAGGGTCAGGTGGTGGTACTTCTCCTCGCTCTCCCCCGGCGTGCGGTCGAACCGAGAGCCGGGGGCCACGTACGCCTCCACGCCGATGATCGGTTTCACGCCGAGCTGCCGGGCGGTCCCGTAGAAGCGGAGGGCGCCGAACATCGCGCCGTGATCGGTGATCGCCACCGCCGGCATCCCGTGCCGGACGGCCTCGGTGAAGATCGTCGGCGCCTGCGGGTTCGAGCGCGGCGCCTCGATCCGGGCGGCGCCGTCCAGGAGCGAATACTCGGAATGGGTGTGCAGATGGACGAAGCCTGAGCCCGACATGCTCGCGGTCTGTGACCTTCCTGACGCGTTATCCACAGGTTCCCCGGCGGCTGTGGATACTTACATGGCTGTGATTCGCGGGGTCGCCAACGTACGCCGGGCCCCGGGCGGCGTCAAGGTTGCAGGTCGTCGCGGGCGAGATCGAGGGCCTCCGACAGGTCCGCCGGCAGCGGCTCCTCCACCTCGACCCGCTCGCCCGAGAACGGATGCACGAAGCCGATCCGCCACGAGTGCAGGAACGGGCGCGAGAGCCCGAGCACCCGTGCCGCATCGCCGGCTCCGCCGTAGGCCCGGTCGCCCAGGATCGGGTGGCCGATCGCGGCCAGGTGGACACGGATCTGATGGGTCCGCCCGGTCTCTGGTGCCGCCTCGAGCAGCGTGGCCCGCGCCACGCGTTCCCGGACCTCGAAGGCCGTGACGGCCGGCCGCCCCTGGGCGCGGTCGACCGCGATCCGCGCGGCCCGACGGCCGAGCGGCGCGTCGACCGTGAAGCTGTCGTGCTCGGGATGGCCGCGCACGAGCGCGAGGTATCGCCGCTCGACCGCATGCCGCGCGAACATCGCCTTGAGCGCGGCGAACGCGCGATCCGTCTTCGCCACCACGAGCAGACCGCTCGTCCCGGCGTCCAACCGATGCACGATCCCCGGGCGGAGGGGTCCGCCCGACGCCGCGAGCGGGACCTCCATGCCGAGCAGTCGGTTGACGAGCGTGCCCGCCGGCCGCGACGCCGTCGGATGCGTCAGCAGGCCGGCGGGCTTCGCGACCACGAGGAGGTCGGCATCCTCGTAGCGGACGGGCACCGGCGGCCCCTCCGGGCCGATCGTCGGCGCGGCGGGAAGCTCGACGGTCAGCCGCTCGCCGCCGAGCAACCGGAAGGACTTCGGCCGCGACGATCCGTCGACGAGGACACCGCCGGCGAGGATCGCGCGTTGGACGTCGGCCCGCGGGGCCCCGGTGAGCTCGGCGACCACGGCGTCGAGCCGACCGGGGATCGCGCGGAGCTCCTCAGGCGCCATCGTCGGGGACCGGACGCGTGCCGCCGCCGTCCCGGAGCGAGGACACCGCCAGCAGGACCGCGCCGATCACGATCGCGCTGTCGGCGAGGTTGAACACCGGCCAGACGTGCACGTCGATGAAATCCACCACGTGCCCCGACATCCCGGAGCCGCGGACGGCGCGATCCGTCAGGTTCCCGAGCGCGCCGCCGAGGATCAGCCCGAGTGCGACCGAGGTCAGGGCGCTCCGGCGCCGGAACGCGGTCGCCGCGATCAGCGCCGACACGACGATCGTCGCGGCCGCGAAGAACCACGGGGCGCTCTGGCCGAGGCTGAACGCGCCGCCGGAGTTCGAGACGTACCGGAACGTCAGGACGCCCGGGATCACGTCCACGGGGCCGGACGCGAACGCGCGCTCCGCCCACAGCTTCGTCGAACGATCCAGGAGATAGGCGAGCGCCGCGGTGCCGAACAGGATGATCCCTCCGCGCCGGGCAACGCGGTCCACGGAGCTACCGGCGCGAGCGCGCCTGCGCGTCCTTGATGCACAGATCGACGTACGGGAGCGCCTTGATCCGCGCCTTCTCGATCGGCTTGCCGCACCGCTCGCAGATCCCGTAGGTCCCGGCGTCGATCTTGTGGAGCGCGCGCTCGATCTTCTGGAGCAGGTCGCGCACGTTCTGTTCGATCGAGAGGTCCTTCTCGCGCTCGAAGGTCGCCGTGCCGGCGTCGGCCGACTCGTCGTCGAGCCCGACATCGCCCGACAGGTCCGACTGGGTCGCCGCGAACGAGGAGTCTTCGATCGTCGTGAGCTGCTCCTCCAGCTCGGCGTGCTCCTGCTCGAGCCGGTCGCGCAGCTCGTCGATCTCCTTCTTCGTGAGCTTGGCGTCGGCCATGGCGGCGAAGGGTAACAGACCGGCCGCTCCCAACGGCGTCCCGTGCAGGTCAGAGGGCGTTTGGCAGCCTCCGGACCGGCCGGTCGCCGGCCACTCCGATCGGCCCGAACCGAACGCTCGTTCGAGGCGGGATCGGGCCGTTCCCGGCCACCGCTTCCGGTAGGATGCCCGCACAGCGACGACGGGAACGCGTCGACGGAGCAGCGGGGCACGAGCGAGCCGGGACGGTGGGAGCCGGTGCCGAGCCTCCACCGGCATCCTCCCCGAGCCCCTGCCCGAACCGGCGCGGACGGTCCGTGAGCCGCGGTAGGCGCAGGCGGAACCCGCCCGTGAGCGGGAGGCCATGAGGCCGATGAGCGGCCGGATCCGTCCGGCAAGCGAGGTGGTACCGCGGGGCCCGCGCCTCGTCCTCGCACCGAGGACGAGGCGTTCGTGTGTCTGGAGGCTCCGGTGGCGGCGTTCGAGACGGTCGATCCGAAGGTCCGCTTCCCCGAACTCGAGGAGCAGATCCTCGCGTGGTGGGACGAGGCGGATGTCTTCCGGCGTTCCCTCGAGCTCCGCGAGGGAGCGCCCACGTGGATCTTCTACGAAGGCCCGCCCACCGCGAACGGCAAGCCCGGCATCCATCACGTCGAGCCGCGAACGTTCAAGGACGTCTATCCGCGGTTCAAGACGATGACCGGTCACCTCGTGCCCCGGAAAGGCGGCTGGGACTGCCACGGGCTGCCGGTCGAGATCGAGGTCGAGAAGCAGATCGGCACCACCGGGAAGAAGGACATCGAGGCGTTCGGCGTGGCCGAGTTCAACCGGCTCTGCCGGGAGTCGGTGCTGCGCTACGTCGGGGAGTTCGAACGCCTCACGCGACGGATCGGCTTCTGGATCGACATGTCCGACGCCTACCGGACGATGGACACGGACTACATCGAGTCGGTGTGGTGGTCGCTGAAGGAGCTCCATCGCCGCGGGTTGTTGGTCGAGGACCACAAGGTCACCGCGTACTGCCCGCGCTGCGGCACGGCGCTGTCCGACGCGGAGGTGGCGCTCGGGTACGCCCAGACGGTCGACCCGAGCGTGTTCGTCCGGTTGCCGGTCGTGGAGGCGCCGGATCCCTCGCTCGTGGGCGCCTCGCTCGTGATCTGGACGACGACGCCCTGGACGCTCCCGTCGAACACCGGCGTCGCCGTGGACGCGGGGGCCGACTACGACGAGGTCGAGCTCGACGGCGAACGGCTGGTGCTCGCCGCGTCGCTCCGGCAGGCCGTCCTGGGCGAGGACGGCGTGGTCCGCGCGACCCGTCGCGGCGCGGCACTGGTCGGCGCGCGCTACGAGCCGCCGTACGCGAACGTCGAGGGCGCGCACGCGGTGGTCGCCGGCGACTTCGTCACGCTCGAGGACGGCACGGGGATCGTCCACCTGGCGCCGGCGTTCGGCGAGGCGGACCTGGAGGTCGGCAGGGCGAACGGCTGGCCGGTCTGGCGGCCGGTCGGCGACGACGGCCGGTTCACGGACCTCGCGCCGACGTTCGTGCGCGGCGCCTTCGTCAAGGACGCGGACCCGCTGATCGTCGAGGACCTGCGCGCGCGCGGCCTCCTCGTCAAGGAGGAGGCCTACGAGCACGCGTACCCCTTCTGTTGGCGGTGCTCGACGCCGCTCCTGTACTACGCGCGGCCCGCCTGGTACGCCCGCACCACGGCCGTGAAGGACCGGTTGCTCGAGGTGAACGCATCCGTGCGATGGGTCCCGGAGCACATCCGAGAGGGCCGGTACGGCAACTGGCTCGAGAACAACGTCGACTGGGCGCTGTCGCGGGAACGCTACTGGGGCACCCCGTTGCCGATCTGGCGCTGCGCGAACGGCCACGAGACCGCGGTCGGTTCGTTGACGGAGCTCGGCGAGCTCGCCGGCCGGGACGTCACCGGCGTCGATCCGCATCGACCGGCGATCGACGAGGTGACGATCCCCTGTCCTACGTGCGGGGCGACGGCGACGCGCGTCCCCGAGGTGATCGACACCTGGTACGACTCCGGCGCGATGCCGTTCGCCCAATGGGGCTATCACCCCCACCTCGGCCGCGGCATCGAGGCGTTCGAGCGCTCGTTCCCCGCCGACTTCATCTCCGAGGCGATCGATCAGACGCGCGGCTGGTTCTACACGCTCATGGCCGAGGGCGTCCTGCACTTCGACGCGAGCGCCTACCGCAGCGTCGTGTGCCTCGGCCACATCGTGGCGGAGGACGGCCGGAAGATGTCGAAGTCGCTCGGGAACATCTTCGATCCGTGGGAGGCGCTCGGCCGGCAGGGCGCGGACGCGCTCCGCTGGTGGATGCTGACGAGCGGGTCGCCCTGGGAGCCGCGCCGGATCGGCCACGACATCCTCGACGACGTCGTGCGGCAGTTCCTCCTGACGCTCTGGAACGTCTACGCGTTCTTCGTCACGTACGCGAACGCCGACGGCTTCGATCCCGACGCCGCGCCCGCGTCGCCGGCGGCCTCCGGCGGATCGGTCATGGACCGGTGGATCCTCTCGCGCCTGGCGGGCACCGTGCGCGAGGCGCGCGATCGCCTCGAGGCCTACGACGCGACCGGCGCCGGTCGCAGGATCGAGTCGTTCGTCGAGGACCTGTCGAACTGGTACGTGCGCCGCTGCCGCCGCCGCTTCTGGAACCCCGGCGGCGAGGCGTCGGAGGATGCGCGCGCCGCGTTCACGACCCTCCACCGGTGCCTCGTCACGGTGACGCAACTGCTCGCGCCGTTCATGCCGTTCCTGAGCGAGGCGATGTGGCGCAACCTCGCCGCCGATCGGGGCGGGAACCCCGACTCCGTCCACCTCAGCGACTACCCCACCGTCGCGGAGGGCGACGCGGATCCCGCGCTCGAAGAGGCGATGACGACGGCGCGGCAGATCGTCGAGCTGGGCAGGCGCGTGCGAGCGGAGACGCGCACGCGGAACCGGCAGCCGCTCGCGGAGGCCGTCGTCCACCTTGCCGGGTCGCACGAGGGGGTCCAGGACCTGCTCGGGATCGTCGCCGAGGAGCTCAACGTGCGCGAGGTCCGGTTCGCGGAACCGGGGAGCACCTTCGGGCGATGGCGGGCGAAGCCGGACTTCAAGCTGCTCGGTCCGCGTCTCGGCTCCGCGGTGCAAGGCGTGGCCGCCGCGCTCGCGGCCGACGACGGCACGCTCGCCGGGACGCTCGCGAGCGGCAGCCCGATCGAGGTGCCGGTCGGAGGCGGGATGGTGACGATCGGGCCCGACGAGGTCGACCTCACGCAGGAGGTGCTCGAAGGGTGGGGCGTGGCGAGCGAGGGCGGGGCGACCGTGGCGCTGGAACTCGAACGCACCCCCGAGCTCGTGCGGGAAGGGCTCGCGCGCGAGCTGATCCGCCTGATCCAGGACGCTCGTCGCGCCGCCGGCCTCGCGGTCACCGACCGGATCGTGCTGCGCGTCGAGACGTCCGGCGACGTCGCGGAGGCGCTCCGCGCCCACCGGGACCTGATCGCCGACGAAACGCTGGCGACCGAGCTGGTCGAGGGGCCGCCGGGGACCGGATCGTTCGACCAGCGGGCCCAGATCGGAGACGGAACCGTCGAGATCGGGATCGTCCGCGCCTGAGGGGTCGGGTCAGCTCTCCTCGCCCCAGAAGAGCTCTTTCAAGGACGGGTCCCCGGCGGGCGCGTCACGGTCCCCGGCCTTCGTGGCGGCCGGGAGCGGCTCGTCGACGCGGATCGGCTCCTCGACCGGCAACGCCTGCGTTCGATCGACCTCCGGTTCGACGACCTCCGGTTCGACGACCTCCGGCTCGACGACCGGCCGGGGCGCCGCCTCCTGCGCAGCCGCGGGCTTCGCACCGCGAGCCTGCTTCGCCATCGACTTGACCGTCTCGGCGTGTTGCTGCACGAGACCGGCGATCCCCTGGAGGAACTATCTTCTCCTGTGCCAGGAACGCGCCGACCACGGCGCGCTCCGCAGGCGTGGCCGCGACGCCCGCCGTCGCACCCGCGCGCGCCTCGGCCGTGATCCTTGCCGCTTCGTCCCGCGCGCGCTGGATGATCTCGTCCGCCTGCCGGGCGACGTCATCGAGGTCGGGCGAGCCCACGACCGGCTGGGCGCCGGCCTGCGATCGCAGTCGCCGGTTCTCATCGACCAGCGCGGAGACCGACTCGGTCAGCTGATCGAGGAACTCGTCGACGTCGCGCATCCGGTAGCCGTTCAGGCGCGAGACGCGGAACTCCTTCTGCTGGATCTCCATGGGCGAGATGGCCCGGGGGGATCCCGCGGGCGCGCGTTTCGCGTCCGATCGATCGTCCGGTTGGTGTGCCATCTCGGAACGGACCCCCTTCATCTCAACAGAACGCGGCCTGGAACACGAAGATGATCACGAACGCGACCAGCACCGACAGGTCGAACATACCCGCTTGCGGCACGACCTTGCGGAGCGGCCGGAGTCCAGGCTCCGTCACATCGTAGAGGAGGGTGTAGGCCCCTCGCAGCGGACCCGACACCGGCGGCCGAACGCCGAAATACTCGAGCCAGGACACCACGACGCGGATCAGGAGCAGGATCCAGGCGACCGTGAGCGCCACGCAGATGAGCCTGCCGAACGGGTTCGCCGCGATCATCGGGCGGGAAGGCTAACAGCAGGCAGACGACCCCGCGCCGGGCTCGATTCAGAACTGGTTGTAGAACATGCCGTCCGCGATCTTCTCGCGCTCCTCCGCGGACACCTCGACGTCGGCCGGGGTGAGCAGGTACACGCGGTTCGCGACGAGCTCGATCTTGCCGTCGAGCCCGTAGACGAGGCCCGAGGCGAAGTCCACGAGACGCCGCGCGATCGCGTCCTCGGTGCTCTGGAGGTTCATGATGACCGCCGTCCCGCTCTTGAAGCGGTCGGCGACGTCGCGCGCCTCGTTGAACCGACGCGGCTCGGACTTGTGGATCGCCGAGGTCGCGGCGGTCGTCGCTCGCGGCGCCGCGATCGTCCGGACCACGCCCTCGGCTTCCGACGGCACGTCGCGCACTGGCTGTGGCCGCATGTGGCGAACGGGAGCCGTGTCCGGCTCCGGGAGCTCGTCCACGTACTGATCGTCGTCCTCAACCAGACCCAGGTAGTTGAGCGTCTTCTTCCACACGCCGGCCATCCTCGCTTCCTCCTGTCACGGCGCCCGGGGACCGAACAGCGCCGTTCCGACGCGGACCATCGTAGCGCCTTCTTCCACCGCGACCTCGTAATCCAACGACATCCCCATCGACAGTTCCACCACGTCGGGATGGCTCCCGCGCAGTCCCTCCCGCAGTTCCCGCAGCCGGATGAACCACGGCCGCGCCTCCTCCGCCGTCGGCGTGGGTGGCGGCAGCGTCATGAGGCCCCGCAGACGGAGCCCCCCCAGCGATCCGATCTGCCGGGCGACGGCATCGACCACATCGGGCGCGGCGCCCGCTCGTCCGCCCACGAGATCCACCTCGATCAGCACGTCCAGCGTCCGCCCCGCCCGGTCCGCGCGTCCGGCGAGCCGCTGCGTGGCGTGCCCGCCCGCGACCGTCTCCACGACGTCGGTGAGGTCCGCGACGTGGTGGGCGGTGCCGGCCTGGAGGGTCCCGATGAAGTGCCAGGCGACGGGAAGGTCGGGGAGCTGTGCGCGGATCCCGCGGAGCTCGGGGACGTAGTTCTCGCCGATCGCGTCGACCCCGGCGGCCGCGACCGCGCGAACGGTGGATGCGGGGACCGTCTTCGCCGCGGCCACGAGCACGACCTCGCCGGGATCGCGACCCGCACGCTCGGCCGCGCGAACGATCCGGGCCCGGATCGCCGCGAGGTTCTCCAGCACGTGGTCCTCGGAGATCGCCACGGACCGAGGATAGAGACAGGGCGGGGAGGCTCTCCCGGAAGAGGCGGGGGAAGGTCGCCTCGTCCGATCGAGCCTCCCCGCCCCTCGTCGCGTGCGCGCGGGGCCGCGCGGGGCGGCGGACGGCTCAGTTCTTCAGGAAGTCCGGGATGTCGAGGTCCTCCTCGGCGTCGAAGGACACCGGCGCGGGCGACCCCACGTCGGTGGCGAACTCTCCCTCGTCGTCCTGGAGCAGCGACGGGAGCGGCGACTCCTCCGAGGAGGTCCGCACGGGCTCCTCCAGGAGGCGCGAGAGTCGGTTCTCGAACCGGTTGTCCCCGACCGGGCTGACCTTGTCGAAGCCGGCGGCGACGACCGTGACGCGGACCTCCTCGCCGAGCGCGTCGTCGACGACCGCTCCGAAGATGATGTTCGCGTCGGGATGCGCGACCCGCGTGATCGCGTCGGCCGCCATGTTCACCTCGTGCAGCGTCAGGTCGGTCGGTCCGGCGATCGACAGCAGCACGCCCTTCGCCCCGTCGATCGAGGACTCGAGCAGCGGACTGGAGATGGCCGCCTTCGCGGCCTCGGCGGCGCGATCGGCGCCGGAGCCGATCCCGATGCCCATGAGCGCGGACCCCGCGCCGGACATCACGGACTTCACGTCGGCGAAGTCGAGGTTGATCAGACCCGGCACCGTGATCAACGAGGTGATGCCGTCGACCCCCTGATACAGCACCTGGTCGGCCATCCGGAACGCGTCGACCATCGGCATGCTCGGGTCGGCGACCTGGAGGAGCCGGTCGTTCGGCACCACGATCAAGGTGTCGACCGCCTTCTTGAGTTCGGTGATCCCGACGTCGGCCTGCGTCGCGCGCCGACGGCCTTCGAACCCGAACGGGCGCGTGACGACGCCGATCGTGAGGGCGCCGAGGTTGCGCGCGATCTCCGCGACGACCGGGGAGCCGCCGGTGCCGGTGCCCCCGCCCTCCCCGGCGGTGATGAACACCATGTCCGCGCCCTTCAGGATCTCTTCGATCTCATCGGCGTGTTCCCGCGCGGCGTTCTCGCCGACCTCCGCGTCGGAGCCGGCGCCGAGGCCCCGGGTCGTCTCGCGCCCGATGTCGAGCTTGACCTCCGCGTCGGACATCAGGAGGGTCTGGGCGTCCGTGTTCACGGCGATGAACTCGACGCCCCGGAGGCCTGCCTCGATCATCCGGTTCACCGCGTTCACGCCGCCGCCGCCGATCCCGACCACTTTGATCACGGCCAGGTAGTTCTGTGGAGCGTCCATCATCGCCCTGTCCTCCGAGAGAGCCCCGGCTCGCCGTCGAGGGCAAACACCTTGATCCCCCTGGCGTAGCTAACCCTCAGGTTGAACGTGATTGTTATATCTACCTCCAGTGGAGAGAGCGACGCTACTAAGAAAGACCGAAGCCGTCAAGCTCATGGTCGACCATGCACTGACGCTCATTGCGGGTTCACGTGACAGTTTCTCGCGACCGCAGCGCGGCGACGTGGAGCTATCCCGGGAACGAGCTGCCGTCGGCCAGGATCGCGCTCGGCGCCCCGGGCACCGACACATCGACCGCCTGGAGCCCGACGCGTTCGCGCGCGGCCCACTGCAGGACGGAACGGAGGGCGGCCGCTTTCGCGTCGGCCTGCCCCCCCTGTCCGTACTCGACGCTCAGCCCGCCGGCGAGGTCGACCCGAAGGTCGTCGCCGACGCCGACGACGACCGCGGCGACGCGCGCGCGCAGGACCGGGGTCATCGCCGCGAGCGCCTGGGCGGCTGCGGTCCGATCGGCGTCGCTCAGGTCCCCGAGCGCCGCACGGATCTCCGGCAGTCCGCCGGGCGAGGCGCCGGGCAACAGCACACCGTCCGTGGCGACGGCCACCGGCGTCTCCCCCTCGGCCGTCTGCGCCACGGGGACACGTTCGGTGATGCGGATCACGACCGTCCCCGGCAGGTCCCGCTCGACCTCGGCGCGCGCGACCCACGGATCGGTCGCGAGGGCGGCGTCGATCCGTCCCGTGTCGAGGTGGAAGACGTTCGTCGAAGAGCCTAGGCCCGAACGCTGCAGGACCGCGTCGCGGCTCAGGACGCTGATGCCCTCGACGCGGACGGTCCGCAGCCCGAACAACGGCGTGTACGTGGAGGCCGCGAACAGCGCGAGCAGCACGAGCGGCGCCGCAACGAGCACCGCCGCTCGCACCCACGGGCGCAGGTGCGACCCGGGCCCGATCATCCGGCACCCCCGAGCAGCCGCACCTCCGGACGCAGGGTGATGCCCTCGGCGTCCCGGACGCGCTCGCGGATCTGCCCGATCAGCGCCAGGACGTCGGCCGCGGTCGCGCGCGGCCCGGCGATGATGAAGTTCGCGTGCTTCATCGAGACGGACGCGTCGCCGACCCGCAATCCCTTGAGCCCGGCCGCCTCGATCAGGGCCGCGGCGTGGCCGTTCGGCGGGTTCTCGAACACGCTCCCGCAATTCGGTTCGGCGAGCGGCTGCGTCCGGCGGCGCCAGTCGCGGGCTTCCTCCATGACGGCCCGGATCGCGACCGGGTCGCCGGCGCCGAGCGCGAGGGTCGCGCCGACCACCACCGCATCGCCCGGGAGCGCGGACGTCCGGTACGCGAACGACATCTCGTCCCCGGTCCGATGCTCCGACGCACCCGACCGGAGCCGGAAGACCTCGACCCCCTCCACGATGTCGGCCATGGCGCGGCCGTGCGCGCCGGCGTTCATGCGCACGGCGCCGCCGAGGCTCGCCGGGATCGCGACCCCGAACTCGATGCCGGCGAGCGCGTGCTGGAGCGCGACGCCGGCGAGCGCCGGCAGCGGCATCGCGCCGCCAGCGGCCAGTCGGTCCCCGTCGCGTCCGGCCCACCGGTAGCCCCGGCCGAGCCGCAACACGAGCCCGGCGAAACCGTCGTCGGGCACGAGCACGTTCGACCCCTTGCCGAGGATCGCCACCGGGAGGTCCGTCTCGACGACGGCGCGATGCACCGCGAGCAGATCGGCGTCGTCCTCCGGCTCGAGGTACAGGGCCGCCCGCCCACCGATGCGGAAGGTCGTCAGCGGCGCCAGCGCGTACTCGGTGCGCAGACGCGGGCCGACGGCGTCGGCCAGGATCCTGTGCGCCGTCGCGAGGTCAGGCATGCGGCAGGCGCTCCCCGTCCCGCTCGCGGATCCGCTCGATCGCCGCGTCGCCCAGCATCCACACGTCGCCGCACCCCATCGTGACGACGAGGTCCCCGGCCCGCACCTCGCCGTCGAGGAAATCGACGACGTCGCGGCGATGGGGCAGGTACAGGGTGCGCCGCCCCGGCGCGGCGAGCTGGACGCCGTTGACGACGAGCTTGCCGGTCACCCCCGGGATGGGCTCCTGCGCGGCGCCGTAGATGTCGGTGACGATCACGAGGTCGGCCTCGGCGACGCTCGCGCCCAGCTCGCGCCACAGCGCCTGCACGCGCGGGTACCGATGCGGCTGCACGAGCGCGATCAGCCGCCCGGGGTTGCGACGGCGCGCGGTCGCGACCGTCGCCGCCATCTCCGCCGGATTGTGGCCGTAGTCATCGAAGAACTCGGCTCCCCGGGCCGTGCCCCGCAGCTCGAAGCGTCGGTGCACGCCCTCGAACGACGCCAACGCCGCGGCCGCAACGGCCGGGGCGACGCCGACGAGCCGCGCCACGGCGATCGACGCCGCGGCGTTCAGTAGGTTGTGCGCGCCGTCGACCCGCAGCGCGACGGGCACGACCTCATCGTCGACGCGAACGCTCCCCCGCGCGCCCGAGGGGCCGAGGTCGTCGACCGTCACCTACGAGATCGTTCCCCGCTGCGAGCCCGTACGTGATCGCGCGGACCCCGGCGCGCTCGAGCGCGCGGCGGAGCGACGGATCGTCGCCCCACGCGACGACGTGCGCACATCGCCCGACGAACTCGCCGAAAGCGTCGACGATCTCCTCGAGGCCGCCGCGGTAGAACTCGACGTGATCGACGTCGACGTTCGTGACCACGCCGGCCCACGGCCGGATCACGAGGAACGACCCGTCGCTCTCGTCGGCCTCGAACACGAACAGGTCGCTCGAGCCGGACCGCGCGCCGCTCCCGCTCTCGTTGAGGTCGCCGCCGATGAGGTACGTGGGATCGACCCCGGCGTGCTCGAGGATGACGCCGATCATCGACGTCGTCGTGGACTTCCCGTGCGTCCCGGCGACCGCGATCGCGCGGTGCCCTTGGGCGAGGGCGGCGAGCGCCTGCTGGCGCCGCCACACGGGGACGGAGGCCTCGCGGGCGGCGACGAGCTCCGGATCGGTGTCGCGGATCGCGCTCGACACGATCACCGCGTCGGGCGAGCCGACGGCGGCCGGATCGTGCCCGCGCGTCACCCGCGCCCCGAGGGACGCCAGCTCCCGCAGCGACGCCGAGTCCTTGATGTCCGAACCGCTCACCGCCACGCCGCGCGCCAGCAGCAGCCGCGCGAGGTTCCGCATGCCGGCGCCGCCGATCCCGATCATGTGCACGCTGCGGACGCCCTCGAGCGAGGGCACCGCGAGGGTCGGGATCGACCCGGGGGGCGGGGTCCACAGGCGCCATCCGTCCATGCGACTCACCCCGCTCCCCCGGCGACGGCGGCGACGAGCGCGGCGAGCCGGACGTCGGCGTCCGGACGCGCCCACCCCCTGGCCGCCGACGCCATCGACGCGCGCCGCTCGACGTCCTCGACGAGCGCCCCGACCCGAACGGCGAACCGCTCGGCCGTCAGGTCACCGTCGAGCACGACCTCGGCCGCGCCGGCGCGCTCGAGCTCCCGGGCGTTCGCTTCCTGATGGTTCTCGGTGGCGTGCGGGTACGGCACGAGGATCATGGGCACGCCGCACACCGTCAGTTCGGCGATGTGTCCGGCGCCGGCGCGCGATACCGCGACGTCCGCGATCGCGAGGGCAAGGTCCATCCGCTCGATGAATCCGCACGGACGCACGAGCAAAGCGCCCGCGTTCCGCGCCGCCTCGACGAGCGCCGCGTCTCGGCCGGGACCGGTGGAGACGAGGAGCTGGAGGTCCGCGCGGTCACGCAGGAGCCCGACGGCGGAGGCGACCACCTCGTCCAGATGCTGCGCCCCCTGACTGCCGCCGAGCACGACCACCGTGCGGCGCTCCGGATCGAGCCCGAATCCGCGGCGCGCCTCCTCCACGAGCGATGGACGATCGGCCGGCACCGCGACGATCTCGGGACGGACCGGATTGCCGGTGCGTTCGGTGCGCGTTCGAGCTGGCAGCGCGGCCGCGGTGGCCTCGAACGTCACGGCCACGACGCGTGCCCAGCGCGCGGCGATCCGGTTCACGGCGCCCGGCACGCTGTTCTGCTCGACGAGCACGAGGGGCCGGCGCGTCCGGCGGGCGGCCATCGCGCCGGGCGCACTCGCGAAGCCGCCGATGCCGACCACGACGTCGGCGCGCGCGACCTGCGGGCGGACGCGGCGTGCGGCGGCGCGAGCCAACCGCAGCGCGTGCACGGAGCGGACCGAGACGCGTGTCTGTGCCGACGTGACATGCATCGGCGTGAACGGGTACCCGGCGGCCGGCACGAGCCGTGCCTCTTGCCCGTCGGCGGCGCCGAGGAACTCGACCTCGGCGCCGTGCCGGGCGCGTAGCGCGTCGGCCATCGCGAGCGCCGGGAAGACGTGTCCCGCCGTACCGCCGCCCGCGACGACGACCCTCACCGCGAGGCCTTCCCCGCGGCCGAGTCCACGCGCGCGATCCCGGCCAGCACGCCGATGCCGGCGAGCGTGACGACGAGGGCGGAACCCCCGAAGGACACGAGCGGCAGCGGCACGCCGGTGATCGGCAAGAGCCCGGTCACCGCGCCGAGGTTGATGACCGTCTGCAGGCCGATCCACGACACGATCCCCGCCGCCAGCAGCCGTTCGAACGTGCCCGGCGCGTGGATCGCGATGCGGATGCCGGCCCACAGCAGGACCCCGAACCCGATCAGCACGACGAGGGTGCCGAGGAGCCCGAGCTCCTCGCCGATCACCGCGAAGATGAAGTCGGAGTGGGCGTTCGGCAGGAAATCCCACTTCGCGCGGCTGGTGCCGAGCCCCGTGCCGAGCCAGCCGCCGGACCCGATCGCGATCAGCCCCTGGATCAGCTGGTAGCCCGACTTCTTGGGATCGGCCCACGGATCGAGCCACGAGTCGAAGCAAGCGCGTCCGCCGGTAGGCCTCGCCGAAGACGAGGTACGCCGCCACGAGCAAGCCGACGCCGCCGCCGATCATGAGGTGTCGCAGGCGCACGCCGGCCACGAACAGCATGAGGACGACGGTCCCGCACAGGATCAGCGTCGTGCCGAGGTCGCGCTGGAGCAGCCCGAGGAGCGCGACCCCCGCCACGACGGGGCCGAGCGGCAGCAACACGTGCGCGGGGTCGTGCAGCTTCCCGGCCTTCCGGCTCAGCACCGTGGCGGCGAACGCCACCAGCCCGAGCTTCGCGAACTCCGACGGTTGCAGGGTGACCGGTCCGAGGTCGATCCACCGCGACGCACCGTACAGCGACGTGCCGGACGACGGCCGCGCCGCGACCACCATCAGGATCGCGGCGCCCGCCAGGAGCGGCATCGGCGAAGGTCCTCCACCGCCCGGTCGGCACCCGGGAGATCACGTAGGCGACGCCGATCCCGATCGCGGCGTAGGCCACCTGCCGCTGGAAGTACCAGAAGCTGTTGCCGCCGTACCCCTGCGCCGCGGACACCGAGCCGGCGGACAGGACCATGACGAGGCCCACCGCCGTGAGGAACCCGGCGGCGACCACGAGCAGGATGAGGTCGACCCGCGCCAGGCGCGCCCGGTCCTTCGCGGATCGGCGCTCGTCCCGGCCGTCGATCACGCGCAACATCGGAGCGCGGTCGCGACGGGCTGCGGGCGCGGCGCGCGCCGACCGCGCCGCGCCGGTCCGGCGATCAGCCACCGGCGCCCACCTCCTCGGCGATGGCACGCGCCGCGGCGGCGAACCGGTCGCCGCGTTCCCGGTAGTCGGCGAACTGATCCCAGCTGGCACAGGCGGGAGCCAGCAGCACGGCCCCCTCCGCCGGTGCGAGCTCGAAGGCGGTTCGGACCGCCTCCTCGATGGAGCCGGCCTTCCGCACGGGCAGGCGTCCCTCGAACGCCTGCGCGACGTCGTCGGCGGACTCGCCGATCGCGACCACGCCCGCGAGCCGATCAGACCGCGTGCCGAGCCGAGAGAGATCCTGGCCCTTCGCGCGGCCGCCGGCGATCAGCACGGCGTCGCGCACCCCGTCGATCGCGGCGAGCGCGGCGTGCACGTTCGTCGCCTTCGAGTTGTCCACGAACCGCACGCCGCCCGCGCGCGCGACGACCTCGCCGCGGTGCGGCTCCGGTTCGTACGCGGCCAGGCCCGCGACGATCGCGCCGGGCTCAACGCCGAACGCGAGCGCCGCCGCCGCAGCCGCCGCCGCATCCGCGGGAGCGCCGGTCCGGTCTCCCACGATCGGCCCGAGGTCGGCGTCCGCCCCGAGCCGCGCCACGAGCCGGCCGCCGACGATGCCCACCTCGCCGGCCGCCGGCTCCCCGAGCCGGAACCACACGACGGCGCACGGCGCCGAGGCGGACAGCGCCGCCGCGTCGGGATCGTCGCGGTTGCCGACGTGCACGTCGTCGCCCGACTGGTTCGCGAAGATCCGGGCCTTCGCCGATGCGTACGCCGCGAAGGAGCCGTGATGGTCCACGTGGTCGGGCGCGAGGTTGAGCAGCACGGAGATCCGCGGATGGAAGGACATCTGCTCCGCCAGCTGGAACGAGGAGACCTCTACGACGAGCGCGTCGTGCGTCTCGCGCGCGGCCGCCGGGAACGGCCGGCCGTTGTTGCCGCACGCGACCGCGTCCAGGCCGGCGGCCCGCAGGCACGACGCGAGCATCGCGGTGGTCGTGGTCTTCCCGTTCGTCCCCGTCACGGCGAGCTGGGGCGCCCGGGCGAGCCTCGCGCCGAGCTCCATCTCCCCCCAGACCGGCAGCCCTCGCTCGTGCGCCCACCGCAGGACGTCGGTGGTGGGCGCCACGCCGGGGCTCGTGATCACGAGCGTCGCGTCGTCGAGGTCGGATGGATCGTGGCCGCCGGTGCGCACGTCGACGCCGAGCCGCTCCAGGGCATCGAGATCGCCGCCCAGCCGCTCGCGCGGTGCGGCGTCCGTGAGGCGAACGCGCGCGCCCTCGGCGACGAGCACCCGAGCGGCCGCGATCCCGGCGACCCCCGCGCCGACCACCAGGGCATGCTCCCGCTCGAACACGGTCATCCCAGCCCCCCGCGCGCGAGGAAGTCTGCGTAGAACAGGCCGATGCCGGTCGCGGAGCACAACCCGGCGATGATCCAGAACCGGACGATCACGGTGAACTCGGGCCAGCCCGCGAGCTCGAAGTGGTGATGGATCGGCGACATGCGGAACACCCTGCGGCCGAAGCCGCGGAACGAGATCACCTGGACGATCACCGACAGCGTCTCCAACACGAACAGGCCGCCGATGATCACCAGCAGCAGCGCGGTGTTCGTCACGAGGGCGAGCGCGCCGAAGAGCCCGCCGAGCGCGAGCGCCCCGGTGTCGCCCATGAAGATCCGCGCCGGGGCGGCGTTCCACCACAGGAAGCCCGTGGCCGCGCCCATCATCGCCGCCGCGACGATCGCCGCGTCCTGGAGCTGGACGCCGTTCACCGCGTAGCAGCCGGTCGTGCCGTTCAGCAAGGCGCAGGTGTGGCGGAACTGCCAGAAGGAGATGAACACGTACGCGCTCGAGACGAGGATCGACGCGCCGGCCGCGAGCCCGTCGAGGCCGTCGGTCAGGTTGACGGCGTTCGAAGACCCGGTCAGCACGACGAACGCCCACACGTAGAACAGGAACCCGAGGGCGATGCCGGAGGGACGCACGAACGACAGGTGCGTGGAGATGCCCGCCGCGGCGCCGGCCCGCGTGACGAGCATGGCGAACCCGATCGAGACCACTGCCGTTCCGACGAACTTCTGTGCCTTCGTGAGCCCCAGCGACCGGCGACGGGACACCTTCATGTAGTCGTCGAGGAAGCCCACGATCCCGAACCCGACGGCGGCCAGCACGAGGGCGAGCCCGGTGACGGTGAAGCGTTGGGTGGTGAGCCGGGACGCGAGGTAGCCGGCGACGAGGCCCGCGAGCATCACGATCCCGCCCATCGTCGGCGTGCCCATCTTCTCCATGTGCGTGTGCGGCCCGTCTTCGCGGATGCGCTGCCCCCATCCCAGGATGCGGAAGCCGCGGATCGCGATCGGCGTTCCCAGGAGCGTCACGGCCAGGCCGACCGCCGCGGCGACGAGGATCGAGATCACCGCAGCGCCTCCGCGAGCTGCTCGAGGCCCGCGACGCGGGATGCCTTCACGAGCACGACGTCCCCGGTGCGCGCGTGCGCCCGGACGTCCGCGAGCGCCGCGTCGGCGTCGTCGTAGCCGGCGACGTTCTCCGGCTCCACGCCTTCCCGCACGGCCGCGACGGCGATCGTCTTCGCCTCCGGCCCCACGGTGACCAGACGCGCGACGCCGAGGCGGGCCACGAGCTCGCCGAGGCGCTCGTGCTCCTCGGCGCCGATCGGCCCGAGCTCGGCCATCTGCCCGAGCACGGCGATCACACGGCCGTCGCCGGCCATGATCATCGCGGTCCGCAGCGCGGCCGCCATCGACTCGGGGTTCGCGTTGTACGCGTCGTTCAGCACCCGCACGCCGCCGGCATCGAACGTCTCCATCCGCCACGGCGCGATCGTCGCGGTGGACAGCGCCGCCGCGGCCTCGTCCGGCGGCACGCCCAGCCGGATGCCGACGGCGGCGGCCGCGAGCGCGTTGGGAACCATGTGCTCGCCCGCCACCGCCAGTCGAACCGGCTCCCGGCGGCCCTCGGCGACGAGGGCGAACGTCGCGCGCCCGTCGGCGCCCACCACGACGTCGACCGCGCGCACGTCCGCGTCGCCGGATCGGCCGAACGTCACCACGTCCGCGTGGGTCCGGCCCGCCAACGCGGCCACGACGGGATCGTCGGCGTTCAACACGGCGGTGCCCCTGTCCCCGAGCGCGTCGATGGGCTCGGCCGACGCGCGCACGATCGCCTCCCACGATCCGAAGACCTCCATGTGCGCGACGCCGACGTTCGTCACGACCACGACGTCCGGGCGGGCGACCGCACACAGGAGCGCGACGTCGCCTTCCCGGCGCGCGCCGAGCTCCGCCACGACGACCTGCACGTCGGGCGGCGCTCCGAGGAGCGTCATCGGTGTGCCGATCTCGTTGTTGAACGACCGCGGGCTCGCGTGCGTGCGCAACCGCCGGGCGGTGACCCCCGCCGTCATGTCCTTCGTCGAGGTCTTGCCGTTCGCGCCGGTGATGCCGACCACGACGGCGTCCATCCCGGCGCGCTCGTCGCCCGCGAGCGCCAAGCAGCGCGTCGCCGGGCGAGGCCACCTCGACCGCCGGCCCGTCCACCCTCGACCCGCGACGCACGAGCGCCGCGACGGCGCCCCGCTCGAACGCCGCCGCGACGAACGCATGCCCGTCCCGGCGAGGGCCGTCGAGCGCGACGAACAACGCGCCCGGCTCGACCAGACGGGAATCGGTCGCGACGGACCGCACCGTCACGTCCTCGCCGACGAGGTCCCCCTCGACCGCGGCGGCGACGCCGGCGAGCGACCGGGGCTTCATGCGCGCCCCGCCCCGAGCGCGACGAGCTCCTCGCGGGCCACGACGCGGTCATCGAACGCCACCCGGCGATCACCGATCTCCTGGTAGGGCTCGTGGCCCTTGCCCGCGATCACGACGACATCCCCCGGTCGCGCCTCGCGCAGCGCGAGCCGGATCGCGGCGCGGCGATCCGGCTCCACGACGAAGGCGCCGCCGCCCGCCTCGGCCCCCGGGAGGACCTCCGCGATGATGGCGGCCGGGTCCTCGGAGCGGGGGTTGTCGTCGGTGATGACGGTGAGATCGGCCTCGGAGGTCGCCGCCGCCCCCATCGCCGGACGCTTCGACCGGTCCCGGTCGCCGCCGCAGCCGAACACGACGATGACGCGGGCAGCGGTCAGCGAGCGTGCACCCCGGAGCACGTTCCGGATGCTATCCGGCGTGTGCGCGTAATCCACAACCACCAGGAACTCTTGCCCCGCTTCGATCGCCTCCATCCGACCGGGGATCTCCGTGCGGCCGCCGATCGCCGCGGCCGCCGTCCTCGGATCGATGCCGACCAGCCGGGCGACGCCGAGCGCCGCCAGCGCGTTCTCGACGTTGAACCGTCCGCGGAGCCGGGTCCGGACGTCGATGTCCCCGAGGCGGAAGGCGAGCCCCGACGCGTCGGCCCGGACGTCCGCCGCCCGCAGATCCGCGTCGCGGTCGACGGCATAGGTCGTGACCGGGATCGTCGCCGATCCCCGCAGCCGCCGCCCCCACGGATCGTCGACGCCGATCAGCGCGCGCGTCGCGTGCTGCGGCGTGAACAGGGCCGCCTTCGCCGCGAAGTACGACCCCATCGACCCGTGGTAGTCCAGGTGATCCTGGCTCAGGTTCGTGAACACCGCGACGTCGAACACGACGCCGTCGGCGCGATGTTGGACCATCGCGTGCGAGGACACCTCCATCGCGACCGCCCGGACGCCGGCGGCCCGCATCGTGGCGAGGAGGCGGTGCAGGTCCGGGGCCTCCGGCGTCGTCCGCGCCAGCGGCAGCGGCTCACCGTCCAAGCGAGCGCCGGTCGTGCCGATCAGCCCGGAGCGGAGTCCCGCGGCGCGGAAGATCGCCTCGAGGAGGAACGTGATCGTGGTCTTCCCGTTCGTGCCGGTGATCCCGACCATCGTCAGCGCCTCGGCCGGCCGGCCGAACAGCGCCGCCGACAGCGGGCCCATCGCGGCGCGGACCGACGCGACGCGGAGTTGCGGCACCTCAAGGTCGAGCCATCGCTCCACGACGAGGGCCCCGGCGCCCGCCCCCACCGCGGCGGCGGCGAACGCGTGCCCGTCCGCCGTCCCTCCCGGGATGCAGAAGAAGAGCGAGCCCGGCGGGACGCTCCGGGAGTCGTACGCGGCGTCGCCGACGAGGACGCCGGCATCACCGCGGATCTCGGCGCCCACGACCTCGGCCAGGCCGGCCAACGCGATCCGGTGCTGGGGAAGGTCCACCGACGGCGAGGGTACACGCCGTGCGGCGGGGCTCATGGGATGGGCATGACGTGCGGCGGCAGCTCCACCGGCGGGGCCGGCTCGATGCCGAGGCGCTGGATCACGTAGCGCGCCACCTCCTGGAACACCGGGGCCGCCGCGATGCCGCCGTAGACCGTCTTCGGCTCGTCGATGATCGTCGCGACGACGACCCGCGGCCGCGATGCCGGGAGGAATCCCACGAACGAGGCGACGTAGCGGTTCACGTACCGCCCCTTCGCGTTGATCTTCTTCGCCGTGCCGGTCTTCCCCGCGACCTGATAGCCGGCGATCTGCGCGTTCTCGCCGGTCCCGTCCTGCACGACGTAGGCGAGCATCCGGGTGACCTCGGCCGCGGTCGAGGTCCGCAGCACGCGGCGCGTCGGCGAGGGAGGCATCGGGACGGTCCGGCCGTCGGGTCCGATCGTGCCGTCCACGAGGCGGGGCTGCACCCAGGTCCCGCCGTTCGCGATCGTCGCGTAGACCGTGGCCATCTCGAGCGGCGTCACGGCCACGCCGGCGCCGAACGACACGGTCGCTCGCGTCAGGTCGCTCCACGGGCCCGGCGGCATGAGGCCGGCCGCCTCGCCCGGGAACGCGATGCCGGTCGGTGAGCCGTACCCGAACCGCGTGAACGTGTCGAGCATCCCGGCGTCGCCGACCTTGTCGGCCACGAGGGAGGCCCCGACGTTGCTGGACTGCGCGATGATGTCGCCCAGCGTCATCGTCTCGACCGGATGCGGCTCGGCGTCGTGGATCGTGAAGCCCGACACATCGCGCGTCGCCGGCACCCGGAAGCGTTCGGTGGGCGAGACCCGTCCCGTCTCGAGGGCGGCCGCGGCCGTGATCGTCTTGTTCACCGACCCGGGCTCCCACGTGTCGGTCACGGCGCGGTTCGCGTAGCGCTGGCTGTCGAAGGACCAGAACCGGTTCGGATCGAACCAGGGATAGCTCGCCATCGCGTAGATGTCGCCGGTGGAGGGGTCCATCACGATGACCGTGCCGCCCTTCGCCTTGTTCTGGATCACGGCCTGGCGGAGGTAGGCCTGCGCCTGGAACTGGATATCCCGGTCGATCGTGAGCTGCAGATCGCTGCCCGGCGTCGGCGGCTGCACCACCTGCTGCGCGCCCGCGATCTCCTGCCCCTGCGCCGAGAGCTCGACCGTGCGCTCGCCCGGGGTTCCGGCCAGCGAGCCGTCGTACTCGCGCTCGAGCCCCGTGATGCCGAGGCCGTCCACGTTCACGAACCCGAGGACCTGCGGCGCCACGGGGCCCGCCGGGTAGTACCGCTTCGGGACGGTGAGGAACCCGATCCCCGGCAGCCGCAGCGCCGCGAGGCGATCCGCGACGTCGGGATCGACCTGACGCTCGATGTAGACGAACGTGCCGGGCGAACCGAGCGCGGCCCGAACGGCCTTCGTCCGCAGGCCGAGGATCGGCGCGATCCGCGCGGCCTCGTCGCCGGGATCGGACACGAGCGTGGGGTTCGCGTAGACGTCTCGCGCGTCCAGCGTCATGGCCATGGGCGTGCCGTTGCGGTCCAAGATCTCGCCGCGCTCGCGCCGGCAGCGCCTCCGTCCGGATCCGCTGCGCGAGCCCGAGCTCCGCGTACGACGAGGATTCGCGGACCTGGAGCATGGAGAGGCGAACCACCACACCCACGAGCGCCAGCAGGAGCACCGACCAACAGGACCACGAGTCGGTGCGCGGGAGGCCGGATCGTGCCGCCGCTCACGCGCCGGGCTCCGCGGCGGTCGCGGGCGACACGCGGAGGATCACGACGTTCTCGGGCATGACCATCCCCTTGCCGTGCGCCCAGGTCATGACCCGGGACGGCGCCGACAGGGTGGCCACCTCCCGGCGGAGCTCGCCCTGCTGCTCGGCGAGCGTCGCGAGCTGCCCACGCAACGCGTCGGATCGCAAGCTCGAGCCCGACCTGCAAGGCCGACAGCGACACGACGCCCACGATCATCCCCGTCACGACGAGCGCGGTGAGGATCCAGAACGCGGGGGTGGACCCGCGGCGCGCCCGCCGATGCGGCCGGGAGGAAGGCCGGGAGGGAGGGGAGGTCCGCGGGCGCGCCGCGGGTGTGCGCGGGGGCCGCGCACGGGTGGGCGAGGGGGCGAGGGCCGGCTGGCTCACGCCGCGGCCCCGGTCCGCTCGGCGGCCCGGAGCTTCGCGCTGCGGGCACGCGGGTTCCGTTCGCGTTCCTCGGCGTCCGGAACGAGCGGCTTCTTCGTCAGGACGGTGAGACGGTCGTCGTCGCGGAAGGCGCGCTTGACCGTCCCGTCCTCCAGCGAGTGATAGGACAGGACGACCACGCGGCCACCGGGGCCGAGGAGCCCCGCCGCGTGAGGCAGGGCCGCGGTGAGCTCCTCGAGCTCCCGGTTGACCGCGAGGCGGAGCGCCTGGAACGTCCTGCGCGCGGGGTGGGGGCCCCCCGGGCGCTTGCCCACGGCGCTCACGACGATGCCGGCGAGCTGGTCGGTCGTGGTGATGGGTCGTTGCCGCACGATCGCCGCGGCGATCCGCCGCGAGCGAGGCTCGTCGCCGAGCCGGAAGATCAGGTCGGCGAGCTGCTTCTCCGGCAGCCCGTTCACGAGGTCGGCGGCGCTCGGCCCTTCGGTCGGGTCCATGCGCATGTCGAGCGGCCCGTCCTGCCGGAAGCTGAAGCCGCGTTCCGGCCGATCGAGCTGCATCGAGGAGACCCCGAGATCGAAGAGCACGCCGCCGGCCTCACCGCCGACCGCGTCCTCATCCACCTCGGAGAACCGCGCCTTGAGCAACCGGACCCGGTCCCCGTACCGCGCGAGCCGCTCCCGCGCGACCTCGAGCGCGTCGGGGTCGCGATCGACGCCGAGCACGGCGGCCGCGCCCGCCTCGAGCAGGGCTGCCGCGTGGCCACCGGCTCCCACGGTCATGTCGACCACCGGGCTCCGGCCGCCGAGCAACTCGACCACCTCCGCCGCCATGACGGGCTCGTGCCCCTCGCCCGTCACCCGAAGTGCCCGACCAGCAGTCCGAACGCGATCGACGCCAGCAGCGTCAGCGCCATCATCCCGATGAGCGAGAGGCTCTGACGAACCTCGGTGGCCAGCTTTCCTGGGTGGTCCATCCGTTCCCTACCTTCCCGGTTCAAGGGTGCCCGCCTGATACGCGCCCGCGTGCGAGGCGCGATATCGCTCGTAGCCGTCGCGATCCCAGATCTCCATCCGGTCGCGGACGCCGAGCACGACGACGTCCTTGCGGATCCCGACGATCTCCCGCAGCCGCTGCGGGATCGTGATCCGGCCCTGCCCGTCGAGCTTCGCCTCGTCCGAGGAGCCGAAGAACAGCCGCGCGTAGGCTCGGCCCGCCGTGTCGGAAAGGGGGAACGCCGCGACCTCGTCGGAACGCCGCTCCCACTCGCCCCTGGGGAAGGCGAAGAGGCAGCCGTCCTGGCCGATCGTCAGCCAGGCGCCGTCGGCGAAGGCCTCACGGAACCTGGCCGGCAGCGAGACGCGCCCCTTCGGGTCGAGCTGGTAGCTGTGCGTGCCCAGCAGTTCGGCCACGCGTCCTCCCCTTTCCTCCACTGCGGTCCACGTTTATCCCACTCGCACTCCACCCACGTCAACAACAGTTGCGCCCGAACTGATGTTCGGTAGGGGTCAGAGGAGACGCCGAGGAGTCGGCGAGGAGGAACGAGTGATCCGCGACGGAGCGACGCGGGAACCGGCGTGCGACTAGAGGAGGTAGTCCTCCCAGCCGGGTTCGACCTGGCCGAGCGTGAGGCGGAAGCCGTCGGAGGGAGCGAACGGCTGACGGTGCAGATGGAAGCCGGCCTCTTGCGGCGTGCGGTCCATCTTCTTGGCGTTGCAGCGCCGGCACGCGGCCACGACGTTCTCCCACACGTGCAGGCCGCCGCGCGACCGAGGCAGCACGTGGTCGAGGTTCTCGGCGGGGGCGCCGCAGTACTGGCACTCCCACCCGTCGCGCGCGAACACGGCTCGACGCGTCAGCGGCGCGTGCGTCCGGAACGGCACGTGCACGAAGGTGCGCAGTCGCACGACCGAGGGCGCCTCGAGCGCGATCCGCTCGCTCCGGAAGATCGCGCCGTTGGAGACGACCACCTCGGCCTTCTCCTTCAGGACGAGCACGACCGCCCGCCGCGCGGGCACCACCGCCAGCGGGAGGTCGGTGACGTTCAGGACGAGCGCCCTACCCATGGCAGCGAGTGTACGCGCTCATCCGCGCGGGCTGGGCCTCTCGCGCGACGGATCACACGCGTGTAATCTGCTGCCCGAGGACCGGCCCGGCCCGAATGCCTGTGATCGCGAATCAGGGGCCGCGCGGGGCGTCCGGCGGCCGGGCCGGTCCTTCCTCTCCGGTTCTCTCCGGTTCCTCTCCGGGCCGAACCGGCCTCGCTCTGCCCCGCGGGCGTGCGTTCCGGGCGTCACGGGCGTTCATGGATGCGGCATGCACAGGGGTCCATGGAAACTCAACGGTGAACCGCCGTACGATGGGACGTCATCGAGCGGAGGTGGGGGCTTGGAAGTTCGCGAACAGACGCGCGGATGGGAGGCGTTCGCCGCTCGGTTCCATCAGATCGAGCAGAACGTCGAACGGGTCGTCCGCGGCAAGCACGGAGAGATCCGGCTGGCACTGGTCGCCCTGGTCGCCGAGGGCCACCTGCTGATCGAGGACGTCCCGGGCGTGGGCAAGACGATGCTGGCCAAGGCGATCGCCCGCTCCATCGACTGTTCGTTCCGGCGGATCCAGTTCACGCCGGACATGCTGCCGACCGACATCACCGGCGTGAACGTGTTCAACCAGGAGCGCGGCGACTTCGAGTTCCGGCCGGGCGCGGTGTTCGCGAACGTCGTCCTCGGCGACGAGATCAACCGAGCCTCGCCGAAGACGCAGTCGGCGCTGTTGGAGTGCATGGAGGAGCGGCAGGTCACGACCGACGCCGAGACGCGCCCCCTCGGCACGCCGTTCATGGTCATCGCGACACAGAACCCCGTCGAGCACGAGGGCACCTATCCGCTCCCGGAGGCTCAGCTCGACCGCTTCATGCTCCGACTGTCGATCGGCTACCCCGACGCCGAGATCGAGGCCGAGATCCTCGCGACGCACGTCTCGCGCGAGCCCCTGACCGAGATCGAGAGCGTCTGCGACGCGCGCGGCATCGCGGAGATGATCGAGCAGGCACGACAGGTGCACGTCGCGCCCGCCATCAGGACCTACATCGTCAAGCTGGTCGAGGCCACGCGCACGAACGCCGACCTGTACCTCGGCGCGAGCCCCCGCGCGTCGATCATGCTCCTTCGGGCTTCCCGGGCGTTCGCGGCCGCCGATGAGCGCGACTACGTGATCCCGGACGACATCAAGAGGCTCGCCGTTCCTGCGCTCGCCCACCGGATCATCGTGACGGCCGACGCCGCCATGTCGGGGCGCGGGCCGTCCGCCGTGGTGCAGGAGATCCTGAACGAGGTCGAGGTCCCGGTCGCGGAGCGACCCTGATGCTCGCCCCGCGCGGCGTCACCGTGGCCGTCGTCGGGGCGACGATGTGGCTCGTCGCGCGGATCATCGGATCCTCCGGCCTCGAGGTCGTCGCGATCGGGCTCCTGGCGCTGCCGTTCTTCGCGGCCGCGTTCCTGCGGTGGACGGAGCGGCGCGTTTCGGTCAAGCGGAGCCTCTCGGATGGCCGCGTCGCCCCCGGCACCCGCGTGACGGTGCAGCTCGACGTGGAGAACCGCTCCTCCTCACCCGCCTCGTTCCTCCTGCTCGAAGACCGACTCCCGTCCGCGCTCGGACGACCCGCACGCCTCGTCGTCGCCGGGGTCCAGGGCCGTCGGGCCCAGCGGGTGAGCTACACGGTCCTCCCGCAGGTGCGCGGGCGGTACCAGCTCGGGCCCCTGACGGTCGACGTGACGGATCCGTTCGGACTCAGCCGGCGCCGGTCGCGCGTCGGCGGACGCGACGAGCTGTTCGTGACCCCGGAGATCGAAGACCTCGCGCACGCGCCCGACACGGCGAGCGGTCCGATGGTCGGCTCGAGCCGGTCCCGTCAGCTGCTGCGGACCGGCGAGGACTACTTCACGATGCGGGCCTACCAAGAGGGCGACGACCTGCGGCGTATCCATTGGCCGTCCGTGGCGCGCACCGGCGAGCTGATGATCCGCCAGAACGAAGCGACGAAACGCGCGACCGGCCTGATCTTCCTCGACAACCGGGAAGGCGCGATCGGCCGCACGCACACCGCACCGTTCGAACGCGCGGTCTCCTGTGCGGCGAGCGTCGGCGCGCTGCTCCTTCGCAACGGGTTCGCCCTGCGGCTCAGCACGCCGGACGCCCCGCCGGCGGCCATGTCCGAGGACCGCTTCATGGATCTGCTGACGACGATGGCGCACAGCACCACCCGGTCGGTCTCGACCGCCGTCACCCATCTCCGGACCGGGGCGTCCTCGGACACGTCGTTGATCTTCGTGGGCGCGCCGCCGGCGCCCCAGGAGCTTCCGGTCATGCTGCGCGCGGGTTCGGCATTCGGTCCGAAGCTCGCGATCGTGATCCACCCGGTGGACCCGGCCACCGCGTCCCCGGCGCAGGGAGCGCAATTGGAGGGCCGCGCCACGCAGGCCCGCCTCGCGTTCACGCGCGCGGGATGGGATTGCCTGGTCCTCACGCCCACGACGAGGTTGAACGAACGATGGCACATCCAGCGGGAACGGGAACGAGCGCTCGCGCCCAGCGTCTGACCTCGCTCGTCGCGATCACGTTGGTCGCGACGGCGGTCGGCTTCGCGTTCGGTCGCGTGTTCCTGGGTCAGGGCGCGACGTACCGGATCCTCCTGGTGGGGATCATCTCGGGCGTGGTCGCTTGGGCCTTCGAACGCCGCAACCTCCTGCTGGCGACGCTCGCGAGCGCGGGCCTGCTGATCGTCGTGCTCGCCGTGGCCGTGTTCCCGTCCACGACCTGGTTCGGCGCGCCGACCCTCGAGACGCTCCGGCAGATCGCGCACGGCGCCGCCCTCGTCGGCGAGCAAGCCCGGACCCAGGTCTCCCCCGCCTCCCCGCACGACACCTCGCTGATGCTCGCCGCGATGACGGCCGTATGGGCCGCGATCTTCTCCTGCTACGCGCTGGCGTTCCGCGCCGGGAGCCCGCTGCTCTCCCTCGTCCCGCCGATCGCGCTCATCGCGTTCGCCGACAGCGTCCTGGACGCCTTCCACAAGCCGATGTACGGCGTGGTGTTCCTGCTCGCCGCGCTCTCGGTCCTGTTCGCGGATTCGCTGCGTCGGATCCAGAGCTGGGGACCGGTGTGGAGCTCGCCGGGCGCGCGGAACCGCCTGCTGCCCTCCGCCGGCCGCACCGCGCGGCGGATCGGTGCGGCCGCGCTCGTCCTCGCGGCGCTCTCCCCGCTGATCGTGCCGGGCTTCGGCTCGAAGGCGGTCTTCGACCTGTCGCGATCAACAGCTCGAAGAAGCTCGCGATCAGTCCCATCGTGCAGATCGGTGCCCTGCTGAACGCCCGCAAGGCGTTCCCGGTCTTCACGATCCAGGCCGCCCAGGGGTCGTACTGGCGCATGGCCGCGCTCGAGCACCTCGACCCGGCCACGGCGACGTTCGAATCGCTCCCCGAACCCGCGGAGCCGGTCGAAGCCAACGACACGCTCCCGGGCGCCGACACGGCCGGGACGCCCGTGGAGCAGCACGTCTCCGTCGAGGCCAGCCTGGAGGACTTCCCGTACGTGGTCGCGGCGGCGCGGCCGACGTCGGTCTCGATCGACACCACCTGGCAACCGAACGCGCAGACCCTCACCGTCCCCTCGGCGCTCGACGACGGCACGCAGTACACGGTCACCTCGACGTACGTGAACCCGACCGCCGAGGAGCTGCGGCAGGTGCCGATGCCGGCGCCGACCGACTTCCAAGAGGCGGCCGACTATCCGGCGACGGACTACCCGGCGGCGATCAGGCAGACGGCCCTGACCTGGACGCGCGGGAAGACGACGCTGTTCGACAAGGTGCTCGCGATCCAGGACGCGCTGCGCGGGCCGAGGTGGACCTACAACACGAACGTCGCCTACCCGGCCAGCCCGGTCGGCGTCACCGAATTCCTCTCGAGAACGGGAGGGGTTCTGTCAGCAATACGCCACCGCGATGGCGTTGCTCCTGCGCTCCATCAACATCCCGGCCCGCGTCGTGATCGGCTTCACCGCGGGATCGCCCGACCCGAACGATGCGACGCTGTTCCACGTCAGCACGAGCGACATCCACAGCTGGGTGGAGGTGCCCTTCGGCTCCTACGGGTGGCTGACGTTCGAACCCACGCCCGGGGCCGGCTTCGTCGATCCATCGACGAGCGGCTACCTGGGCGACCTCACCGATAAGCAGAACTGCCCGAATGGCCACTCGTGCACCCCGATACGGCGTGCCCACTCCTGCGCCGCCGACCCCGACGGCCGCTCCCAGTCGCCGCGAACCACCACCAAGGCGAGGGCCCGGCGCGATCCCATCTGCGGTGTCGGACGGCCAGCACCGAACGCCGTACCCCCTCGTGTTCGGCTCGATCCTGCTGCTCGTCGTGCTCGCCTCGATCGTGCCCGTCTCGCACTGGGTGCGACGACGCGGCCGTCTGCTGCGGGCCCGCGGAGAGCCGCGCGAGCTGATCCTCACGACCTACGACGTCTTCGGCGAACGCGCCGGGGACCTGGGCCTGGGACCGGAGCAGGGCGAGACGCCGTTCGAATACCGGCGGCGGATCGAGGCGACGGGGAAGCTCGAGGACGGCAACCTGGAGCGGATGACCGGCGCGGTGGTCCGCGCGGCGTACGCGCCGGATGCGCCGAGCGAGGACGACGCGGTGGACGTCACCGCCGACGCCGATCGCGTGATCCGCGAGCTGCGGCGCGGCACGTCATTGCGACGCAAGATCTTGGGGACCTACCGCCGGGACTGACTCAGGTGCCGGTCGCGGTGTGCGCGGCCGCCTCGCGGAGCGCACGCACGAAGCGGTCGCGGTCCTCCTCGAAGGAGCGGACGTTCGTCTCGACGGAGGTCGCGATGTCGTCGATCGCCACGAAGAAGGCCATCTGCCCTTCCTTGAGCGCGTCCATGACCTCGCCGTCTCGCCGGCAGATCTTGAAGATGCTCTGGCCGTCGGTCACGAGCTTGACCTCGGAGAGGTGCTTGTCCAGGCCGGCCCTCGAGTTCAGGAACTGCCACGACCGGCGCACGCGCTGCAGCGACATCCCGCCGTCCAGCAGCGACTTCACGATGCGGAGCGCGACCAGATCACGGAAGTCGTAGAGGCGCGGGATCCCCGGACGGCCGCCGGTGCCCTGCACCGAGGGCTCCACGAGACCCACCTGATCCCAGTAGCGGAGCTGACGTGGCGAGCACCCGGTGAATTTGCATGCCTGGTGAGCGGTGAACCCCTCCATGCGGCCGCGAACCCTTTCCGCTCTCTCTCCGACATGCACGCGCAGCGGGTCTCCGTCGGATCGGATGGGGAAGCGGCTCGCTTCCGGCCTGACGGTCGACGCCCGGGGAAGAGCGCCCGTTGTACAACGCGCCGCGCGATGGTGGCAAGCGTCGAGCTAGTGACGTGTGAGAAATCACCCGGTGGGACTACGAGATCGTCGTCCGGTCGGCGCGCGCGTCGTCAGGTCCGACGGAACCGCGCGGCGATCCGGCCGATCAGCCCGGTGATGGAGAACGCGCCTTCCTCCTGCATCGCGCGGATCTGGTCGCGGCCGAGCTGCCCGAGGTACCGGTAGATCATCAGCGCCGACAACACCATGATGCCGAAGCCGACGAGCGCGATCCAGATCGATTGGACGAGGAACAGCAGGAGCACGCATCCCAACAGGAACGCCACGGCGAACAGTCGGATGCCGCGGGTGTGATGCGAGTACAGGTCCGTCCTGCCGACCTGCTCGACGAAGTTCGGGTCGTCTTCGGCGAGGCGCTTCTCGATCTCGTCGAGGATCCGCTGTTCGTGATCGCTGAGCGGCATCTGATGATCCTTCGTCGGGGCGACCGTCACTGAGGATTATAAGGAGGCTCCGGCGAACGACGGAAGGCGGGATCGGTGCGCGGCGCGGGCCCCGGGCCGGCCGGCGCGCGGCGCGGCCGATCGAGCAGCGTGGCGTGGGTGGCCGCCCCCTCGCCGAACCGGTGGTCGATCCGGTCCATGACGCGCTCCACGTCCTCCCAGCGCTCGCCCCGGAGCAGGGCCAGCTGCCGGGCGCCGTCGGGCACCAATCCGCTGGCCTGGACACCGAGCAGCCGGATCCGCCGGCCGGCGCCGGGAAGGGACCGGTAGAGGTCGCCGACGACGCCGAACAGGTCGGCCCCGACGTCGGTGGCGTCGGGGAGCGTCCGAGCGCGGGTCAGGGTCGTGAAGTTCGCCAGCCTCGCCTTCAGCGTGACGGTGCGGGCCCGATAGCCCCCCTCACGGAGCCGGGCCGCGACCCGCCCGCTGAGATGCAACAACTCCCGGAGGATCTCGTCGTCGTCGTCCAGGTCGCGGTCGAAGGTCTCCTCGTGCCCCACGGACTTCGGCGCCTCGTAGGGGATGACGTCCCGGTCATCGAGGCCGTGCGAGAGCCGGGACAGGTGCGTCGCCGAGGCCTCCCCCAGGAGGCGCTCCAGGACCGGCTTCGGCGTCCTCGCCAGATCGCCGATCGTCTTGATCCCCAGCCGTGCCAGGAGATCCGCGGTCTTCTCCCCCACGCCCCAGAGACGGCCGACCGGCAGCGGCTCCAGGAACGCGAGCGTCCGCTCGGCCTCGACGTAGCGCAACCCGTTGGGCTTGCAGTCGTCCGAGGCGAGCTTCGCGACGAACTTCGTGGCGGCGACGCCGGCCGAGCACGTCACCCCGACGTCGCGCTCGACGTCGGCCCGGATCCGCTCGGCGATCGCGCGAGGATCGCCGAACAGCCGGGTCGCGCCGGCGACGTCCAGGAACGCCTCGTCGAGCGAGATCGGCTCCACGAGCGGCGTGTAGGACAGCAGCACCTCGCGGAACCGGTTCGAGTGCGTGCGGTACGCCTCGAAATCGGGTGGGAGGAAGACGCCGTCGGGACAGAGCCGGCGCGCGCGGACCGACGGCATCGCCGAACGCACCCCGAACCGCCGTGCCTCGTACGAGGCGCTGGACACGACGCCGCGCGAGCCGGTCCCGCCGACGATCACCGGCTTGCCGCGCAACGAGGGGTCCTTCAGGACCTCGACGCCGGCGTAGAACGCGTCGAGGTCGACGTGCAGGATCGGCTCAGGCGGACGGGCCATCGACCGCCGCCTCCGTGGGAGCGCGCCGCGCGACCCGCATGCCCGCCGCGCCGAGCATCGCCAGCAGCAACCCGCCGACGACGAGCGTGCCCTGGATCGGCACCGCGTTGCCGAGCGACAGGATCACGAGCGAACTGAGCAACCCCATCGCTTCCTGCAGCGCGACGAACACGCTCGTGACGCGCCCGCGCTGTTGCTCGGCGACCTGGCGTTGGATGAACGCGAGCAGGGGCGGATACATCAGCGTGAACCCGATGCCCTGCAGGGCCGCGCCGACGAACGCCAGCCCGTACGTCGCCGGCGCCGCGTACACGAAGATGCCGATGCCGATCAGCGCGACGCCGGTGCAGATGATGAGCGGCTCCCGGTTGCTCGAACGCACGCGCGCGGCCAGGACGATCGCCGTGACCACGGCCGCCAGCCCGTGCGCGCTCCACAGGAACAACAGCGCGGCCTGCTGCTGCTGCAGCACCTCCCGGACGAAGATCGGCTCGAGGACGAAGAACGTGTTCACGAGCGCCCAGCCGAGGCCGGTGACGAGGAGCAGCAGGCGGAGCCATGGGTCGTTCCAGGCGGTCTTCGCGCCGTCGCGCAGCGCCGTCAGGGAGAACGAGGCCGTCGCCCCGCGCGGGCGGACGTCGGGGACCAGGAGCATGCACAGGACCGGCAGCACCGCGATGCCGAAGGAGATCGCGTAGACGACCTCGGCGCCGGCGAGGTCGAGGACCGCGCCGCCGCCGAGGCTCCCGACCGCGAGCGCCACCTGGAACGAGATCGCCATCACGCTGTTCGCGCGGACGAGGCCGTCCGCCGGAACGAGCAGGCCGGTGAGCGAGGAGCGCGCGGGCTCGATCGCCGCGAACGAGATGCCGACGAGGAACGCCGAGCCGTACAACGCGCCGAGCGTGTGCCCGGCCCACGCCACCGCGATCGCCGAGGCGACGCCGGCGTAGCCGATCGTCGCCATCCACTTCGGGCTCCAGCGGTCCACGACGATGCCCTGCAGGAGGCTCCCGAGGATGAACGGGATCGACAGCGCCACGCCGAGGATCGCCGTCTGGCCCGGCCCCGCGTCGTGCTCGTACGCGGCCTGCACGAACACGACGCCGTAGAAGGCGAAGAACGCGAGCGAGGACAGGCCGTGCGCGGCGATGACCCAGCCGATCGGACCGGTGAGCGGCGCGCGCTGGACCGGCGCGGCGTCGTGATCGCTCATGAGGGCCAAGGCTACCCCTCCCTCCTTCCCCGGCCTCACCCGGCGGACCCCGGGCTGGCGTGCCACAGACGGCGCGCCGGCGCGCGAGGGACGACCGGCGCCGCCAGCGCCTCGCGCAGGCGCCCCTCTCCTCGCGCCCGATGCAGCTCGGTGAGATCCCAGACCTCCTCGGCGGTCACGCTCATCCCCTGCACACCGGTGCGGCGCAGCTGTCCCCACACCGCGAGCGCGTACGCGTGGAACACGGTCCTCGCGACCTTCGGCTGGACGGACTCGAACACCGTCACCTCGATCGGGCCGGTGGCGTCGTCCAGCGACACGAAGATGATCCGCTGCCCGCTGCGGACCGCCGGCGTCTGCGACGCGATCTTCACGCCCGCGACCATCACCCAGGCGTTCTGGCGGCACCGGCGCAGATCCCGGGCGCGGGTCACGCCCAGATCGGCCAGCAGCGGTTCGAAGAAGCTCACGACATGCCGCGTCACATCCAGGCCCAGCACCTCGAGCTCGGCCTTCACGACCTCGGCGTCGGTGTAGTCGTTCCAACCGAAGCGCTTCTCGGAGGGGCTGCCTCGCTGACCCTGCCTTGCCATACCTCGCGAGGCAGCCCCTCCGAGCGCGTCCGTTCCGGACAGCAAGGTGAGCTGGTCGCCTTCGTGGGGGGCCTCGACGGTGATCGCGTCGTAGAGGTGCTCGCGGCGGTTGCCGCCGGGCAGCGCGTCGAACGCGCCCGCGTGCGCGAGCGCCTCCGCGACCGGACGCGACACGGTGGTCCTGCGCAGGAGGTCCCCCACGTCGCGGAACGGCCGCTCGGCGCGCGCCGCGAGCATCGAGCGGATCTCGCCCTGCGAGATCCCGTGCACGTCCTGCAACGCCAGCCGGATGCCGTACCCGCTGGCTCTTCCGGCGGGGTTCGACCTCCTCGACGACGTACTCGGGCTCGCTGCGGTTCACGTCCAGGGGCAGGATCGGCACGCCGTGGCGTCGGGCGTCGTCCAGGAGCAACCGCCGCGGATACATGCCGGGGTCGTGGGTGAGCACGCCGGCCAGGAAGTGCGCCGGATGATGGGCCTTGAGCCACGACGAGCGGTACGTCGGCACCGCGAACGCCGCCGCGTGCGCCTTGCAGAACCCGAACGACGCGAACTGCGCCACCGCGTCCCACGTGGCTCCGGCGGCGGCCGGATCCACCCCCCGAGCGACCGCCTTCGCGAGGAAGTCCGCGCGCAACCCCGGCAGCATCGCCTCGTCGTCGAGGTGCCGCCGGACGTGGTCGGCGTACGTCAGGTCGTAGCCGGCGAGCGCGGCGAGCGTCCGCATCACCTGTTCGTGGAAGACGATCACCCCGAACGTCTCCTGCAGCGCCGGCCGGAGCTCCGGATGGATGTAGGTGGGCCGCTCCAGGCCCATCCGCCGCGCGATGTAGGGGCGGATCATGTCCGACTTGACCGGGCCGGGCCGGAACAGCGAGATGTCGACGATCAGATCCTCGAACGCGACCGGCTGGAGCTTCTGGAGCAGCTCGCGCTGGCCCGGCGATTCGATCTGGAAGCAGCCGAGCGTGTCGGAGGCGCGGATCATCTCGAACGTGGCCGCGTCGTCGAGCGGGATCCGTTCGAGATCGACCTTCTCGCCGGTGGTGCGCGCGATCTCGTCCAGCGCGTGCCGCATCGACGAGAGCATCCGCACGCCGAGGATGTCGAGCTTCAGGTAGCCGAGCAGCTCGACGTCGTCCTTGTCGGCCTGGGCCATCCGGTGCCCGTTCGCGGAGCGTTCGAGGGGCACACGCTCCACCAGGTCGTGGGAGGCCAGCACGATCCCGCAGGGATGCAGCGCGACGTGCCGGGGGAAGCCGTCGAGCCGTTCGGCGACCCGGAACACCTGCTCCAACTGAGGCATCGGCAGGTTGATGCCCCGGAGCTCGGGCAGCCGCTCGAGCCCCGACCGCAGGTTCCTTGCCGAGATGTGCGGGAACGCCGTCGCCACGACGCCCACCTCGGTCTCCGGGAGGCCGAGCGCCTTGCCGACCTCGCGGATCGCGGCGCGCGCCCGGTAGGTGTCGATCATCGCGACGCAGGCCGCGCGCTCCTGCCCGTGCCGCGACAGGATCATGTCGTAGACGTCCTCGCGGCGCGCCGACTCGACGTCGATGTCGACGTCCGGCAGTTCGTCGCGCATCGGGTTCAGGAACCGCTCGAACGCGAGATCGTGCCGCAGCGCGTCCACGTCGGAGATGCCGACGAGGTAGCAGACCAACGAGCCGGCGGCGCTGCCGCGGCACGCGGCCATGATGCCCATCGACTTCACGTCGGCCACGATGTCGGCGACGGTCAGGAAGTACGCCGCGTACCCCATCTGCCGGATCATCGAGAGCTCGAGGTGCAGCCGTTCCCGCAGCGGCTCGGTCTCGGCGAGGCCGCGGTCGTGGACGCCGCGCCAGCACCGCTCGGCCAGCAGCGCGTCCGCCGAGCGGCCCGCCGGCGTCGGGAAGTCCGGGAAGTGCAGCCGCCCGAGGCCGAGGTCGAACGCGCACCGCTCCGCCACGTCGAGCGTGGCGTCGCAGAGATCCGGACGCTCGGCGAACAGCGCACGCATCGCGGCCGCCGGCTTCAGGTACCCCTCGGCGTTCCGCCGGGACACGTTGCCGGACGCGACCGGGACGATCCGGCGCATGCACTCGAGCGCGTCGGCCAGGAACGCGTCTTCGGCCACGAGGTAGCGGACCGGGTTCGTGGCGAGCGCCGGCACCTGCAGCCGCTCGGCGAACCGGAGCATCGCGCGGATCTCGGCGTCGGAGCCCGGCTCCAGCCGGTGCTCGGCCGCGATCACGCATCGCGCCGGACCGAAGGCGTCGCGGAACGGCGCCGCGAGCGCCGCGGCGGCGTCCACCCGTCCGCGCACCGCGAGCCGGCCCGGATGCGACCGCGGCCCGAGCACCACGGTCATGCCGGCCGCGTGCGCGCAGATCTGCGACATCGCGACGGACGGATCGCCGCGCTCGCCGAGCAGCTGCGCGTCGGTGACCAGCCGGCAGAGGTTCGCGTAGCCGCGGTCGTCCTCGGCGAGCAGCACGACGTGCGCGTCGCGCTCGCCGGCCGCTTCCGGCTCGCACCGTGAGCGACGCGCCGAGGATCGGCCGTACCCCCGCGGCCTCGCACGCCCGCACGAACCGGGCCGCGCCGTAGAGGCCGTCGCGATCGGTCATCGCGACGGCCGGCATGCCGAGCGCGGCCGCCCGCTGCGCGAGCTGCTCGGGCGAGAACGCCCCCTCCTTCAGCGAGAAGAAGGAACGGACGTCGAGATGCACGAACCCGGCGGCCACCTCATCGCTCCGGCCGCGAGCAGCGACGGGTCAGGGCGATCCGCGCTCCCAGATCTCCGGGTCGTGGGCGAAGTGCACGCGCGCCGGATCGAGCGCGCGCAGGAGCCCGACCGACCGGGCGTAGGCCTCCGGATCGGCCGCGCTCGGCTCGCCCGAGGTCGCCTCGTCGGCGATGCCCAGCCATTCCGCGCGCGTCTGGACCGCCTGTCCCGCGAGGACGACGGTCCCCTCCTCCGTGCGGACGACGAGCGACTGGTGCCCGGCCGTGTGTCCCGGCGTGGGGAGCAGCCGGATGCCCGGCGCGACCTCGGCCTCGCCGTCCAGGAACTCGTAGGTCAGCCCGGGGACGTCGACCCACTCCGCGATCGTGTAGTCGGGTTCGTGGACCATCCGCCACTCGCGTTCCTGCGCGAAGATCGGCACGCCGGGGAACCGCGCGTTCTGCCCGCTGTGATCGAAGTGCAGGTGACAGTTCGCGACGCCGGTGACGTCGGCGATCTCGATCCCCACCGCCGCGAGCGCCTCTTCGATCGGCGTCGTCCGCGGCGAGAAGATCTCCTGGACCTCGGCGTTGCCCGTCCCGATCCCCGTGTCGAACAGGAACACCCCGTCGCGGTGCGTCACCGCGAACGCCACGATCGGGAACGGCGCGCCCGCCCGCGGGTCGCCGTCGGGGATCCGCACGTCCGAGACGTGCATCGGCAGGACGCGAGGTTCGATCACGGTCTCGTTCTAATCCCACAGGCGTTCCATGTGCCACAGATCGTGCTGGCGATCGAAGTAGAGATCCCAGACCGCGCCGCCGCGAGCCTCGACCCGCCAGTACTCCCGGTCGCGGCCGTCGGCCCACCATCGCCCCTCGATCCGCCACCTCCCGATCACGTCCACGACCTCGTAGCGCCTGCCGCGCCATTCGAAGACCGCCGGCATCCCGGCGTCCCGCTCGACCCGAACCTGCTCGTCGAACCGCTTCGTCATGCCAGCCTGTCCGTCCTCGACCCGGTGAGTCGAACATATGTTCGAGCGGGAAGGTGACGCTACACCGGGGCTCCGACAGCCGTCAAGACGACGTTCGACGAGGCGTCATCGAACCTCCACCGGGTTCGCGCGTCGGGCGCGCCGCCTCCTCGTAGGCTCGATGCATGGGGGGGACGAACGTCGGCGACGCGCCGCAGGATCTTCCGGTGCGGCATGCGCCGGGCGATCGCGTCGCGATCCGCGAGGTCTGGGACGGACGCGTGTGGTACGCGCGTCCGGCCGTCGTGGTCATGGACGAGCCGAACCTCCAGATGTTCCACGTGCCGCCGGGCGTGCGGTGCAAGGAGCCGGTCGGCTCCGACGGCACCCCGTTGCGGATCCCCACCGAGGAGTGGACGCTCGCCGACGCCGACCGCGGCGACACCGGCATGCTCTCCTTCGCGTTCCCGGACACCCCCTACGCCGTGATCCTCGGCTTCGACGGTGAGCGACCTGTCGGAGTACTACGTGAACCTCCAGTCGCCGCTCGTGCGTTCGCCGGCCGGCTTCGACACCGTGGAGCATCTCCTGGACGTCCGGATCCCGCCCGACCGCTCGGGATGGTCGTGGAAGGACGAGGACGAGCTCGCGGAGGCGGTCGGCCACGGCCTGTTCACCGAGGAGGAGGCGGACTGGTTCCACTTCTGGGGCGAACGGGCCGTCGAGCACGTGCTGCTGCGTGAGCCGCCGTTCGACCGGGACTGGTCCGGCTGGCGCCCCGATCCGGCATGGGACGCAGCCGATCTGCCCGGGAACTGGGACCTGGCGCCCGTCTAGAACATCCCGCCGCTGGTAGGAAAGCCGGAGCCCGCAGCGTAGTATCCGGCCGTTCCGACCACACGCCTCAGAGGGCATAGGAGGGATGGGTATGGACGATTCGGGTGGCTTCGCGCCTCCTCCCCCGCCACCGCCGAGCGCGGGAGGCGGCGGCAACATCCCGCAACGCGGTCTCGGGGACATCCTGTCGACGGCGTTCGAGGTCTACAAGGCGAACGCCGCGAAACTGATCGTGATCGTCGCCATCGTGGTGGTGCCGCTGAGCTTCATCAGCCACTTCCTCACCGGGCGTCGTCTTCAAGCCGACGGTCGAGAAGACGAGCACGATCGTGATCAACGGGCAGACGATCAGTGGGACCACCGTCTCCACCCGCTCCTTCGGGACGTTCGTGTTCGCGAGCCTGATCGCGGCCGCGATCGCGGTGATCATCTCCGCCGTGTTGCAGGCCGCCCTGACGCGCGGCGCGGCGCTCGCGTCGGTCGGCGACCCCGTCGACACCGAGGCGAGCTACCAGTACGGCTTCAAGAAGTTCGGGAGCGTGCTGTGGATCTCGATCCTCGTCGGCCTGGTCGTCGGGATCGGCTTCATCCTGCTGATCATCCCCGGCATCATCTTCCTGACGATGCTGGCGGTGACGATCCCCGCGCTGATCGTCGAGGACCAACGAGGGACGGCGGCGATGGGCCGTTCCTGGAACCTCGTCAAGGGGCACTTCTGGCACGTCCTGGGCACGATCGTCGTCGCGGCCCTGATCACCGGCGTCGTCGGCGCGATCCTCGGTCTGCTCGGGGGGAGCAACTGGTTCCTCCAGTGGATCTTCGGATCGATCGCGCAGATCATCACCGCGCCGTTCGCCGCGCTGGTCACGGTCCTGCTGTACGTCGACCTCCGTGTGCGGGGCGAGCAGCTGACCGGCGAGCGCCTGCGCTCGGAGCTCAGCAGCACGGCGGTCTGAGACCGCACCTCGCCGTTCCGAGGGCGCCCTCCGGGGCGCCCTCGGCGTTGATGGGGTTGGGCGCGCGGCCACGGTGTGGGAGCCTCCCGGGATGGCGACGCCGCAGACCACGACCTCCCTCGACGTGCAGGCGCTCCGCGCCCGCTTCCCGGCGCTCGCACGGCCCGGCCCCGACGGCAGGCCGTTCGTGTGGGCCGACGCCCCCGGCGGCTCGCAGGCGCCCGAGAGCGTGATCGCCGCGGTTCGAGGACCGGATGCGGGCGGGCGCGTCGAACACGCACGGCGCCTTCCCCGTGAGCGCCGAGGTCGACGAGCTGATCGACCGGGCGCACCGGGCGGGCGCCGACTTCCTGGGATGCGACCGTGACGAGGTCGTGTTCGGGCAGAACGCGACGAGCCTGCTGCTGCACGTCTCGCGATCGTTCGCCCGGACCCTGCGGCCCGGCGACGAGGTCGTCGTGACGCGCCTGGACCACGACGCGAACGTCCGGCCGTGGGTCCTGGCGGCCCGCGACGCGGGCGCGACCGTGCGGTGGGTCGACGTGCGCACGGACGACGTCACGCTCGACGTCGACTCGTTCGACGCCCAGCTCTCCGAGCGGACGCGCCTGGTCGCGTTCACGCTCGCGTCGAACGCGGTGGGCACGGTCCCGCCCGCGGCCGACCTGATCGCCCGCGCGAAGGCGGTCGGCGCGCTCGTCGCGCTCGACGGCGTCCACGCCGCGCAGCACCGGCTGATCGACCTGCACGGGCTCGGCGCCGACCTCGTGGCCACCTCGCCGTACAAGTTCTTCGGTCCGCACCAGGGGATGCTCGGGGTACGCCGCGAGCTGCTCGAGACGTGGGAGCCGTACAAGCTGCGCCCGGTCGAGGACGTGAACCCCGATCGATGGGAGACCGGCACGCAGAGCCACGAGGCGATGGCGGGGACCGTCGCCGCGATCGAGTACATCGCCGGCGCGACCGGCGGGGGCGCGACGCGGCGCGCCGGGATCGAGGCGTCGTTCGCCGCGTTCGCGGCCCACGAACGCGAGCTCTCGCGACGGTTCCTCGCCGGCGTCGCGGAGATCGAGGGCATCCGGCTGGTCGGGATCGCCGATCCCGCGCGCGTGGACGAGCGCACGCCGACGTTCGCCGTGCGCGTCGGCGAGCAGCCGCCCGCCGAGACCTCGCGCGCGCTGGCCGATCTGGGCGTCTTCACGTGGGAGGGCCACTACTACGCGATCGAGGTCTTCGACCGGCTCGGGCTCCTCGGGAGCGGTGGCGCCGTGCGGATCGGGTTCTGCCACTACCACACGCTCGACGAGGTGGATCGCGTCCTCGACGCGCTGGAGGTCGTGGGCCGAAGGTCCTAGCCGGAGCCCTCCGCGCGCCGGTACGATGGGACGGATCCCGACCTCGAAGGTCATCGATGCGCATCCTCATCCTCGGCGGCGACGGGTACCTCGGCTGGCCGGCCGCGATGCGGTTCTCGGCTCGCGGACACGAGGTGCACGTGCTCGACAACGGCCTGCGCCGCCGGGCCCATCGCGACGCCGGCACGGATTCGCTGACGCCGATCGCGTCGCTCCCCGAACGGGTCGCCGCGTGGCGCGAGCTCACCGGCGGGCAGATCGGGGTGACCGACGGCGATCTGCGGCACTGGCCGGTGGTGGAGCGCGTGTTCGCCGAGGTCCGTCCGGACGCCGTGGTCCATTTCGGCGAGATGCCGAGCGCGCCCTATTCGATGAAGGACCGGGACCACGCCGTGTTCACGCAGACGAACAACCTCGTCGGGACGCTCCACGTCCTGTACGCGATCCGCGACCTCGCGCCCGAGTGCCACCTCGTGAAGCTCGGGACGATGGGCGAGTACGGCACGCCGAACATCGACATCGAGGAGGGGTTCCTCGAGATCCGCCACAACGGCCGCGCCGACTACCTGCCGTTCCCGAAGCAGCCCGGCTCGATGTACCACCTCTCGAAGGTCCACGATTCGCACAACATCCAGTTCGCGTCGCGGATCTGGGGCGTCCGGGCCACCGATCTGAACCAGGGCGTCGTCTACGGGATCCAGACCGAGGAGACCGTGCTCGACGACCGGCTGCTCACGCGGTTCGACTACGACGACGTGTTCGGGACGGCGCTGAACCGGTTCTGCCTGCAGGCGGTGATCGGCCATCCGCTGACGGTGTACGGCAAGGGCGGGCAGACGCGCGGCTACCTGAACATCGAGGACACGCTGCAGTGCGTGGAGCTCGCCGTCACCCATCCGGCCCGAGCCGGTGAGTACCGGGTCTTCAACCAGTTCACCGAGCAGTTCTCGGTGTGGCAGCTGGCGGAGCTGGTGCAGAAGACCGGCGCCGAGATCGGCATGGACGTCGAGGTCGGTCCGATCGACAACCCGCGCGTCGAGGCGGAGCAGCACTACTACCACGCGCACCACACGAAGCTGCTCGACCTCGGCCTGCGGCCGCATCTGCTGAACGAGACGCTGATCGAGTCGATGTTCTCGACGATCGAGCGCTTCAAGGAGCGCGTGCTCGACGACCACATCCTGCCGCGCGACCGGTGGCGGCCCGGGAGCGCGGGGTGACGACCTGACGGCGATCCGCATCCTCGGCATCGTCGCCGGCGTCGCGCTGTTCCTCGTCGCGATCCGCGGCTACGACCGTCGCCGCATCAGCCGGCTCGGCCTGATCGTCGCGACCGTCCTGTGCCTCGGGCTCGTCATCTTGTCCCTGCGCCCGTCGGCGTTCGATCCGATCTTCGGCTGGTTCGACGTCCAGCCCGGCGAAGAGCGGCGGTTGATCTTCGTGTTGGTCATCGCGGTGCTCGTGCTGTTCTTCCTGTTGCTCGGGGTGCAGTCCGAAGCCGACACGAACGAACGCAGCATCCGCATGCTCGTCGAGGCGCTCGGGCGGGAGCGGTTCGACTGGGCGCGCGCGGCGGCGCTGCCGGAGGGCCGCCGCCTCGTCGTCGTCTCGCCCGCGTACAACGAGGAGGAGAGCGTCGGCGACGTGCTCCGGGACCTCCCGGCGGACCTCGGCGGGCTCCAGGTGATCGCGGTCGTCGTGAGCGACGGCAGCGACGACGCCACCGCGCGCGTCGCGCGGGAGGCCGGCGCGTTCGTGACCGAGCTGCCGATCCGGCGCGGCGGCGGCCTCGCGCTCCGCGTCGGCTACGAGATCGCGCTGCGGCTCGGGGCCGAGATCATCGTGACGATGGACGCCGACGGGCAACATCTGGCCTCGGAGCTCCCGGTCATGGTGGCGCCGATCCTCGACGGCGATGCGGACTACGTGAACGGCTCGCGGCTGCTCGGTGAGTTCGAACGCGAGAGCCTGATCCGCCACATCGGGCTGCACCTGTTCTCCCGTGTCATCACGGTGCTCACCGGACGGCGCATCACCGATCCCTCGAGCGGCTACCGTGCCGCCCGCGCCGACCTCCTGGAACGCCTCGTCCTGAAGCAGGACCAGTTCTGGACGAGCGAGATCCTGATCGAGGCGTTGCGGCAGCGCGCCCGCGTCGTCGAGGTCCCGGTCACGATCGTCGCGCGCACCGCCGGCGACACGAAGAAGCCGCGGAGCCTCCGCTACGGCTGGAACTTCTCGAAGGTCATCGTGCAGACCTGGCTCCGCTGAACGCCGCGGCGACCAGGCCCGCGAGCCGGGCGTTGTCCTCGCAGCAACATGAGGTTCGCCGCGAGCGAACGGCCGCCGGTCTCCTCCGCGAGCGCCGCAAGCAGGAACGGCGTGACGGCCTTGCCGCTGACCCCCTCCCGGGCCATCCGTTCCTCGGCTCGGTCGGTGGCCGCGAGGAGCTCGTCCCGGTCGATCGCGGCGCTCGCCCCGATCGGGTTGCACAGCAGGATCGCGGCCTCCCCGTCGAGCGAACGATGCGCCCGCAGGAGCGCGGCCGCCTCCGCCGGCCCGTCCACGCGGTGCTCGAGCTCCACGTCGGCCTCGCGCGCCAGGAAGAACGGCAGCCGGTCCACCCCGTAGCCGACGACGGCGACCCCGAGCTCCTCGAGCCGTTCCGCCGTGGCCGCCGGATCCACGATCGACTTCGGTCCGCTGCACACGAGCAGGACCGGCGTGCGCGCCAGCTCGAGGAGATCCGCCGAGACGTCCGGCCTTGGGGCCGGCCCATGCGCAGGATGAACGCCGCCGATCCCGCCGGTGGCCGCGACGGCGATCCCCGCGCGGTGCGCCGCCCAGATCGTGGCGCTCACCGTCGTGGCGCCGAGCGACCCGGCGGCGACGGCGACCGGCACGTCGCGGCGGGCCACCTTCGTGGCCGCGCCCGGCTCGAAGAAGCGCGCGAGCTCCGCCGGCTCGAGGCCGACGCGAACGGCGCCGTCCACGACGGCCGTCCAGGCGGGCACGGCGCCGGCCTCCTCGATCGCGGCCGACATCGAGGAGGCGCAGGCGCGGTTCTCGGGATGCGGCAGGCCCTGCCCGATCACGCTCGTCTCGAGGGCGACGACCGGGCGTCCGGCCGCGACCGCCATCGCGACGTCCTCGGCGACCAGGAAGGTCACGATCGGTCCCTCCGGCGACATCTCGGGCCACGTCTCGGGACCGCCGGCCACGAGCTCGCCGGCCCGGCACGCGCGCGCGAGCGCCTCGTCTGCCGCGACCCCGCACGCGAGGGACGACAGCAGCACGCCGTCGAACGCGTCGCCCGCGCCCGTGGGGTCGAGTTCGTCGATCGGTCGCGCCGGCTCCCGGAGCGCGACGCCGTCGACGACCGCCACGGCGCCCTCGGACCCGAGCTTCACGGCGGCGATCCGGAACCGCTCGCCGAGCACGCGCGCCGCCTCGAGGCCCTGGCGGCCCGTCAGCGCCGTCGCCTCCGGTCCGTTCGCGAGGATCGCGTCGCAGTCCGCCGTGCCCAGGAGGAACCGGTCGGCGCCGAAGGCGTCGACGAGGGGCCAGGAGGCGGCGTCGATCGCGAGGATCGGCGTCCGGCTGCGTTCGATCGCCCGGACCGCGACGTCGTGACCCGGTTCCTGCAGGAACAGGTAGCCGGAGACGAGCACCGCGCCGGCCTCGAGGGACGGCAGATCCGACTCGTCCAGCGTCGCGTTCGCGCCGCGATCGGCCACCATCGAGCGCTCGCCCTCCTCCGTGACGACGAGCATCACGCCGGTCTCGGCCTCGTGACGGACGATCCCGCCGACGTCGACGCCCCGCTCACGGAGCGCGTCCTCGCAGAGACGGCCCGCGACGTCGTCGCCCACCGCGGCGACCACGCCGGCTCGCGCGCCGCTCCATGCCGCCCACGCCGCCGCGTTCGCCGAGGTCCCGCCCGGGCGGATGCGCACGCGTCCGTGCACGTCGCCGCCGCGCGCGAGCATCCCGGCGGCCACGCGGACGTCCAGCATCACGTCGCCGACGCACAGGAGGTCCAGCACGCGGACACCGTACCCGGCGCCTCAGCCTCCGGCGCGGCACCTGCGCGGCCCAGGCGCCGAACGCGCCCCAGAACGGATCGAGCCCCGGATGTTCGAGCGGCTCGACGACGCCGTCGCGGACCGCCGTCCTTCCCTCCGTCACGGGCAGGATCTCCCCGACGACGGCCGCGTCGATCGCCTCCTCGCGGAGCGTCGCCACGAACGCATCGGCCCGGTCCGGACGCACGGTGGCGATCAGCGTGCCCTCGCTGATCGCCAGGTAAGGATCCATCCCGGTGTGCGCGCAGACGGCCTCGACCTCCGGCCGCAGGGGGATCGCCCCCACGTCGACCCGCATCCCGTTGCCCGAGGCGACCGCGACCTCGTGCAGGCCCCCGAGCACGCCGCCCTCCGTCGCGTCGTGCATCGACGTCACGCCCGCGTCGCGCAGACCGAAGTCGCGTGCGATCACGGCCTCGGGAACGACCGTCATCCGTTCGAAGAGCGCATCGGCGGCTCGGACGACGTCGGCGCCGACACCGGCGGCGAGCCGTTCGGGGAAGGTCGCCGCGAACAGCGCGGTCGCCTCGATGGCCGCCCCCTTCGTCACGACGATCGCGTCCCCCGGTCGCGCCATCTCCGGCGTCACGTAGGCGTCGTCGGCTCCCACCGCGATGCAGGTGGCGCCGCCGACCATCGGCCAGGCGCAGCCGTCGTAGCGGGCGGTGTGGCCGGTCACGACGGCGATGCCGAGATCGGCGCAGGCCCGGTGGAAGGCGTCCCAGAGCTGGGTCAGTTCGACGTCGGAGATCTCGGGCGGGAGGTTCAGGTCCACCGTCATCCATCGCAGCGGCAGGCCGGAGGTCGACGCGTCCGAGGCGAGGATGTGCACGGCGAACCACGCGGCTCGCTCCCACCCGTAGGCGGGCACCACGAACACGGGATCGGTCGTGAGGGCCATCGCGACGCCGTCGGCGACGCGGACGACGCCGACGTCGACCCCGTGGGCGGGCGGCGTCAGCACGTCGGGATCGGGCGCGCCGAGCCGCCGCAGGATGATGCGCTCGAACACCTCGGGCGTGGCCTTGCCGGTCACCTGCTCGCTCATCGGGCCGCCCCGCGCACCTCGCCGGCGTCGCGGACGGCGGCGACCAGACGGCGGGTCGCGTCGACCGGGTCGGCCGCCGCCGCGACGGCCGAGAGCACGGCGACCCCCACGGCCCCGGCGCCGAGGACGGCCCCGGCGTTGCCCGCGTCGATCCCGCCGATCCCGACCACCGGCAGCTCCGTGGCCGCGGCGACGGCGCGGACGGCCTCGAGCCCCGCGGCCATCGCCCCCGGCTTCGTCGGGGTCGGCCAGACCGTCACGCCCAGGTAGTCGGCGCCGAAGGACCGGGCGTGCCGGGCCTCCTCGACGGACGCGACGCTGATCCCGAGGACCGGTCCGGGACCCAGCGCGGCGCGGGCACGGGCCGGATCGTCCGCCTGCCCCACGTGCGCGCCGTCGGCGCCGACGGCGGCCGCCACGTCGGGCCGGTCGTTCACGACGAACAGGACCCCGGCCCGGCGGCAGATCGCGCCGAGCTCCGCCGCGAGCGGCCGGAGGTCTCCCTCGCCGAGCTCCGGCGCGCGCAGTTGGATCGCCGTCGCGCCGCCGCGGATCGCCGCGAGGGCGACGTCGCGATGGGTGCGCCCGGCGAACGCCGACGACGTCACGACGTAGACGCGCAACGCGCCGGGATCCGCGAGCGTCACCCTCGCTCCCGAGCCACCGCACGCTCGCGCTTGAACTTCTTCCAGTCGCTCAGCCTCCCCGAGAACAGGACGTCGGTGACGATCGTGAGCACGCCGAACGCGGCGGTCACCGCGACCGCCCACCCGGGCGCGTTCGTCGCCGGCGAGATCGCGACCGCGATGAACGGCGCGATCTTCGTGGCCAGCGCACCGCTCGCGTGGAACCACGCCCGTGCCGCCGGATCCGCCAGCAGGTACGTCGCGTAGTCGGTCTTCAGGCCCGGCCGGGGCGGCGGCGGCCCTCCCAGGAAGGAGTCCGTGTACGCGATCCCGGCGAAGCGCCCGTAGACCCAGTGGGTCGGCACGTGCACGCCCACCGACCAGGCGACCCCGGCGGCGATCAGGGCGAGTCCGGCCCACGTCCCCGTCCAGATGCCGGCCAGGACGATGGCCACGACGCCCAGGACGACGACGCCCAGCATCAGCACGTTGCCGACCCAGACGGATGCGCGCCAGCGCACACCGGCCCGGAACGCCGCCGTATCGATCCGGCCCGCCTGCTCCGCGAACCGGTGGACCAGCACCGGGTCGCGCTTGATCCGCGCGACGGCCCGCCAGAAGCCGAGGGCCCCGAGGTCGGTCGCGCCGACCTCGACGGCGGTCTCGATCACGTCCAGTTCGGCCCCCAGCTCCGCCAGGTCTGCTTCCTGCGGAGTTGGTCGCAGTCGTTGCACGGTTCACCCCTCTCCCGGCCTTAGGATGGCCCCCGGCGCTCCCACCCGCATGAGCGCTTCCCCGAACGGGAGGCCGATGTCCAAGAGCATGACACAGCAGCTGGCCTCGGCGGACGGCCGAGGCGGCTCGCTCGTGACCCTCGACGGCCGCTACCACGTGCTGGAGCGGATCGCCGCCGGCGGCATGGGCGAGGTCTTCCGCGCCCACGACGCCGTCCTGGCGCGCGAGGTCGCGATCAAGGTCCTGCACCGTTCGCTGGCCGCCGATCCGGGCTTCGTCGACCGCTTCCGGCGTGAGGCGCGGGCCGCCGCCACGTTGAACCACCCGAACATCGTCGCGGTCTACGACTGGGGCGCCGTCGACGGCATCTATTACATGGTGATGGAGTTCGTGCACGGCCGCTCCGTGCGCGAGATCCTCAACGCGAACGGCAGGCTCGCGCCGGCGCAGGCCGCCGACGTGCTCTCGCAGACGCTCGCGGCGCTGGCCCACGCCCACGCGAAGGGCATCGTCCACCGCGACCTGAAGCCCGAGAACATCCTGATCACCGCGGACGGCGTCGTGAAGCTGACGGACCTCGGCCTGGCCCGCGCGCTGGCCGACGCCCGGAGCACGCGCGCGGGCGCCGTCACCGGCACCGTGCAGTACCTCGCGCCGGAGCAGATCCGCGGCGAGCCGGCCGATCCTCGATCGGACCTGTACTCGCTCGGCATCGTGGCCTTCGAGCTCCTGACCGGCCAGCTCCCGTACACGGGCGAGACGCCGATGGCGATCGCCTACAAGCACCTGTCGAACCGCGTGCCGGCGCCCTCGAGCATCGTCGCCGACGTGCCGCCGGACCTCGACGGCTTCGTCGAGAGCGCGACCGACCCCGACCGCGAGCTGCGGCCGGAGTCGGCGGCCGAGATGCGGCAGGGACCTCGCCTCGTTCGCGCCGTCGCTCCCCCGAGCCCGGTCCCTCTCCTCCGTCGTCAAGGACATGCCCGAGGTCGTCGAGGAGCCGACGCCGACCGAGGCGGCCGTCGCCGCCGTCACGCAGACGATCCCACGCGTCGACCGGGTGCGCGAACGCCGGTGGCGCTCATGGCTCGTCGTGCTCGTGGCGATCGGGCTCGTCGCCGGCGCCGCCTGGGGCGCCTGGGAGTACCTGATCCCGCACTCGCATCCCGTCCCGAACGTCGTCGGCGCGTCCGTGACCGACGCATCCGCCCAGCTCGGCGACCTCGGCTTCACCGTGCAACTCACGGCCGGTCAGCACTCGCTGTCGGTGCCCGCGGGCCGCGTCCTCGCGGTCGACCCGCCGGCCGGCACGTCCCTGAAGCGGGGCGCCACGGTCACCCTGCTGCCCTCGCTCGGCCCGCCGCCGGTGCCGGTCCCCGACGTCGCCGGCAAGCCGCTGGCGGACGCCCAGCGGGCGATCACCGCCGCGAAGCTCCAGCCCGGCGCCGTCACGCAGATCTACAGCGACACCGTGGCGAGCGGGCTCGTGATCCGGACGGATCCGCCGCTCGGCACGGCGCCCCAGGGCTCGACCGTCGACCTGTGGGTGAGCAAGGGCCACGGTCCCGCGCCGGTGCCCGCCGTCGTGGGCAAGACCCAGGCGAAGGCCGAGAAGCTCCTGCGGAAGGCCGGCTTCGTCCCGGTCGTGCAGACCGTCTTCTCCGACCAGATCGACCGCGGGCTCGTGATCAAGGTCGATCCCGCCGAGGCGACGATGACGCCCTACGGCGACCCGGTCACGCTCCAGGTCTCCCAAGGCCCGGAGAACTTCCCGGTCGCCGAGCTTCAGCGGGCTCACCCAGGACGAGGCGAAGGCCAAGGCGAAGGACTACGGACTCCAGCTGAGCTTCTTCCTGATCCCGGGCACGGCGCATCTCCGGGTGATCAGCCAGACCCCGACCGTCGGCACCACCGTCCACGCCGGCGACACGATCACGCTGTTACGTCGCGTAGAGCTACGGCTCCAGCTCGGCCCGGGCGCCTTCCTGGTAGCTGTAGCGCTCCTCGGCGAACGGCTCCGCGTGCACGTGGTACCCGCGCACCTCCCAGAACCCCCGGACGTTCTTCGCGCTGAACTCGAGGCCGGTCAGCCACTTCGCGCTCTTCCACGCGTAGCGCTTCGGCACCACGAGCCGCAGCGGCCACCCGTGCTCCGGCGTGAGGTCCTCGCCGTTCTTGCGCCAGGCCACGAGCACGTCGTCGTCGTCCATCGCCTGCAGCGACAGGTCCGACGTGTAGCCGTGTGCGGAATGGGCGATCACCCACTTCGCCTCCGGGGTCGGCTTCGCGCGCTCCATCAGCGTGCGGAACGGCACACCCTCCCAGTCGTTGTCGAGCAGCGTCCAGCCGGTGACGCAGTGCATGTCGGCATGCACCGGCGTGGTCCCGAGCGCCCGCAGCTCCTCCCAGGTCAGCGTGAACGGCTCCTCCACCAGGCCGCTGACCTGCAGGTCCCAGTTCACCCCGTCGAACGCCGGGATCGGCCCGTAGTGCAGGACGGGCCAGGTCTTCACGAGACGTTGCCCGGGCGGCACACGCGCGGCGACCTCGGGCGGGTAGCTCTTCTGGAACAGGCTCATGGAAGCTCCTTCGCACCGTCGACGACGGACCGCCACGCGTCGATCGCGAGGCCGATACCGTCGTCGTCCACGTCGACGTGGGTGACCATCCGAACGGCCCCGGGGACCGGGACCGCGCCCACGCCGAGGGCGGCGAGCCGATCGATCGCGTCGAGCGGCTCGATGCCCACCGCTTCCGTGTGCACGAAGACCATGTTCGTTTCGACCTGGGCCAGGTCGATCGCGGCCGGGGCGAACTCCGCCAGGGCCTCCGCGAGCCGCCGGGCACGGGCGTGATCCTCCGCCAGCCGGTCGCGGCCCGTCTCGAGGGCGACGAGCCCCGCGGCCGCCATGATCCCCGCCTGCCGCCAGGCGCCGCCGAACAGGATGCTGAGGCGGCGGGCCTCGCGGATCTGCTCCGCGGACCCGCAGACGACCGAGCCGATCGGCGCGCCGAGCCCTTTCGAGAGGCAGAACATCAGCGTGTCGACCTGCGAGGTCCACTCGGTGACGTCGAGCCCCGTGGCGGCCACCGCGTTCCAGATCCGGGCGCCGTCGAGGTGGATCGGCACGCCGGCGTCGCTCGCGACCTGGCGGACCTTGCGCAGTTCCTCGGCCGGCAGGACGGTGCCGCCGTAGCCGCCGGCGGTGTTCTCGACCGCGAGCAGGTCGACGACCTCCACGTCGAACGCCCGGTCGGGTTCCAGCAGGCGCGCGGCCAGGTCCGCGGTCATCCAGCCCTTCGGCGAGGCCGAGCCGGTCCGGTACGTGATGCCGGCGAGCGCCGCGCTCGTCATCATCTCGACGGTGGCGACGTGCGACCCCGCTTCGGCCGCGACGAGGTGGCCGGCCCGCGGTGCGTGCAGCCGCAGGCCGATCTGGTTCGCCATCGTGCCGGTCGGGACGTAGAGGGCGGCCTCCGTGCCCGTGAGCGCGGCGGCCTGCTCCTGGAGGCGGTTCACGGTCGGGTCGTCGCCGTACCAGGCGTCCCCCACCTCGGCGTGCGCCATGGCACGGCGCATCGCATCGGAGGGCGTGGACACCGTGTCGGAGCGCAGATCCACCCGGAAACGCGGCATCCCGGGAGTCTACCGGCGCGATGGGATGGGCTCAGGACAGGAACATCTGCCGGCCGTCGACCCGCCGGGGCTTCGGACGGTACGCCTCCGCGTCGTAGAGGGCGTCGACGTCGACACGCTTCAGGCCGGCTCCGACCTCGGTCAGCGGGACGTGCGTGTAGTTCCCGTCGCGGAGCGCCACGAGTCGGCCCGACGCGCCGCCCGTCACGAGCTCGGTGGCGAGGAGCGCGTAGCTGGTCGCGACCATCAGATCCAGCGAATCCGGCGAGCCCGAGCGCATCAGGTAGCCGAGCTGCTGGTAGATCATGCCCTGCCCGGTGCGCTCCTTGAGGAGCTCGGTCGCGATCTGGCCGATCCCGCCGAGCTTGCGGTGCCCGAACGGATCCTCCTCGCCCGCCTCGACGATCTGCCCGCCCCGCACCGTCGCGCCTTCGCTGATCGTCATCATCGCGTAGTTGCTGGGGTTGTCCTTCTTGTCGTGCATCAGCAGCTCGGCGAGCCGGTCGGGATCGAACGGCACCTCGGAGATCACGGCTCGGTCGACGCCGGAGAGGTACGCGGACACGAGCGAGGTCTCGCCGGAGTTCCGTCCGAAGACCTCCACCACGGCGATCCGTTCGTGCGAGCCTGCGCTGGTCCGCAGCTGGTGCACGAAGTTCACGGTGCGGCTCACGGCCGTGGAGAACCCGATGCAGTAGTCCGTCCCGTGGACGTCGTTGTCCATCGTCTTCGGGATCGCGACGACCGGAACGCCCTCCTGGTGCAGCCGCAGGGCGAACGAGAGCGTGTCGTCGCCGCCGATCGCGATCATCGCGCCGAGGCCGAGCTGGTGGATCACCTCGAGCACGTGCGCGGTCAGGTCGCGCGGCGCGTCGCCGGCGCCGCCTCGGTCCGCAGGAACCCCGGCACGTCCTCGGGCCGGACCTTCGCGGGGTTCGTCCGGGAGGTGTGCAGGAACGTGCCGCCCGTGCGATCGATCGTGCGGACGACGCCCGGATCGAGCGGCATCGTGTTGACCTGGACCGACAGCGGGTTCGACGGATCCACCCCGAGGAGGCCGGCCCATCCCCGGCGCACGCCGAGGACCTGGTGCCCCTCGCCGGCCGCGGTGTTCACGACGGCCTTGATCGCCGCGTTGAGGCCCGGCACATCGCCGCCGCCGGTGAGGATCCCGATCTTCACGGCCCACAGCCTATCGGCGGGGGTAGCATCTCCGGCGGATGGGCGCCCTCGCCGTCATCGTGCCGCAGGTCCACGGGTTCCTCGAGCTGTTCTTCCTGGGCCTGCTCGGGCTGCTGGTCGTCATCGTCGGAGCCTTCTCGGTCTTCGTGATCGTGCAGCAGTTCCGGAACCCGGGCCGGCCGGCCCGCCGCACCTAGCCGGCCGCGACGATCTCCGTTCCGGCCTCGCCCCGGAGCGCCGCCGACGGATCCTCGAGATCGGCGATCACGGCCCGCGAGCCGCCCGCCCGCACGAAATGGACCGCGGCCTCCACCTTCGGGCCCATCGACCCGGCGCCGAACTCCCCGGCCGCGAGCAGCGCCTCCGCTTCCTCCGCCGTCATCCGGTCAAGATCCTGCGGGAGCAACGTCCCGTACCCGCGTTGGACCTTCGCCACGTCCGTCAGGATCAGCAGGACCGACGCCTCGACCTCGTGCGCGAGGATCGCCGCCGCGAGGTCCTTGTCCACGACGCCCTCCTTGCCGATCAAGCGTGGACCCTTCTCGATCACCGGCACGCCGCCGCCGCCCGCCGCGATCACGATCGCCCCGCCGGCGACGAGCGTCGCGATCACCGGCGTCTCGACGATCGAGTACGGCTTCGGGCTGGGCACGACGCGCCGGAAGCCGCCGTGCGGATCGGGCTTCATCACCCACCCGCGACGCTCGGCCAGCTGCTTCGCGCGCGCTTCCGTGAAGTACTGCCCGACGAACTTCGTCGGCTTGCGGAACGCCGGATCGTTCGCCCGCACGCGCGTGAGCGTGAGCACGGTCACGACCGGACGCTCCATGCCGCGTTCGAAGAACACGTCGCCGATCGTCACCTGGAGCAGGTAGCCGATCTGCCCCTGCGACTCCGCGCCGCAGACGTCGAGCGGCATCGGGTGGACCTGCTTCGCGGCCGCCTCCTGCTGGATCAGTATCCGGCCGACCTGCGGGCCGTTGCCGTGGGTCACCACGACCTCCCAGCCCTCCTCGGCCAGGTCGACGATCCGTTCGGCGGCCAGCCGCGCGGCCCGGTACATCTCCTCGTAGGTGTCCTCCGCGCCGCGGCGGAGCAGGGCGTTGCCGCCGAGGGCGACGACGACCCGTTCCACCGGGCCTCCCCTACAGGACCGGTGCGAGGATGTCGGCGAGCTGCGGCGAGTCCGGCAGGACCTCGAGGTCGTAGCGGACCCGCACCGCCGGCTTGTCGATCCGGATCACGTGGCGCAGGTCGATCGGCGTGCCGATCACGACCAGGTCGACGTCGGCGGCGTCGATGATCTTCGCCATCTCGTCGAGCTGGCCCTCGCTGTACCCCATCGCCGGCAGCACGTGCCCCACGTCGTACTTCGCGAAGGTCTCGGCGATCGTCCCGATCGCCCACGGCCGCGGGTCGACGATCTCGGCGGCGCCCAGGCGCTCCGCCGCGACCACGCCGGCGCCGATCTTCATCCCGCCGTGCGTGAGCGTGGGGCCGTCCTCCACGACGAGGACCCGCTTGCCGCGGACCGCGTCGGGATCGTCGCAGCTGACACGGGAGTTCGCGCGGACGACGGTGGCGCGGGGGTTGGCCTCCGCGATCGTCCGCTCCAGCTGCGCGACCTGGTCCGGCTGTGCGGAGTCCATCTTGTTGATCAGCACGACGTCGGCGGCGCGCAGGTTCGTCTCGCCCGGGTGGTACGCCAGCTCGTGGCCGGCCCGCAGCGGGTCGACGAGCGCGATCCACACGTCCGGACGGTAGAACGGCAGATCGTTGTTCCCGCCGTCCCACAGCAGCACGTCGCATTCCGCCTGCGCCTGCTCGAGGATCGCGCCGTAGTCCACGCCCGCGTAGATCACCGTGCCGGAGGCGATGTGCGGCTCGTACTCCTCGCGCTCCTCGATCGTGCAGTCGTAGCGATCGAGGTCGGCGAGCTCCGCGTAGCGCTGGACCCGTTGCGCGGCCAGGTCGCCGTACGGCATCGGATGGCGGACGGCGACGACCCGCTTCCCGGCGTCCTTCAGCGCGCCCGCGATCGCCCGGGTCGTCTGGGACTTCCCGACGCCCGTGCGGACCGCGGTGACCGCGACCGTCGGCACCGTGGGTTGCAGCATCGTCGCGTCGGGCCCCAGCAGCTCGAAGTTCGCGCCGGCGGCCAGGACCGTCGACGCGACGTGCATCACGTACTGATGGCTCACGTCGGAGTAGCTGAAGACGACGTCGTCCACGTCGAGGTCGCGGATCAGCGGCACCAGCTCGGACTCGTCGTGGATCTGGATCCCATCGGGGTACCGGTCACCGGCGAGCGACGCCGGGTACCGGCGGTCGTTGATGAACGGGATCTGCGTCGCGGTGAACGCGACCACCTCGGTCGAGGGGTCGTCGCGGTAGACGACGTTGAAGTTGTGGAAGTCGCGCCCTGCGGCGCCCATGATCAGGACACGTCGCGGCATGCCAGGGTTCCTTTCCGCGGTGGGATCGGTCTGATGCGCGGGAAGGCCCCGGGCCCGGCCGCGGGCCCCGCTCTTCGTGGCGCGATGCTACCCCATCACCGCTCCTGCCAGCCGGTTTCCTCCACGTGCCCGAACGGGCGGGCGAAGTGCGGCACCGCGACGTCCCACGTCCCCCGCCGGGCCTGGTCGAGCAGGACGCGCCGCGAGGCGCAGCCCAGCTCGGGATCCTCGTCGTGGCTCGACGGCAGATCGGGGTGCTCGACCTGGATCGGGAGGTGCAGCAGGTCGCCGGTGAGCAGCAGGGTCGCCTCCTCGTCGCGGAGCAGGACGCTCCGGTGCCCGGGCGTGTGGCCGGGCGAATGCATCACGTGGACGCCCGGCGAGACCTCGTGGTCGTCCTCGTGCAGGTCGAGCATCCCGGCGACGAGGATCGGCTCCATCGCCAGGCGCGCGTCGTACAGGTCGGGGTCGGGCTCGGCCGTGAAGTGCTCCCAGTCGGCCGGATGGACGTGGTAGACGGCGTTCGGGAACCGCGGCGCCCCGCCGGCCCCCACCGTGCCGCCGGCGTGGTCGGCGTGCAGGTGCGTGAGCACGACGTGGCCGACCTCCGCCGGCTCCACGCCCGCCCACGCTCCGGCGTAGGACTCGACCCACGGCCGGTACGGCCCGAAGCCGCCGACCCCCGTATCGACCACGACGCAGCCGCTCGAGGTCCACAGCACGAACGCGTGCACGTGCCACTGCCATTCGTCGGCGCCCTGGAAGACCCACGGTCGCCGCGCGCGCTCGGCCTCCCAGTCGACGCCGGGCGATTCCTCGGCGAGCGCGAGACCGGCGAAGCCCTCGCAGACGGTCTGCACCTCGACGGTGCCGATCCGGATCCGTTCGACGTGCGACATCGGCGGGAAGCCTAGCGGGTCAGGTCGTCCGGCTCGTCGACGTCGACGAGCGTCCGCCGTTCCGGATCGAGCGCCGTCCACGTCGCCTCGTCGATCACCGCCGTCCGGAGCGTCCCGAGCACGTCGCGGAGCCGCCGCCGGCCGGCGTGCAGCAGGGTGTGGACCGCGTCGGCGGCCGGCCACGTGCGCAGCGCGATGGGGATCGGACGCGCCTGTCTGCGCCGTCCTGCAACGCGACGGCGTCCGCACCGGACTCCTCCAGCACGCGGAGCATCTCCCGGATGACGTCCGGCTGGATATCCGGCATGTCACCGGCCACCACGATCGCCACGTCGGAGCGAACGGCCGCCAGCAGGCCGGCGTGCAGGCCCGCGAGCGGGCCCTCCCCCTCGGTCGGGTCGTTCGCCACCCGGACGCCGGGCGGCAGGCCCGCGCCCGACGCGCCGGGCGCGAGCACCACGACCACGTCGTCGGCCACCTCGGCCACCCGGAGCACCGCGTGGTGCAGCAGGGGCACGCCCTCACGCTCGGCCGCCAGCTTGTCGGACCCGAACCGCGACGACCGGCCGCCGGCCAGCACGATGCCGGCGACGCCGCTCAGTCGCGCGCCCGCTTCCGCCGCTGCACGTACTGGAACCCGAACCGACCCTTCACGCAGAGGTGACCGTTCGTGACGGAGTGATCCGCCGGCGACGTCACCTTCACGATCGTGTTGTCCTGGACGTGGAGCTCCAGCTCGCACCCCACGCCGCAGTACGGGCAGATCGTGTTCGTGTGCGTCTGCGCCAGCTCGTCCCAGGTGCCGGCGCCCCGCATGTCGTGCTCGCTCTTGAACATCAGCGCGCCGGTCGGGCACACGCCGATGCAGTTGCCGCAGTACACGCACGCCGAGGCGTCCAGCGGCACCGCGTACTCGGTGGAGATGCGCGCGTCGAACCCGCGGCCCGCGACGGCGATCGCGAACGTGAACTGCGCGTCCGTGCCGCAGGCCTCGACGCACTTGTAGCAGAGGACGCACTTCGCGTAGTCGCGCACGTACAGGTCGTTGTCGATCTTCACCGGCTGCGCGACCGTCTCGGCGAGCGCCGGATCGGGATCGTGGTGATGGCCGGGCTCGCGCGCGTCGCGCTCACCCGCGGGCATCGGGTCCATCGCGGCGCCGAACCGCGCCGGATCGGCCGCGTACGCGTCCTGCCAGCGGTGCCAGTCCTCGGAGGCGAGCGACGTGTCCACGCTGGAGCCGAGGAACTCCATCACGAGCTTCCGCGAATGCCGGACGCGATCGGTGTCGGTGCGGATCTTCATGCCGGCCTCGACCGGGCGCGAGCACGCCGGCACGAGCGTCCGCGCGCCCTCGACCTCCACCACGCAGACGCGGCACGCGTTGATCGGCGTGAGGTTGTCGGCGTAGCACATCGTCGGCGTGTCGATCCCCTCGGCGCGGCACGCGTCGAGGATCGTCGCCCCCTCGGGCACGCGGACGGCGCGTCCGTCGACCTCGGCGTCCAGCAGGCGGCGCGGCGGCGCGACCGGAACCGCGCTCACGACGCGTCTCCCGCGAACAGCCCGAACGTGGCGATCGCCGAGCGGACGGCGTTCGCCGCCGTCTGGCCCAGCCCGCAGATCGAGGCGTCCCGCATGACCTGCCCCACATCCTCCAACAACGCGAGCTCGTCGGCCGCCGAGCCGATCGGCCGGCCGGCGACCAGGCGGTGCAGCGCCTCCTCCTGCCGGACGGTCCCCACGCGGCACGGCACGCACTGGCCGCACGACTCGTCCCGGAAGAACCGCGCGATCCGCAGGCACAGGTCGACCAGGTCGGTGTCCTCGTCCAGGACCATCACGACCCCGAGCCGAGCGTGTAGCCGCCCTCGCGCGCGTCCTCGAACGTGAGCCGCGCGTCCAGGCGGTCCGGACCGACGAAGCCGCCCGCGGCGCCGCCCAGCAGCACCGCCTTCAACGCCTTCCCGCCGCGGACCCCGCCGGCCGCCGCGATCGCCTCGCCGAGCGTCACGCCGTGGGGGTGCTCGTAGACGCCGGGGCGCTCCACATGCCCGGAGAGGCAGAACAGCCGGGAGCCCGTGGACCCCTCCGTGCCGAGCGCGGCGTAGGCCTCGGCGCCGAGCTCGAGGATCGGCAGCACGTTCAGCAGGGTCTCCACGTTGTTGATCGCGGTCGGCTTGCCGAAGACCCCGTGCGTCACGGGGAACGGCGGCTTGTTCCGCGGCTCGCCGCGCTTGCCCTCGATCGAGTTGAACAGGGCCGTCTCTTCGCCGCAGATGTAGGCGCCGGCCCCGCGCCGCAGCTCGATGTCGAAGACGACGCCGCGCTCCATCACGTCGTCCCCGAGGAACCCGTGGCGCCGCGCCTCGGCGATCGCGTGGTGTGAGCCGCTCGGTCGCGAGCGGGTACTCCCCGCGGATGTACAGGAAGCCCTTCTCCGCCCCGGTGGCGAACCCGGCGATCGTGAGCGCCTCGATCACCGCGAAGGGATCGGACTCCATCACGACCCGGTCCTTGAAGGTCCCGGGCTCGGATTCGTCCGCGTTGCAGATCACGTAGTGCGGGTGCACCGACTGCTCGGCGACCGCCTTCCACTTGACGCCGGTCGGGAACGCCGCGCCGCCGCGTCCGAGCAGCTTCGCGTCCGAGATCTCCTGGACCGTGGCCTCGGGGCCGAGCTCCATCGCGCGGCGGAGCGCCGCGTAGCCGCCGTGGGCCCGGTAGTCGTCGATCGATGTGGGGTCGACCGATGCCGCACCGACGGAGGAGCCGCCGATCGGCCGTGCGGCTGCGGGACGCTCGACCCACTCGCGCCGACCGTGATCGCCCCCTCACGGTCGAGCGCATCGACTGACCGACGCGTCCGCGTGGACCGCGAAGTCTGCGTGCACATCGATCGATCGGCGCTCGCTTGCTGCACGAAGAGCAGCGGGCGCCTGTTCGCACATGCCCGAGGCACGGGCTCCGGACCCACGCCTCACCCGGAGGGCCGAACGCCTCCTCGAACCGGCCGCATCACCTCCTCCGCCCCGTTCGATCCGGCAGGCCAGGTCGTCGCAGACGTGGACCACCGTGGCCGGCCGCGGCTCCACGCTGAACATCGCGTAGAACGTGGCGACCCCGTAGGCCTCGGCGGGCGGCACCGTCAGGCGCTCGCAGACGTAGTTCAGGCCGCCCTCGCTGATCCAGCCGATCCGACCTTGCAGGGCGTGCAGCGCCGGGAGCAGCAGCGTCCGTTGCTCACGCGCGGAGTGGCCGGCCCGCGAGAACCGGCCCTCGATGGCGTCGGCGGGCTCGGGGCCGAGCAGCGCGTCGACCGCGGCGCGCTCCTCGGCGCTCGCGCGGGCGGCCGTCAGATGCAGGTCCACCCGGCTCCCGTCACTCCGACGCGCCGCCGATCGGCGCGGGCGTCGCCGACGGGCAGCTTCTCGATCCGGATCGCCGTCGCCTTGAACTCCGCCGTTCCCGACCGCGGGTCGGTCGCGTCGATCGTGAGGATGTTCGTCTCGACCTGGTCGGGGAAATGCAACGTCATGAACGCGAGGCCCTTGCGCAGCGCGCTCGAGATGCGCACAGGCGCCTCGACCTCGCCGCGACGCGACGACACCAGGACCCGCTCGCCGTCCTCCAGGCCGAGCTCCTCGGCGTCGGCGGCGGAGATCTCCACCGCCTCCGGGCGGCGCAGCGGCGAGGTGTACCCGGCGGTCTGCACGCCGGTGTTGTAGGAGTCCAGCCGCCGGCCGGTGGTCAGCCGGATCGGGAACGCCTCGGAGAGCTCGTCGACCGGCGGCTCGTCCAGCACGACGCTGAACGGCGCCTTCCGCCCCTGCTTCTCCGGGTCGTCGAACTCCCACAGCCGCGCGTGCAGGAACTGCGCGCCGTCGGGGAACTCGTCGTTGCACGGCCACTGCACGCCGCCGCGCTCCTCGATCAGCTCCCAGGACATGTTCGTGTGCATCGGCGAGAGCGTGCGGAGCTCCTCCCAGGCCTCGTGCGAGCTGAGCTCGCCCCAGTCGTAGCCGAGCCGCTTCGCGAGCTGCGTGATGATCCAGATGTCGTCCTTGGCCTGGCCGGGCGGATCGAGCGCCTTGCGGACCCGCTGCACCCGGCGCTCCGAGTTCGTGACGGTCCCGTCCGACTCGAACGCGGCGTTCGTCGCGGGCAGGACCACGTCGGCGATCGCGGCGGTGTTCGTCATCACGATGTCCTGCACGATCAAGGTGTCGAGGTTCTCCAGGAGCTTCCGGGCGTGGTGCGCGTCCGCCTCGGAGTTCACCGGGTTCTCACCGATGACGTAGACGCTCGTGAGCTCACCGCGATCCATCGCCTCGAACATGTCGCTCAGGTGCCAGCCGTACCGCGGGATGATCGGCCGGCCCCACGCGGCCTCGAAGCGCGCCCGCGCCTCGGCGTTCTCCACGATGTCCTGGAAGCCCGGGCAGCTTGTTCGGGATCGCGCCCATGTCGCCGCCGCCCTGCACGTTGTTCTGGCCGCGCAGCGGGTTGAGGCCGCTGCCGTAGACGCCGACGTGGCCGGTCAGCAGGCCCAGGTTGATCAGCGACACGACGTTGTCGACGGCGTTGTGGTGCTCGGTGATCCCGAGGGTCCAGCAGATCATCGCGCGGTCGGCCTTCGCGAAGGCGTGCGCGACCTCGCGGATCACTGCCGGCGGCACGCCGGTCACGGCCGCGCCGCGCTCGAGCGTCCAGTCCGCCACGCTCTCGGCGTAGGCCTCGAAGTTCTCGGTGGCACCCGCGATGAACGCGTGGTCCTGCAGGTCGTTCGCGATGATCTCGCGGGCGATCGTGTTCGACAGGGCGATGTCCGTGCCCACGTCGATGCCGAGCCACAGATCGCCGAACGCCGCCGACTCGGTCCGGCGCGGGTCGACGACGATCAACCGCGCCCCGCGCTCGATCCCGCGCAGGACGTGGTGGAAGAAGATGGGGTGCGCCGCGCGGGCGTTCGAGCCCCACAGCAGCACGAGGTCGGTGTGCTCGACCTCCTCGTATGAACTGGTCCCGCCCCCGGCACCGAAGACCGTGGCCAGACCGACCACGCTGGGTGCGTGTCAGGTGCGGTTACAGCTGTCGATGTTGTTCGTGCCCAGGACCTGACGGGCGAACTTCTCCGCCACGAAGTTCATCTCGTTCGTGGCCTTCGAGCACGAGAAGATGCCCGCTCCCCAGCCGGGGTTCCGCTCGACGGCGCGCGCGAGCCCCTCGGCGGCCCGGTCGAGGGCCTCGTCCCAGGTGGCGACGCGCAGCTCGCCGCGTTCGCGGATCATCGGCTCGGTGAGCCTGGTCGGACCGGTCGTCATCGACGCAACCCCTCCTTCGGCTCGGCCGGCACGCCCGGCCGCAGACCTATCCTAGGGCGCGCTAGGCTCCGGCCGTGCGACGCGTCCCCTTCGGCACCACGGGCCTGGAGCTGTCCGCGATCGGCCTCGGCGCGTTCGAGCTGGGCACGGGCGGCCACCCCGGATGGGCGTTCGACGGCGAGGAGCCCCCCTCGACCGAGCGGATCGACGCCACGATCCGCGCCGCACTGGACGCCGGCATCGACTGGATCGACACCGCCGAGGAGTACCACGGCGGCGGGAACGAGGCGATGGTCGGCGACGCGCTCCGGCGGCTCGGGGTCGGCGACGACGTCGCGCTCTGCACGAAGCTCTGGCCGGCCCCGGAGGGCTCCGGCTTCGACCGCGACGGCGTGCACCGTGGGATCCGGGCGTCCCTCGAGCGGCTCGGCCGCGACCACGTCGAGCTGTACCTGTTGCACACGACCGACGACGCGGTGCCGATCGAGGAGACGTGGGCGGCGATGCTGGAGGTGCAGCGCGAGGGCTTGGCCCGGGCGGTCGGCCTCTCGAACCACGAGCGGCCGTCGATCGAGCGGGCCGAAGCCGTCGGCCCCGTGGGGTTCGTCCAGGACGGGCTGTCGATGGTCGACTACCCCGAGAACCGCGCCCTGCTCGCGTGGTGCGGCGAGCACGGCATCGCGTCACAGGTCTACGAGCCGCTCGGCTCCTCGATGCTCACCGGCGCGATCACGCGCGAGACGGACGTGGAGGGGCTGTGGGGCGGCCACCTCCAGGAGTGGTCGCTGTTCGACCGGCTGTTCCGGGGCGAACGGTTCGAACGTTCGATGACCGTCGTGGACGGGATGCGCGAGCTCGGGCGAGGCGTGGGGCGCGACGGTGCCGCAGCTCGCGATCGCGTGGGTGCTCGCCCAGCCCGGCGTCACGACGGCGATCGTCGGCACGACGAACCCCGAGCACGCCCGCTCGAGCGCGGCGGCCGCCGATCTCGAGCTGAGCGTCGAAGCAGGTCGGCCGCGCTCGAGGCGCTCGTCCCCCTCGGCCCTGCGTTCGCCTGACGCCGATTGCGGCCCGGTCCGATCTGACCGCTGATGCAGTACGGCACCATCGTGACCGCCGGCGCGAGCCTGTGTCTCGTCGCGCTGCGCCTGACGTCGCGACCATCTCGCGCACGCGATCGCGGTCGCGGCGCATCGGTGGGTACCTGCTCGCGCGGGTCCGTGAAGCTCATGGTCGAGCGAGGACGCACCCGGAGACGACTGCTGGACGGCGTCCACCATGCGAGACGGTCTTCGAGGGCCGGCGAGCCTCGGCTACCCATCGGGTCACGCGGCGACGCGGTACCTCATCTCATTCCCCGGCAGTGCGATGATCGTCCCCGAGGAGCAGGTGCCTGACGTGGCCAAGGCAGCACACGCGGTCAGCCAGTGAAGCCATGGATGCCGGTAGTGTACCTCGTCGCCGGCGGGCTAGACGAGGACGTGGAGCCCGTCATGGTGGCCGGTGACGGGACGGTCACCGCCGGCACCTACCCGGAGACCAAGGAGCGCGATGGAGGCTTCACCATCGTCGACGTGCCCTCGCGGGAGGCGGTCCTGGAGTGGGCCGCAAAGATCGCAGCCGCCCGCCGCTGTCCGCAAGAGGTCCGCGAGTTCCAGCCGACCCGCACGAACGGCGGGTCGCGGCGTCGCGACGATCCCGTGGCGTTCGTGTCGCTTCGCCGAGGCTCAGGGGACCCGGGTCGGGTCACCTAGGAGCCGCCGAGCTCCGTCCACCGGAAGCACGCCGTCACGTGGTCGTTCACGAGACCGCACGCCTGCATGAAGGCGTAGCAAACCGTCGGGCCGACGAAGCCGAAGCCGCGCCTTTCAGCTCCTTCGACATCGCTCGCGACTCGGGCGTCTCGGCGGGAACGTCCCCGAGGCGCCGGTACCGATGCACGATCGGCTCGCCGCCGACGAACGACCACAGGAGGGCGTCAAGCGACCCCGCTCCTCGCGGATCGCGAGGACCGCCTTCGCGTTCGCGACGGTTGAGGTGACCTTCGCGCGGTTGCGCACGATCGACGGATCGTGCGAGGAGCCGTTCGATCCGAGCCGGCGTGAAGCGGGCGACGGCCTCGGGATCGAACCCGGCGAACGCGGCGCGATACCCGTCCCGCTTGCGCAGGATCGTCGACCACGACAGGCCCGCCTGCGCGCCCTCGAGCGTGAGCATCTCGAACAGGCGCCGTTCGTCGTGGACCGGGACGCCCCACTCCTCGTCGTGGTAGGCGAGGTACGCCTCGTCGCCGTCGGGGACCCACCCGCACCGCGTCGGCATCGCCCGAGGCTACCGCTCCCCGGTGGACCATCGGTCCGGCCAGGGTCCATCATGGGGCGGTGAGCAACGTCGTCCACATCCCGATCGGGGGCGGGGAGCCGGAGCCGACCCCCTCCACGTCGTCCCAGGCACCGGCCCAACAGGCGCAACCGGCGCAGCCCGTGCCGGCCTCCGACCTCGCGGAGGAGGCGGCCAAGGCCGCGGTGGGCATGGCCGCGCTCGCGATCGAATCCTCGGTGGTGATCCTCCGTCGGATCTCCGGCGCGCCGCTCGCCGACGACGAAGCGAGCGAGCCGGAGGTGGTCGGACTGCTCGCCGGCGCCGCGCTCGGGTTCGCGCTCGAGGCCGGGAAGGCGGCAGTGGCGGCGGCCGATGTCGCCCGGCGCACGATCGTGCCGCCGGCGTCCTTCGTCGCCGGCACGTTCCTGGACGCGCCACGGCGGGCGGGCCAGGAGCGGATCGCGCAGCTGAACCAGGCGTGGCGCGCCGAGCGGCCCGAGGTGCAGACGATCGCCGCGGCCGTTGCGGTGGAGGTGGTCCGCCGGGTGCTCGACGCGGTGCTCGACCAGCTCGATCTGACGCAGCTCGTGATCGACCGGGTCGACCTGAATCGCGTGATCGCGTCGGTCGACTTCGAGGGGGTCGTGGAGCACATCGACATCGGCGGCATCGTGGAGCACGTGGACGTCGACGAGATCGTGGACCAGCTGAACGTCGAACGCGTGATCGCCCGGCTCGACATGCCGCGGCTGGCGCTCGAGGTGATCGATCAGATCGACCTGCCGGAGATCATCCGCGCTTCCACCGGGACCGTGGCCTCCGAGAGCGTCCGCGTCGTGCGGATGCAGACCTTCGGCGCCGACCGAGCGATCACACGCGTCGTCGACAAGCTGCTCGGCCGCGGCGACGACGAGGCGACGTGAGGACGCGACGCGACCCGAGGCTGGTCCGCCGGCCGAGGAGGACCCGCCGGCGCCGGCCGACGCGGGCGGATCGGCGTGAGCACCTCGGCCGAACTGCACGTCGTTCCCGGCCGAGGCCCGCGCCTTCCAGGGAGAACCGGCGGGGATCGCGAGCCGCGTCCTCGCGAACTCGGTCGACCTCGCGATCACGATCGGGATCCTCTTCGCGATCTACGGGGTCGGTCGCGGCCGGGTTGTTCCTGCGTCGCGGCGCGCGGTTCCGGTTCCCGACCGTCCACGTACGCCGAGGCGTTCATCGTCGGGGCGCTCGTGCTGATCGTGTACTTCGTCCTGACCTGGACGGCGCACGGGCCAGACCTACGGCGACCGTCTGCTGGGCATCCGCGTCCGCGCCAACGACGGCGTCTTGCTGCAGGGAGGCGGGCGACGATCCGCGCCGTGCTCTGCGTGCTGTTCCCGCTGTTGCTGTTCTGGGCCGTCGTGGACAAGCAGCGGCGCTCGGTCCAAGACCTGCATCGTGCGGACCTCGGTCGTGTACGACTGGAAGGTCCGGGCGGACGCGCCCTAGGTCACGCGCTCCGGGTGCGTGTAGACGTTGCACCGCCCGTCCCGCACGAACCCCACCACCGTGACGCCGAGCCGCTCCCCCGCCTCGACCGCGAGCGAGGACGGCGCGCTGACCGCGCTCACCACCGGCACGCCCGCCACCGCCGCCTTCTGCACGATCTCGAACGACGCGCGGCCGGAGACCTGGAGCACGCGCTCCGACAGCGGGAGCGCGCCGGCCAGCAACTGCTCGCCGATCACCTTGTCGACCGCGTTGTGCCGACCCACGTCCTCCCGGACGCTCGAGCAGCCGGCCGTCGGCGGTCGCCAGGCCCGCCGCGTGCAAGCCACCCGTGCGGTCGAAGACCTTCTGGGCGGCACGCAGCCGGTCGGGGAGCGACACGAGCACCTCGGCCGGCACCGTGAACCCGAGCGGCACCGGCGCGCACCGCACCTCGATCTCCTCGAGCGCCGCCTTGCCGCACACGCCGCACGAGGAGGTCGCGAAGAAGTTCCGGTGCAGCCGTTGCTCGTCGAACGGCCGCTCGAGCGACGACCGTGATGACGTTGTAGCGCTGCGCCTCGTCGTCCACGTCGTCGCAGTAGGCGACGCGCCGGACGTCGTTCGGTCCGATCAGACCCTCCGTGAACAGGAACCCGGCCGCCAGCTCGAAGTCGCCGCCCGGCGTCCGCATCGTGACCGCGACCTGGACGGCCTCCTGTCCCGGGGCCCTGGGCGCGGATCTCCATCGGCTCCTCGGTCGCGAGCGAGTCGGCCCGCTCCGAGCGGACGCCGTCGTGGACCGCGACCACGCGCACGGGGGTCGCGTTCCGCCGGACGATCTCGGGAGCCGCCATGGGACCAGTATCGGCCTTCGCCGCCGGACGGGCCCGCAGCCCCGGGAGCCCGTGCCATGATGCCCGGATGGTGGACCCCGACGACCAGGAGTTCGGCGACGCCTCGCGCCGGACCTACCTCGCCGCCGAGCGGACCCTCCTGGCGTGGTGGCGCTCGGCGATCGGCGCCATCGCCGTCGCGATCGGCGTCGGCCGCGTCGTGCCCGCGTTGACGCACGCCGATCGCGTCCCCTACGTCATCCTCGGCCTCGCGTTCGCCGCGCTCGGCCTCGCCTACGTCATCTACGGCACCCTTCGCCATCGAGCGCTGCGCCTGGCACTCGAGACCGGCCGCTACCGCGAGGCGGACACCCGGGTCGTCCTCGGGTTCACGATCGCGATGGTGCTCCTCGGCACGATGACGGTCGTCTTGCTGCTGATCTCGCTGTGACCCCAGGTCAAGGCGCCTTCCGCCGGCGACTCTCGCGCCGGCGGGGCGCTGCGCTATCGTTCGCTCCGCCCGAGCTGCCCCAGGAGCGCGCCGCTGCCATGAAGTCCGGTCTCGAGATCGCCCAGGAAGCCGTCCTGGAGCCCATCGCCGACGTCGCGGCGGCGGCGGGGATCCTGCCGGAGGAGCTCGAGCCGTTCGGCACCTACCGGGCGAAGGTCTCGCTCTCGATCCTCGAACGGCTCCGCGACCGCCCCGACGGCAAGCTCATCATCACCACCGCGATCACCCCCACGAAGGCCGGCGAGGGCAAGACCACGACGTCGATCTCGCTCACGCAGGGGCTGGGCGCGCTCGGCCGCACCGTGGCGCTCGCGCTCCGCGAGCCCTCGATGGGGCCGGTGTTCGGCATCAAGGGCGGCGGCACGGGCGGCGGCTACGCGCAGGTCGTGCCGATGGAGGCGATCAACCTCCACCTCAACGGCGACTTCCACGCGGTGACGGCCGCGCACAACCTCCTGGCGGCGGCGCTCGACGCCTCGATCTTCCACGGCAACCCGCTGGGGATCGACCCGCAGACGATCACATGGCCGCGGACGCTCGACGTGAACGACCGCGAGCTCCGCCGGACCGTGATCGGGCTCGGAGGGAAAGCCCACGGGATCCCGCGCGAGAACGAGTTCGTGATCACGGCCGCCTCCGAGATCATGGCGATCCTCGCGCTCGCGTCGGACCTGCACGACCTGCGCGCGCGCCTGGGCCGGATCGTGGTCGCGTCGACGTTCGACGGCGAGCCGGTGACCGCGGAGCAGCTCCAGGTGGCCGGCGCGATGACGGTCGTGATGCGCGATGCGATCGAGCCGAACCTGGTCCAGACGCTCGAGCACCAGCCGGTCTTCCTGCACGCCGGGCCGTTCGGCAACATCGCGCACGCGAACAACTCGATCATCGAGGACCGCGTCGCCCTGAAGCTCGCGGACCTGGTCGTCACCGAGGCGGGGTTCGGCAGCGACCTCGGCTTCCAGAAGTTCTGCGACATCGTGTGCCGGCTGGGCGGGTTCGCGCCGAGCGCCGGCGTCCTCGTCACGACCGTCCGCGCGACGAAGTCCCACGGCGGCGTGCCGTTCAACGATCTCGCGACGGAGGATCTCGACGCGCTCCGCCGCGGCGTCGACAACCTCGCCGCCCATGTGGGCATCGTTCGGACGTACGGCGTGCCGTGCGTCGTGTCGATCAACTCCTTCCCCACCGACACCGACGCCGAGACGGAGCTGCTCCGGGAGCTGGCGGCCGAGGCCGGCGCGGAGACCGTCGTCGTGAACCGCGGCTTCGCCGACGGCGGCGCCGGGGCGCTGGAGCTCGCCGAGGCGGTCCTGGCCGCCGCGGATCGCCCGAACACGTTCGCGCCGCTGACGCCCGACGGCACCTCCCTGCGAGGGCAGATCGAGGCGATCGCCACGCGCATCTACGGCGCCGACGGCGTCGAGTACCTGCCGCAGGCCGAGAAGGACCTCGACCGGATGGACCGGCTCGGCTTCGGCTCGCTGCCGGTGTGCATGGCGAAGACGCACCTGTCGCTCAGCCACGATCCGCTGCTGCTGAACCGGCCTCGCGGCTTCCGCCTGCCGGTCCGCGGCGTCGTGCCGAGCGCCGGCGCGGGGTTCGTGGTCGTCCTCTGCGGCGACATGCAGCGGATGCCGGGCCTGGGCGTCCGGCCGAACTTCACGGGCGTGGACATCGACGCCGAGGGCCGGACGATCGGGCTGTTCTGAAGGGCCGCCCTCAGGCGACGTCTTCGTCCGGCGGCATCACGCAGAACTCGTTGCCCTCCGGATCGAGCATCACGCACCACATGCCGCCGTCGCCCTCGGCCCAGTTGCGGATGCGGGCGCCGAGCTCCTCGAGCCGTTCGACCTCGGCCTCCAGCTCACCGTCGGCCTGGATGTCCAGGTGCATCCGGTTCTTCACGATCTTCTCCTCGGGGACCTCCACGAGGAACAGCACGGGCAGATCCGAGTCCTCCGGCGGCTCCACCATCACGGTGGGGTCCTCCTCCGGATCGAAGACGCCCTGCGAGGCCAGGCGAGCGAGCTCCTCCTCGTCGTACGGCGCCACCCGCCAGCCCAGCGCCGAGGCCCAGAACCGAGCCAGCGGGGCCGCGTCGTGGCAGTCCAGCACGATCGCGTCGATGCGCACGGACGGAGCGTGCCTCCCCGGGGGGCTCCGCGCAAGCGCAACGGCGACAGGGCGGCGGGTTCAGCTGTGGAGCACGATCACGAAGGCGTCGCCCACCTCGCGCAGCAGCGACTGCGCGCGGTTCCGGAGCGAGCTCGCGGAGTCGGCGAGCTCCTGCTGGCGCGTCTTGTCGATGAACGTGATCGCGTTGATCTCCATGTTCGCGATCGCGGCGAGCGCCGCCGCGTGGAGGGCGGCGGCGGCGCTGTACGCGTCGGAGGCCGCGTTCGGATTGCCGTTGGACAGGACCTCTTCGGCGAGGCCCATCAGGTAGACGGCGCGGCGGGCGACCTCGAGCGGGATGTCGGCCGCGCGCTCGAGCGCGCGCTGCAGCGTGAACGACCAGGTGTGCTGCTCCTCCGACGTGGCCTTCGGGAGCTTGTACGCCGCCATCACCTCGCGGTAGGCGTGGGCGTCGCGATCGGCGAGGCCGAGCAGGGAGAACATCTCGTCGTCGCATTCGTGCGCGAGCGTCTCCATGCGCTCGGCGACCGCCTCGTAGCCCTTCTTCTTCATCGTGAGGCGGGCGACCATCGCGATCATCGCCGCGCCGGCGGCCGCCGAGATCGCGGCCCATGCCCCGCCGCCCGGCGTGGGGGCGTCGGAGGCGAGCTCATCGAGGAACCGCTGGATCCGCTGGCTCCCGACGGGCGGCTCCACGACGATCGCCGGCGCGGGAAGGCTCCGGCCGGCCGAGGTCGACCAGCCTCCCGCGCCGCCGTCGCTCGGCTGCGCGGGCGCCTGGGCCCTCGTCCCCGGCCGGCGCGTCGTCGGCGCGCGAGGCGTCGTCGGACCCGGACGGACCGTTCCCCCAGGTCTCGCTCATGCCGCCTCCTCGATCAGTCGTTCCAGGATCTGCCGGTCCGGTTCGAATGCTGTCAGACGAACGTGCTCGATGTCTCCATCGGCAAGAGCCGCCTCCGGCACGAGCCCCACGATCTCCGAATCCAGGACCTCGAGGCCGCGCGACGCCGCCTCGCTCGCCACCGCGTCGAACGCGGCCCGGATACCGGTCACCTCCACATCGACGAGGTTCATCGACACGGTGACGCACCCCCGTTCGGGGACGAGGAAGCCGATCGCGCGGAGCGCGGGCAGGCCGCCGCCCGACGTGCGCACGGTGCGGGCGATCTCCTTCGCCGCCGCCGCGTCCTGCCCGGTGAGGTACAGGTTGAACGCGACGAGCGGCTTGCGCGCCCCCACGGCCGTCGCGCCGGCCGGGCCGACGGCGTGCGGGCCGAAGTCGGGCAGCCGCTTCCCGTGCGCGACGTCGGCCTTGATCCCCTCGTACTCGCCGCGACGGACGTCGGCGAGCGACGCCCGCTCGGGCAGCAGCGCCGCGCGGTCGTACAGGTAGACGGGCAGGTCGAGCTCCGTCGCGAGCTCGCGGCCGAACGCGCGCGCGAGCTCGATCGTTCCCTCCATCGTCACGCCGCGGACCGGCATGAACGGGATCACGTCGACCGCGCCCATCCGCGGATGGCCGCCGGTGTGCCGATCCATGTCGATGAGCGCCACGGCGACGCGGGCGCCGGCCATCGCCGAGCGCACCACGGCGTCGCGGTCGCCGAGCACCGTCGTGTCCAGCCGGTGGTGGTCGGGATCCGACTGCCGGTAGACGAGTCGTGCCCCCGGCACCGCGAGGGCCGCGCAGATCGCGTCGATCACGTCGGCGCGGCGGCCCTCGCTGAAGTTCGCGACGACGCCGTAGACCGCCCCCCCTGTCACGGGGCGAGCATATCCGGCGACGCGATCAGCTCCGCGGGCGCTCCTTCTTCGGATCGAGGATCGACAGCGGCGCGACCGTCGCGGCGGCCGTGCCGTCGCCGACCGCCACGTCCACCTTCTCGCCGTCTCCGGCCACGTCCGCGTCCAGGATCGCGAGCCCGATCGTCCCGACCCGAGGGCTCGCCGCGGGCGAGGTCACGGTGCCGACCGGGCGACCGTCCTTCGTCACCTGCGCGCCCGCCTCCGGGACCGCGTCGCCCTCGACGCGGAGCGTCTTGAAGCGCTTCGGCGGGTTCGCCCCTCGCGCCGCGAGCGCCTCGGCGCCGACGTTCTCCGTGTCGGTCTTGATGAACCGATCCATCGAGAGGTCCCACGGGGACAGCTCGCCCGGGTCGTAGTCGACCGCGATGATCACGAGCCCGACCTCGGTCCGCGCCAGGTCGATCGCCGACAGACCGAACGGCGTGGCCCCGGCGGCAAGGAGCGCGTCCCAGACCGTCCGCGCGTCCTGCGGCGCCATGATCACCTCGTACCCGTGCTCCCCGCTGAAGCCGGTCCGCGTGACCGTGGCGGACACACCGGCGACGGTCGTCGGCTCCGGCCAGAACCGGAAGTACCGCAGCTCGGCGAGGTCGCGGCCCGTGATGCCCTGCAGCGTCGCCTGCGACGTCGGGCCCTGCACGGCGATCATCGCGAGGTCCTCGGTGCGGTGCGCCACGGCGGCGTCGAGGCCGGCGGCCGTCTCGCGGAACCAGTCCTCGATGCCGGCGCTGTTGATCATCATCCAGAACCGGTCGTCGGCGAACTTGTAGACGTTGCCGTCGTCGATCATCGTGCCGTCCGCGTTCACGAACGCGCCGTAGCGCACCTGCCCGGCTCCATCCCCGCGAGCGTGTTCGTGAAGCGCCGCTGGATCAGGCGCGCCGCGTCCGGGCCGGTGACCTCGTACTTGCACGTCGAGAACAGATCCCAGATGCCGGTGCCCGTCCGGACCGCCTCGTACTCCTGCATCGGGTCGCCGCCCTCGTGCATCGTCCAGGGGTAGCCGTCCTCCCAGATCGTCTCCGCGCCGTTGGCCTCGTGCCAGTCGTGCAGCGGCGAGCGCTTGTCGTCCGTCATCGGGTGGAACCTCCTTTTCCGGGCCGCAGGCTACGCGCGCGGCCGCTCCTTGTTCGGATCGAGGATCGACGCCACGTCGACCGTGCCGCCGATCGCGCCCTCGTCGTCGGTGACGTCCACGGGCGTGCCGGGCTCGGCGGCGTCGCGCTGCAGGATCGCCAGGCCGATCGGCCCGAACCGCGGGCTGCGCGCCGGCGACGTCAGGACGCCGACCTCCCGGCCCTGTCGTGCGACGGTCGCGCCGTAGGCCGGCAGCCGTTCGCCCTCGAGGCGCACGGTCCGGAACCGGTTCGGTGGATCGCCCGCGATCGTCGCGAGCGCCTCCGTGCCCATGTTCAGCTCGTGCAGCGCGACGAAGCGATCCAGGCCCAGGTCGTACGGCGTGCGCTGGTGCGGCTCGTAGTCGTAGTCCGTCACGATCATCCCGACCTCGACGCGGATCGGCTCGATCACGTCCGCGCCGTACGGTGTCGCGCCCGCGCCGCGCACCGCCTCCCAGAGCGCGGGGGCATGCTCGGGCCGCAGGAAGACCTCGTACCCGAGCTCCCCGCTGAACCCCGTCCGCGACAGCCAGACCGGCACCCCGCCGACCCGGACGGGGTCGGGGAGGAACCGGAAGTACCGCAGCGCGTCCAGCTCCGCGTCGGTGATCGAGCGCAGCAGGTCGCGACTCTTCGGGCCCTGGATCTGCATGCTCGGGAGGTCCGGCGCGATGTAGGAGATCCGCACGTCCAGACCCTTCGTCGCGACCTCGAAGTACTCCTCGCGCTCGTTCGAGTTCGTGCAGACCCACAGGTGGTCCTCGAACCGGAACACCGTGCCGTCGTCGACGACGAGGCCCTCCTCGTCGACGAACGCGCCGTAGCGCACCTGACCGGGCGTCATGCCCAGGATGTCGTTCGTGTGGATCCGCTGCGCGGCCTCGAACGCGTCGGGCCCGGAGAACTCCCACTTGTTGAGCGGCGAGAGGTCCCACATGCCGACGCCCTCGCGGATCGCCCGGTACTCGGCGTCCACGTCGCCGAAGTTCGTGACCCAGAGCCAGCCGGCCTCGTCGGTGAAGCCGGCGGCGGTCCGGGACGTGATCGGGTGGAACGCGGTCTCCCTCGCCATGGGGCGACGTTGTACCCCACGGCTGAACCGTGGTTCAAGTCTGGACACGGTCGCGGCCCTCATCGGGCGATCGCCACCAGGTCGCGGACCGTCGGGGCCGCGATCCCCGGCAGCTTCGAGACCAGGACCAACAGGAGCTGGGCCGTGACCAGCGCGTCATCGAGCGCGTCGTGCGGCGTGGTGACCGGCACGCCGTAGCGGCGAGCGGCCGTGTGCAGGGCGAACCCCTGCCGGCGCCGGACGTCGGCCGGTTCGCCCGCCGCCGCGATCGCGAGGTTGCGCACGTCGATCGTCCGGCGGCGCCAGGCCCGGAGGCTCCCGCCGAACGTCCGGGCGAGGAAGTGCACCTCGACGTCGGCGAACCACGCCAGCAGGTACCGCCGCGCCAGCAGGGCGCGGAGCTGCTCGCGCGCCTCCTCGATCGGCGGCGCTTCCTGCAGATCCGCCGGACGCAGCAGGTGCACGGTCTGCGAGCGGCGCGAGGGCGGGGTCGCCGGGCGCACCAGCTGGTGCACGGCGCCGCCCAGGAGGACCCGTCCGTGGAGCACCGGCACCACCCCGAAGGACACGATGTGGTCCTGCGCGTAGTCGAGGCCCGTCGTCTCGAAGTCGAGCGCCGCGTACTCGGCCTCCGCCCACGGTGTCCGACGCCGGGGCCGGGGCGGCGCGGCCGGCATGTCGCTCACGGCCGGTCGTCCCGGCACCGGATCGTCTCGCGCTCCGTCACGATGGTGTCCACGCGGAGGTCGGCGTGCCCGGCCGGCAGATCGTCCTCGAGCACCTGGAGGGCGAACGCGACGCCGATGCGATGCGCGTCCTCGCGCGTCAGCGGGAAGAACGCGTCGTAGAACCCGCCGCCGTAGCCGACCCTGCCGCCGTGCCGGTCGAACGCGACCGACGGGGTGCAGATCACGTCGACGTCCTCCGGCGGGATGACGGCGCCGTCCGCCGGCTCCATCGCGCCGAACGACGTGGCGCGCACGCGATCGCCCGGACGGTAGGCGCGGACCTCGAGCGCGCCCTCGACGATCCGCGGCAGCGCCGTGCGGATCCCCCTCGCGCGGAGCCCCTCGAGGATCGGCACCGTCGAGACCTCCGAGCCGAAGGACCAGAACGCCATGGCGGTCCGCGCGCCGGAGAGCTCGGGAAGCTCCAGGAACCGCGACGCGATCGCCTCCTCGGCCGCCGCGCGTTCGTCGGGTGGCATCGCGTCGCGTCGCGCGAGGATCGCCCGCCGGACGTCCCGCTTCGCTCGCTTCAGCTCGTGCGACCTCATCCCGCCCGGAGGGTAGCGGCGATCAACGCCGAGCGATCCGGCGGCCCGGCCGCCACCGCGACGAGCCACGCGCCGCCCACGCCGGCGGCCGCGACCGCGTCGCGGAGCGCGCGCAGGTCATCCACGGTGCCGCGCCAGATCTCCATCGACAGGCCCTTCGCCGCGCGCTCGTCCTCGAGGCGGCGAAGGTCCGCCGCGTCCTCGCCCACGAGCGCGATGCCGGCCCACGTCGGCGGCACGTCGTTCGGATCGCGGTGCGCCTCGGTCGCGAGGGACGCCAGGGTGGCGGCTCGCGCCGAGAACGTGTCCACGTCCAGACCCCACCCGTTCCACGCGTCGGCCGCCCGCGCCGCGATCCCCAACACGCGGTCGCTGGCGCCGCCGATCCAGATCGACGGCGACCCCGGCGGCAGCAGCGGCCCGGTGAGCGGCGGGACGTGGACACCTCCGGACCACGGCTCCCCTCGGAAGAGCGCCCGCAGCGCCGAGGCCGTCTCCTCGAGCACCTCGCCGCGCTCCGCGGCCGGCGGATACGGCAGTCCCAGCGCCCGATGCTCCGCCCGGCCACTCGCGTCCCCGAGCCCGAGCCCGAGGATCGAGCGGCCTCCGCTCAGCTGATCGAGGGCCGCGGCCTGCTTCGCGAGGATGCCGGGCGGGCGGAACCCCGCGCGGGTCACGAGGACGCCGACGCCGAGCCCCGGGTTCGCGGCCGAGATCGCCGACAACAGCATGTAGGCCTCGAGCGAAGGACGCTCGGGCGCGCCGGGAGGGAACAGGTGGTCCGAGGCGAACACCGCGTCGTACCCGTTGTCCGCGGCGCGGCGAGCGGCGGCGAGCGGCTTCGCCGGATCGGCGGTGAACACCGTGAGGGACAACCCGAGCTTCATGCGTGCTCGTCGAGCGCCATCACGCCGGCGCCGATCGCGGCGGCATCCGACCCGAGCGCCGCAGGGACGATCGGGACGTCCGGCCGGTACGCGCCCGCCCTCGACGGTTTCCGCGGCGGCCGCCCGAGCCGGAGGGAGCAGCACGTCCGCGGCGCGCGCGACGCCGCCGCCGACCACGACGATCTCCGGATCGAAGATGTTCACGAGCCCGGCGATCCCCTCGCCGAGGCGCCGCCCGACGCGCGCGACGACGGCCGCCGCCACGGCGTCGCCCTCCCGCGCCGCCTGCACGACGAGCTCGCCGGTCACGGCCTCGGGGTCGCCGCCGGCACGAGCCGCGAGAGCTCGCGTCGAGCAGGGCCGCCGCCCGACCCTCGCGGGCGAGCGCGCTCCCGCTCGCGACCGTCTCCCAGCATCCATCGTTCCCGCAGCCACAGCGTGGGCCGTCCCGTTCCACGATCATGTGCCCGATCTCGCCGGCGAACCCGTGGGCGCCGCGATCGATCCGTCCGTCGACGACGATGCCGCCGCCGATCCCGGTGCCGACCCCCACGTACAGCACGTGGCGATGCCCTCGGGCCGCGCCCAGCCGGTATTCGCCGTAGGCGGCGGCGGAGCAGTCGTTGTCGACCACCGACGGGCAGGTCCAGGGCGGACTCGACCACCTTCGCCAGGGGCACATCGCGCCAGGCGAGGTTCGGCGCGTACCGGAGGATGCCGGTGTGGGCCTCGACGAGGCCGGCCGCCCCGACGCCCACGGCCACGACCCGCTCGTCGTGGACCGCCCGCAAGGCCCCCACGAGGGCGTCCAGCGTGGCATCGGTGTCGTCGCGCCGGCGTGGCGAGGATCTCCCGGGCGTGGACGAGACCGTCGGCGTCGATCCGGACCGCGTTGATCTTCGTCCCACCGACGTCGATGCCGAGCGCCTGGGGAAGGCGTTCGGTCATCCGATGTCGATCTTCTCGAGCCGCGTCGGTCCCGGGGTGTCCGACGGCTGCATCTCCTCGGCGCGGGCGTCGATCACGCCGCGGAACGCCATCAGCAGCTCCGTGCCCGCCTTCAGGAGGTGCTCGATCACGTCGGGCTTCAACGGCTGCACGGCCGTCACGGTCATGCAGATCGGGCACCACGCGACGGGGCACCCCGTCGCCGCATGCCCGGCTTCCTCGGAGAGTCCTCCTCCGTCCGAACGTCCTTCGCCGCCTCGGCCATCGTCATCCCCCTTCGGTGCCGTCCGGCTCTTGCCGGGCGAACACGATCTCGAGATGGTCACCGGCGAAGTTCGCCTCGCGAACCACCATGCGCTTCAAGGTCTGCGGCAGGATCAGGTTCCGCTTGTACGAGCCGACGCGGACGTACAGCTCCTCGCCCCGGCGGTGGATGTCCAGATCCTCCCGCGAGACGAACGGCAGGCGCATCCGCAGGATGTAGCCGCCGCCCTCCTTGCGGATCCGGATCGGATCGTCGACGTAGAGCACGGAGGACGCGTCACGGTCCCCGTAGACCTCGTCGCCCATCTCCCCGAGCAGCGGGATCCCGATCATCTCGCGGTCGAACAGCCGCGCGGTCAGGATCGGCACCGGCTCGAAGGACTCGTGGACGGTGGCGAGGTGCTCGGCCTGGATGTCCTTCCACTTGCCGAAGTACGGATCGGTCACGTCGGCGGGCAGGACGCGGTTCACGACGACGGCGTCCACGCGATAGCCGAACAGCCCGAGGTACGTGTAGGTCCGGCGCGCCTCGTTGATCACCATCTTCTCGGGGTTCAGGACCAGGCGCACCGACGACACCTTCTCGTCGGTGAGGATCACCTTCACGGCGTCGAGGTTGCGATGCAGGCGCTCGACCGCGTCGAACACCTGGTCGCCGGCGATCGGGAGCGAGGTCATCCGCGACACGAGCGGCCGCACGACCTTCACGACCTTGCGCTCCACCGGGAAGATCCGCTCGATGTACCAGTTCATGATCTCCGGCAGGGACAAGAGCCGGAGCGTCTCGGCGGTCGGCGCGCAGTCGACGATGAGGCAGTCGTACTTGCCGCTCTCGACGTGGGTCTTCACGTCGATCAGCGCGAAGATCTCGTCGAGCCCCGGGATCACGGTGAGCTCCTCGGCCTGGATCGTCTCGGTCCCGGCCCAGTTCATCAGCTGGACCATGTAGTCCTGGATCTCCCGCCAGTTGTCCTCGAGCCGCTCCTGCGCGTCGATCTGCTGGGCCCAGAGGTTCGGCGCGATCAGGCTCGGCTCGTTGCCCATCGCGATCTCGAACGAATCCGCCAGGGAATGGGCCGGATCGGTCGACATCACGAGCGTCCGCTGGCCGGCCGCGGCCGCGCGCACGGCCGTCGCGGCCGCCACGGTGGTCTTGCCCACCCCACCTTTGCCCGTGAACAGGATCACCCGCATCGGCCCAGCCTAGCGCCGGGAGACCCTCAGCGGGTCGCCAGGATGCCGATGACCGCGATGAGGTTGATCGTGGCGTGCGCCGCGATCGAGGCCACGAGGGTCCGGCGGCGCTCGAACACGCCCGCCAGGATCGCGCCCATCGCCGCCAGCCCGAAGAACCGGATCGGCTCGACGTGGACGAAGGCGAAGAAGCCCCCGGAGAGCAGGGCGGCCGGCAGCAGGCGCAACCGCAGGCGGAGCCCCTGGAACAGGAAGCCCCGGAAGAAGGTCTCTTCACAGATCGGGGCGAGCACCACGGCCATGGACGCCTCGAGCAGCAACCAGGGCCCGTGGATCGATCCGAGGCCGCCCGAGACGTCGGGACGATGCCCGGTCAGCGCCTCCGCGACCGCGATGGTGATCCCGATCGCGACGACCCCGGCGACGATCGCGAGGAGGCCGGCGCCGATGCCGGCGCCGACGTCGCCCGCCGTCCATCCGGGCCGCAGGCCGAGCGGCGCGAGGGAGCCCCGGGTGCGCCGGACCCACACGACGATCGGGACGAACAACGAGAGCTGCTCCACCGCCGAGATCAGCACGCGCGCGCCGTCCGAGGTCCATCCGAGGAACCCGACCACGAGGTACTGCGCCAGCAGCACGATCCCGAACGGGACCAGCAGCATCGGGAGCAGCTCGCCGAGGCCCCCAGTCCGCGAACGGCCAACGATCGGGGCCGTCGGGCCTCGGCGGGACGGCCGGCAGCGCGGGACGGACCGCCGGCATCGGCGCGCGGCTGCGACACGATCAGCCCATCTCGACGCGACGCTTCAGGCGCTCGAGCGCGTTCTCGATCACGCGCTTGGCGCCCTCGGTCCGGATGAACCCCGGCACGAGCGCGCCGAGCTCGACCGCGAGGCGGTACGTGACCTTCGTCAGGTCCGGGTCGAGCTCGTCCAGGAGGTACTCGCCCTGGACCTCGCGGACCGCGCCGTGCGCCTCGGTCGAGCTCCACGAGATCGCGGTGTCGCCCGCGGCGTACCGGTAGCGCAAGGTGTAGGAGGCCTTGCCGAGCACCGGCACGTCGACCTCGAAGGCGACCTCCGTGGGACGGCCGCCCTCGCCGCGCTCCCGGACCTCGACGGCCCGGACGTCCGCCCACTCGGGGTAGGCCTCATAGTCCTCGATCACCTCGACGACGTCCTCGATCGGCGCCTCGATCTGGATCGAGCCCTCTGCGTGCTCCATCGAGGAGATGCTACCTGTGGGTCGCCGTGACCACGCCGAACGCCAGCAGCGCGACCCCGAGGAAGACAACCCCGAGCAGGATCCACACGAGCGTCTGCGTCGGCACGAGGAGATCCTCGCCCTCGGCCAGCCGGTACGCCTCGACCGCCGACATCACGTAGACGCCGATCGCCGCCAGGACGAACAGCGCGAACGACGCGGTCAGGGAGCCCGACGCCGCGGTCGCGAGCCCGAGCAGCACGGCGATGCCCGCCGTCACGACGAACAGGACGCCGCGGGCCATGCCGTCGGTGCCACGGCCCACGAGCTGGTGTCCCAGGCCGGGGAACAGCAGGGAGCGGATCATCGCGTCGCGGGGCGCGACGGCCGGCCGCTCGGGCTCGGCCCGCATCACCGTCGCGAACGGCGTCCCGCAGACCGCGCACACGTCGAGCTCGATCGGGTTCTCCTCCCCGCAGATCGGGCACGGCCAGAACGGTGCACGCCGCTCCTGCGGCGGGGTGCCGGTCGCCGGCGCGGGCGGAGCCACGGTCGCCGCTCGAGGCTCCTCGAGCGAGGCGAAACACTGCCCGCACCACGTGGCGCTCGCGGTGACCAGGGCTCCGCAGTTCGGGCATCGACGCTCGCCGTCGGACACGCGCGCAGGCTAACGCGGGCCGTTGGCCTTCGGAACGACCCTCAGGCGGCGGCGTCGCGGAGCCAGCCGGCCAGACGCTCGGCGATCCGGGGCCAGGTGTGGTCCCGCAGCACCCGTTCGCGGCCCGCCCGTCCGAGCCGGCGCGCCCGCTCGGGATCGCCGAGCAGGCCGGCCACGGCGTCGGCCACGGCCTCGACGTCGGCCCCGTCGACGAGGACCCCGGTCTCACCGTCCAGGAGCGCCTCGCGGGCGCCGCCCGAGTCCCCGACGACCACCGGCCGGGCGCACGCCGCGGCTTCGATGAAGACGTTCCCCCAGCCCTCGACCTCGAGGCCGGCGAGCCGGGTCCGACACGGCATCGCGAACACGTCCCCGACGGCGTAGTAGCGGGGCAGCTCCTCCTCCGGCACCTGGCCGACGAAGTGCACGGCGCCGTCGGGCGCTCCCGCCGCCAGCGTCCGGAGTCGATCCTCGTCCGGACCGCCGCCCACGATCAGCAGGGCCGCGTCCGGCACGCGCTGCCGGATCGACGCCATGCCGCGGATCAACACGTCCTGTCCCTTGCGTCGCACGAGCCTGCTCACGCACACGACGAGCGGTCGTTCGCCGACGCCGAGCGTCGCGCGGAGGTCCGCGGTCGGAAGGTCCGGCCGGAACCGTTCGACGTCGGCGCCCGGATACAGCACCGAGACCGGCACGTCCCTCGGGACGGCCGTCCGCACCGTCCGCGCGATGAATGCCGAGCACATCACCGGCACGCGAGACGCGCGCGAGGTCGCTCGCCGCATCAGCGCGTGGGTGCCCGGCGCGATCGAGAGCCAGTACTCGAAGCCGTGCGCCGCGGCGAGGTACGGCAGCCCGCCGGCCGCGAGCCGAGGGCCCAGGAGCGCGAGCGGATAGGTCGCGCCGAACAGCACGACCTCGGCGCCGAGGTCCGCCGCGGCCCGGTCGACCCTCCTCGCCACGTCGGGCGTCGGCCACAGGAAGTCCTCGGGCTGGCGGAACACGCGGAAGGGGGCCTCGAGGTCGTAGGCCGCCGCGTCCGTCCGAAGAGGGGCAGAACACCCCGATCTTTTCCACCGGCAGCTCGCGGACGAGCGCCTCGAGCGTGCGCTGGATCCCGCCGACCTTCGGCGGGAAATCGTTCGTCACGAGCAGGGTCGTCGGGATGTCCACCGCGCCGGACATCCTCCCAGAGGCAGCCGCGGGGACGCTCGGCGTGTCCCCTCGTTGGCGTCGCGGACTAGCCCGTTCGGGTCATTTCACGTCCGCCGCCCAGGTGAGCCGCCATTGCGTGCCTTCGCCCCCTTCCGTCGGAGCCCACCCCTTTGGTATGAATCGGCTCCGGCCTGCCCGCGCCGGGACCCGAGGGGGGTGTGTGGGCACGTGAGGATCGAGCGGTTCCCCGACGTTGACCTGGGCGCGTTGCCGATGGACCCGACACCGCCCGACTTCTGGCAGGAGAGCGCCTCGTGCTTCGGGGTCGACCCCGACGTCTTCTTCCCGATCTCCGAGGAGGAAGCCGGTCCCGCGCTCGCGTTCTGCGGCGTCTGCCGGATCCGCGACCGAATGCCTCTCGTGGGCGCTCAAGAACGGCGAGCGCTACGGCGTCTGGGGCGGAACCACCGAGCAGCAACGCCGGCGTCTGCAGCGTCACGTCGCCTGAGCATCGGCCCCTAGACTGGGCCGGATGCAGGCCGATCGCACCCCGATCGAAGCCGTCGCGCCGCTGCGGATCAGCTTCGTCGGCGGCGGCACGGACTTCCCGCACTGGTACGACGAGCACGGCGGCGCGGTGCTGTCGGCGACGATCGATCATGTCGTGCGTGTCCGACTGCGGCCGCGGGCCGACCGCACGCGTCTCCGTCCGATCGCTCGACCTCGGGCACCTCGTCGAGTACCACCTGGACGAGGGGCCCGTCGACGACGGCGCGATGGACCTCGCGACGGCCGCGATCGAACGGCTCGGCGTGCCGGGCGGGGTCGACGTGCAGATCCGGAGCGACGCGCCGCCCGGCAGCGGCCTGGGAGGCTCCTCGGCGCTCGTCACGGCGGTGGTCGCGGCGCTCGCGCTCCTCGGCGAGCGGCGGTTCTCCCCCGAGGAGGTGGCGCGCCTCGCGTACCGGATCGAGCGCGAGGACCTCGGCATCGCCGGCGGATGGCAGGATCAGTTCGCCGCCGCGTTCGGCGGCTTCAACCTCCTCGACTTCTCCGCGAGCGGCGTCTCGGTCGAGCCGGTGCGGATCTCGCCCGAGGAGCTCGAGCACCTCGGGAGCCATCTCCTGCTGTGCTACACGGGCCACGTGCGGCGCAACGTCGGGTTGATCGACCGTCAGATCGCGATGCACCGGGAAGGGCGCGAGGAGACGCTGCTCGGCATGAAGCGCCTCCAGACGATGGCCTTCACGATGCGCGACGCGATCGAGCGCGGCGACGTCGAGGCCCTCGGCGGCATGTTGCACGAGGCGTTCCTGGCGAAGAAGCAGATGAACCCGCACATCACCGAGCACACGCCGATCGAGCGGATGCTCGAGGCCGCGCGGGACGCCGGCGCGTCGGGCGGCAAGATCTGCGGCGCCGGCGGCGGCGGCTACCTGCTGATCGCGGCGGGTCCCGGCGTCCAGCCGGCCGTCCGGGCCGCGCTCGAGGCGGCGGGCGGCCAGTTCGCACCGTTCTCCTTCCGGGCCGAGGGCGTGCGGGCCACGCGCGGGTCCACCACCTGGGCTCCCGTCTGGGCCCCCGGGACATGAGCCGGCGCTTCGCGCTGCTCGACCGCGACGGGACGATCATCGTCGAACGCAACCACCTCGACGACCCCGAGCAGGTCGAGCTGATCCCGGGAGCCGCCGCCGCGATCGTCCGCCTGCGCGAGGAGCTCGGGCTCGGGGTGGTCGTCGTGACGAACCAGGCCCAGGTCGGGCGGGGTCTGTTGAGCCCTGCGCGGCTCGGGTCCGTCCACGTGCGGCTCGAGGAGCTCCTGCGCGAGGAGGGGGCGTCCCTCGATGGCCTGTTCGTGTGTCCGCACGCCCCGGAGGAAGGCTGCGCATGCCGGAAGCCCGCCCCCGGCATGGCGCTCGAGGCCGCGGCCCGGTTCGGCTTCGATCCTCACCCGGGCGTTCGTCGTCGGCGATCACCCCGGCGACATGGGCCTCGGCAGGGCGGTCGGCGCCACGACGATCTTCGTGTTGACCGGCCACGGCGCCGATGAGCTGCCGGCGGCGGAGGGCATGGCGGACCACGTCGCCGACGACCTGGCGGCGGCCGTGGCTATCATCGCGGCGCTCGTCGCCGACGGAGCCGAGGGGGTACGACGTGGATCGTGACGCGACCGGCGCACAGGCGCGCACGTACCTCCTCGAGGCGGGCGACCTGATGGGGCGCGTCGCCGAGAGCTGCGCCGACGACATCTCCGCGGCGGCCGACCGGCTGATCGAGGCGTTCCGCGCCGGCGGCGCCCTGCTGATCTGCGGCAACGGCGGGAGCGCCGCCGACGCGCAGCACCTCGCGACCGAGTTCGTGAGCACGCTCACCCTCGACCACCCACGCCCGGCGATCCGCGCGCTCGCGCTCACCACCGACACGTCGCTGCTGACCGCCGTCGCGAACGACTACGGCGTCGAAGGGATGTTCGCCCGGCAGGTCGACGCGATCGGGCGGGCGGGCGACGTCGTTGCTCGGCATCTCCACCAGCGGCAACTCCGCCAACGTGCTGCGCGCGGCCGAGCGGGCGCGGGCGCTCGGCATGACGGTCCTCGCGCTCACCGGCGACGGCGGCGGGAAGCTCGCGCCGCTCGCCGACGTCGCCGTGCGGGTCCCCTCGACCGTCACCGCGCACATCCAGGAGTGCCACCTCGCGATCGAGCAGCTCCTCGCGCTGCTGGTCGAGCGAGCGCTGTTCCCCGATCCCTCCTAGCCCGCCGCGCCGGGCCATGTCGGTCCCTCCCCGCAGCATCCGTCCTGCGGTCCTTGCGTCTCGAACACCTGTTCGATACGGTCCGGGCCCGGGAACGAGGACCGATCATGCTGCTCGAGCCCTTCCAGACCACGATCGACGACGGGATCCCCCTCGCCGAGGTGACGTTCGTCGTGGTCGACCTGGAGACCACGGGCGGCTCGCCGGCCACCGACGCGATCACGGAGGTGGGAGCCGTGTGCTACCGCGGGGGCGAGCGGCTCGGCACGTTCGGCTCGCTCGTCGACCCGCGGCAACCGATCCCGCCGTACGTCGCGCGGCTCACCGGCATCAGCGACGCGATGGTCTCGGGGGCGCCGCCCATCGAGCACGTGCTGCCGAGCCTGCTCGAGTTCCTCCGCGGCGCGGTCTTCGTCGCGCACAACGCGTCGTTCGACTTCGGGTTCGTGAACGCGAACCTCCGGCGACTCGAGTACCCGCCGCTCGAGGGCCCGCCGGTCTGCACGGCGAAGCTGGCCCGGCGGGTGGTGTGGCCCGACGTGCCGAACGTCCGGCTGCAGACGCTGGCCCGCTACTTCCGCACGCGCGTGCAGCCGTCGCATCGCGCCCTCGCGGACGCCGAGGCGACCGGCGAGGTGTTCGCCGGGCTCCTCGACGCCGGCGCGCACCTCGGCATCCTCACGCTCGGCGACCTGCGCGAGGCGTGTTCCGCGCGGGGCCGCCCCAACTTCGGCAAGATCGCGCTGGCCGCATCGCTGCCCCGCTCCCCCGGCGTCTACCTCTTCGAGGACCGGACCGGTCGCGTGCTCTACGTCGGCAAGGCGAAGGACCTGCGCGCGCGCGTGAAGTCCTACTTCTACGGCGACGAGCGCAAGAAGGTGCAGGACCTGCTCGCGTCGGTCGCCGCGGTCCGAGGCGTGCCCACGGACGGCGAGCTCGAGGCGCTCGCGCTCGAGGCGCGCCTGATCGCACGCCACGAGCCGAGGTACAACGCGCACGGGAAGCGCTGGCGCCGGTACGCCTACCTGAAGGTCGACCCTCCGCGACGCCTGGCCGCGCATCAAGGTCGTCCGATCGGCGTCCTCCGGCGACGACGCCGTCTACCTGGGGCCGTTCGGGTCGTCGTCCCGCGCTCGCCTCGCGAAGGAGGCGCTCGAGCACGTCGCACCGATCCGTCGCTGCACCACCTCCATGGGCGCGCGCACCCGCTTCGCGCCGTGTGCGCTCGCGGACATGGGTCGGTGCGCCGCGCCGTGCGACGGCCGGACGACGCCGGAGGCCTACGCGCGGCTCGTCGGGGAGCTGCTCGCGTCGATCGCCGCGCCCGGCTCGATGCTGGAGGACCTCGAAGCCCGGATGTCGGTGCTGGCCGAGCAGGAGCGCTACGAAGAGGCGGCGCTGGTGCGCGACCGGCTCCGCGCGCTGGCCGACGCCCTCGCGCGCGCCCGCACCGACGCCTGGCTCGTCGCGGGCCCGATCGTCCTGCGCGGCGCGGACGGCGTGCGGATGGAGCTTGACGGCGGCGCGCTCGTGCGGGCCGGCGAGGCGGCGCCCGAGCCGATCGGGTGGCCGGTGCCGCGCGAGCGCGCCGACGAGCTCTCCGCGGTCCGCAGCTGGATCAGGCGCCATCAGGTCCGCGTCGAGCGCTGCAGCGTGCCTCCGTCCGAGCCCGTGGACGGCGGGGCCGCGCTCGCCCGGATCCTCGACGCGGTCCGTCGCGCCGAGGAGCCCGCCGACCGGCGTGACCGGACGCGGCGCCGACCCAGGACCGGGAGCGCGAGGGAGCCCGGCTAGACTTGCCGCATGGAGACGGCGGTCATCCTCGACGGCGCCCGGACGCCGATCGGACGGTTCCTCGGGTCGTTCGCGGACACGAGCGCGGTCGAGCTGGGCACCCGCGCCGCCGTCGAGGCGATGCGCCGGGCCAACGTCGAGCCCGACCAGGTGGACCAGACGATCTACGGCCACGCGCGCCAGGCGGGCAACGGACCGAACACCGGCCGGCAGGTCAGCGTCCGCGCCGGCGTGCCGGTGGAGGTCTCGGCCTACAACGTGAACATCGCGTGCGGGTCCGGCATGAAGGCCGTCCAGCTCGCCGCCCAGCAGATCGCGCTCGGCGACGCCGAGGTCGTGCTGGCCGGCGGCATGGAGAACATGACCCGGGTCCCGTACCTGCTGCCCGACATGCGCATGGGCCGGCGGATCGGCGATGCGGAGGCGGTCGACGCGATGTACCGCGACGGTCTGCTCGACCCGCTCTGCGGCCTGATCATGGGCGAGACGGCGGAGAACCTGGTGGACCGCTACGACATCTCGCGCGCGGAGCAGGACGCCTTCGCGCTCACGTCGCAGCGGCGCGCCGTCGAGGGCCGGGACCGGCGCGCGAGGGAGATCGTCCCGGTCGAGACCACGCTGCGGGACGAGGCGATCACGGTCACCGACGACGAGCATCCACGGCCCGACACGACGCTCGAGGCGCTCGCGGCGTTGAAGCCGGTCTTCCGGGAGGGTGGGTCGGTCACGGCCGGCAACTCGAGCGGCATCACCGACGGCGCGGCCGCGCTGGTGCTGATGAGCCGGTCGCGGGCCGAGGCCGAGGGTCGCGAGCCGCTCGCCCGGATCGCCGGCTGGAGCTGGGCGGGCGTCCCGCCCGAGATCATGGGCATCGGCCCGGTGCCCGCCACGAAGAAGGTGCTCGAGCGCACGGGTCTCACGATCGACGACATCGATCTGATCGAGATCAACGAGGCGTTCGCGGCGCAGGTGATCGCCTGCGAGCGCGAGCTGAAGTTCGACCGCGACACCGTGAACACGGCCGGCGGCGGCATCAGCATCGGCCACCCGATCGGCGCCTCGGGCGCGCGCATCATCCTGTCGCTCGCCTACGGCATGCGTGACACCGGCGCGACGCTCGGCCTGGCGACCTTGTGCATCAGCGGCGGCCAGGGCCTCGCCGTCGTGCTGGAGCGTTGAGGCCGCCGGACGCGGCCCATGAATGGGAGGCGATCGATGAGCGTCCACGCGGTGGTCCTGATCCAGTGCGACATCGATGCGGTGGTCGAGGCCGCCCGGTCGATCGCCGACATCGACGGCGTATCCGAGGTCTACTCCGTCGCCGGCGAGTTCGACCTCGTCGCGATCGTCCGGGTCGCCGAGCACGACCGGCTCGCGGCCGTGATCCCGGGCGGCATCGGCAAGGTCGAGGGCGTGGAGCGGACCGAGACGTTGATCGCGTTCCAGGTCTACTCGAAGCACGACCTCGAGCGGCTGTTCTCGATCGGCTTCGACGCCGGCTGACGAGACGCCGCGCCAGGTTCAGGTCGCGGGATCGATCGCGACGGCCAGCGAGGTGCGGCCCCACGACGCCAGATCGTCCTCGCTCGATCGGTACTTCTCGACGAGCAGCCGGCGCACGAGCCGGTCCTCGTCGGTGTCCGGCGTCACCAGACGGGCCGTTCCCGTCCTGACCTCGTCGCCGAGCTCGACGGACACGTGCGGGGACGCGATCGCGTTGCGGACCCAATCGCTCCGGTCCCGCCCGCCGGAGAGCAGGTAGATCGTGCCGTCGTGCAACGCGAACCAGATCTCGATCCGATGCGGGTCGCCGCTGCGGCGGCCGGTCGTCGTCAGGTAGCAGAACGGGAGACGGGCGAGATCCCCGCCCGTCACGTCCCGAAGAACGCCCAGGCGAGCAGGACGCCGACGACGACGATCGCGGCCACCAGGAACAGCAGGTCGCCCCGCTTGATCCTCCCCGGCTGCATCGCGTTGAACCCCACGGCGGTCGTCCCTCCGCTCAGCCCTGCACGACGAGGTTCTCCGAGAACCGCGCGAGCTGCGCCCGCGTGTTCGCGATGACCGAGTCTTCGTCGAGGACGAACGCCGGGTGCAGGTCGGCGAGCGACTCGAGCGCGTGCTCGAACTTCGATCCGTGCTCCGCGGCCTCGCGGAGCGCGTCGACCAGCGTGACCGCATAGTCGGCGCTGAACGGCTCCCCGTCCCACGGGCAGACGCCGCCGTTCGCGATCGCCTGTTCGATCAGGAACTCGCGGTGACAGCGCTTGCACGTCCCCTTGATCTTCACACCGTGACCTCCTGGGGCAGCAGCCCCTTGGCGTCGAGCAGCTCGATGAGCTCGTCGGCCACCGCGAACGGATCCGGCGGCTTCACGAACCACGCGTCGGCGCCCGACCATCGCGCCAGCCACACGTCGTGCCGGCGTTCCAGCAAGATGACGATGACGCCGGTGAACGGATCGGCGTCGTCGCGCAGCGTCCGGGCCAGGCCGAACGCGCCGGCGCGCGAGGCGAGCTCGTCCGCCACCACGATCTCGGGACGGTCGCGCAACGCGGCGCGGGTGCCGAGGTCGCCGTTCGCGGCCGCTCGGAACCGGAGCTCGCCCTGCAGCCGGCGTTCGATGCTCCGCACGGTCAACGCCATCAATCCCCGCGACGCGGGATCCGGCGAGACGAGCAAGACGTCCACGGGGCGAGGCTATCACGGGCCTTGGCGCCGGTAGGCTGTCGGGCATGACGGCCGACGTGTACCTGGACGCCGCGTCCGCGACGCCGCTGCGGCCGGAGGCACGCGACGCCGTCGTCGCGGCGCTCGACGTCCCCGGCGACCCGCTGATGATCCACGCACCGGGTCGCGCGGCACGAGGGCTGCTCGACGACGCCCGCGCGGGCATCGGACGGGCGATCGGCGCGCAGCCCGACGAGCTCGTGTTCACCTCCGGGGGCACCGAGTCGGTCGCGCTGGCGATCTGGGGCGGCGTCCGGGCACAGCGCGAGCTGGGGACGCGGATCGTCGTGAGCGCGGTCGAGCATCCCGCCGTCGGCGGGGTGTGCCACGTCCTGGAGTCCGACGGGTTCGAGGTGGTCCTGATCCCGGCCGACGGCGACGGCCGCGTCGACCTCGACCGGTACGCGACGGAGATCCGGCGGCCCGGCACCCTCCTGGCGAGCGTCCAGCACGCGAACCACGAGCTGGGCACGATCCAGCCGGTCGGCGAGGCCGCGCGTCTGGCCCGGGAGGCCGGGGTGCGCTTCCACACCGACGCGTGCCAGACCGTCGGTCACTTCCCCGTGGACGTCGCCGCGCTCGGCGTCGACCTGCTGTCCCTGTCCGGGCACAAGTTCGGCGGGCCGCCGGGCGTCGGCGCCCTCTACGTCCGACGCGGGGTCGGGCTCAGCGCCTACCCCTGCGGGGACGACCGCGAGCGCAAGCGCCGCTCGGGGATGGAGAACACCCCCGGCATCGCCGGTATGGCGGCGGCCCTCGACGCGTCGGTCGCGTCGATGGCCGACGAGGCGGCCCGCCTCTGGTCGCTGACCTCCGTGCTCCGCGAGCGCATCGATGCGGAGGTGGAGGGGGCACGCGTGCTCGGGCACCCGACGCACCGCGTCCCGCACCTGGTCTGCTTCGCCGTGGACGGCGTTGATCCGGCGACGCTCGCGATGACGCTCGACGACCGCGGGATCCATCTCGGGGCCGGTTCGCTCTGCAGCGGCCGGCCGGAGGACCCCTCACCGGTGCTCGAGCAGATCGGTCTGGCCGGCACCGCCGCGTTCCGGGTGAGCCTGGGGCCGACATCGACCGAGGCCGACGTCGAGGCGTTCCTCTCCGTGGTGCCCGAGGTGGTCGGGGACCTCCGCCGCGTCGAGCGCTCGGCCGCGGAGGCGATGGCGCGGTTCCGGCCGCCGGTGGCGGACTAAGCGGGCCGCGCCTAGGAGACCGTCCAGGTGTCCCCGCCGTGCAGCAGCTTCTCGAGGTCGCCGGCGCCAAGGCGCTCGGTCGCGCGGCCGAGCTGCTCGCGCAGCGCCGCGCCGTAGGTGGCTCGTTCCTCTTCGTGGAGGACGCCGATGCACGTCGGTTCGTTCGGTCCGCGGGACAGGTGGGCGAGCGCGAACGCCAGCGACGGCCGGCCGTGCGCGTCGTGCACGACGATGGACGCCGGATCGGTATCGGCGATCGCGGCGATCTCGAGCCGTCCGTTCTCCCCGACGCGGACGCATCGCGTCCCGTCGTCGAAGACGATCGGCTCGCCGTCCACCAGCCGGATCTGGTTGTGCTGCCCCTGGGTCTTGTCGCGGAGCAGGTCGAAGGCGCCGTCGTTGAACACGTTGCAGTTCTGGTAGATCTCGACGAACGCCGCGCCCGGATGCGCCGCCGCCTGTCGCAGGACGCCGACCAGGTGCTGGCGATCGTTGTCGAGCGTGCGCGCGACGAACGTCGCTTCCGCGCCGAGGGCCACCGCCACCGGGTTGAACGGATGATCGACGGAGCCGAACGGCGTCGACTTCGTCACCTTCCCCTCCTCGGACGTGGGCGAATACTGGCCCTTCGTCAGGCCGTAGATCTGGTTGTTGAACAGCAGGATCTTGATGTTCACGTTGCGGCGGAGCGCGTGGATCAGATGGTTGCCGCCGATCGACAGGGCGTCGCCGTCGCCCGTGACGACCCAGACGTTCAGGTCGGGGTTCGCCGCGGCGATGCCGGTCGCGATCGCGGGCGCGCGCCCGTGGATCCCGTGGAAGCCGTACGTGTCCATGTAGTACGTGAACCTGCCGCTGCAGCCGATGCCCGAGACGAACACCGTGTCCTTCGGCTCCACGCCGAGCTCGGGCATGAACCCCTGCATCGCGGCCAAGATCGCGTAGTCGCCGCACCCGGGGCACCAGCGCGGCTCCTGGTCGGACGTGAAGTCCTTCTTCGTCAGCGTCGCCACGCCGCCGAGGTCCGCCCCGCCGCCGTTCGCCTCAGCCATCCAGCATCCCCTCGATCGCTCCTTCCAGCTCATCGGCCCAGATCGGGAGCCCCTGGACCTTCGAGAACGACGTGGCGTCCACGAGGAACCGCCCTCGGATCAGCAACGCGAGCTGGCCGGCGTTCATCTCCGGGATCAGCACCTTCGGATAGGCCTTCACGACGGCCTCCGTGTTCGATGGGAACGGGTTCAGCCACCGGAGATGGGCCGTGGCGACCTTCCGGCCGGACGACCGCACGCGCCGGGCGGCCGCGCGGATCGTGCCCGCCGTGGAGCCCCAGCCCAGGACCAGCAGGTCGGCGTCGCCGTCGGGATCGTCGACCTCGAGCGGGCCGATGTCGGCCGCGATGCCGGCCACCTTCGCCGCGCGGATCTCGGTCATGCGCTCATGGTTGTCCGCGTCGTAGCTGATGTCGCCCGAGACGTCCTCGCGCTCGAGGCCACCGATCCGGTGCTCGAGCCCCGCGGTGCCCGGGATCGCCCACGGACGCGCGAGCCGCTCGTCCCGTTCGTAGGGGCGGAACGTGCCGCCGTTCGCCGCGGCGTACTTCGGATCGATGATCGGCAGCGTGTCGACGTCGGGCAGGCGCCACGGCTCGGAGGAGTTCTGCAGGAAGCTGTCGGACAGCAGGATCACCGGCGTGCGGTACCGGATCGCGATCCGCGCGGCCTCGATCGCCACCTCGAAGCACTCGGCGGGCGACGAGGCCGCGACGATCGGGATCGGCGATTCGCCGTGGCGGCCGAACATCGCCGGCAGCAGGTCGCCCTGTTCCGTCTTCGTCGGCATGCCGGTGGACGGGCCGGCGCGCATCACGTCCACCACGATCATCGGCAGCTCGGTGATCACGGCCAGGCCGACCGTCTCCGCCTTCAGGTCCATGCCGGGACCGCTCGTGCCCGTCACCCCGAGGTGGCCGGCGAACGACGCGCCGAGCGCCATGTTCGCGGCCGCGATCTCGTCCTCCGCCTGGATCGTGAGCACCCCGAAGTTCTTGTGCTTCGACAGCTCGTGCAGCAACTCCGACGCCGGCGTGATCGGGTAGCTGGCGTAGAACAGCGGCACCCCGCTGCGCTGGGAGGCCGCGATCAGGCCCCAGGCGAGTGACTGCGCGCCGGCGACGTTGCGGTAGATCCCGGGCTCGGCCGGCGCGGCCTTCACGAGGACCTGATGACCGAACAGCTCGGTCGTCTCGCCGAAGTTGTAGCCGGCGTTGAAGGCCGCGACGTTCGACTCGAGGATCTCCTGCCGGCTGCCGAACTTGCGCTCGAGCCAGTTGAGCGTGACGTCGACGGGGCGGTCGTACATCCACGACACGAGCCCGAGCGCGAACATGTTCTTCGCGCGCTCGGCCTCCTTCTTGCCGACGCCGACGCTCTCGACCGCCCGCACCGTGATCGACGTCATCGGGACGCGGTAGATCTGGTAGCCGTCGAGGGTGCCGTCGGTCGAGGGATCGGTCTCGTAGCCGGCCTTCTCCAGGTTGCGCTGGGTGAAGGCGTCCTCGTTGAGGATGATCGTGCCGCCGCGGGCGACGGTCGCCAGATCCGCCTTCAGCGCCGCGGGGTTCATCGCCACGAGGACGTCCGCGTGGTCACCCGGCGTCGTGATGTCGCTCGAGGCGAACTGGATCTGGAAGGCGGAGACGCCGTGCACGGTGCCGGCCGGGGCGCGGATCTCGGCCGGGAAGTCCGGCAGGGTCGCGAGGTCGTTGCCGAGGATCGCGGTCGCGTTCGTGAAGCGGTCGCCGGTCAGTTGCATGCCGTCGCCGGAGTCCCCGGCGAACCGGATGACGACGTGGTCGCGTTCCTCGATGGTCTTGGACATAGCAGCGGGTCGGGCTCGCTCCTTCGCTCGGAGAGATGCCGTCTGACCTTTAGCGTACTGCGCCGTTGTCCCTTCGGAGGTCAGCGCCCTGTGCTTGTATGACGATATGCGCGAACGACGGTTGGGAACGCACGGCCCTCAGATCACGGTGATCGGCTTCGGCGCCTGGGAGGCCGGGGGCGACGCCTGGGGACCCAACCGGTCCGAGTCCTCCGTGATCGAGGCGATCCGGGCGAGCCTCGACGCGGGCATGTCGTGGATCGACACGGCCGAGGTCTACGGCCGCGGCGTCTCGGAGACGCTCGTGGGCAAGGCCGTCGCCGACCGGCGCGACTCGGCGCTGCTGTTCACGAAGGTGGGCCCGTCACCGGAGGGGACCGGCTTCCGTCCCGAGGAGATCCGTCGCGCCGCCGACGGCTCCCTCGGCCGCCTCGGCGTCGACGTGCTCGACCTGTACCAGCTGCACTGGCCGGACGCGAGCGGCGTGCCGGTCGAGGAGTCGTGGGGCGCGATGGCCGGGCTCGTCGAGGCCGGGAAGGTGCGCTGGATCGGGGTGTCGAACTTCGATCGGGAGCTGATCGAGCGCTGCCAGCGCGATCCACCACGTCGATTCGCTGCAGCAGGAGTTCTCGCCGCTCGTGCCGGAGGATCGCGACCTGATCCGCTGGTGCGGGGAGATCGGCACCGGCGTCCTCAGCTACTCACCGCTCGGTGCCGGGCTCCTGACCGGGCGCTACACCCGGGAGGATCTGGCGGCGATCGACGACTGGCGCCGCGACGAGCTGCTCGGCGACGCAGAGCACGTCGACCGCGTGTTCGCGCTCATCGAGGCGATGCGCCCGGTCGCGGAGGAGCTCGACGTGAGCCTCGCCCAGCTCCTGCTGGCCTGGAACTGGCATCAGCCGGGCGTGACCGCCGCGATCGCGGGCAGCAGGAGCGCCTCGCACGTCAAGGCGAACGCGGAGGCCGGCGACCTCGGGTTGGACGCGGCGACGCTCGCGCGGCTCGACGCGTTGGCTTTCGACGGGTGAGCCGGGCCCTCAGCGGGCGCCGCGCTCGACCTGGCGGATCCGCGCGGCCATCCCGTCGAGCAGCTTGATCGCCAGGCGCGGCTCGTCCTTCAGGGCGCCGACCAGCGTCCGCCGGAACAGGCGCAGGACCTTGACCGGGGTCACGGCGGTGACCGTCGCCGACCGCGGGCCGCCGTCGAGCGCCGAGAGCTCGCCGAAGAAGTCGCCCGGCAGCACCTCGCCGACCTTCTTGCCGCCGCGCGTGACCTTCGCGCGGCCCTCCAGGACCACGAACAGCGTCTCGCCGAGCAGCCCCTCCTCGACGATCTTCACGCCGGGGGCGAAGGACTGCCGGTCCGTCTCCTTCGCCAGGCGCTCCAGCTGCTTCTTCGAGAACACCGTGAACAGGGGGACCACGCTCAGGGCCGTGACGCTCTCGCGCTGGGTGCGGCGCGCCGACTGCTCGGGGCGCCGGCCGCGAGCGTCCCTGCCCGCCTCACGCAGGACCATGTCTGCACCACTCTGCGGCATGCGGGGAGCCTACCCGTCCGGGCCCGTCGGCCGCCAGCACGGCGCGGAGCCACCCTGGATGCGGGGCAGGGGCCGGTAGTCTTGACGCAGGATGGACGCCCGATCTCGCCTCGAGGAACTGCTCGCCGAGCGCATCGTGCTGCTCGACGGGGCCTGGGGCGTGCTCCTGCAGGGCAAGGGCCTGTCCGAGGAGGACTTCCGCGGGGAGCGGTTCGCGGGCCACGACCGGGACGTGAAGGGCGACCCCGACCTGCTGAACCTCTCGCGGCCGGACATCGTCACCGAGATCCACGAGGCCTACTTCGAGGCCGGCGCCGACATCACCACCACGAACACCTTCACGGCCACGTCGATCGGCCAGGCCGACTACGGGCTGCAGGACGCCGTCCGCGACATGAACCTCGAGGGGGCGCGGCTGGCGAAGGCCGCGGCCGATCGGCACGGCGGCCTCGTGGCGGGATCCGTCGGACCGCTGAACGTCACGCTGTCCCTGTCCCCCAAGGTCGAGGACCCCTCGTTCCGGACGGTCTCCTTCGACGACGTCTACGAGGCCTACGCGAACCAGATCGAGGCGCTCCGTGAGGGCGGCGCCGACCTGCTGCTCATCGAGACGATCTTCGACACGCTGAACGCGAAGGCGGCGATCGCGGCCGCGATGGACGTCGCGCCGGACCTGCCCCGGTGGATCTCGGTGACGATCGTCGACCGGAGCGGCCGCACGCTCTCGGGCCAGACGGTCGAGGCGTTCTGGACCTCCGTCGCCCACGCCGACCCCGTGATCGTCGGCGTGAACTGCTCGCTCGGGGCGCGCGAGATGCGTCCGTCGGTCGAGGCGCTCGCGACGGTGGCCCCCGTGCCCGTCGCGAGCTATCCGAACGCCGGCCTGCCGAACGCGTTCGGCGGCTTCGACGAGACGCCGGAGATCACGTCCTCGCTCCTGGGCGAGTTCGCGGCCGCGGGCCTGGTGAACATCGTCGGCGGATGCTGCGGCACGACGCCGGCGCACATCCGCGCGATCCACGAGGCGGTCCGCGACCTGCCGCCCCGCGTGCTCCCGGCCGCCGGCACCTTCACGTCGTTCTCGGGCCTCGAGCCCTTCCGCATCACGCCCGAGACGGGGTTCGTGATGGTCGGCGAGCGCACGAACATCACCGGCTCCAAGCGGTTCGCCCGCCTGATCGAGTCCGGCGACTTCCAGGCGGCGGTCGACGTCGCGCGCGACCAGGTCGAGAACGGCGCGAACCTGATCGACGTGAACATGGACACCGACATGATCGACGGGGCCGCGGCGATGACGCGGTTCCTGAACCTCGTCGCGACCGAGCCGGAGATCGCGAAGGTCCCGGCGATGATCGACTCCTCGAAGTGGGACGTGATCGAGGCCGGCCTCAAGTGCGTGCAGGGCAAGTCGGTGGTCAACTCGATCAGCCTGAAGGAGGGCGAGGACGACTTCCTCGCGAAGGCGTCGAAGGTGCGGCGCTACGGCGCGTCGGTCGTCGTGATGTGCTTCGACGAGCGCGGGCAGGCCGACACGGTCGCGCGCAAGGTCGAGATCGCGGAGCGCTCCGTTCGCCTGCTGATCGAGCGCGCCGGCTTCGACGCGAGCGACATCATCGTGGACCCCAACATCCTCGCGGTCGCGACGGGCCTCGAGGAGCACAACGGGTACGCGAAGGCGTTCATCGAGGCCACGCGCGAGATCAAGCATCGCCTCCCCGGCGTGAAGGTGAGCGGCGGGGTCTCCAACCTGTCCTTCTCGTTCCGCGGCAACGAGCCGGTCCGCCGGGCGATGCACTCCGCCTTCCTGTACCACGCGATCGCCGCCGGCCTGGACATGGCGATCGTGAACGCCGGCCAGCTCGACGTCTACGAGGACATCCCGGCCGACCTGCTGGAGCACGTCGAGGACGTGATCTTCGACCGGCGCCCCGACGCGACCGAACGGCTCGTGTCCTTCGCCGAGACCGTGCAGGGCAGCGCGCTCGCGAAGGAGGAGGACCTCTCGTGGCGCGACGCCCCGGTGCAGGAGCGGCTCTCGCACGCGCTCGTGCACGGGATCGACCGCTGGATCGAGGAGGACACCGAGGAGGCGCGCGGTCACTACGACCGGCCGCTGGACGTGATCGAGGGCCCCCTGATGGAGGGGATGCAGATCGTCGGCGATCTGTTCGGCGCCGGCAAGATGTTCCTGCCGCAGGTGGTCAAGAGCGCCCGGGCGATGAAGAAGGCCGTCGCCTACCTCGAGCCGTTCATGGAGGACGAGAAGCAGCAACTGCTGGCGAGCGGCGGCACCGCGCGCGCGCAGGGCAAGGTGATCTTGTGCACCGTGAAGGGCGACGTCCACGACATCGGGAAGAACATCGTCGGCGTCGTGTTGGGCTGCAACAACTACGAGGTGATCGACCTCGGCGTGATGGTGCCGGCCGACGTGCTGCTCGACACGGCGATCGAACAGGGCTGCAACGTGGTCGGCTGCTCGGGGCTGATCACCCCCTCGCTCGACGAGATGGTGCACGTCGCGAAGGAGATGGAGCGGCGAGGCCTCGACCTGCCGTTGCTGATCGGCGGGGCGACGACCTCGCGGCAGCACACCGCCGTGCGGATCGCGCCCGCGTACGGGCGCCCCGTGATCCACGTGGTCGACGCCTCCCGCGTGGTCGGCGTGGTCTCGGCGCTGCTCGATCCCGAGCGGAAGGAGACGCTCGACGGACAGAACCGGGAGCTGCAGGCGCGTCTGCGCGCCCAGCACGAGGAGCGGGAGAAGACCCCGCTGCTCCCCATCCGGATCGCCTCCGAGCGGCGCACCGCGATCGCGTGGGACGCCGCCGACCTCGCGGAGCCGGCCTTCACCGGGGCGCGGTCGGTCGAGCCGTCGCTGGAGGAGCTCCGGCCGTACTTCGACTGGACCTTCTTCTTCGCGGCCTGGGAGCTGAAGGGCTCGTTCCCGCAGATCCTCGAGCACCCTCGCTACGGCGAGCAGGCGCGCGAGCTGCTCGCCGACGCGAACGAGCTCCTCGACGAGATCGTCGAGCACGGCTCGATCCAGGCGCGCGGCACGTACGGCTTCTGGCCGGCGCACAGCGAAGGGGACGACATCATCCTGGCGAACGGCGTGACGCTCCCGATGCTCCGCCAGCAGGCGGACCGCGGGGCCGACGAGCCGAACCGCTCGCTCGCGGACTTCATCGCGCCCATGGAGCCGGGGTTGGCCGACCACGTCGGCGCGTTCGCGTTCACGGCCGGCCTCGGCGCCGACGAGCTCGTGAAGCGGTACGAGGCCGAGCACGACGACTACCGCGCGATCATGGTCAAGGCGCTGGCCGACCGGTTCGCGGAGGCGGGCGCCGAGTGGCTGCACCAGCGTGCCCGCCGCGAGTGGTACGCGGAGGAAGAGCAGCTGTCGATGGAGGAGCTGCTCGCCGAGCGCTACCGCGGGATCCGGCCGGCGTTCGGGTACCCGGCGTGCCCCGACCACGTGTTGAAGCGCCGGCTCTTCGACCTCCTCGGCGCCCGCGACGTCGGGATGGATCTGACCGAGCACTGCGCGATGCTGCCGGCGGCAAGCGTGTCGGGTCTGTACCTCGCCCATCCGGCGGCCCGGTACTTCAACGTCGGGCGCCTCGGGAAGGATCAGGTCGAGGACTACGCGCGGCGGCTCGGCGAGAGCATGAAGGAAGCCGAGCGCTGGCTCGGGCCCGAACCTCGCGTACGACCCCACCTGAGCGGCGCGCGCCGGGCGCCTAGGCCCCCGGGGCCGTGCCCCCGGGGCGCCACCCGTCTGCTGCGTCGTCACCGCGTGGATCGCCTTCGTGAGCTCCAGGATCTGCCGCGTCAGCTCGATCAGCTGCTCGTTCTGCGCTTCCTCCATCTGGACGATCTTCCACTGGTTGTCCGCGAGGACCTGCCGCTTCTCGTCGGCCCGGTTCTGACTGATCATCACGAACGTCGACAGGAAGATCGCCTCCAACGACACGATCATCGTCAGGAGCCCGAACGGGTACTTCTCCACGCGCAACCCGATCCACAGCCCGAACCACACGATCGAGACGTACACGAACGCCATCGAGCCGGCGAACCGGGTGATCGAGTCGGCGATCCGGTTCTGCACGCTGCTCGCGCGTTGCTCCAGGTGACGCTGCAGCGCGGGATGCTCAACCGGTCCCGTCGAGGGATGCAAGCTCATAGCCGGCCTCCTTGCCTCGCGTCGATACGCCGGCAAGACGCTACGACCGTGGCGACGGAGAACGGGGAGCGGGACGGAGCTAGTGGAACGAGTGGCCGCAGGCGCAGCCGCCCTGGGCGGCCGGGTTGTCGATCGTGAAGCCGGTCTGCTCGAGCGAGTCGATGAAGTCGACCGTGGCCTGCGAGAGGTAGGGCAGGGACATCCGGTCGATCACGATCCGGACGCCGTGCTGCTCCTCGCTGTCGTCCTTCTCGGAGACCTGGTCGTCGAGGTACATCGCGTACCGGAGGCCGGCACACCCGCCGGGCTGGACGGCGACCCGCAGGGCGATGTCGTCGCGGCCCTCCTCGACGAGGAGCTCCTTCACCTTGCCGGCTGCGGCGGGAGTCAGGGTCAGCATCTCGGTTCCTCCGGGCTCCTCATCGGATGCGGCTCGATCTCGACGCTCCGATTCTACCCTGCCGCCGCGTCAGGACCTATGCGCCCGCCTCGTCGGCGAGATCGGCCTCGACGCCGCCCGAGAGCTCGAGCAGGTCCTCCGGCCGGAGCGGGAAGACCGCATCGGGGGTCCCGGCGGCGGCCCACACGGTGTCGAACCCCAGCAGATCCCGATCCACGAAGGTCGGCAGCGGCGAGGGATGCCCGAACGGGGGCGTGCCCCCGATCGCGAACCCCGTCGCCTCCCGGACCTCCTCCGGCGTGGCGCGACGCGACGTCGGCTGCTCCGGCGAGCGTCGCGAGCTTCTCCGTGTCCACGCGGTTCGCCCCGGAGGTGAGCGCGAGCACCGGCCGGTCCCCCGCCACGAACACGAGCGACTTCACGATCTGGGCCACGTCGCAGCCGATCGCGCGGGCCGCATCCTGCGCCGTCTTCGTGCCCTCGGGGAACCGGTGCACGTCCGGCCGCAGGCCGAGCGCCGCCGCGGCGGCGGCGAAGCGATCCGCGCCGGCGCTCACCGGCCGAGCTCCTGCGCCAGCTCTCCGGCGACGAGCTCCACCGACCGCTCGGCGTCCTGCATGGCACGCGTCGGGCCGACGCGTTCCTCGAGCGAACGCACGACGGCTCCCTCGGGCCGGACGCAGGCGCGGCCGCACACGATCGCGACCGGTGTGCGCGCCACCTCCGCCGCCCCCAGCACACCCGAGGGGACCTTGCCGTGGAGCGACCCCTCGTCGAGCGATCCCTCGCCGGTGATGACCAGATCGGCGGCGCGGAGCGCGGCCTCGAAGCCCACCGACTCCATCACGACCTCGATCCCCGGCCGGAGCCGCGCGCCGCAGAACGCCAGCAGGCCGAACCCTGCACCGCCCGCGGCACCGGCGCCGGGCTCGTCGCGCACGTCGACCCCGAGATCGCGGTGCACGACGGCGGCGAGATGTCCGAGGGCCCGGTCGAGCACCCAGACGTCCTCGTCGGAGGCGCCCTTCTGCGGCCCGAACACCGCGCTCGCGCCGCGCGGACCGCAGAGCGGGTTGTCGACGTCGGTCAGCCCGAGCACGTCGACGGAGCCGAGCCGGCGGTCGAGCCCGGACGTATCGATCCGCGCGAGGTCCAGGAGCGCCTCGCCTCCCTCGGGCACCTCGACGCCGTGCACGTCGGCGAACGAGACACCGAGCGCACGGGCGATGCCGACGCCGCCGTCGTTCGTGGCCGATCCACCGAGACAGACCAGGAGGCGATCGACGTCCTCGTCGAGGAGTACCCGCATCAACGCGCCGGTACCGGCCGTGGTCGTCCGCCGCGGATCGCGCCGCTCCGGCGGCACCAGGCCGATCCCCGAGGCGCTCGCCAGCTCGACCACGCCCGTACCACCGCGCACGCCCACGGCGGCGTCGACCGGATCGCCGAGCGGCCCGGGCACGACGGCGCCGATCCGCCGCGACCCGATCGTGTCGGGATCACCGACGGGAAGCAGCGCGTCGAGCGTGCCCTCGCCGCCGTCGGCCAGCGGCATCAGGTCGATCGCGTCCTGCGGGCGGACGCGGGCCCATCCCCGCCCGATCGCCGCCGCCGCCTGCGCGGCCGTGAGCGTGCCGCGGAACTTGTCCGGGCAGACGAGGACGCGCACCGGCCGACTGTACAATCCCCGCCGAACCGGGCGGGTCGATGGGGAACGCGCCCGACGGTCGGCCGAAGGGCGCGGCATGGACGTGGTCAGTGACGTCGGCGAACGGAGCGGGCGCGGCCTCCGCATCGGCCGTGAGGCGCTGCTCGGCGTCGCGCACGCGGAGCGCGAACGCCTCGGCCGGATGATCCAGTTCGCCGATCCGGAGACGTGGGAGCAGCCGAGCGCCGCGCCGGGATGGTGGAACCGCGACGTGATGGCCCACCTCGCCGCGAGCGACACGGCCGCCGCGCAGTTGATGGCCGGACAGCCGGCCGAGGAGCTCGAGGAGTACCGCGGGCACCTCGGCGAGGAGCCGTTCACCGTCGACGGCTGGAACGCATGGGCCGTGGGACGGCGGACGGGCCTGACGACGCGGGAGATCCTGGAGACCTGGGGCAGGGCGGCCGAGGCGTTCCTGGTCTACGCCGCGCGGCTGGACGACGCGGAGTGGCGGAACGCCCGCTTCCCGTGGGTGGCGGGCGACCTCTCGCCGCGGTTCCTCATCCAGTCCCAGGTGATCGAATGGTTCCTGCACGGCGAGGACATGCGCGCGACGAACGGCGTCGCGAGCGGGTGGCAGGTGGGCTGGCAGCAGTGGCCGGTCCACCTGACGATCGACATGGCCGTGCGCCTGCTGCCGTGGGCGCTCGAGCGGGAAGGCCTCGACCTGTCCGGCCGGAGCGCGTCCTTCGAGCTCCTCGGTCCCGGCCAGGGCTCGTGGCATTGGGGCCTCGGCTCCGGCGAGGTCCCCGCGCCGGAGAAGGAGCCGGACGTGGTGATCACCGGTCGCGCGCCGCAGTTCGCCCTGGTCGCCGGCCGGCGGCTCGCCGCGGACGACGCCCTCGCGTCCGGCAACGTGGTGCTCGGCGGTGACCTCGGGCTCGCCCGGACGGTCCTGCGCGTGATCCGCGCGTACCCCTGATCCTCCCGCCGGAGCCGGCCCGCGCTCAGCGCCGCCGAAGGACGAGCCGACGCACCCGGCGCCCGACCGCGCCGAAGCGGTACTTGTACGGATAGTCGCCCTTCAGGAGATCGAAGCGTGTGGCAGCCCTCCTCGATCGCGATCCGGATGTCCTCCGCCACCAGGACCATGCCGGGCGCGAGCACCCCCCAGCGTCGGTCGAACGCGGAGTTGTAGAGCGAGGACGTGCCCCCGTCGACGAAGCCGATCGTGCCCGCGGCGAGCTCGCCGCCGACCTCGATGAACGTGAGCCGGAAGATCCCGACCGGCAGGAACTCCTCCGCGAGCCGCCGGAAGAAGATCTCCATGCCGGGCACCATGAACACGCCCTTCGGACCCTCGCTGAGCCGGTGCAGCTCCACGAACCGGTCGAGCAGCGGCCCGACGGTCTCCGCGTCGGCCGCGACGATCCGGTAGGGCCCGGTTTCGGTCTCGAGCTTCGTCGCCTTGCGCTTGATCTCGTGCCGGAGCTTCGACGGCAGGCCCGCGAGGTACGCGTCCCACGTCGCAGGGAGCGTCAGGAACGGCGCGACGCCGTTCTGATCCTCCGTCTCCTCGACCTCGAGCCCGGCGTCCGGCGCCGCATCGCGCAGCGCCGCCAGCCACGGGTCGTCCTCGCGCAGCCCGCGGAGGTCGGCGCTCGACCAATCGTCCCGATCCCGGAGCGCCTCGAGCAGGGCACGTGCGGTCTGCTCGCGCATCGACGGGAGACCGACCGGCCCCATGTAGTCGGTCACCTCCGTCCCCCCGAGGAACCGGAGCACGTCCCCCACCCGTTCGAACGCGACCGCGGCGCTCAGCGTCCCGTCGTCCTGCTCGGCGAAGCCCAGGAGCAGGTGCTCGGGCGTCTCGCCGAACTCCTCCCAGTAGAGCTTCAGGTAGGCAGGCCGATGGAAGAACGTCCCGCCTCGGGTCCTCCTCGGCGAGGTGTGTCCAGTCCCGTCGCAGGAAGTCACGACCGTCGTCGCTGAACACGATGCGCATGGGCGCCCATGCTACGGGCGGTGGCCGGATGCGGCCTCCGCCGCGGGTGATCGGAGGGGACTAGCTGATCGCGTGCGCCTGCGCGCCGGTGGCCTCACCGGAGCCGTCCAGGGCCTCCTGCAGGACGTCCCAGGCCAGCACCGCGCACTTGATGCGGATCGGGTACTTCACGACGCCCTTCAGCGCTACCAGGTCGCCGAAGCGATCCTCGTCGGGCTCGACCTCACCGGCCATCATGCCGCGGAAGTCCGACGCCAGCGCGAGCACGTCCTCGACCGTGCCGCCCGAGGTGGCCTCCGTCATCATCGACGCCGAGCTCTGCGAGATCGAACACCCTGCGCCCTGGAAGGTGACCTCGCGAACCGTTCCGTCCTCGACGTGCGCGAACACCGTGATCTCGTCGCCGCAGAGCGGGTTGTTCCGCGTGCAGGACAGCTCCGCGCCCGGGAGCTCACGCTTGTTCCGCGGGCTCTTGTAGTGATCGAGGATCACTTCCTTGTAGATGTCGTCGAGCGCCACCAGGGCTCTCCTTCCTCAGACCGCCTCAGAACGCGAAGATGTCCCCCGCTTTCGCGAGCGAGTCGATGAGGACATCGACCTCGCTCGCGGTGTTGTACACGTAGAACGACGCACGCGCCGTCGCCGGCGTCCCGAAGCGGCGCATCGTCAGCTGCGCGCAGTGATGCCCCGCCCGGATCGCCACCCCGTCCTCGTTCAGGATCGTGGCGAGGTCGTGCGGATGGACATCCTTGTACCAGAAGCTGACGGCGCCACCTCGGATGTCGGTGTCCTTCGGCCCGTAGACGGTCGCGCCGGCCTCGAGGAGCCGGTCCATCGCGTACCGCGTGATCTCGACCTCATGCGCGCGCACATCGTCCATGCCGAGCGCCTCGAGGTAGTCGACCGCCGCGGCGAGCCCGACCTGCTGCGCGATCTGCATCGTGCCGGCCTCGAAGCGGTAGGGCACGTCGTTCCACGTGGCGTGATCGTGGAACACCTCCCGGATCATGTCGCCGCCCCCGAACATCGGCTGCATGCGGTCCAGATGCTCGCGCTTGGCGAGCAGCCCGCCGCTCGCCGTCGGGCCCAGCATCTTGTGCCCGCTGAACGCGAAGAAGTCGGCGTCGAGCGCGTCGACGTCGAGCGCGAGATGGGGCGCCGCCTGGGCCGCGTCGACCACCACGACCGCGCCGACCGCGTGCGCCGCGTCGATCAGCTGGCGCAACGGCGGGATCGTGCCGAGCGCGTTCGACATCGCCGTGACCCCGAGGATCTTCGTCCGCTCCGTCAGCAGCTCTCCGAGGTTCGACAGGTCGAGGAGGCCGTCGTCGGTGAGGCCGATGTACCGGAGCGACGCACCCGTCGCCTGCGCGACGAGCTGCCAGGGCACGATGTTCGAGTGGTGCTCCATCTCGGTGAGGAGGATCTCGTCGCCCTCGCGGAGGAAGGTGCGCCCCCAGCCGTGGGCGACGAGGTTGATCGACTCGGTGGTGCCGCGGGTGAAGATGAGCCGCGCCGGATCCGTCGCGCCGAAGAACCGCGCGATCCGCTCGCGCGCGCCCTCGTAGGCCTCCGTGGCCTCCTCCCCCAGCGTGTAGATGCCGCGATGCGCGTTCGCGTTGTGGTGCCGGTAGAACTCGGCCTCGGCCTCGATCACCGCGACCGGCTTCTGGGACGTGGCGGCCGAATCGAGGTACACGAGCGGTTTGCCCTGGAACTCCCGCTCCAGGATCGGGAAATCACGCCGGATCGCGTCCACGTCGAGCACGGTCGTCTCCTAGGTCCGCACGTCCTGGTCCTGCGCGGCGTCCTCCTGCAGCCCCAGCTCGCGCCGGATGCCCTCGTAGCCCTTCTCCTCGAGCCGGTGCGCCAGCTCGGGGCCGCCGGATTCCACGATGCGCCCCTGCATCATGACGTGCACGAAGCCGGGCGTGATGTAGTTCAGCATGCGCTGGTAGTGCGTGATGATCAGCACGCCCAGCTCCGGACCCACCAGCTCGTTCACGCTCTCGGCCACCAGCTTCAACGAGTCGATGTCGAGGCCCGAGTCGGTCTCGTCGAGGATCGCGACCTGCGGCTCCAGGACGGCCAGCTGGAGGATCTCGTTGCGCTTCTTCTCGCCGCCGGAGAAACCCTGGTTCACGTACCGCTGCACCATCGCGTCCTCGATGCCGAGGCGGTCCATCTGAGCCTTCATGTGCTTGCGGAACGCGAGCGCGCTCACCTGCGTCCCCTTGATCGACTGGTACGCCGTCCGCAGGAAGTTGACGACCGACACGCCGGGCACCTCGGTCGGGTACTGCATCGCGAGGAAGAGCCCCCGCTGCGCCCGCTGATCCGGGGTGAGGCGCGTGATGTCCTCCCCGTTGAACCGCACGGTCCCGTCGGTGATGACGTATCCCGGCCGCCCCATGATCACGTTGCTGAGCGTCGACTTCCCCGATCCGTTCGGGCCCATCAGCGCGTGGATCTCCCCCTGCCGGACCGTGAGGTCGATGCCGCGGAGGATCTCCCGGCCCTCCACGTCGGCGTGCAGGTCGCGGATCTCGAGCGTCGCCGGAGCGTCGCCGTTCGTCTGGCTCATGTCGTTCCCACCTCGATCAGCACGTCGTCATCGGTCAGGGTCACGGGGAACACGTCCACCGGCTTGATCGCCGGCAGCGTCCGCGGCGCCCCGGTGTTCAGGTCGAACGTGGACCCGTGCTTCGGGCATTCGATCGTCTCGAGGTCGACGTCGACCTCGCCCTCGTCCAGGTAGTACCGCTCGTGCGAGCACACGGCGTCGACGGCGCGGAACCCGTCGGTGCCGAGGTTCACGACGGCCACCAGCCGGCCGTCCACCGCGAACCGCTTCGCCTCGCCGGCCGGAACGTCCTGCGGCGAGCAGATGCGCACCGCGGTCATCCGGAACCGACCCCCTCGGTCCGACCGAGCTCCTCCTGGATCGCGAGCTCGGCGCCCCGGCGGACCTCCGCGAGGCTCACCCGGTCGAGCACCTCCTGGAAGAAGCCGGTGACGATCAGCTGCTCGGCCTCGTCGCGCGGGATGCCCCGGCTCTCGAGGTAGAACAGGGTCTCGTCGTCGACCGGACCGACGCTCGCCGCGTGGCCGCACCGGACGTCGTTCGCCTCGATCTCGAGGTTCGGGATCGAATCCGCCTTCGCATGCTCGCTCAGGACGAGGTTCCGCGAGGTCTGCATCGCGTCGGTCTTCTGGGCGCCGGGCCGGACGTGGACCCACCCGCTGAACACGGCGCGGCTCGCGTCTCGCAGCGCGCCCTTGTACAGGAGCGTGCTGGTGCAGTTCGGCGCCACGTGGTCCTGGACCGAGCGGTGATCGAAATGCTGCGCGCCGTCGGCGAAGAAGATCCCGAGCATCTCGGAGAACCCTCCCTGCCCGTCGAGCACCGTCTCGGCCTCCGCGCGGGCCAGGGACGCCCCGAAGCCGATCGCGAGCGAACGGAACTCGGCGTCGCGACCCACGGTCGCCCGCTGCACCGCGAGGTGCGTCACGCCGGCGCCCCACTCCTGGATCGACGCGTACCGCACGCGGGCGCCGTCGCCGACGTAGATCTCCACGATCGCGTCCGACAGCGCGCGCTGCAGGTCACGCGAGGTGAAGCGGTCGATGAACGTCACGTCCGAGCCCTCGGCCGCGATCAACACGGTGTGCGGGAACACGGCCGTGCCGTCGGCGTCGAGGTGCGTGAGCGTCTGCAGCGGCAGCTCGACCCGGACGTCGCGCGGCACGAACAGGAAGGTCCCGCCGGCGCGGAAGGCGCCGTGCAGGGCGGTGAACTTCGTCCGACCGGTCGGGACCAGACCGTGCAGGTGCTCGCGTACCAGGTCGGGATGGCGCATCGCGGCCTCGTCCAGGTCGCAGAACAGCACGCCGAGCGCTTCGAGGTCCTGGTTCGACGTCGTCATCGCCGGATGCCCGACGGCGGCCGGCTCGAACGACAGATCGAAGTCGGTCAGATCGGTATAGCGCCACTCCTCGGTCTCCGGCGACGGAGCCGGCAGCGCGCGGAACTCCTCGAACGCCTGGGCCCTCGCGGCCGCGAGGAACGGGGGCACCTCCGGGAGCGTCTGCAGCGTGTGCTCGTCGAACGTCCGGGTGGTGGCGGTGCTCACCCGACGGAGCCCTCCATCTGGAGCTCGATCAGCCGGTTCAGCTCGACCGCGTACTCCATCGGCAGCTCGCGCGTGATCGGCTCGATGAAGCCGTTCACGATCATCGCGGTGGCCTCGACCTCCGACAGGCCGCGGCTCATCAGGTAGAAGAGCTGGTCCTCGCCGACCTTCGAGACCGTCGCCTCATGGCCGAGCGCGGCGGTCTCGTCCTCGACCTCGATGTAGGGGTACGTGTCGGACCGGCTCTCGTCGTCGAGGATCAACGCATCGCAGCGGACGTTCGAACGCGCGTGGTGCGCGTCCGGCTCGACGCGGACCAGGCCGCGGTAGCCGGTGCGGCCGCCGTCCTTCGAGACGGACTTCGACGTGATCACGCTCGTCGTGTACGGCGCGGCGTGGATCGCCTTGCCGCCGGCGTCGGTGTGCATCCCCTTGCCCGCGAACGCGACCGACAGCACCTCGCCGCGCGCGCCCTTGCCCAGCAGGTAGATCGACGGGTACTTCATCGTCACCTTCGAGCCGATGTTGCCGTCGACCCACTCCATCACCGCGTCCTCGTAGGCCGCGGCGCGCTTCGTCACGAGGTTGTAGACGTTCGTCGACCAGTTCTGGATCGTCGTGTAGCGCACACGCGCGCCCTTCATCGCCTTGATCTCGACGACGGCGGAGTGCAGCGAATCGCTCGAGTAGATCGGCGCCGAGCAGCCCTCGACGTAGTGCACGTAGGAACCCTCGTCCGCGATGATCAGCGTCCGCTCGAACTGGCCCATGTTCTCGGCGTTGATCCGGAAGTACGCCTGCAGCGGGATGTCCACCTGCACGCCCGGGGGCACGTAGATGAACGAGCCGCCCGGACCACACGGCGGTGTTGAGCGCCGCGAACTTGTTGTCGTTGGCCGGGATCAGCGTCCCGAAGTGCTCCCGGACGAGGTCCGGGTAGTCGCGGAGCGCGCTGTCCATGTCCGTGAACAGCACGCCGATGTCGTCGAGCTCCTTCTTGATCTTGTGGTAGACGACCTCGCTCTCGTACTGCGCGGACACGCCGCCCAGGTACTTCTTCTCCGCCTCGGGGATGCCGAGCTTGTCCCAGGTCCCCCGGATGTCGTCGGGGAGGTCCTCCCAGTTCTGGGCCTGCTTCTCGGTCGACCGGATGAAGTAGTAGATGTTCGCGAAGTCGATGTCGGACAGGTCGGCGCCCCACCAGGGCATCGGACGTGCCTCGAAGTGCTTCAGCGCCTTCAGCCGGTACTTCCGCATCCAGTCCGGCTCGCCCTTGAGCGACGAGATCTCCTCGACCACCTGCGCGCTCAGCCCCCGCTTCGGCTGGAACACCGAATGATCGGCGTCCTTCCAGTCGAACCGATACCCCTTGCTCAGTTCCTTGAGGTGCTCTTCCTGGCTGATGGCCACCGAGGTTCTCCCCTCCTGAGCTGCCGCATCGACCCTACGCTCGGGCTCGCACCAAAGTCTATCGGATAGGTCGGATTCGCCGTCACGGCTCGTCCCTCACGTGTGCCATCCTGCCGCGCGTGATCGACGCCGCCCACGCCGCCTACGCGCCGGAGGCCTGGCACGACTTCTTCCTCGCCACCTCGGGCGCCGCGGCCGCGCTCGCCGGCCTGCTGTTCGTGGCGATCTCGATCAACCTCGAGCGCATCCTGGCCTACCCGGCTCCCCGGTCGCGCCGGCGAGACGATCCTGCTCCTGATGTGCGCCCTGCTGACCGGCGCGTTCGCGCTGGTGCCGGCCCAGCGCACCGAGGTCCTCGGGGCCGAGCTGCTGATGGTGGCCGCCGTCGCGCTCGGCCTGATCGTGGCGACGGAGGTGCGCAGCTCGCCGGATCGCGAGCAGACCCCCCGGCGCTCGGTCGTCGTCCGCGCGCTCACGATCGCGGCGGTCGCGCCGCTGGCCACCGCCGGCATCTCGTTGATCGCCGGCGGCGGGCTCTACTGGCTGGTGCCGGCCGTCATCCTCCAGCTCGTGGTCGCGGTGACGAACGCGTGGGTCCTGCTGGTCGAGATCGTGCGCTGAGGGGCGGGGCGGCCGGAGCCGCCCCGCACGCTCAGCAGATGCGTCAGCTCGCCGGCACGACCTCGCGGACCCGCCCGGTCCGCACGTCGTAGACGTAGCCCGACACCTCGAGCCCGTCCGGCAGCGACGCCGTGGTTCGGATCCGCTCGACGTCGTCGCGCACGCTCTGATCGAGGTCGGAGAAGGTCAGGAAGTCGGTGTCCCCGACATCGACGCCCTTCTCCTCCTTGATCTTCTGCCGCAGCACGTCGTCCGTGAACTTCTCCATGCCGCAGTCGGTGTGATGGATCACCGCGACCTCGCGCGTGCCGAGGAGCCAGCTCGAGATCGTGATCGACCGCAGCGCGTCGTCCGAGGCACGACCGCCGGCGTTCCGCACGACATGGGAATCGCCGATGTCGATCCCGAGCGCCTTCGCCGGGTCGATGCGGGCGTCGATGCAGGTCAGGACGACGGTCCCGCGCGCCGGCGGGATCTCGAGGTCACCCTTGTCGAAACCCTGCGCGAACGACTCGTTCGCCTGGATCATCTTCGCGACTTCGCTCACCGTCAGCCGCCCACCTCGACCGGGGCGCCGACCAACGAGCCGTACTCGGTCCAGCTCCCGTCGTAGTTCTTGACGTTCGGGTAGCCGAGCAGCTCCTGCAGGGCGAACCACGTGTGCGAGGAGCGCTCGCCGATCCGGCAGTACGCGATGATCTCCTTGTCCGAGGTGATCCCCTCGGCCCCGTAGAGCGCGATCAGCTCATCGGCCGACTTGAAGGTGCCGTCGTCGTTCGCGGCCTTCACCCACGGGATGTTCTTCGCCCCGGCGATGTGGCCCGGGACCTGCGACTGCTCCTGCGGGAGGTGATCGGGCGCCAGCTTCTCGCCGCGGTACTCCTCCGGCGAGCGGACGTCCACGAACCCGGCGCCGTCGCCGACCTTGCCGAGCACCTCGTCGCGGAAGGCGCGGATCTCCGGCCGCTCGGCGCCGGTGATCTTCAGGCCGGTGCCGTCGTAGGACGGAACCACGTCGGTCAGCGCCCGGCTCTCGAGCTCCCACTTCTTGCGCCCGCCGTCCAGGAGCTTCACGTCGTCGAAGCCCCGCAACTTCAGGAGCCAATACGCGTAGGCCGCGAACCAGTTGTTGTTGCCGCCGTAGAGGACGACGGTGGCGCCCGGTGCGACGCCGGCCTCCGACAGGAGGCCCGAGAAGCCGTCCTGGTCCAGGTAGTCGCGGCCGACCTTCGTGTGCAGGTCGGTCGTCCAGTTCCAGCCGACCGCGCCGTCGATGTGGCCCGCGTCGTAGGCGGCGGTGTCCTCGTCGACCTCGATCACGCGGACGTCGGCGTCGTGCAGGTGCTCGGCCAGCCAGTCGGTGGAGACGAGAACGTTCGGATTGGCGTACTCAGCCATCGGGAAGAACCTCCTTGCGTCGAGACGGATGCTGCGGGAACGGAGCGCGTTCGAGGGATGTCGATCAGGGTCGACAGCACAGGCGCGAGGGGATCATCAACCCCACCAATCCCCTGCACCGCGTGCGGATCACGGACGCCACCCCTCAGGTCGGAACATCGACACCCGTTCTACTCGTGTTGCAGGTGCAACGTCAACACCCAGACGGTGCCCGGATGGGGACGAAAGGCTAGAAGATGCCGAGCGCCGCCTTGGCCTCGTCGGACATCAGCTCCGGCGACCACGGCGGACGGAAGACGAGCTCCGGTCGCACCTCGCCGAGCTCCTCGATCGGGGCCAGGAACGCCCGCATCTGATCCTCGATCAGCGGGCCGATCGGGCAGCCCATCGTCGTGAGGCTGTACTGGATGTCGACGTCTCCGTTGTCCTGAACATCAACCTCGTACACGAGCCCGAGATCGACGATGTTGATCCCCAGCTCGGGGTCGAAGACCTGCGTGAGCGCCTGCAGCACACGCTCGCGCGTCGAACCGGCCTCGGTCGCCACGGCCTCGCTCGGCTCGGTCCCCTGCGTCGCTAGTTCTTCGTCCACCATGAACTCCCCCCTGTCGGGGCATATGCTTCCCTCCACGATACTTCCCCATCCGTCGAAGGAGACCGATGCCGCCGATCCGCGCGCTCATCGTGGATGACCACCCCGTCACCCGCGAGGGCCTCCGCACCGCGCTCGAACTGTCCGAGGAAGCCGTCGTGGTCGTCGGCGAGGCGGGCAGCGGCGAGGAGGCGATCGAGCGAGCGCGGGAGCTGATCCCCGACGTCGTGTTCATGGACGTCCGGATGCCGGGCATGGACGGCATCGAGGCCACGCGCCGGATCCGGGAGGCGTCCCCCGAGACGAAGGTGATCCTCATCACGATCGACGAATCCCGTGGGGCGATCTCCGAGGCGATCCAGGCCGGCGTCTCCGGGTACCTGTTGAAGGACGCCTCGCCGGACGCCCTCGTCGACGCGGCGCGGAACGCGGTCGAGGGGAACGCCGTGATCCACCCGCAGCTCACGAAGACGTTCATCGAGGAGGCGCAAGCCGCCAGCAGCGACGAGCCCCGGCCCGCGCCGCTGTCGAAACGGGAGCGGGAGATCCTGCAGAAGGTTGCCGACGGTGCAACCACCCGCCAGGTGGCGACCGAGCTGGGCATCTCTCCGCACACGGTGAAGACCCACCTCGAGCGCATCTTCGAGAAGCTGGGCGCGAACGACCGCGCGCAGGCGGTCGCGATCGCGATCCGGACCGGCATCGTGCACTGATCGCCGCGGGCGTCCCCCACTCAACCTTCACCCGCACGGGCCGATATCGGAGGCAGATGACCAGCGTGCTCCTCTGCGACTCGCCGGACGAGGTCGCGCGCCTTCGCTACCACCTGCTTCGCGAGGCGCCGGACCTCCCGGTCGAGGTGACGTCCGACGTGTTCCGCGCGGTGGAGTCCACGGCGCGCACCCGCCCGGACATCGTCGTCGTCGAGCTCGGGCTCGAAGGGCTCGGGGGCACCGAGCTGGTGAAACGTCTCTGCGCCTCCTCCCCCACCACCCGGGTGGTCGCACGATCCTCGGTCCGCGAGCCTCGACGGATCGCCGAGACGCTCGCCGCGGGGGCCCGCGGCTACGTGCTGCGGGCCGAGGGACCCGAGGCCGTCCTGGGCGCGCTCCGCGCGACGGCCGCCGGCAACGTCGTGCTCTCGCCCCAGGTCGCGGCCGCGTTCGGCGAGGAGGTCTCGCGCGCGGTGCTGCGCGCGAAGGAACTCGAGGCCGAGATCGCCGATCTCCGGGAGAACGTGACGCAAGGAACCTCGGCGAAGGGCGACTTCCTCGCGAACATCTCCCACGAGCTCCGGACCCCGGTGACGGTGGCGAAGGGCATCGCGTACGTCCTGCGCAATCCGAACGTTCCGGCCGTGGAGCGAGACCAGTTCCTGGAGCAGCTCAGCTCGTCCCTCGACAAGCTGATGGGGATCGTCGACGAGCTGATCACGATCGCGGAGCTCGAGCGCGGCACGTTCGAGCTCGAGCTCGCCCGCACCGATCTCGGCCCGCTCGTCCGGCACGCGGTCGACCAGGTGGCCCGCGAGTACCCCTCGGTGCCGGTGATCTCCCAGGTCCCCGAGGAGCTCGAGGCGATCGCCGACGGCGCTCGGATCGGCGGCGTCGTCCGCGAACTACTGGACAACGCGTGCCGCTACTCCCCCGCGGGACGCACGGTCGAGGTCGTGGCGCGCGAGCTGCAGGAGGGCGTGGTGGTGATGGTCACGGACCACGGGGAGGGCCTGGATCGGGCGGTCGCGGCGAAGGCGTTCGAGCAGCCCTTCTCCACCGGCGAGGCGACGTTGCGGAAGGAGAAGGCCGGCGTCGGCGTCGGGCTGCATCTGGCGCGGCAGATCGTGATCGAACACGGCGGCGTGATGTGGTCCGATCCGCTGCCCGGCGGCGGCACGCGGATCTCCTTCTGCATCCCGGCTCGCGAGGGGGAACGACTGGAGATGCCCCCGGTGGGTGCCAGCTGATCGAGGACCTCCGCAGGTGGCGCGGCGGCGCGGCCGAGCGTATCCTGCGCCGCGGGAGACAGCACCGGGTGCGAAAAGCCATCGTCGGGATCGCCGTGTCGCTCGCCGCCGCGAGCTGCTCGGGCGTCGGTGCGCACCCGCTGGCTGCGGCGCCCCAGATCGAGGTCCATCCCACCTCGTCGCCCTACGTCCGCGTGACCGCCGGTTCCGTGAGCGGGCTGGTGCCCAACGGCTGGAGCGCCGTGGCCGTCGGCCCCGCCGGCTACCACGAGGGCTTCGTCGCCTCGCCGCACCCCCTCGGAGCGCCGGTCGCCCAGACGATCAGCCAGGGCATCTCGGCGACGTGGGTGGACGCCACGCAGATCGGGGTGTCCAGCGACCTCTACTACCTCGCCGCGACGGGGCCACTGCTGTCACGGCTCCAGGATGCGCCGGGCTGCCGCGCCTCCTCGCAGCGGGTCTTCGCCGATCACGTGCCGACGTTCCTCGACGGCGACCACTCGTCCGTCGGCGACTTCGTCGCGGAGGGTCAGGGCGTGTGCCGGGCGAACGGGCGACACGGCGACCCGCTGGTCGTACTTCATCGCCGCGCCGGGCTTCGGCCCCGCGGGCAAGGTCGGGATCGCGGGCTCGGGGCTCTACGTCGTGGTTGCCGTGACCCGCGATTCCCCTCGCGCGCGGTCGCTCCTGCACGGGCTCCTGAGCCACGTTCGGTTCGGAGCCGCCGACATCGGTGATTTCGAACGCGCCGTCGGCACGCCGCTCGCCTCGGTCTGAGCCTCACCGAGGGCTGCGTTCGACGAACGGCGGACGGACCACCGTCGCCGCGCCGCGCCGCCCGCGGATGTCCACCTCCACCTCGTCGCCGACGTCGGCCGCGTCCGCCGGCCACAGGTACGCGAGCGCGATCCCGGTCTCCAGCAACGGCGAGTACGTACCGCTCGTCACCTCGCCGATCAGCAGGTCGCCGGAGAACACCGGGTAGTGCGCCCGCGGGATGTGCCGGCGTTCGTGCATGCGCAGCCCCCGCAGGCGGCTGGGCAATCCCTCGTCGCGCTGCCGCGCGAGCGCCGCGCTCCCGCGGAACGGTCCCTTGTCCATCGCGACGGCCCAGCCCAGGCCGGCCTCGAACGCCGTCGAGGTCTCGAAGAGATCCTGCCCGTACAGCGGGTACCCCATCTCGAGCCGCAGGACGTCGCGCGCCGCGAGCCCGCAGGGCTTGCCGTCGAAGACCCCCGCCGCGTCGAGCAGCTCGCGCCACAGGTCCACCGCGATGTCCTCGTACGTGAACAGCTCGTAGCCGATCTCGCCCGTGTAGCCGGACCGCGTCACGATCACGGGTCGCCGCGGAAGTCGGACTCGGCGCACTGCATGAACCCCAGGTCGTTCGCCTCCGGGAACAGCTTCGGCACGACCTGCGGCGCGTCGGGTCCCTGCACGGCGAGGAAGCACCAGTCCTGGTGATACATCAGATGGACCCGCTCCGGAGCCCTCGCCTCGCCGAGGATCTGGAGCACCCGCTGCGTGTTCGCGGCGTTCGGGACGACGAAATAGCGATCCGCCTCGAGGCGGTAGACGATCAGATCCTCGATCACCCCGCCGCCCTCGTTGAGGACGAGGTTGTACTGCGCCTCGCCGACGGCGATCGACGCGACGTCGTTCGTCACGACGCCCTGGAGCAACCCGAGCGCACCGGGACCCTCCACGTCGACCTTCCCGAGGTGCGTGAGGTCGAACAGCCCGACCCGCTCGCGGACCGCGCGGTGCTCGGCGAGCGCGCCGGCGTACTCGATCGGCATGAACCAGCCGCCGAACGGGCCCAGCTTCGCGCCGAGCGCCACGTGATCGGCCTCCAGCGGCGAGTGCTTCAGGCCCTCGTCCTCGCGCATGCGCGCATCGTACGAGGCCGGCGCCGGTGGGTCGCGACAGACGGCGGCTAGACTGGCTCACCGCATGAGGGACCCGTACGACGTCGTCGTCATCGGTTCGGGAACGGGCGGCTACTCGACCGCCCTCCGCGCGGCGCAACTCGGCAAGCGCGTGGCGCTCATCGAGCGGGACGACCGCCTGGGCGGTACCTGCCTGATCCGTGGCTGTATCCCGACGAAGGCGCTGTTGCAGTCCGCCGCCGTGATGGACACGGTCGATCGGGCGGCCGATTGGGGCGTGAAGGCCTCCGGCGAGCCCGACTGGTCGGCCATCGTCGCGTTCGAAGAGTCGATGGTCGACAAGCTCGTCTCGGGCCTGACCGGGCTGGTTCGGACCCGCGGCATCGAGGTCATCACCGGTGCCGCGCGGCTCCTCCCGGGGCCGGCCGTCGAGGTCGCCGGCGAGCGGATCGAAGGGGCCGACGTCGTGATCGCGACGGGCTCGCGTCCGAAGCTGCTCCCCGGCGTGGAGGTGACGTCGCGCGTCATCACGAGCGATCAGGCGCTCCGGTACGACCGGCTGCCCTCCTCGGCGGTCGTGATCGGTGCCGGCGCCGTCGGCCTCGAGTTCGCCTCCTTCTATCGCTCCTTCGGGGCCGACGTCACGGTGCTCGAAGCGCTGCCGACCGTCGCGCCGCTCGAGGACGCCGACATCTCCGCCGCCGTCGCGCGGGCGTTCCGCAGGCGCGGGATCACGACCGCAGCCGGCGCAACCGTCGGCGCGATCCGAGACACGGGCGAGGCCGTCGAGGTGCGGTACACCGTCGACGGCGCGGAGCGCACGGTGGAAGCCGACATCTGCCTGGTCGCGGTCGGACGGGGGCCGGTCACCGACGGGCTCGAGCTCGACGTGGCCGGCGTCGCGCTGCACGAGCGTGGCTTCGTCGTGGTCGACGACCAGCTCCGCACCACCGCCCCGCACGTGTGGGCCGTCGGCGACGTCGCCGCGACCCCGCTGCAGCTGGCCCACGTCGCATTCACCGAGGGGATCGCCGTCGCCGAACGGATCGCCGGCATCGACGTCCCGGCGATCGACTACGCGGTGATCCCGCGCGTCACGTACAGCACCCCGGAGATCGCGAGCGTCGGCCTCACCGAGGCGCAGGCGCGCGAGACGGGCCGGGAGATCGTGGTCGAGAAGCTCGACCTCCGGGCGATCGGGAAGGCCAACATCCTCGGCGAGGGCGGAACGGTGAAGGTGGTCGCGGAGGCGGGCGGCGGGTCGGTGCTCGGCGTCCACATGGTCGGCCCGCACGTCACCGACCTCATCGCCGAAGGGATGCTCATCACCGCCTGGGAGGCCACCGTCGCCGACGTCGCAGCGCTGATCCACCCCCACCCGACGTTGTCCGAAGGGCTCGGCGAGGCGATGCTCGCCCTCGCCGGCAAGCCGCTGCACACCCCGTGAGGAGACGACCGTGGCGACGAAGCTCGAACCCGACGCGGCACCGAGCGGGCGGCCGCTGACCGACGACCGCCTGAAGGAGATCTACTACTACCTCGCGCTCGGCCGGTACTTCGACGAGCGGATGGAGGCGCTCTACCGGCAGGGCCGCCTCCCCGGCGCGATCTACTCCGGCCGGGGTCAGGAGGGCACGCACGTCGGCGTCACGTTCGCCCTCGAGCCCGACGACTCCCTGTTCCCCACCCACCGCGATCTGACCGCGCAGCTCACGAAGGGCCTCGACCTGAACCGCGTGATGGCGCAGTTCTGGGGTCGGATCGACGGCTACCTCCGCGGACGCGACGGCAACAGCCATATCGGCGACTGGTACGGCCACCGGACGTACGCGGTGATGTCCCACCTGCCGATCGCGTACCCGGTCGCGGTCGGCGCGGCCCTCGCGTACCAGCGCAAGGGCGAACGTCGCGTCGCGATGGCGATCTGCGGGGACGGCGCCACGTCGAACGGCCGCTGGCACGAGGCGATCAACACCTCCGCCGTCTTGCGGCTGCCCGTGGTGTGGGTCGTCAACAACAACCAGTTCGCGTACTCGACCCCGAACGCGAAGGAGTTCGCGGTGCCGACGATCGCGGAGCGGGCGGCCGCGTACGGGATCCCCGGCGTCCGCGTCGACGGCGCCGACGTGCTCGAGGTCTACGCGGCCGCCAAGGAGGCGGTCGACCGCGCCCGCGATGGCGGCGGACCGACGTTGATCGAGTCCGTGTCGCTCCGGTGGCGCGGCCATGCCGGCCACGACCCCGCGAAGTACGTGCCCCGCGAGTTCCTCGAGCACTACATGCTCTCGAAGGACCCGGTGAAGAACTTCGAGACCTACCTCCGTGAGCAGGGGGTCGTCACGGACGACGACATCGACGGCGATCACCGCGCGGATCGAGCGGGAGTTCGACGAGGGCTTCGCGTTCGCGCAGGCATCGCCGTTCCCGGAGCCGGGCGACGTCACGAAGGGCTGGTGGGTCGAGGACGGGTACTGGACGAGCGAACCCGGCCGCGGCGGCGGCACGGAGACCGGCTGATGTCCACGCAGACGGTCGAATCGGGCGCGGCCGGACACGGCGCCGAACCACGCGGCAAGCGCGACGACGACGGGCAGGCCACGTACCTGATCGCGATCGCCGAGGCGCTCTGGGAGGAGATGGAGCGGGACGAGCGCGTCTACATGCTCGGTGAGGACATCGGCGTGTACGGCGGCGCGTTCAAGGTCACCGAGGGCTTCATCGAACGCTTCGGGCCCGACCGGGTGATGGACACGCCGATCGCGGAGGAGACGATCGTCGGCATGGCGGTCGGCTCGGCGATGGAGGGGATGCGCCCGATCGCCGAGTTCCAGTACGCCGACTTCATGTCCAGCGGGTTCGACGAGATCACGACGGTCCTGTCCCGCTACCACTACCGCGCCGGCGTGCCGCTGCCGGTGGTGCTGCGCGCGCCCTCCGGCGGAGGGGTCCGCGCCTCGAGCTTCCACTCGATCAATCCCGAGCCGTGGTACGCGTACGCGGGCGGGATCAAGATCATGTGCCCGGCGTTCCCGAGCGACGCGAAGGGCCTGCTGAAGTCGGCCGTCCGCGACGACAACCCGTCGATGTTCCTCGAGCACAAATGGATCTACCGGCGGATCAAGGAGCAGGTGCCGACCGACCCCGACTTCCTGGTCCCGATCTCCTCGGCCGACGTGAAACGCGAGGGCACCGACGTCAGCGTGATCACGTACGGGGCGATGGTCCACAAGGCGCTCGAGGCGGCCGAGGCCCTCGCCCAACGTGGGATCTCGGCCGAGGTCGTCGACCTCCGGACGGTCTATCCGTACGACGAGGAGACCGTGCTGCGCTCGATCGAGAAGACCGCACATGCGCTCGTCCTCTACGAGTCCTACCGGTTCCTCGGGATAGGCTCTGAGGTGGCGGCGATGATCGCGGAGAGAGCCTTCGAGCATCTGGACGCGCCGGTGGTGCGCCTCGCACCCCCGAACGTGCCGGTGCCGTTCTCCCCTCCGCTCGAGGACGCGTTCTTGCCGCAGGTGGCCGACATCGAGGCCGCCGTCGACCGGCTGGCCGCATGGTGAGGAGGGCCCGGGGATGACGTCCATCCAGATGCCGCAGCTCGGCGAGACGATCGTCGAGGGCACGATCCTGAAGTGGCTGAAGCACGAGGGCGACGCGGTCGCTCGCGACGAGGCGTTGTTCGAGATCTCGACCGACAAGGTCGACACGGAGGTCCCCTCACCCGTCGCGGGCACGGTCACGAAGATCCTCGTGGACGAGGGCGCGACCGTGCCGGTCGGCACGATCGTGATGGAGGTCACGGAGGAGGGCGCACCCGCCGCCGCTCCGGCGGCTCCGGCTGCATCACGGCTCCGGCTGCGGCGGCGCCCGCCGCGGAGCCGGTCGGCGTCGTCGTGGCGTCGAGCATCCCCGGCCCCGGCCGCGCCGGTATCGCACCCCGCACAGGTCGCGGCATCCGTGCCGGATCGAGGACCCCGATCACAGATCCTGTCGCCGCTCGTGCGCAGGCTCGCGCGGGAGCACTCCCTCGATCTCGGTCAGATCGCGGGCACCGGGACCGGCGGGCGGATCACGAAGAACGACGTGCTCGCCGTGATCGCCTCCGGCGGCACGACCGCCGCTCCGGCGGTGGTCACCGCGACCGCGCCCGACCTCGGCGCGGCCGAGCCGGCGGCACCCGCTGCCGCGGCTGCCCCCGATCCAGCTCGGCGTCGGCGACGAGGCGGTGCCGATGACGCACATCCGCCGCGCGATCGCCGAGCACATGCTCGCCTCGACGCAGGCCACCGCGCGTGCATGGACCCTCGTCGAGGTCAACGTCGACCACCTCGTTCGGCTGCGGGAGCGCGTGAAGGACGACTTCGAGCGCAAGCACGGCGTGAAGCTCACGTACCTCCCGATGGTCGTGCGAGCGACCGTCGACGCGCTCCAGGCGTTCCCGGACGTGAACGCGCGGCTCGACGGCGAGAACATCGTCCGGCATCGCCTCGTCAACATGGGGATCGCGGTCAGCTACGACGCGGGCCTGATCGTGCCGGTGATCAAGGGCGCGGACGGCATGAACACGGTGGGGGTCGCGCGGGCGATCGCCGACCTCGCCGCGCGCGCGCGGGCGCACCAGCTGACCCCCGACGAGGTGCAGGGCGCCACGTTCACGATCACGAACCCCGGCCCGTACGGATCCGTGGCCAGCGTGCCGATCATCAACCAGCCGAACGTGGGCATCCTGTCGTTCGACGCGATCGTGAAGCGCGCGGTGGTCGTCGACGACGCGATCGCGATCCGCAGCATGGTCAACATCTCGATGTCCTGGGATCACCGGGTGATCGACGGTGAGCTCGCGACCCGGTTCCTCGCCCGCGTCCGCCAGAACCTCGAGACCTGGGACTTCGCCGAAGACCTCGGCCTCTAGCGATGCCACGGGCCGCGTGGTTGCTCCGCCCACCCGGCCCGGTCCCGTACGACGCCGCGAACGCCGCGATGCACCGGCTCGCGGAGCGGCGGCTGACGGGTGAGATCCCCGACACGCTGATCCTGCTCGAGCATCCGCCGGTGTTCACGGCCGGACGCCGCGCGAAGGACGACGAGCTGCTCTGGGACCCGGCCTCCGTGCAGGCGCGTGGAGGCATCGTGCGGAAGATCGATCGCGGCGGCTCGTTCACCTTCCACGGCCCGGGCCAGCTCGTCGGCTACCCGATCATCGATCTGGGAACGACGCCGGACGCCGGCGGCTACCTGCGCCGGCTCGAGGACGTGGTGATCGGCGCCTGCGCCGAGCTCGGGGTGTCGGTGGACCGGCGCGCGGACGTCCAGACCGGCGTGTGGCACGGCGACGACAAGGTGTGCGCGATCGGCGTGCGGCTCCTGCGCGCTCGCGTCACGCTGCATGGGTTCGCGCTGAACTGCGACACCGACCTGTCGTGGTTCGCGCGGGATCGTCGCGTGCGGGCTGCCCGACCACGGCGTGACGTCGCTCTCGGAGCTGACCGGACGTGCGGTCGAGGTCGAGGTCGTCCGTCCGTGCGTCGAGCGTGCATTCGCGGCGCGCTTCGACGTGTCGTTCGAGGATGCCCCGGACGAGATCGTGGAGGCGTTCACGGTCGCGGCCGATGTCGCCTGAACAGCCACGCGTCCATCCGTCCGCGGCCGTCGGCTTCGAGCTGGCGGTCGCGGACTACGAGTTCGGGCGGCCCGGCTTCCCGGATGCGGCGGTCCGGTTCCTCGTCGAACGGCTGCGCCTCGGGCCGGGACACGTGTGCGTCGAGCTCGGCCCCGGCACCGGGAAGCTCAGCGAGCTGCTGGCGCCGAGCGGTGTTCGGATCGTCGGGATCGAACCCGTCGCCGCGATGCGGCAGGCCTTCGCCCGCAACGTTCCCGCGCGGCGATCTCGTCGGCGCCGTCGCCGAGGAGCTGCCACTGCGGGACGGCGTCGCCGACGCTGCCGTCGCGGCACAAGCGTTCCATTGGTTCGACGGCCCCCGGGCGCTCGCGGAGCTCGCGCGCGTCCTGCGACCGGGGTGCGTGCTCGGGCTCGTCTGGAACATCCGGGACGAGGACACGCCGTGGGTGCGCGCGATGACCGACGTGATCGAGCCGTACCGAGGGAGCACGCCGAGCCATCGATCGATGCGGTGGCGCGCAGCCTTCGAGACGTCGGACGCGTGGAGCGCGCCGGAACGGACCTCGTTCGCGTACGTGCACCGCACGACCCCGGACCGCGTCGTCGCGCGGGTCCTCTCGATCAGCTTCATCGCCATGCTGACGGAGGACGAGCGATCGTCGGTCGCAGACCGGATCCGCGCGATCCTCCCGCCGGGTGACGAGGTGGATGTCCCCTACGTGACCGGCGTCTGGCTCTCGGGACTCCGGTCGTCCGCGACGATCGCGTAGCGCGGACGCCGTCGCAGCCGCCCGAGCGGCCACCGGGCGGCGCGTTCGACCGCCCACTCGATGTCGCCGAGGCGGTGCAGCCGCACGTCCCGCCAGCCGGCGCCCTCGACCGCCTCGAGGAACGGGCGCGGCGAGGACGTGCCGGACAAGGGCAGGGCTCGCACCACCTCGGGCGGGTACTCGCCGTGATGATGCTCCGGGATCCTCCAGGCGCGTTCGAGCCCTCGAGCGAGCGCGTCGACGGCGACGACGAACGGCCCCTCGCCCGCCCACGACCCCTCGAAGAGCACGAGCCGGCCTCCGGGCGCGACACGACGCCACGCGGCGAACGCCGACGTCGGATCCGGCAGGGTCCACGCGACGTGGCGCTCGATCACCACGTCGAACGGGCCGGGCGGCGGCTCCTCGGCCGGCCCGTGCACGAACGTCACGGCGAGGCCGCGCTCCGTCGCCTTGCGCCGAGCTCCGTCGAGCATCGCCTCCGACAGGTCGAGCGCGGTCACGTCGTGTCCGAGGTCCGCGGCGAGCAACGACATCGCGCCGGTGCCGGCGCCGACGTCCAGCACGCGAGCGGGCGCGGGCGGAAGGAGGCTCCGCAGCGCCGCGGTCCATGCCGCCGCCTGGACCGGGTCGGTGAGGCCATGGTCGGAGGAGCGGTCGTAGTGCCCGGCATCGGCGTCCCACCACGCGCGGATCTGTTCCCTGGAGCTCGCTCATCGCACGCGCGCCCGATCGATCGCCGCCGCCAGCGCTTCTCGCTCGAGCGAGCCCAGGTAGATCTCCGATCCATCGTCCAACGTGAGTCGCACGGCGCGGTCTCCCGACATCGGATACGCGCGGGCTCCCCGGCGACCGAAGCGGATGGCCCATCCGCCGAACTGCCGGATCGGACGGTAGGTGACGGGCTCGGCCCGCCGGATCGACGCGAACGGGATCGAGCGCCTCGCCAGCGGTACCCATCGCACGTCCACCGACGCGCGTGACGGAGACGTCGAGGCGCGCCACGGCCGCGAGGGACGCGACCACCAGGCCGGCGGCGACCGCGACGAGTCCGATCAGCGTCGTGGCGCCCGCTCCCCCGGCGACGGATGCGGACCAGACGTACAGCAGCGCGCCACCTCCCGCGATCGCGAGCACCGGCGCCCGCCACGCCCGTGGCATCCGTTGCGTCTCGCGGAAGACGACGTCGTCCACCTGCCCGGGTCCGCCTAGAACAGGGCCGCGGCGAGCTTCCGCCGGTACTCGGGCACCAGCTCGTCGTCGTCGCCGAGGACCGCGAAGACCGTGATCATCGCCTGGCGCGCCGCGTCGCGATCGTCCTGCAGAGCGCCGATCATCCCGTCGAGCGCCTCCCGCCAGCGGCCCGCGGCGGCCAGGCGCTTCGCCGACGCGAGCGTGCCGTGCTCGGGCTCAGCGGCCCAGTCGCGGACCTCGATCGCGGCGTGCAGGCGCTCGGCCTCGGGGTCCGGCAGCGCCTTCGCCACGAGGGGCCTCGCTTCGTCGAGGTCCCCCCGCTCGACGAGCAGCTTCGCCAGACCGACCGCCGCCTCGCGGTTCGCCGGATCCTCGACGAGCGCCTCGCGGAACCCGCGTTCGGCGGTCGCCAGGTCGCCGGCCTCGACGGCCTCTTCCGTCTCCTTCGCCTCGGCCTCCGCGTCGCCCGGGAGGATCGAGTCGACGAAGCGATTCAACTCGGGCTCGGGGTAGGCCCCGATGAACATCGAAACCGGCTGGCCGTCGCGGAAGGCGACGACCGTGGGGATCCCCTGCGAGCGCACGGCCTGCAGGAGCTCCTGGCCGACGGCGTTCACGTCGACGTCGATCTTGGCCAGCACGAACGCGCCGTCGCGCTCGCTCGCCACCTTCTCCAGCATCGGCCCCAGGGTGCGGCATGGCCCGCACCACGCGGCCCACAGGTCGACGACGACGGGGCGCTCCTTCGACCCCTCGATCACCACCTGTTCGAAGGTCTGATCGGTGACTTCGACGACGTGCTCCATGGTCGTGCTCATCCTAGGGTTCCTTCCGGATCGCGACTTCAGACGGCCCGAACGGCCGTTCCAGGTTCAACGCTCCGCCCCGGGCCCATGTTCCGCCGGTCGTCCCCGAAGCGGCGCAAGCGCAGCGCGTTCGCCACCACCGAAACGCTCGACAGGGCCATCGCGGCCGCCGCCAGCATCGGCGAGAGCAGGCCCAGCACCGCGAGCGGGATCATCACCGCGTTGTAGGCGAAGGCCCAGACGAGGTTCTCCGCGACGACCCGGTAGGTGCGGCGCGCCAGGTCGAGGGCGTCGGCGACCGAGCGCAGCGAGCCCCCGAGCACCTGGACGTCGGCGGCGGCCAGGGCGACGTCGGTGCCGGTTCCCATCGCGACCCCAACCGTCGCCGCCGCGAGCGCCGGCGCGTCGTTGAGGCCGTCGCCGACGAACACGACCGACCGGCCCCCACCCTGCAGCCGGCGGACCTCCTCGACCTTGCCCTCGGGGAAGACCTCCGCGAGGACGCGGTCGATGCCGGCACTGGCCGCGGCGGCCTCGGCCGTGGCCCGGCGATCACCGGTCACGACCGCCGGCTCGAGCCCGAGGGCCCGGAGTCGTGCCACGGCGTCGGCCGCCTCCGGACGGACCCGATCCGCGACGGCGATCAGGCCGATCGCGGCGCCCGAGCGCCGCACCGAGAAGGGTGTGAGCCCTTCGCGCGCCAGACGGTCCGCCGCCCCTGCGAGCCCCTCGGGCAGCGCCACCGGCCGTCCGACCTCGACCTCCTCCCCGGCGACACGCGCGACCGCGCCGGCGCCCGGCCGGACCTCGCTCCGGTCCGCGGTCGGCACCGCCAGCCCGCGCTCGGCGGCCGCCGCCAGGACCGCGCGCGCGATCGGATGTTCCGATCCCGTTTCGGCGGCGGCAGCGAGCAGGAGCACGTCGTCCTCGTCGACGTCGTCGACCGGCACGATCGCGGCCACCGTCATCACGCCCTCGGTCAACGTGCCGGTCTTGTCCAACAGCACGACGTCGGCGCCGCGCGCGCGCTCGAAGACCTCGCCGCCCTTGAACAGGATCCCGATCTCGGCGGCGCGCCCGGTCCCGGCCATCACGGCGGCCGGCGTCGCCAGCCCGAGCGCGCATGGACACGCGATCACGAGCACCGCCGTCGCGTGCAGCAGGGCCTGGCTCGGCGCCACATCCGTCCAGACCATCCAGCCGACGAACGTCGCCGCCGCGATCGCCAGCACGATCGGCACGAACACGGCGGAGACGCGATCCGCCAACCGTTGCACCGGCGCCTTCGAGCCCTGCGCCGCCTGCAGCAGCCGGACGATGCCGGACAGGCGCGTGTTCGCCCCGACGGTCGTGACGAAGACCACGATGCGGCCGAGTCCGTTGATCGAGGCACCGACGACGTCGTCCCCGGGGCCGACGTCGACCGGCACCGACTCCCCGGTCAGCAGGGACAGGTCCACCCACGAGGCTCCCTCCCGGATCACGCCGTCGGCCGGGATCTTCTCGCCCGGCAGGACCACGACCAGCATGCCCGGCCGAAGCTCGTCGATCGGGATGGTCCGCTCGCCGTCCTCCGTCAGGATCCTGGCCTCGGTCGCGCCGCGCTCGAGCAGCGCTCGCGAGGCGTCGCCGGCCGCCATCCGCGCGCGCGCCTCGAGCATCTTGCCGACGAGGACCAGCGTCACGATCACCGCGGCGGTATCGAAGTAGCGATCGGGCGAGCCGGACAGCACCGCCGCAACGCTCAGCGCGTAGGCGGCCGAGGCGCCGACCGCGATCAAGGTGTCCATCGTCGTCGAACCGTGCCGGGCCGCGCGCGCCGCGCCGCGGAAGAACGGCCATCCCGGATACAGCAGGATCACCGTGGTCAGCGCCCAGGAGAGCGCGTCGTTCCACCGACCGGCGGGAGCGAGGAACGTGAGGACCAGGACGGGGATCGCGAGGGCGATCCCAGCGACGAGCCGACGGCGGTACGCGGCGACCTCGTCCTCGGCCGACCCGTCGCCCGTGTGTGGGTGCGCACCGTAGCCCACGCCTTCGACCGCGTGGACGAGCGGTCCCGCATCCCGGACCTGACCGCGGATCGTCGCGGTCCGTGTGGCGAGGTTGACCGCCGCCGCGTCGACGCCCTCGATACCGGACAGGGCGCGTTCGACCTTCTGCACGCACGACGCACACGTCATCCCCTCGATGTCGAGGACGAGCTCGCGATCGACGGCGCCGGTGGGCACGGCGCCCTACTTCGAGAACCGCGAGACCGCGGCCATGAGCTCTTCGACCTTCTCGTCGCCCTTGCCCTGCTCGATGCTCTCGCGCACGCAGTGGCGGACGTGATCGTCGAGGAGGCCGAGCCCGACGGCGCGCAGCGCCGCGACCACCGAGTTCACCTGCGTCAGGATGTCGATGCAGTAGGTGTCTTCGTCGACCATCCGCTGCAGGCCGCGCACCTGTCCCTCGATCTTCCGCAGGCGCTTCTGCACGTCGTCCTTCTTCGTCGCGTACCCGTACATCGGTCCCCTTCCTCGCGGATACCCCGGTGGGGTTCCCTCACATCGAACGCTCGCCCGGATCCCGATCCAGGTAGTCCTCGGGTCCCTCGCGGAACCGCGCCATGCAGCCCATCGAGCAGAAGTAGTACGTCGTTCCCTCGTGCTCCCACGCGGCCGCGGCCGTTTCCGGTGTCACCTCCATACCGCACACCGGGTCGACCATCCCGACTCCCTCCTCAGGCGGATATGCTCTGAGTATACCCCTAGGGGGTATGGGTTGACGGCCGAGGCCGCCCGGCGGGCGGAGGCCGCGCTCCGCGGCCGGTGTAGACTCGCGCAAGGTTGCGAGGAGACACGACGTGACCACGCAGATGACCGACGCGACCCACGAGGCGCTCGGCCTCTCCGTCGACGACCTCCTCTCGATGCACCGGCTGATGCTGCTGGCACGCTTGATCGACGAAGCCGCGCTCCGCCAGAACCGGATGGGCCGCGCGCCGTTCGTGGTCCCCGTCTCCGGCCACGAGGGATGTCAGATCGGCACGGCGTGGCCGATGCGGCGGGGCACCGACGTCTGGGTGCCGTACTACCGCGATCTCGGCGTCGTCCTCGTCGCCGGGATGACGCCCGAGGACGTCTTCCTGGGCGTGTTCTCGAAGGCCGCCGATCCGTCCTCGGGAGGCCGTCAGATGCCCAACCACTGGAGCTCCCGGCGGCTCTCGATCCTGAGCCACTCCTCCCCGATCGCGACGCAGGTCCCTCACGCCGCCGGTGTCGCGTACGCCATCAAGTACCGGGGAGAGGATGGGGTCGTCGCGTGCTGGTTCGGCGAGGGCGCGACGAGCGAGGGCGACTGGCACGAAGGGCTCAACTTCGCCGCGATCCACCGACTGCCGGTCGTGTTCGTGTGCGAGAACAACGAGTACGCGATCAGCGTGCACCAGGACAAGCAGATGGCCGTCAAGGACGTCGCGAGCCGGGCCGCGGGCTACGGGATGCCGGGCGTCGTGGTCGAGGGCAGCGACGTACTCGGGTGCTATCGGGCCATGAAGGACGCCCACGACCGGGCGCGGGCCGGCGACGGCCCGACCCTCATCGAATGCAAGACATACCGGTACCTCCCGCACACGTCCGACGACGACGACAAGTCGTACCGGAGCCGTGCCGAGGTCGAGCAGCATCGCCACCGGGACCCGATCGATCGGTTCGTCGCCTACCTGATCGAGCGTGGCCTCACCGACCACGACCGCATCCAGGCGGTGCACGACGAGCTCAAGGCCGAGGTCGACGCGGCGATCACGTGGGCCTGGGACGCGTCCGATCCCGATCCAGCCGGCGTGGGGCGGCACGTGTTCGCCGAGGACGACGCGTGAGCGAGAAGACGCTCGTCTCCGCGATCTCCGACGCCCTGCACGACGAGATGGCCTCGGACGACCGCGTGATCCTCCTCGGCGAGGACGTGGGTGCGCGCGGCGGCGTCTTCAAGGTCTCCGACGGCTTCCTCGACGAGTTCGGTGAGGCCAGGGTGATCGACACGCCCCTGGCCGAATCCGCGATCGTCGGCGTGGCGATCGGGATGGCGCTGCACGGTCTGCGGCCGGTCGCCGAGATCGAGTTCGCGGACTTCATCCACCCGGCCTTCGATCAGATCCTCTCGGAGGCCTCACGCATGCGGTACCGGACGAACGGGGATTGGGGGTGCCCGATGGTGATCCGCGCGCCGTGCGGGGGCGGCATCCACGGAGCGCTCTACCACTCCCAGTCGATCGAGGCGTTCTACGCCCACATCCCGGGCCTCAAGGTCGTGATGCCCTCGACGCCGTCGGACGCCGCCGGCATGCTCCGATCCGCGATCCGGGACCCCGATCCCGTCCTGTTCCTCGAACACAAGAAGTGCTACCGGCTGATCAAGGGCGACGTCGCCGACGACGCGTTCACGGTCCCGATCGGTCCGGCGGACGTGAAGCGTGAAGGGCGCGACCTGACGGTCGTCACCTACGGGTACGACCTCCATCGGTGCCTCGAGGCGGCCAGCCGCTTGTCGGAGGATGAGGGCGTCGAGGTGGAGATCGTGGACGCCCGATCGCTGGCCCCGCTCGACACCGACACGATCCTCGCGTCGGTCCGGAAGACCTCCCGGGCGATGGTCGTCTACGAGGACAACCGGACGTACGGGGCCGGCGCCGAGATCGCGGCCACGATCGCCGAGGAGGCGATGTTCGATCTCGACGCGCCGATCGTCCGCCTGGGCGGTCCGGACATCCCGGCGATGCCCTACGCGGCGACCCTCGAGCACGCCTTCATGGAACCGGAGCCCGATCAGCTGTTCGTCCGGATGCTCGAGCTGGCCCGCTTCTGAGGCCGGCAGGTCCCCCGGCCCCCTCTCATCCTCGTCCTCGTGGCCTCGTTCAGGGGCCACATCGGCCTCCCGATAACTCCAGGGACGTGCCTGGAACCGAACGACCCAACCCTCGCGAGCGGTCGAGCGGCCGGCGCGACGTCCTGATCGTCGCGCTGGTCGTCGCCGTGCTGTTCGGGCTCGGCGTCGTCCTGGGCATCTTCGACCGCTTCGAGCACCAGGTGGCGGCCCTGCACCACCTCGACGAGGTCTTGGGCCTGGCGGTCCTGTCGCTCTGCGGGGTGGCCGTCATCGCCGCCCGGCGCTCCTCCCAGGCCGAGCGGAAGCAGCGGATGTGGGAGGAGACCGACGCTCGCCTCCGCGCGTTGATCGAGGAATCTCCGGCCGTCTCCTACAGCTGGGATCCGAGCGAGCGGCGCAACCTCTACGTGAGCCCGCAGGTGGACCGGATCTTCGGCGTCTCGCCCGAGCGGTACGCCGACGACTGGATCGACATGATCCACCCCGACGATCGGGAACGGGTCGTGGAGATCTCCGAGGCGAGCGACGAGACCGGCCGCACGATGGTCGTCGAGTACCGGGTCGTCCGGCCCGACGGCCGTGTCGTGTGGATCCACGACGAGGCGAACTACGGCGGCTTCGACGCGGACGGCAAGCCCCACCTGGCCCACGGCGTGATGTACGACATCACCGCCCAGCGCGAGGCCGACGAGCGGGCGGCCGAGGCCGAGGAACGGCTCCGTGAGGCGGAGGAGCGTTGGCGGACGCTCTTGGAGCACCTGCCGGTCGTCGCGTACATGATCGACTCCACGCCCGACCGTGCGGTCGGCGATCGCTGGGTGGCCCCCGGGATCGCGACGCTGACCGGCTATTCGCCCGAGGAGTGGCTGCGCGACATCACCATCTGGGAGCAGATCCTGCACCCGGAGGATCGCGCCGCCGTCATCGCCACCTGGGAGGACACGGCGGAGCGAGGCAGGCCGTTCGACATGGAGTACCGGATGATCCATCGCGACGGGCACGTCGTGTGGGTCCACGACCAGGCGGCGTCCGTCATGCGCGGCGACCGCTTCTACGCGGAGGGCGTGTTCCTCGACGTCACGGAGCGCCGGCTCGCCGAGCTCGCGCTCGGCCAGGCCGAGGACCGCTACCGCACGCTCGTCGAACAACTGCCGGCGATCACGTATGTCGAGGAGCCGGGGACCGGACGGTACGTGTACATCAGCCCGCAGGTCGAGCAGGTGTACGGCTACGCCGTCGGCGAATGGATGGACGACCCGCAGATGTGGGAGGAGCGGATCCACCCGGACGATCGCGCGCGCGTGCTCGACCTGAGCGACACCGGCGGCGACGCGTGGAGCGTCGACTACCGGTCGATCACCCGAGACGGCCGCGAGATCTGGGTGCACAACGAGGCCGTCCTGCTCCGTGACGAGAACGGAGAGCCGCTGCACTGGCAGGGCGTCGTCTACGACATCACCGAACGCAAGCTTGCGGAGGAGCGCCTGCGCGAGGCGGAGGAGCGCTACCGGCTGCTGGTCGAGCAGCTCCCGATCGCGGTCTACTCCGACGCCGTCGACGAGCTCAGCACCGCGCTGTACGTGAGCCCGCAGTACGAACAGCTGACGGGCTACAGCCCGGAGGAGCGCCTGCGCGACCCGGATCTGTGGGTCCGGATGCTCCATCCGGAGGATCGCGGGCGCGTCCTGGAGGAATCGGCGCGGACGAACGACACGGGCGATCCCTTCGACGTGGAATACCGGATCGTGACGGCCGACGGCAACGTCGCCTGGCTGCACGATCACGCCATGCTGGTGGCGGGGCCGGGCGGAACGCCGATCTGGCAGGGCGTGCTGCAGGACGTTACCGAGCGTCGGGTCGCCGAGGATGCCCTGGCCCGGCGCGATGCGATCCTGCAGGCGACCGGGTTCGCCGCCGAGCGGTTCCTCCGTTCGCCGGCATGGGCCGACGCGCTCGGCGATGTGCTCGCCCGGCTGGGGGCATCGGCGCGCGCGAGCCGCTGCCACGTGTACGTGAACGAGGAGAGCGAGGACGGCGAGCTGCTGGTCTCCCTGGTCCATGCCTGGTCCGCGAGCGGTGTCGGGTCGGTCGACGATCCCGTGACCCGTCACTTCCCGTGGGCACGCGGCGGCTTCGAGCGCTGGACGCAGCTGTTGTCCGCGCACCGCGTCGTCCACGGGCTCGTCCGGGATTTCCCCGAGCAGGAGCGCCTCGTGCTCGAACGCGACGCCGCCTCGATCCGGTCGTTGATCGCCGTGCCGGTGTTCGCCAACGACGCGTGGTGGGGCTACATCGGCTTCGACCATCGCGAGGAGGACCGGATCTGGCACGACGCCGAGATCGAGGCGCTGACGGTCACGGCGAACACCCTCGGCGCCGCGATCGAGCGCGAGCGGTCGGCGCGTCGCCTCGCCGAGGCGCAGGCGCGACACCGGTCCTTGATCGAGACGATCCCCGCGGTGACGTACATCGACGAGATCGACGAGCCGTGGACGACGAACTACGTGAGCCCGCAGGTGGAGGCGATCTTCGGGTACACGCCGGAGGAATGGTGCGGCACCACGAACCTGTGGCGCTCGCGGCTGCATCCCGAGGACCGAGACCAGATGGTGGGCGCGGTCGAGCACCACAACACGACCTTCGAACCGTTCGACGTGGAGTACCGGTTCCTCCAGCGCGATGGCCGGTGGATGTGGGTCCGCGACCAGGCGTTCATCGTCCGCGACGACGACGGCAACGCCCTGTACTCGCAAGGCGTGATGTACGACATCACCGAGATGAAGGCGGCCGAGAGCCGCCTGCGTGAGGCCGAGGAGCGCTACCGCGGCATCGTCGAGCACGTGCCGGCCGCGATCTACCTCGACCGCGCCGATCCGGTGATGGCCTCGGTCTACATCAGCCCGCAGATCACCGCGATCGCCGGCGTGAGCCCGGAGGCGTGGCTGGAGGACCCCGAGCTCTGGCTCAAGCTCATGGATCCGGCCGACCGCGAGGAGGTCCAGCGGACCTACCTGCACGCGGCCCGTTCGGGCATCCCGTGGAGCGCCGAGTACCGGATGCACACGCCCGACGGCCGCACGATCTGGGTGCACGACGAGACGACCTTCCTGCACGACGAGGACGGCACCCCGAGCTACCTCCAGGGCGTGATCTTCGACATCACCGAGCGCAAGCTGGCCGAGCAGGCCCTCCGCGAGAGCGAACAGCGCGAGCGCGACGCCGCCGAACGCCTCCGCGCGCTCGACGAGATGAAGAACACGTTCCTGGCCGCCGTCTCCCACGAGCTGCGCAGCCCGCTCACGTCGATCCTCGGATTGTCGCTCACGCTCGAGCGCGGACCGAACATGGCCGAGGCGGACCGATCGGACCTGCTCCGGCGCCTGGCCACGAACGCGAAGAAGCTCGACCGCCTGCTCCGCGACCTGCTCGACATCGACCGCCTGAACCGGGGGATCGTGGAGCCGCAGTACCGGGTGACCGACGTGGGGGCGCTCGCGCGGCGCACGGTCGAGAGCCTCGACATGCTCGCCGGCCGCGACGTCGTCGCGGAGGCGGAGCCGGTCGTGATCGCGATCGACCCCGCGAAGGTCGAGCGCATCATCGAGAACCTCCTGATGAACGCGGCCCGCCACACCGCGGCCGACCGGCGGATCTGGCTCAAGGTGGCGCCGCGCGACGGGGGCGTCCTCGTCTCGGTGGAGGACGACGGCCCGGGCGTGCCGGTCGAGATCCGCGAGGCGATCTTCGAGCCGTTCCGACAGGGGCCGACGGCCTCGCCGCATTCCCCCGGCACCGGGATCGGGCTGTCGCTGGTGGCGCGGTTCGCGGAGCTCCACGGCGGGCGGGCCTGGGCCGACGATCGCGACGGCGGCGGCGCGGCCTTCCACGTCTTCCTGCCGGGCAGGCCCGGTCCCGCACCCGTCGCTCGGCGCGCGCGAGGGCGCGTCGTCGCTCGGCGACGGCGACCAGGCCTACGAACGCGCCGACGTGGGGTGAGCGTCGCTCAGCCGGCGGAGGCGAGGCTCTCGCCGCAGCCGAGCTGCTCGGTGACCGCCTCGTAGGCGCCCCAGAGGTCCTCGCCTTGGCCGCCCGCCCCGACGGTCGAGAACCGGTCGTCGTCACCGATGCCGTTCAGGAGGCTCCGGTAGTCCTTCTGCGCGTCGAAGAGCTGCTGGCCGATCGCGTCGTCGACGACGTCGGACGTGTGCGCCTGCGTGACGGTCGGATCCAGCTTGTCGAGGTCGCCGCGGACCTGGCCGACCCGAGCCCCCGGAGCGGGGTCCCGCAGGAACGCGATCGTCGCGTGGAGGGCAACCAGGTCGGCGCACAACGACGCGCGCTGTTCCTGCGGCGTCGCCGTGTGGCAGGCCGACGCCGCCAGCGCCAGGACGATCATCGCGACGACCGGGCGGGCGAGCGGAGGCATCGGGCGAGCGTACACTCGACCTCGATGGCCGAACGCGACCATAATCCAGCCGGACGCCGCCTCCATCTGCCGATCGTGGGCGTCACGAACGGCCCCGGCGTGAACACGCCCGGCGTCCGCAAGCCGCCGTGGCTGAAGGTTCGTCTGGCGAGCGGCCCGAACCATGCGGCGCTGAAGGAGCTGATGCGGGACGCCTCCCTGCACACCGTGTGCGAGGAGGCGATGTGCCCGAACATCGGCGAATGCTGGGAGCAGCGCGAGGCCACGTTCCTGATCCTCGGCGCGAAGTGCACACGGCGCTGCGGCTTCTGCGACGTGATGACGGCACGCCCCGATCCGGTCGAAGAGGACGAGCCCGAGCGCATCGCGGAGACGGTCCGGTCGATGGGACTGCGCTACGTCGTGCTCACCGGCGTCGCGCGCGATGACCTGCCCGACGGCGGCGCACGGGTCTGGGCGGCCGCGATCCACGCGTGCCGCGCCGCCGTGCCCGGCATCGGGGTCGAGGTGCTCCCATCCGACTTCAAGGGCGGCGAAGGCGATCTCGCAACGGTGCTCGACGCCCAGCCGGACGTGTTCGCCCACAACCTCGAGACCGTCCGGCGGCTCCACGACCGGATCCGGCCGGCGTTCGGCTACGACCGCTCCCTCGACGTGCTGCGGTTCGCGGGACGCTTCCGGGCGGAGCAGGTCACGAAATCGAACCTGATCCTCGGCATGGGCGAGCGCGCCGACGAGGTGGCCGAGGCGATGCACGACATCCGCGAGGCGGGCGCCGACATCCTCACGATCGGCCAGTACCTCCAGCCGACGCCGTACCACCTCCCGGTGGATCGGTGGGTGCATCCCGATGAGTTCGCGTCGCTCGCGCGGCTGGGCGAGGAGGAACTGGGGTTCGCGCGCGTCGAGGCGGGGCCGCTCGTCCGATCCAGCTATCACGCGGGCGAACAGCTCCGGCGCGCTCGCGAGAACCGTCGGGTCTCGGCCGCCTCGCCGGGCGGGCGCTAGCTCGGATCGGCCAGCCGCTCGGCCAGCACGGGCAGCATCGCGACCGCGATCGCGGGATGGTCCTTGAGCAGCCCGGCGAACACCGCGCGCTGCAGGGCGATACATCGGACGTCGGTCCTCGCGCGGACGCGAGCCGATCGCGGCCGGTCGGTCAGCAACGAGAGCTCCCCGAAGAAGGCCCCGGGACCGAGCGCGGAGACGCGCCCGCCGGGCAGATCCACCTCGACCTCCCCGGACTCGACCACGAACACGCCCGAGCCCGGCTGCCCCACCTCGACGAGCACCTGTCCGGCACGAGCCTCGAACTCGGTCGTCCGATCGGCCAGCAACGACAGGGCGTCGTCGTCGAGTCCCGCGAAGATCGGGATCGCCCGCAGCGCATCGCGTGTCGGTTCGTCCATCGGAGGGACCCTAGCGCATCGCGATCGCCCTTCTCAGCTCGGCGAACGCGGCCGACAGCTGCGGGAGCTGGAAGTGCGCGTTCAGTCCGCTCGGGTTCGGCAGCACCCAGAGCAGCACGTCGCCGAGACCGGCCTGCTGGCGGCCGATCGCCGCACGCGGATCGTCGAACGCGGTCCGATACGCGTCGATGCCGAGGATCGCCACGGCAGTGCGGCTCGCGTCCGCCGCACCAGCCGTCGCAGGCGGACCCCTCCCGCACGGAGCTCGTCGGCGTCCAGCTCGGCCGCCCGCGCCGTCGCCCGCGCGACGAGGTTCGTGATGCCGAGGCCGATCGACGGCAGATCGCCGTCCTCCTCGGGCGACCACAGGCGATCCGTGAACCCACCGCCCTCCAGGGCTCTCCAGAACCGGTTGCCGGGTCGCGCGAAATGATGCCCGACGGCCGCCGAGTACAGGCCGGGATTGATCCCGCAGAACACGACGTCGAGATCCGGACCGAGCACGTCCCGGACCCGCCGGCCGCGGGCCGCGTCGAGGTCCGCGGGCGTCGGGCGATCGGGCATCGCGGCACGCTACCCGACGAGGTGGTGGAGGAGCCGGCCTGTAAGCCGGATCCTGTGCGCGGGGCCGAAGCCCCGGCGGCGGCCATCTCTCTCGGCGGGGCCGAGGCCCCGCCGCGTCGCGGTTCGCCCGCGCCGTGCGGCTACCCGGGAGCTCGGGCGGGCCGCCCTCGAACGCTCCCTGCTCGCCTTGCTCCGGACGGGGGTTGCCGAGCCGCGGCGGTCGCCCGCCGCGCTGGTGGGCTCTTACCCCACCGTTTCACCCTTGCCGCACCGCGTCGCCGCGGGCGGCGGTCTGTTCTCTGTTGCCCCTTCGCGAGGTCGCCCCCGCCTGGCTCTCGCCAGCGTCCTGCCCTTCGGAGTCCGGACTTTCCTCGACCCGCGCGCGGCGGGCCGCGGCCGCCCGGCCGGCTCCTCCGCTCCGCACGGTACCGCTTAGCCGCCGGCGCCGCCCGCCAGCCAGGCGTCGACGCCCTCGTTCGCCAGCCGGTCGGCCTCGGTGTTCCGCTCGCGGGGCACGTGCTCGAAGCGGATGCGCTCGAAGCCTCGGGCCAGAGCGCGGAGACGCCGGTGCAGCGGGATCAGGTGCTCGCTCTTGACGCGGTAGCGACCGCTCAGCTGATTGATCAGGAGCTGACTGTCGGAGCGGAGCACGACGTCGGTCGCGCCGAGCTCCGCGGCGCGCTCCAGACCCCGGATCGCGGCCGTGTACTCCGCCACGTTGTTCGTCGTCTCCCCGAGCCCCTCGGCGATCTCCCCTACCACCTCGCCCTCCGGCGTCGTGAGTTGCGCCCCGGCGCCGGCCGGGCCGGGGTTCCCGCGGGCCGCGCCGTCGGTCCACACGATGATCGAGCTCACAGGACGAGGATCCGCCGGCAATGCTCGCAGCGCGCGACGCCGCCCGCGTGTTTCACGTGATCGAGCTCGACCGCCGACAGCTTCTCGTGGCAGCCCTGGCACACGCCGTCGACGAGCGCTGCGGCGCCCACACCCTTCTTCTGCCGGCGCAGATCCTCGTACAGCTCGAGGAGCTCCGGATCGATCGTGGCCGCGAGGCTCGCGCGGGATCCCGTCCCGGCCACCAGCTCGCGCGCGATCGTGCCGAGCTCTTCGGCGGCGTCTCCCCCGGCGATCTCCACCTTCGCCCGGAGGTCGGTCGCCACGGTCTCGGCCTCCTTCGCCCGGCGTTCGAGCCCCTCCCGCTGCTCCATCAGGACGAGCAGCTCGTCCTCCCGGTCGGAGCGGCGCTTCTTGAGGTTGTCGACCTCGTGCCGGATCGCGTCCAGCTCCTTCGCGTTCGCGACCGCGCCGCCGTACAGGCGGCTCTCCTCGTCCGCGGACTTCTGCGTGAGCGAATCGATCTCGTGCTCGAGCTTCGCCGCGTCACGGTCCATCACGTCGATCGCCAGCCGAAGCTCACCGAGCGCGCTCTCGGCCGCGTCGGCCTCCCGGCGCACGGCCGCCACCTCGTCGCCGCCCTCGAGCGTCCGCTCGCGGGCGCGCAGCCGGTCGATCGAGAGATCGAGCGACTGCAGGTCCAACAGCGTCGGCGTCACCTCCATCGGCCGGCCAGCCTAGCCGATGGCGGTACGCGCGCCGCCGTTCAGCCGGCGACGGGCGGTGGCGGCGGTGGCGGCGAGGTCATCGCCGGCTGTCCCGCCGCCGGACCGCGGTACTGGGAGGAGCCGAAGCCGAGGATCAACATGAAGATCCAGCTCAGGAAGATCAGGCCGACCGTGAACCCCACGCCGTGCCCGAAGCTCTTCGACAGGTCGTTCATCACGATGATGAAGATGACGATGTTCACGATCGGGATCAGGAACAGGACGATCCACCAGACCGGCCGGCCGACGACCTCCAGCAGCACGATGATGTTGTAGATCGGGACGAAGGCCGCCCACGTCGGTTTGCCGGCCTTCTTGAAGATGCCGAAGTACGCCAGCGCGTACAGGACGTAGGCGACGACGACCCAGAGGAAGATCAGGCCGCCCGACGAGCCACTGCTCGTGGAATAGGTCTGGGCAAGCATCGAACGCTCCCTTCCAACGGATGCCGGAAGGAGCGTGTCACCGCCGAGGGGGTGTTGCAACGACCCGCTACGGCGGGAAGGAGTGCCCCATCGAGCTATAGACGTTGTTGGTCGCGTGGCCCAGGAACCCGACCGCGGCGAACACGACCATGAAGATCAGCGCGAGCATCAACGCGTACTCGACCGCGGTCGCACCCTCGTCGGCGTCCCGGAAGGCCACGAACCACACGCGCAGACGCACGTAGAGATCCGTCACCTGTCGTCACCCCCTATATCCGAGCCCGGCCGTGAGCGGGACGCCCGTCCTCCGGCGTGCGACCCAACCGAGCCCATTCCTCTCCTTGGAACATCGGCCTTGCGGCGCCTCCAACTTGAGCCACCGAGGGGTCATCGTCAATAGAGCGAACGGCCGAGGCCGGACACCCGCCGAGGTCTACGACCTGCGTCGATATGCTCCGTCGCGTGGCCCGCCCGCGCACGTCGAAGATCGTGCTCACGATCGCCGCGTTCGTCGTGGCAGCCGTGTGCGTCAGGCTCGGGTTCTGGCAGCTCGACCGTCTCCACGGGCGGAAGGACGCGAACCGCGGCATCGCGGCCGCCGAGGGCCGGCCACCGGCGCCGCTCACCGCGCTGCTGGCCTCGACGCCCGATCCGACGGCGCTCCGGTTCCGCCGGGCGATCGATGACCGGACGCTACGACCCGGCGCACGAGGTCCTCCTCTACGGACGCAACGCCTCCACCGGCGAGGCGGGCGACCACGTCCTGACGCCGCTCGTCCTGCCGGACGGGTCCGCGATCGTGGTCGACCGAGGCTGGGTGCCGATCGAATCGACCGTGCCGCTCACGGGCTCGGACGCGGCGCCGGCGGGACAGGTCCGGATCGTCGGCGTCCTGTTCCCTCCCGACGCGCTCTCGACCCCGATCGCCGGCGCCTCCCCCGCCGTGAACGTCACCAAGGTCGACCTCGGCCAGCTCGGGGGGCAGGTTCCCTACCGGCTGCTCCCGTTCTACGTCCTGCTCCAGCAGCAGGCCCCGCCGCAGTCCGGGCGCCTCCCCGAGATGCCGCCCCTCCCCCCGTTCACGAACGGCCCGCACTTCTCCTACGCGGTGCAATGGTTCTCGTTCGCGGCGATCGCGATCGTCGGCTACGGTGTGGTGCTCCGCCGCGAGCGGGTGAACGCCGGGCGGAGTGAGGGCTCGCAGATCGAGGGAGGGGACTGATGGGCTGTCTGTTCGTTCTGGTGTCGTTGGTCACCCCGCGGATCGTCCTGTTCTGCATGTGGGTCTTCTCGGACTACCTCGCGCGCGCTTACGGGAGTTGGTTCTGGCCGACCCTCGGCTTCATCTTCCTGCCGACCACCACGATCGCGTACGCGGTCGCGCAGAACGCGCTCTCGACCGCGACCGGCGCGATCACCGCCTCCGGCGTCCTCGTGATCGGCCTCGGCCTCGTGATCGATCTCGGGCTGATCGGCGGCGCCCGCAAGGGCCGCGGCTGGTGGGGCAACCGCTCGTGACGGGAATAGACCACGACCGCCCGGCCGTTCTGCGCACCGTGAGCAGGAGCACGCGATGCCGGCCCTGATCCCCGCGGATCCGACGTCGTTGCCGCGCGTCGATCCGGCCGAGGGCCGGGCGACGCGCCCGGTCGACGGCGTGATCGACGCTCCGAAGTTCCTCGAGGGCGAGGGGTTCCAGGTCCGCCGCGCGACCGCCGGCATCGACCTGAGCCTCGCCGATCCGTTCCTGCTGCTGGACCACATGGGTGCGGTCGAGTACGCCCCGGGCGAGGCGAAGGGCGCCCCGGACCACCCGCATCGCGGGTTCGAGACGGTGACGTACATGATGGACGGCAAGATCCGTCATCGCGATTCGCACGGCGGGGGCGGCGTGATCACCGACGGCGCCACGCAATGGATGACGGCCGGTGCCGGCGTCGTGCACAGCGAGATGCCGACCGAGGACCTGCTGGAGGGCGGCGGCCTCTTCCACGGCGTCCAGCTGTGGGTCAACCTCCCGGCCGACCAGAAGTGGGCCGATCCCACCTATCAGGACCTCCGGGCGGACAGCGTCGGGCTCGTGGCGTCCGACGACGCCGGCGCGGTCGTCCGGCTGATCGCCGGCGACCTGGGCGACGCGAAGGGGCCGGGGGTGACGCGCACGCCGATCACGTACGCGCACGCGAGCCTCGCCCCGGGCGCGCGCCTGCGCACCGCGATGGCGACCGGAGTTCAACGCGCTCGCCTACGTCCTGGCCGGACGGGGATCGGTGGGCGCGGAACGCCGCCCGATCCACGAGGGGCAGCTCGCGGTCTTCGGGCACGGCGACGCGATCGAGCTGGCGGCCGACGTCTCCCAGGACGTCCGGCACGCCGCCGGCATGGAGGTCCTGCTGCTCGGCGGGCTCCCGATCCGCGAGCAGATCGCGTGGTACGGGCCGTTCGTGATGAACACGAAGGCCGAGATCATCGAGGCGATCGAGGACTACCAGGCGGGGAAGATGGGCGCGATCCCGCCGGAGCTCAGCCGCTCCTGACCTAGAAGCGGTTCCGCATCGACTCCGCGGCCATGTCGAAGTACTCGTCGAACGCCTGCCTGATCGGCGGAGCCGGCTGGAGCGCATCGAGCGCGGCGCGCATGTGCGTCAGCCAGCGGTCGCGTTCCTCGGGCCCGATCGCGAACGGCGCGTGGCGCATCCGCAAGCGCGGGTGGCCCCGTTCGTCCGAGTACGTGCTCGGGCCGCCCCAGTACTGCGCGAGGAAGAGCGTGAGTCGGTGCCGCGCGTCGCGCAGGTCGGACGGCGTGGGATACAGGGCGAGGAGCTCGGGGTCGCCCTCGACACCGTCGTAGAACCGGCCGACGAGCGCCTCGAAGAACGGCATCCCGCCGACCGCGTCGTAGACCGTCTGCTCCGACGCGGACACGACCGGAGTCTACGGACGATGCGTACGATGCGTACGATGCGGCGCCTGATCCTGCTCCGACACGCGAAGTCGAGCTGGGACGACCCCGACCTCGCCGACGTCGACCGTCCGCTCGGCGCGCGCGGCCGCACCGCCGCGCGCGCGATGGCGTCCTACCTCCGAGCGCACCCGGTCCACGCGGATCTGATCCTCTGCTCGCCGGCCGCCCGTACCCGTGAGACGCTCGCGCTCGTCGCGCCGTCGCTCGGATCGGCGGAGACCCGGTTCGACGACGCGCTGTATACGTTCGATGCCGGCGCCGTGCTGGACCGTCTCGTTGCGACGCTCGACGACGACCGCGCGTGCGTGCTTGTCGTCGGCCACAACCCGGCGATCGGCGACCTCGCCGGAACGCTCGCGAGCGAGGGCGACGAGCTCGCCGCCGTCCGGACCAAGTACCCGACCGGCGCGCTCGCGGAGCTCGAGCTGGCGATCGACACGTGGTCGGCGCTGCGGCCGGGCTGCGGCCGACTGACGACGTTCGTTCGACCCCGCGACCTCGCCTGACGCGTGCCGCACGCACGCCCGCCGTTGATGCGAGGATGACGGTCGAGGAAAGGGGTCCGGCATGACCGACAGCATCTACCGCGTGACCGAGGTGATCGGCACGAGCGCGGATTCGTGGGAGGACGCGGCGAGGCACGCCGTCGAGACGGCGGCGGCGACGCTCCGAGATCTGCGCGTGGGCGAGATCGTGAAGCTGGACGTCACGATCGAGGACGGCCACGTCACCAGCTACCGGGCGCGGGTGAACATCTCGTTCAAATACGAGGCCGGCGACTACGCGGCGGCGCGACAGCGCGAACACGAGCAGCCAGACGGCGCAGCCCGCAACCGCGACGATCACCACGATCGCGGCGGTGGATCCGGGAGCGGCGGCCGCGAGCATGCGGGAACGCTACCCGGCCCCCGGCGCTTCCGGGACCCGTGCAGCGAACCGGCGGATCATCAACGTGAGGCGCCGGAGATCGCGGCGGGTGTCGTCGTCGCGCAGCTGGCGCGAGACCAGGGCGTAGCTCCAGGCGACCTTGCCGCGGATGGGCTCGACGAGGCGTGCGACCTGCTCGGGTGTAGACCCGTCGCGGCGGCAGCGCTCCTCGCGCGCGCGCAACCGGTCCCGGTAGCGCTGCTCCCGTTCGATCACGACGATCGCCGGGAGGAGATCCGCGGCCATCGCCTGGATCGCGACGCCGTCGCGGGGCACGTCGATGGCCGTCGGCGGCGTCCCTCGCTCCCGCCAGAGCCGCTCGAGGACGGGCCCGGCGCTCTCGCAGATCTGCTGCGCCGTGAACGCGAACCCGTCCGCCATCCGTGTCTCTTGCACCGGTCCGACCTTGTACCACGGAGCTGCCCTTCGCCGGTATGGACACGGGGGATCAGAACATCGGGACCCAGTTCATGAATGCGACGGCCAGGGTGCACCACACGACGAGGGAACACCCGAGCGCCATCGCGAAGAGCTGCCGGTCGCGCAGCCAGCGGGCGAAGGTCCAGGAAACGGGGAACAGGACGATGACGTAGCGCGGCACCGATGCCAGCGGCCGGATCGAGATGACGTCGCTCAGGAAGAACAGGAGCGCCAGCCCCACGTAGGTGGTGTACGACGCGCGCCACCGACGCCACCCCACGCAGGCCGCGACAACGACCGGCAGCGTCAGGAGCAGATCGGCAACGCGATAGAGGCCGATCGTCTCGGAGAAACCTCGTAGCGCGAGCGCGACGCTCCGCACGGCGCTCACCGGTGGGAACGCCGATGTGCGACCGAACGCCGCCTGCGCCGTCAACGGCGCCGCGGCATGACCCCGGGCTGCCCAGAACGCCAGGTAGAGCACGGGGCCGAGGAGGACGCAACAGGCCGCGACCACGCGAGGCACGGGCGAGCGGCCGTCCTCCCGTGAACGGGCGAGCGCCTCCACGATGAGCGCCGGCAGCAGCACGATCCCGAGGGAGCGCGTGAACGCCGCCGCCGCGCCGGCCGCCGCACTCGTCCCCCATCGGTTGCGTCGGGCCTCCCGGAACGCGATCAGCGACAACAGCAGGAACAGCGACTCGGAGTACGGCGCCATGAAGAAGAAGGCCGTCGGGAACGCGGCGAGCAGCACGACCGCCCGGCGCGCCGTCGCCACGTCGTACTCCTCGGATGTCAGCTGATGGAATACCAGGAGCGACAGGAGGAACGCCGCGTTCGAGACGAGGAGCGCGGCGCCGAGCCCGTCCCCGCCGACGAGCGGCCACACGGCCCGCATCGCGATCGGGTACCCGGGGTAGAACGCGGCCGAGCCGTAGGACCCGTACCCGTCCCGCGCGATCCGGATGTACCAGCCGGCGTCCCACCGGTCCGTCCCGTCGAACGCGTTGTGGATCCCGGTCGTCGCGGCCTGCCACCCGGCCGGGAGATCCTCGCGAGGCGGCTGGTACTGCGTGACCCGCCCGACGCCGACCACGCCGAGCGCGGAGAGCAGGAGTCGCGCGCACACGAAGACGGTGAGGCACAGGGGAAGGCCGTCTCGCAGTCTCGCCGGGCGCTCGTCCGTCGTCGCCGGAGCGCTGGGAGACGCGGAGCTCACGCGGATAGCTCTACCACGGGATCAGGAGGCGAGCGCGGAGCGTCCGGCGAGGAACCGCGTCAGCGGGAGGGGGGGCGGCGAGCCGACGGCGAGATCCGCGAGGATGCGACCGACGGCCGGACTCGCCTTGAACCCGTGGCCGCTGCACGCCGAGCCGATCACCACCGGACCGATCCTGTCAAGGACGTAGTCGTTGTCCGGTGTGTTCGTGTACAGGCAGGTCTGGGGCTCGGCCGTCGGGATGAGCGCCTCGAACCGGCGATGCGCCCAGGCCTCCACGCGCTCGATGCGCACCGGGTCGACCTCGAACGTCCGCGTGGCGGGGTCGACCACCGGTCCCGCATGGTCGAGCGCCAGCTTCACGCCGCCGACCACGCCGGGGTCGGGCACCGCGTAGTGGTCGATCCGTTCGTCGACGGAGTAGTCGATGACGGTGGGGAGCGGTGAGGGGCTCTCCAGGCGGTAGTAGGACACCTGCTCCAGCGTCGGCGTGAGCGGCAGCCGGATCCCGAGGGTCTCGAGCAACGGCCCGGCCCACGCCCCGGCCGCGATCACCACGACCGGGGCCTTCATGGTCCGGCCGCCGGCCTCGATCACCGCCCCGTCCGGCGTCAAGGCGACCCGTTCCGCCTCGGTGTCCTCGCGCAGTTCCGCTCCACGCTCGATCGCCACGCGGGCCTGCGCTCGAACGGTGCGGTCCGCGAAGCAGACCCCACCCTCCTCCTGCACGAAGATCGCCTCCCCGTCCTCGACCCGAAGCCCCGGCCATCGTTCGCGCGCCTCGCCTGCCGCGAGCCAGTCGAAGCGCTCGCCCGCCGCCGTGAGCGCGTCGGCGTACACCTGGACCCCCGGCCCGACCTCCAGGTTGCCGGTCCGTACGAGGAGCTCCTCGCCGGCGGCGTCCTCGAGCTCCTCCCACGCGCGCATCGCCAGCCGGTTGAGCCGCACGTACTCGGGATGGAAGTCCGTCAGCCGCACGATCCGGTTCAGGCCGTGCGAACTTCCGGCCTCATGCGCGAGCGTCGACCGTTCCAGGACGAGCGTGTGCCGGCCTCGGTCGGCGAGCGCGAGGGCGGTCGCGGTGCCGATCACCCCAGCACCGATCACGATCACGTCGTAGTCGTCGCTCATCTGGGCTACCCCGCACCTCTTCCGTGGATCTTGCCCGCGGTCCCGGCCGGCCGATGTCTGCTCGTCTCGAGCGCTCTTAGTCGAACGTTAACCGTCCCCTAGGGCTTCGTTGACGGCCGCCCCTCAATCCTTGGTTGCTGGCTGGCCGATACCGGAACGGGACTCAGCGGGAAGAGGGGGCTCTGATGAACAAGAGATCAGCATTGTTCGTGGCGGGTGGACTCGTGGTGACGATGTTGATCGCCGCCTCGGCGATCCTCATGGGCGTCACCGGACCGTCGCCGGCACGCGCGAACGTGGTTCCCCCACGCCACAAGCAGAAGCCCATCGTGAAGACGATCAAGCGGACGGTTACGGTCCACGAACCCGCGTTGGCGCCGAGCACGTTCACGAACATCCCGTCGACGACCACCCGGTCGGCCGACGCCGAGCACGACCCGAGCGGTGGTTCACACCACGGCCCCGGCGGGACGAACCCGCCCCCCGGTCCGATGCCGGGATCCGGCGGCGAGGGCGAGGACGATGGGTCACCGAGCGGTTCGCCGAGCCCATCGGGTGGCCCGAGTTGGGGCGGCGATGACTGACACGCGGCCTCGCCGCGCCCGTTGGTCGAAGAACGGCGTGCGCGCGATCGCGTGGCTCGTCGGCGGCGCAACCTTCTTCTTGAGCGGCGTCGTGTTGGCCAGGGCCCCGAAACCGGCCGAGAGCGCCGCTCCGCCCCCACGGCATCGGCGGAGTCCTCCGCGCACGGTGATCAAGCGGTACGTGACGACCCGGATCGTGATCGTCGACCCACCGGCTTCCAGCGGCGGGTCGGGTGTCTCCGTCTATCGTCCGGGCACGGGAGGGAGCGGAAGCTCATCGTCGTCGGGCGGGTCCTCGAGTGGGACGGGGTCCTCGGGAGGAAGCAAGCAGGCGCCGCCGCCTCCTGCACCGGCGCCTCCTCCCACCACCACCGGAGGATCCGCGCCGTGATGGTGCACCGGTTCCGCGCGATGGGGACATCGATCGAGGTGCACGGACCTTCGCACCCGCATCTCGAGGGAGCCATCCGGATGGTCGTGGAGCGTTTCGATGAAGAGGAGCGCCGGTTCTCTCGGTTCCGCGCGGACAGCGAGCTGAGCAGGATGAATCGGTCGAGTGGTCGGCCGACCGGCGTCAGCCAGACGTTCGCGGAGGTGGTGCACCTCGCGCTGGTGGGCGCATCGTCGAGCGACCCGTGGTTCGACCCGACGGTCTACGACGCGCTCGTCGCCGCCGGCTACGACCGGGAGTTCGACGAGGTGCTCTCGGGTGCTCGAGGCAGGCTGCATCCCGCTGAACCGTGCGGGCGTTGGCGAGAGATCGTCCTCGAGGCCACCACGCTGTGGATGCCCGAGGGTGTCCACCTCGACCTCGGGGGGTTCGTGAAGGGATGGACGGCGGACGTCGCGGCCGAGCAGGCCGTGGCCGCCGGTCTGCCGTGGATCCTCGTGAATGCGGGCGGCGATCTTCGGCTCGCCGGCGATGCGCCCGGGCTCGACGTGGGTGTGGAGGACCCCCGCGACCCCGAGAACCGTCTGCTCCGTCTCCGTCTGTCGCACGGAGCACTCGCAACGTCATCCACCCTCACGCGTGCGTGGGGGGATGGGGAGCATCAGGTCATCGACCCACGTTCCGGCGAGCCCGCCGCGTCGGGTTTGATCCAGGCCACGGTGTGGGCCGAGCGGTGTGCCGATGCGGAGATCCTGGCGACCGCGGCGTTGCTGCAGGGGCGCTCGGCGGCCCGCCTCCATCCGAGCGTCCTCGTGACGGACCAGGATGAGGTCATCGCGTCGACGCCCGTCCTGGAGGCGGCGTGACGCTCTGGATCTTGATCCGCGCGGCCGGTATCGGCGCGTACGTGGCTCTCTTCTTGGCGGTCGTGTGGGGTCTCATTTCGTCCACCGGCGTGGTCACGCGACGGGTGTCCAAGCCAGCCGGGAACCACTTCCACGCCGTCATGGGAGCCACCGGTCTGACGCTGCTCGCGATCCACATCGTGCTACTCGTCCTGCACGACTTCATGCCGTTCGACCCGCTCGACGTCCTGGTTCCGCTGCGAGCCACGTACCGACCGGTATCTGTGGCCCTCGGGATCGTGGCGATGTACGCGATGGTCTTGATCATGACGTCGAGCTGGCTCAAGAAGCATCTGTCCAAGCGGGTGTGGCGCGCGATCCATCTGCTCGCCGTGCCGGCGTTCATGTTGGCGCTTTTGCACGGTGTCTTCGCGGGGACGGACACCCAGCGGCCGGGGATGCTGCTGCTCTACGGAGGCAGCGGGATCCTCGTCCTGTTCCTGGTGTTGGTCCGCGCGCTCACGTACGGCTTCCGGCCACCACGGCCCGAGCCGCCCGCTCGGGCGGCACGCGAGCCTGTGGCGGTTCCGGCCGGTGGGCGCTGAGGGATTCGAACCCCCGGCCTTCTCCTTGTAAGGGAGACGCTCTGACCAGGCTGAGCTAAGCGCCCGCTTCCACCGCGTGACCGCACGCACGACACACGACCTCGCCGAGCTGGACCGACAAGCGCGTCGCGCCGCAGCGCGCGCACCGGTCGAGGCCGTCGGCCCAGCCCGGCCGCAGCTGGCAGTCCGGGCAGACGAGAACCTGTCGCCCGCCCATCGCCGCCCGAGCCCACGGCGCCGATCGCTTGTCGGGGTCGTAGGTGGGGCGGCCGCACAGGACGCACCTCGGCCGGTCCCCCGGTCCGGAGGCGCCGTCGAACGGCCTCACGGCCAGCAAGGATACGCCCGACGCAGCGGCGTAGACTGCACGCCGCTCGGACCGGAGCCGCTGGGGAGGAGACCCGATGACGGACGAAGACGCACCCTTCCACGCCCAGGGCCTGTTCACGGGACTGACCCGGGAGGAGGGCGAGGAGATCCTCGCGGCCGGGAGCCCGGTCTCGTTCCCGTCGGAGGCCGCGATCTTCCGGTCCGGTGACCACGGCGATGCGATGTACGTCATCACCGCGGGCGCCGCCAAGGTCGAGGTCGGAGGGCGGTTCCACATCCTCCACGCCGGCGACTTCTTCGGCGAGATGGCGCTCCTCGCGCCCGGGCCCAGGATGGCCACGATCGTAGCCGACGGCGACGTGGAAGCGGTGCGGATCCCCGCCGAGGCGTTCGAGCGCTTCGTGCTCGAGCACCCGGCCGTCGCGATGGCGATGATGAAGCAGCTCGTGATCCGCCTCCGCGAGGTCGAGCAGCGCATCGACGCCTGGATGGCCTGACCCCAGCCACCGAACGGGGGACCCAGGCTCGCGACCATCGGCCGATGGTCCGGCGCCGCCCCGAACGCCGATGCTCCCCCTGCGGGCAGAGGGGTGGTCATGCGTCCAGGTTCCAGGCATCGTCTCGTCGCCGCCGCGTCCATCGTCGCGCTGGTGGCGTCGGTCGCGGTCCTGTCGGCGAACGCCGGCGCGCTCACGTCCGCACGCCCGAGGGCCCGAGCCGCGCAGCGGCCGGCTCCGATCGGCCACCGACGCTCGGTGGTCGACCGCAACGGCGACCGGATCACGGACATCCTGGCGCACCGGATGACGGCCGCGAAGCCCGGGAAGCGGTTCGACGTCGTCGTGACGTTCCGGAGCCGCGCTCCCTGCGGAACGCCACGACGTCGATGGCCGGCGTGGCCGCGCACGTCCACCGGACGTTCGGGCTGATCCCCGGCTTCCAGGCTTCCCTGACCGCCCGCCAGGTCCACGCGCTCGCACGGAAGGCCGGGCCTGCTCCGCGTCGAGCAGGACTTCACGGTGCACGCGCTCGACGATCCGGCGGACAACGACTTCGGCACGGCGGCCGCGCGGAGCGCGTTCACCACGACCGGGGCCGGCACCGAGGTGTGCATCATCGACACCGGCGTCGACCCGAACCACGAGCAGCTGGACTCGAAGGGCACGATCCCGTTCATCGACTACACCCCGAACCACAACGTGCCCGCCTACGACGACAACGGGCACGGGACGCACGTGGCCTCGATCGCCGTGGGCGACGGCACCGGCGGATCGAGCGCCGCCTCGTACAACGGCGTCGCGCCCGGCGCCGGCTCTGTCGGTCGCGAAGGTGCTCGACGCGAGCGGCTCCGGTGACGACTCGCTCGCCGTCCTCGGGATCCAGTGGTGCGCGGCCCGGTCGAGCGTGGACGTGATCTCGATGAGCCTCGGTTCGGACGTTCCCTCCGACGGGCAGGACGCGATCTCGCTCGCGGTCGACGCGGCGGTCCAGAACCAGCACAAGGTCGTGGTCGCCGCGGCCGGCAACAGCGGCGACGTCCCGGGCTCGATCACGTCGCCCGGCTCGGCCGACGACGCGATCGCGGTCGGCGCGGCGACCGACTGGTCGGGATCGCAGGGCGGGCCCGTACCTCGCGCCGTTCTCGAGCCGCGGCCCGACGGCCGACGGCCGGATCAAGCCCGACGTCACGGCGCCGGGCGTGAACATCACGGCGGCGCAGGCTTTCAGCTCGACGAACGGCTACGTCGCGGAGAGCGGCACATCGATGGCGACGCCGTTCGTCGCCGGCACCGCCCTGCTCATCATGAGCAAGCAACCGACGTGGTCGCCCGCGCAGGTGCAGGCCGACATCGAGGGCACCGCGCACGACGTCGGCGCACCGGGCAAGGACAACGAGTGGGGCGCCGGTCTGCTCGACGGGTACGCGGCCGTTGCGCAGGCGGCCGGCAGCTCGGAGCGGCACCGCTCCCGCACCCGACGACCACGAGGATCACCGGCTCGGTCGGGAGCAATGACGTCTACATGACCCGTTCACGCTGTCGCGGCCGACCTGGGGACGCCGATCGCCGCCACGATCACGCGCGACGGGCTCCGTGCACTGCCAGCCTCGACCTCGGCCCGCTCGGCTGCCTCGCTGTGGGGAATCGACCCCGGACCTCGATGCCGACCTGCTCGGCCCGGGTGGAACCAGATCGTGACGCCAGAGCACGTGCCCGTCCGGGGACAACTGCGTCTCCGGCCGGCAGGAGACCTTGTCGTGGATGCCGACGCAGTCGCCGGCACGTACACGATCCGGATAACGCCGTTCGGCGGCGATCTAACACGGCATGGGCGGCTCGTTCTCGATCGACCTGTTCACGGGCCCGGTCGGAGGCGCCGCCTCCTCGCCCTCGCCGACACCATCGGCGTCGCCGTCTGCATCCGCCTCGCCGACCGTCTCGCCGTCGCCGTCGACGTCGCCATCGGTCTCCGCGTCGCCGTCCGTCTCGACGTCGCCGTCGGTCTCCACGTCGCCTCGCCGTCGTCTTCGACGTCGCCGTCGGTCTCACCGTCCCCGACGACCTCGCCGTCCTCCTCGTCTTCGCCGCCGCCGGCTCCGACCGTGCACGTGGGCGACCTGGACGACCTCTCCGTCACGATCTCGACCGGCTGGAGGGCGCAGGTCCGGATCCGCGTGGTGGACCAGGCGGGTCACGCGGTGCAGGGGGCCGTCGTGCGGGGCAAGTGGCCGAACGGGACGACCGCCAGCTGCACCACGAACGCGAGCGGTCTCTGCACCATCAAGAGGAACCTCGCGAAGACGAAGGCCTCGATCGTGTTCACGGTGACGAGCGTCACCTCCTCGGCGGGGAGCTACCGGGCCGCCGACAACACCGATCCCGACGGCGACAGCAACGGCACGAAGATCACGCTGCATCGCCCGTAGGCGGGCGCTCAGGCGCGCTCGTACACGACGCGCCCCGCAGCCACGGTCGCGCTGACGGCCGTGGTTCCGATCTCGTGCAGCGGACCGTCGAACGGGTTCCGGTCGAGGACGACGAGGTCCGCGCGCTTCCCCTCCTCGATCGAGCCCGCCTCGTCGTCGTGGTTCACGTAGGCCGAGCCCCGCGTGAACGCGGCGAGGGCGGTCTGCAGGTCGATCCGCTGCGACGCGTCGAGCGGCTCGCCGTCCGGGTCGCCGACGACCCGCCGGGTCACCGCGACCTCCATCTCCAGGAACGGGTTCGGCGTGCTGACCGGCCAGTCGCTGCCGAGACACAGGACGGCGCCGCTGCGGACCAGGTCCCCGATCGGATACAGGCGCGCGGCGCGCGCGCCCACGCGCGGCTTCGTCATCGTCTCGGTCATCGGATCGGGCTGCGCCCAGAACGGCTGGATGTTCGCGATCACGCCGAGCTGCCGCAGACGCGGGACGTCGGCAGGATCGGGCAGCTGGAGGTGCGCGATGTGGTGCCGGAGGTCGTTCATGCCGTTCGCGCGGCGCGCGGCCTCGACGGCGTCGAGGGCGTCCCGGACCGCCCGGTCGCCGAGCGCGTGCTGGTGCACCTGGAAGCCCAGCGCGTCGAGTCGCGTCACCGCGTCGCGGAGCTCCTCCGCGTCGACGAACCGGATGCCGCGGCCGTGATCCCGGCCGAAGTCTCCTTCGTACGGATCGAGCAACGACGCGGTGCAGCTCTCGGGGCAGCCATCGAGCATGATCTTGACCGTGGTCGCGTGGACGTTGCCGCCGCTGCCCCACGAGCGTTCCTCGAGCAGGTCCTCGATCTGCTCCGGCCCCCGATGCCGATCCCACCACAGGGCCGTCACGACCCTCGCCGTGAGACCGCCCTCGTCATCCACCGCTCGGTAGGCGCGGAGCAGGTCGGGCTCGACCCACGCGTCCTGCCATCCGGTGACCCCCAGTGCGTGGAGCTCGCGCTGGGCGACCTTGATCGACGCCATCCGGTCCGGCAGCGGGTCGCGCGGCACGACGCCGGCCCAGAACGAATAGGCCGCCCCCTCCTGCAGGCACCCGCTCGGGGACCCATCCGGGTCGCGGACGATGTACCCGTCCCACGGGTCGGGCGACGAGGCGGCGATGCCGCCGCGGACCAGCGCTTCGGTGTTCACCCACGCGGCGTGCGTGTCCGTGTTCATCAGGAACACGGGACGGTCCGGCACGACGGCGTCGAGGTCCTCGCGACGCGGCCACCCGCCGGCGGCGAAGACGGCGTTGTACCACCCGCCGCCGACGATCCAGGGCAGGTCCGGGTGCTCGCGCGCGAACGTCCCGATGCGCTCGAGGTACGCGTCCCTGGAATCCAGATCGTCGAGGTTCACGTTGCGGAGGTTCCGGCCGGCGAACGCCGCGTGGATGTGCGCGTCCTGGAACCCCGGCACGATGCACGCGCCCGAGAGCACCGGGGGGGCGCCGCCCACGCGTTCGAGGACCTCGCGCTCCGTGCCGACCGCCACGATCCGATCGCCGCGCACCGCGACGGCGCCCGCCCAGCTCCGCGCCGCATCGACCGTGGCGACCTCGCCGACCAGGACGAGATCCGCGCCGTTGGTGGCCGCCATGGCCGCGGACGCTATCACCGGGCTCGCTACGACGTGGACGTCACGAAGCGCTCGCCCGCCCGGTAGGACGCGCTCGCGTCGGGGCCGCGGACCTCGACCGCGCCGGCGCCGTCGACCTCCCAGCGTTCGCCGTCACCGAGGATCGCCGTGCGCTCGTCGATCCCCACGAACCACGAGCCCTCGGGGACCCGCGAGGTCATCCACCACCCCGCGCCGGGGATCTTGCGCATGCGATCCCAGTGGACGCCGAAGGAGACGTTCGGCACGAGCCCGAGGCCGAACAGCCACGAGGTGCCGCGCTGCCCGTCGCGCGACCGGCTCGCGACCATCGCGCCCGCCGAGCAGCCGGCCCAGACCGCGCCGCGGTCCATCGCGCGGAGGATCGCGTCCAGCAGCGCCGAGTCGCGCAGCACGTCGGCGAGGAGCTGCGGCTTCCCGCCGGAGAAGTAGACGACCGACGCACGCTCGGCTCGGGCCGCCAGGTCCTCCCGTTCGGCGTCCTGCGGCGTCTTCACCCGCAGGACCTCCGCCGGCACGCCGGACGCCCGGTAGTGCTCCAGCCCCATCGTCGCCCACCGGTCGAACACGGCGTCCCCGTCCTTGGCGCTCGCCGTCGGCAGGATCACGACCGACCCGTCGCCGGTCGCGAGCTCGAGGGCGCGACGCTCGACGTCCGTCGACCACGCCTCGAACTCACCGGATCCGAGCAGCAGGAACCTCCGTGGCATCGCGCGAGCGTACCCCTGCTCCGGGGGTCAGTCCTCGGCGAGCGGCGTCTCGGGCGGCGCGGCCGAGGGCGCGCCCACGGCCGTCGCCGACGCCGGCACCTCCGGGACCGGCGGCACACGCCCCGACCGGTGGCGTCCCGGACCGACGGTCCCCTCGAACCCGCTCGGCCGCTCGGGCGCGGCCCGGCGGGCCCCCCAGACCGCCACGATGATCGCGCCGACGCCGAACACGCCGCCGAGCGTCCACCACACCACGTTGAGCACCGGCACGAGGCCCACCGCCGTGCCGATCCCCCACCCGGCTGCGAGCGCCGCCACCGGGCGTCGCGGCGGCCGCACGAGCGCGCGGCCGATCACCCACATCGCGGCGGCGAGGCCGACGAGCCACAGCGCCCCCGTCGCGAGCAACACGGCGAGCCCCACCGGGAGCCCGAGGATCGTCGCCGAGGCCGCCACGGCGAAGGCCGGCACGACCGCCGCGGCGGCGAGCCCCCACCCGCTCGATGCGAACGGCCGCTCGCGGCCGGCGCCGGCCACGCGCTCGACGCCGCGCGGCGACAGGAGCAACAGGAGCAGCCCCATCACGAGGGCGGACACGGAGACGGCCGCGGCGGCGAGCAGGGCGCCGAGGGCCTCGAGCGGCCCCGACAGCGTGAACCGGACGCCGCGGTCGATCCCCCCTGCACCTGGGCGCCGTCGGCGACGACGACGTCCGACCCGCCGCGGACGCTGCCACGCACCTGCGCGCTCGCGAGCAGCCGGATCGTGCCGTGCGCGGCGATCACGTCGCCGCTGACCTGACCGCCGATCGTGACCGGCCCATCGAGCACGACGACGTCGCCGCGCACGACGCCGGCCACGTTCACGGAACCACGGAACACCACCACCTCGCCGACGACCTGCCCCTTCGGGACCACGACGTCGCCGCGAAGCACCACTTGATCCTGCGGCGTCTCCACGATCCGAGCCTGGGCTCGCGCCGCCGCCGGCCACAGCACCAGCACGAGGACGCAGACGGCGGGGAAGGCGCGCCGGAGCATGCGCCGCATCCTACCGGTGGTCCTCGCGGCCTCCGGGACCCACCCGCGTCGGCGGCACCGGGTAGCGTGTGCTCGACGTGTCGCTCTCGGTCTTCTCCCCCGCCGCCCGGGCCTGGTTCGAGGCCTCCTTCGAGGCGCCCACCGACGCCCAGTCGAAGGGGTGGGGTTCGATCGCGAGCGGCCGCCATACGCTCGTGCTCGCCCCGACCGGATCCGGGAAGACGCTCGCGGCGTTCCTGTGGGCGATCGACCGGCTCTCGCACGAACCGCCGCCCCCGCGCGAGCGGCGGACGCGCGTGCTGTACATCTCGCCGCTGCGCGCGCTGGCGGTCGACGTCGAGAAGAACCTCCGCGCGCCGCTCACCGGCATCGCCCGCGCCGCCGAGCGCGGCGGGCCGGCGGTGGCGCATCTGCCCACCGTCGGCGTCCGCACCGGCGACACCGATGCCCGCGAACGGCGCCGACTGCTGCGCGAGCCGCCGGACATCCTGATCACCACCCCCGAATCGCTCTACCTGATGCTCACGTCCTCGGCGCGGGAGACGCTGCGCGGTGTCCGGACCGTGATCGTCGACGAGATCCACGCGATGGCCGCGACGAAGCGAGGCGCGCACCTGATGCTCTCGCTCGAGCGCCTCGCCGCCCTCACGGACCAGCCGTTCCAGCGGATCGGGCTGTCGGCGACGCAGCGGCCGCTCGAGGAGATCGCCCGGTTCCTCGGCGGCTTCGAGGCCGACGGCACACCTCGGCCGGTCGACGTCGTCGACGCCGGCGTCCGCAAGCCGCTCGACCTCGAGGTCATCGTGCCGGTCGAGGACATGTCCGAGCTCGGGGCGGCGGCGGATCCGCAGGACGATCCCCGGACCCGCGGCGCCGACCGGCTCTCGATCTGGCCGTCGATCCATCCCGTGCTCCTCGAGCTGATCCGCACCCATCGCTCCACGATCGTGTTCGTCAACAACCGGCGCAGCGCCGAACGCCTGTCCTCGCGGCTGAACGACCTCGCGGAGGAGGACCTCGTCCGCGCGCACCACGGCTCGATCGCGCGCGATCAACGGATCCTGATCGAGGACGGACTGAAGGAGGGCCGGCTCCGGGCGATCGTCGCCACGTCCTCGCTCGAGCTCGGCATCGACATGGGCGCCGTCGACCTCGTCGTGCAGGTCGAGTCGCCGGACTCGGTCGCGAGCGGGCTGCAGCGGATCGGGCGGGCCGGGCACCAGGTGGGCGCGCCCTCGGTCGGCAAGCTCATCCCGAAGTACCGCGGCGACCTGCTCCAGACCGCCGTCGTCGCCGAGCGGATGCTGGCCGCCGACATCGAGGCCACCCGGTACCCGCGCAACCCGCTGGACGTCCTGGCGCAGCAGCTGGTGGCGATGACCGCCGTCGAGGAGTGGCGCGTCGAGGACCTCTACGCGCCGTGCGCGCGTGCGCGAACTTCGCCGACCTCTCGCGCGATGTGTTCACGGCGGTGCTCGACCTCCTGGCAGGGCGCTACCCCAGCGACGCGTTCGCCGGACTGCGGCCTCGCGTCGTGTGGGACCGCGCGGCGGACACCGTGCGCGCGCGCGAGGGAGCCGGACGCATCGCGATCACGTCCGGCGGCACGATCCCCGACCGGGGCCTGTTCGGGGTGTTCATGCCCGACGGGACCCGGGTCGGCGAGCTCGACGAGGAATGCGTCTACGAGTCCCGCCGCGGCGAAGTGATCCTGCTCGGCGCGAGCGCGTGGCGGATCGAGGACATCACGCGCGACCGCGTCGTCGTCAACCCGGCCCCGGGCGAACAGGGAAAGCTGCCGTTCTGGAAGGCGCCGGGCCCGGGCCGGCCGATCGAGCTCGGCCGCGCGATCGGACGGTTCACGCGCGAGCTCCGATCGGCGGGGCGCGAGGACGCGATGACCCGCCTGCGCGACGGGATCGGCCTCGACGCGTGGGCCGCCGCGAATCTGGTCAACTACATCGACGAACAGTCGGAGGCGACCGGCGGCGCCGTGCCCGACGATCGCACGATCGTCGTCGAGCGGTTCCGCGACGAGCTCGGCGACTGGCGCGTGTGCATCCTGTCGCCGTTCGGCTCACGCGTGCACGCGCCGTGGTCGTTGGCGATCGAGGCACGGGTCCAGGAGCGCCTCGGCCCGGGGGCGCAGGTGCTGTGGTCCGACGACGGCATCGTGCTGCGGCTGCCCGAGGCGGTCGAACGGATCCCGGTCGACGATCTCGTGTTCGGCCCGGAGGAGATCGAGGAGACGGTCGTCGCCGCCCTCCCGGGCACCGCGATGTTCGCGACCGTGTTCCGCGAGGTGGCGGCCCGCGCGCTGCTGCTGCCGCGACGCCGCCCGGGCGAGCGGACGCCGCTGTGGCAGCAGCGGCAGCGGAGCGCCGACCTGCTGGTCGAGGCGGCCCGCCATCCGGACTTCCCGATGTTGCTCGAAGCCACGCGCGAATGCCTCCGCGACGTCTTCGACGTGCCCGCCCTGCGCGAGGTGATGGCCGATCTCCGCGCGCGCCGGACCCGGTTGGTCGCGGTGGATACCGACCGGGCCTCGCCGTTCGCGCAGTCGCTGCTGTTCCGATGGATCGCCGTGTACATGTACGAGGGCGACGCGCCGCTCGCGGAACGTCGCGCGGCGGCGCTCTCGCTCGACCGGGACCTGCTCCGCGAGCTCCTCGGCACGGAGGAGCTGCGCGAGTTGCTGGACCCGCGCGCGCTCGACGACGTCGAACTCGGGCTGCAGCGGCTCGCGCCGGGACGGGGGGCGCGAGGCCCGGACGGCGTGCACGACCTCCTCCGCGAACTGGGCCCGATGCGCGAGGACGAGGTCGCCGCGCGGAGCGACGGCGACGCCGCGGCGTGGCTCGAGACGCTGCTGCACGACGGGCGGGCGATCCGCGTCCGCGTGGCGGGCGAGGAACGCGCCGCGGCCGTGGAGGACGCGGCACGGCTCCGGGACGCGCTCGGCGTCTCCCTGCCGCAGGGACTGCCCGCGGTGTTCACCGCGCCGGCCGAGCGCCCGATGGCCGACCTCGCCGCCCGGTACGCCCGGACGCACGGTCCGTTCGTGGCGGCCGAGGTCGCCGCCCGGTACGGGACCGGCGCCGACGCGGTCCGGGTCGCGCTCGAGACGCTCGAGAGCGGAGGGCCGCATCGTCCACGGCGCGTTCCGGCCGGGCGGCGCCGAGCGCGAGTGGTGCGACGTCGACGTGCTCCGCCGGATCCGGGCGCGGTCCCTCGCCGCGCTCCGCCGGGAGGTCGAGCCGGTCGACGCGGCCGCGCTCGGCAGGTTCCTCCCGGCTTGGCAGGAGGCGGATCGCCCCCGCGGCGGCGCCGACGCCCTGCCCGCGTCGATCGGTCGCCTCCAGGGAGCGGCGGTGCCGGCCTCGATCCTGGACAGCGATGTCCTGCCCGCGCGCGTCCGCGGCTTCCGTCCGGCCGACCTCGACGCGCTCTGCGCGAGCGGCGAGCTGGTCTGGGTGGGCGCCGGGGCGATCGGCACGAACGACGGGCGCGTACGCCTGCTCTTCCGGGAACGCGCCGCGCTGCTCGTGCCGAGCGTGCCCGACGAGGCGCGGCCCGCGGGCGCGCTGCACGACGCGATCCGCGCGCAGCTCGCCGATCGGGGCGCCAGCTTCTGGCCGGAGCTCGTCGCGGCGGCCGGCACCGCGGACGAGGCGTCGCTCCTCCGGGCGCTCTGGGATCTGGTCTGGGCGGGCGAGATCACGAACGACACGCTGGCGCCGCTGCGCGCGCACGTGGCCGGGACGGGGTCGCGCCGGCCGCGCGCAGGCGCCCGGCCGCGCCCCGGCGCGCTGCGGCGCTCGGGGCCGCCCTCCGGGGCCGGCAGGTGGTCGCTCGTCTCGTCGCTGCTTCGCCCCGAGCCCTCCCCCACCGAACGCGCGGTCGCGCGGGCGACGCAACTGCTCGACCGCCACGGCGTCGTGACCCGCGAATCGGCCCTGGCCGAGGAGGTCCCCGGCGGGTTCGCGGGGGTCTATCCGGTCCTCAAGGCCATGGAGGAGACCGGCGCGGTGCGGCGCGGGTACTTCGTGGCGGGGCTGGGCGGCGCGCAGTTCGCGTTGCCGGGCGCGGTCGACCGGCTGCGCTCGGTGCGCGACCCGGCGGGCGACGCCGTCCTCGCGACGCTGGCCGCCGCCGATCCCGCGCAGCCCTACGGCGCGGCGCTCCCGTGGCCCGAAGCCGCCGGCCGGCCGAGCCGTTCGGCCGGCGCCTACGTGGTGCTCCACGACGGGCGGCCGGCGGTGTTCCTCGAGCGGGGCGCGAAGACCCTCGTGACGTTCCCGGGGATCGATCCGGCGAGCTGGGCGGACGCGGTCGCCGCGATCGCGAAGGACGGCCGGGTCCGGCGGCTCGAGCTGCGGCAGATCGACGGCGTCCCGGCGACGGAACATCCCGCCGCCGACGCCCTGCGCTCCGCCGGGTTCACCGACGGCTACCGCGGCCTGACGCTCCGAGGCTGAGGCGCTCGGGCACGGCCTGCGAGACTGAGCCCGTGGAGCTCGGCGCGAAGGGATCCTCCTGGGCGATCTCGACGCCGCACACGGCGGCGACCGTCGCCGGCGCCGCGGCGTTCGAGCGCGGCGGGAACGCGCTCGACGCGGCGCTGCACGCCGCCGTCACGCTCGCCGTCGCGTACCCGCACATGTGCGGCGTCGGCGGCGACCTGTTCGCGTTGATCCAGCGGCCCGACGGCGAGGTGCTCGCCCTGAACTCGAGCGGCCGCTCGCCGCGCGACGCGGACCCCGCCACGGTGCGGGCCGCGAGGCGGCGATGCCGGTCCGCGGCCCCGTGCCGATCACGGTACCCGGCGCGGTCGCCGGCTGGCACGAGCTCCACACGAACGGCGCCCTGCTCCCCTGGGCCGACGCGTTCCCGACCGCGACCTCGCTCGCGTTCGACGGCATCGAGGTGAGCCGCTCGCTCGCCGACATCCTGGCCGACCCCGACGCGCCGCACGCGAGCGACCCGGGCCTCGCGCCGATCTTCTATCCGCACGGGACCCCCGCACCGGTCGGCGCTCGCGTCGTCCAGTCCGCGCTCGGCGCCACGCTGGAGGCATTGGCCCACGGTGGTCCGGACGTCGCTCTACGCCGGCGAGGTCGGCCGTGCCTACGTCGCCGGGCTCCGCGAGCGAGGCTGCCCGATCACGATCGAGGATCTCTCGGCGCACCGGCCGGCCGTGCTGGCGCCGCTGCGCGCACCGTTCCGCGAGCTGCACGTCTCGGTCGTCCCGCCCAATTCGCAGGGGTTCACGCTGCTCGAGATCCTGGCGTTGGTGGAGCGGCTCGGCCTGGACGCCGACCCGCACGGCCCCGACGCGGGCATGTTCGCTCGCGTGGTCGCCGCGGCGGCCCGCGACCGCGACCGACATCTCGCCGATCCCGACGCGATGGTGGTCCACCCGTCGATCCTGCTCGACGACGGGCACCTCGCGGGGATCGCCGACGAGATCCGGGGCGCCGCTCCCCCGGTCACCTCCCGGCCGACGCCGCGCGGCGACACCGTCGCGCTGGTGGCCGCCGACGCGACGGGGTGGGCGGTGTCGTTGATCCAGAGCGTGTTCTGGGACTTCGGGTCGGGCATCGACGAGCCCGCGACGGGGATCGTGGCCCAGAACCGCGGCGCGTGTTTCACGCTGGAGCCCGGGCATCCGAACGCGTTCGCGCCGGGCAAGCTGCCGGCCCACACCCTGATGCCGGCGCTGCTCCACGACGAACACGGCCTCGCGCTGGTGGCCGGAACGATGGGCGGCTACGGGCAGCCACAGATCAATGCACAGACGATCGCGCACGCGGTCGTGCGGGGCCGCTCCGCCGCGGAGGCGGTCGCGGCGCCGCGCTGGCGCGTGGAACGCCCCGAGCCGGACGACGCCGGACCTCGGGCGTTGGTCGAGACGGGCGTCCCCTCGGTCGCCCGCGACGCGATCGCGGCTGCCGGTTTCGCGACGGAGCCGGTCGAGGCGCGCACCGAGGCGCTCGGGCACGCGCACCTGATCCGCGTCGGCCCCGGCGGCTTCGAGGTCGGCTCCGATCCTCGGGCAGATGGGGGAGCGCTCGCCGGATAACGGCGGATGGCGGGCTGCGCCGTTCGGACCTGCCGTCTCGCGAACCTCCCTGCCAGACTTGGGGCGGAGACCATGCCGCATCCGCCGATGACCCCCCCAGGCACCGAGCTCCGCCGCGTGCGGAGCCTCATCGCGGACCTGGACGGCATCGTCTGGGAAGCCGACGCCAACTCGATGACCTTCACGTTCGTGTCCGAGGGCGTGCGCGACATCCTCGGCTACGAGATCGCCGAATGGCTCGACGAGCCGAGCTTCTGGGCCGACCACCTGCATCCCGAGGACCGGGAACGGCTCGTCGGCCGGTTCGTCCACGTCGCCTCGGTCGGCGGTTCGCTCGACGAGGAGTACCGGTTCCGTGCGAAGGACGGGGACTGGGTCTGGCTCCGGGACATCGGCCACGCCGTGAAGGATGTCCACGGGATCCCGACCTTCGTCCGCGGCTTGATGGTGGACATCACGAAGCAGAAGACGGTCGAGGCGGAACGGCAGGATGCCGAGGGACGGTTCCAGCGCGTCGTCGAACACCTCCCGGCGATCGTCTACCTGGAGTCCGTCGCCCGCGAGGCCGACGGCACCGGGCACATGCTGTACGTGAGTCCTCAGGTCGAGCCGATCCTCGGCTTCGCCGCGGGCGACTGGATGTCCGATCCCGTCGCCTGGGCGCGGCAGTTCCATCCCGACGACCGGGCACGGATCCGGGCCGAGTACGCGCGGGTCGAGCAGACGGGCGAGCCGTTCGGCGCCGAATACCGGATGTACACGCGGTCCGGCGAGATCCGCTGGTTCCGCGACGAGGCGACGCTGGTCCGCGACGACCACGGCGAACCCCAGTACTGGCAGGGGATCATGTACGACATCACCGGCGAGCGCGAGAGCGAGGAACGCGCGCAGGAGTCGGAGGACCGCTACCGGACCCTCCTCGAGCAGATCCCCGCGATCGTCTACAAGGAGGACGTCACCGGCGAGGGCATGCAGGTCGTCTACATCAACGCCCGCGTCGAGGAGCTGCTCGGCATCACCCCCGAGGAGTGGATCGGTGACCCGAGCGTGTGGATCTCCTCGATCCACGACGACGACCGCGCCGCGGTGATCGCGGAGAACGAGCGGTCCGAGGCGGAGGGCGATCCGTTCCAGATCGAGTACCGGATGCACGCCCGCGACGGCCGGACCGTCTGGTTCCGCGACCAGGCGGTGCTGGTGCGCGACGACGACGGCGAGCCCGCCTACTGGCAGGGCGTGATGATGGACATCACCGCGCGCAAGGAGGCCGAGTCCCAGCGGTCCGAGGCCGAGGCCCGATACCGCGCGCTCGTCGAGCAGCTGCCGGCGATCGCGTACATCGACCCCGTCGAGGACGGTCCGGCGGTCTACGTGAGCCCGCAGACGGAGCTGCTCCTCGGCTACACCCCGGAAGACTGGTACGCCGACGCGGGTCTGTGGTCGAAGATCGTCCATCCCGACGACCGGGCGCAGATGCTCGGGGGGCGGCGCGGCGAGCCCCAGCCCACCACGTATCGCTTGATCGCGAAGGACGGCCGCGAGGTGTGGGTGCACGATCAGGCCCGGCTCGTCCTGGACGACGACGGTCGGCCCGTGTACTGGCAGGGCGTGCTGATCGACGTGACGGAGCAACGCCGCACCCAGGAGCTGGAGCGCGACCTCGAACGCGAGCGGCTCGAAGCCGAACGTCTCCGCGCCGAGGACGAGATGAAGACGACGTTCCTCCAGGCCGTCTCGCACGACCTGCGGACCCCGCTGGCCGCGATCCTCGGCCTGGCCGTGACGATGGAGCGCGACGACATCGACCTCACGATCGAGGAGACGCGCGACATGTCGGGCCGCATCGCGCAGAACGCTCGGAAGCTCGACCGGATCGTCTCGGACTTCCTCGACCTGGAGCGGATGAACCGGGGCATCGCGGAGCCGCACTTCGAACCACTGGACATCGGCGCACTGGTGCGGGAGATCGTCGCGAACTCCGACCTGGTCACGGACCGGCGCCTGGCGCTCGACGTCGCCCCGATCACCGTGAAGGCCGACGCGGCGATGATCGAACGGATCGTCGAGAACCTGCTCGGCAACACCGTGAAGCACACGCCGGGCGATTCGCGGATCTGGGTCCGCGTCGAGCGCTCGAACGACGCGGTCCTGCTGGCGGTCGAGGACGACGGCCCCGGCGTGCCGCCCGAGGAGCGTGCTCGCATCTTCGAATCGTTCCGGCAAGGCTCCGGCGCCGCCTCCGGGTCGGGCGTCGGTCTCGCGCTCGTTGCCCGGTTCGCCGAGCTGCATGACGGCCGCGCGTGGGTCGAGGACCGGGTGGGTGGCGGGGCATCGTTCCGCGTGCTCCTGGCCACGGATCCCGCCGGCCGCCCGAGCCCGCTCGACCTGACCGGCTTCGAGGACGATCAGGCGACCGATGCGACGTCGTCGGAGGAGAGCCAGGCGTAGGCCTCCTCCTCCTGCGCGAAGTGCAGCCGCAGGATCGCGTACAGCCCGTACAGGATCCGCCGCAGGTCCGTCGCATCGTCGGCAGACGGCCCCTCGGCCGGCAGTTGATCCAGGAGCCGTCCGTAGATCCGCGCGAGGTGCGAGATCTCGACGTGCGCGCGCGCCATGCTGGACATCGGGTCCTCGCCGCCCATCACCGTCGCCAGGACGGGATACACGGCGGCCTCCTCCTCTTCTTCGTGACGAGGCAGGGTCTCGACGAGGAACGTTCGCACGGCTCCCAGCTCCGCGCGGGCCACCTCGGGCGGGAGTTCCTCCAATCGATCCGCGACGGCGCGGATGCGCTGCAGCTCGCTGGCGAACGCCCGGTGCTCGACGGCGGAACCGTTCCGCGACGTCGGTGGACGGTGACGGACGCTGCTCGTCCCCGCCGGCCCGCAGGGCCCGGAGCGCGTTGAGGATCGACGCGACGTCGATCAGCTCCTGGATCACGGCGCCGGCGATCGGGCCGAACAGACCGAGCGCGCCGGCGCCCATGAACGCGAACGCGAGCCCCATGCCGAGGAGCACGCTCTGGCCCGCGATCCGACGGGAACGCCGCGCGATCGCCATCGCGTCGACGAGCCGGTCGAGCCGGTCGACCACGAGGACCACGTCGGCGGCCTCGGAGGATGCGGTGGCGCCGCGCGCCCCCATCGCGACCCCGACGTCGGCGGCGGCGAGCGCGGGCGCGTCGTTCAGGCCGTCGCCCACCATGACGACGACGCCCTCCTGGCGTTCGCTCCGCACGGCCGCGACCTTCTCCTCCGGACTCCGCTCCGACAAGAGCCGGTCGACGCCGAGCGCCGCGCCGACGGACTCGGCCACGTCGGGGTGGTCCCCGGTCACCATGATCACGCGCGTGATCCCGGCGCGGCGCAACGATCGGATCACGCGCGGGGTGTCCGGACGGATCGGGTCGTCGATCACGAGCGCCCCCGCCACCACCCCGTCGACGGCGACGAACACGCAGGACGACCCCTCCAGCAAGGTGCGACGACGGACCTCTCTCGCTCGTCCCGTGAGGCTCGCTCCCGGCGAGACGAACGACGCCTTCCCCAGGGACACCTTCCGGCCCTCGACCGAGCCCGCGATCCCGGCTCCGTAGACCTCGTCGACGTCCTCGGGGAACGCCAGCTCGACGTCGCGCTCGCGGGCCGTCCGGACGATCGCGCTGGCGAGCACGTGCGGGGAGACCTGGTCGAGCGAGGCCGCCAGACGGAGGAGCTCGTCGGGCGGCAGCGGGCCGAAGCTCTCGACGTCGGCGATCTCCGGGACCCCCGACGTCAGGGTCCCCGTCTTGTCGAACATCAGGGTCGTGCCCCGTGCGAGCGTCTCGAGGACACCGCCCCCCTTCACGATGATCCCGCGCTTCGCCGAGCGCGAGATCCCGGCGACGATCGCGATCGGCACGGCAAGCAGGAGCGGACACGGCGTCGCCACCACCAGGACGGAGAGCGCGCGGATCGCGTCGCCGCTCACCGCCCACGCCGCTCCGGCGAGCAGCAGGGTGACGGGCACGAAGATCAGCGCGTACCGGTCTGCCAGCCGGACGGACGGCGCCTTCGCTGCGACTCGCCTCCCGCACCAGCCGGACGATGCCCGCGTACGTGCTGTCGGCGGCGATCGCCGTCGCGTGCAGGTCGAACGCGGCGCCGGCGTTCACGGCGCCCGAACGGACGAGGTCGCCGTGGGGTCGTTCCACCGGTCTCGATTCGCCGGTGAGCGCCGATTCGTCGAGGACCCCGTGCGTCTCGAGCAAGCCGTCGACCGGCACCACCTCGCCTGCCTTCACGAACAGCCGGTCGCCCAGGCGCACGTCTTCGATCGGGACGTCGACCAGCGCGCCGTCGTCGTAGCGATGGGCTTGATCGCGGCGCACGTGCGCAGCAAGCCCCGACAGCTCGCGATGGGCCCGCCGGTCGGCGTAGGCCTCCAGCGACTTCCCGGTGGAAAGCATGAGCGCGATCACCGCGCCCGCGAGGTATTGCTCGAGCGCGAGCGAGCCGACGATCGCCAGAGCGGCGATCACGTCCACGCCGAATTGTCGCCGTGCAGAACGACCGAACGACGTCGATCAGCAGCGGCACCCCGCCGATCACGGTGGTGATCGCCCAGACGCCGTTCGCCGCGGCGTGTTCGCCGGCGAGCCACAGCGCGCCTCCGACCGACAGACCCGACGATCGCGGCGAGCAGGAGCCAGCGGTGGCGTTCCTGCCGGCCGATCACCCATCCCTCCGGAGGCGCGACGTGGTGTGCAGGACGAGCGGCGTGCCCTCCATCTCCATGTCGACGTCGTACACGAGCGTCCCGTCCTCGACGACGTAGCGGCGCTCGAGGGCCGTGACCGCCGAGCCCGTGCGCGTCCGGACGACGGCGCCGTCCTCGCGCGGTGCGGAGCCGAATCGGCGCCGCCGTCCACCCGCCCGTGGGCGACCTCGGTGAGACCCGAGCGGATGCGCGAGGCACAGCTCGACGTCGCCCCGGCATCGCCCGGACCGGAGGAAGCCTCGCTCGAAGTGCAACGGCGACCCGTCGGGCGACCAGCTGGATCCCCGATACAGGAGGAACGCGTCACCGACGTGCTCGAACGCGATCTCCTCGCGGTAGGTGAACGGGTTCGATGGTCGGGTACTGGCCGGCCCCCTCCCCGCGCCAGGTCCCCAGCAAGAAGGCCAGCTGCTCGACGTCGTGATGCAGCGGGACCACCGGCCGAACGTACCACGGGCTTCGGCGGTGCGCTACCGGGAGCGGATGCGAGACCTGCGCTTCACGAGCCGCTGGTCGATCACGCGCTGCAGATCGGCGACGGAGGAGTCCGTGGCCGGATCCGAGTTCACGATCCGCCGGCGGGCGGCCGGCTCGAGCCTGGTGAAGTACTCCTCGATCCCGCTCTCGAGCTCCGCCAGGCGCGCGTCGATGGCCGCCAATCGAGCCTCGTGCGAGGACGGATCCGCCGGCATCGACTCGAGCTCCTCCAACGGCTCCGTGCCGGCGAGGAGCTCCCCGAGCTCGGCCTCCGCGACCCGGACCATCGCCTCGAGGTCGACCGGGGCGGTCTCGGCCGCTACCACGTCCGGGAGACCGGGTTCCGATGCGACCGGGACGGGAACCGTGTCCCGCAGCCGTGTCTGGATGTCGACGATGCTCGAACGGGCAACCTCATGGGTCGCGCGCTGCCGAACGCGCTTGTGCGTAGCCATGCTTCCCTCCCAAGGACCGACCGATCGCCGGAGGCAGGATCATACGGCATCGACCCGATCCGGTCGATCCCCTTTCTTTCCGGCGGCCTCAGAAGCCCTCCCCTGCAGGGGACCTGGATTCGTGTCGGCCAGGTGGGCGACCGCCGCTGTCGTACTCCAGATACCCCGACCCGGGTATATGGGCTCGAGCGCCCGGGTCCGATACCTGGAACGTGGATGAGGTCTCTTGACGAGGAGGAAACGATGACCATCAAGAAGTTCTCGAAGCGAGCGATCGTGACGTCGCTCTTCCTGGGCGTGGTGCTCGCGAGCACCGTCGCCCTCGCATCGTGGCTGGCGACCGGCACCGGCAAGGGGTACGCGAAGGCCGGCACCGCGCAGCCGCTCACCACCAACGTCGCGGCGGTCAGCGACCGGCCTCCTGTACCCGGGCGGCAATGGCGACGTCTACATCACGGTCAACAACCCGAACCCGTACCCGGTCACGCGTGACCGGCGTCACGGGCAACAGCGCGATCGTGACGACGGACAACAACGCGACGTGCGACGCGGCGACCGGCGTGACGTTCACGAACCAGACCGGCCTGACCTTCACGGTCGCGGCGAACAGCACCGCGCAGCATGCACGTTCACCGGCGCCGCTCACATGAGCAACGCCTCGGACAACGCCTGCCAGGGCGAGACCTTCGCGATCCCGGTTTCGATCACCGGCCAGAGCGCCTGATCGAGGACCCGACGAGCTCGCAGGGGGTGGGCGGACAGCCCACCCCCTGCGCCTAGCTATCAAGGACGGATCGATGCGACGGATGAGGACGGGGATCACGGCGAGCCTGCTGATCGCCGTGCTCGCGATCGGCGCGGTGACGTTCGCGCTCGCGGCTCCGGGCTCGTCGGCGAAGAAGGCGCACACGCGCCCGACCGCGAAGGGCACCATCACGAACCTCTGGCCGGGCGCCGTGAAGAAGATGACCATCACGGTCAAGAACCCCTACCCGAAGGCCATCGTGGTGAAGAAGATCGCCGCGAAGGTCGGCACCGGGACCGGTTCGTTCGGCACGTGCGCGGCATCCGTCCTGAAGATCAAGGTCTGGAAGGGCAAGGTGACGATCAAGCCGAGGAAGACGAAGCGGTTCCTCCTGGTCGTCACGATGCTCGCCTCGGCCCCGAACAGCTGCCAAGGCACCCGCTTCCCGCTGACCTACACGGTGAAGGCGGTGCCGAAGAAGTGAAACGCCTCGCCGTGTTCGCGATCGTCTTCGTCACGGTGCTGACCGTGCCGTCCTTCGCGTCCGCGTCGTGGCACCCGGGCGGCACCGGCGCCGCGTACGGCCAGGGCGACGACATGCCCGACGGGATCCAGCCCACGCTCTCGGCCACCGGACACAACATCACGGTGAGCTGGGCGGCCGCACAGTTCGCCGACGGCTCGAACGTGACGCACTACACCGTGGCGCGCTACGACGACGCGACCGACACCGCGCAGACGGTCGGTGCCTCCTGCAGCGGTGTGGTCACGGGGCTCACCTGCACCGAGAACAACGTCCCCGCCGGCGACTGGTACTACACGGTGACGCCGCTCGCCGGGAACTGGGTGGGCGACGAGAGCCCCGGCAGCGACGACGTGACGATCGCTCCCCCGTCGTTCACGTTCACGTCCTCGACCAACCTCACCACCCTTCCCGCGACCCTCGGCGGCACGATCTCGAACTACCTGACCGGCGAGACGGCGACCTTCCGGCTGGACAACCCCACCACGGGGACGGTGCTGACCGGTTCGATCACGCCCACGCCGGTGCCGGGCAGCGGCACCTCGACGGTCTCGGTGACGATCCCGAACGGGACCGCGAACGGCGTGCACCAGGTGTACGTGATCGGCTCGTCGGGCTCGGTCGCGAACGCGCCGATCGCGCTCAACGTGGCCGACACGACGGCCCCGGTCGTCAGCGCGGCCGTGATCGCGAAGACCGCCGGCGGGACCCCCGGCTACGTGAAGAGGAGCGGGACGTACTACGTCTACGCGAACGCGAACGACCCCGGGTTCCCGACCTCCGGCGTCTCGCAGGTCCGGGCGAACGTGAACAACATCACGACCGGCTCGACGAACGTCCTGCTCACCGCCGGCTCCTACACGATCGGCGGCGTGACCTACGGCTACCGGAGCGCGTCGCTGACCTCGAGCAACACGCTCACCGCCGGTGCGAAGTCGTTCACCGTGTGGGCGATCGACACCGTCGGCAACACGAGCGCGGGCTCGCCCTTCACCGGCAGCGTCACCGCGGACATCACGAAGCCGGCCCCGTCGAACGTGCAGACGACGAACGCCGGGACGGCGGGCAAGGCCGAGACCGGTGACAAGCTGATCCTCACCTACAACGAGTCGATGGAGCCGATCTCGATCCTCGCCGGGTGGAACGGCGCGGCCACCACCGTGACGCTCCGTCTGACCAACAACGGCGGCGGTGACCGCGTCACGATCTACAACGCGGCGAACACCACGTTGCTCCCGCTCGGCACGATCCGCCTCCAGCGCACCGATTACACGACCGCGACCGTCAACTTCACGAACTCCACGATGACGCTCGTGGGTGGCGTGGTCACGATCACGCTGGGCACGCCCTCCGGCGCGGTCACGACGGCCGCCGGCACGGCGACGATGCGGTGGACCCCCTCGGCGACCGCCACCGACCTCGCCGGGAACACCTCCTCGACGACCTCGTTCAACGAGACCGGCACCGCGGACGTCGACTTCTGAGCCATCCGCGGCTCCGACCTTCCTGCGCCGCCCCGCTACGATGGGTTCCAACCCATGCGAACACGCGCACGCCGACGCCCCTGGACGGCCGCGCTGCTGCTCGCGCTGCTCGCCGCCAGCGCGTGTGACGCCGCCAGCGCGGGCGCCCCGTCGCTGAGCCCCGGACCCCAGACCGCGCAGCCGGCCGCCGCGCAGCAGGGCGCGCTCGTCGTGCCGCGCGATCGCTGCGACGTGAGCGCCGCCGAGCAGGGGTCGACCGTCGTCGAGGTGATCCGGCAGCCCGACGGCTCGTGCCTCGCGCCGACCCACGCGCTGCTGTACCGCTGCGATCCGTCCTTCGATCCGGTGCTCTCGATGGGGATCGAGAGCCTCCCCCACCGCTACCTCGGCGGCGCCTATGCCGTTGCGGTCCCCACCCTCCCCGACGATGTGCGGGCGCTCGGCGTCACGTCGATGGGCGGGCTGTTCCTCAGCACGGACCAGCGGCGCCTCTACGTCGAGGCCGGCGGCCGGATCGAGCGGTGGCTCGACCCTGCCCGATCCCAACCGGATCGAGCGGCCACCCACCGCGTTCATGATCGGCGACTCGATCCTGGACGGCGGCAAGGACGCCATCGTGGCCGGCCTTCCCGACTGGACGGTGGGCGTGGACGCCCTGATCGGTCGAGGTTCCGGCGGCGGCGTGACGGTGGCCGAGTCGATCCCGCAGCCACTCCCGGACGTGGTCCTCGTCGAGCTCGGGGTGAACGACGCCGACGCCGGTGTGTTCGCCGCGAACGCCGAACGGATCCTCGCGGCGGTCGGCGAGGCGGACCTCGTCGTGTGGGTCACCGCCCACGGCCCCGAACTGGCCGTTCCGGGCGTGGATCGCGCGATCATCGCCGCGATGGGCGCGATCCCGAACGGCGCGATCGTGGACTGGGACCGGCTGGTCCCCCCGGATGCGCTCTCGAGCGACGGCGTCCATCCCGCACCCGGACAGGAGGGGCTGCTGGCGAGCTACGTCACGCCGTTCCTCGAGTCGTGGATGCTCGCCGCGACCGGCCGGGGCGCGACGCGCTGCGAGGGCGACATCGCGGCGGCCGTGTCCGCTGCCTCGGGTTGACGGCGACGACGGGGATCAGGGGTCGTCGTTGACGATCGTGCCGACACCGACCGCGCGCGTCGGGAAGCAGTTCAGGTGCGTCGAGAGCCGAACGGTGAACGTCTCGTTCGGCTCATGCACCGTGTCGCCCGCGATCTTGACGCTGATCACACCCGAGGTCGCGCGGGCTTTGATCTTCAGCACCGCGATGTTGAAGCTGAAGTCCTCGCACGCGCAGGCGCGCCCGGGCACCTTGGTGACCCCGGACGTCGCGAACTTGACCTCCGCCTTGTCCTGGTTCGGGCCGGAGAGACGCACCACGAAGTGCATCGGCTTCCAGCCGGCGTTGCCCTCGACCACCTGGGCATCGGCGATCCTCGCCGTCGGCGGTTCGAAGTTGTAGACCTTCACGTTCCCGGCGGGACCCAGCTTCGCCGCGTCCACCCACGAGGTGCCGAGGTGCGCCGCGAACCCGAAGGCGCTCACGGTCGAGGCGAGCAGTTGTCCCGGAAGTCGGAGATGCGTTCCGTTGGTCTCGAACGATCCGTTGCCGTCGCAGTCCCACTCCCAGTGCGTGATAGGTCATCGCGTTGACCCTGGACCACCGACTGGTGCTGTTTGGCGTCATCCTCGCGGAGTCGCCGCTCCGGGGCCAGGACGTAGAACGAGGCATACCCCGAACCGTTCACCGCGAAGGATGCGGTGAAGCCGGCGAGGTTGACGGGCGAGCTCAACGTCATCTGCAGGCGATCCTTCGTGGGCGCCAACAGGTGCAGGCTGCCCTGCCCAAGCGGCGCCTTCGCGGGTCCGGTGTCCCAGCGGCCGTACGACGCTTTCGCCCCGCTGGTCGCGGGACCCAGCCCGCGAGATGGCCCGGACGGACGACCACCGTCGGCACGGCCGACGCGCTGAAGACCGGCGTCAGCGCGAACACCACCAACGACAGGACGAGGACCGGGAGGACACGCTTCATCGAACGAACACCTTTCGTTCCGGGGGAGAACGACGCCGAGATGGCCATCGGCTGAACGCGCAGAGACTACGAGGTTTCGCGCCGGCGCGACCATGCGACCTGCGGCCATTCCCGGTCCGACGAAAGTCTCGGTCGAGTAAGCTGAAGACGTCCACCACTGGTGGAGCCGCCCAAGACGGGGCGTACGCGCGACCTGTTCGCGACCTTGCCTTCCCGGTTCCTTGAGATCGAGGAGGCACCCGTGGCCAACCGGCCGAGAACCATCTCCGGCAGTCTGATCGGCGTGTTGATGATCGCCGCGTTCGTTCCGTTCGTGATCTGGCTCGCCGTCGTCCTCTCGAGCCCGATCGTCTGGGTCGCCTTGGCGGTCATCGCCTGCACGTCCGTCGCACTTTCCGTGCGGCACCGCCGTGCGGAGGCGGCGCGCGAACGAGCCTGGGTCGACACCTTCTCGTTCAGCGAAGCGGTCCGTCGCAAGCGTGCGAAGGATGTCGCGGTCAAAGCTGAGGAGTCGCTGCAGCGGACGGCGCGTCACTCCTTCAGCGCCTGATCCAGCCGACCGCTCGAGCGTTCGTCTTCGTCGTTCAGCGACGCGAGCGCGCGGCGTTCTCCGCGACGCGCGCGCGGACGATCGATCTTCACGAGCGCGGTCGGGAGGCGCTCGTCCATGCCGAAGCGGATCGTGCCCTTCCCCGAGAGGTAGGGCTCCAGCTCCTCACGGTGTGACTCGATCACCTGCATGCTCATCGGGAACAGGCTGCAGTGGTCCTTGAACGCGGCGTAGCACACGAGCGACCGGCCGTGCATCGTGAACGCGGGCATCCCGTAGCTGATCGCGTCGGTCGCCTCCGGCGCGGCCGCTTGGATCGCGGCTCGCAACCGTCCGAGCGCGACGCGCGATCGCTCAGGAAGTGCCTCGAAGTAGGCCTCGACGCTCGTGTGCTTCTCCATCTCAGGACGCGAGCCTCCCCGCCGCCATCGCGCGGCCCATCTCGTGGTGATCGCGTTCGTTCTGATCCGCGTACGCGGTCGCGAAATCCGCGATCGCGCGGTCGAACGCGTCGCTCCCGCCCAGGTAGGCGGCTATCGCGATCGCGGTCGCCGGAGCGTGCGTGCGCCCGGGCGAGCGTCCACCCGCACATCTTCGCGTAGAGGGTCATGCCGGCGACGGTCATGTTGGCCACCTCCGCGGACCCTTTCCAGTCCCGGAGCTGCCGGACGTAGTTGTCGTGCTGCGAGTCTCCCCACGTCTGTCGCTGCCAGCCCAGGAAGAGGTCGCTCGTGGCCTGCATCAGGCGCTGCCCGGCCACCACGCGGTGACCGTGGTTGCGGAACGTGCTCTTCGGCAGGAAGTTCTCCAGGACCGAGGCCTGCGCCTCCTTCACCTGGAGGAACAGCGGCGAGCCGGATCCGCGATCCAGCAGGAGGACGATCCAGCAGCGGGTGCCGACGCTGCCGACCCCGACCACCTTGTGCGCGACGTCGGCCAGGCGGTACTGCGACAGGAGGTGCCGGCGGTCCCACTGGAGGGTCTGCCGGTACGAGAAGACCATCGCGTCCAGCGACGCCAGGATCTGGTCGTGCTCCACGCCGGCCAGCTCCGCGAGCGGCACGACGATCGGCGGGTCGTGCACGATCCGGGGTTCTCCATCGACGATCTCGGTGAGCCGATCGAACGCCTGCATCGAGTCGTGCGCGCGAGCCGTGGTGATCGCCTTCCACACCGCCGGCGTCCGCACGCGGTCGAGCGCCTGCAGGAACTCCGGGATCAGGCGATCGACGTCGAGATGCGCGTACCAGACGTCGAGGCTCGACATCGGCGCGAACCCCGCCATCGCCTCCCGGTAGGCGCCGACGGCGCTCAGGATCGTCTTGCGCCGCTGCTTCGCGCCGAACCCCCGCTCGCGCGCCGCCACCTCGAGGCTCGCCGCCAAGCGCTTGACGTCCCACTCGAACGGGCCGGGCAGGGTCTCGTCGAAGTCGTTCACGTCGAAGTAGAGGTGGCGTTCCGGCGAGCCGAACATCCCGAAGTTCGACAGGTGGGCGTCGCCGCAGAGCTGCACGGTGATGCCGGTCGTCGGCGTGCGGGCGAGGTCCCACGCCATCGGCAGCGCGGCGCCCCGGAAATACGTGAACGGCGAGATCGACATGCGTTCGTGGCGCAGCGGGACGAGCGTCGGCTCCCGCTGCGCGGCTTGGAGCTCCAGCAGGGCGATCGGATCACGGTCCGGCGCCGGCGTGAACTCCGCGTGCGCCGACCGCGGCACCTCGCGTCGCGTTGCTCGCCCGACGTCGCTCATCTCGGGTCGGGAGCTTACGCCGACCGATACGCCGGGAACGAACTACCCTTGTGGCAGATGAACCAAGAGGACGCTGAACTCCGCGCCGCCCTGAGCACGATGAGCCCCGATGCCCTGGCCGAACTGCAGACGATGGCCATGGCCGAGGACTCGACCGCGTTCTACCGAGCGCTCGCCCGGCGGCCGGAACTGGCGACCATCACCCAGCAGCTCGCCCACGCCACGTCGGACGAGGTGGCGCGCCTGCGGGTGCTCCGGGCGATCCGCGACCTGGGCAGCAAGCGAAGGTACTGATCGCGCTCGCCCAGTGCCTGACGTGATCACTCTGCGCTCGTGCGGGCGAGGAACCGAGACCCCGCTGGGCGTGACCACTCGTTACGAGTACCAGCCACCACCGTTGGGGGCGACATCCGTCTTGCCCGGCCGGTCACAGCCACTTGGCAGGACCAGTCTCCAGCGGATGCGCTTCGTATGCACCAAGGCATGCAGCCGCACGCTGCAGGTGGCCTGATCGCGGTGCTGCCGGAAGCGTCCACTTGCTCCGGTCAGCATCCCCGACCCCCGACTGGACTGATGTCGCAGCCCTTTCCGCTCAGGTCCGCATTCGCGAGCCTCATCACGCAGTCAGCACGCGGGCCGGCTGGGTCGAGTTAGACATACACGGGCCACCAAACGTCGAGCAGGTCAAACGCGCGGACTTCCGACGCGGACGGAGACCGTCCAGGCCGACCTAGCGATGCTGAAGTCGTACCGACTGCCTGTCCCGGGCCAAACATGGTCGAACTGGAAGTCGTCCCTAGTCGAGCACCGAAGATCATGGGCTGGAAGGAAGGCCACGCAGATCGTCGACGAGGAATGTCAGCCACGTGGGACCTCCTAGCGGCTTGCACCTCGCAGTAACCGTGGCATGCGAGGACCTGCAGCGTCAGTCTAGCGAACGGCATGTCGATGCGCCTAAGCTCACCCTCTGTGAAGCACTTTCGATGGCCACTCGCGGTCGCTCGGAGGTATCGCTGCTCCTGGCCACTTCTTGCGGCGGACCGAAGGCCACTATCACCGGGCATCTCTATCCGATGTGGGCGAGAATCCGCCCATCCCGTGGCCTGCCAAGCGCGCGATGCCCGGAACCGATCTCGTCTGCCGACGCGCGATCCATTCCGCGCGAGTGATCCGACGGCAGCTTCTCCCTTACTGTCTCGCCGGGGACGTACACGCTATTGGGTCACAGTCCCGCGATCGAGGATGGGAACGCCGATCTGTCAGGCTGGCCGTTCAAGTGACTGTACAAGCGGGCGCCGTCGATCAACGTGGACGTCAGTCTGCCACATACGTTGAGTTCGGCACTTCACCCCTTGCGTCTGGCACGTAGCCCGCGTGGGGCGGGCAGGACTCGAACCTGCGACCGGAGGATTATGAGTCCCCTGCTCTAACCGACTGAGCTACCGCCCCGCTGCAGGTCAGGGTACCCAGAGGCGTCGGCGGCAGCACCAACCTCGCGCACCGCGCCGATACTGAGCCCATGGACGACGAACGACGACCGCTCCGGGTCGCCGCCGCGGGCTGGGTGTTGACCGTCCTCGGATGCCTCGTCGCCGTGCCGATCGCCGCGGGCGCCCGCACCGTCGCGGACCCGACGACGATCCTCACCGTGGGCGGTGTGCTGACGGCGCTGCTGCTCACGAGCGGGATCGGCCTGATCTTCGGACGGCGATGGGCGTGGCCGCCCGCGGTCGTCCTCGGGCTCATCATCCTGGCCGGCGCCGCGAGGATGCCGGGGCGGCCGGCGGATCTCGGCGGTGGGCCTCCCTTCCTCATCCTGTCGCTCACGCCGATCGTGTTCGGCCTGGCGCTGGTCGGCTGCCTCCTCACGCCGAGGTCGTTCAAGTGGCTCTGGGCCGACGACCCCGATCGGACGTAGCCGGATCTAGAAGCCCTCCGCGTACTCCTCGTCGGTGACCGGCTCGGCCCATTCGGGCGCGCCGCCACCGTTCACCGCGACGTGGACCATCGGCGCGTCCGGGGACCCACCGTGGAAGTGCCACTCCTCGGGCCCGATGAACACGACGTCGCCCGGCTCCAGCACGTGGCCGGCCTCGCCGCGGGTGCGCACCCGCCCGCGACCGCTCACGCCGTAGAGCCATTGCCCGTGCGGGTGCCGGTGCCAACGCGTGCGCGCGCTCGGGGAGAAGTGCACGATCCCGACGTTCGTCCCGTCGGCCGACGTGAGCGTGCCGCGCAGCCACACCTCGCCGCTGAACCGCCCGTCGTCGCCCCGCTCGAACGTCCCTTCGCTCGCATCTGCGATCTCCATCCGTTCCTCCTATCCCAGGATCAGGTTCTCGCCGTAGCCGGCCGCCAGCGACGTGCCGGCGGCGAACCGCATCGGATCGAACGCCGCCAAGCCCGGATCTGTCCGTTCTCCCAGGACCATCGCGGCGACGTGCGCGCCCAGCGCGGGCGCGAGCTTGAAACCGTGGCCGGAGGTGCCCGCGTCCACGAACACGCCGGGCGCGATCTCGCCGATCACGGGCTGCCAGTCCGGGCTGACGTCGTACAGGCTCGCCCACCCGCCGTGGACCTCCGTGGCCGCGAGGCGCGGCACGCGGGCGGTCACCGCCCGCGCGAGCGCCTCGACCTCGTCCGGCCGGATCGAGCCGACGTCGTCGTCGGGATCGACCCTCGGCGCCGGACGGGTCGGCCCGACCAGGTACAGATCCCGGCCCTCCGGACGGAAGTAGTAGCCGGCCAGGAGATCGGTGTGCGCCGGCGCGGGATCGACCGAGCCCCAGCGGAAGGTCGCCACCACGTGCCGCTCGACGGTGAGCGGGAGCGAGGCGCCGGCCTGCGCCGCGAGCGGCCGCGTCCACGGTCCGGCCGCGATCAGCACGCGTCCGCACGCGAGCTCCGCGCCGTCGTCGAGCGTCAGGACCGCGCCCGCGGGCTCGGTCGTGGCGAGCCGGACGACCGACCGCCCGATCCGAGCCTCGGCGCCGGCGCGCGTCGCTTCCCGGAACAGCCCGTCGGTCACGGCGTGCGGGTCGGCGTAGCCCGCACCGTGCTCGAACGCGGCGACGCCGACACCGGCGAGGTCGAACCCCGGGACGCGCTCGGCGATCGCGTCGGCCGGCACGACGTCGACCGCGATCCCGAGCTCGCGCAGCCGCGCGGCCGATGCGGCGACGCCGTCGGCGTCCTCAGCAGGATGCAGGTAGAGGAACCCGGTCCGCACGAACCCGGCGCTCGTGCCCGTGACGGCCTCGAAGTCCTCGAACATCGCGATCGAGTCGCGCGCGCACCGCGCCAGGAACGTGTTCGTGTAGTAGGCGCGGCAGATCGCGCTGGAGCGGCCGGTCGGCCCGCCGGCGGGCGGCCGAGGATCGACGAGCACCACCCGGGCGCCGCGGCCGGCCAGGTGGAACGCCGCCGAGACGCCGTGGATCCCGGCCCCGATCACGCCGACGTCGAAGGACTCCATGGAGCGCCGACGCTACCATCGCGGCGCCGCGTTCCTGCCAGACTGGATGCGTCCGCGCCGCGGAGGTTCTCCCAGGATGTGCGAGAGATGACCGAGTTCCGCACCGAGACCGACTCCTTCGGGCCGATCGAGGTCGACGCCACCCGCTACTGGGGGGCGCAGACCGAGCGCTCGATCCACCACTTCTCGATCGGCTGGCCGGGCGTCGACCGGATGCCGCTCGAGATCGTCCACGCGATGGGCATCCTCAAGAAGGCTGCGGCGCAAGCCAACATGGAGCTCGGGGTCCTCGATCCGGCGATCGGCGACCTGATCGTGACGGCGGCCGACGAGGTCATCGCCGGTTCGCTCGACGACCATTTCCCGCTCTTCGTCTGGCAGACGGGCTCGGGGACCCAGACGAACATGAACGCGAACGAGGTGATCGCGAACCGCGCGATCGAGCTGGCCGGCGGGCAGCTCGGGTCGAAGACGCCCGTGCATCCCAACGACCACGTCAACCTGTCGCAATCATCGAACGACACGTTCCCGACGGCGATGCACGTGGCCGGCGCGACCGTGATCGTCGAACGCCTCCTGCCGCGCGTCCGCGAGCTGCGCGACGCGCTCGACGCGAAGGCGAAGGGGTTCGCCGACATCGTGAAGATCGGGCGGACGCACCTGCAGGACGCCGTGCCGCTCACCCTCGGGCAGGAGTTCTCCGGGTACGTCGCGCAACTCCACGCGGACATCGACAGGATCGAGGGCGCGCTGCCGGGCCTGTACGAGCTGGCGATCGGCGGCACCGCCGTCGGCACCGGGCTGAACGCGCCCGAGGGCTTCGGCGCGCTCTGTGCCGCGAAGATCGCCGCGCTGACCGGCCTGCCGTTCGTGCAGGCGCCGAACGCGTTCGCCGCCCTGGCCGCGCACGACGCGATCGTCTTCATGAGCGGCGCGCTCGCGACCCTCGCCGCCTCGCTGATGAAGATCGCGAACGATCTGCGCTGGCTCGGCTCGGGGCCGCGGGCCGGCATCGGCGAGCTGCGCCTGCCCGAGAACGAGCCCGGCTCCTCGATCATGCCGGGCAAGGTGAACCCGACGCAGGCCGAGGCGATGACCCAGGTCGCGGTGCAGGTGTTCGGCTACGACGCCACGATCACGTTCGCGGGCTCGCAGGGGAACTTCGAACTCAACGTGTTCAACCCGGTGATGATCCGCGATCTGCTGCACGGGGCGGTGCTCCTCGCCGACGCGTCGCGGAACTTCCGCGCGTTCTGCGTGGAGGGCCTCCTGGCCGACCGGGAACGGATCGACGACCTGCTCCATCGTTCGCTGATGCTGGTGACCGCGTTGACCCCGACGATCGGCTACGACAAGGCCGCGGAGATCGCGAAGAAGGCGCACCACGAGGGCACCACGCTGAAGGAGGCCGCGCTCGCGCTCGGCTACCTGACCGAGGCCGAGTACGACGAGACCGTGATCCCCGAGGACATGGTCTAGCCGTCCAGCGTCACGATCACGGGCGCGTGATCCGACGGCTTGCCCTCGCCGAACGTCGGCTTGCGCTCGTCGCGCTCCACCATCACCGACGCCAGGCGCTCGGCGACCGGCGCCGTCCCGAGCGCCAGGTCGATCCGCAGGCCCCAGCCCTTGTGGAACGCGCCCGCCGTGTAGTCCCAGTACGCGAACGGCCCCTGCACGTCCCCGGCGGCCCGCCGTCCGAGGTCGGTCAGCCCCCACGCCAGGAAGGCACGGACCCGCTCGCGCTCGGGCTCGCTCGCGAGGTTCTTCCCGCGCCACAGGTCCGGATCCCAGACGTCGCGGTCGTCGGGCGCGACGTTCCAGTCCCCGCAGATCACGAGCGGCCGAGTGGGCTCGTTCGATGCGATCACCCAGGCGCGGAGGGCGTCGAGCCAGGAGAGCTTCGTCTCGTACGCGGGATCGCCGACCTCCTTGCCGTTCACGACGTAGACGCAGATCACGCGCAGGTCGCCGACGGTCCCCGAGAGCACGCGCGACTGTTCGGGGACCGGATCGCCCTCGAACCCGAGCGTGACGTCCTGCAGGCCGCCCTTCGAGAGGATCGCGACCCCGTTGTACCCGCGCTGCCCGAGCGTCGCGACCTCGTACCCGGCCGCCGCGATCTCCATCGTCGGGAAGGCCGCGTCCTCGACCTTCGTCTCCTGCAGGCACACCACGTCGGGCTCGTGCCGGCCGAGCATCGCGAGCAGGCGCGGCAGGCGCTGCCGGATCGAGTTCACGTTCCAGGTGACGAGCTTCACGCGCGCGCCAGGATAGCCGTGACGCGTTCGGCCGCCTCGGTCCCCTGCCGGATGCAATCCGGCACGCCGACGCCGTGGAACGCGCTCCCGGCGACCACGACGCCCGGCGGCAGCGCGGCCTCGATCGACGCGACCCGCTCGAGATGCCCGACGTCGTAGCGCGGCATCGCATCCGGCCAGCGAACGACCGCGGACGCGAACGGCATCGCCGGCAGCGGGTAGACGTCCGCGAGCGCGGCGCCGACCGTGCCGATCAGCTCCTCGTCGTCGGCGCGCAGGAGCGCGCCGTCCGCGACGAAGGCCCGCACGACGGCGCGCGAGCCGAACGCGGGGTCGGGCCATTTCCTCGACACGAGCGTGGCGGCGGTGATGGGTAGCGAGCCGGGCGTCGCCACGAATCCCGAGGACGCCGGGAGACGCGCGTCCGTCCCGTCCGGGTAGACGAGGACCGCAACGGCGGTCGAGGTCGATCCGAGCGTTCGGAGCCCGGCCGCGGCCTCGGGCGCGATCGCCGTCAGCAGGCCGGCGCTCATCGCCGCGGGCGTCGTCACGATCACGGCGTCCGCGTCGATGTCGCTCCCGTCCGCGCGGAGGACGAACCGGGACGCCTCGCCTCCTCGGATGTCGCCGACGGGGGTGCCCGTGCGCAGGACGTCGGGGCCGAGCGCGGTGACGAGCGCGTCGATCATCCGACGGAGCCCACCCCGGACGGTCAGGAACGTGGCCGGGGCGCCGCCCCCGGCCTCGGCGGCGCTGTCGCCGACCGCCACCGGGCGGCGCCCCGCGGCCGTCGCGTGCGCGCCCCGGATCAGGCTGCGCCGCTCGTGCTCCCAGGCGACCAGCTCAGGGAAGGTCGCCGCCGCGCTCACCTGCCCGGGATCGGCGGCAAGGACCCCGCCGAGGAGCGGCTCGACGAGCTCGGCGGCGGCTCGACGGCCGAGCCGCCGCCGCAGCAACGAGCGCAGCGACTCGTCGGCGGTGCCGCGACGGCGTGGGAGCACCAGGTCGAGGCTCGCCCGGAGCTTCGCGGAGGACGGGAGAGCATCGGCGCGCCAGAGCTCGCCGACGGAGGTCGGGATGCCGAGCGGCCCGGGCGGGAACGGCACGAGGCCGTGCTCGGTCCACAGCTGGGTGGAGCCCACAGCCGCCGGAACGAGGTCGTCGCCGAGCCCGAGGTCCCCGCACAGCTCGACCGCCCACGGCTTGCGTGCGAGGAAGGAGTCGGGTCCGGCCTCGAGCTCGAGACCTCCGACGGTGACGGCGCCGACCTTGCCGCCCGGGCGCTCCTCACGCTCCAGCACGAGGACGTCCCGTTCGGGCGACGCCGACCGGAGGCGGTGTGCGGCGGCCAGGCCGGTCACGCCGGCGCCGACCACCACGATCCGCCCCGTCATGCCGGAGCGGTCCGATCGAGCTGCGCCGCGACCACATCGGCGAGCATCGTGAGGAACGCGGGATCGGCGTTCGGCATCTCGGTCCTGGCGAACGCCATGCCGGCGTCTTCGGCGATCGAGCGGGCCTCGATGTCGAGGTCGTAGAGGATCTCGAGGTGATCGGCCACGAAGCCGGCCGAGCACACCACCACCGCCGGCTCCCCGGACGCGCCCAACCCGCGGATCACGTCCTCGACGGGTGGACCCCACCACGGGTCGGCCGTTCGGCCCGCGCTCTGCCACGCGATGCCCGTTCGGTCCAGGCCGGCCGCCGCCGCGACGAGGTCGGCGGTCTCGCGCAGCCCGTCGGCGTATCGGCAGGAGGCCGCGCACGACGGATCGGCGCACCGGAGGCACCGCGACGTGCCGTCGGGCTCGCGCCGGACGGGAAGGCTGTGGGCGGTGAACAGGACCGTCGCGTCCCGACGATCGGCCGGCAGGGTCGCGAGCGCCGCGCGCACCCGCTCCGCCAGCAACGCGATGAACGCGGGATGGTCGGAGTACCGCTGCACGAACGTGAAGGCGGGAACACCGTCCTCGACCGCGGCCTCCACGCGCTCCTCGTAGGTGGGGATCGACATGCCCGACCAGTGCGGAGCCATCACGATGCCGATCGCGCGCTCGATCCCGTCCGCACGCATGGCGCGGACGGCGTCGGCGATCCACGGCGGCGAGTGCTTCATGCCCACGTACGCGCGGAACCGTCCCGGCTCGTGTTCGTCGAGGGCGGCGACGATACCCCTCGCCTGGGCCCGCGTGATGTCCAGCAGCGGGAACCGGTTGCCGATCGCCGCGTACCGATCGCGCAGCTCCTGGAGATGCTCGGGGCTCGGCGCACGGCCGCCCCGGATGTCGGTGTAGTACCGCTCGATGTCCTCGGGCCCGTCGGCGGTCCCATAGGCCATCACGAGCACGCCGATCGGTGCGGTCGATCCCACGGGCGTTCCCTCCACGATCGCGCGCCCACCCGGCGCGGCGCCCACAGGATAGGGGCCGCGATCGGATCAGCGCGCGGCGGGCTCCGACGGTGGCATCGCGCCGGCGCTCAAGCGGGTCGAGAGCTCGACCCGGTCACGTCCCGCCCACTTCGCGCGGTACATCGCGGTGTCCGCCTCCCGGATCAGGTCCTCGGGACGGACGTGGGGATCGGTGCAGACGGCGACCCCGAGGCTGGCGGTGCAGGCGAGCTGGTGACCGCTCACGTCGAACCCCGCCTTGAGCTCGCGCGCGAGCCGCTCCCCCAAACCGGTCGCCTCCTCCGGACCGGCCACGTCGCCGACGGCGACCACCACGAACTCGTCGCCGCCGTAGCGGGCCACGGTGTCCGCCGGGCGGACCGTCGCCGAGAGCCGCCGCGCCACCTCCGTCAGGAGCTCGTCGCCGACCGGATGCCCGAACGAGTCGTTCACGACCTTGAAGTCGTCCAGGTCGATGAACACGACCGTGACGCCGACGGACGGCTCACGGCGGGCGCGCGCGAGGGCGACCCCCAGCCGGTCCATCAGCAATTGCCGGTTCGGAAGGCCCGTCAGTGCGTCGTGCACCGCGCGGTGCGTGAGCTCGTCCTCGACGAGCTTGCGGTCGCTGACGTCTTCGAGCATCCCCATCGCGTAGAGGGGCCGAACGTCGGCGTCGCGGACCAGCGTCAGGACGGTCCGGCACCACATGAACGATCCGTCCTTGCGCCGCAGCCGATGCTGCGCCCGACAGCGATCGCGATGGCCGGCGCAGAGCTCCCCGAGTTCCTGCAGCATGTCCTCGTCATCGGGATCGAAGAGGTCGGCGAGCCGCACGCCCGCGAGCTCGCCGACGTCGTAGCGGCCGAGCCACTCGATCGTGGGGTTCGCTTCGATGATCGTCCCGTCCAGTGCGAGCGTGAACACGCCGATCGCGGCCGCGTCGAACAGGGTGCGGAACTTGCGCTCGCTGGCGGCCATCGCCTCCTCCGCGCGCTTGCGCTTCGAGATGTCGACCATGACGCCCTGCCAGTAGAGCGTGCCGGTCGAGACGTCGCGGACGACCGCCGAGCGCTCGCTGATCCACACGTCGTGCCCGTCGCGATGGAGCAGCCGGTACTCCTCGCTGAGCGACTGCATCTCGCGGCGCGCATCCGCATCCGCCGCGATCAGACGGTCCCGGTCTTCGGGGTGCAGGATCCGGAGCCAGATCTCGCTCTCGTCGAGCCACTCGCTCAGCGGATACCCGAGGATCTGCTCGATCTGCGGACTGATGTAGAGCGGGATCGAGTGGCCGGGGTCCTCGACGATGACCCGATCCAGGTAGGTGGCGACCCCCGGTATGTTCTCGACCAGGGTTCGGAAAGGTTCCTCGGCCTCGGCCGCGATCGGGACCGTCCGAGCCATGGGCTCAGCCGGCGCGGCCGCCGGGACCGCGCCGTCCGAAGGCAGATCGTGCTCGTCGACCGGGCGCATGCAGACTCCCTCGCCGGGCGGATCGACGCCGCACCGGCCCTTCCAGATGCATCGGACGGCATCGGCCCGCTCCTGAGCCCCGGTCACGGTCTGGCTAGTGTTGCGCCGTGCGGGTCCGTCACGACACCGGCTTCGAGCGCAGGAACCTCGACGTCGCCACGGCGCTGGCCGGCCTCGCGATCCTCGCTGCCTGCGCGGCGGTGGCCCGCTCCGGGAGCGTCGGTCCGCTGGAGCGGAAGGCGTTCGAGGCGATCAACGGGCTCCCGGATGCCCTCTCGCCCGCGATGCGAGCGGCCCAGCTGCTCGGCATCCTCGCGGTCGGGCCGATCGTGGTGATCGTCGCCCTGGTGCTCAGGCGCTGGCGGCTGGCGATCGCGGCCGCCCTGGTGACCGTCGGCAAGCTCGCGGCCGAGCGCGTCGTCTGGCAGGTGGTGCAGCGCGACCGCCCCGGCACCACGATCGCCGACGCGATCGTCCGCGGCGGCACCGCCACGACGGGGCTGTCGTTCGTCTCCGGTCACGTGGTCCTGGTCACCGGCCTCGCGTGGGTGGTGACCCCGTATCTGCACTCGTGGTGGCGGCTCGCACCGTGGGCGGTCGTCGTGCTGGTGGCGTTCGCCCGGATCTACCTGGGCGCGCACGCACCCCTCGACGTCCTCGGCGGCATGGGGCTCGGCCTGCTGATCGGAAGCCTGGCGTGTCTCGCGGCCGGGGTTCCTCGACGCTCAGCGTGAAGCGTCGTCGTCGTGGTGGCCGTGATGGCCGTGCCAGCCGGAGCCGGTCACCGTGGTCCGGACCGTTCCGACGTTGTTCCATGGGTTCGGGTCGCGGACGCGCGACGAGGCCCCCGCGAGCGCGAACAGACGTCCGTCCCACCCGCGGGTCGGCGCGGTGAGCTGGATCAGGTACGTGACCGAGGCGCCCGACGCGAGCGTCACGCGCGGCCACGCGAGCGAGTTCCGGCAGCGGAGGGTGGCCTGCGGTGAGGCCGAGACGAACGAGGCGCCCCACGGCATCACGAAGCCGACGCCCACGTCCGTCGCGGTGCCCGGGCCGGCGTTCGTCACGGTCAGGGTGTACGCGAGCGGCGCGCCGGGCGCGACGCTCGCCGGACCCAGGAGTCGGACGCTCACATCGGCGACGCCCTTCGCGGGCGGGGCGGGCGCCGGCGGCGGATCCGGCGCGACGGTCGCCGCGCTCACGACCCCGGCCGCTGCCGAACCGGGCGCCTTCTCCGCGAGGTGCACGGTCACGCCGAAGGCGCCGGGCGCCGCGTACGTGTGTGTCCCCGCGACGGAGAACGCGCCGGGGCCACCCGCGACGACGGTGCCGGCGACCGGCGCTCCCCCGTCACCCCAGTCGATCGTGGCGGCGAAGTCCGAGACGGTGCTGCCCGCGTAGGCATCCGAGAAGGTCGCCACGGTCCCCGAGAACGCGGCGCCGGCGGTCGCCCCGATCGCGACCGGCGAGCCGGTCAGGACGTCGGCGTCGGCGACCGGGAAGGTCATCGTCGCCGACCCCGAGGCCGAGGTCTGGATGTGCCGGACGGACACGACCACCGACACCGACGGGGCCTCGTCGATGTAGGTGTGGGAGCCCGAGACCGAGAACGAGCCGTTCGCGCCGGCGACCGCCCCCGTGCCGGAGGTGCCGTCGCCCCAGTCGATCGTCGCCGCGAAGTTCGACGACACGAGTCCCGGGAGCGGATCGGTGAAGGTCGAGATGACGCCGCTCACGGGCGTGCCCTCGGTGGCGCCGCCGAGCACCCCGTGCACGGCGACCCGCTCGGCGACGTTGGCCGTGCTGTCCACGGTGGCGCTCGCCGTCCCCGGCGAGGAATCGTCGATCTCCACCAGGACGTCGAACGTCCCCGGCGCGGCGTACGTGTGCGAGCCGGCGACCACCATCCGGCCGGGGCTCCCGCCCGCCGAGACGACGCCGGCGCTCGGCGCGCTGCCGTCGCCCCAGTCGATCGTGGCGGTGAACTCGGGCACGATCACGTTCACGTTCTGATCGGCGAACGTCGCGACCGTGCCGCTGAAGGCGACGCCGGGCGAGGCATCGAAGCTGACCGGCGAGCCGGTGAGCATGTCGCCCTCGCTCACCAGGAAGCTGACGTGGGCGGCCCCCGCGGCCGCCGTCCCCACGTGGCTCACGGTGATCGTGACGGCGACGGGATCGAAGGGGAACTCCTCGAGGTACAGGTGGGAGGCGTCGACCGTGAAGACGCCGTTCGCGCCCGAGACCGTGCCGATCGTCGCGGGCGTCCCGTCTCCCCACTGGATCGTGGCGAGGAACGCGGACGCGGCGAGGGTGTGGTCGGTGTCCGTGAAGGCGCCGACCGTCCCGCTGACCGGGGAGCCCTCGGTCGCGCCGCAGATCTTGCCGCCGGTCACGACGAGGCCCTCGCCCGAACCGGAGGCCGGGGCGGCGACGTCGAACCAGAACTGGACGGCGCCGGAGACGGCGGTGACGTTGTTCCAGGCGATCACGGAGACCGGGATCAGCGAGGCGGCGCTCGTGTAGGTGTGGGTGCCCGAGACGGCGAACGTCCCGCCGGCGCCGGTGAGCGTGCCGTTCGTGACGGCGCCGTCGCCCCAGTCGATCCGCGCGCGGAGCGTGGCGGCCGCGACCGACGTATCCGTGTCGGTGAAGGTCGCGATCGTGCCGGCGACCGGCGTTCCCTGCACGGCGCCGCAGAGCGCGCCCTGGACGTTGATCGCCTCCGGCGTGTCGGCGGCGGCGGGGAGCGCGGAGAGCACCGGCAGGACGCAGGCCAGCGCCAAGCCGATGCTGAGGATGCCCCGCAAACCGGGGATGGTTCGTCGACCTCTCCGCACTTCGAACCCCCTCCGTCGCCGTCGCGACCGAGCACCTGAGGTATCGGCATGCGGGGGTGCTCCGGAGCATCATCAGAAAGGACCCAGGGGCCGGGCTTCCGGAGTAGGGCGGTGAGGGGACGAACGGCGGCTCAGATCGGCAGCGGCCGCGCCGTGCGGGCGCCGTGGATCCGCGGCAGTCCGAAATGCCGCTCGAGGCCGGCGAGCAGGCCGAGATGGGTGTACGCGTGGTGGTCCCTGCGGTGCGCGGCCACGCCGGGCCCGCGAGCGGCGCAGTAGATGCGCTGATCGCTCCCCACCCCCTCGTCGAACGTGATGATCACGATCGCCCCGCGGCGCAGCAGCGGGGGCACGTGGGCATGCAGCCACGCGCTGCCCCTCGCGATCGGCCCCCCGGCCCCACAGCCGGTGTCGTCGTGCATGTCGCTGCACAGGTTCGGCGTGATGAACGTGAAGTCGGGCAGCCGCTCCGGGAGCGTCGCGGGGTATGGGAGGACCCGCTGGGGGCATCCGTTCGGGTAGAGGTTGCGGAAATAGGCGGCCGGATCGTGCCGGACGGCATAGTGACCGGCGTCGGACAACGCACAGTGACCCGGCATCGACTCCTCCCAGGCGCGCCAGCGGCGACCGGCGCGCTGGAGCTGATGGAAGAGGTTCGGTGAGCCGTACGAGCGGGTCGGGCACGCGTCGTCGTGGCAGCCGAGCGTGCTCCCGGCCATCATCGCCAGGTAGTTCGGAAGGGACGGGTGGGCGACCGCCGTCATATCCGTGAAGAGGGTGCCGGCGCGGGCGAAGCGGCGGAAGTACCCCGCGTCGGCCGACCCCATGATCTGGGTGGAACTGTGGTTCTCCATCACGATCAGCACGACCGGCGAGACGTGCTTCGCGGGCTTCGATCCGGGCGCCGGAGCGGGCGCGACGACGGAGGGAGCCGAGGACGAGGGGGCGCTACACGCGAACGCGGCGAAGCAGCACACCGCGAGACCGAGGCGGATCCACATCGACGACCAGCGTACGCGCCGTTCCCGGAGCGATGCGGTGCTTGGGGGTGGATGACCGAGCGCTACTTCGCGCCGCGACGGCGATCGCTCTTGCGGCCGCGCCGAGGCTCGTCCGGGTTCGCGTCGGTCCGGTCGCGCGCGATGCTGTGCAGCTCCGAGAGGCCGGTCGTCTCGACCTGATGCCCCTGGAGACGGTTCCGCAGTTCCTGGTTGTCCCACGGAACGGCCTTCACGGCAGGCTGTTTCTGGGTGCTCGGGTCCGTCCGCATGAGGGTGAGCCTATGCGGCCGACACGGGTGACACCATACGGCCGTCGGCCGTCTTCCCTCCGCCGAAAGTCTCGATCGTCCGCGAGCCACGCGGCTTCGATCGGACGCAGAGCGACGCGAGCGGATGGTGGGGCCATCGGCCCTAAGGCGCAGGTCCGATGCGAGGAGTCCCCGCGCGACCTACACTCCGGCGCGGCGGGGTGGCCGAGTGGTTAGGCAGAGGCCCGCAAAGCCTCGCACTCCGGTTCGATTCCGGTCCCCGCCTCTACGCGGGTGTAGCTCAATGGCAGAGCCCCAACTTTCCAAGTTGGTGATGTGGGTTCGATCCCCGCCCCCCGCTCCACATCACCGCGCGAGCTGCGACAACCACGTCTGCGTGCGAGCGGCCGAGACCACGTTGCCCTTTCGTTCGAAGAGCTCGAGCGCCCGTTCGAGGATCGGGACGGCGTCACCTGGACCCCGCGCCAACTCGACCACTTCGGCCTGGGCCGTGAGCGCCAGGCCCTTGAGGTCGAAGGTCTCCGTGGTCTCGGCGAGGGCGACCCCTTGCTCCGCGAGCGCCAGCCCCTGGTCAAGATCGCCGAGATGTGCGAGCGCGCGGGCCCCCGCTCCGTACCGGGAGATCGTGCCGAAGACCTGCGAGTCCCCCAACCGTTCGCTCTGCTCGAGGTACCGGATCGCTTCCTCGTACCGCCCCTGGCCGCACACGGCGAGGCCGATGATGGTGTTGATGTCCGCGCGAGCGATCGTCTCGCCGTCGCTCGGCAGCGAGTCGAGCGCCGAGCGCGCGACCCGTTCGGCAGCGACGAGGTCCCCCGCCAACCGCTCGACCTCCCACCGCATCCACGCGGCCTCCCATTCCCCGTACCAAAGGCCGAGGTCCCGCAGGATCTCCGCATGGCGAGCCACGAGCGCTCGCGCCTGCTCGAAGTCGCCGAGCATCGCGTGCAAGGCCCCGAGCGCCGCGTACACCTCGGCCGCGGTCCGCCGGTCCTCGGCCACCGCTTCGAGCACCTCCTCGCAACGCCGGATCCCCTCGGCCGCGGGCGTGAGCCCGCTCCAGGACAGGTAGGAGAGTCCTTGCAAGGCCTCGGAGGCCTCCAGGCGGTCGCCTGACTTCCGCGCGTGTAGGACCGCCCGCTCGAGCGGCTCCCGCATCGACTCGTACAGACCCTGTCTCCCATACCCCTCCGCGAGGAGCTGCCACGCCTTCGTGAGCGCGAGGTCGTCGCCGGCGGCTTCGAGCGCAGGGATCAGCACACGCACGTCGCGCTGCATCTCCGATGCTTTTCCCGGACCACCGAGTCGAACGCCCTCGGAGAAGAAGCGGTCCAAGGTGGCTCGGGCGACCAGCCCTTCGTCACCGCTCGCGGCCGCGAGCTCGATCGCCTCGCTGAGGACCGCCTCGGCCTTCACGTCCTCCGCCATCCGATTCAGGGCCGTCCCCAGCTCCCAAAGCCGTTCCGCTCGCTCCGGGGCTTCGACCGAAAGCGCGGCGGCGCGCCCGAACAAGCCGACGGCCGCCGGGAGATCGATCCTCGCGACCGCTCGCTTGCCCGCCGAATCGAGGAGATCGGCGGCGCGGCTTCCGAGCTCGCGCGCGTGCTCGCCGAGCGGGCCGAGCTCCTCGCGGTAGCGGAACGCCTGCTCCAGATGGAAGCCCACCACCTCCTCGTGTTCGAGCACGCGAGCCCCGGACGCCTGGAGGAGCCAGGCGCCGAACCGCTCGTGGAGGTCCGCGCGCACCTCCTTCGGGATCGCGTCGTACGCGGCATCCCGGATCAGCACGTGCCGGAACCGGAAGGCCTCGTCGCCGGAGAACGACGAACGGTCGGGGCGGATCAGCTCCCGCCGGAGGAGGGCGGCGAGGTGCCGATCCACGTGGCCATCGAGCTCGCCACCACACAGCTCCACGACCGCCCCGCGATGGAAGATCCTGCCCTCGATCGACGCGCGTTCGGCGACCGATCGCTCGTCGGGATCCAGCTGATCGAGCCGTGCCGCGAGGAGGGCGTGGATGCTGGGCGGAACGGGCACCGTCGACAGATCGGTCGTCGGCATCCATCGACCGTCCCGGAGCGCGAGCGACCCGTCGTCGATCAGCATCGAGATCAGCTCCTCGACGAACAGCGGGTTCCCGTCCGCCGCCTCGGCGATCCGGCGTTCGACGTCCGGTTCCAGGGACGCACGCCCGAGCAACTGCTCGATCAGTCTCGCCGCTTCCGCTTCGGTGAGCGGCTCGAGGTGGATCGTGGTCGCGTTGAGCTTGCCGCCGCCCCACACCGGCCGGCGATCGAGCAGCTCGGCTCGCGCCAGGCACAGCAGGAGCATCGATGCGTCGCGCGACCAGTCGGCGATGTGCTCGATCAGATCCAGGAACGTGGGCTCGGCCCAATGGATATCGTCGAAGACGACGACCAGCGGCGTCCGTCGAGCGACGTTCTCGAAGAGCCGCCGGATCGACCACAACGTCTCGTCGGGTGCGCCGGCCACTTCGGAGAGCCCGATCGCCTGGGCGACGCCGTCGAGGACCCGTGGAGCTTGCTCGTCACCCTCGAGCAGCGCTCGGAGCTTCGCGGCCACCTCCGCCGGTGCGTCGTCGTCCGAGACGCCGGCGGCCGACCTGATCGCCTCCGCGACCGGCAGGAACGTCACGCCCTCCCCGTAGGGCGCGCAGTGACCGCGTACGACGGTCGCCCGATCCGCGACGGAGGTGATGAACTCCTCGACGAGACGCGACTTCCCGACCCCCGCCGTGCCGAGCACGGTGAACAGATGGCACGCACGGTCCGTGACCGCCGCTTCGAACGCCTGGTCGAGCATGACCAGCGGCCGCTCGCGACCCACGAGCGGCGCTTGGAGCCGGCGTGGCGTCGCCACCGCGTCCGGATGGACGTCGAGAAGGCGCATCGCCACAACGGACCCGGACTTCCCCTTCAGCGAGAGCGGCTCCACCGGCTCGACGACCACCCCGTCGCGGACGAGCCGGTAGGTGTTCTCGCCGATCAGGATCTCGCCGGGGTCGGCGGCCTGCTCGAGCCGCGCCGCGACGTTGACCGCGTCCCCGGCGACCATCGGTCGTTCCGCGGTGGAGGCGGTCACCAGCACCTGTCCCGTGTTCACGCCCGTCCGCGTGCGGATCGAAACGCCGTGCGATCGCTCCAGCTCCCGGTTCAGGTCATCCAGCGCCCGCCGCATCTCATCGGCGGCTCGGACGGCGCGCAACGCGTCGTCCTCGTGCAGCACGGGCACGCCGAACACGGCCATCACCGCGTCGCCGATGAACTTCTCGACCGAGCCACCGTGCCGTTCGATCACGACGCGCATCGCCTCGAAGTACGAGCCCATCACGCGGTGGAGCGTCTCCGGGTCCAGCCGCTCACCGAGCGACGTCGATCCCGTGACGTCGCAGAAGAGCACGGTCACGACCTTCCTGGCTTCGCGGGCCTCCGGGCGGGAGAGCGCCGTGCCGCAGGCCATGCAGAACTGCGCGTCGTCGGGATTGTCCTTGCCGCAGTTCGCGCAGGCAGCTCATCGGATGAAGCCTATGCCGGAGCGGCCCGCCGTCGCTTCAGGAACGAGCGCCGGTGTCGGTGGTGCGCCAGTCGTACGGGCTCACGAAACTCGTGACCAGCCGCGCGTAGTTCGCACGCGCGTACGCCACCGGGTTCGGGACGTTCGCCATCGACATCGAGCCTTTGAGCTGTTCGACCGACTCGTACCCGCGCTCGTCGAGCCACGACTGGATCTCACCGAGCACGACGCCAGGGTGCGTGGGTCCCTCGTGCAGGAGGGCGCTCGCCATCATCACGACGTCGGCCCCCACCAGCAATCCCTTCAGCACATCGGACGAGGTATGCGCCCCGGTCGTGAGCGCGAGCGATGCGTGGATGCGGTCGCGGAGGATCCCGATCCACCGCAGTGGCAGCAGCAGCTCCGGCGGACGTCGAGAGGTGCAGGATCGGGTCGATCCGGAGCTCCTCGAGGTCGATGTCGGGCTGCATGAATCGGTTGAACAGGACCAGGCCGTCGGCTCCGGACGCCACCAAGCGATGGGCCATGTGCCCGATCGAGGAGAAGAACGGCCCGATCTTGACCGCGAGCGGGATCGAGATCTCGCCCCGGACCGCCTCGACGAGCTTCACGTACCGCATCTCGACGTCGTCGGCGGTCTCGTCGGGATCCGCGGCGAGGAAGTAGACGTTGAGCTCGAGCGCGTCGGCGCCGGCCTCCTGGAGCCGCCGCGCCTGCCCGACCCATCCTCCCTGCGAGATGCCGTTCAACGATGCGATCACCGGGATCTCGAGCTCGCGCTTGCACGCTTCCACGTGCCGCACGTAGGCATCGGCCCCGGTGTTGTAGTCCTCGAACTCCGGGAAGTACGTCAAGCCTTCCGGGTTCGAATCCGCGTAGGCGTCGAGCACGCCGTGGAACTGCATCTCGTCGTGCTCGATCTGTTCCTCGAAGAGCGACGGGAGCACCACCGCCCCTACCCCGGAGTCCTGCAGCTGCTTGAGGGAGTCGACCCGTTGACCCATCGGGGACGCCGACGGGACGACGGGAGACCGGAGCTGCATCCCCAGGTACCTCGTGGCAAGGTTCGCGCTCATGATGGCTCCTCCTCAGCCGGCGCGACCTCGTGATCGGGGCCGCGCTCCACGCCGGCGATCTGCTCGTAGAAGTGCCACCGAGCGTCCACGTCCCGCTTGCGCGGCGCGTTGGAGCCGCTCGGCGCGTTCTGGGATCGCTCCGAGCGAGCATCGCGTAGCGGGCCTCCTGCTGGGTGAACTGCTTCAGCGGGATCGACGGCTTCTTCGAATCCAGCACGAACGGGTGCTCGCCGGCGTCGCTCCGTGCGGGGTCGAAGCGGTACAGCGGCCAGTACCCGGAATCCACCGCTCCCTTCTGGTGGAGCATGCTCGTCGACATGTCGATCCCGTGCTCGATGCACGTGCTGTACGCGATCACGAGCGAGGGACCCGGGTGGGCCTCGGCCTCCGCCAGCACCTTGACGGTGTGTGGCATGTCGGCGCCCATCGCGATCTGCGCCACGTACACGCTGCCGTAGGCGGTCGCGATCATGCCGAGGTCCTTCTTCCCTTGCGCCTTCCCGGCGGCGGCGAACTTCGCGACGGCGCCGCGCGGCGTGGCCTTCGAGGCCTGACCGCCGGTGTTGGAGTAGACCTCGGTATCCAGCACCAGCACGTTCACATCCCGCCCGCAGGCCAGGACGTGGTCGAGTCCGCCGAACCCGATGTCGTAGGCCCATCCATCGCCGCCGACGATCCAGACGCTCTGCGGGACCAGCGCCTCGGCGACGGCTTCGAGGTTGCGAGCCCGCGGGTCCGTGCTGGCCGCCAGCGCCTCGCGCAGGAGCTCGACGCGAGCGCGCTGGTCGGCGACGGCCTCGTCGCCGCGGAGCGCGGCCCCCGCGACCAGATCGGCTGCCCGTCCGGCACCCACGACGTCTTCGAGCTCGTGCACGAGCGAGACCGCGAGGTCGCGCTTCGCGTCGAGCGCGAGACGCATCCCGAGCCCGAACTCCGCGTTGTCCTCGAAGAGCGAGTTCGACCATGCGGGTCCACGTCCGGCCGCGTCCTTCGCCCACGGCGTCGTCGGCAGGTTCCCGCCGTAGATCGACGAGCACCCGGTCGCGTTCGCAACGATCATGCGGTCGCCGAAGAGCTGCGAGAGGAGCTTGAGGTAGGGCGTCTCACCGCAGCCCGCGCAGGCGCCGGAGAAGTCGAAGAGCGGACGGAGCTGTTGCGACCCCTTCACCGTGTTCGCTCGGACGTCGCGCCGGTCCGGGTCCGGGATCGAGCGGAAGAAGTCCCAGTTCGCTCGTTCGGCCTCGAGGTGCTCGTCCTTGGGGCACATGTCGATCGACTTGTGCTTGATCTCAGACTTCGAACGGGCGGGACAGACGTCGACGCAGATCCCGCAGCCGGTGCAGTCGTCGGGCAACACTTGGATCGTCATCCGCCGGCCGGGCCGCTCGCGGTCCTTCCACTCCTTGTGGAGGAAGGTCGCGGGCGCGCCCTCCGCCTCGCCCGGCTCGAACACCTTCATGCGGATCGCACTGTGCGGACAGACCAACGCACATTTCGCACAGTCGATGCAGATCGTCGGATCCCAGATCGGGATCTCGCGCGCGATCGACCGGCGCTCCCACTGGGCGGTGTCGGTCGGGAACGTCCCGTCGACCGGCAGCGCCGAGACCGGCAGGAAGTCGCCCTCCCCCGCCAGCATCATCGCGGTCACCTTCTGCACGAACCCGGGCGCGTCCGCGGGCACCACGGGCGGCCGGTATCGCTCGGACGTCGCCTCGGACGGGCACCTTCACCTCGTGCAGCGAGTCGAGCGCGGCGTCCACGGCGGCGTCGTTCCGCGCGACGATCGTCTCGCCACGCTTGCCGTAGGTCTTCGCGATCGCGTCCTTGATCGCCGCGATGGCCTCGTCCAGCGGCAGGATCGCCGTCAGCTTGAAGAAGCAGGTCTGCAACACCGTGTTCACGCGGGACCCGAGCCCCGCCTCCTCGGCCACCCGGTAGCCGTCGACCACGAAGAACCGCAGCCGCCGCTCGACGATCCGAACCTGAACCTCCCTCGGGAGGCGATCCCAGACCTCGTCGGGCCCGTACGGGCTGTTCAGCAGGAACGTGGCACCCGGCCGAGCCACGCCGAGCACGTCGGCACGTTCGAGGCGCTCGAACTGGTGGCATGCGACGAAGTCCGCCCGCTTGATGAGGTAGGACGACCGGATCGGTCGGGGGCCGAACCGCAGATGCGAGACCGTGACGGCGCCCGACTTCTTCGAGTCGTAGACGAAGTACCCCTGCGCATGCAGATCCGTGTGCTCGCCGATGATCTTGATCGAGTTCTTGTTCGCGCTCACGGTTCCGTCGGCGCCGAGCCCGTAGAAGACCGCCCGGACCGTCTCGGGATCCTCCTCGTCGAAGTCCGCATCGATCGGGAGGCTCGAGCCGCTGACGTCGTCGACGATGCCGACCGTGAAGTGGCGCTTCGGGCGGTCGGCCGCCAGTTCGTCGAGCGCCGCCTTGGCCATCGCCGGCGTGAACTCCTTCGACGACAGGCCGTAGCGCCCACCGATGACGCGCGGCGGACCGGCCGGGACCGGCACATCTGCGGTTCCCCACGCCTCGGCCAGCGCGGTCACGACGTCCTGGTAGAGCGGCTCGCCCGGAGCGCCCGGCTCCTTCGTGCGATCGAGCACCGCGATCGAGCGCACCGTCGACGGGAGCGCCGCCACGAAGGCGTCGGTGGCGAAGGGGCGGAAGAGCCGCACCTTCACGAGCCCCACGGCCTCACCACGCGCGGCGAGCGTCTCGACCGCCTCCTCGGCTGCGCCCACGCCCGAGCCCATCAACACGAGGACCCGCTCGGCCTCCGGGTGACCCACGTAGTCGAACAGCCGGTAGGGCCGGCCGGTCCGGGCGGCGAGGCGATCCATCACGTCCTGCACGACGTCCGGCACCGCCGCGTGGAACGGGCTGGAGGCTTCCCGAGCCTGGAAGAAGACGTCCGGGTTCTGCGCGGATCCCCGAAGGCTCGGGTGCTCCGGCGACAGGGCGCGCTCCCGGTGGGCACGGATCAGGTCGTCGTCGATCAAGGCGCGCAGGTCGTCGTCGTCGAGCGGGCGGATCTTCGCCACTTCGTGCGACGTTCGGAACCCGTCGAAGAAGTGGAGGAAGGGCACGCGGCTCCCGAGCGTCGAGGCGTGTGCGACCAGCGCCAGATCATGCGCCTCCTGCACCGAGGAGGCGCAGAGCATCGCGAAGCCCGTGCTCCGCGCCGCCATCACGTCCGAGTGATCGCCGAAGATCGACAGTGCGTGCGTGGCGAGGGTCCGGGCGGCGACGTGCATCACGAACGGCGTCAGCTCACCCGCGATCTTGTACATGTTCGGGATCATCAGCAGCAGACCCTGCGAGGCGGTGAAGGTCGTGGCGAGCGCCCCGGTGGAGAGCGCGCCGTGCAGCGCCCCGGCGGCGCCGCCCTCGCTCTGCATCTCGATCACCTGCGGCACGGCGCCCCACAGGTTCGGCACGTGCGCCGCGGACCAGGCGTCCGCCAACTCACCCATCGGCGATGACGGGGTGATCGGGTAGATCGCGATCACCTCCGACACGCGATGGGCCACGCGGGCCGCGGCCTCGTTGCCGTCGACCACGATCCACGGATGCGGAGCGACGCCCCCCACCTGACTTGCCGTTCCCATACCGACCAGGATGGGTGTCGCAGGCCCGGCGCGGCCGTGCCGAAGGTCCCGGTACTCGGGGGTCGAGGTGGGCCTCCGGAGCCCGCGCTCGGAGCCGCGGGGCGAAGCTGACTGGGTAGCCACGCCGACCTCGCCATGACGAAGACGAAGGCCCCGGTCGTCTTCTCTCGACCAGAGCCTTCGTCTCCCTTAGAGCCCAAGAGAAGGTGACCACTCCGATCCGAACGCTAGCCAGAGGAGGTGAACGCCTCGTCACCCGCGAATGAACTCCGCGTCAAGTCGCGGTGACGACGCCGTTGTGCAGCCAGGTGTCGTCAGCATCTTGCGGACCCCTCGCCCCGGCTTGTCGTGGTAGATCCGAGCAGCGAACGGTTTGCACGGACGGATCAAGCGGATGCGGGAAGCGACGACGCCTCGCCGCTCGTAACCACCCAAGCATGCAGAGCCGAGACGGAAAAGACTCCACCGAGCCGCTGGAGTCTCTCCGCGTGCGCTGCTCCTCGGAGTCTCCAAAGGAGATCGCAGGAGAAGCGCCTCTTCACTAGGGGCGACCAGACTCTGTGGCCCCGGTGCGAAAGCCCGGTGCTAGAGGCGCCCAAATCGGAATGGTGACAAGCAGAAGTGACGGCCGGGCGACGTCGGGCAGTCCCGTGGGCGAACGTTGTCTTGCGGAGACCTCGACGACGGCGTTTCGCAGGAGGCACGGACACGTAGAACCCCTGAGGCACGGTCCCGAACGAGCAGGGGCGAAAGCCTTCGTCTCGTGGTAGATCACATCAGACGCTCTTCCTGGCGTCGGACGCCGTCGCTCGGCTGGGCGTGCATCGGGCCATCCGTGACGTTCAGGAGCCCGGTAGGGAGTCATGGGAAGCCTCAGGAGACCTCCTCAGTGCCTTGTTACCGCTGCGAACGACTGGACTCCGGAGTGGATCGAGAATCTGGGAGCAAGCGATCAGCCCTGGTGAGGACTTCCAGATTAGCCTGGCGCATATGCTCCGTGATCCAAAACGATCTTCACGGCAAGCGCGACGTAGACCACAGCGACGAATTCGGAGGCAAAGGCAGCGATAAGGGCGATTCCCTTGTACTGGTTGAGCTTCTGAGCCCGATAGAGAAATGTGACCCGCGGGTACCTCGTTACGAGGCTCTCGAAGCCCCGGTTCAGAAGCAACCTGACCCGGCCGGCGAAGTCAGAGGTATCCCACATCACCAGGATGGCCGGGCCCTGGATCCCACACCCGCGGAAGTGCGTGTTCCTGATCAGACCTCCCTCATCGCGGGCCATCTCCGCGATGAAGATCATCTGGCCGTCGATGACTCGATCGAACTCCCTCGGCGGCTCCATCTCGTCTCCGACTTGTCCGACTCTTGGCCGGTTTCTGATTCGACGGACTGACCCTGATCGCGTCCCCGCTGCTATTCTTGCTCCGGGGGTGGGACTCGAACCCACAACCTACGGATTAACAGTCCGCCGCTCTGCCAGTTGAGCTACCCCGGACCGGAGCGAAGGCAGTCTAATCGCCGGGGAGCGCCGGTCCACCTCCACGACCCCGGTAGGCTTGGCCCGACCTCGTCACGGAAGGGATCGACCATGCGGCTCCGCTCGCTGGTGCTGTTCGGCGCAGGGATCGCCACCGGTCTGGCGATCGCACGGAAGATGACCGAGGACGATCCGGCGGTCCAGCACGGGCCGACGTCCGCGTCGAACGAACCCGGCCGTCCGGGCCGTGGCCGGCCAGGCACAGCGCATCGCCGACCGGGCCACGGTCGTGAGCCTCGACGCGATCCGGCGGGCGCGCGGCGCGATCCAGCAGCGACTGTCGGAAGGGTCCTACGACGACGCGACCTGGAACTGAGCGGGGCCGCGCCTACTCGAGGTAGTCGCGGAGCTTCTGCGACCGCGAGGGGTGCCGGAGCTTCGAGAGCGTCTTGCTCTCGATCTGGCGGATCCGCTCGCGCGTGACGCCGAACTCCTTGCCCACCTCTTCCAGCGTCCGCGGGTGCCCGTCCACGAGCCCGAACCGGAGCTGGATCACCTTCTTCTCCCGCTCCGACAGCGTGTGGAGCACGCCCTCGAGCTGCTCCTGCAGCAGGATGAAGCTGGCGGCGTCGACCGGCACGACCGCGTCGGCGTCTTCGATGAAGTCACCGAGCTGGGAGTCCTCCTCCTCGCCGATCGGCGTGTGGAGCGAGACGGGCTCCTGCGACACCTTCTGGATCTCGCGGACCTTGTCGGCGCCGACCCCCATCACGCGACCGATCTCCTCCGGCGTCGGCTCGCGGCCGAGGTCCTGGAGCAGCTGGCGCTGGACGCGCACCAGCTTGTTGATCGTCTCGACCATGTGCACGGGGATGCGGATCGTGCGCGCCTGGTCGGCGATCGCCCGGGTGATGGCTTGCCGGATCCACCAGGTGGCGTAGGTGGAGAACTTGAACCCCTTCGAGTACGCGAACTTCTCGACCGCGCGGATCAGCCCGAGGTTCCCCTCCTGGATCAGATCGAGGAACAACATGCCGCGGCCCACGTATCGCTTCGCGATCGACACGACGAGCCGGAGGTTCGCCTCGATCAGCTTCTTCTTCGCGAGCTGGCCGTCGCGCTCGACGCGATGGCAGAAGTTCTCGAGCTCCGCCGCGGTCTTCGGCCGGTAGCTCTTCGCGATCTTGTCGCGACCGATGCCCTCGACCTTGCCGAACGCGGTCAGCTGGTGATCGCGGATCTCCCAGACCTTCTCGATCAGGAAGCGGAGGGCCTTCGGATCGGGCTTGTCCTCGGTGAGGATCTGCGACTGGAGCGCCGTCGAGAGCTCCCCCGCCTCGATCCGCCGTGCGAGGTCGATCTCCTGGGCCGCCGTGAGCAGCGGGACCTTGCCGATCTCCTTCAGGTACATCCGGACCGGGTCGTTCGTCGGCGCCCGGAGCAGGTCGACCTCGATGCGCACCTGCGTCGCGGCATCGGTGTCGTCGCCGGGGACCTCGATCACCTCGATGCCCTCGGACGTCAGGTGTTCCTGCACCTGCGTCAGGAAATCCTCGATCTGCTCGGGCGTGAAGTCGTCGACCGGAACCGCGTCCAGCAGGTCGCCGGAGGTGACGAACCCGCGCTCGCGGCCGAGGGCCACGATCTGTTCCTTGACGTCGTCGATGCCGACGAGCTCGCGAGCCGTGGCGGCTTCGCTCACCGGGTTTCCTTCGAGATCTCGGGCACGACCGCATCAGTGTACGGAACCGGAACCGGACCGACCCGGGGCATCGGCGCGCCCTCCTTCACACCGCGCCGTGCACGCGCTGGCGCACCCGCCGCAGCTCGCCGTCGACCTCGACCAACTCCTGGAACAGCTGGTCGTACCCGGCGTCGGTCGTCGGGTTCAACTTCTGCAGCTGGAGCCGGAGCTGGTCGCTCTTCGCCTTCAGTTCGAACTCCTGGAGCCGGGCCGCGACGTTGCGCGCGTAGTCGAGCGTGGGCTCACCTTCGAGCGGCTCGACCGCGAGGGCGGAGACCTGGGCCGCGAGCTGCGGGTCCGACCCACCCGCGATCGCCGCGACATCGCCCTTCGCATCCTTGATCGCGACGAACAGCCGGCGGTTCGATGAGCTGCGGAACCGTTCCGGGGTCAACGAGCCGATCATCTCCTGGAAGGTATCGGCGTCGGAGACGAGGACTTTCAACATCTCTCGCTCCACCCGCTCCTGGGCGGTGCCGTGCTTGATCGCCTTCGCGACCTCCTGCGGCCGGCCACCGAGGCGTCGCTCGAGCGACTGCAGCACGCTGCTCTCGGCCACGCCGGCGAGGTCGGCGAGCAGCCCCGCGTACTCACTGCGACGCACCGGGTCCGAGAGCCGCTCGAAGAGCGGCAGCGCGTCGGCGACCGCGGCCGAGCGTCCCTCGACCGTCGAGAGGTCGTGCCGCTCGACCGTGCGCCGGACCATGTACTCGACGAGCGGCCGCGCCCGCGCGCCGGCTTCGCGGACGGCGTCGGCGCCGTGCTTCGCGACGAACTCCGCGGGGTCGAGGCCCTCGGGCATGATCATCACGACCACGTTCACCGGGAACCGCTCCTGGAACGCCGCCGCACGTTCGGCCGCCCGAGCGCCGGCCTCGTCCGAGTCGAACGCCAACACGGCGCGCTGCGCGAACCGAGAGAGCAGCGACAGGTGCTGCTCGCCGAGCGCGGTCCCGCACGTCGCCACCGCGTTGTCGAGGCCCGCCTGCGCGAGACCGATCACGTCCGTGTAGCCCTCGACCACGAACGCGTCGCCCGATCGCGCGATCGCGGTGCGGGCTCGATGCAGGTTGTAGAGCACATCGTGCTTGCGGTAGATGGGCGTCTCGGCGGTGTTGAGGTACTTCGCCTGCTCGCCCGCGCGCGGGTCCGAGGGGAGGATGCGCGCGCCGAAGCCGATCGCGCGCCCCTGGAGATCATGGATGGGGAACGTGATCCGCCCGCGGAACCGGTCGCGCACGGCGCCGTCGTCGCCCCGCGTGGCGAGACCGGCCTCGAGCAGGATCTCGGTGGAGAGGCGCCGGCTCCCGGCGAGGCGCCGCAACAGGAAATCGGGATAGGTCGGCGCGTAGCCGATCCCGAACCGCTCCCCGACCGCCGGGTCGACCCCGCGTTCGCTCACGTAGGCGCGTGCGTCGGTTGCCTCGCGGCCGTCGGTGAGCATCGTGCGGAACAGCGCCGCGGCCTCCTCGTTCGCCCGGTAGAGCGCGTTGCGATGTTCGGCCGAGCGGCGTTCGGCGGGCGAGTCGCCCTCGTACCGGAGCTGCACGCCGGCGGCCTGCGCGAGTCGCTCGATCGCCTCGACGTAGGACAGCTGCTCGAGCTCGCGGAGGAACGTGATGGCGTCGCCGCCGGTGCCGCATCCGAAGCAGTAGAAGACCTGCTTCGACGGGGACACGCTGAACGAGGCGGTCTTCTCTTGGTGGAAGGGGCACAGGCCGCTCAAGGAGTCGTGGCCGGTCTTCTTCAGGGTCAGGTACTGGCCGACGAGCTGGACGATGTCCGTCCGCTCCTTCACCGCGTCGATGTCGTCCTGGCGGATGCGCGCCACGCCGGTCTTCCCTCTCGGCCTCGTCCGGCCTTACAGGAGCCAGCCCCGGGGAAGGAAGAGCCGCTCGTAGGTCCGCAGAGCGTACCGGTCCGTCATGCCCGCGATGTGATCGGCCACGCGGGTCGGCAGATCGCCCGGAGCCCGATGGTACTCGGGCGGCAGCTGGTCGGGATGCTCCAGGAAGTACGCGAAGAGGTCACGCAGCAGCTTGACGGCCTTCTCGTGTTCCTCACGCGCGCCTTCCCGCAGGTAGACCTCGGCGAACATGAAGTCGCGCAGCTCATCGAGGGCCTGGGCGACCGGCTCGGACAGGCGCACGTCCGGCTTGCCCTCGCTCTGCTCCACCAGATCGAGGACGAGGGTGTTGACGCGGCGGGAGTGCGTTGCGCCGAGCACCTCGACCGCCGAGACGGGGAGCTCCTCCGGGGACAGCACGCCGGCTCGGATCGCGTCGTCGATGTCGTGGTTCACGTAGGCGATCCGGTCGGAGAAACGGACGACCTGCGCCTCGGCGGTCGACGGCTCGGGCATCGACCACGGGTGGTGCAGGATGCCGTCGCGGACCTCCCAGGTGAGGTTGAGCCCCGTCCCGTCGTTCTCGAGGTGCTCGACGACCCGGAGCGACTGCTGGCTGTGGCGGAACGGGCTCCCGAGGAACGGCGTGAGGGCCTGCTCGCCCAGATGCCCGAAGGGTGTGTGCCCGAGGTCGTGGCCGAGCGAGATGGCCTCGGTGAGGTCTTCGTTGAGCCGCAGCGCCCGCGCGACCGTGCGTGCGATCTGACTGACGTCGAGCGTGTGCGTCAGGCGCACGCGGTAGTGATCGCCCTCCGGCGCCATGAACACCTGCGTCTTGTGCTTCAGGCGGCGGAACGCCTTCGAATGCAGGATCCGGTCGCGGTCACGCTGGAAGCACGTGCGGACGACGTCGGCGGCTCCGGGCGCTCGCGTCCGCGGCTCTCCGCGGCGAGCACGGCGTGCGCCGACAGCGTGTCGCGCTCGATCTGCTCGGTCCGTTCGCGAGGGGTCGTCACACGACCCATCGTAGCGGCCGACGCCGACACCTCCGGATCCCTCAGTGACCGCCGAGCAATCGGTAGTCGAGGTAGGCCAACGTCTCGCGCAGGTATCCCCGGCCGCGGGCGTCCTCGCTGTGCGCGCCGGAGGTCCAGGTCGCCGACGCGTACCCGGCGAGCCCGAGATCGTGCGCCATCGCCTTGATCCGCGCGTTGTGCCAGGGATCGGAGACCAGGAAGACGCTGTGGAGCCCGATGCCCTCGAGCAGTGACGCCACCGCTTTGAGGCTCTCGTACGTGGTGTGTCCGACCGGCACCGCCACGACGTCGGCGGCGGGGACACCGCGGGAGATGAGGTAGTCGCGACCCGAAGCGGCTTCGGTCGAACGATCGCCGGGGCGGTTCGATCCGACCGTGACGATCAGCTTCGCCCTCCCCTGTTTCCACAGGAGGAGCGCGTGCTGCAGCCTGCCGAGCAGGACCGGCGACGGCGTGCCCTGATACTGGGCGGCGCCCAGCACGACGATCGCGTCGGCGTGGGATACGTCGCTGGCGTCGTCGTGGTGCGCGGCGCGCCACACGAGGGTTCCGGAAAGGACCAGAAGGAGGACCGCGGCGAGCGCGACGGCACCGAGCGCGGCCAGGATCGGGTGGCGGCGGATCAGGCGCACCGGTCCAGGCTACCGGACCGGTGCGCGAGATCTGCCGACAGGGAGCCTCAGTCGAGGCAGGTGACCGTGGCGCGGCCCGACCACTCGGCGTCGGCGCCGGCCGCCGTCAGGTCGGCCCGGACCGGCGCCTCCTCCTCGTCCCACACGGCGAGGATGTAGCGATCCCCGTACCGCGCCGGGATGCCGGGGTAACAGGCCCCTTGCTCGAGCACGACGTGGATCGCTCGCTCCGAGGTGAGCGCCGCCACGATGCCGGACCGTCGTTCCTCCAAGGCGTTCGGATCGGCGGCCGAGGCGACGATGGCGAGGTAGACATCGGCCGGCCCCGACCCCGTCGCGGCGGGCGTCGACGTCGCGACCGTTGCCGGGGGGGACGCCGAGCCCGAGCTGCACGCGGCGAGCACGAGGAGCGCCGTCACCGCCGTCACCGCGACCGCCACGGATCGCCGGGCCGGAGCGGACCCCAGCATCCCCACCTCCTCAGACGGCAACGAGCCAACTCCATCCGGCGAACGACGGCAACTCGGATCGGAAGGTCGCGAGCTGCTCCTCCGGGTCCGGCAGCGGCGGGAGCAGCACCTCGACCGCGGAGACGCCCGGCCGGACGAGCGCGGGCAGGTGCCCGGCGTCCGTCACGATGGCCTGCAGGCCGGTGGCGGCGGTGATCTGCGCCGCCGCGTCGGCCGCAGAGGAGCCGGTGGAGAAGTCGCCGACGATGATGGCGTTCGCGCTCGACACCGGAGATGGCGCACCCGACGGCGAGGCTGCCGCAGGCTCGTGCAGCGATGCGAACCGGTGCCCCGGGCGGAGATCCGGATCGACCCGGTCCAGGGGATCGACCATGACCGCGCCGCATCCGACGTCGCGGAGCGACCCGTCGGCGGACTCGGCCGCCAGGCGCCACGCGCCCGTCGAGCCGTCGCGCAGGTTCCACACACGCGCGCCCGCCTCGTACCCGGCGAGGTACCGCTCTCCGGGGAGCGCCCGGACCAGGTGCGCGCCGGCGGTGGTGAGCCGCCAGAGCTGATACGTCGGTTGCGTGTCGGCCGAAGCCCGTCCGGTGACCCGGACGAATTCGATCGCACCGTCGGGACGCACGACCGGTGTTCGCACGACGGACCACCGGTCAGCGCCCGCCGTGAAGTGGGTCAACCGCGTCCACGTGCCCGCGCGCCGCGAGTAGCGCCACAGGTTGCTCAGGTATTCGTCCTCCGGGATACGCCGCGACGGCGCGGAGGCAACGGCCGCAACGATCGACGCGGAGCCTCGGAACAGCGGCGAGAAGGCCAGCCCTCCCGCTACGGGCCCGCGGATGACGCGGGCGCGCGACCCTCCGCTCGCGACGAGACGGAGATCGCCCCCGACCGCCCAGGCGAGATCGCCGGCGGCGGACAGCGCCGGGTGCGTGGCCTCGCCGCCGGCCGCGAACCGGCGCACGGTGCCGCTCGCCGTCACGTCAACGACCACATCGGCACCGGCGCGATCGCGCACGTACGCGGTCCCGACGCCGGCCTTCGTCGTGACGTGCCGGAGCATGCCGGCGATCCCGTCGGGCGGCAGGACGCGGGCCGTCCCGGCGGCGCTCAGGACCTCGAGCGCTCCCGCATCGGCGCCCGCGATCGACCCGCCGCGCATCAGGCGTTGCGGGCCGAGGAACGCCGTGACACGCGCGCGCGCGACGGCGCACGCGCTCACGCCCGAGGGCGAACCAGCTTGCGAGAGCCCCGCGATCCCCGCGGTCGCGAGCGCGCTCATCATGATGACGACGCCGAGCGCGGCGGTCGGTTTCTTCATCGGATCCCCTCCTAGTAGTCGGTGACGTACTGGAAGTGCATGGGGTCGGGACGGGAGTCCCAGTTCAGGCCCCAGAAGAAGCGGTGGCCGGGGTCCGCGCCCCGCCAGACGTCGGGCAGGTACGTGCCGTAGGCGACGCCGTTCGCGCCGATGCCGACCCAGTGGTCCTGGCCGAGCGGGTTGCGCGCGGAGTTCGTGTCGATCGCGGCGCCGAACGCGTGGGTCGACCAGGACGTCTCGCCTCGGATCGGCCGGCAGTTGTACGCGCCCACGAGGTAGTCGACGGCTCCGTCCTTCTTGGCGAACGCGACGTGGTTGCGAACGTTGAAGCCGACGTCGCGCGCGATGTACGGGTGGTAGTAGACGTAGCCCGCGACGTTGCGCGCCGACTGGGACGGCCAGTACGAGCGGGAATCGTTCGCGGCGTTGCTGCATGGCTGACCGAACGTCTGCACGAGCTGGGTGTACCCGGATGGGCGCGGCGGGATGCCCGCGGCGCTATGGTCGTGTATCCAGAAGGGATCGACGACGTAGGCTCGCGCGGCGACCGGCAGCGCCACCGACGCGAGCACGACGGCGATCGCGCCGGCCTTCCGAAGGTTCGTGGTGGCCAACGGCCATCACCTCCTGTCCCGGGGAGGACCTGTCGGGGAGGACGGCGGAGGATGCGGGACCGCAGAGGTTACGCGGACGCCGTCGTTCGGACCGTGATGCCGGTCACCTCACTGGCCCGGTTATGCCGAGGCGGACGCGTACTCGCCCGCCGCGGCCTGCGCCGCCGCGAGGCGTGCCGTCTCGACGCGGAACGGCGAGCAGCTGACGTAGTCCAGCCCGATCCGGTGGCAGAACGTCACGCTGGCCGGATCGCCGCCGTGCTCGCCGCAGATCCCGAGGTGCAGGCGCTCGTTGGCCGCCTTCCCCTCGCCGCAGGCGATCTCCATGAGGCGTCCGACCCCCGGCACGTCGATCGTGACGAACGGGTTCGCCGGCACGAGCTTCCGCTCCTCGTAGAGCCCGACGAACTTGCCGATGTCGTCGCGGCTGAAGCCGAACGCGGTCTGCGTGAGGTCGTTCGTCCCGAAGGAGAAGAAGTCGGCTGCCTCGGCTATCTCGCCGGCCGTGACCGCCGCACGCGGCAGCTCGATCATCGTCCCCCACTCGAGGTGGCTGAGCGTCACGCCCTCGCGTTCGAGGATCCGGGCGGCGAGCGGCTCCAGCTCGTCGCGGGTCTGTCGGAGCTCGGGCGCCGCGGCCACGAGCGGGATCATGATCTCGACCCTGGGATCGCCTCCGCCGGACCGAACCTCACATGCGGCCTCCACGATCGCACGGACCTGCATCGCGTAGAGGCCGGGCTTGAGGATGCCGAGGCGGACGCCGCGGAGGCCGAGCATCGGGTTCGTCTCGTGGAGCTGACGGACCTTCGCCAGGATCGACTCCTTCGCGGCGACGTCCTCGCCGCGCTCCTGCCCGAGCGCGACCTCGACCGAGAGCGTGGTGAGGTCGGGCAGGAACTCGTGCAGCGGCGGATCGAGCAGGCGCACCGTCACGGGCAACCCGTCCATCGCGCGGAAGATCCCGACGAAGTCGCCGCGCTGCAGCGGCAGGAGCGCGTCGTACGCGGCCTGCTCCTCCTCCGGCGTCTCGGCGAAGATCATCTGCTGCACCGCCGCGACGCGTTCGCTCCCGAGGAACATGTGCTCGGTCCGGCACAGGCCGATGCCTTCCGCACCGCGAGCGCGCGCGTTCTCCGACTGATCCGGGGTGTCGGCGTTCGCGCGCACGCGCAGGCGCCGGCGCGCGTCGGCGATGCCCATCAGGCGCTCGAACGCGAGCCAGATCCGCTCGGTGCGCGCGGCAGCGTCCCCGGCGCGCGCCTTCTCGAGCACGGACTCCTCCAGGGGCAGCTCGCCGACGTACACGTTCCCGGTGAAGCCGTCGATCGTGATCGTGTCGCCCTCGCGCACGGCGACGCCGCCGGCCGTGAAGGCCTTCGCGTCGAGATCGATCCGGATCTGATCGGCACCACAGACCGCCGGGATGCCTTCGCCGCGCGCCACGACGGCCGCGTGGGAGTTCGTGCCGCCGGCCGACGTGAGGATGCCCTGCGAGGCGATCATGCCGTGGTAGTCGTCCGGCGTGGTCTCGCGGCGGACCAGGACGACCTTCGCGCCGTCGCGCTTGGCCCATCGCTCGGCCTCGTCGGCCGTGAACACCACCGCGCCGGTCGCGGCGCCGGGCGAGGCGTTGAGGCCCTTCGCGATCGGCGTCGCGCTCCCGGCGCTCACCCGCCGCTTGAAGAGCTCCTCGAGGCGGTTCGCGTCCACCCGCAGCAGCGCGGTGTCCTCGTCGATCAGCTCCTCCTCGAGCATGTCGTAGGCCATGACCCATTCGGCGAGGGCCGTCCGCTTGCCGATGCGCGTCTGCAGGATCCACAGCTTCCGCTTCTCGATCGTGAACTCGATGTCGCACATGTCGCGGTAATGCTTCTCGAGCGTGTCCATCACGGCGAGGAGCCCGCGGTACGCCTCCGGGTCGATCCGCTCCAGCTCGGCGAGCTTCAGCGTGTTGCGGATGCCGGCGACCACATCCTCTCCCTGCGCGTTCGGGAGGTAGTCGCCGTACGGGGCCCTGGCGCCGCTGGCCGGATCGCGCGTGAACCCCACCCCCGTGCCGGAGTCGTCGCCCCGATTGCCGAAGACCATCGCCACCACGTTCACCGCGGTCCCCAGGTCGTCGGAGATCTTGTTCTGCCGGCGGTAGTCGCGGGCGCGCTTGCCGTTCCAGCTCTTGAACACCGCATCGATCGACAGGCGGAGCTGCTCGCGGGGATCCTGGGGGAAGTCCTCGCCCGTGCGCTCGCGGTAGATCGCCTTGAACCGCTCGATCAGGGCGGCGAGATCCTCGGCGTCGAGGTCGGTGTCCTGCGCACCGGCGAACTTCGCCTCCTTCGCCTCGTCGAGCGCGTCCTCGAACGCCTCGGCCGGGACCTCCATCACGATCTTGCCGAACATCTGGATGAACCGGCGGTACGCGTCACGCGCGAACCGCACGTCGCCCTCGGTCTGCTTCGCGAGGCCCTCGACCGACCGATCGTTCAGCCCGAGGTTGAGGACCGTGTCCATCATGCCCGGCATCGAGAACTTCGCCCCCGAGCGGACCGAGACGAGCAGTGGGTCGTCGGGATCGCCGAGGTCCTTCCCCATCGTCTGCTTGCAGCCGGACCAGGTGCTCGCCGGCCTCCTCGAGCATCTCCGGCGGCGGGCCTCCCTGCGCGAGGAAGACGAGACAGGCCTCGGTGGTGATCGTGAAGCCGGGCGGGACGGGCAGCCCCATGTTCGTCATCTCGGCGAGGTTGGCTCCCTTGCCGCCGAGCAGGTCCTTCATGTCCTTGTTGCCTTCGGAGAAGTCGTAGACGTACTTGGGCACGGCATGCCTCCGGACACATCGAGCGGATCGGAAGCGTCAGTCTACGGCCACGAGGGGACGCGCGAGGCCAGGCACGGTAGGCTCCGCCGGGCGAGCGAAGGAGACGGCCGTGGCGCACGCGAAGGACAAGGGCGCGAAGAACGTGAAGAAGAAGGCGCAGAAGAGCGTCAAGGAGAAGCGCGCGGAGAAGCGGGAGAAGAAGGACATCCGCACTCGCTCCACCGGCGAGTGAGGCTCATCGATCGCTCTCGCGCCAGCGCGCGCAGGAAGCCGGCCGCGATCTCCGGGTTGATCCCCTCGGGCACGGCCATGTAGTGCCCGTCGACGACATCGCTCACGGCGTCCCACGCGTTCAGGAGGACCTGCGCGTCGGCCGCGAACCGTGTGGACAAGCCGGCCAGGACCACCACCTCGGCGTTCGCGGCGCGCGCCTGGTCGGCCGCCGCCACCACCAGGGCCCGGTACGCCGCCGGGATCGGACTCGAGGTATTGCGCCTTGGATCTCGACCACGTCGCCGAAACCGGCGGCACGCGCCATGATCCGGCATCGCAGGAACGCCGCGGCCACCGACTCCCCGCTCCGCCGCATGCAGGTCGCCCCGGCGACCTCGACCAACGAGGGGTGCGGCGTCAACACGACCCGGTACCCCGCCTCGCGGGCGGTCTCGGAGAACAGCCCCATCGCCGCATCCGGATGCCGCCGTTCCCAGATCGGCGTCGCCGACCATGCTTCCGGGTCGTACATCACGGTGTGCACGTCGGCGGGGATCCGGCCCTGCGCCACCGCGACCTCGAACCGGCTCGCGCTCGCCCAGGCGAGCGCGGGGGTCGCCGAGCCCCAGCCTCCGCTCAGGACGTAGGACGACGGCCTGCCGAAGAACAGCTGCGCGACCCGCTCGTCGTCGGCCTGGATGAAATGGACGGTGTTCGGCGTCGCCATCCAGACCTGACCGAGGGGCGGCGCGTCCGGGAGCCGGTGACGCAGAGCCCCGGGGAGCAGCGCGAGCGCCACGACGGCCGCGACGACGACCGGCATCATCCACAGGACGGCGGCGCCGGCAGCGCGGCGCCGGGCACGGAAGGGGAAGGCGACGCCCATCGATCGAACCCTACCTTCGTGTTGCTGTTCTTGGAAACCCACCGCCGTTCATCCGGCGAGTCCGCTCTCGAGCCGGTGCAGCGTCTCGGCGTCGGTCGCGAAGGCCACCCGCACCTCGCTCCCATCTTGATGGACGCTCGCGATCGAGTGACCGTCGGCGATCCACGTCGTCATCGCGCGTCGCGAACGCCGTGGCGTCGGCCTCGGAGTCCCAGGCGGTGGCCAGGACGACCGCGACGGCCTTCCCGTCCGTCCAGGCGCGATACACGCCGCCGTCCCAGCCGTCGGTGGCGGAGGCGGCCGTCGCGTCGTCCAGACGGAGGTCGAGCATCGCGGTCAACCACTCCTCCCCGACCTGCATCGCATCGAGGTCCCCCCACGCCGGGCCGAGCGCCCCCGTCAGGTCCGGCACGTCGACCGGCGCCGGCACATCCGACGGGTACGCGTCGGGGTGGATCACCTGCTCGGTCGTGGCGGGGAGATGGCGGAGCACCCGATCGACGGCGGCCTCGCCGCCGGCCGTCGCCTCCGCCTGCATGAAGGCGAGGCCCGTGGTGTAGGGCCACAGCTCGAGCGCGCTGAGGAAGGGTGGAACGCCCGGGAGCTCCCGTGACCCGCCGGCCAGCAGCGATCCGATCACGTCGCCCAGGTCCAGGCCGCCCGGCGTGTGCAGGAGCACCTCCGCCGCCGTGTACTGCGCGTTGCCCTCGATCGCGCCGAGCGCCGCCTGGAAGTCCTCGTCCTTGCAGGCCGCGGCGATCCCATCGAGACGGCGCAGGTCGAAGTGCTGATCGTCGAGCGCGTGCGTGAGCTCGTGGGCGAGCGTGAAGCGCTCGTCGACCGAGAGTTCCGCATCTCCGGAGCCGACGAAGACGAGCCGCTTCGAATCCGGGTCGTAGAACCCCACGACCTGTCCGGACTCGAAGTTCTTGATCGCCGCCCGCAGATCGGTGCCCGGCGGGATCACGCCGATCGTCCCCCACGCCGCCGACCGTCGCGCGTAGTACGTGACCGGATACGTGTCGTTGAAGGCCGCCGCCAGTTTGCGATCGATCTGCGCGTCGGTGATCTCCTGCACCACGACGGGATGCAGGTAGTGGAGCCCGCGCACCTGCTCGACCTCATGTTCTACCTCCGCGATCTGCGGCGGCGTGACGGTCGGCGTCGGCGGGGCGGTCGTCTTCGTGATCGGTGGGACGCAGAGCTCCTTCATGGCCTCGACCGCGGTCGCCGCGCCGCCCGGCGGTACCGACGGGATCGCGCCGAGCGCGATCGACGGCGTCGAGACGGCCGTCGGATCCGGCGTGGCGATCGCTCCGGTCGTGGATCCCTTCGGGCACGCGGTCGCGACGAGCGCGAGCGCGACGATCGCGAGCGCGGAGGCCCGGCGGATCATCGCGATCTCGGCGGGACGACCACGCTCGCGATGCTCACGACGATCCCCACCACCGAGCAGGCCGCGGACAGCCACAGGAGATGCGTCGACGCCAGGAAGCCTCGGGCGGACGCCGCCAGCGCGCCCCCGGCGAGCGCGAGCGCGACGATGGCCACCCAGTACAGCGCGATCCGGCCCCGGACCGGCACGTCGCTCACAGCCGCTCCGAGAGGTACGCGACCAGCCCCTCGATCGGCAGCCGTTCCTGCGCCATCGAGTCGCGCTCGCGGACGGTCACGGCCGCGTCCTCGAGGGTGTCGAAGTCCACGGTCACGCACAACGGCGTCCCGACCTCATCCTGGCGCCGGTACCGACGGCCGATCGCCCCGGCGTCGTCGTACTGCGTGATCCAGCGCTCGCGCACCAGCTCGTGGACGCGTTTGGCCTCGGGCACGAGACGGTCGTTCCGCGACAACGGCAACACCGCGACCTTCACCGGCGCGAGCGCCGGATGGAAGCGCAGGACGGTCCGCTTCTCCATCGCGCCCTTCGCGGAGGGCGCCTCGTCGACGGTGTAGGCATCGATCAGGAACGCGAGCAGCGCGCGGTCCACCCCCGCCGCCGGTTCGATCACGTACGGGTGGTAGCGCGTCTCCTTCTCCTGGTCGAAGTAGGTCATGTCCTGCCCGCTCGCTCGCTCGTGCGCCTTCAGGTCGTAGTCGGTGCGGTTCGCGATCCCTTCGAGCTCGCCCCAGTCCGTGAACGGGAACCGGTACTCGATATCGACCGTTCGCTTCGAGTAGTGCGACAGTTCGTTCGCGTCGTGCTCGCGCAGGCGGAGGTTCTCCTCGCGGATCCCCAGGTCCACGTACCAACGGAAGCGGCGCTCGATCCATCCGTCGTGCCAGGCCTCGTCGGTCCCCGGCTCGACGAAGAACTCCATCTCCATCTGCTCGAACTCGCGCGTGCGGAACAGGAAGTTCCCGGGCGTGATCTCGTTGCGGAACGACTTCCCGATCTGCGCGATCCCGAACGGCACCTTCTTCCGCGTCGCGCTCTGGATCTGCGGGAAGTCGACGAACGCGGCCTGGGCGGTCTCGGGACGCAGGTAGACGGCGTTGTCCTCGTCGGGGACCGGGCCCATGTGCGTCTTGAACATCAGGTTGAAGTTGCGCGCGTCGGTGAAGCGCCGAGTTGCCGCAGTTCGGGCAGGTCTTCGGGTCGCCCTGGAGGTCGTCCTCGCGGAAGCGGTGATGGCACGCGAGGCACTCCACGAGGGGATCGGTGAACACCTCGAGGTGCCCGCTCGCCTCCCAGACCTTCGGCGACATGATGATCGGCGGCGTCGAGCCCGACGACGTCGTCGCGCAGCTGCACCATCGAGCGCCACCACGCCTCACGGACGTTGCGCTTGAGCTCGACGCCCAACGGACCGTAGTCCCAGGACGAGCGGAGCCCCCCGTAGATCTCCGAGGACGGGAACGCGAAACCCCGACGTTTCGCGAGCGAGATGATCTCATCCATGCGGTCGGGCATGACCCGGCTCCTTCCTCCCGGCCGCCGGATGCGGCCGCTGGCGTACCGCCATGCTACCGGGCCGGATGAAGCGGCCCGGGCGACCGGCCGATACCTGAGATGCGATGCCGGCCCCACGGACCTGCCGATCCTGCGGTGCGACGCTGTCCCCGGACCTGCGCTGGTGCGGCCTCTGCTACGCGCCGGTCTACGAGCTCACCCCGCGCGCGAGGCTGCACGACGGGGACTTCATCAGCGCGCCGCTCGCGGAGGGCGGCCATCGCCCGCACTGGTCTCGCTGGGAGAAGAGCGCGACCACCCTCGGGCCGACCGGCAGGATCGTCGCCACCGTCCTCGTGGTCGCGACCCTCCCGCTCGCACTCGGGTTCGGCATGTTCCTGTACGCCGTGCTCTTCCCGGTCGTCGCGACGATCGCGCTGGGCTCGATCTGGGCACGAGGATGGATCGTCCCCGACGAACCGGAGTCGCCGCCCCTGCCGGCCACCGAGGTCCCCGTCGCCGAGGAACCTCGATCCCGCGCCCAGGTCATGCTCCGGGCGCTCGGATGGGCCGTCGCGATCGGCGCGTCGCTGACGGTGGCGTACGGGCCGGTGCCGGCGAAGGCCGTCGTGCTGGCGACCGCGTCGATCGCCGGCCCGATCTGGTTCTACCGCCGGGTCCTCGACCGCTGAGCGCTCAGGCGTCCTCGGCGAGCCCACCGAAGCGCCGCTCACGCTTCTGGAAGTCGCGGATCGCCTCGAACAGGTGCTCGCGATCGAAGTCCGGCCAGAAGATCGGCGTGAACCACAGCTCCGAGTACGCGGCCTCCCAGAGCAGGAAGTTCGAGGTCCGCATCTCGCCGCTGGTGCGGATCAGGAGGTCGGGGTCGGGCATGTCCGCCGCGAACAGGTGCTCGGCGATCATGCGCTCATCGATCTTCTCCGGCTTGAGCCGTCCCGCCGCGACCTCGCGCGCGAGCTCCTTCACGGCGTCGACGACCTCCGCTCGGCCGCCGTAGTTGAACGCGATCGTCAGCGTCATGCCCGTGTTCTCCCGGGTCAGATCTTCGGCGATGCGGATCTCCCGCAGGACCGAGCGGGGTACGCGCCAGTTCCGCCGCCCGATGAAGCGGATGCGCACGTTCATCCCGTGGAGCTCGTCCCGCCGGCGGTGCAGGAGGCCGCGGTTGAAGTTCATCAGGTACAGCACCTCCGACGGCGGCCGCGCCCAGTTCTCCGTGGAGAACGCGAACACGGTCAGCCAGCGCACGCCGACCTCGACCGCGCCGTTGACCGTGTCCCACAGCGCTTCCTCCCCGGCGCCGTGACCCTCGGTCCGCGGCAGCCCGCGCTGCGTCGCCCAGCGCCCGTTCCCGTCCATCACGATCGCGACGTGTGCGGGCACCTTCGTGCGATCGATGTCGGAGAGGTAGCTGCTCACGGCGCGGTCCTCACGAGCATCGGCACCGACTTCATCCGGCGCTCCAGGTGGTACTCCGCGAACCCGAACAGCAGACCCCTGGCCTCGCGCCGGAGCCGGCCGTCCGCGACGACGGTCGCCCCGATCACGCCGAGATCGGTGGTCGCGAGATGGGCGAGGAGGGCGAGCGCGTCCGGGCTCACCGGGGCGGCGCCGCCTTCCGCACAGGTCGGCGCACACGGCGCCGCCCGACGCGGCCGACCACAGGCGCACGTCGGCCGAGCCACACCCGGCGCACGCGGTCAGCGCGGGATGGAACCCCGAGAGCGACAGGAGCTTCAGGACGAAGGACTCGGTGACGGCCGCGGGATCGGTCGGACCCGCGTCCAGCGCGCGCAGCCCCGAGAGCAGCAGGAGGGCCAGCCGGACGTTCCGCTCGTGCTCCTCGGCGACCTTGTCGACCGCTTCGAGCATCGTCTCCCCCGCCGCGAACAGCGCGAGGTCGTCGCGGATGTTCCGGTGCGGCGCCAAGATCTCGACCTGGGTGATCGTGTCGAGCGCGCCGCGGCCGCGGTAGAGCATCACGTTGATGTGCGTGAAGGGCTCGAGGCGCCCCCCGAACCGGGAGCTGGTCTTGCGGATCCCCTTCGCCACGCCCCGGACCTTCCCGGAGCCCTGGGTGAGGATGGTGATGATCTTGTCGGCCTCGCCGAGCTTCGCGGAGCGTAGGACGATCCCCTGCTCCTTGTACGGCGGCATGCCGCGATGCTAGCTCCCGCGATGTTGCAGGAGCCCTATCAGCGGTGTGACGTTTCCGTTGCGGCCGAAGCAGGGCCGCCGGTGCGGCCGGCGAAGGTCACGCGCCGATCGGGTGCCAGACGGTCTTGAACTCGACGAGGGCCGTGATCTCCGAGAGGTGCTGGGCGACCGGCGAGGCCGGGTCCGTCGCGCGCGCGCGATGCACCCGCTTCACGTTCTCCGCGGCCGAGCGCTCGGCGGCCGGCCCCAGCTCGAGGGGGCACCCGGTCAGGTCGATCGCGTTCACGTCCATGTGGCCGGCCAACCACGGCACGAGCTCGGCGGGCGAACCCGTGAGGATGTTCACGACCCCGCCCGGGACGTCGGAGGTGGCGAGCACCTCCGCGAGCGAGATCGCCGGGACCGGCCTCGCCTCGCTGGCGAGCACCACGACGGTGTTCCCGCTCACGATCGCCGGCGCGATCCGATCGACGAGCCCGAGGAGCGCAGGCTCGCGCGGCGCGACGACCGCGACCACGCCGGTCGGCTCCGGCACCGTGAAGTTGAAGTACGGGCCGGCGACCGGGTTCGTCCCGCCGGCGACCTGCGCCAGCTTGTCCGCCCAGCCCGCGTACCACACCCATCGGTCGATGGCGGCGCTGACCTCGCCGGCTCCGTCCGCGGCGCCCGCGTCGGTCAGCTCGGTCTCGAATTGCGCGCGCCGGCCTTCCATCAGTTCCGCGACGCGGTAGAGGATCTGGCCCCGGTTGTACGCCGTCTTCGCGGCCCAGCTCCGCTGGGCCGCGCGCGCCGCCACGACCGCGTCGCGCGCGTCCTTCCGGGACGCGCGCGACGCCTGCCCGAGCGGACGGGCGTCGACGCCGGTGATGGCGTAGCTGCGGCCCGACTCGCTCCGCGGGAAGGCGCCGCCGATGAACAGCTTCAACGTTCGCCGCACCGGGAGCCGGTCGTCGCTCATGCGCGCGCCTCCAGACGCAGGTACGGCGCGAGCCCGTGCAGGCCGCCCTCGCGGCCGAACCCGCTCTCCTTGTACCCGCCGAACGGCGATGCCGGATCGAACCGGTTGAACGTGTTCGCCCACACGACCCCGGCGCGCAGCCGCTCGGCCATCCACAGGATGCGCGACCCCTTCTCGGTCCAGATGCCGGCCGAGAGGCCGTACGGCGTGTTGTTCGCCTTCTCGACCGCCTCCTCGGGTGTGCGGAACGTGAGGATCGACAGCACCGGACCGAAGATCTCCTCGCGCGCGATGCGATGCGACTGCGAGACCCCGGTGAACAGGGTGGGCGCGAACCAGAAGCCGCGGTCGGGCAGCTCGCACGGCGGCTGGTACATCGCGGCGCCCTCGTCGATGCCGCTCGCCACCAGGTCGCGGATCTTCTCGAGCTGGGCGCGTGAGTTGATCGCGCCGACGTCGGTGTTCTTGTCCAGCGGATCGCCCACACGCAGCGTGCCGAGCCGCGCCTTCAGCTTGTCGAGCAGCTCCTCGAACACCGGCTCCTGCACGAGCAGCCGCGACCCCGCGCAGCACACGTGCCCCTGGTTGAAGTAGATGCCGTTGACGACGCCCTCGACGGCCTGATCGATCGGGGCGTCCTCGAACACGATGTTCGCGGCCTTGCCGCCCAGCTCGAGCGTCAGCCGCTTCCCGCTGCCGGCGACCTCGCGCTGGATCAGCTTGCCGACCTCCGTCGAACCGGTGAACGCGATCTTGTCCACGCCGGGATGCTCCACGAGCGCCTGCCCGGTCGCGCCGGCGCCCGTGAGGATGTTGACGACGCCGGGGGGGAGGTCGGCCTCCTGGATCACCTCGGCGAGCAGGAGCGCGGTCAGCGGGGTCGTCTCGGCGGGCTTCAGCACGACCGTGTTCCCGCACGCCAGCGCGGGCGCGAGCTTCCACGCCGCCATCAGCAGCGGGAAGTTCCACGGGATGATCTGCGCCGCAACACCGACCGGCGCGATCGCCGCTGCCGGGAACGCGTACTCGAGCTTGTCGGCCCACCCCGCGTAGTAGAAGAAGTGGGCCGCCGCGAGCGGCAGGTCGACGTCGCGTGACTCCTTGATCGGCTTGCCGCCGTTCATCGATTCCAGCACCGCGAACTCGCGCGCGCGCTCCTGGAGCACGCGCGCGATCCGGAACAGGTATTTCGCACGCTCGGTCCCCGGTGTGCGACACCACCGCTCCTCGAACGCCGCAGCGCGCCGCGCCGACCGCGACGTCGACGTCCTCCGCACCTGCCTCGGCCACCTCGGCCAGCGCTTCCTCCGTCGACGGATCGATCGTGGGGAACCACCGCCCGCTCTTCGGCTCGACGAACCCCCCGCCGACGAACAGGCCGTAGCGATCCTCGAGCCGAACGACGTCCCGGGATTCGGGCGCCGGCGCGTACGTCCACGCCCCGGGCGCCTCGAGCTCGCCCCTGCTCTCGCCCATCAATCGACGGTGAAGTAGTCGGGACCTTGGTAGCGGCCGGTCCGTTCCTTCGCGATCTGCATCAGGACGTCGTTCAGCAGGCTCGACGCCCCGATCCGGAAGAGATCCGGCGACAACCAGCCGGGGCCGAGCGTCTCACGCAGGACGACGAGGTAGCGGATCGAATCCTTCGCCGCCCGGACGCCGCCGGCCACCTTGATCCCGACCGGCATGCCCGTATCGCGCGAGAAGTCTCGGATCGCCTCCATCATGCAGAGCGCGGCCGGCAGGGTGGCGCTGCTCCCGATCTTCCCGGTCGAGGTCTTGATCATGTCGGCGCCCGCCGCCATCGCCAGCACGCTCGCCTGACGGACCCGGTCGTACGAGCCGAGCTCCCCGACCTCGAGGATGACCTTCAGGTGCGCGGGCGCCGCCGCCTCCTTCGCCGCGACCAGCTCCTCGAACGCCTGCTGGTACCGGCCGCCGAGGAAGAGCGAGCGGTTCAAGACGATGTCGACCTCGGCCGCGCCCATCGCCACGACGTCGCGGATCTCCTCGAGCCTCGGCGCGAGCGGGCCGAGACCCGCCGGGAACGCGCCGGCGACGCTCGCGACACGGACCCCCGTGCCTGCCGTCGCGGCGACGGCCGTCGGCACGAGCCACGGATAGATGCACACGGCGGCCACCGACGGGATCGACGGGTCGGTCGGATCGGGTCGCACCGCCTTCGCGCACATCGCGACGACCTTCCCGACGGTGTCGGAGCCTTCGAGCGTGGTCAGATCGATGCAGCGGATCACCAGATCGAGCGCGCGGAGCTTCGCGTCCTTCTTGATCGAGCGGGTCGCGAGGTCGGCGGCGCGCGCCTCGAGGCCGACGGCATCCACGCCGGGTGCGCGGCGGACCATGCGCACGGCCTCCGCGGCCGGGACCGTCGGCGAGAGCGGCGCGAGCTGGCTCATCGGTCCAGGGTAGCCCACGTGTCGCGCCGACGGCGGGCCGCTAGGCTCGGGCGCCGTGCAGCGCGTCGCAGCCGTCGGGATCGCCGCCGTCCTGCTCGTCGCGAGCGTGGGCTGTTCGAAGGGGTCCTCCGCCACGACGTGTCAGGACCCGACGGAGGCATCCACCGTCGAGCTGAAGGACTTCGCCTACAGCCCGGTGTGCACCGCCGCCGCCTCCGGCGCGACGCTGACGCTCTCGAACACGGGCTCCCAGCCGCACTCCTTCACCGTGAAGGGCACCGACGTGAACGTGATCGTGCCGGCTGGCCAGCACGCCGACGCGTCGCTCGCCGGCATCTCCGCCGGGACGTACCAGGTGGTCTGCACGCTCCACCCGCAGATGGTCGCGGCGCTGCGGATCGGGTAGCGGAGCGCTCAGAACCCGAGCCGTTCGAGCGCGCGCGGGTCGCGCTGCCACTCCTTGAGCACCTTGACGTGCAGGTCCAGGAAGACCTTGCAGCCGAGCACCAGCTCCATCTCCTCGCGGGCGCGCGATCCGATCGTCTTCAACGTCTCGCCGCCGCGGCCGATCACGATCCCCTTCTGCGACTCACGTTCGACGATGAGCGAGGCGAACACCTTCGCCAGCCCGTCGCCGAGCTCCAGCTCGTTCACGACGACGGCGATCGAATGCGGAACCTCCTGTCGCGTCACGGCCAGGGCCTTCTCGCGGACGATCTCTGCCAGGCGCACGTCGAGCGGCTGGTCGGTGACCGTCTCGTCCGGATACAGCGCCGGCCCCTCCGGCATGCGCTCGATGATCAATCCCCGCAGCAGCCCGACACCCTTGCCCAGTTTCGCCGACACGGGCACGATCTCGTCGTAGTCGCCGATCGCCGCTGCCGCCGCCAGCTGCGGGACCTCGCGGTGCGCGCGCAGGGCGTCCACCTTGTTCACCACGCACACCGCCGGCGCGCCGGTCGGACGCACGCGTTGCGCGTACACGAACGCATCGCCGGTCCCGACGCCTCCTTCGGCGTCCACGACGTGCAGGACGAGGTCGACGCCGTGCACGGCGTCGCCCACCACGTCGTTCATCCGGGCGCCCATCAGGGTCTTCGGCTTGTGGAAGCCGGGGGTGTCCGTGAACACCACCTGCACGTCGTCGGAGGTCCACACCGCGTGCAACTGCCGGCGTGTCGTTTGCGGCTTGTCCGAGACGATCGCCACCTTCTGGCCCATGAGCGCGTTCACGAGCGTGGATTTCCCGACGTTCGGCCGGCCGACGACGGCGACCATGCCGCTGCGGTACGGCGTCTCGCTCATCGATCGAGGTCGCTCGGCCCGAACGCGTCGGGCAGCAACTCGGCGAGCGCCCAGCTGCGGCGGGCGCCAGCGACGGTCGTCGGCGACGACCACCGCGTCCGGGCCGAACTCCCACAGCACCTGACGGCACGCCCCGCACGGTGGCGTCGGGGCATCGGCCGCGGTCACGACCGCGACGAGCTCGATCCGGTGCTCGCCCGCATCGATCATCCGGCTGACGGCGTTGCGCTCGGCACAGACGGAGACCGGGTAGCTGGCGTTCTCGATGTTCTGCCCCGTGAAGATCCGGTCGCCGGCGACGACGGCGGCGCCGACCTGGAAGCCCGAATAGGGTGCGTAGGCGCTGTTCCATCGCCCCTCGAGCGGCCTGCAGCGCCTCCTCGAGCACCGCCTCGTCCACGCCCCGATGCTAGCGCGGCTGCCGGACGGCACCCGGCCGGGGCGAGCGGCCGCTGGACGAGGGATGCGGCCTCGCGTACCCTCCGACCCCTGGCCGACGGCAGCCCCCACCCCGTGCCCGACAGATCGCGCCGCGTCGCGCCCCACGCTCTCGCGGTGGTCGCGTTGCTGGCCGCGGTCCTGTCGGGCGTTCCTTCGCACGCGCTCGCCGAACAGGTGCTGACCAGCCGCCCGACGTGCCACGGCCTCCCGGCGACGATCGTCGGAACGCCGGGGGGCGACTGGATCGTGGGCACGCCGGGACCCGACGTGATCGTCGGCGGTGCCGGCGACGACGTGATCGGGCTCGGTGGCGACGACGTGATCTGCGGCGGCGCGGGCGACGACGAACTCGTCGGATCGAAGCGGGAACGACATCTTGGTCGGCGGTCCGGGCGACGACGGCCTGTTCGGCGTGAGTCGGCGAACGACTGGCAGTACGGCGGTCCCGGTGAACGACTGATGACGTCGGTGCGGCGCCGACGCCGGGAGCGGACCACTCGTCGGCGGGCCGGGGAACGACGCACTCGTCAACGCCGGTCCGGGCAACGACGTGCTCGAGGGCGGCCCCGGGAACGACGCGCTGGCGGGGCGGGCCGGGAAGCGATCTGCTGCTCGGCGGCGGCGGGCAACGACATCATCGACGGCGGCGATGCTGACGACCGAGCTTCGCATGGACTCGGACCACGACGTGCTCGATCGGGGGACCCGGGCGACGACGCCTGCTGCCGGGGCGAGCAGGTCAGTGGATGCGAGCCGAGGGGACCCGGTCAGAACACGATCGGGACGACCTGCGATGGGCTGCGCCGACGATCGTCGGGACGCGCGGCCCGGACATCATCGTCGGAACGCCGGGGCCTGACGTGATCGCGGGCCTCGGCGGCAACGACACGATGATCGGGGCGGCTCGGCGACGACATGATCTGCGGCGGGCCGGGCGCGATCATCATCGACGGCGGGCGTCGGGAACGACGTGGTCATCGGCGGTCCCGGCGCCGACCTGCTCATCGGGCGGGCAAGGCGACGACGTGTTGCTCGGCGGGCGCGGCAACGATGACATCCAGCGGCAACGGTGGGGACGTCGCATCCTCGCGGGCGAGGGCAACGATGCGATCTACGGTGACGACGGCAAGGACGTGGTGTGGGGTGGCTCGGGCTCCGACAGGATCGGCGGCGGCTACCAGACGAGACGTCTCTACGGCGGGGAGCGGGGACGACGTGCTGTTCGGCGATGCGGGCCGTGACACGCTCAGCGGCGGGGTCGGCCTCGACGTGTGCCTGGATGGGACCGGAGACGTGTCCTGCGAGCCCTACCCTGCCGAACTCCCGGCCACCCAACGACCGTGATCTCTGATCGGGCCGGCCGGTTCAGGTTCCCTCGGCGCCGATCTCGGCCGGCCCGTTCGCTCCGGCAGACGCTCGATCAGCACCGTCGCGACGCGCCTGCCCTGCACGTCCTCCGCGACGAACCGCAGGCCGAGGAACTCGGTCGATTCGCCGGCGCTCGGGATCTTGCCGAACAGATCGAGCACGAGCCCGCCGACCGTGTCCCACTCCTCGTCGGGGAGCTCGACGTCGAGCAGCTCGTTGAGGTCGTCGATCGACGTCTTGCCCGAGACGCGGTAGACGCCGTCGCCGACCTGCACCATCTCGGGCTCCTCGCGGTCGTACTCGTCGGTGATCTCCCCGACGAGCTCCTCCAGGAGGTCCTCGAGGGACACGATGCCGGTGACGGAGCCGTACTCGTCGGTCACGAGCGCGAGGTGGAACTTCCCCTTCTGCATCTCGCGGAGCAGGTCGGCCACCTTCTTCGACTCCGGCACGAACCGTGGCCGGGCGCGCGATCTCCTTCAGCGGCATGTCGACCGTGCCCTGGTGCAGCGCCTTCAGGACGTCCTTCGCGAACACCACCCCGACGACGTCGTCGACGTCCTCGTGGTAGACGGGGATGCGGGAGTACCCGTGCTCCAGGACGAGCGCCTGCACGTCGCGGAGCGTCTTGTCGTCCTCGATCGCCACGATGTCGGGACGGGGCACCATCACCTCGCGCACGATCGTGTCGCCGAACTCGAAGATCGAATGGATCAGCTCCTTCTCCTCCTCTTCGATCTCCCCTTCCTCGGAGGCCATCTCGGCGGAGGCGCGAAGCTCCTGCTCGGTGATGTAGGGCCCTTGGCGCAGGCCCTTGCCCGGCATCAGCGCGTTCGCGAGCCGCAGCAGGCCGCTCGCGAACGGGCCGAGCACGCGCCGCAGGAACGCGATGAGCGGCGCGACCACGAGCGCGACCCGGTCGGTCCGTTCGATCGCGTACGTCTTCGGGGTCACCTCCGCGAACACGAACAGCAACAGCGTCATCACGATCGTCGCCACGATCTCACCGACGTCGTGGAAATGCCGCACCGCGAACGAGGTCGCGATCGTCGATCCGCCGATCGTGAACAGCAGCGTCAGGAACAGCACGACGTTCAGGTGCGGCGCGGGGTCCTCGACGATCCGGACGAGCTGCGCGGAGCCGCGGCGGCCCTCCTCCCGGAGGCGGAACGCCCGCACCCGGCTCGTCCGTATGATCGCGGTCTCGGACGCCGCGAAGAACCCGACCGCCACGATCGACAGCAGGACGATCGCGATCGACAGCACGTCGGACGTCGTCATGGCGTCCGGACCCCGCTGTAGCGCTCCTGGCGGCCCCACATCTCGGCTCGCTCGCCGTCCTCCTCGTGGTCGTAGCCGAGCAGATGCAGGATGCCGTGGACGAGGAGGAGCCGCAGCTCCGCCGCTGGATCCTCCGGGTTGTTCCGCGCCGCGACCGCGGGCGCGATCACCACGTCGCCGAGCATCCGCACCCCGTCCTCATCGGGGTCGTCCTGCGGGAAGCTCAACACATCGGTCGGCCCGGGTTCGCCCATGTACCGGAGGTGGAGGTCCTCGATCTCGGCGTCCTCGACGAAGCTGACGGACAGCTCGGCGTCCTCGACACCCTCCGCCCGCAGGGTGTCGCTCGCGAGCGCGCTCAGCGCATCGACGTCGAGCGGGCGTGATTGGCGGTCCGAGACGAGGATCGCCGGATGGCCACCGGGGCTGGCGTCGACACCCATGCGTCAGTCGTCGTCGCTCAGGCGCTGCTGCCCGAACCGGCCGTAGGCCTCGACGATGTCCTGCACGATCCGGTGCCGCACGACGTCCTTGCCGTCCAGATGCACGAACGAGATCCCGTCGATCGACTCCAGGATCTCCTGCACGACGTGCAGGCCGGATCGCGTGCCGTTCGGCAGGTCCACCTGCGTCGCGTCGCCGTTCACCACGGCCGTCGACCCGAAGCCGAGCCGCGTGAGGAACATCTTCATCTGCTCCGGCGTCGTGTTCTGTGCTTCGTCCAAGATGATGAAGGCGTCGTTCAACGTGCGGCCGCGCATGTAGGCGAGCGGCGCCACCTCGACCACGCCGCGCTCCATCAACCGCGGCAGTGTGTCCGGCCCCGTCATCTCGTACAGGGCGTCGTAGAGCGGCCGCATGTACGGGTCGATCTTCTCGTAGAGCGAGCCGGGCAGGAACCCGAGCCGCTCCCCCGCCTCCACGGCGGGACGGGTCAGGATCAGGCGGGACACCTGCCGCTCCTGCAGCGCCCGGACCGCCACCGCCACCGCCAGGTACGTCTTGCCGGTGCCCGCCGGGCCGATCGCGAACGTGACGGTGGAGTGCCGGATCGCGTCCACGTAGCGCTTCTGCCCGAACGTCTTCGGCGCGATCTTCTTCCCGCGCGCGGACAGGAGGTTGTCGCCGAGGACCTCGCTCGGACGCGGGAGCCGCTCGTCCTCCTCACCGGGAGCCACGACGCCGCCGGTCACCATCGCGATCGTCTGCCCGACGGAATCCTCGGTCAGCTCGGTGCCGTGCTCCAACAGCTCCAGGAGCTCCTCGAAGATCCGCCCGACGCGCTCGGCCTCCTGCGGAGGACCGGTGATCGTGATCTCGTTGCCGCGCACGAGGATGTCCGCACCGAACGCGCCTTCGACCAGCTTCAGGAAGGAGTCGCGCTGACCCAGCAAGGCCACCATCGACTGGTGCCCCGGGACGAGGATCTTCACTTGGGTGGTGGCGGCTGCCACGTGCTCCGACATCCGGGGCGACGCCCCGTTCCCTCCTGCTCGGGAGTAGCAACGGCCGTCACGCGGACGGCCACGCCTATCGTACCCGCTCAGCCCGGCGGCCAGCCCATCGGGCGGCCGCCGAGCAGATGGAAATGCAGATGGAACACGGCCTGGCCCGCGTCCGGGCCGATGTTCGAGACGAGGCGCCAGCCGGACTGGTCGATGCCCTCCGTCCGGGCCAGGTGGGTCGCGGCTTGGGCGATGTCGGCCAGCATCGCGCCGTGGCCGTCCTCGATGTCCACGAGCGACTCGAGGTGCTCCTTCGGGATCAGCAGGATGTGCGTCGGTGCCTTCGGATCGATATCGCGGAACGCGAGCACGCGATCGGACTCCCGGAGGATCTCGGCCGGGACCTCCCTGGCGACGATCCGACAGAACAGGCAGCTCGTGTCCGACACGTCCCGAGCCTATCGCGACGCGATGACGGTTCAGAACTCCGGGCGGCGCAGGTGACCCTCCGCGGCGCCTTTGCGGGACTCGCCGCGGATCTCGGCCAGCCGTTCGAGCAAGGACCGCTCCTCGCGCGAGAGCTCACGCGGCGTGACGACGTGCAGGGTCACGAACAGGTCCCCACGCCCGCGCCGGTTGAGGTTCGGCACGCCCTTGCCGCGCAGCTTCACGACGGTGCCCGAGGCCGTCCCCGGCTCCACCTTCACGACCTCCGCGCCGTCGAGCCCCGCGACCCGGACGTCGGCGCCGAGCGCCGCCTGTGTGATCGAGATGTCGAGCACGGTGTAGACGTTCTGCCCGCGGCGGTCGAAGGAGTCCGATCCATCGACCCCGAGGCGGACGAACAGGTCGCCGGCCGACCCGCCGGCCACGCCGGCGTGTCCGTTCCCGGCGACCCGCAGCTCCATCCCGTCGGCAACGCCGGCGGGGATCTCGACGGTGACCGACGCCGCGCCGCGCACGCGCCCCTCGCCGGCGCACCCGGCGCACGGATCGGGGATCTCCTGGCCGGTGCCCCGGCAGGTCCCGCACGGCGCGGTCGTCATCAGCGTGCCGAACACGCTGCGACGCACGCTCTGCACCTCGCCGGTGCCGCCGCACGTCCGGCACGCGATCGGCGCCGTCCCGGGCTCCGCGCCGTTGCCCACGCATCGCTCGCACACGGACAGGCGTTCGAGCTCGACCTCCTGCCGCACCCCGAAGGCCGCCTCCTCGAAGGAAAGCTGGATGTGGACGCCGACGTCCTCGCCCCGTCGGGTCCTCGTTCGCGGCCCGCGTCGCCGCGAGCCGAACCCGCCGAAGCCACCTTGCCCGAAGAACATCTCGAAGATGTCGCCGATGTCGGCGAACGGCTGGCCTCCCCCGTCGCCGTAGGCGTCGTACCGCGCCCGCTTCTCCGGGTCCGACAGGATCTCGTACGCGCCGGCGATCTCCTTGAACCGGGTCTCCGCCGCGGGATCACCGTTCACGTCGGGGTGCAGCTCACGCGCGAGTCGCCGGTACGCCGTGCGGATGTCGGCGTCGGAGGCATCGCGCGTGACCCCGAGCAACGCGTAGAGATCGCGCGTGGCGGCCATCGGTCTACTGGTCGAGCTCGGTCGCGATCCCGGAGAGCCGCTCCGCAACCGCGCGGACCGACGCCATCGCCGACAGGTAGTCCATGCGGGTCGGCCCGACGATGCCGATCGTGCCGACCGTCGCCTCACCGGATCGGAACGGCGCGGTCACGATCGAGGCCTCCCATTCGCCCGTCGTCGGATGCTCGGCGCCGATCGTCACGCTGACGTCGTCGGCGGCCACGTCCTGCAGGACGCTCAACATCTCCTGCTCGCGTTCGAGCGTCTCGAACAGCCGGCGCAACGTCTCCCGCCGCCAGGCCTGCGTCTCATCGGCGAGGTTCGACGCGCCGCCCACCACCACGTGCGCGGCGCGCTCCCCGCGCGTGGCCAGCCGAAGCACGTCGGCGACCATGAGCAGGAGGTCGTGCTCGTCGGAGCTCACGCCCGCGGCCATCTGCAGGAGCCGAGCCTGCGAGTCCACGTACGTCAAGCCCTGGAGCGTCCGGAGCTTCCGCTCGGCCGCGGCGACCGCCGGGGCGCCGATCTCGTCGGGCCGGTCCAGGATCTGCTTGTCCACCCGACCGTGCTGCCCGATCGCGAGCACCATCAGGGTCGGTCCCATGTCGATCAACTCGAGCCGGACGAGCTGCTCATCCGACGCGCCGGGTGGGACCGCGAGGCCCGCGTACTGGGTCAGGCGCGACAGGAGCAGCACCGAGCCCTTCAGGACCTCCTCGAGGTCGAGGATCGCCTCCTCGAAGTGGGTCGCGATCGCGCGCCGCTGCGCGTCCCGGAGCCTCCCGTGCGCCGGGAGCGTGTCCACGTAGTGGCGGTAGCCGGCGTCGGTCGGGATACGGCCGGCCGACGTATGCGGGTGACGGAGGTACCCGAGCTCCTCGAGCGCCGCCATCTCGTTGCGGATCGTGGCGCTGGAGACGCCGAGGCCTGCGTGCTCCGCGATCGTCTCGGATCCCACCGGCTCACCGGTGCGGACGTAGGCCTCGACCACCGCGTGCAGGACGGCGGATTTCCGCAGCCCCAGATCCGCTCGATCCGCCATCCCTGGATGATAGCTGGCACTCTTGCCGACAGAGTGCTAATCGACCCGCGCGTTCGTTCCCTCAGCACGGGAGCTTCGCGAGCGCCGCTCCCATCTGTTGGAGCGCCGCCGTGTCATCCGCCTGCGTTGCCAGCGCATCTCGGTACGCCTTGACCGCGGGCTCGAGCGCCCGGACGTTGGCCGCGAGCGTCTCGTTGCCCGCCGCGGCGATCGCATCGGCGTGCGCCGGCAGCGACCGCAACACGCGAGAGAGGGCGTCGACGCGCGGCGTCTGCAGGTCCCGAAGATCGACGCAGAGCGCCGTGACCGGGTCGCCCGAAGCGCTGGGGGTCCCCGAGCCCTCTCCGCCGCCGCCGCGCGTCAGCAGGAACGCGACCGCGACCACGAGCAGGATCCCCGCGACCGCGAGGATCGGCCCCATCGGCGGTTGCGACCGTCGCCCGGTCGTTGAGGGATCCGGCGCCGCGGCGGCGGTCGCCGGCGCGGCGGTCTCGACGGCAGGCGCCGCCCGGGTCGGAACGGCCGGCACCGAGCCGTGCGCGGTCCCGCAGGTCGGGCACGTCCAAGCCCGGGTCCCCGGATGCATGTGGAACCGGTCCCCGCATGAGTCGCACGTCGCGAAGACCCACTCGGTCCCGCACTCGACGCACGTATACCCTTGGGCGTGGGCGCCGATGGGCTGCCGGGTCGTGCACCGGGGACACGTGACCTCGGACATCGGCGCCCACGATACCGGGGCCGATCTCCTTCCGAAGGGCAACCCGTGCCAAGCTTCGTGCGTCTTCAGAGCATGGAGCAGACGCTCGTGAACGAGCAGGGCGCGCCGGTCCTCGACGAGGCCGCGATCCGCGAGTTCCTCAGCGGGCCGTTCCCGAGGATCGTCGCCGCCGTCGCGCTCGTGGCCGGCAACCGTGCCGCGGCCGAGGACGCGGTGGCTGAAGCCCTCTCCCGCGCGTGGGAGCGGGCCGACCGCGGCGACCCGATCGACTCCCTGCCGGCGTGGGTCACCCACGTCGCCCTCAACCTGTCTCGGAGCCGGCTCCGGCGGATCCGCGCCGAGGCGCGAGCGCGGGAACGGATCGACACGCCGATCGAGCCTCCGGCGTCCGCCGAGGACCGATGGACGTGCGACGGGCGCTCGGACGGCTCCCGCGACGGCAGCGCGAGGTGATCGTCCTGCACTACTACCTCGGGCTGCCGGTCGTGGAGATCGCTCGAGCGCTCCGGGTCACCGAGGGGACCGTGAAATCGACGCTGTTCCGAGGCAGGCACGCCATGGCGGTCGCCCTCGGCGAGGAAGAGGAGTGAGGACGATGATCGACGAACGGCTGGAGCGAGAGCTCGAACGAGCGGCGCGGCCGGCGGCGCCGGATGTGGGTGCGCTCGTCGACGACGTCGTGCGCCGCCGGGCGCGGCGTGCCACCGCTCGGCGGATCCAGGCCGGCGCCGTCGCGCTCGTGGTGACGGCGGCGGCGTTCGGGGCGTTCGTGGTCGTCCAGGCACGGACGACGGCCACGGTCGCGCCCGGCGGGAGCCCGAGCAGCACGGTTCCGCAGACGGCGCCGCCGCTGCGACTGGGCTTCCCGACGTGCGATGTGACGTCGGTCCCGATCACGGTCGACGGAACCCATGGGTTCGCGTACGTCGCCACGAAGGCGGGCGATGGTGGCCCCTGCCCGAAGGGCGGGGACACCGTGGTCGCGGTCGACGTCAACGGCGACGGACGGGCGGACGCGTCGGCGGGGCCGTTCGGCGACTGCTCCTACGGCTGCACGGCCTGGGCCGCACCCGACGTGAACGGCGACGGGACGAGCGAGGTCGCCGTGTCGAACGCCGGAGCCGACGGCTACGGCATCAGCCTGTACGCGGTGACCGGCGGCGCCGATCCGTCGATCCGGTCCATCACCGTCGCCGACCCGCAGGGGCTCGGCTTCATCCGGGTCGATCCGCGAGCGTACGATCCGATGCAGTTCGCCTGGGTCGACGTGGTCGGACGGTTCGACGACGCACGCTGCGGCACGCTGCCGGACGGCTCACGCACGTTCATCGTGGACGACGGAGACAAGCTCGGCGCGAACGCCGCCGTCCGGTCGACCGTGCTCGTGCTCCGAGGCACCACCGCGACCGTCGTGGACGCGACCCACGCGACGATGCCGCTCGCGGACGCGCCGTTGCCGGGCGAGGAGATGTGCGGCGTGCCGGTGTTCGCCGGGACGCCGAGCCCCGACGACCCGGCGCAGACCGCGTCGGCGACAGCAACCCTAGGCGGTCAGGCCGAGCACCAGCTCGTTCAGCAGGAGCAGCCCGCGCTCGGTCGGCACGAGCCGGCCGAGGTCGTCATGCAGGAGACCGCTCGCGACGAACGGCTCGTACCGCGCCTCGTCGAACCAGCTGGCCGGGACGCCCTCGAGGATCCGCAGCCGGAGGAACACCTCCTCCAGGTACGCGTCCGAGGGGTCGAGCGACTCGGAGCCGCCGATCGGCAACTCGCCCGCCTCGACCCGCTCGAGGTACGTCTCCGGCGGACGGACGTTCCACCACCGGACGTCGTCGCGGTACGCGTGCGCGCCCGCCCCGAGCCCCACGTAGGGCCGCCGCTCCCAGTACCCGAGGTTGTGGCGACACTCGAAGCCCGGCCGGGCCCAGTTCGAGACCTCGTAGTGGCCGTAGCCGGCGTCGTGCAGCAGCTCGCAGGCCCGCATGAACATGTCGGCCTGCAGGTCGGGATCCGGCGGCGGGACCTCGCCGGCCGCGACCTTCCTGCCGAGCGCCGTCGCCGGCTCGATCGTCAGGGCGTAGGCGGACAGATGTTCCGGCGCCAGCGCGAGCGTCTCCTCGAGCGTGTGCGTCCAGGACTCGATCGTCTCGCCCTGCGCGCCGTAGATCAGATCGAGGCTCACGTTCCGGTAGCCGGCGCGGCGCGCGGCGAGGACGGCGGCGCGGACCGACGCCGGCTGATGCACCCGCTCGAGGGCCGCGAGGACGCCCGGATCGAACGACTGCGCGCCGATCGACAGCCGGTCGTACCCGGCCTCGAGCATCGCCGCGAGCGATGCCTCGGTCACGGTGTCGGGGTTCGCCTCGATCGTGACCTCGGCGTCCTCGGCCACGTCGAACACCGCGCGGAGGTGCACGAGCAACGCACGCAGGTCGGCCGGCTCGATCGTCGTCGGCGTGCCGCCGCCGAGGAACACGCTGCCGAACGGCGTGCCGGCCCAGCCGGGGCCGGCCAGCTCGGCCTCGCGGAGGAGCGCCCTCAGGTAGCGCGGCTTGAGCCCGTCCAGGCCCGCGTACGCGTTGAAGTCGCAGTACCCGCAGCGCGTGAGGCAGAACGGGATGTGGACGTAGATCCCGGCCGTGTCGGTCATCGCTTCCTCCCGCCCTCGTCCACCCGGAGCGCGGCGATGAACGCCTCCTGCGGGACGTCGACCTTGCCCACCCGCCGCATCCGCTCCTTCCCCTTCTTCTGGGTCTCGAGCAGCTTGCGCTTGCGGGTGATGTCGCCGCCGTAGCATTTCGCCAGCACGTCCTTGCGCTTGGCCTTCACGGTCTCGCGCGCGATCACCTTCGAGCCGATCGACGCCTGGACCGCGACGTCGAAGAGCTGCCGCGGGATCAGCTCCTTGAGCCGCTCGACCATCTGCTTGCCGTACACGTACGCCTTCTCGCGGTGCACGACGGAGGAGAACGCGTCGACCGGCTCACCGTGCAGCAGGATGTCGACGCGCACGAGCTTCGCCTCCTGGAACCCCCAGGGCTCGTAGTCCAGGCTGGCGAAGCCCCGCGTCCGGGACTTCAGCTGATCGAAGAAGTCGAACACGATCTCGGCGAGCGGCAGGACGTAGTGGACCTCGACGCGCTCGGGGGTGAGGTAGCTCATGTCGACCGTCTCGCCGCGGCGCGACTGACACAGCTCGAACACGGCGCCGAGGTACTCGGCCGGCGTGATGATCGTGGCGTAGACGACGGGTTCCTCCACGCGGTCGTAGTCCCCGCCCGGCGGCATCTCGGCCGGGTTGTGCACCACGATCTCGCGGTCGCCCTTGAACACGTGGAACTCGACGTTCGGCGCCGTCGAGATCAGCTCGAGACCGAACTCCCGCTCGAGCCGCTCGCGCACGATGTCCATGTGCAACAGGCCCAGGAACCCGACCCGGAACCCGAACCCGAGGGCCATCGAGGTCTCGGGTTCGTAGACGAGCGCCGAGTCCGAGAGCTTCAGCTTGTCGAGGGCGTCGCGCAGCACCGGGTAGTCGTTGCCGTCGGCCGGATACAGCCCCGACCAGACCATCGGCTTGGGCTCGCGGTAGCCGGGGAGCGGCTCGGTCGCGGCGAGCTTGCCCGCGAGCGTGATCGTGTCGCCGACCTTCGCCTGGTGGACGTCCTTCAGCCCGGTGACGAGGTAGCCGACCTCGCCGGCACCGAGGGACTCGACCGGCGTCGCCTCCGGCGCCATCACCCCCGTCTCCTCCGCGTCGGAGGTCACCCCGGTCGCGAACATCCGGATCTTCGCGTTGCTCGGAAGCGTGCCCTCGTGGACGCGGACGTAGGTGATCACGCCCCGGTACGTGTCGAACGCCGAGTCGAAGATCAGGGCGCGGAGCGGGGCGTCGGCGTTCCCCTCCGGATGCGGCACCTGCTCGATCACCGCCTTCAGGAGCTCGGGCACGCCCTCGCCCGTCTTCGCCGACACGAGCAGGATGTCCTCGGGCTCCCGATCGAGCAGGTGCGCCAGCTCCTCGGCGCGCTGCGCGGGCTCCGCCGCCGGCAGGTCGATCTTGTTCAGCACCGGGACGATCACCAGGCCGGCGTCGCGGGCGAGGTGGAAGTTCGCGAGCGTCTGGGCCTCCAAGCCCTGCGCCGCGTCCACCAGGAGGATCGCCCCCTCGCAGGCGGCGAGGGAGCGCGAGACCTCGTACGTGAAGTCCACGTGCCCCGGGGTGTCGATCAGGTTCAGCTCGTGCCCCTCGTGCAGGAGCCGGACCGCCTGCGCCTTGATCGTGATGCCCCGCTCGCGTTCGAGATCCATCCGGTCGAGGTACTGGGCCCGCATCAGCCGCTGGTCCACCGTGTGGGTGAGCTCGAGCATGCGGTCGGCGAGCGTCGACTTCCCGTGGTCGATGTGCGCCACGATGCAGAAGTTCCGGATGCGGGAGATGTCGGTCACCACCGGGACAATGGTACGGGGCCGCTAGACTCGGGCGCCGATGCACGCGCCGATCCACGCGATGGTGGCGATCACGTCCGGGACCACGCTGTTCCGGTTCATCGAAGACGCGGTGTCGCTCCTGGAGGTGCTCGCCGTCGCCGTGATCCTCGTCTCGGTGTTCCTCGCGATCGTCGCGGGGATCCGCACGCTCGGCTCCGGAGCGTGGGCCGCCTCGGCCGAGGCGAAGCGCACGATCGCCAACGGCGTCCTCCTCGGCCTCGAGCTGCTGATCGCGGCCGACGTGATCCAGACGGTCACCCTGGAGCGGACGCTCTCGAACGCGGTCCTCCTGGGGATCCTCGTCGTGATCCGGACGTTCCTGTCCTGGTCGCTGTTCGTGGAGATCAACGGACGGTGGCCCTGGCGGCCCGCGCCAACGCCGCCCGCGGAAGGCGCCTGAAGCCGCCTGAAGCCCGCTGGTAGACTCCCGGTTCCTCATGGCGAACATCAAGTCACAGATCAAACGGAACCGGCAGAACGAGAAGCGGCACGAGCGCAATCGCGCCGTCAAGACGTCGCTCAAGACCTCCACGAAGAAGGTGCAGGTCGCGGTGGCCGAGGGCGACGCCGAGGCGGCCACGACGTCCCAGCGCGAGGCCGCGCGGTCGCTGGACAAGGCGGCCAGCAAGGGCGTCCTGCACAAGCGGACGGTCGCGCGCAAGAAGAGCCGGCTGGCGAAGTCCGTCAACAAGATCCCCGCGTAGCTCACGCCGCGATCGCGGCGATCAGCGCGGGCATCACGACGTCACCGGAGGCCCCCGACTTCAGGGCCCGATCGGCGTCCGTGACGCGCTCGTGGATCTCGACCAGCTGCGGCAGCGTGAAGTTCCGTGCCTGCTGCTGGTAGCGGCGGACCTGCCACTCGAACCGGAGCCCGGCCTGCTTCGCCACCTGCGCCTGCGGCATCCGGTCGGGCAACGCGCGCACCTTGATCAGATCGCGGAGCCGGCTCGCGATGCCCCCGAGCACCATCAGCGCCTCGTCGCCGCTCTCCTCCATCGAGCGCAGGGCGCGCACCGCGCCCGCCAGGTCCTTGCCGAACGCCTTGTCGCACAGATCCCAGGTCTTCTGCTCCCCCAGCCCCCGGAACTGCCGATGGATCTCCGCCGGCCCGAGGCGGGTCCCCGTCGGGAACGCCGACGCCAGCTGCCGCACGGCCGCGTCGAGCTGCGCGGCATCGCTGCCGAGGATCTCGACGAGCGCGCGCGCCGCCGGCGGCGTCATCTCCGCGCCGGCCGCCTTCGCCCTGGTCGAGGATCCACGGTTCGATGTCCTTGCGGCCGAGCTGGAGCTGGCGGACCTCGCCGACCGGCTCGATCAGCCTTCAGGAGCGCGGCCGGCGGCTTCCCCCGCTCGGCCACCGTGCAGCACACGACGAGCGCCGCGTCGGGGTCGGGAGCGGCGAGGTAGCCGGCCAGGTCGCCCGTCGCCTCCTTCGGCAGCGAGCGCGCGTCGGTCACCAGCAGCGCCCGGGGGTCGCCGAACAGCGGGGGCGTCGCGAGGTGCTGCAGCTCCGTGCCCTGCCACTCGCCGCCGTCGACCTCGGTCACGTCGAAGCCGGTCAACGCGTCGTGCGCCGCCTCGCGCAGCAGGTAGGGGTCCTCACCCCAGAACAGGACGACGGAGGGCCGTGCCGCGGTCATCGGTCGGACGCTACCACCGGTCCCTGCGGGCCGAACGTGACGGTGATCGTGCCGTGCTGGTCGGTCCGCCAGACCTGGGCGCCGGTCGCGGCGACGGCCTCGAGCGTCGCGGGAACGGGATGCCCGTAGTCGTTCGGGCCGACCGAGACGACCGCGACCCGCGCGCCGACCGCCTGGAAGAACGCCGGCAGGGAGGTCTTCGCGCCGTGGTGCGGCACGTGGAGCAGCTCCGCGTGCAGGTCGACGCCGTCGTCGAGCAGCACCTGCTGCGCCGCCGCCTCCGGCTCCATCGACAGGAGCGCGACGTCGTTCCCGAGGCGCACCCGCAACACGATCGAGTCGTTGTTCGGGTCCGAGTTCGTGCCCTGCCAGCAGCGGTCCGGCGACAGCACGTCCACGTGGATGTCGCCGACGTCGAACGAATCGCCGACCCGCGGATGCACCTCGCGGATGTGCTCGGCGGCGACGGCGTACTCCAACACCGTTTGGATCTCCGAGTCGTCCGGGCACCCCGGATCCATGAACGTGCCGACCGGGAACCGGGCCAGGACCGCCGGCAGCCCGATGATGTGATCGGCGTGGGGGTGGCTCGCGACCACCACGTCCAGCCGCTTCACGCCGAGCGCGGACAGGTACGTGGCGACCTGCTCCTGGTCCGGGCCGCCGTCCACCAGCATCGTTGCCCCGGCCGGGCTGGTCACGAGGGCGGAATCCCCCTGCCCGACGTCGAAGAACCTGATCGTCAGGCCCGACGGAGGCCCCGCCCGGATCGCGGAGGACCACACGACGAGCGGGACGAGCGCGACGCCGGCGAGCAGGGCGGCCCTCGGGAGCCGGCGATCCGCACGCAGCCACCATGCCAGGCCGAGGACGACGATGGCGCCGACGACCAGCACGATCGGTCCCCCGCCGGACGTGATCCAGCCGACCGGCGCTTTCGCGAGCCTGGTCGCGACCTCCTCCAGGTAGCGCATCGGCACCTGCGCGGGGATCGCGAGGAGGTGACCCAGCCCGGGGCTCGCGATGCCTGCGACGGCGGCGGCCAGCCCAAGCAGGAGCGCCGGCGAGACCGCCGGGAACGCCAGGAGGTTCGCCACGATCGTGATCCCCGGAACCTCGTGGAAGTGGTACAGGAGCACCGGGCTCACCGCGATCTGCGCCGCGATGCTGGTGGAGGCGGCCAGCGCCACCGGCCGCGGCAGGAACCGGGACACACGTCCGGAGATCGGCGTCGCGAGCGACACCATCCCCGCCGTCGCGGCGACCGAGAGCTGGAACCCGATCGACCAGACCAGCCACGGATCGAGGATCAGGAGCAGCAGCACGGCGGCGGCGAGGACCGCGCCGGTCGCGCGCGGCCGGCCGGCCAGCACGCCGAGCATCGCGAGCGACGCCATCACGCCCGCGCGCAGGACCGAGGGCTCCGCGCCGGTCAGCACCACGAAGGACAGCACCGTGAGCATCCCGAGCGCGAACCGGCCCCACCGCGCCAGGCCGACCCACAGGGCGAACGCCATGACCGGCGCGAGCACCATCGCCACGTTCTCGCCCGAGACGACGAGCAGGTGCCCGAGCCCGGTCGCCTGGAAGCCGCGCGAGGTCACGGGATCGAGTTGCGAGGCGTCGCCCAGCGCCAGCCCCAGCAGGAGCCCCGCCTCCCGCGGCGGGAAGATGCGGTCGATCGAGCGTCCCGCGAACGAACGGAAGCTCTGCATGGACCGGATCAGCAGCGACGGCGCCGGACCCGTGCGGCGGAACCGATCCGCACCGAACTCGACCGCGATGCCGTCCCGATGGAGCGTGTCGGCGAACCCTCCGTCGCCCGGCGTTCGCAGGATGCCCTCGGCCGCGACGGCGTCCCACCGCACCGCGTCCGGGACATCGCCGTTGCCCGACAGCCAGACGCGTTCGTGCAGCGCCACCGACCGACCGCGCCAGGTGACGCGGCGGACGTCGAGCAGTGCGTGCCAGCCGATCGTGCCGGCGACGGGATCTTCCCGGAGCGTGCCCTCGACGGCCACGTGCATCGGCGCGAGGTGTCCGAGGAACGATCGGTCCACCCGGACGGCCGCGAGCGCTCCCCAGCCGGCGCCGAGCACGAGCACACCGCACAGCGCGAGCCCGAGCGCCGCGATCGGACGCCCCGGAGCCATCCGCGGCGCTCCCACCTCCTGGGCGACCCGATGTTCCGGCTCGCAGGAGCGCCGCGGTCTCCAGCGGACCCGGCCCCCGCTGCGGCATGCGGCGCCGATGCGGCCGCGGCGGCGAGCAGTCCGAGCCCCGCGACGATCGCTCCGCCGACCAGCAGCGAGGACGACCAGCGGTCGGTGCCGGCCAGCACGAGGCCGGCCCAGAACGCGGCCGCGGCGGCCGGGAGGAGGAGGTCGCTCACACGGTGACCTGCGAGCGGAGCTCTTCCAACGTCGCCGGACCGATCCCGCTGACGTTGAGCAGGTCGTCGACCGTGGCGAACGGGCCGTGCTCCGTGCGGTACTGGATGATCGCGTTCGCCGTGACGGGTCCGACCCCGGTGAGCGCCTCGAGCTCCGATTCGGAGGCCGAGTTGATGTTCACGGGCGCGCCGGCACCACCGGTCCCCGACGCGCCGGACGCGCCCGACACCGGCGCGACGCTGCCGTCGCTCACGACGATCTGCGTCCCGTCGGTCAGCGGCGCGGCCAGGTTCAGCGAGCCGAGCTCCGCGCGAGGCAGCGGCCCCCCGGCGCGGCGGATCGCGTCGATCACCCGGCTGCCCGGCGGGAACGAGTACACCCCGGGACGGCGCACGAGCCCGGCGACGTCCACGACGAGCTGGGCCGGCGTGGCGCTCGCCGAGACCGACGCCGAGCCGGGAACGGCCGAGCCGGCGGCCGACGGGGCGGCCGGCGCCGCGGACAGCGCGACGTCGACCGGCCGGGGCAGCGAGCGGACGTACCACAGACCCGCGCCGGCGATCGTCACGACGACGACCACCACGAGGCCGGCCAGTTCCGCGCGCGAGAGGGCGTCCAGCCGTTCCCTGAGAGCCACGGCCGGACCGTACGCGCGGACGTCCGGACGGACCGTGATGCAGACCACATCGCGTGCCGGGTCGGCCGCGCCCCGAGCCTCTAGCATGCGGTCCATGCCGAGCGTCGGGCGATTCAACACGACGATCGTGAAGTCGACCGCCCTCACGCACCCGGACGAGGTCGAGCTCACGCCCTCCGGCGTCGCGGGCGACCGCCGCTACCTGATCCTGCACGCGGACGGACAGCGGCTCTCCGGCGCCGAGAAGGTGCCGCTCCTCGGTATCCGCGTCACGGCCGATCCGGCCGACGGCTCGCTGACGTTCGTGTTCCCCGACGGCTCCACCTGCTGGAGCGCCTACGACGCGTCCGACGAGGAGGTCTTCCCCGTGCGGATGTACGACCGGACGATCACCGTCCGCAGGGTCGAGCACCCGGCCATCGAGCACGACCTGTCCGAAGACCTGCACGAGGACCTGATCCTCGTCCGGGTCGAGGAGGAGAACGCGCGCGACGTGAAGGCGGTCACGATGATCTCGCTGGCGACGGTCGAGGACCTCGGTCGTCGCGCGGGCCCCCGCTGGAGCGGCGGCATGCCCGACCCGCGCCGGTTCCGCATGACGATGGAGCTCGACGGCTGCGAGCCGCTGGAAGAGGACACGTGGGCGGGACGCCGCATCCGGGTGGGCGAGGCGATCCTGCGGGTGGGCGACCCCGTGCCGCGCTGCGTCATCACCACGCTCGATCCGGATACCGGGCGGAAGGACTTCCCCACCCTGGAGGTCCTCGCCACGTACCGGCACGTCGGCACCGACCTGATGATGGGCGTGTACGCGGACGTCGAGCGTCCGGGCCGGGTGCGCGTCGGCGAGGAGCTGTCGTTCCTGGACTGAGCTAGCGGCGCGTCACGAAGTTCACGAGCTTCGGCGCCCGGACGATCTCCTTCACGACCTCGCGACCGTCGAGCGCGCGCCGCACCCCGTCGGCACCTCGCGCGATCTCCAGCGCGCCCGCCTCGTCCAGGTTCGCCGGCACCTCGGCTTTCGCCCGCACCTTCCCGTCGACCTGGACGACGAGCGTGACGGTGTCCTCCGACGCGGCCGCCGGATCGAAGGAGGGCCACGCCGACGTGTGCACCGAGGTCGCCGACCCCAGCTCGACCCGCCAGAGCTCCTCGGCGGCGAAGGGCGCGAACGGCGCGAGCAGCTGCACCAGGACCCCGGCCGACGGCGCGAGCGCGCCGTCGCCGCCGTCCAGCGCCGACCGGATCTCGTTCGTCAGCACCATCAGCTTGGAGATCGCGGTGTTGAACCGGAAGCGCTCGAGGTCCTCGGTGACGCCCTTCACGGTCCGGTGCCGCAGGCGCACGCAGCGCGTCCGGCTCGGCCGCGTCGCCGCGCGCCACGGCCTCGCCGACCGCCGTGAAGACCCGGCCCAGCCACGAGGTCACGCCCGGGCCGCCGATCCGGGCGGGCTCTCGATCAGCTTCCAGTCGATGTCGTCCTCGAACGGTCCGGCGAACAGCATGATCAGGCGCATCGTGTCCGCGCCCCAGCGCTCGACGATCGGCATCGGCTCGACGATGTTGCCCTTCGTCTTGCTCATCGAGGCGCCGTCGTAGATCACCTGGCCCTGGTTCATGAGACGCGGGAACGGCTCGACGAACGAGACCATGCCCAGGTCGTGCAGCACCTTCGTGAAGAAGCGCGAGTAGAGCAGGTGCAGGATCGCGTGCTCGACGCCGCCGGTGTACTGCGACACCGGCATCCACCGCTCGACGTCCTCCGGCCGGAACGGGCCGTCCTCGTAGCCCGGCGAGCAGTACCGGTAGTAGTACCAACTCGAGTCGACGAACGTGTCCATCGTGTCGGTGTCGCGGACCGCCTCGCCGCCGCAGCTCGGGCAGGCCACGTGCTTCCACGTCGGATGACGCGCGAGCGGCGACTCGCCGCCCGGCTGGAAGTCGACGTCCTCCGGCAGGAGCACCGGCAGCTGGTCGTCCGGGCACCGCGACCTCGCCGCACGTCGGGCAGTGCACGATCGGGATCGGCGCCCCCCAGTAGCGCTGCCGGGACAGCAGCCAATCGCGCAAGCGGTAATGGATCGCCGCGCTGCCGCGGCCTTCGGCCTCGAGCCACGCCGTCACCGCGGCGATCGACGCCGGCGACTCCTCGCCGTCGAAGGGACCGCTGTTGACCATCCGGCCCTCGTGCGTCAGCGCCTCGGTCATCGTCTCGGGGTCGACGTACTCCCCCGGCGGCTCGATCACGATCTTGATCGGCAGATCGTGCGCGCGCGCGAACTCGAAGTCGCGCTGGTCGTGCGCCGGCACGGCCATGATCGCGCCGGTGCCGTACTCCATCAGCACGTACGGCGCGACGAAGCACGGCACGGCCTCGCCGTTCACCGGGTTGACCGCGTGCACGCCGAGCGGCACCCCCACCTTCGTATCCGCCTCTTCGCGGTGCACGAGCGACGTGGCTCGCTCCTGCTCGAGCAGGGGCGACACCCGGTCCCAGGTTCCCGGCCAGCTCGGCGAGCCGCCGCACCGCGGGATGATCGACCGCGAACACGAAGAAGGTTACGCCCCAAAGCGTGTCGGGGCGGGTGGTGAAGATCGTGATCTCCTCGCCGGTCTCCTGGATCGTGAACGTCACCTCGGCGCCCTCCGATCGCCCGATCCAGTTCCGCTGCATCGTGATGACGCGCTCGGGCCACGTCGGTCAGCTCGTCCATGTCGTCGAGGAGTCGCTGCGCGTAGTCGGTGATCTTGTAGAACCACTGCGTCAGGTCGCGACGCTCCACCGGCGTGCCGCACCGCTCGCAGCCGCCCGTCGATCACCTGCTCGTTCGCCAGCACGGTCTGGTCCTTCGGGCACCAGTTCACCGGCGCGTTCTTCCGGTACGCCAGCCCGCGCTCGAAGAAGCGCAGGAACAGCCACTGGGTCCAGCGGTAGAACTCGGGATCCGATGACGCCAGCCGCCGGCTCCAGTCGAACGACATCCCCATCCGCTTGAACGACGCGGCCTGCTGCTCGATGTTCGCGTACGTCCAGATCTTCGGATCGGCGCCGCGCTTGATCGCCGCGTTCTCGGCGTTCAGGCCGAAGGCGTCCCAGCCGACCGGGTGGAGCACGTTGTACCCCTGGAGCATCCGGAACCGCGCCACGACGTCCCCGCCGCTGAAGGCCTCCGCGTGCCCCATGTGGAGGTCGCCCGAGGGGTACGGGTACATGTCGAGGGCGTAGAAGCGCGGCCGGGCGTCGGCAGGATCGTCGGAGGCCCGGTAGAGGCCCTCCTCCTCCCACGCCCGAACCCACCTCGGCTCGATCTCGGACGGGTCGTAGCGTCGGGTCATCGTGCGCAGATGGTAGCGAACGCCCGGCGATGCATCGGCGGGGGCGCCGTCGCTCCCGTGGCTCAGCGCGGGGCGCGCTCGAACGTGCGGGTGACGAGCGCCGGGATCTGGTCGGCCGGGACCGGCCGCGAGAACAGGAAGCCCTGCGCCAGCCGGCAGCCGTTCCCTCGCAGGAACTCGAGCTCCTGCTGGGTCTCGACGCCCTCGGCGAGGGGGACCATCTCGAGGCCCTGCGCGAGCTGGATCATGGCGCGCACCATGCTCGCCAGGCCCGCGTCGAGGTGCACATCCCGGATGAAGGCGCGATCGATCTTCAGAACGTCGACCGGCATGTGCTTCAGCCTGGCCAGCGAGGAGTAGCCGGTCCCGAAATCGTCCAGCGCGAGCGAGAAGCCCCAGGCGTGCAGCTCGGACAGGATCTTCTGCGTGCGGTCGGGGTCGGCCATGGCGGTCGACTCCGTGATCTCCACCACGACCGAGCCGGGGTCGACGTCGCCGGCGCGGAGCTTGCTCAGGATCTTCTCGGCCAGATGCGCCGACCAGAGCTGCCGCGGGGAGAGGTTGAACCCGACGCGCAGGTCCAGGCCGCTCGCCGCCCAGTCGGCCTGCTGACGCACCACCTCGGCGATCACCCAATCCCCGATCGCCTCGATCAGGCCGAGCTCCTCGGCGAGCGGGATGAACTCGCCGGGCGGGACGAGGCCGCCGTTCGGGTCGAGCCAGCGCACGAGCGCCTCCAGCGACTCGACGTCGCCGGTCTCGATGTCGTAGATCGGCTGCCAATGCAGCACCCAGTGCTCCTGGTGGACCGCCTCACGCAACCGGGTGGTCAGCGAGAGCTTCTTCAATGGCGTCGTCGCCCTCGGTCGCGAAGACCACGTAGCCGCCGGGCTCCTGCTTCTTCGACTGGTACATCGCCGCGTCGGCGTTGCGCAGGAGTGCCTCCGCGTCCTGCGCATCCTGCGGGAAGAGGCTCACCCCGATCGAGCCCGTCGCGTAGAACTGCGTGCCGTTCAGGTCGAACGGCTCGGCGAGCGCGTCGTGGATGCGCGAGGCGACCGACTCCGTGACGACCATCGAGGGGTCCGGCTCGTCGGGCCCGCCGGTGCCCCGTTCCAGATCGGCGAGCAGCAGGAGGAACTCGTCGCCGCCCTGCCGCGCGACGAGGTCGGTGTCGCGCGTGCACGTGCGCAGGCGCTCCCCCAGCTCCACCAACAGCTCGTCGCCGGCGTGGTGGCCGAGCGAGTCGTTCACGAGCTTGAAGTTGTCCAGATCCAGGTAGAGGACCCCGACGCCGTGATCGTGACGGCGGGCGCGCGCGATCGCCTTCTCCAACATCTCCTCGAACAGATGCCGGTTCGGCAGGTTCGTGAGCTTGTCGTGGTTCGCCCGGAACGCGATCTCGGCCTCCGCCTCCTTCCGGGCGGTCACGTCGAACACGACGCCCTGGAACACCCGCCGCCCGTCGCGCTCGTCGTCCACGACGACCCACGAATCCTCGACCCAGATGACCGAGCCGTCCTTGCGGAGCATCCGGTAGACCATGGAGTGCGGCTCGCCCGTCCGCTCGCAGCGCTTGTTCTCCTCGATGACCCCGGCGCGGTCCTCCGGGTGGACCCAGCCGTACCAGGCGGTGGGATCGGCGATCCAGTCGGCGACCGCGTACCCGAGGATCTCCTCGAGCTGCGGGCTGACGTAGCGCACGTAGTACCGGTCCGCGTCCCACGCCCACGTGTACGTGATCGCGGAGATCTGTTCGACGAGGGCGCGGAACTTCACCTCGGCGTCCCGCCCGGCGCGCAGCTCGGTGGTGTCGCGCAGCGTGAGCACGCGCAGCCGCGCGTCGCCGTCGATCGCGCCGACCCGGACCTCCACCGCGATGCCGTCGCCTCCCGCCCGCAGGCACACGGTTTCGACCCGGCTGCCGGCGGGCAACGCGACGACGTCGCTGGCGACCAGCAGCTCGATCGAGCGGCCGACGAGCTCTCCTCGCGCGAAGCCGGTGAGCTCCTCGACCTGGTCGTTCGCGTCCAGGATGCTGCCGTCGGCGCGCACCACGAGGAGGCATTCCGGGGTGGCGTCGAGCAGCGCGCCGGCCTCGATCAGGCCGGCGAGCCCGCCGTCGTCGTCGAAGGAGCCGACTCCCTCGGCCCCGGAGCTCATGGTGATCCGCCACCTCCGCTGGTTCTCGTTCGAACATCGGCCGAGGCGGTCGGCGACCTAAGTGATGGAGCCCGGATCGAGCCGTTCGGAGGGGGAACGCGCCGCTCGATCAGGTGGCGGGCGACCGCTCCTCGATGCCCCACGGCGAGCCGTAGTCGTTCAGGAGCTCCAGGAAGGGGTCGGGCGCGAACGCCTCGGGACCGAGCACGCCGGCGCCGCTCCAGGTGCCGTCGGCGAGGAGCTCGAGGGCGACCACCGGGTTGATCGCGGTCTGCCACACGACGGCCTGCGCCGTGTCGCGCCCCCACGTCTCCTCGTTGTCGACCACGTGGTAGAGGTAGACCTCGCGCGGACGCCCGTCCGTTCCGGTGCCGGTCACCCACGTCCCGGCGCACGTTCGGCCGGACATCTGCGGCCCGAGGCGTCGCCGGATCGGGCAGGCCCGCCGCCACCACGTCGCGCGGGCTGACCGAGGTGCCGCGGACGTCGAGCGGCTCGGTCCGGTCCAGACCGAGCTTGTGCAGGACCCTGAGCACCTCGATGAACGCATCGCCCAGGCCGTACTTGAACGTCGCGCGCCGGCACTCGATCCATCGAGGGATCAGGAGGACCTCTTCGTGCTCCACGTGGACGCACTCGACCGGGCCGATCCCCTCGGGGAAGGAGAACACCTCCGGCTCGCTGAACGGCGGCAACGTGAACCAGCCGCGGTCGCGCTCCCAGACCACCGGGGGGTTCAGGCACTCCTCGATCGTGGTCCAGATCGAGAAGCTGGGCGCGAAGTCGTACCCGGCGACGACCAGGTTCGAGCCGTCGCGCACGCCCGCCTCATCGATCGAGGAGAAGAGGTGATCCTGCGCGTACCGGGCGAACACGTCCGACAGCCCCGGCTCGACCCCGACGCCGACGAGCGCCAGCAACCCGGCGTCCTCCCACGCAGGCGCCGCCTCGAACTGCCGATCGCCGAGCTTCACGCCCGTCTTCGCGTACGGCTCCTCGGGATGCGGCTTCGACAACGACATCGCCATGTCCAGGTAGGTCGCGCCGGCGGCGAACGCACCGTCGAAGATCGGCATCACGAACCGCGGATCCACGGCGTTCAGCACGTGGGTGATGCCCTCGGCGATGATGAGATCGGCGATCGCCGCCGCGTCGGCCGCGTCGACCTGAGCGGCGCTGAACCGACCGGTGCCGCCGTCGTAGCGATCCACGACGCCCTGCGCTCGGCCCCGATGGTGGTCCGCGAAGACGATGTGCTCGTAGAAGTCTCGACGGGCGGCGATGGGCGCGAACGCCGCGCCGACACCCCCGGAGCCCACCACCAGGATCTTCACGGCGCGGCAGTGTACAGGCGGAGCCGTGCGGCGATCGAACCGTCGGAGGACGGCTACACGTCGAGGAGGCGGGACTTCCGCACCGACGTCTGCGCGACCGTGCGGAAGACGTTCTGCAACTGCGCCGCGGCTGGCGTGCAGAAGTAGTTGTCGCCGTCGGTGTTCTCGTTCGCTCCGCAGCCCCCCGGAGCATCGTCGGTCGAGTTCGTCGCCGGCGAGCGCGAGGTTCGTGGCGTCGGCGTACAGGCCGACGAACGGACCGCTCGTGTCCGTGCACTTGACGGTCGGGCGTCGTGGAAGTAGGCGATCGTGTAGATCGTGTCGCCGGCGTTCTTCGCCTGCGTCGCCTGGGTGTTCAGGTAGTTGCACGGGTTGTACCCGTACGGCTGGTTCGCCTGGCCGTCGGTCTCGAAGATGACGACCTTCGGCACGCCGGCTCGTCCCTCGTTCGCGAGCATCCACTGCGCCGCGTCGAGCGGGTCACCCAGGTCGGTCTGGCCCCTGTTGGACTGGTTCCCGGGCTTGCCCCGTGACGTTGATCGTGGGCGTGTTGCCCTCGCGTCAGGCAGTTGATGGCCTGCCAGAGCGGGCTCGTCGTGTCCAGCTGGCCGTTCGCGAGGTGGCTGTACCCGTTCGGCGTGATCGGGTAGCCCATCCACGTGTTCGTCGGGTTCGCCGGCGTCCCGCCGCCCGCGGTCGGATAGTTCTGCGTCGGGTTGACGTTGCACTTGTTGTCCGGCTGTCCGTACGGCAGGGAGACGAACCCGACGAACTGCTGCGACGGGTCGTACTCGCGTGAGGACGGTCTGCGCGCCCTGTTTCAGCGCGTGCAGGTCCGTCGCGCTCATCGACGTCGTGCGGTCGAGCACGAGCACGACGTCGAGCGGAGCGGCCGGGTTGCCGCACGTCCCGGTGCAGGCCGCGCCCTGCACGACGCCGGTACTCCCCTGGTTGATACCGATGACCGGGGCGAAGTAGTAGGGCACGATGTTCGAGGCGCGCACGACGATCGTGTTGCACGAGTCGCCGGCGTTCGGGTCGCACAGGTGCGATGCCCGGCCGGGCTTCAGCGTCCACGACGCCGCGTTGCTCCATGCACCCGGCCGTCTGCGGTCCGCAGGCGAACCCCAGGTCCGTCGAGTCCTGCCCGCCGTTCCCGTTCGGATCGGAGACGACGCACTTGTACGAGATGGTGCAGCGAGTCCGGGTGGCGCGGTCGCGAGCTCGGGCGCGTTAGCCAGCGCGACGTTCTGCGCGAGGGTCGTCGCCGCCAGCGCTTCGGCCGGCGTCTTCACCGGCAGCAAGCCGGCGCCGGCGAGCGACGAGAGGTCGACCGCGTTCTGCAGCGTCTGCTTCTCGTGACGGAGGCGGCCCAGGTCGATCGTGAACGCGACCGACGTCAGGAGCACGACCATGAGGAGCGCGGTCAGGACCGCGACGACGCCTTCCTCCGCGGACGCCTTCCTGCGCAAGGCCCGCCCCCCGCGCAACGTCAGTTCCCCTCGAAACGCGATTCTGCCGACGCCGTCTCGTGGAGCTTGCTCCCCATCCCGATCATCGTCGGCAGCGGCGTCATGAAGTTGTAGTCGTAGGTGACGGTGACCTTGATCAGGTCACCCTCCTGCCACGAAGCGGACGGCCCGCACGTCGTGAACGGGAGCGTCCCCTGGTTGCCGCTGCACGTCACGACCGTGGTCACAGGCCCGGTGAGGTAGCTCGTGCCGTTCTGCACGCGAGCGGTGATGTCGGTGACCTTCGGACCGGCATCGGTCGCACCGACGCGCGCACCTTCGCGAGCGGCGTTCTCGATCGCGTTCCACGAATGGAAGCCGAACCCGAAGTCGATGATGCCGAAGACCAGGATGAACAAGAGCGGGGCGACGATCGCGAACTCAACAGCCGCGGCGCCCCGCTCCGGACGGATCCGACGACGGATCCGGGAACCCAAGTTTGAACCAGATGTAGAGATCATCGTCACCCTCACGAACTACAGCCCGCGAGGGAGTATAGAAGGCGTCCTCTCGGAAGAGCAATGAGCCTTGTGGCGGGAGGATCTAGGCCTTTCGACCCCCTCCGGCCTCGGGCCGAACCATCCCCCGCTCGCGGGACCTACCCCTTGGCCGCTTCCTTCACCTGTTCGACGCTGTCGGCGTCGACCTCCTCCTTGTCGACCTTCTCGGCCTTGGAGAGGGCCTCGTCCACCTTCGGCTTCCAGGTGACGTCGAAGACCGTGACGATCCCCGACGAACCGGGCGGGAGCACATCCTCGATATCCTTCTTGATCTCGTGCTCGCGGTGGTGCGAGAGCAGGCCGCCGGCGCCGGCGCCGGCCGCGCCGCCCACGACGGTCGCCGCGATCACGCCGGGCGGGAAGATGAGGCCGATGATGAGCCCCGCCGCCGCGCCGAGCATCGATCCCCCGGCCACCTCATGCGCGTTCTCCTTCACCGCGATCTTGCCGTCGTCGCCGCGGCTGACGAGCACCGCCACGTCGACGAAGATCGCCCCGGCCTTGACCAGCTCCTTCAGTGCGTCGAAGTCGCCCTGCGCACCGGTCGCGTCGTCGTAGGCTGCGATGTACAGCAGCTTCGGATCGTCCTTGCCCATGATCTCTTCCTCCCGTCGATCCAGAGGCCGAACCGGGTCAGGTGCCCGGCCGGGCGCGCCAGATATACCAAACCTACTCGGCGCCGCTCACTGGCCTCCGAAGGGCGGGATCGCTCTCTCCGGAGTGCCGATCAAACGTACACGCGGGCGATAGCGGCGGTCGTGAGTTCGCTGCTTCCGGGGACGGTCGCCTGGATCGTCCACTCCGCCTGGGATCGGTTGATGTCTCCGACCAACGAGGCACCGTTCGTGCAGTCGAAGTTGGCCGACATCCCGGCGATCTGTGCGTGAGTCCCCTGGTGTGGTCGGCAGCGAGTGCCATCGGTCAGAAGGACAAGGAGCGGCAAGCTCCCGCGCTGGCGGGCTCGGCTGCCCCGTACCTCGCCGGCAGGGGCTCCGCGAGTCGCAACATGACCACCTTGTCGAGGTCGGTGCCGTCTGAGCCGACGCACGCCACTACCTGCCGGAGCGCATCGGGATCCGAGAAACACGGGTCCAAGATGTAGTTACCCCACATGCAGCGGTAGGTGTCAGGACGCCTCGATCCGTCCGACGTCGTCCAACATGTGCCAGACCGCGTGGACTCAACCGAGATGTCAGGGTTCAACGCTCCGGAGGACGTGAACGGTTCAAAGACCGTGACTTCGGTTCCCGCGGCTGACGTGGTCCCGGAGCTTGGCTGACCCGACTTCGAAGTGCACGCGGCGAGCAGGAGCAGCAGAAGCATCGCCAGACAGATGGCGGTCCTTCCAGGGTCGCCTTGACCTCGTACCATCGCGATCCAAGTATCCGATGCTGGTCCTCGAGGGTCGAGAGGCGATGACCTACCCGTACGCTCCTCGATATTTCTAGAGCTGCTCAGCGCGGGTGGACCCAGGGGGATTCGAACCCCCGACCTCATGGCTGCCAGCCATGCGCTCTACCAGCTGAGCTATGGGCCCGGGCTGGGCAGTCTACCCGCCGGATGCTGCCTCAGGACCTTCCTTCCAACGCAGGCGAGGCGCGTCGCTCCAGAGCCGCTCGAGGTCGTAGTACGCGTGCTCCTCGGTGCCGAACACGTGCACCACCACGTCGACGTAGTCCAGCAGCCACCAGCCGGCGCCGTCCTCGCCCTCGCGGCGTGCCGGCCGGCTCCCGATCGACGTGCGGATCCGCTCCTCGACGGCTTCGATCACGGTCCGCACCTGCCGATGGGTTCCGGCAGAGCAGATCACGAAGTAGTCGGTGATCACGATGAGCTCGTGCACGTCCAGGACGACGATGTCCTGGGCCTGCTTGTCCGCGGCGGCCCGCGCGGCCGCGATCGCGACGTCGGCGCTGGCGGCGAGATCGGCCCCGCCCCCCGTGCCCCGTTGCACCGTCACCCTCGGAAGTCCCTCCCCACCACGATCGTCACGTCCGCGAGCCCCGATGGTACCTGCGTGACCGCGATCGTTCCGACCCCGAGGGCCGCCTTCGCGCGCTGCGCCTCGGGGAGGTGCGAGGTCCCGATCGCGATGATCTGCGTCGTCGGGTGATCGAAGGACGTCGCGTTCTGCGACAGGACGACGCGGAACCCGGCCGGCAGGATGCGAGCCGCCACCGCCTCGCCGATGCCCGGTTCGCCGTTCCCGTTCTGGATCAGGGTGCGCACCGGCACCGGCGTCCCGAAGAGGCCGCCGACCAGTTGGTCGAGCGCCGGCTCGGCGGCGATCGTGGCCGTCCCGCCGACCTCCTCCGTGGGCACCGCCTGGGCGGCCGCGCCCGCCGCGCTCGAGAGCGCCGCGATGGCGGCCGCCACGTCGTCCGCCTCGGTCACGTCGCTCGGCTGGACCGGCGGAGGCACGGCGAGGAAGCCCTGGAGCGCCGCCGCCCACCGGGCCGCGGCGTCGTCCGAGCGCTGGCGCAGCAGGGACTCGACCTGGGCGCCGGTCAGGTGGGTCGGGCCCGGTCCGAGCGCCTGGGCTCCGAGGATGAAGAGGTCGGGCAGATCCACCGTGATCCCGCCGGCGCGATCGACGGTCTGCCCGAACCCGCCGAGCGTCATCACCGCGTAGTGCGCCGACCACGCGCCGACCACGTTCGACACGGCCACGCGCATCGACGCGCCCGGCAGCGCCTGCACCGCCTGCGTCGTGGCGTCGCCCTGCCCGGGCACGACCACGGTCATGCCGGGTGGCGTGACCACCGCCGCCGGGACGCGGCCGCCGCCCGAGCCGACCACCGCCAGCAACGCGTTCGTGGTCCCCGTGACCGAGAACGCGAGCATCGAGGAAGGAGCCTCCGCACCCGACGCGCTGGGGCTCGGCGTCGGCGACGGACCTCCTCCCCGATCGCCCGTGAGCTGCGTGCCCGCGAACGCCAGCCCGCCGATCACCAGGACGACGGCGACGATCGCCTCGATCCGCCGGCGTCGGTTCGCGGCGCCGGTGCGCTCGGCGCGGGACGGCCGGACCGGCGGCCCCTCGGCGCCGCCCGAGCTCACCGGTAGAGCCCCGCCTTCTCCACGTAGCTCTTCACGCCCTCGGGCACGAGGTAGCGGATCGGCCGCCCCTGCGCGATCCGCTCGCGGATGTCCGTCGAGGAGATCGCGAGCGCCGGGATGGTCATGACCGTGATCCCGGGCATGGCGCCGGCCTGGGCCTCGATCGCGGCGATGTCGTAGCCCGGCCGCGTGGCGGCGATGAACTGCGCCATCTCGAACAGCTCGCCCGGGTCCTTCCACTGGAAGATCTCGAGGACCGCGTCCGCGCCGGTGATGAAGAACAGCTGCGCGCTCGGGCCGAGCTCCTCCTTCAAGCCCGCGGAGCGTGTCGATCGTGTACGTGGGGCCGTCTCGATCGACCTCCATCCGCGACACGCGGAAGCGGGGGTTCGACGCCGTCGCGATGACCGTCATCAGGTAGCGATCCTCGGGCGGGGACACGACCCCGTGCGCTTTCATCCACGGCTGGCCGGTCGGTACGAACACGACCTCGTCCAGGCCGAACTGCTGGAGGGCCTCCTCGGCCGTGACGAGGTGGCCGTAGTGGATGGGGTCGAAGGTTCCGCCCATCACCCCGAACCGCATCCCCATCGTGGCGATACTACCCGCGGCCTCCGACCGAACCGCTCAGGCGCCGAGCCACCGGCCGAGGCTCCCGATGTGCTCTGCGTAGTGCAGCGCACCGGATTCCTCGAACCATTCGCGGGCGAGCGGCGTCACCGTATCGAGCGCGCCCAGGGAGCCTCGGGCCATGACGCGCGAGGCCTCGAGCTCGGCCCAGACCGTCGCGGGATCGAGCGTGCGGGACAGGGCGAACCACTCGTCGTTCAACGTCTGCGTCGAGGCCGCCGGCGGTTCGTACGTGCCCTCGCGGATCCGTTCGAGTTGGCGCGAGGCCTCGGCCAGCCAGGCGCCGACGTGGAACATCACATCCTTCGCCGACCAGCCCTCCGGCGTGACCCGCGGCTCCTCGATGCGCGAGGGTGGCACACGGTGCAGGAGCGCATGGAAGGCGAGCCAACCTTCGTCCTCCTCCACGATCATGCGTTCGATCTCGGCGTTCATCCCTCGTCCTCGTCGGGAACGTAGACGAACACCTGCCCGGAGATCTCGACGTCGTCGCCGCTCCGGGCGCCGAGGGCGAGCAGCCGGCGGAAGACCCCCTCACGCCGCAGCCGCCGCTGGAGCACCTCGACCTGCCCCTCGTCGTCCGGGTCGGTCTCCTGGACCCAGCGTTCCACGCCGGAGCCTCGCACCCGCCACGGGCCGCCATCGTGGCGCGACACCGTGAAGCGCGGCCGTCCCGGCCGCAGCACGACGTGCGAGGTGCGCTCGGGAGCCGCGAGAGCCGCCTCGACGGCGAGCCGGCCGAGACGGGAGCGCAACGTGTCCATCCCCTCACCACTGAGGGCCGACACCGCGAACGCCCCCGGACCGAGCGCCTCGGCGGCGGCGCCGGGATCGTCGACCAGGTCGGCCTTCGTGCCCACGATCGACCGACGGCCGGCCGGGGAGCTCCGGATCGAAGGAGCCCAGCTCGGAGAGGAGGACCTCGAGGTCGGACGGCGGATCGGCGGCCGACAGATCCACCGCGAGGACCAGGGCGCGGCAGCGCACGATGTGTCGGAGGAACCGATGGCCGAGGCCCCGGCCTTCGTGGGCGCCCTCGATCAGACCCGGCACGTCCGCGACGACGAACCGTTCGTCGGCGACCGAGGCAACACCGAGGTTCGGGGTCAGCGTGGTGAACGGGTAGTCGGCGATCTTCGGCGTCGCGGCGGTCAGCCGCGACAGCAGGGTCGACTTCCCCGCGTTCGGCAGCCCGACCAAGCCCACGTCGGCGACGGTCCGCAGCTCGACGCGGATCCGCTTCGCCTCGCCCTCCTCGCCGGACTCCGCCACGCGCGGCACGCGGTTCTTCGGGCCCGCCAGCGCCGAAACGCCGCGGCCGCCGCGGCCGCCGCGGGCGATCACCGCCCGCGCCCCGTCGCCGACCAGGTCGGCGATCAGCCCCTGATCGTCGAACACCACCGTCCCGTCGGGGACGGCCAACACCAGGTCGTTGCCGGCGCCGCCGTCGCGCCGGGAGGACCGGCCCGGCCGGCCCGCGGCCGCTTCCTGATGAGGGTGATCGGCCAGCCACGAGAGGTCGTGCACACCGCCGGACACCTCGAAGATCACCGCGCCGCCCGGGCCGCCGTTGCCGCCGTCGGGGCCGCCGCGCGGCTTGAACGGCTCGGAAAGCAGGGATGACGAGCCGTCCCCGCCACGACCGGCCGTCACCTGCACGCTGCACTCGTCCACGAACGCCACCGCCATAGGGTAGGTGGTCGACCGCGACCGGCGCGGGCAAGATGGTCACGTGGTCTCATCGACGACCGTCTGGATGGTGCACCTGCGCCGCGGCTTCCCTCCCGACGAGGTCGAGGGCACTTTGTCCGTGGACGAGCGAGGCGTGCTCTTCGAGCGCGAGGACGGGGGGACGACCGCGATGGCGTTCACGGAGGTGGTGGCCGCCCGGCGGGTGCGCGGGTCGCCGATCCTCATGCTCCGGTGGCGGCAGGACGGCGAGCGCCGGGAGACGGCCTTCTACTTCGCGCCGCCGCCGCCGTTGGGACCGCTCGACGGGCGGGCGAGCGCGTCCGCGGGGCCGCCGACGACGGTCACCTCGATGTTCCGCCGGTCGACGAAGCGCAAGCAGCGCCGGGACAACACGACCTACCTGGCGACGCTCGGCGGATCGCTGCGACCACTGATCGACGATTTCGTCGAGGAGATGCGTTCGGGGATCGAGGCCGCGAAGCGGCCCGAGGAGACCTAGCTCTCGGCCTGGGCGATCGACGCGTACTTGCGGCCGCGCGATTCGTGGAAGGTGACCACGCCGGGGCGGATCGCGAACAGGGTGTCGTCGCCGCCCTTGCCCACGCCGTCACCGGGGTGGATCCGGGTGCCGCGCTGGCGCACGATGATGCTGCCGGCGGTGACCGTCTGCCCGCCGAACGCCTTCACGCCGAGCCGTTTCGAGTTCGAATCGCGGCCGTTCCGGGACGAGCCGCCGCCCTTCTTGTGTGCCATGGTTGCCTCCAGGCTACCAGTGCGATCCGGCCGGCTACCCGAGCGAGACGTCCTGGATCTCGAGGAGCGTCAGCTGCTGGCGGTGCCCCGCGCGGCGCGCGTAGCCGGTCTTCGGCCGGTACTTGAAGATCTTGACCTTGTCGCCCTTCTTCTCCCCGAGCGGCTTCGCGGTGACGGTCGCCTTCGAGGCCGCGGGCCCGGCGTGCGTCTTGCCGTCGTCGTCGACGACCAGCAGCGGTGTGAACGTGATGGTCTCCTCGGCTCCCACCAGCTTCTCGACCTCGATCACGTCGCCGGCCGACACCTTCTGCTGCTTGCCGCCGGTCTTGATCACCGCATACATCGTTGGGCGCCTTTCACTCAGTCTCGTACGTGAGGATGATCCCCCGGCCTTCGCAGGTGGGGCAGGTCTCGGAGAACGACTCGACCAGGCCCGAGGATACCCGCTTGCGCGTGACCTGCAGGAGACCGAGCGGACCGATCTCGAAGACCTGCGAGCGCGTCTTGTCGATCGCGAGCGCCTCACGCATCGTGTCCTCGACCTGCTTCTTGTTGCGCTCGAGGAGCATGTCGATGAAGTCGATCACGATGATGCCGCCGATATCGCGCAGGCGGAGCTGCCGCGCCGACTCGCGCGCGGCTTCGAGGTTCGTGTTCACCACGGTCTCCTCGAGGTTCGTCTTGCCGACGCTCTTGCCGGTGTTCACGTCGATGATCGTCATCGCCTCGGTCCGCTCGATGATCAGGTAGCCGCCGGAGGGCAACCAGACCTTCCGGTCGAGCGCCTTGTGGATCTGCTCGACGATCCGGTGCTCCTCGAACGCCGAGAGCGGGCCCGTGTGCAACGTGACCTTCTCGGCGAGGTCCGGGGCGACCTCGTGCACGTAGTCGGTCACCAGCCGGTAGACCCGCTCGGAGTCGGTGACGAGGCCTCGGTACTCCTCGTCCGTGAAGAGGTCACGCACGACGCGGACCGTCAGCTCCGGCTCCTCGTACAGGACGTCGGGCGCCTTCCCCTTGGCCGCCTTCTTCGTGATCGTCTCCCAGATCTCGAGGAGGCGGCGCAGGTCGGCCTCGAGCGCCTCCTCGGTGGCGCCCTCGGCGGCGGTGCGAACGATCACCCCGTGCTCCGGCGGCTTCACGCGCTTGAGGAGGGTCTTCAGCCTCGCCCGCGCCTCCTCGGGCAGGCGACGGCTGATCCCCTGGAGGTTCTGGTTCGGCGCGAGGACGAGGTAGCGACCGGCGAGGCTGAGGTTCGCCGTCAGGCGCGCGCCCTTGCCGCCCATCGGGTCCTTCGTGACCTGCACCATCACGGCCTGGCCCGCCTTCAAGAGCTGTTCGATGCGAGGCGCGGGTCCCTCGATGTCTTCCGGCGAGTAGTTGACCTCGCCGGCGTAGAGCACGCCGTTGCGGCCACGACCGACGTCGACGAACGCGGCCTCCATGCCCGGCAGCACGTTCTGCACCCGGCCGAGGTAGACGTTGCCGACCATCGAGGTCGCCCCCGCCCTGGTCACGTAGTGCTGGACGAGCACGTCCTCCTCGAGCACCGCGATCTGATCGCGGTCACCGCGCTCGGTGATCACCATCAGCTTGTCGGTGATGCGCGGCGGCACGACGAGCGGCTCCCGTCGACGCCGGCCGTCGCGGCCGGTCCGCGTCCTGGTGGCGCGGATCCGCCGGGTGGGACCGCCGGCGGCGACCTGCTCCTCGATCGAGGCGGCCCTCGACTTCTTCGGGGCGGCCTTCGCCTTGGCCGGCGTCTTCGCGGCCTTCGGCGCGTTCGGAGCCGTCCCCGGCTCGCGCTCGCCGGCGGGCTTGCGTCGGCGGCGGCGGCGTGAGGAGCTCGACGGCGTGTCGCTCGCATCGGGCTCGGCGTCGTCGCGCTGCTCGGCCAGCGCTTCGGCCGCCGGATCGGGCGCGTCGGGATCGACCTCGACGGCGGACCCATCGCCCGCTCCATCGGCGGCGGCCGGCTTCTTCCCGCGGCCCCGCCCACCGCGCCTGCGGCGTCGCTTCGCCGGCGTCCCGCTCGGGCTCGCCGCGTCGGCGGGTGCTTCGGCCGATGCGGAGGCATCGTCGCGAACATCGGACGCGGGCGCATCGTCGCGAGCATCGGACGCGTCTGCGCTGTCCGATGACCCGTCCCGGGGCGCCGACGGCGGCCGACGGCGTTGCTGCGGCGCCCGGCGTTGCGCCGGACGCCCTTCGGTTCCGCCGGCGTCCTCGTCGGCCTTCGCGGCTCCCGACGTCGCCGGCTCCGCCGTCGACGAGGCGTCCTGGTCGGACGCGTCGGACCCCGGTCGGTTCGCACCGCCGGTCCCGCCGCCCGATCCCCTGCCGCGTCCCCTGCCGCCGCGGCGGCGCCGGCGCTTGGCGCCGGTGGTGCCGGCGGCTCCGCCTTCTCCGGTTGCTCCGCCTGGCACCGGCGCTCGACGATCCGTCGCCGGCCGGCTGGGTCTGTGGTTCGGCGCTCGGTTCGCTCGCGCCGGTTACGGCTGTGCTGTCACTCGACACCTGGGTGTCGCGATCCACGCGTGGCTCCCTTCGATCGTTGCGAGGGGGACCGCGGAGGACCGGGATGCATCGGTGCGCGGAGCGCAACCGGGTTCGGCGACACGACGGGCTCCCGCGCCTCGCGTGCGGCCGAGCGCCGGGCGTATGCCGTGCATCAGGTTCGGTCCTTCCGGGGCTGCGTCCTCGCGCGGCGTCCCGTTCCTCGGGCCGCTCGGCGCGGGCGCGCCTCCCTCGACTCTTCGATGACCCCGCACGGAGCGACCTCGGCCGCAGCCGGCGGGCACGTCTGCGGCGAGGATAGCAGTACTCGACTAGACCGTTCCCACCCCCCAAACGCCCCTGTCGGTCATCCGTCCCACAGCGGATGTCCCCCGTCAGGAACCCCACGTCGGCCGGATACCGCACGTCATGGGTCGGGCGCACCCTTCGGAGCGATGAGCGCCCCCACCCTTCCCCTGGGCGTGCCGAGTCGCGTGCGCGTCCTCGTCGTGGACGACAACGACGGGTTCCGCGAGTCCCTCGCGTCCCTCGTGGACGGCGAGGGCATGGAGATCATCGGCCAGGCGTGCAGCGGGCCCGAGGCGATCGAGATGGTGCGCGCCCTCGCGCCGGACGTCGTCCTCATGGACGTCCGGATGCCGGACATGGACGGGATCGAAGCGACGCGCCGCCTCAAGGCGCTCCAGCCCTCGCTCGGCGTGGTCGCGCTCACCGGCTTCGAGGAGCAGCGGGCGGTCCGCGACATGCTGGTGGCCGGAGCCTCCGGCTACGTGCTGAAGGACTCCGACGGCGACGAGATCCTGAACGCGATCCGGCGGGCCGCATCGGGCGGGGCGCTGCTGTCGTCCGAGGTGACCCCCACCGTGATCGAGGAGCTGATCGAGTCGCTCGAGCGCGGGCGCCGGCGGACGCGCCAACTGGAGATCGCGCAGGAGGCGCTGTTGGAACGGGCGGCGCGGCGACAGCAGCTGATCGGCCGCGTCGGGCACGAGCTGCGGACGCCGGTCACGGTGATCCTCGGCCTCGCACAGAGCCTCCAGCGCGGCGGGATGTCGCACGAGCAGTTCGAGGAGGTCCTCGACACGCTCGTCTCACGGGCCGAAGGGCTCGCACGCCTCGTCCGGCGGTTCGAGGCGGCCGTCGAGGCCGGCCTGACCGAATGGGCGAACGTGACGGATCTGGCGCGGGAGGTGGCCGACCGCGAGCCCCGGGTGGAGGTCGACGCACCGGCCGCCCCGGTGATGACCACGCTGAACCGCACCGCCGGGCTGCGGATCCTCGAGGAGTTGGTGGAGAACGCGCTCGCGTTCTCGCCCGAGGACACCGAGGTCACGATCCGGATCTCGGCCCCGGTCCTGGGGGTCAGCCCGCAGGTCCGGGTGATCGACCGAGGGCCGGGCGTCGAGGCGCATCAGGTCCTGCGGATCTTCGAGCCGCTCGAGCAGGCGCAAGACCTGCACACCCGCACCCATCCGGGCGTGGGCCTGGGGCTCAGCCTCGCGCGGCTGTCCGCGCGCGCGATGGATGGCGACGTCACCCTGGAGCAGACGGGACCCGCCGGCTCGACGTTCCTGTGGACCGTCGCACCCGGCGCCGCCGACGGTCCGCGGGACCGCGTCTAGGTGAACCGCCGCATGTGGATGCTCTCCAGCATCCCGATCGCGGCGAAGCTCACGAGGATCGAGGACCCTCCGTAGGACATGAAGGGCAGCGGGATCCCGGTGATCGGCATGATCCCGATCACCATGCCGACGTTGACGAACATCTGGATCGCGAGCATCGACGCGATGCCCGCCGCCATCAGCGTGCCGAACGGATCCCTCGCGAGGGCCGCGACGCGGATCGCTCGCCACAGGATGAGGGCGTACAGGAGCAGGATGAACACGGCGCCGACGAACCCGAACTGCTCGCCTGCCGCGGTGAAGATGAAATCGGTGTGCTGCCTCGGCACGTAGTCGAGGTTCGTCTGCGAGCCCTTCATGTAGCCGCGGCCGAACAGGCCGCCGGATCCGACCGCGATCAACGACTGATCGAGGTTGTAGCGGACAGCCTCCGACACGTTCGCACGGTCGAGGAACGCGGTCAGACGCTGTCGCTGGAAGTCCTTGATCACCCCGAGCTGGAACGCCAGCGCGATCATGACCAGCCCGGAGACGGTGAGGATCAGGAGGTGCTTGAGACGGGTCCCGGCCACGATGAGCATGCCGACGACGATCGCCGCCAGGACGATCGACGTGCCGATGTCCGGCTGGGTGAACACGAGCACCAGCGGGAGGAAGGCGGCGCCGAGCACGCGCACGAGATCGCTCAGCGTCGGCTCCGGCGTGCGCACCTCGGAGAGGATCGCCGCGAGCATCACGATCACGCACAGCTTGGTGATCTCCGACGGCGTGATCTGCACACCGGCGATGGAGAACCAACGCTGGGCGATCCCGCTCGGGTCCGTCGCGCCGATGCCGGGGATCTTCACGAGCACGAGCGCCACCAGGGCCCCCGCGTAGATGAAGCCGGCGTAGACCTTGAAGAACCGGTAGTCGAACGCCGCGATGAGAGCCACGATCAACAGCCCGAGCCCCGCCGTGGCGCCTTGCTTCACGACGCGGATCAGCCAGAACGCGGCTTCGTCCGGCGTGGCCGCGCTGATGGAGTGGAGCACCACCAACCCCGTGGCCGTCAGGACGGCGACCAGAGCGAGGAGGATCCAGTCCACATGACGGATGGGGCGGCGCTCGTCGGCCCAGATGCGGCCGGCCACCAAGTCCATCAGCGATCCACCCCCATCGTGGTCATCGGTCGTGCGAGAACGAGCAGCCGGCGCCGGTCGACGTCGGCAGGTGATAGATGTCCTCGATCACGTTGCGCGTGATCGGCGCCGCGACCTCGGCGCCGAACCCGCCCTGTTCGACCATGGTCACCACGATGTACTGCGGCGCGTTCGGATCCGGGCCGGCCATCGAGGCGAACCACGACGTGTCCTGGTACGGCGGGCGCTCCGCGGTGCCCGTCTTGCCACCGACGGAGATCTGGGAGAACGGGAACCCGCTGAAAGCGCAGGCCGCCGTCCCGGAGGACGTCACCGAGCGCAGCGCCGTGCGGATGTAGTCGAGGTCGGCCGGCGAGTACGGGAGCCGCCGGTTGCAGTGGGCATCGGGTCGTTTCACGACGCGGCCATCGGGCCCGACCACCTCCGACACCACGTGCGGCCGGCACAGGTGCCCCCCGTTCGCGATCGCCGCGTACGCCTGCGCGATCTGGAGCGGGCTCGCGGTGATGTAGGTGGAGCCGATCATCGTCAGGATGTCGCCGCCGGGGACCCACCCGTCCGGGAACAGGTCGGGGCGGGTCTTGGCCCACGCGGCATCCGGCACGAGCCCGGCGGCCTCCGACGGCAGATCGATGCCGGTCGGCGCGCCGAACCCGAACTGCCGGAGGTCGGCCTGCAGGAGCTCACCGCTCGATCCCAGCTGGTCGTTGACGTAATGGAAGTAGAACTGCGATCCGAAGCCGTCGAACACCGTGTCGCACGACAGGCGGATCGCCTCCGACAGGCTCATGTACGAGTTCGACGGCGCCCAGTTGTGGAAGACCGCGCCCGACGTGTCACCCGGATGGGTGTACGTCGTGGTGCATGGATAGCTCCCCGAGAGCGAGGCGATGCCCTCCTTGAGGGCGGCCAGTCCGCTGATCGGCTTGAACGAGGAGCCGGGGATGTAGCCGAGCTGCGTCGCTCGGTTCAAGGCCGGCGCCATCGGGCTCTTGTAGAGGTAGTTGGACTCGCTCTTCGTGAGGCCTTGGACGAGCCAGCGCGGGTCGTAGGACGGCAGCGAGGCCATCGCGCGCACCGCGCCGGTCTTCGCGTCCAGGACGATCACCGCTCCGGCGTTGGCGCGCAATGGGTTGCCACTGGAATCGTTGAGGCCGCGGGCATGGAGCAGCCCCGCGGCCAGCTGCTGTTCGGCGACGCGCTGGATCCGCGCATCGATCGTGAGATGCAGATCGTCGCCGGGCGTCGGCTGGATCGTGGCGCCGGTCCGGATCGTCTCGCCGTTGGAGTTCACGATGTATTTCTGCTCACCCTGCTTGCCGCGGAGGTATCGTTCGTAGACCTCCTCCAGCCCAGCACGTCCGACCAGGTCGCTCTGCTGGTAGCCCTTCGACTTCAGCTGGTCGTACTCCTGTGCGTTGATCAGGCCGACGTACCCCAGGACGTGCGCCGCGAGCCGGCCGTCGGGGTACTGGCGCACCGCCGTCTGCACGACCTGGACGCCCGGGAACAGACCGGGATGCTCCGAGATGTAGAAGACCGCCCGTTTCGGAACGAACTCGGCGACCGGGATCGGCTGGAACGAGTAGTAGCGCTTGTCCTGGAGGCGCTCGACGAGCACGCGGACGTCCATGTGCAGGAGCCGGGCGAGGCGGGTGACGACGGCCTCACCCTTGGTGCCGAGCTGGTCGCGGTCGATCCGGACCTCGAGGCTGCTCTGGTTGCTCACCAGCAGGCGCCCCTGGCTGTCGAAGATCTGGCCGCGGAGGGGGGGCAGGTAGGTGAAGCGCACGCTGTTGTTGAGGGCGTCCTTCTGGAACTGGGTCGTGGCGAGGACCTGCAGGAACCACAGCCGCGTCGAGAGCGCGATGAACATCAGCGCCACGAGCAGCGCCAGCACCTTCAGCCGCGACGACGCCTTCTCCATCTAGAAGCGCACCACCCTCCTGGGTCTCGACCCCTCGGTTATGCGTCGCAGGAGGGGGTAAAGGATCGGGGTGAGCACCGCGTTGTACAGGGCGGTCAACAGCGCCACCTTCAGGCCGTACGTCATCGACATGTCGAGGTTCCCAAGGAGCAGGGAGACGACCTCGTAGAAGATGATGCCCGCGGCCGTGCCGACCGCGACCACCACGGTGGGCAGCAGCGGCGACGGCGAGGTGATGAACTGCCGCAGCATCCCGACGGCGTACCCCAGCAGCGTCAGCGTGAGCGCCGTGATCCCTTTCGGTTGGTTCATCAAGAAGTCCTGCGTCAATCCGCCCGCGAACCCGACCGCGGCACCCTCGTTGGGGCCTTCGAGCAGCGCGATCACGATCGTGACGAGGTACAGGAGCTCGGGGCGGACGCCCAGCAGCCGCAACTGCGAGAACACCGTGGACTGCAGCAGCAGCGCGGTGACGACGATCGCGGCGATCGACAGGACGCGGCGGACCACCTAGCCCGTTCCTCCCGGCGACCCGTCGGTCCTGAGCACCAACACGTACTGCAGCGCCGAGAAGTCGACGGCGGGGCGGACGGTGACGGAGGTCTCGAGCGTGTTCGAGTTCTGCACGACGCTCGCGACCTGGCCGATCAAGATGTCCGGTGGGTAGCGGCCGTGCTGCCCGTTGATCTCGTAGCTCACCGTGAAGACCTCGACCGGCTGGTCGCCGCTGAGGTCGACCTTCGCGTCGGGAGAGATCAGGTCCATCCGGGGGTCCTGTTCGCCCTGGCCCTGCACGAGGCCGGTCTCGCCGGAGCCGCTGAGCCGCCCGGCGACGGCGAAGTGCTGGTCGATCAAGAGTTGGACGTCGGAGGAGACCGGCGTGACGGACACGACGAGCCCGACCAGCCTCGGCGACGACGGCGATCCCGCGATCACCGGCTGGCCCACCTTGATGCCGTCCGAGGAGCCCTTGTCGATCGTGACGGTCCAGTCGAAGTTCGACACCCCGTTGCCGATCACGACGCCGGCGACGCCCTCGGGATCGAGCGTCTGCTTCAACGCGAGCAGATCCTCCAGCTCGGACACCCGGCCCTGCAGCTCGGCGTTGTGGATCAGCTGGGTCTGCGCCTCGATGAGCTGCTGTCGGAGGCTCTGGTTCTGGCTCTGGAGGGTCGGGAGGTGGGCCAGGCCGGAGAGGAAGTCCCCGACCGGGCGCGTGACCGTGTCGGCGGCGCGCTGGAGCGGCGTCATCGCGGTCTGCGCCGCTCGGCCGATGCCCTCGAGCGGGCCGCCCTGGCCCTGGCGGTAGTCGACCGTGATGATCGCGAGCGACACGGAGACGAGCGCGACGACCAGGAGCCGCGTCGAGCGGAGGCGAGAGCGCGTGGCCACGGGGGCCTACCGCCGGCTGCTCGGACTCACCAGGACGCGCTGGAGCACCTCGAACTCCTCGAGGCACTTCCCGGAACCGAGGACGACCGCCTGCAGCGGCATGTCGGAGATGCGGACCGGCATGCCGGTCTCGTGGCGCAGCCGTTTGTCGAGGCCGCGCAGGAGCGCACCGCCGCCGGTGAGCACGATGCCCCGGTCCATGATGTCGGCCGAGAGCTCCGGAGGGGTCCGGTCGAGGGTCGTCTTGATCGCGTCGATGATGGCGTTGACCGGCTCCTCGATCGCGCGACGGATCTCCTCGGCGCTGATCGTGATCGTCTTCGGGAGCCCGGAGACGAGGTCGCGTCCCTTGATCTCCGCGACGAGCTCGTCCGGCATCGGGAAGACCGACGCGATCGCGAGCTTGATCGCCTCCGCCGTGCGCTCGCCGAGCAGCAGCGAGTACTCCTTCTTCACGTGCTGGATGATCGCCTCGTCCAGCTCGTCGCCGCCGATCCGGATGCTGGTGGAGGTGACGATGCCGCCGAGCGAGATCACGGCGACCTCGGTGGTGCCGCCGCCGATGTCCACGATCATGTTGCCGGTGGGCTCGTGGATCGGGAGCCCGGCGCCGATCGCCGCCGCCATCGGCTCTTCGATGATGTAGGCGCGGCGGCTGCCGGCCGCGATCGTCGCTTCCTCGACGGCGCGCTGCTCGACGCCCGTGATGCCGGAGGGCACGCACACGACCACCCGCGGCTTCGCGAGCAGCCGGCGCTTGTGCACCCGCTGGATGAAGTAGCGCAGCATCTTCTCCGTCACGTCGAAATCGGCGATCACGCCGTCCTTCAGTGGGCGGACCGCCTGGATGTGGCTCGGGGTCCGGCCGATCATCCGCTTCGCCTCGGCGCCCACGGCAAGGATGGCGCCAGTAAGGGTGTTGATCGCGACGACGGACGGCTCGTTCAGGACCACCCCGCGACCGCGAACATACACGAGCGTGTTCGCGGTCCCGAGGTCGACCGCCATGTCACGACCAAGGAACCCGAGGACCCCCTCGGTCCCCTGGGAACGGGGTCGGGGGGAAGACGAACGCTGAACCCTCTCGGCCATGGGTTTCGCTGGGTCATCCAACCAGACGCCATCGAGGGCGGCAACCTCGCCGAGGCGAAACCACGTCCCCGTCACAGGCCCGGCGCGCGAGCCGGGACCGCTAGGCTTGCCGGCCATGGCGTCGGCGGTGCTGTTCCCGGGGCAGGGATCGCAGTTCCCCGGGATGGCGGATCCCTGGGCGGAGCACCCGGCCGGCGCCGCGGTGCTGGCGGAGGCCTCGGCGGCGATCGGGCGCGACGTGATCGTCGGCTCGCGGGACGACGGGGCCCTGGCCACGACCGCGTTCGTCCAGCCGGCGCTGCTCGCCTGCGACGTCGCGGCGTTCCGGGTGCTCGTCGCCGAAGGGCTCGACGACATCGTCGGCGTCGCAGGGCATTCGCTCGGTGAGTTCGCGGCGCTCGTCGCGGCGGACGCGATCGGGCTGGCCGACGCGCTCTCGCTGGTCGTGATCCGCGGGTCGGCGATGCAGCGGGCCGGCGAGGAGCGGCCGGGGGCGATGAGCGCGCTCCTGGGGCTCGGGGCCGACGACGCCTCGACCCTCTGCGAGGACGTCCGCGGGGAGGACGTCCTCGTCGTGGCGAACGAGAACTCTCCCGCGCAGACCGTCGCGAGCGGATCGGTGGCCGCGATCGAGCGGCTGGAGGCGGCCGCGAAAGAGCGCAAGGTCCGCGCGATCCGCCTCCCCGTGGCGGGGGCCTTCCACAGCGAGCTGATGCGGCCGGCGGTCGAACCCGTGCGCGAGGCGCTCGATCGGATCGAGGTACGGGATCCGACGATCCCGGTGGCGGAGAACGTCACGGGCGAGCTCGTGACGGACGGCGGCAGGCTCCGGCAGCTCCTCGAGCGCCAGGTGGTCTCCCCGGTGCGATGGGAGACCGGGATCCGGGCCCTCGCAGCGGCCGGCGCCACCACCTTCCTCGAGGCCGGGGCCGGCGACGTCCTCACGAAGCTGATGAAGCGGATCGAACCCTCCGCGACCGCCCGAGCCGTCGGCTCGCCCGACGACGCGCGCGCCGCGCTCGCGCGCTGAGGAGCGTGCGTCCGATATCCTCGGGCCCGTGACCAGGCACGCCACCATCACCGGCGTCGGCTCGTCGCTCCCCCCACGCGTCGTCCCGAACACGTGGTTCGAGTCGCGCATGGACACGTCCGACGAGTGGATCCGGGAGCGGACCGGGATCGTGGCCCGGCACTTCGCCGACGAGGGGATCCTCACGTCGGACCTCGCCGTCGAGGCGTCGAAGATCGCTCTCGCCACCGCCGGGATCTCCGCCGAGCAGATCGACCTGATCGTCTGCGCGAGCGTCACCGGCGACGTCCCCTTCCCGGCGACGGCCGTGTTCGTCCAGCAGAAGCTCGGGTTGTCCTGCCCGGCCTTCGACGTGAACGCGGCGTGCGCCGGCTTCTCCTACGGCCTGGCGACCGCGACGAGCTTCGTCGAGGCCGGGATGGCCGATACCGTGCTGTTGATCGGGGCGGAGACGTTCAGTCGGATCCTCGACTTCCGCGACCGGCAGACCGCGATCCTGTTCGGCGACGGCGCCGGCGCGGCCGTGATCCAGGCGTCGGAGCGGCCGGGCATCGAGAGCACGGTCCTCGGGGCCGACGGCTCCGCCGCCGAGATCCTCCTCATGCCGGGCGGCGGCTCTCGCGAGCCCGCGAGCGCCGGAGACGGTCGCCGCCGGCCGGCACAACATCCGGATGCCGAACGGCCGTGAGGTGTTCAAACGGGCGGTCACCGAGATGGCGGCGGCGTGCCGGCAGGTCCTGGAGAAGAACGGCCACACCGCGGAGGACGTCGACCTGTTGATCCCCCACCAGGCGAACGCCCGCATCATGGTCGCGGTCGCGGAACGCCTCGGCGTTCCCCTCGAGAAGGCCGTGGTGGACGTGGCGGACGTCGGCAACACCAGCGCCGCGTCGATCCCGATCGCGCTCGATCGTGCCTATCGCGCGGGCCGGATGAAGGAGGGCGACCTGGTGCTGCTCACGTCGTTCGGCGCGGGCCTCACGTGGGGGGCGACGGCGATGCGGTGGACGCTGCCCGCGCCGGCGGAGGTCGCCTCGTGACGTCGCACGTCGCCGTCGTCACGGGAGGCTCGCGCGGCATCGGGCGCGCGTGCGCCGTGGCGCTCGCGGAGGGCGGATGGACCGTCGCGATCGGGTACCGGACGAACGAGAAGGACGCGAAGGAGACGCTCGAGGCGCTCGAGGCGGCCGGCACGCCCGGCATCGCCGTGATGCTCGACGTCACCGACGACGCGAGCGTGCAGGAGGCGTTCCGCCGGATCGCCGACGAGGCGGGCAACGTCACCGGCTTGGTGAACAACGCGGGGCTGTCGCGCGACGGCCTCCTCCTGAAGTACCCGATGGACGTCTACGAGGCCACGATGGCGACGAACCTCCGCGGCGCCTTCGTGTGTTCGCAGGCCGCGATGCGCGGGATGCTCCGCGAGAAGTGGGGCCGGATCGTGAACATGTCGAGCGCCGTGGCGCTGCACGGGAACGCCGGGCAGACGGTCTACGCGGCGACGAAGTCCGGACTCGTCGGGCTCACGAAATCGCTCGCCCGTGAGGTGGCCAGCAAGGGCATCACCGTGAACGCGCTGTGCCCGGGGCTGCTCGACACCGACATGACGTCGCACCTCACCGACGAGGCGCGCGCCTACTACATCGAGCAGACGCCGCTGCAACGGCCGGCGCGGCCGGAGGAGGTCTCCGCCGTCGTTCGGTTCCTGATGTCGGAGGAGGCCTCGTACGTGAACGGCGCGGTGATCCCGGTGGACGGCGGGCTCACGGCGTAGGGGGCAGTGTCCCGATAGGCTGAACAGGTTCGGGAGAGGGACCCACGACCAGGAGGAACGACGCAGATGACGGACCGCGCAGAGATCGAGACCCGGGTCAAGAAGGTGCTTGCGGAGCAACTGGCGGTGGACGAAGCGCAGGTCGTGCCCGACGCCCGGTTCCAGGAGGACCTGAACGCGGACTCGCTCGACCTCGTCGAGGCGGTGCTCGCCCTCGAGGAGGAGTGGAGCATCGAGATCCCGGAGGACGAGATGGAGCCCGTCAAGACCGTCGGGCAGGCGATCGACCTGGTCGCGTCGAAGCTGGGCGTCAGCTGAGCCCGACGGGTATGAGCGACCGTCGTCGTGTCGTCATCACGGGGATCGGACCGGTGACCCCGGTCGGGACCGGCGTGGACGACTTCTGGACGGGGGTCACGTCCGGCCGCAACGGCGTCCGCGTCATCTCGAACTTCGATGCCAGCGACCTGCCGGTCGGTGTCGCCGGTGAGGTTCCCGGCTTCGATCCGTCCCATTGGCTCGATACGAAGGAGGTCCGCCGCACCGACCCGTTCGTCCACTACGCGCTCGCCGCGGCGGCGCTCGCGTGGGAGGACGCCGGCGAGCCCGAGATCGTCTCGGAGCGGGGTGGATGCATCTTCGCGACGGGCATCGGGGGCATCCAGACGCTCTTGAACGCCCATTCGGTCCTGCTCGAGAAGGGTCCGGGGCGCGTGTCGCCGTTCATGGTGCCGATGCTCATGGCGAACGCGGCCGCGGGCCACGTCGCGATGCGGTACGGGCTGACGGGCCACAACATGGCGACGCTGTCGGCGTGCGCATCGTCCAACCACGCGATCGGCGAGGGGATGCGCCTGATCCGCGACGGGTACCTCGACCTGTGCGTGGTCGGCGGCTCCGAGGCGGCGACCGTGCCCCTCACGGTGGCGGCGTTCTCGCAGATGACCGCATTGACGAAGAACCCCGACCCGGAGACGGCCTCCCGGCCGTTCGACGCGAACCGCAGCGGCTTCGTGCTGTCGGAGGGCGCGGCGAGCCTGATCCTGGAGTCGGAGGAACATGCGGCGGCCCGCGGGGCGCGGACCTATTGCGAGGTCGCCGGCTACGGCGCCTCCGACGACGCGCACCACATCACGGCGCCCGATCCGAAGGGCTCCGGCGCCACGCTCGCGATGCGCTGGGCGCTCCAGGAGGCCGGCGCCGAGCCCGCCGACGTCTCGTACATCAACGCGCACGGCACGTCGACGCAGCTGAACGACGCCGCGGAGACCGTCGCGATCAAGGCCGCGCTCGGGGAGGACGTCGCGCACCGCATCGCCGTATCGAGCACGAAGTCGATGACCGGCCACATGCTGGGGGCTGCCGGCGCGGTCGAGGGCGCCGTGTGCGCGCTCGCGATCGCGAACGGGAAGGTGCCGCCCACGATCCACTACGCCACGCCGGATCCCGACTGTGACCTCGACGTCGTCCCGAACGTGGCCCGCGAGATGCCCGTGACGCTCGCGCTGTCGAACGGGTTCGGGTTCGGCGGGCAGAACGCGTCGGTCGCGTTCCGCGCCCTCGCCTGATCCCTACGTCTCGAACGACCTCGTGAGCTTCGCGCCGTTGTACTCGAGCGTCTGCGCGAACCCGTCGACCTCATCGAGGAACCGCACACGGATCGGCCGCGCCGGATCGTCGAGCGCGAAGCACCCCTCCGGTAGCGGGATCAGTGCGGATTCCTCGGCGGCGGACGGATCCAGCAGGTACAGACGGCCGCCACGTTCGTAGACGTGGAGCGCCCTGAGCCATGGTGCGTCGGCCCGGTAGAGGCCGGCCCGGCCGTGCGGCGGCGGCTCCGGCGGCGCATCGCGCCACGGTATCGCGCCGGGAGCGCCCTCCCGCGCGAACCACGTCGGACCGTGCGCCAAGCCGGCGACCGAGCCGTCCGCATCGCGGATCACGCGCAGCACGAACCGATCGAGCGCCGGGTGCGGCGCCACGAAGACGTCGAGGTCTTCGTCCGATCGCTCCAGTCGCACCGCGAGGGGCCCGGCATGGAAGACGAGGCCGCCGTCGCTCGCCTCGAGCTCGACGGCTCGATCCTGGGATCGGTACGAGCCGGCGAGCGATCCCGCGTCCGCCACGGCGTCCGGCGGCGGGATCGAGGGAACGTCGGGGAGCGGATCGCCGCCGATCGCGGCCGCGATCGCATCCAGCGCGTAGGCGCCGAGGACGGCCTTGACGCCGCCACCGTTCTGACAGATCGCCACCGCGAGACCGTCGTCCGGCCGGATCGCGAGGAGCGCGGTGAACCCGACCGTTCCCCCCGTGTGCCGGATCACCCGGCCGCGAGCGTCTTCGAGCACGTCCCAGCCGTAGCCGTAGCGGGTGCCCCGCTCGGTGGTGTCCACGTGCGGACCGATCCACCGCTCGAAGCCGGCGGCGTCCAGGAGGGGGTCGCCGTGCGCGAGGACCATCCGCGCGTACGCGCACAGGTCGGGCGCCGTCGAGACGATCGACCCGTCGGCCGTGTTCGACGGCTGCCAGGCGGCCGGCGCCAGTGGGCTCTGCAGGTGCGCCACCCGGCCGGCGTCGATCGGCTCGTAGCCGACCGAGGCGTTGGCGCGATCCTCCTCGACGATCGCGCCGGCGGACCGCGTCATCCCGAGCGGTCCGAGGATCCGCTCCATCAGCACCTCGTGGACGGGGTGGCCGGACACGCGCTCCAGCGCGTGCCCGATGAGCTTGTACCCGAGGTTCGAGTACGAGAAGGCCGCGCCCGGGCGCGAACGTCGGCGGCTGCTCGCGGGCGCGGATCGCGTCGATCATGCCCCACGGGCCGTGCTCGACGCCCGTCATGAGCCCCGACGTATGGGTCAGCAGGTGATGCAGCGTGATCGGGCCGAACGGCTCCGGGAGATCCAGCCAGGGCAGGAGCTCGTTGATCGAGACGTCGAGCCGAAGGGTGCCCTTCGCCTCCTCCTGCAGGACGCAGAGCGCCGCGAACGACTTCGAGATGGAGCCGATCTGGAAGCGGGTGTCGGGCCGAACCGGGCAGCCCGACGCCACGTCGGCGAACCCCCGGACGACGGCGCCGAGCGTGTCGTGGCGGTCCGTCACCGCCAGCGAGAGGCCCGCCGCATGCGTGCGCGGCAGGTGGAGCTCGGCCGCCTCGCCGATCCGGTCGAACGCGTCCGCGGAGCCCGGCCACCGCGACGGCTCCTAGCCGAAGAACAGCCGGAGCTCGCGCTCGGCCGACGCCGGCGAATCCGAGCCGTGGACGATGTTCTCGGTGATGACGGTGGCGAAGTCGCCGCGGATGGAGCCCGGCGGCGCATCCACGGGGTTCGTCGGGCCCATCATCGTGCGCCAGCAGCTGATCGCATCCTCGCCGGTGATCCTCGCCAGGACCGACGGACCACCGGTGATGAACGACACGAGCTCCTCGAAGAACGGCTTCTCGCGATGTTCGGCGTAGTGCTCCTCGGCCGTGGCGCGGTCGATCGTGCGCAGCTCGAGCCGCTCGATCGTGAGCCCCTTCGCCTCGACGCGGCCGAGGACCTCGCCGACGAGCGCGCGCCGGACGCCGTCGGGCTTCACGATCAGCAGCGTCGCTTCGATGGCCACGGCTCTCCTCCGGCGTCGGAGCGGGCAGTCTACCGGTCGGCGAGCACGCGCTTCGCGTCCGCGACCGTGAACAGCGAGCCGGTCACGACGATCACATCGGTGGGGCCGGCGTCGGCTCGAGCCGCGTCGATCGCCTCGCCGACCGAGCCGAAGACCGAGGCCTCCGGGCCCGCGATCGCTCCGAGCTCCCGGGGGTCGGCGCTGCGGACGCTGTCGTTGCGCGCCAGGAAGATGCGGTCGGCGAGCGGGGCGAGCGCGCCGATGATGCCGGCGGCGTCCTTGTTCGCGCTGATCGCCAGCACGAGATGCAGGCGCTCCCAGCGGAAGGACGCGCGCAGCGCCTCGGCCAGGGCTTCGGCCCCGGCCGGGTTGTGCGCGCCGTCGAGCAGGATGAGGGGCTCGTGCCCGACGGTCTCGAGCCTGCCGGGGGCCCGCACGCTCGCGAGGCCGGTCCGCACCGTGTCCTCGTCGAGCGCCTGTCCGGTGAGCGCCTCGTACGCGACGACGCCGGCGGCGGCGTTCGCCACCGCGTACGCGCCGAACAGCGGGAGGAAGAGGTCCTCGTACGTGGCGTAGAGGCCCCGCAGGCGGAACGACTGGCCGCCGACCGCGAGCAGCCGTTCCTCGACCTCCCAGTCGGCGCCCTCCCACCGCATGGCGCACCCGACGTCCGCCGCCCGGCGAACGCAGGACCTCGGCCGCCGCCTCGGCCTGCTCGCGGATCACGCCGATCGTGTCCGGCTTCAGCACCCCCGCCTTCTCTCCCGCGATATCGGCGAGCGTGGGCCCGAGCTCCGCCACGTGGTCCATCGCGATCGGCGTGACGATGGCGACGTCGCCGGCGACGAGGTTCGTCGCGTCCCACGATCCGCCCATCCCGACCTCGAACACCCCGAGCGCCACCGGCTTGTCGGCGAACGACAGGAACGCGAGCGCCGTGAGGGCTTCGAAGTAGGTGACCTCGCCGAAGCCGAGTTCGTCCACGTGCCGGAGCACCGGCTCGAGGTGCTCCCACTCCTCCGCGAACGCGTCCTCGGCGATCGGCTCGCCGCAGACGTCGAAGCGCTCGGTCACCGAGAGCAGGTGCGGCGAGGTGAACAGGCCGGTGGAGATCCCGTGCGCGCACGCGACCGCCGCGGCCACCCGCGCGGCCGTCGTCTTGCCGTTCGTGCCGGTCACGTGGATCGTCGGATACGTCAGCTCCGGGTGATCGAGCAACTCGACGATCGCGCGGATCCGGTCCAGGGACGGTCCCGGCATGTGCTCCGGCTGGCGCGCGTCCAGGCGCGCGAGCGCCTCGTCGAACCGCATCAGTCGGGTTGGATCTCCGCGAGGACCACGTCGACGCGACGCGCGCCCTCCTCGGACGGGACCTTCCGAAGTTCCTCGATCCTCCCCGCCTCACGGATGTCGGCCTCCGCGACGCCGATCTTCTCCAGGTACAGCGGCAGGTCGTGGACCGTCACGAGCGTCGCCGGCACACGCAGCGACACCTTCGCGAGCGCCTTCTCCCTCCGCACGGCGCCGAGCACCGCGGCCGCGACCTCATAGACCTCGGGGTCGGCGCCGTCGCTCACCGCGAGCTCGTCCTCGGTCGGCCACGCCGACCGGTGCACGGACCCCTCGCGCCACCACGACCACACCTCCTCGGTGACGTACGGCTGGAAGGGCGCGAACGCTCGGAGCAGCACGTCGAGCGCGGTCCGCAGGGCGCCCACCGCCGAGCCGCCCGCCGGCCCGCCGGCGTAGGCGCGCGGCTTCACCAGCTCGAGGTAGTCGTCCGTGAAGCCCCAGAAGAACCGCTCGAGCATCGAGAGCGCCCGTGCGTGCTCGTAGGCATCGAACGCCTCCGTGACCTCCCGAAGGACACCGCGGAGCGTCGCCAGCATCGAGCGGTCGAGCGGCGCGGCCGGCTCGGCGGGCTCCGTTTCCATCCCCAACGCGAACTTCGACGCGTTCAGGATCTTGATCGCGAGCCTGCGCCCGTCCTTCATCTGCTTCTCGTCGAACGCCGCGTCGATACCGAGACGAGCCGACCCGGCCCAGTAGCGGACCGCGTCCGAGCTGTGTCGCTCGAACACCTCGTGCGGGACGACCACGTTCCCCTTCGACTTCGACATCTTCTTGCGATCGGGATCGAGGACGAAGCCGCTGATCGCCGCGTCGCTCCAGGGCAGCGTCCCGAACTCGAGCTCGGATCGGAACACGGTGTAGAAGAGCCACGTCCTGATGATGTCGTGGGCCTGGGGCCGCAGATCCATCGGGAACAGGCGCCCGAACAGGTCGGGGTCCTCCTGCCACCGCCCGGCGATCTGCGGGGTGAGCGACGACGTGGCCCAGGTGTCCATCACGTCCGGATCGCCGACGAACCCCCCGGGCATGCCCCGCTGCTCAGCGGTGAAGCCGGGAGGGACGTCGCTCTGCGGATCGACCGGGAGCGCGGCCTCATCCGGGACGATCGGCTCGTCGTACCGGACACGCTGCTGCTCGTCGATCGGATACCAGACGGGGAACGGCACGCCGAAGAACCGCTGCCGGCTGATGCACCAGTCCTGGTTCAGGTTCTCGACCCATGACCGGTAGCGGGCACCCATGTAGGCGGGGTGCCAGGAGAGCTCGGCTCCGCGCTCGAGGAGCCGGTCGCGGTACCGGAGCGTGGGGACGAACCACTGGCGGCTCGTGATGACCTCGAGCGGCCGCTCCCCCTTCTCGTAGAACTTCACGGCGTGTCGGACCGGCTCGGGCTCGCCGACCAGCGCGCCGGCCTCCCGGAGCATCTCCGCGACCCTCCCGCGTGCCTTCTTGACCGACAGGCCGGTGAGCTCGGCCATCGCGGCGTTCGCGGCGGCGGGATCGCGCGATCCCCAGCCGGGCGCGCCGAGGTCGCGGTCGCCGATCCGGCCGTCCCTCTCGATCACCACGCGCAGCGGCAGGTCGAGCTCACGCCACCACGTGACATCGGTCAGATCGCCGAACGTGCAGACCATCGCGATGCCGGTCCCCTTCTCGGGCTCGGCCAGCTCGTGCGCCACGACCGGAACGGGGACCCGGAACAGCGGCGTGAGCACGGTGGAGCCCACCAGCGCGGCGTAGCGCTCGTCCGACGGGTGCGTCACCAGCGCCACGCACGCGGGGATCAGCTCGGGGCGCGACGTTTCGATCTGGACGGTGGCGCCGTCCTCGCGATCGAACAGGATGCGGTGGTAGAGCCCGTCCAGCTCCCGGTCCTCGATCTCCGCCTGCGCGACGGCGGTGCGGAAATCGACGTCCCACATCGTCGGCGCCTCGGCCGAATACGCGAGCTCCCTCCGCAGCAGCCGGAGGAACCCCAGCTGCGAGATGCGACGGGAGCGCTCCCCGATCGTCGTGTAGAGGTAGCTCCAGTCGACGGAGAGCCCGAGCAGGCGGAACAACTCCTCGAACACCCGCTCGTCCTCGACGGTCAGTCGGTCGCAGAGCTCGATGAAGTTCCCGCGGCCGATCGCGACGCTCTCGGCGCCGTCCGGACGCTCGAGCGACGAGACGTCGAAGTCCGGGTCGTACGGGATCGCCGGTTCGCATCGGACACCGAAGTAGTTCTGGACACGGCGCTCGGTCGCCAGACCGTTGTCGTCCCAGCCGATCGGATAGAAGACCTCCCGCCCGCGCATCCGCTGGTACCGCGCCACGAGGTCCGTGTGGGTGAACGAGAGCACGTGGCCGACGTGGAGCGATCCGCTGACGGTCGGCGGCGGCGTGTCGATGGAGAAGATCTGCGCACGGGACTTCGTGCGGTCGAAGCGGTAGGTGCCGGTGGCCTCCCACCACTCCCCCCACTTCGCCTCCAGCCCGTCGAGCGAGGGCTTCTCGGGGACGTCCATGGGGCAGAGTCTACGGACCGCCTCCGCCCCCCTGCGACACGAACGGGGCGGCGCCTCCTCGGCGCCGCCCCGTTCACACCTCGAAGAGGTGACGGGCTAGACCGTCATCATCGCCCGCTTCTTCATCTCCTCGTACTCCTCCGCGGTGATCTTGCCCTCGTCCCGCAGCTTCGCGAGCTTCGCGACCTCATCGGCCGCCGAGTAGCCCTCGACCCGCCGCTGCGCCTCCTGGGCCTGCATCATCATCTCCTTGTCCTGCTCGGTCATCTTCGGCCGCGCGATGACGTAGATCAGGATGCCGAGCAGCGGCACGATGAAGATCAAGAAGATCCATCCGGCCTTGCCCCACCCGGACAGGTCGTTGCGCCGGAAGATATCGGCGAAGACCGCGATGAACATCCAGATCAGCAGGAAGATGAAGAAGAACTCGATCATCACCCACAGCACGGAGCCGAAGCTCCATTCGGTGCCTACCATCGGATCACTCCCCTCCCACGGTCGCGCCGCTCGGCGCGCCCGGCGCAGGATAGTCCAAGAGGAAGGGTTCCTCGCGAACCGTGCTGGGCGGACCGGACGGCGGCGAGGTACGGTCCTGCCGATCGTTCATCGAGGGAGGAACCCGATGCGGAGCAACGTTCGTCACGTCATCGCCCCCGTGCTGGTCGCCGTCGCGCTGGCCGCATGCTCGTCCTCGAGCAGCACGACCACGACGAGCTCGCCGGCCGGCCCGAGCGGCCACCGGGAACGCGGCCACCTGCGCGAGCCTCCAGGCGCTCCAGTCCTCGGTGGATGCCCTCGTGCACATCAACCCCGTCGCAGGCTGGGACCGCGGGTATCCAGGACGCGCTCACGAAGGTCCAGCAGTCGGCGGACGCGGTGGAGGCCGACGCGTCCTCGGACCTCGGGCCGCAGATCACGTCGCTGAAGCAGTCGCTCGCCGCCGTCGGCACGACGCTGTCGAGCGGGGCGAGCATCGCGACGATCGCCACGCAACTCGCCACCCAGCTGCCGGCCGTGGCGACCGCGTGGACGCAGGTGACGTCGGCGGCGTCGGCGATGAACTGCAACCTCAGCAGCAGCAGCTGAGCGGGCTCAGATGGAGCCGCGCTCGTCGGTGCTCTGCGTCGGTCACGTTCGCGTCGAAGGACCCGACCCCCACGATCTGCGCCTCGGAGACGCCGGCGAACGTCGCGTTCAGGAACTGCGCGCCGACGTAGACGCGGGCGATCACGTAGAGCCAGAGCAGGATCACGATCGCGAACCCGAGCGCGCCGTACAGGTCCTCGATCCGGCCGAGCTTCGGCACGAAGTAGATCGCGGTCGCGAGGGACAGCCCTCGGAGGGCCGCCACGAACGTGATCGCGCCGGGCACCACGGCGATCCAGCTCCGCCCGCCGTGCGGCAGCACCGTCATGATCCACACGGCGAGGACCACGAAGAGCACGGTCACCAGCGCCCACTCGCCGAGGCGGATCGCCGCGCGGTCGGCGAACAGGGTCACGCTGACCGCCTGCGTGGCGACCGAGCCGAGCGCGATCGCGCTGAAGGCCAGGGACGACTTCACGCTCGAGGGGCGGAAGCTCTCGCGTCGGCGCCACGCGATCTCGGCCACCAGCCGGAACGCGCGCGCGGCGCTGCGGCCCGCCCAGATCATCAGGACGAAGCCGATCAGCGCCAGGAACCATCGGGGACTTCTGGCTGTCCGCGGCGGCCTTGCCGACCATCGTCGCCACCGCGCCGCCCAGGCCGAGCGTGCGCCGCCGCCGCCTCGGGCGTCTCGTCGCTCGCGACGGCCGTCTCGCCGAAGATGCAGACGACGAACAGCGTCGCGGGGAGCCCCCACAGGAACAACCGGTAGGCGAGTCCGCCGGCGAGCAGGCCGCCGCCGCGGTTCCGGTCGGCCTCGTACGCATCGAAGAGCTTCCGGACCCAGCCGCGCTGGGCCCGTTCGCGCTCGAGCCGCTCCTCGGCGAGGTGCTGGAGCTGCTCGGCCTTCGCCCGCGCGCTCGCGATCCGACCGTGCGGCTCCGTGTCGGGACCCGGCTGGTCGCCCTCCGGTTCGATCCCGGCTCGATCCCAGGCGCGTCGGTCACCGCGTGAGCGTACCCTCGCCTAGACTCCGTCGGTGGTCATCTGCCCTGCGTGTGGCACCGCGAACGCGGACGACGCACGGTTCTGCGCATCGTGCGGCGCCTCGCTGGCCGACACGTGCGGGCGGTGTGGTGAACGCCCTCCCGCCCGATGCGAGCTTCTGTCCTCGTGCGGCGCGCCGGTCGCCGCGGTGCCGGCAGGTGAGGAGCGCAAGCTCGTCACGGTGGTCTTCGCGGACGTCACCGGATCGACCTCCCTCGGCGAACGGCTGGACCCGGAGCGGTTCCGGGAGGTGATGCAGGCCTACGCGTCGGCGATGCGCGAGGAGATCGAAGCCGAGGGCGGCACCGTCGAGAAGTTCATCGGCGATGCCGTCATGGCCGCGTTCGGGGTGCCGGCCGCGCACGAGGACGACGCCGCACGCGCCCTCCGGGCCGCGCTGCGGATGCTCCGTCGCCTCGAGGACCTCAACGTCGAGCTCCGCTCGATCGCACGACGTCGCGTTGCAGATCCGCGTCGGCGTGAACACCGGCGAGGTGCTCGCCGTGACGGCGCCGGAGCCCGGCGAGGCGATGGTGACCGGCGACGCCGTGAACGCCGCGGCGCGCCTCCAGTCGGCCGCGGACCCGGGCTCCGTGCTGGTGTCCGAGCGCACCACCCGTTCCGCGCGCGGGTTCGCGTTCGAGGATCACGGCGAGCTGGAACTCAAGGGCAAACGCGATCGGGTCCGCGCGTTCCGCCTTCTCCGGGAGAGCGGGGCGGGGTCGCGCGGCGTCCCCGGCCTCACCGCACCGATGGTCGGGCGCGATGGAGAGCTCGATGTGTTGCGGAGCGTCTACGAACGGGTGTCGCGGGATCGTCGTCCGCACCTCGTGACCCTCTACGGCGACGCCGGCGTCGGCAAGTCCCGGCTCACGCGCGAGTTCCTCGACGCGGCCGAGCGCGTGGATCCCGCACCGCTGATCCTCCGGGGACGGTGCCTGCCGTACGGCGACGGCGTGACGTACTGGCCGCTGGCGGAGATCCTGAAGGGCCACGCCGGCATCCTCGACACCGACCCTCCGGAGCTCGCGGTGGAGAAGGTGCGGAAGACCGGCCGAGACCTGCTGACCCAGGAGATCGCGGCCGATCCCACCCGAGCCACCGCGGCCCTCGCATACACGGTCGGCCTGGACGATCCCGAGGTGTCGTTCGAGGGCGCCGATCCCCGGGAGGTACGCGAGGAGCTGCACCGGGCCTGGACGTCGTTCTTCACCGCGCTCGCCCTCGCCGGGCCGGTCATCGTCGTGATCGAGGACATCCACTGGGCCGATCCCTCGCTCCTGGACCTCCTGCGCGAGATGGCCGAGCGCGTCGAGGGCCCGGTCACGTTCCTGTGCCCGTCGCGGCCGGATCTCACCGCGACCCGTCCCGACTGGGGCGGCGGACGACGGAACATGTCGTCGATCGCGCTGGATCCGCTCTCGGCCGCGGACGCGGAACATCTCGTTCGACTGCTGCTCACGGTGGACGACCTTCCACCCTCGGTCCTCGCCCGCATCCTCGAACGGGCGGAGGGGAACCCCTTCTACCTCGAGGAGATCATCCGGCGGCTGATCGACGGTGGGCTGCTCCAGCACCGCGGCGAGCGCTGGATCGCCGCCGCGGGGATCGAAGAGGTCGAGATCCCGGACACGGTGCAGGCGGTGCTCGCATCGAGGATCGACCTGCTCGACCCCTCGGACAAGCGGGTGCTGCAGGCGGCGTCGGTGGTGGGCCGGGTCTTCTGGATCGGCCCGCTCGGCGAGCTGACCGACGTCGACGCGGCCGAGCTCGGCGACGCGCTCCGGCGTATGGAGGATCGCGAGCTGGTGCTCGTCGAGGCCCGGATCGGCGCTCGCCGGCCAGCGCGAGTACGTCTTCAAGCACATCCTCACGCGGGACGTCGCGTACGAATCGCTCCCGCGCCGGGACCGTGCCGATGCGCATACCTCGGCCGCCCGGTGGCTCGAGCGCACGTCCGGCGAACGGGCCGGCGAGTTCGCCGAGCTCCTCGCGTACCACTACGCGACCGCCGTCGCGCTCGCGAGCGAGAGCGGGAGCGCTCCCGACGATGCGCTGCGCCACGCCGCGTGGCGCTGGCTGATCCGCGCCTCGATCGCCGCGAGGCTCCGACTGGTCATCCGCAAGGCCGAGCGATCCGCGGAAGAGGCGCTCCGGCTCTCGGCGACCGACCTCGAACGGACCGACGCCCTCGAGGCGCTTGGCCGACGCGTTCTTCCAGAGCGCCGACGGGGACCTCGCGTGGCGGTACTACCGGGAGGCCGCACGGATCCGCGCCGGCGCGCCGCCCGAGGACCCGCGACGCGTGGCCTACCTCGCATCGAAGGCGGCAGAGGTCCGGCTGCGATGGCCGGGATCGATGCGCGGGATCCTGCCGAGCGAGGCCGAGACCCGCGAGATGATGGAGCTCGGGTTCGGCCACCTCCCGCCCGGAGACTCCGAGGAGCGGGTCCGGATGCTCTCGCTCCAGGCGGCCTGGGCGTTCGCGTTCCCCGATGAGCGCAGGACCGCCGACGACCTCGAGACGCTGTCCGCCGCCGGCGTGGAGGCGGCGGCGATCGCGCTGCGGATCGGGCGCCCGGACCTCGCGTCCGCGGCGCTCGACAACGCGCAGGGGGCGTGGGCCTCCGTCGGGAACTACACCCGTTCGCTGGTTCTGTGGCATGACCGGGGCCGGGTGATCGGCGACGTGAGCGACCTGCTGGAGATCGGCGACTTCCACGCCATGGGGGCGTGGGCGTACTACGAGCTGGGCGACTTCCCGCGGAGCCTCGAGGCGGTGGATGCCGGCATCGCGCTCGTGGTGGGACGAGCGCCGAACGTCGAGAGCCATCTCCGATCCTGGCGCTGCGTGACCCTGTTCCGGATCGGTCGGTGGGACGAGGCGGTGCGCGGAGTTCGAGCTGGTCCGGGCGTTGCTGGACGATCGCCGGGACGAGCCGCCGTACTTCGCGGCGCATCCTATGCGACCGCGGCGATCTGCTTCCACGCCCGCGGCGAGCAGGTGGAGGCCGACCGCCTGACCGACCTGCTGCTGGGGCTGCCGAACATGGGCGCCCGCCTCTACCCGGCGTTGCTACGCCTCCTCGTGCGCCGCGGCGACCTCGAGGCCGCGACGCACGTGCGCAAGCCAGACGGGTGGGCGGTCCACCGTGGCGACGCACTGGAATCGGAGAGCGAGTGCTTGGCTGCTCGCGCGGCGTGGCCCGAGGCCGCCGCGTTCGCGACGGAGATGCGGGCGCAGGCGGAGGAGAACGGCACGGTGATCGTGTCGGCGTTCGCCGACCGGCTGGAGGGCCGCGCCGCGCTCGCCGGCGGCGACGCCGCCCGCGCCGCAGGAGCTCCTCACGCGCGCCGCCGACCGGTTCGACGAGCTCGGCGCGGTCTGGGAACGCGCGTTGACCGAAGCCGACCTGGCGGCGGCGCTCACGTCGCTGGACCGCCCCGACGACGCGCGAGCGGTCCGGGCGCGCGCTCGCGCAACGTTCGAGCAGCTCGGCGCGTCGACGGATCTGCGCGCGCTCGAGGAGCGCTAGCCGCCCGGCGCCGGCGCCTCGGCGTGCATCGCCGCGGCGATCCGGTACACCGCCACCTCGTAGCCCACCAGGATCAGGGCGAGCACCAGGAACCAGCCGAGCGAGAGGCTCGCGAACAGCAGGAACAGCGCCGCGACGACCGCGCCCGCCATCATCAGCGGGTCCCGATGCGCCCCGATCCACTCCGCTGCCGGTCCGACCTCCGCGCCCCGCACCGCGCCGACCCCCGCCCGGCCGACCTGCACGACCCACGCGCGGAAGCGCACGGCCCACGGGTACGGCCCGCTCAGGAGCGCCGCGATCAGGATGATGAACAGCACCCAGAGCACGCGCTTCGTCGCCAGCAGCAGCGAGCTCAGGAACGCGTTCACGATCGCCTGGACCGCCGCCTGGTTCTCCGGCTTCGCGAGGTTCACGACGTTGCTCGCCTCCGCGATCGCGAACCGACGCTCCAGGACCTCGACCACGATCAGCGCCGTGACCAGCTGCAGCAGCGTGCGCCGGCGATGCGGCGACAGGACGAGCGCGAGCGCCGCGAACACGACGAACAGCACCACCGCCAGGAGGAGCAGCTTGTTGAACAGGGATACCCCATCCTGGATCGAGGTGAGCGAATCGCTCTGGAACAGCACGACCGAGCCGAACGTCGCCGGCAGCGTGACCCCGAGGGCGCTCTCGAGCATCGGGATCGCCTGGCTCGGCAGCGTGTCCGCCGTGATCGGCGGGATCGTGATCTGGTGGCCGATGATGCCGCTCAACGTCGACGACAGCTGCTGCAGGGCGTCGTTCACCAACGGCAGGTAGTTGAACACCACCTGGTTCCCTTGGACCTGGAGCACGGTGCTCGACCCGTTCAGCACGGCGATCAACCGGCCGTGGAGCTGACGGTTCGCCGCGACCCAGAACGTCTGGAACTGCGGGCTCGCGATGATCTTCTGGACCTGGTCCTGGACGAACCCTTCGAGCGCGTTCGTGATCGGCCCGGCGATGAACTCGAGCTTCGGGGCCCGGGCGCTGAGCGCGGTCTGGATGCGCGTCTGCACGTCGAGCGACGCGAAGAGCGACGTCGTGAGCTGCCGCGCCAGCGCCTCCTGGACCGCCGGCTGCGCCGCGAGGGGCCCGACGACCTTGAGGTAGCGATCCTCGTTGTAGACCGTGCGCCGCGCCCAGACGCCAGGCGTGGCCGCGGAGAACGCCACGACCGTCGAGGACCACGAACACCACCGCGAAGATCCGGCGCAGCCGAGCGCGTTTCGCCGGCCTGGCCTCGAGCCGGTCGACCTCCTCCTTGAGCCGGTCGTTCTCCGCCTGGACGGCCGCCACGTCCGCCGGATCTCCCGGGGTCGCCTGGTCGCTCATGCCATCGCCTGATCTTCGTGGCGGACATGGAACGCCAACACGAGCTGCCCGATGCCGCGGAACAGGGCCATGAAGCCCACCCACAGCAGGATCAGCTCAGCGCGCGCCGGGTAGAACTGCTGCGCGGCCCAGAAGCCGAGGAACACGACGAGGATCGCCGGTGACCAGGCCCAACCCCCACATCGGGTTGACCTCACTCGTCATCACGTTCTCGATGATCATCATCGTTCCCCAGAACACGAACAGGAACCCGATCACCGACGCGAGCGCGAAGAACGTGTCGATCGGCTCGAAGAAGCCCCAGAGCGCCGCGAGCCCGAACGCGACGCCGAGCACCGCGTGCAGCCACTTCCACCCTGCGGCGCGGCCGATCATCGCGAACTCGTTCACGCAGGCCACCAGGAACAACGCGCCGATCAAGACCCCGACCGTCGCGACCGACGTCGTGGGATGCACGTTGTACCGCAGCACGACGATCGCGATCAGCATCCACGCGACCCCGGTGATCAGGAAGAACCACCACGGCATCAGCGTGGCCATCCCCCGCGCGCCGCTGTCCTGCTGAACCTCTTGACTCGCCATCGGATCCTCCCTCGGTTCTCGGCGGCCCGGCGGCCGCTCTCCCACGGGATACTGCCTCAACGACGGCGCGCAGACGCCAAAACCTGGCTCGAGGAGCGGATCGAGGACAGCGAGGATCTAGGCCGTGCGTTCTTCGCGCTTCTGGCGCTTCGCGGCCGCCTGCTGCTCGCGCGGCACGAGCGTGGGGTTGACCCCGGTCAGCACGACGTCGCGGTCCACGAGGCACTTCGTGACGTCCTGGCGGGAGGGCAGCTCGTACATCACGTTGAGCAGCACCTCCTCCATGATCGCGCGCAGGCCGCGGGCGCCGGTGCCCCGCTGGATCGCCTGCTCGGAGATGGCCCGCATCGCGTCCGCGGTGAACTCCAGCTCGACCCCGTCGAACTCGAAGAACTTCTTGTACTGCTTCACGAGCGCGTTCTTCGGCTCCGTGAGGATCTCGACGAGCGCCTCCTCGTCGAGGTTGTTCACGTGCGTGAGGACCGGCAGGCGCCCGACGAACTCGGGGATCAACCCGTACTTCAGCAGGTCCTCCGGCAGCACCTTCGAGAAGACCTCGCCGAGGTCCTTGTCCTCGCGGCTGACGATCTCCGCGCCGAACCCGACGCCCTTGCGGCCGATCCGGCTCTCGATCACCTTGTCGAGCCCGGCGAACGCGCCGCCGCAGATGAACAGGATGTTCGTGGTGTCGATCTGGATGAACTCCTGGTGCGGGTGCTTGCGGCCGCCCTGCGGCGGCACGCTGGCCGTGGTCCCCTCCAGGATCTTCAGCAGGGCCTGCTGCACGCCCTCGCCGGAGACGTCACGGGTGATCGACGGGTTCTCGGACTTCCGGGCGATCTTGTCGATCTCGTCGATGTAGATGATCCCGGTCTCGGCCTTCTTCACGTCGTAGTCCGCGGCCTGGATCAGCTTCAGCAGGATGTTCTCGACGTCCTCGCCGACGTAGCCGGCCTCGGTGAGCGCGGTGGCGTCGGCGATCGCGAACGGCACGTTCAGCAGGCGCGCGAGGGTCTGCGCCAGGTAGGTCTTGCCGCAGCCGGTCGGGCCGAGGATCAGGATGTTCGACTTCTGGAGCTCGACCTCCTGATCCTTCTGGCCGACCTGGATCCGCTTGTAGTGGTTGTAGACGGCGACCGACAGGACCTTCTTCGCCTGCTCCTGGCCGACGACGTATTCGGCGAGGAACGCGTAGATCTCCTCGGGCTTCGGCAGCTCGTCGAGCTTGAGCTCGGCGGTCTCGGAGAGCTCCTCCTCGATGATCTCGTTGCACAGGTCGATGCACTCGTCGCAGATGTACACGCCGGGCCCGGCGATCAACTTCTTGACCTGCTTCTGGCTCTTCCCGCAGAACGAGCACTTCAGCAGGTCCGAGTCCCCGAACTTCGCCATCGCCTCTTCCCTCTCCGAACGAACGACCGGATCTTCATCGACCCGGTCGCATCGCGGATATTACGCCCCGTTGGGGCTCGCCGCTGACAATTCGGTCGCGATCCCTCGGCGGGAGATGATCTCGTCGATCACCCCGTAGTTCTTGGCCTCGTCGGCCGTGAGGATGTAGTCGCGGTCCGTGTCCTTCTCGACCTTGTCGATCGACTGGCCGGTGTGCGTCGCGATGATGTTGTCCAGCAGCTTCCGCAGCCGGATGATCTCGCGCGCCTGGATCTCGATGTCGACGGCCTGCCCCTGCGCGCCACCGTGCGGCTGGTGCAACAGGATGCGGGCGTTCGGCAGCGCGAACCGCTTCCCGGGGGCACCGGACAGGGCCAACACGGCGGCCGCGCTGGCGGCCAGGCCCATCACGATCGTGCTGACGTCGGGCTTGATGTACTGCATCGTGTCGTAGATCGCGAGGAGCGACGACACGTCGCCGCCCGGCGAGTTGATGTACAGGTTGATGTCCTTGTCGGGATCCTCGGACTCGAGGTGCAACAGCTGCGCCATGATCAGGTTCCCGACGGCGTCATCGATCGGCGTGCCGAGGAACACGATGCGGTCCTTCAGCAGGCGCGAGTAGATGTCGAACGAACGCTCGCCGCGGCTGGTCTGCTCGACCACGACCGGAACGAGGTAGTTCTGCGTGGGCTCCATCAGTCGGTGTCCTCTCCTTCGTCGGTTCCTTCGTCGGTTCCGTTGATGCCGTCGCCCTCGTCCGGCGACGGGGTCTCCTCGGTGATATCGGCATGGTCGACGATGATGTCGAGCGCCTTCGAACGGATGATATCTCCGGCCAGCGTCACGATCTGGCCGGATCGGTCGAGCTGTTTGGCCAGTTCCTTCGGGTCGCGGTCGTAGGCCTGCGCCAGCGTTCCGATCTGGGTGCCGATCTCCTCGGCCGTCACGTCCAGTTCCTCGGCGCGCGCGACGCTCTCCAGGACCAGATCGGCCTTGATCGCGCGCAGCGCGTGCTGGCGGTTGTCCTCGGCGAGGCGGTCGCGATCCCATCCCTGGATCTCGAGCATCTGATCGAGCGTGAGGCCGTAGCGGCTCGCCTGATCCTCCGCGTGGCGCATCCGGTGCGAGGTCTCATCCTCGATCAGCGAATCCGGCAGCTCGACGTCGACCCGGTCGATCACGGCCTGGAGCGCGCGGTCCCGGATCACGCCGACGGACTCGCGCTCCTTCGCCTCGGCGATCTTCGCGCGGAGATCGTCACGGAGCTCCTGCAACGAATCGAACTCCGACGCGGTCTTCGCGAACGCGTCGTCCTCGTCGGGCAGCTCGAGCTCCTTCACCTCTTTGACCATCACGAGGAACTCGGCGGGACCCGCCAGCTCCTCGCCGAACCCGCTCGGGCTCGAGCGTGTCCTCGAACCGGACGATGTCGCCGGGTTTCGTGCCGGCGAGCTTCGCGTCCATCACGGGACCGAACTCGGCCGACCCGACCGAGTAGAGGTAGTCCTCACGCGTCAGCTGATCGAGCTGCTGTCCGTTCCGCGTGACCGTGACGTTCGCCGTGACGAAATCGCCCTCCTTCACCGGTCGTCCGACCGGCTCCAGCTCCGCGAACTGCCGGCGGAGGCGCTCGACGTACTGGTCGACCTCCTCGTCGGTCGCGGCGGTGGCCGGCTTCTCGACGGTCACGCCCTTGTAGTCGTCCTCGGTCAGCTCCAGGCGCGGCCGCACCTCGACGGTGGCCGTGAAGATGAACGGCTTGCCGAGCTCGAGCTGTTCGACGTCGACCTCGGGATCGCCGATCGGCGCGAGGTCCTCGTCCGTGACCGCGGTCCGGAAGTACGACGGGACCGCGGCGTGGACGAACTCGTCCAGCACGACGTCTTGGCCCACCTGCGCGTCGATGATCGTCTTCGGGGCCTTGCCTGGCCGGAACCCGGGGATCTTGACCTCCCGCGCGATCGCGCGGTAGGTCTTGTCCAGATCCTTCGCGAATTCCTCCGGCGGAACCTCGATCGTGAGCTTGACGGTGTGTTTGTCGGTCGATTCGACGGTCGTTTCCATCGGTGCACCAAGGCTACCGGAGATCCCAGGTCACGACCGTTGCGAGGCCCAGGTAGGCTGCGCCCGTGTACGAACAGGAGGTCGCGTTCGCGAACGAGCTGGCCGATCGCGCGGCCGAGACGGCGCAGGGGTTCTTCCGCAACGAGCTGCTCGAGATCCGTCGCAAGGCCGACACGAGCTTCGTCACCCAGGCGGACACCTCGGTGGAGCGCATGGCGCGCGAGGCGATCGCGGCGGCGTTCCCGGGCGACGCGATCCTCGGCGAGGAGGAGGGCGGCTCCCACGATCCGGTCGGCCGCCTGTGGATCATCGACCCGATCGACTCCACGGCGAACTTCGCCCGCGGGATCCAGGCCTGGGCCACGCTGATCGCGCTGCAGATCGACGGCGTCGGCGTCCTCGGCGTGGTGAGCGCGCCGGCGATGGGCGAACGCTACGTCGCGGTCCGGCACGAGGGCGCGACCCTGAACGGCGAGCCGATCCACGTGAGCGGCGTGGAGGAGGTGGCCGATGCGCACGTCCTGCTCCAGGAGATGGACACGCTGTTCGCCGGGCCGTACGCGCAGGCGACGCTCGCGCTGGTCCAGGAATGCTGGCGCCCCAGGGGCTTCGGGGACTGGTGGGCGCACATGCTGGTGGCGCGCGGCTCGGCCGACGTGATGCTGGAGCCGAACCTGGCGGCGTGGGACCTCGCGGCGCCCCAGGTCGTGATCGAGGAGGCCGGCGGGCGCTGCTCGACGTTCGAGGGCGGCCCGGTCGGCCACGAGAACAGCATGCTCGTGACGAACGGGCTGCTGCACGACGAGATCCTGCGCCGGCTGGCGACGCGTTAGAGGTGCAGCAGCTCCCCCGCCTCGCCGGCGTTCTGCGAGGACCGCGTTCGCGGCGGCGACGTCCTGGACGCCGACCCCCGTCAGATCGCAGACCGTGAGCTGCTCCGCCGACGTGCGGCCCGGGGAGGTCCCGGCGCAGATCGCGCCGAGCTCGATCGCCCGGTCCGCCAGCTCCGGCGCGTGCTGGAGCTCGCCGAGCCGCAGGGCCTGCTCGCGCGCGTCGACGACGAGGAGATCGGCACGCCGCAACAGCTCCGGATCCAGCTCCTGCTTGCCGGGCCCGTCGGATCCCGCCGCCGTGATGTGCGCGCCCGACTGCGACCCAGTCGGCACGGACGAGCGGCTCGCGCGCGGCCGTGCACGTGAGGATGACGTCGGCGTCGGCGACGGCCTCCTCGACGGTCGCGGCCGTTCCCCCACCGACGTCGGCCGCGGCGGCGGCCGCGTGCTCCGGATCGCGCCCCCACACGCGGATCTCGCCGAGGTCGGGCCGGACGACGCGCAGCGCCTCCACCTGCTTGCGCGCCTGGATCCCCGTCCCGATCACGGCGACCGCGCCGACCCGCTCGGGCGCGAGCACCTTCGCGGCGACGCCGCCCGCCGCCCCCGTCCGTTGATCCGTCACGAAGCCGTGATCGAGCAGGAACGCGAGCGGCGCGCCCGTCGCCGCGTCGAACACGACCACGAGGCCGTCGAGCGCGGGCGGATCCCCCGCGAAGCCGCTCGAGGCCTTGAGCGCGTACGCCGGCGCGCCGTGGAGGTGCCCGGCCTTGATGTGGATCTCCCCGCCCGCCTCCGGCACGTCCAGGTGGATCACGCCCGGCATCTCGGCGTCGCCTCGCGTGTACGCGACGAACGCCCGCTCGACCGCGTCGATGCAGACGTCCATCGGCAACGCCGCCCGCACGTCGGCCTCCCGCAGCACGCGAACGGTTCCGCTCATCGGCGGAGCCTCCCTCGGCGTCGACGCGCCGGTCAACCTCGGTTGAGGCTGCACGGCCACCGCGATAGCGTCGGGCCATGCCGCCGATCGAGCCGTTCGCGATGGAGCGCTACCAATCGCTGTACTGGCACCTCGTCGAGTACGACCTGAGCGAGTCCGGTGTCCTGCCGATGACCATCCGGGATCTGCTCGGGCCGCTCGCCGACGCGGAGGCGTTCCTCGCATCGGCGCTCGGCTATCCGCTCTCCGAGGGCTCGCACGAGACGCGCACGAACATCGCGCAGTGGTACCCGGACGCCACGGCCGAGAACGTCACGATCGTGAACGGCGGCTCCGAGGCGAACTTCCTCACGCTCTGGTCGCTGCTCGATCGCGGCGACCGGCTCGCGTTCATGCTGCCGAACTACGTGCAGGGCCTCGGCCTCGGGCGGTCCTTCGGCGACCGCGTCGACACCTTCAAGCTGAAGCTCCGCGACGGACGATGGGCGCTCGACCTCGAGGGGCTGGAGCGCGCCGTCGGGCCGAAGACGAAGGTCGTGATGGTCTGCAACCCGAACAACCCGACCGGCGCGGTCCTCACCGAGGGCGAGATGGAGGCGGTCGTCGCGGTCGCCGAGCGCGCCGGCGCGTGGATCGTCGCGGACGAGATCTATCGGGGCGCCGAGGTCGACACCGACGTGACCTCGCCGACGTTCTGGGGCCGCTCCGACCGCGTCGTCGTCACGAGCGGCCTGTCGAAGGCGTTCGCGATGCCCGGGCTCCGCATCGGCTGGGCGGTCGCACCACCGAAGGTGATCGAGCGCATCTGGGAGCGGCACGACTACACGACGCTGACGCCGAACGTGCTGTCGGACCGGCTCGCCGGCTTCGCCGTGCATCCGGACGTACGCGAGCGGATCTTCGAGCGCACCCGCGGCATCGTCCGGGCGAACCTGCCGCACCTCGAAGGGTGGATCGCGCGCCATCCGTACCTCGAGTACGTGCGACCGGTCGCCGGTGCGATCGCGTACGCGCGCTACCACCTCCCGATCGGCTCGACCGCGCTCGTCGAACGGATCCGGCAGGAGCAGAGCGTGCTCCTCGTCCCGGGCGACATGTTCGGGCTGAAGAAGGGCCTGCGGTTCGGCTTCGGCTACGACGTCGAGCACACGCTGAAGGGCCTGGCGCGCGTCGACGACACGCTGACGGCGATCGCCGGCGAACGATGAGCCTCCCCGAGCCGGCCGCGCGCCGTCGGAGCCCCCGATCCGAAGCCAAGCGCGAGTTGATCGTGGCCTGCGCGCTCCGCCAGTTCGCCGACCAGGGCTACTCGGGCGCGCGCATCGAGGACATGGCGGCCGAGCTCGGCATCGCGAAGGGCTCGATCTTCCAACACTTCGGCTCGAAGGCCGGTCTGTTCCTCGAGGTGTACAAGCGCGCCGCGTCGTCGCTGCCGGCGTGGCTCGAGGCGCCCGAGGAGGTGCGACGCGACGGGTTCTTCGCGATCGTCCGCTACTGGTTGGACCGCACCGAGCACTACGTGAAGGACGACTGGGTCCCCTACCGCGTCGTGCTGATCGGGAACTACGGCACCGACCTCGAGCTGAAGCGCGACATCAACCGATGGTTGGTCAGCGAGGATCCCTACGGCACGCTCGAGTTCGTCGAATGGGGCCAGCAACGCGGCGAGGTCCGCACGGACCTCGACCTGGAGATGATCGTGTCGATCCTGGATTGGCTCTCCGGCTCGCTCCAGGACGCGCTCGTGTCCGAGGAGCTCGACCCCGGCCTGTTCCATCGGCGGCAGCCGCAGCCGGAGCGCCAGCGCGTGCGCATCGATCACTTCGCCGTGCTGTTGGAGAGCGCGATCGGGGCCGGCGCTGGCTCCGGCGCTCAGCCGGTCGGCTGACGCCGCAGCGCGGCCACCGCGTCCTGCTCATCGACGACGCGACGCCGGTAGTTCCGGAGCGCGAAGCGGTCGCACGTGGTCTCCGCCGCGGACCGGCGGCCGAGGCGCTCACGCAGGTACCAGTGCATCCACTCGTGGAGGTAGAGGAACCGCAGCACCTGCCGCTCGGTCGTGAACGTCACGCCCTCGGTGAGCCAGATGAACGACAGGCCCTTGCCCGGGCGGCGCTTCGCGCCGAACGGAACGACCTCGCCGAAGGGCAGGAACGGCTCGGGCACCTGGAGCGTGATCGAGTGCTCCCCGAAATCGGTCCACGCCGAGAGGTGCGGTCGCTGGCGGTAGCGGAGCGGCTTCACGTGGATCGCGTAGCCCGGCGCCGGCGGCAGGCCGCCGAGGTGCCGGCGGACGGTCGCCGGGGACAGCTCCGGGCAGGCGGACGTGATCCTCACGCGCGCCAGGGTACGAGCGGGCGCCGCTAGCATCGGCGGACCATGTCGGAGGACCCCTCGGAACCGCGCAGCTACCGGCACGGCGTCCGGGCCGTGCTGCCGCTCGCGGTCGCGGTCTTCGGGTTCGGCCTGTCCTACGGGGTCCTCGCGCCGGCGGCCGGGATGGGCAACGTGGCGCCGATCGTGATGTCCATCACGACGTTCGCCGGCTCCGCGCAGTTCGCCGCGGCGTCCGTCCTGGGCGCGGGAGGCTCGGCGGCCACCGCGATCCTCGCCGCCGTGATGCTGAATTCGCGGTACCTCCCGATCGGGGTCTCGGTGGCCCCGTGGCTGGAGGGGAACGCCTGGTCGCGCCTGCTGCACGCGCACGTGACGGTCGACGAGTCGTGGGCGGTGGCGGCCGAGGGGCACGGCCGGTGGAACCCCCGGGTGCTGCTGGCGGCGGGCGCCGGGATCTGGGTCGCGTGGGTGCTCGGGACGATCGGCGGGGTGCTGTTCGGCAACGCGATCGGCGATCCGAACCGCCTCGGCCTGGACGCGGCGTTCCCGGCTCTGTTCCTGGCGCTGCTTGCTCCGCAGATCCGCGGCAACCGCACGGCGATGCTCGCGGCGGTGCTCGGCGCGGGGATCGCGCTCGCCCTCACGCCGTTCACGCCGGCGGGCGTGCCGATCGTCGTCGCGGGCGCCGCCTGCTTGTTGGGCCTGCGACCGGCGCGGGAGGCGACGTGACCACGATCTGGGTCGTCGTGATCGTGACCGGCGTCGCGACGCTGGCGCTCAAGGCCGCGGGCCCGCTGCTCCTGGGCGGCAAGCCCCTTCCGGCACGCGTCACCTCCCTCGTGTCGCTGCTCGCACCGGCGCTGCTCGCCGCGCTCGTCGCGATCGGAACCTTCGCCCAAGGACAGCGCCTCGTCATCGACGCGCGCGTGCTGGGCGTCGGCGCGGCGGCGGTCGCGATCCGCCTGCGCGCGCCGGTGCTGCTGGTGGTCGTGCTCGCCGCGGCGGTCACGGCCGGCGCCCGCGCGCTGAGCGGTTGATAGCCTCCGCGTCGTGACGCGCTACCGCGACCTCGGCCTCACGGTGGGTCAGCTGCCGACCGGTCCGGGCAACGCGATCACGGACGTCGAGGGCGTGTCGGTCGGCTCCACGACGCTGATCCGGGGCGAGGGCTCGCTCGTGGTGGGCGAGGGACCGGTGCGCACCGGCGTGACCGTGATCCTGCCCTCGGGCGACATCGCGCGCCGTCCCGTGTTCGCGGCCTGTCACCGGCTGAACGGCAACGGCGAGATGACCGGGCTCGAGTGGGTCCGCGAGTCCGGGCAGCTCACGACGCCGGTAGCGATCACGAACACCCACAGCGTCGGCGTCGTGCACGACGCGCTGATCGCCGAGGAGGTCGCGCGTCGCGACGACGCGTCGTCCTTCTGGTCGCTCCCGGTGGTCGCGGAGACGTACGACGGCGCGCTGAACGACATCAACGGCATGCACGTGACCGCCGCGCACCTGCGCGAGGCGCTCGCGTCCGCGGCCGGCGGGCCGGTGCCGGAGGGCAACGTCGGCGGCGGCACCGGCATGATCTGCCACGAGTTCAAGGGCGGGACCGGGACGGCGTCGCGCGCGATCGACGGGTGGATCGTGGCCGCGCTCGTCCAAGCGAACCACGGCGCCCGCGAGCGGCTCAGCGTGGACGGCGTGCCGGTCGGCCGCGAGCTCGGACGCGACGCGATCGCCTCCGCGTGGGACGAGGAGGAGGCGATCGGCCGGGCCGGCGCCGGTTCGATCATCGTCGTGCTCGCCACCGATGCCCCGCTGCTGCCGCACCAGTTGCAGCGACTCGCGCAGCGTGCGGTGATCGGGATCGGACGGGTCGGGGGCGGCGGCGAGAACTCCAGCGGCGACCTGATCCTCGCGTTCTCCACCGCGAACCGCGAGCACCTCCGCAGCTACAAGCTCGAGACGCCCGCCGATCCGGTCGGCGTCACGATGCTCCCCGACGGGGCGATCACGCCGCTGTTCTGGGGCGCGATCGAGGCGACCGAGGAGGCGATCCTCAACGCGCTCGTCGCCGCCGAGACGATGACCGGCCGCGACGGCATCACGGCGCGCGCGCTCCCGCACGACGCGCTCGTCGCGATCATGACGCGGTACGGTCGCGGCCCCGCCGCGTAACCTCGGAACCGCGGAACGCGCGGAACCACTGCCTGGCACCGCCGCCGACTTCCCGGGATACTTCGTCGATGCCCGCCCAAGGTCGCCGCCTCGAGACCGTGCTGTTCCTCGACATGGTCGGCTCCACCGCGGTCGCGGCACGGCTCGGCGACGCCCGGTGGCGCGGCGTCCTGACCGCCTTCAACCGGGCCGTCCGGATGGAGCTGAAGCGGTTCGACGGCCACGAGGAGGACACCGCCGGCGACGGGTTCTTCGCGACGTTCACGCAGCCGACGGCCGCGGTCCGATGCGGCTGCGCGATCGTCGAGAAGGTCCGGGAGCTCGGCCTCGAGGTTCGGGTCGGGATCCACACCGGCGAGACCGAGCCGATCGACCGCAAGCGCGGCGGCCTCGCCGTCGTGATCGGCGCCCGCGTGATGTCGCTCGGCGGCGCCGGCGAGGTCCTCGTGACGAGCACCACGAAGGACCTGGTCGTCGGCTCGGGGATGGAGTTCGAGTCGCTGTCGGCGCACGAGCTGAAAGGCGTGCCGGGCACGTGGCAGGTCTTCGGCGTGACCAGCGTCGACGGCGTCGCGCTCGGCGAGCCGCTGCCGGCCGAGGAGGCGGTCCGTCGATCCGAGCATGTGCAGGGGACGCCGTTCGTGAAGCGGCGCGCGAGACCGATCACGGTGGCCGTGATCGTCGCGCTGATCGCCGTCTCCACCGTCGCGATCGTGCACGAGGCGACGGCCCCGAGCCCGGTGACCGTGTTCGCGGTCAACCCCGGCACGAACGTCGTCGGCCCGGTGCTCCGCGACGGCGTCCAGAGCCTCCACCGGCCGAACTCGATCTACTTCGACGGCTCGAGCCTGTGGCAGGCGACCGCGCCGACGAACGGCGCCGACGGCGGCAAGCTGCTCCGGCGCGACCCGACGACCGGGACCATCCGCTCGACGAACATCGTGCCGACCGGCGACGGCATGGGCTTCGCGTTCGGCTACGCGTGGACGGGGATCGGCGGCGACACCAGCTCGCAGCTCCTCAAGATCGACCCGGCGTCGGGCAGGACGCTCGCGACGATCGACCTCCCGGGCTCGCTCGTCGACGCCGAGGCCGACCGCACCTCGATCTGGGCCCTGTCCGCCGCCGGCGACCTCGACCGGATCGATCCGGGCACCGCGAAGATCGTGCAGCGCTTCACGATCGACGCGGGCGAGCCGACGAAGGTCGTGCCGCTGCTCGGGTCGATCTGGGTCTGCGACTGCCCGAACGGCAAGATCCTCCAGGTCGACCCGTCGGACGGGAAGGTGCTGCAGACGGTGGCCCTCCCGCAGCGCGGGTACCTGATCGGCGTCGCCAGCCGACACCACGAACGGCAACACGCTGTGGCTGGTCGACCCGGAGGCGGGCACGATCACGCCGCTCGATCCGAAGACCGGCGAGCCCGGCCGGCCGCTCGGCTTCGGCGGCTCGCGTGTCTACGACGCAGAGATCGGCTTCGGGTCGATCTGGGTGGCCGCCGGGAGCCACCTGTACCGGTTCGATCTGCCCGACGGCGCGAAACACGAGATCGCGGTGCCCGGCGGCGCGTCGGCGGGCGGACTCGCGATGGACGCGACCGATCACATCGTCTGGGTCGAGAACTGCGGCTGCCCGGACAACTGAATCGTCCTTGTCAGACCCGCTGCTGGGGCGCACGATGGATGTGTGCGATCGATCGGTCGGTCTCGTGAGCGTCGTTGGTGGACCCGATGGTCGCTGCAGGTATCCGAACTGGTCCCCTCCCCGCTCCGCGGCGCGTGGAGGACCATCCTGTTCCTCGCGAACGCGCTGCTGTTCATCGCGATCGCCATTCCGCTCACCTGCCTCGGTCGTGGCGGGCGTGGCCGCCGTGATCGCGGTGAACGTGCTCTGGTTCGGCGTCGACGCGCGCCTGCACCACTCGCGCACGGAGTCGTAACCCGATCACACATCCTCATCCGTCGGGGCGGTGGGATTCGAACCCACGACCTCGTGCTCCCAAAGCACGTGCGCTAACCAGGCTGCGCTACGCCCCGTCTTTCACTCATCCTTCACAGCCTACCCCGCACGTTTGCACCACATGCCGGAGTAGGCTTCAGACGTGTTCGGGTCCCCCCGCGTCACGCCCGGGTACTACATAGCCCTCGCGCTCTTGGTCTTCGGGCTGGTGACCGGCGCCGGGCTGTTCGTGTTGCTCACCGCGAACCCCGGGACCGCGCACGCGGACATCGTCGTGCAGGCGCCGGTCCCGGACCAGTGTCCGCAGGGCTACCACGCCACGGTCTGCTACCGGGTCGACATGATGAACCACGGCCATGCCGGCGGCTCGGAGACGTGCATGCTGACCCCCGCACCGGGCACGAAGGCAACCTTCCCCGACCAGGCCACGACCACGCAGGTGACCCTCGGCATCGGCGAGCAGAGCTCGTTGTGGATCACCGTGCTGCCGGACACGTCGTCGGGGACGTCGGGCGAGCCGTCGGTGGACTCGCCGATCCTCGCCTGCGCGCCGGGGTGACTCAGAGCTCGAACGCGCCGTCGCCGACGATCCGCACGTCGCCGCTCACGAGCACGCGCCAGCCCGCAGGCTCGGCGGACGTCTCGACACGGAGGAACGAGGGCCTGCCGACCTGCTCGCCCTGCGAGATCTCACATCGTCCCGGCATGCCGGCCAGTCGGTGCTCCGAGAGGTAGGCCCCGAGCGGCGCCGGCGGCCGATCCGGTCGCCGGGTCCTCGCCGATCTCCGCCGAGCGATCGAACATCCTGGCGAGGACGTCGCCGTCGCCGCGGATCGTGAAGAGGTAGAGCGACTCCGCGTCGGCGTCCGCGCAGATGCGCGCGACGGCCGCGTCGTGTCGCGACGCGCGGCGGAGCGCCTCCTCGCTGGCGACCGGCACCATCACATGCCAGATCCCGGTGGAGACCGCGATGATCGGCCCCTCGCCCAGATCCTCCGGCTCGAGCCCGGCGGCGCGCGCGACCGCGTCGCGATCCTGCAGGGGCTTGCGCGCCTCGGTCGGCAACTGATGCATCGTTGCGGCGCCGTGGTCCAGATCGACCGTCGACGGGGATCCGGCCGGCCGCGCACGTCTGGATCGCCTCGGCCGGGATCATGCCGAGCGCGGCCAGCGTGAACGCGGTCCCCAGCGTCGGATGGCCGGCGAACGGCAGCTCCGAGACCGGCGTGAAGATGCGCACGTCGTACCCGTCATCGCGAACCGCCGTCACGTACGTGGTCTCGGAGAACCCGATCTCGCGCGCCAGCATCTGCATCTGCTCGGTGGTGAGATCCTCCGGCGACCGCGGCACCACGCAGAGCTGGTTGCCGGCGAAGGGCCGCGGGGTGAAGACGTCGACGAGCGTGAAGACGACGCGCACGGCTGGAGTCTACGGGCGCGGGCTATGCTGGATGCGTCGCGCACGCGGGCGTAGCTCAATGGTAGAGCTCCAGCCTTCCAAGCTGGCTATGAGGGTTCGATTCCCTTCGCCCGCTCCACCCGGCCGCTGAGGAGGAGACGCGGTGCCGATCCCACGCGCGGTCGCCGGCTTCAACAAGAAGGTCACCAACCGCGCGACGGAGCACGTCGCGGGGCGGCTTCCCGGCTTCGGCATCGTCTTCCACGAGGGCCGCCGCTCCGGCCGCGCCTACCGGACGCCCGTCAACGTGTTCCGCCGCTCCGGCGGCTTCGAGATCCCCTTGACCTACGGTCGCGGCGACTGGGTCCGCAACGTGCTCGCCGCCGGCACCGCGCGACTCCTCACCCGGGGACGCATGCACGTGATCGGACACCCGACCGTCATCGACGATCCACGGCACGAGGGCTTGCCCTTGCCGGTGCGGGGCATCCTTCGCCTCGTCGACGCCGAACAGAGCCTGATCGTCGACGAGCTCTGACAAGGCAAGAGGCCCGGGCTGCTGCATGGGCGACCCGAACCTCTTGCTATCCACCCAGGGTCCTCGCAGAGAGGGGGTGGATCTATTCAGTTCGGCTGGGGTTCGCTCGGTTCCAGTCAGCCGTGCATGCATCCTCCCGCTCACGGGTGACGGGGCGGTGGCGGTCGAGCGACGGAGCGTTGAAGAACGAGCGCGGGGTGACCCGGCCGGCGTCTTGCGTTGATGGGTACCCTGACCTGCGGCGCCGGTAGCTCAGCCCGGATAGAGCGGGGGACTTCTAATCCTCAGGCCGCAGGTTCGAATCCTGCCCGGCGCGCCCAGCGTCGCCGCCGTCCATCAGTGCCCGAGCGTTCGCTTCCTCCCCGGCGCTCACCAGCAGGCTCACGGTGTCACCCTCGAAGATCGTCGTCGAGGGATCCGGGAACAGCAGCTGGCCCCCCCGTTCGATCGTGACCACCACGCTCCCCTCCGGCCAGCCGCTCCACGACACCTCTCGTCCGATCGTCGGGGACCCCGGTGCGGCCACGTCCTCGACGAACACCGCATCCGTGAAGACCCCACGTAGGGTGCGCAGGTTCGACGTCAACGCAGATCGGTACGCACGGACGATGTCCGACCGTCCGATGACGCCGGTCGGTCGGCGGTCCGCATCGATGACGGGCACAGGCTCGACGTGCTCGGCCGTCATCAGGTCGACCGCGGCATCGAGCGTTCCATCGACCGCGATCGCCGAGCCGGCGCCGTGGCTCAGCGCGCCCGCGGTCCGTCCCTCGTTCTCGCCGGCAAGGGTCTCCGCCTCGACGGACCCCTCGAAGACACCGTCGGCGTCGACCACGAGCGCCGATCGGAGGCCCCGGTCGGCGAGCTGCCGGGCGGCGAGCCCTGCGGACGCCTCAGCGTCGACGGTGAAATCGACCGGCCGCATCGCGTCGGCGACCGGGATAGAGCTCAGAAGCGGCATCTGGGTCCGCAGCCGGTTCGCGGGAGCTGCGGCGCGATTCTCCAGCTGACCCTCGTAGATCGACGCGTCGCCGACGATCACGGTGGCGATGCCGACCGCCACCATCGCCGGCGCCAGCATCTCGAGCGTCCCGGTCATCTCGGCGACCATCAGCATCACCGCGAGTGGCGCGTGGGCGATGCTCCCGAAGCAGGCGATCATCCCAACCACCACGAAGGCGGCCGGCGAATGCGGGACGGCCGGAAGGCCGTTCGTCAGTCGCCAGACGGCCGCGCCGAGGAACCCTCCGATCACCATCCCGGGGCCGAAGATGCCGCCGGAGCCACCCGAGCCGATCGACAGCGACGTCGCGAGGATCTTCGCGAGCGGTAAGACCAGCACGACCCATAACGGCAGCGTCAGGATCCCGGCGGTCATCGCCAGCTGAACCCAGCCGTAGCCGGTGCCGAGGACCTCCGGCAGCGCCAGCGCCAGCAGCCCGACCAGCAAGCCCCCAACCGCCGGGTTCACCATCCTGGTGCGTGGGAAGCGATGGGTCAGGCGGACGATGCCGTAGAACGAGCTGGCGTACAGGCGACCGATCAGGCCGGCCGCCACCCCGATCACCGCGTAGTACACGAGCTCACCCGGATGCTGGAAGCGGTAGCCCCCGGGTGCGGCGAAGATCGGCGTGAAGCCCTCCACCGCACCGAAGATCGCGTAGCCGACGATGGAGGCGACAAGCGACGGGATCAACGCCTCCGCTTCCACGTCTCGTCGGTAGAGCACCTCGGCGCCCAGGAGCGCCCCGCCAAGGGGCGCCCGGAAGATGGCCCCGATCCCGGAGCCGATCCCCACCGTCACCGCGATCCTCGCATCGGCGGGCGTCAGATCGAGCCAGCGGGCCAGCATCGACCCGAACCCGGCGCTGATCTGGGCGGTGGGCCCCTCTCGCCCGGCCGAGCCACCCGAGCCGATCGTGATCGCCGACGCGATGATCTTCACGAACGCCACCCGCGCGCGGATCCCCTTGGGGTCGTGGTGCACGGCCGATATCGCGGCGTCGGTCCCGTGGCCTTCGGCTTCGGGCGCGAGTCCGAACACGAGCAACCCGGAGAGCAGGCCACCGAGCGCGACGATGAGCGGGATCACCCACGGGTGGCTGAAATGGGCGCCCGAGCCGAACGTCGCGCCTTCACCGGCCGGCGCCGGTGGCGTGTAGCCGCCGAGCACGACGAGGAAGAACTCCGTGGCCCATCGCAGCGCGAACGTGAACGCGAGCGCGCCCAGCCCGGCGACCACACCGATCACGGCCCCGAGGATCAACCACTTCCGCAGGTAGTCCATGTGACGCAGGCGGATCGACGCGCGGGCGACGAGCGTGCGTTCGACGCTCACCCTGCCCCCCGCTGGAGCCCGCCGAGGATCGCATCGAGAGCCTTGCGCGCGTTCGCCAGCCGGAAGGCGTCCCGATCGAGGCCCGCATGCAGCAGCAGCCCGTCTCCCAACGCCACGAGGATCGCGGCGAGCGCGTTCGATGGGATCGGCGCGATCTCGCCCGACGCGATGCCGTCATCGATCCACCCCTTGAGCGAGGCTCGACGCGCCGCCACGATCGACGCCCACGCGTCGCGCACGGTCGGGTCGGTCGACATCTCGGCCCACAGGTCGGCTCGGATCTGCAGGTGCGCGGGGACCTCCCCGCGATCCAGCATCGCGCGCGTGAAGCGACGGAGCCGCCCGACCGCGCTCAGCCGGGCGGCGTCGAGATCCCGGATCAGCCGGTCCATCTCGGCCGCCTCGTCGTCCAGGAGCGCGCGCAGGAGCTCCTGCTTGTGCCCGAAGTACACGTAGAACGAGCCCTTGCTCACGCCGGCTTCGGCACAGACGTCGTCGACGGTGAGCGACGCGAACCCTCGATCCCCGACGCATCGGTAGGCGGCGTCGATCAGGGCTCGACGCCGTTCGATCCTGGTCGCATCGGCGAGACGCGGCATCCAACCTCCTCGGAGGGACCGGTCGAGAGTCTCTCAAACCGACTGGTCAGTTTTGAAGATACACCGTCAGGCCCGTCCCGGCGACGCCTCTTCTCCTCAGGTCGCAGGTTCGGATCCACTGCCCGGCGCGGCGACCCGATCCGAGATGCCTACCCAGCGAGAACGTGAGCGATCTTCGCGATCCCTTCGTCGGATACTTCCTGATGTCGGTGCGAAGGCGGAGGCAACCCCACGTAGACGTCATGCGTCCTAGTCTGTGGACAGCAGAAGGAGGAAGGGCGATGAGACACGAGATGGCGAAGCGAACCGGAGCGCTCCTGGCCGGCAGCATCATCGCGATCGTCCTGCTCGCGGCGGTGCCCGCGTCCATGGCCGCGCCGAGCGCAGCGGCCGCGGGCACGTGTGTTCGCAAACAGCTCGCGGTCAAGGCGGGCGGCGGGGAGGGCGCCGCCGGCACGATCTTCAACACATGGGTCCTCACGAACGTGTCGAAGACGAAGTGCACGCTCTCCGGGTACCCGTCCATCGCCCTGTACGGCAAGCGGGGCAGGCCGATCCCGACGACCGTGAAGCGGGATCTCCCTCCCGGGCCTGCTGTCGTGACCTTGGCGCCCGGCGGGTCGGCGAGGTTCCTCACGAGCTATAGCGACGTCCCTTCGTCACGCCGTCCATGCCCGGCGTCGTCCGTCATGCAGATCACACCGCCCGGCGTCGCGAAGTCCCTGTTCATCCCGGCGGTCCTGGGCCCGTGCCGCGGGCTCGTCCACGTGTCAGCCGTCCGGGCCAGGATCCGTCACGGGTGAGGCGTCGCTCTCTATGAACGGCTGCGCCGACCTCGGCCAGCACCCGCACGAACCTGCTTGATCTCGAACACGTTGCCCTCAGGGTCGCGGAAGTAGGCCCACGACGGTCCCCCGTCCGGGTGGATCCCACCGATCGGCTCGACGCTGCGGCGGATCAACGCCGCATGTGCGATCTCGATGTCCGCCACTTCGAACCCAACCTGGAATCGGCGTTCGTCGTACTCCGGCTCGGTCGAGCGCTGGATGAGTTCGAAGCTGCGGCCATCGCCCATCTCGAAGGCGACGAAGTCGGTCCCGGAGTGGTCTTCCGGCACGTCCAGGAGATCCGTCCAGAACCTCCGTTGCCGCTCGAGGTCCTCCACCACGATGCCGATCCACGTCGGCCACCGCAGGACAGCTCGCTCGTCCACCGCTCCTCCTTCACGCGTGATCGGTCGGCCTCTCGGGCCAGGAGGCTAGGACCTCAAGGACGCTTCAAGTCAAGCGGGGATGTCCCTACGCTGAAGGACATGCTCGATCCCCCGGCGATCTCCGACGACGACATCGTGGCTCGATGTCGTCGCGCGTTCGGACTGTTCGCCGAGGCCGTCGAGTTCCTCCCGCTCGGCTACGACGTCGACGCGTGGGTGTATCGGGTGCACGCAGCCGACGGCGATCGCTTCCTGAAGATCCGTCGAGGGCCGGTGAACGAGGCGAGCCTGGTCGTACCGGCGCAGCTGGCCGCCCGAGGGATCCCGCATCTCGTCGCATCGATCGCGACGACGTCCGGAGCTCTGTTCGACGCCGGCGACCTCGCGTTCGTGTTGTTCCCGTACATCGACGGAACGTCGGGAGGCGATGCGGGGCTGTCGCGGGCGCAGTGGACGGAGCTCGGCGCGACGCTCCGCGCCATCCACGACCTGCCCGTGGACGACGCGCTCCGGTGGATGCTTCGCGTCGAGGACTTCGAGCCCGTCTGGGTCCCGACGCTTCGGGTGCTCGAGGAGACGCTCGAGGGCGTGCGCGATCCGCTCCAGCGCGAGTTGGCCGCCCTCTGGAGCTCACATCGGAGCCCGATCCAGAGCTCGCCGATCGGGCACTCGAGCTCGCCCGGCTGGCGGGGGCGAGCGGCGCCGAGGTGGTCCTCTGCCACGCCGACATCCACGCCTGGAACATCCTGGTCACACCGACCGGGGACTTCGTGATCGTCGACTGGGACGGCGCGATCCTCGCCCCGCGCGAGCGCGATCTGTTCTTCGTCGACGGCGTCGCCGGTGGGCACGCGGCCGACCCGGACGCGTTCTTCGCGGGCTACGGCGACGTCGACGTCGATCCGACCCTGCTGGCGTACTACGCGGCCGACTGGGCGATGCAGGATCTGACCGGGTTCTCCGAGCAGGTCCTCGCCGTCGAGGCCAGCGACGAGGCCCGCGCGGAGGCGCTGGAGATGGCCACCGGCGTGCTCACGCGGATCTCGCCGTGATCGCTCGATCGACCGCCGAGCCGGCGACGATACCGAGCAACGCGCTCAGGCCGTTGAGGATCAGGTCGTCGGTCGAGGCGATGCCGCCCACGAACGTGAACCGGGTGAAGCCGACGTACAGGGACAGCACGATGCACGCGACGAAGATCCGCGCCCGGGCCCCCGATCCCCAGCCGACCACGCCCAGGAGCCCCACGAGGAGGTACAGGACGACGTTGGCCACCAGCAGGATCGAGGCCACCGTGCGCGGGAACCGTGCGAGGTCCGAGGCCCAGGTGCGCAGCACGTCGCCGCCCGGCGTCGCCCCGAACCGGCCGCCGATCGGCCGACCGACGGTGATCGCCGACGACGCGAGGATCAGTCCGGCGCCGCCGATCGCGAAGATGCGGGCGATGGCGGCGAACGCCTCGGCCCGGTCGTCTCGCCGCCGGTAGATCACGACGGCCGCGACGACGAACCCCAGCCCGACGACCGCCGCCACCAAGGCGAGGTCGGCGCCGTACTCGCTGCGGAGCTGTCGCATCGCTGCATTGGACCAGCCCGCGCGCGTATCGGCACGTCGGCGCGGCTCACGTCGAGGTCGGGATGCTCTGCGCGAAGTGGAACGCGTCGTCGGGGTCGTAGGTCTGCTTCACCTGCACCAGCCGAGCGAGGTTCGATCCGTAGTACGCGTTCTGCCAGTCGCTCAGCTGCGGGTCGATGTAGTTCACGTACGCGTAGCCGCTGACCGACGGCCGCAATCCCTGCCACAGGGAGTTCAGCCAGGTCTGGTTCGCGTTCACGCCCGCCTTGCTGAGCGTGCCGAACGTCACGAACTCCTGCGCGAGGTAGGTCGCGCTCCGGAGCGGCAGGGCCGTCGCGGTCGACGAGACGTCGGCGATCGCACCGCCCCACGCGTCGAAGAGCACGCCGCCCGCCTGTGAGGACAGCGCGGGGGTCTTGCCCCGGTCCTCGATCTGGCCGAGCAGGCTCTCGATCGCGGAGGACGACATCGGCTTCGTGAAGAAGTCGGACTTCGCCAGGCTCGCCTCGCGCGAGAGCTTCCCGCCGTCGATCGTCAGCGCGCACTCGTTCAGCGAGTAGCCGCTGCATCCCGCGAAGTACTGCTCGGCCGCGAGGTACGACATCGTCTGCACCGAGCTGGTCGGCGCGCCCCCGACCGCGGAGGCGAGCGCCTTGAGCTGCGACGTCAGCCCGGCCGCGGCGGCCGACCACGCACCCGAGACCGACACCGACGGCCCCGACCCCGGGATCCATCGCAGGCGCAGGCTCGACCACAGCGGCGGCGGCCCGCTCGGCGCCCAGGTCTGCCAGGCGCTCGTCACCTTCGCCGCCTGCGACCACGGCCAGGTCAACGAGAACACGGTCAGCTGGGAGAGCGCGTGCGTCGAGAACGTGAAGGACGTCACCACGCCGAAGTTCCCGCCGCCGCCGCCGCGGAGCGCCCAGAACAGATCGGACTCGGACGACGCGCTCGCGGTGACGGTGCGGCCGTCGGCCAGCACGACCGTCGCCGACGTCAACGAGTCGCACGTCAGCCCGAAATGCCGGCCGATCACGCCCTGCCCGCCGCCCATCGTGAGCCCGCTGATGCCGACCGTGGCGCACGTGCCGCCGGGCAGCACGCCCCCGCTCGGCGCGAGCGCGGTCGCGACCTCGATCAGCCGCGCGCCCGGCCCGATCGTCACCGTCTTGCTGGACGGTTGCGGCTGCACGGCCGACATCGCCGACAGGTCGAGCACGATGCCGCTGGACAGCGAGTAGCCGCCGTAGCTGTGCCCGCCGGAGCGCGCCGCGAACGGCAGATCGTTGCTCCGCGCGAACGCGATCGTCGTCGCCACGTCGCCCGCCGATGCGGCCTTCACGATCGCCTGCGGGTGGACGCCGTCGAACCGAGGGTCGTAGGCGAGCCGCGCCGTCGGGTACGTCGGGCTCGACGGCAGGATCAGCGAGCCCTGGAGCTTGGACGCCAGCTGGTCCCACTGCGGCGCGCCGCCACCGGAGGTCGACGGCGTGGTCGCGGCGTGGTCGTCGAGGTGCTCGCGGGAGCCTTGGTACATGCCGCCAGCAGCGCGGCGAGCGGAGGCGCGGCGACGACCGCGCGTCCCGCCTCGCGCAGGAATCGGCGCCGATCCATCGCGACATCCTAGGGGACGGCGTCTACCTCGGAGCCCCCGCCACACCTCCCCCCACGACGACCGCCACGATCAGCGTCGCCAGCAGGAGCTCCAGGTAGAGGTTGCGGGTCACGATCTCCAGCCAGCCACCGGGCGAGATGGCGATGAGCCCCAACGGCGGCAACAGCCCGCTCAGGGGCGCGCGCCATCCCGTGATCCACGACGCCGTCGCCAGCCAGAGCGCGACCAGCAGCGCGGCGGCGAGCGCCATCACGCCGGATGATCGCCCGCTCCGCCAGGACCACGGCTAGCGGGACGAACCAGACCCAGTGGTAACCCCACGCGAACGGCGCCACGGCCGCCGACGCCAGCCCGCAGATCGCGACGGCGAGCACCCGTTCGCCGTGTCGATCTGCATACGCGGCAACCGCGAGGCTGCCACCGGCTACGAGGACCGCGGCCACGAAACCACACGGCGGTGGTCGTGGCCGCCGGCAACGCCATGCGGCCGATCAGCCCCCGCAGCGACTCGTTCCCCGTCGAGTCGATCGGGCCCACACGCCGGATGTCGGTGAACGTGCCGCCGAACCAGTACAGGCGCGCCTGCGACGGGGCGACGGCGAACCCCGCCAGCACCGTGGCCGCGAACGTCGCGGTGGCGACGGCGGCGGCGCGGAGCCGACCGGTCACGAGCGAGGAACGGGATGAACAGCAACGGCGTCAGCTTGATCCCCGCGGCCAGGCCGACGCCGGCGCCGGTCCATCGGGCCCCGGTCCGCAGCGGCAGCAGATCGAACAGGACGATCGCGAGGAGCACGATGTTGATCTGCCCCAGGATGACATTGGTCCTGACCGGCTCGAGCCACAGCAGCGCGCCGGTGCAGAGCATCGTCAGCGAGCGCAGCTCCCATCCGCCGGACTCGATCCCCAGCGCCCGCCAGCACCGACGGATCGCCAGGGCGAGGACGGCCAGGTTCGCGAAGGGTACGATCAGCCGCAACAGGTCGACCGGCAACGCCGCCAACGGGATGAACACGACCGCGGCGAACGGCGGGTAGTTGAACAGGTGACCGTCGCGCTGACCCGTCAGCCCGACCGCATACAGCGGCCTCCCGTGGAGCAGGTTCCCGCCGGCGAAGCGGAAGACCCCCATGTCGACCTGGCGCGAGTACGCCAGGAACCAGATCGCCACCGTGACCATCTGGAGCCCGACCCCGACGAAGAAGACGACCGGTCCCCAGAGCGCGACCCATCGAGGACACGACGAGCTTCCTCGCCGGACGCCGAGACCGCCACCGCCGTTCCCTTCGCGCGAAATCGCCTCGAGGGTCAACCCCGTGGAACCAGGAGTCAAGGCAGGAGCACGGGAACGTCATGCCCGAGTACGCGCGGCGCGACGCCCGGCGGTCCGCCCGTCCCGTGGAGAGTAGGACGACCGGCCCGGCGGATCGCTCGGGCCCGCAGAGCGACGATAGGGTGGGAGCGAGACGGGGCGAGGCGATGCGCGAACTGCACGACGACACGAGCGGGCGGCCGGCCGCTTGCGCTCGAGCCCGACGCACCGAAGGAGCAGCCCCTCCTGCGTGTGGCGTTCGTGCTCGCGGCCGCGATCGCCGCCCTGATGGTGGCGGCCTCGATCGTCGGCCTCGCCGTGCACGGCCTTTACGCGGACACCGCGTGGGGCCGCGAGGCGCTCCGGGGCGGGGACCTGGTATCGCTCCTGATCGCCGCGCCGATCCTGATCGCGGCGTTGGTCCTCGCCATGCGAGGGTCGATCCGCGCGCAGCCGGTGCTGATCGGGATGCTCGCCTACACGCTGTACGACTACGCCTACTACACGTTCGGCGCCGCCTTCAACGACGTGTTCCTGCTGCACATCGCGCTCTTCTCGTTGTCCGTCTTCGCGCTCGCCTGCGCGATCGCCGGCGTCGACGCCGTGGCGATCCGTGACCTCCTTCGCTCGACGAGGGTCGCGCGATGGGTCGGGGGGATGCTCGTGGTCGTCGGGATGCTCCAGGGGGCGCTCTGGGTCTTCGTGGTCCTTCGCTTCGCGGCGACCGGCGAGCTGTTGCACGACATCCCCGTCGCCGGCCAACACCTGGTCTTCGCGTTGGATCTGGCGCTGCTGGTCCCGAGCCTGATCCTCGCAGGGGTCCTGCTGATCCTGGGCAAACCGATGGGCTACGTCCTCGGCGCCGCGATGGCGGTGATGGGCGCCGCCTACCAGCTGAACCTGATGGCGGCCGGCGTGTTCCAGGCGGACGCCGGTGTGCCCGGAACGAAGGCGTTCCCGCCCGAGGGGATCCTGCTCACGATGCTGTTCGTGGTGGCGGCCGTGGCCTTGCTCTGGCCGCGGCGGCCTCAGACACGCGGGTAGACGTACCCGTAGCCCTCCACACCGAAGGCCTTCGTGGACGTCGAGTACAGACGGAAGCGCGGGATGTCGCACTTCGCGTTGCACTTCGCACAGGTGAAGGCGGTGTGCCAGCGCGAGGGGATCGACTGCCGGAAGCCGCATTCGGCGCACGTCTCGAACACGATCTCGACCCAGCACGACATGCAGCGGAACTTGACGGCGTCGTCGCCGACGGGGCTCGGCATCATGCAGTCGGGGCAGGTCAGGTAGGCCACGGCTCAGGCATCGGCCCCAGGCCCCGAAACCTGAAGAACTTTGGCCCACAAGGATTGCGGGTCATCACCACGGAGCGTGACATGTCCGACCTTCCGCCTGGGCAACGGGTCCTTGCCGTACAGATGCAGGTGCGCGCCGGGTACCCGAAGGACCTCCGCCGGATCCGGGAGCGCACCGATCAGGTTGACCATGGCGGCATAGCCCAGGATGTCGGTCATGCCCAGTGGGAGCCCGCAAACCGCCCGGAGGTGGTTCTCGAACTGGCTCGTCTCGGCTCCCTCGATCGTCCAGTGGCCCGAGTTGTGCACGCGAGGCGCCAACTCGTTGCCGTAGAGGTCCTCCCCCACCCGGAACAGCTCGATCGCCAGCACGCCGACGTGGTCCAGGCGTTCCATCACCGCCCGCGCGTGCGCCTCGGCCGCTCGCTGGAGCGACGCGCCCACATCGCGGGCCGGCGCGAACGACCGGCGGAGGATCCCCTCCTCGTGCTGGTTCTCGATCAGCGGCCAGAACCGGACCTCGCCGTCGGAGGCGCGCACCCCGAGGATCGAGACCTCGCCGTCGAACGGCACGAGCGCCTCGAGGATCGCGGGCACCTCGCCGATCGCGCGCCAGGCGTCCTCGGCACGCGCAACGTCGCGGATCACCGCCTGACCCTTGCCGTCGTACCCGAGGCGCCGCGACTTCAGGACCGCCGGCAGGCCCACCGCGCCGATCGCCGTCCGCAACGACGACAGATCATCGACCGCAGCGTAGACCGGCACCGGGAGCCCCACATCGCCGAACAGCGCCTTCTCCGCCAGGCGGTCCTGCGCCGTCTCCAACGACGCGGGTCCCGGCCGCACGGCGATGCGCTCGGCCAGCCGGCGGACCCCGTCGACCGGCACGTTCTCGAACTCGTACGTGATCACATCCGAGCGCATCGGCGAGCGTCGACAACGCGTCGAGGTCGTCGTACGCCCCGACGATCGCGGGACCGACCTGCGCGGCCGGCGAACGCTCGGCCGGGTCCAACGTCGTGCACGCGATGCCGAGGTCCTGCCCGGCCTGGACGAGCATGCGGCCGAGCTGGCCGCCGCCGATGATCCCGACGCGCACGGGTCGTTCAGTCCGACGCGGGATCGGGATGCTCGAGCACCCGCTGCGTCTGCGCGGCGCGGAAGTGCGCGAGACGCTCGCGGAGCTTCTCGTCTTCCAGCGCGACGATCGCCGCCGCCAGCAGCGCCGCGTTCACCGCGCCCGCGCGGCCGATCGCGAGCGTGCCGACCGGCACCCCCGCCGGCATCTGCGCGATCGACAGCAACGAATCCATCCCTTTCAGGGCGTGGGACTCGACCGGGACCCCGAGCACCGGCAGCTGCGTGTGCGCGGCGGTCATGCCGGGCAGGTGCGCCGCGCCGCCGGCGCCGGCGATCACGACCTTCAGCCCGCGATCGGCGGCGGTCCTCGCGTAGTCGGCCATCTGCTCGGGCGTGCGGTGCGCGGAGATCACGCGCGACTCGTACGGCACGCCGAGATCCTCCAGCGTGTCGCACGCGTGCCGCATCGTCTCCCAATCGGAGCGGGAGCCCATGATGACGCCGACGACCGGTCCGTCCATCGCCGCCGAGTCTAGCCCGCGGCCTCGCCGCATCGTTCCGCGTGCGCGCACCCCGTGAGGGGTCGTAGCATCCGTCGATGGCTTACTTCTTCGCCTACGGCGACCGGATGAACACCGAGAAGATGCAGGCGGGCTCGCCGAGCGCCCGCGTCGTGGGACCGGGACGGCTCGACGGGTACCGCCTGGCGTTCAACGTGGTCAGCCGCAGCTGGGGCGGCGGTGCGGCGAACGCCGTCCCCGACCCCGGTCCAGCGTCTGGGGCGTCCTGTGGGCGCTCGACGACGGTGAGCTGGAACAGCTCGAGCCGGTGAACACCGGTGGCGTGGAGGCCGACCGCGCGCTCGAGCTCGACGTCGTGGGGCCCGACGGCATGGTCAAAGCGAAGACGTTCGCGGTGGATTCATCCGAGGCGTTCGTGCGGCCGACGGATCGCTACGTCGACATGCTGCGGGCCACCGCCGAGGCCCACGGCCTCCCCGACGAGGCGCTCGCCGAGCTCGACCGCGCACGCCTGGGCCAGCAGGGACCCGCGCCGACGATCTGATCGATCACGCGCCGTCGGGCGGTTCCTTGCGCAGCCGTTCCATCAGTCCCGGCTTCGGTTCCTTCGGCGGCGCTCGCCTCGCCGATCCGGTCGTCGTCCACGACGTCGTAGCCCTTCGAGTACTCGCGCATCGAGGCCTGCAGCACGCCGGCGACCGGCAGCGACAGGAACGCGAACAGGACGCCGCCCAGCGCGCCGCCGATCAGCACCGCGGCGAACGCGACGGCGGGATGCAGCGATCCATCGTCTTGGCGGTCAGCCGCGGGCTGAGGATGTAGTTCTCGATCTGCTGGTACACGACGATGTAGCCGAGCGACCAGAAGCCCGCGCCCACGTTCGTCAGGAACGCGACCAGCACCGGCACCGCGCCGCCGATGTACGTGCCGACGATCGGGATGAACTCCGAGACGATGCCCTCGAAGATCGCGAGCGGCGCAGCGAACGGCACGCCGGTCAGGCGCAGCACGATGTACATCCCGGTGCCGTTGATCACCGCGAGCAGCAGCCGCGAGTAGAAGTACCCGCCGGTCTGCTCGATCGCCTTCTCCCAGACGAACAGCACCCGCCCTGGCGCTCGGGGCGGACCCGGGAGAGCACGGCCCGCCGCAGCCGCGGACCCTCGGCCACGAAGTAGAACGTGAACAGGCCCGACCGTCGCCCAGTGGAACAGGCCGCCGAGGATCGAGCTCGCGATCCCGAAGACGCCGCCGGCGAGGGCGGTCGCGGACTTCACGACCTGCTCGGAATTGTTCTGGACCTCGCCGATCAGCTTGTCGGTCGAGATGTCGATCCCGAGCGGCTTCAGCCAGCGGGCGAGCTTGTCGATCAGGTCCGGCGCGTTCACGATCAGCTGGTTGAACCCCGGAGATCACCGCGGGCACGATCAGCGCGATCAGCACCCCGCACGATCGCGATCAGGAGCACGAAGATCAGCCCGGTCGCCACCCCCCGGCGCCAGCCCTCGCTTCGCGAGCCGATCGACGGCCGGCTCCAGCGCGAACGAGAGGAACAGGGCGGTCGCGAGGATCGTGAAGACGTTCCCCAGCCGGCCGACCAGCCACAGTGCGAACGACAGCGCGATGCCGCCCGCGACGATCGCGATGATCAGCTGGTTGCGGCCGTCCTTGAGCGCCTTCGGCAGCCACGCCGGCGCCGCGTCGTGCGCCGGCGACGCGACGCTCGCGTCGCCCGACTGCGGTTCGCGATCGGCCATCGGCCGAAGGCTACCCCTACGTGGTGATGGCGGCCGCCATCTCCTCGAAGTTGTCGACGTAGCGCTGCACGTCGGCGTCGGAGTGCACGATCGAGGACGTCCAGCTCTCCCACTTCGATCCGGGGCTCTTGAAGACGCCGCGGTTCAGCTGCCACAGCCATCCCAGCTGCGGGATCCGGTCGTCGATCTCCCAGAGGTCGCGGTACTCGCGGATCGGCTCCTTGCGCCAGTCGATCGAGCCCTTCGCGCCCAGCAGCTTCATCGATGCCGGGAGGCGGTAGCGATCGATCACGTCCTGGCACTGCGCGAAGACGCCGGCCACCCGGTCCAGCTCGCGGTACGCGTCGGGCGTCAGCACCTCGGTCAGGTTCGCCTTCGCCGCGGCCATCGTCAGCGGGTTGCCGTTGAACGTGCCGACCTGCTCCAGCTCGCCGGACAGGATCATCGACATCGCTTCCTCGGTGCCGCCGATCGCGCCGCACGGCAGGCCCGCGCCGAGCGCCTTCGCCAGGCACACGAGGTCGGGCACCACGCCGAACGCCTCGACCGCGCCGCCGCGCGCGACCGTGAAGCCGGTCTTCACCTCGTCGAACGCGAACAGCGCCCCGTTGCGGTGACAGATCTCCTTCAGCGCGGCGAGGTAGCCGGGATCGGGCAGGACGACGCCGCAGTTCGTCATCACCGGCTCCACGATCATGCCGGCGATGCGACCCTCGTGCTCCTGGAACGCGCGCTCGGCCGCGGCGGCGTCGTTGAACGGCACCGCGATCACCTGCTCCGCGACGCCCTCGGGCATGCCGAGCGTCTGCGGGACCGACGCGGGGTGCTCGCGCGGGCCCGCCTTCTCCTTCGGCGGGAACACGCTGACCATCAGCGAGTCGTGGTGGCCGTGGTAGGACCCCTCGATCTTCAGGATCAGGTTGCGGCCGGTGGTCGCCCGCATGATCCGCACCGCGTCGAGCGTGGACTCGGTGCCGGAGTTCCCGAACCGCCAGTACGGCAGCTCGTAGCGTTCGGTGAGCTGCTCCGCGACGACGAGCGCGTCCTCGGTGGGCTGGGCGAAGTGCGTGCCGAGCTCGACGCGCCGCTGCACCGCCTCGACGATCTTCGGATGGGCGTGGCCCATCACCATCACGCCGTAGCCGTTGTGGTAGTCGACGTACTCGTTCCCGTCGATGTCCCACACGCGCGAGCCCTTGCCGCGGTCGACGTAGATCGGGTGCGGCGGCCACACCTGCCACGAGGACGAGACGCCGCCCGGCAGGTGACGCTTCGCCTCCTCGCGGTAGCTCAGCGACCGAGGCTGCTTCGCATCCAGCGCGGCGGTCTCGCGCTTCGTCAGCTCCTCGACCAGACCCATGTCGATCTGGACGGTGTTCGTATCGGTGTCCATGGAACCCCTCACTCCTTCGACGGTCACGACGAAACGGCGGCCGCGAACTCCTCGAAGTTCGCGATGTAGCGTGCCGCGTCGTCCTCCGAGTGGAAGACCGAGAGGGTCCAGGTCTCCTGCTTCGTCCAGGGCGACTTGAAGACGCCGCGGTTCTGCTGGAAGAGCCAGGCGAGGTAGCTGATCCGCTCGTCGATGCCGATCGCGTCCCGGTACTCGCGGACGGGCTGCGTCGAGTAGATCACCGAGCCCTTCGCGCCGGCGCCGGTGACGTGACACGGCAGGCGGTAGGACTCGACCACCGAGGACAGCCCGTCCTTCATCGCCTTGTCGACCCGCTCGAACTGCTCGTAGGCCTCGGGGACGAGGATCTCGGTGAGCGTGACGCGGCTGGCCGCCATCGTGAGCGGGTTGCCGTTGAACGTCCCGGCCATGTCGTACTCGGCCTCGACCACCGGCCGGAAGAGCTCGCGGGTCGCGCCGATCGCGCCGCACGGCGTGCCGCCGCCGATCGCCTTCGCCAGGCAGATCACGTCGGGCACGACGCCGAAGCGCTCCGTGGCGCCGCCGTACGCGAGCGTGGCGCCCGTCTTCACCTCGTCGAACGCGAGGTACGCGCCGTTCGCGTGGCAGAGATCCTTCAGCCCCTGGAGGTAGCCCGGCTCCGGGAGGATCACGCCGCAGTTCATCATCGCCGGCTCGACGATCATGCCGGCGATCCGGTCGGGGTTCTCCTCGAACGCCCGTCGCGCCTCGGTCAGGTCGTTGAACGGCACCACCCGGACGAGGTCGGCGAACGCCTGCGGGATCCCGAGGGCCTGCGGCACGGTGTTCGGATGCTCGCGCGGGCCCATCGCGGCCCGGTCGGGCGCCACGCTGAACATCAACGAGTCGTGGTGCCCGTGGTACGAGCCCTCGATCTTGATCAGCATGTCGCGGCCGGTGTTCGCGCGCATCAGGCGCGCCGCTTCGAGCGTCGCCTCGGTGCCGGAGTTCGCGAAGCGCCAGAGCGGGAGCTTGAATCGGTCGGCGAGGTTCTCCCCGATCACGTCGAGATCCTTCGTCGGCTGTGCGAAATGCGTGCCCCGGCGTGCCTGGCGCTCGATCGCCTCGACGATCTTCGGATGCGCGTGCCCGACGACCATCGCGCCGTACCCGAGGTGGAAGTCGAGGTACTCGTTGCCGTCGATGTCGTAGATGCGGTTGCCCTCGCCGCGATCGATGAAGATCGCGTGCGGCGGCGAGTCCTGCCAGCTGGAGGCCACGCCGCCGGCGACGTAGCGGTCGGCGATGGCGCGGTACTCGATCGACGCCCGGTGCTTCGGCTCGAGCGTCGCTTCCTCCTGCGCGATGAGCTGATCGATCCTCTCGAGGTCGAACTCGATCGGGTCTTGGGGTGCCATCGGGTTCTCGCCTCCTCGCGAGACGGCCGCCCGAGAACAGGTTCGTCGGGGTTTGAACGGCCGTTCAGGAACCGCTCAGATGGTGCCACAGGACCCCCTGGTCAGGCAAGCTGCGGGGGTCGGGTTGGTATCGTGGCTGCGCCGGAAGGTGCACGTGGCGGCCGTAGCTCAGTCGGTTAGAGCACCGGGTTGTGGTCCCGGGGGTCGCGGGTTCGATTCCCGTCGGTCGCCCTTCTTCCCGACTCCCCCGTGCGGCGCAGTTGGTATCCTCCGCGTCGGGCCTCTAGCTCAATCTGGCAGAGCAACGGACTCTTAATCCGCAGGTTCGGGGTTCGAGTCCCCGGGGGCCC
>CAWFNS010000002.1:0-614375 GCA_963817235.1 uncultured Actinomycetes bacterium
CTCGGCGTCGAGCTCACACGCGAGGCCGTCGAGGACCCCGGGATGCGCGACTGCGCGTGGTTCCTCGCCACGCGCGACGCGCACGGGTTGTATGCGCGGTTCGGGTTCGTGTCGCCGAACGAGCGGACGATGATCCGGCCGCGCCGCGCGCCGGAGCGCCCAGGGCGATAGGCTGCCCGCCCCAGCGACGAGGAGGACCGGGATGAGCGACGAGATGAAGGACGCCGCGACCGAGGCGGCCGAGGACGCCCTGGCCGAGGCGGCGGCGTCGGACGCCCTGCACGAAGACGCCGTGGAGAAGGCCGCGGAATCGGCGATGCTGCGCGACGCGGCCGACCGGCTCGCGGCGGAGGCCATCATCGAGGAAGCGGCCTCCGAGGGTTTGGCCGATCGCGCCGAGGCAGACGCAGGGGCCGCCGTGGCGCTCGCCGAGGGAGCCGACGAGGACGACCAGGACTGACCCAAAGGTTCGAGTGAACGAGGCGCCCCAGGAGGGGCGCCTCGTTCATGTTCCGGTCACGGGGATACCGTCATCGCGCGATAAGGTGCCGAGGCGTACGGGAGGGCGTGTGGTGTGACGAACCTGGATCTGGCCCGGCTCCAGTTCGCGAGCACGAGCATCTACCACTTCCTGTTCGTCCCGGTCACGATCGGGCTGGCGTTCCTCGTCGCGCTGCTGCAGACCACGTGGTACCGCCGCCGAGACGAGGAGTACCTGCGGCTCACCCGGTTCTTCGGCGCGCTGCTCGTGATCAACATCGCGGTCGGCGTCGTGACGGGACTGGTCCAGGAGTTCCAGTTCGGCATGAACTGGTCGGCGTACTCCCGGTTCGTGGGCGACGTGTTCGGCGCGCCGCTCGCGATCGAGGGGCTGGCCGCGTTCTTCCTCGAATCGACGTTCCTCGGGCTGTGGCTGTTCGGTTGGGGGAAGCTGTCCGAGCGCACCCACCTTGCGACGATCTGGCTCGTGGCGCTGGGCGCCGCGCTGTCGGCCGCGTTCATCATGGCGGCGAACTCGTGGATGCAGCACCCGGTCGGCTACACGCTCAACAACGGCAAGGCCGAGCTCACGAACATCTGGGCGGTGCTCACGAACCCGGTCTTCCTGTGGGGCTACCTCCACGTGCTTCTGGCCTCGCTGGTCACAGGCGGCATGGTGATGCTGGCCGTGTCGACCTGGCACCTCCGGCATGACTCGCAGCCCGAGACGTTCCGGCGCACCGCTGCGCTGTCGCTGACGGTGCTCGTGCCGGCGACGTTGTTCACGCTGATGGTCGGGAGCCACCTCGGCGTGATCGAGACCACGTACCAGCCGATGAAGGTCGCCGCGATGGAGGCGCAGTGGCAGACGTGCCAGCCGTGCTCGTTCTCGGCCTTCCAGATCGGCGGCGGCAAGAACGACGAGACGCCGACGAAGATCATCGCGATCCCGCACCTGCTGTCGCTGTTGGCGGACGACTCGTGGGACGGGTCGGTCGAAGGACTGAACGAGCTGAACCAGCAGTACCAACAGCAGTACGGCGCCGGGAACTACATCCCGAACGTGTTCATCCAGTACTGGTCCATGCGGGTGATGGCGTACCTCGGCGTGGTGGTGCTTCTGCTGTCGTCATGGGGCCTCTGGCTGGTGCGGAAGAAGCGCATCGGGTCGGCGAAGTGGTTCCTGCTGATCGCTCCGTGGGCGGTGGTCATCCCCTTCCTGATGGATACCGCCGGATGGATGCTGACCGAGAACGGCCGGCAGCCCTGGATCGTCCAGGGGCTGCTGCAGACCAGCCAGGGCGTCTCGCCCTCGGTGAGCAGCACGATGATCTGGATCAGCCTCACGGTCTTCGTGCTGCTCTACGCGGGGCTGGCGGTGCTCTGCTGGACCATGATGTTCCGGTACGGACGCAAGGAGATCGAGCCGGCGCCCGAGAGCGACGAGGGCGGCGTGTCCGAGACCGCGGCGATGACCTACTAGGAGCGACGGGATGGGACTACAGGTCTTCTGGTTCATCGCCATCGCGGTCCTGTGGACCGGGTTCTTCGTGCTGGAGGGGTTCGATTTCGGCGTCGGCGCGCTCCAACTGGTGATCGGCAAGGACGACGCGGAGCGGCGCGTCGTGATCAACACGATCGGACCGGTGTGGGACGGCAACGAGGTGTGGCTGATCACGGCGGCCGCCGGCATCTTCGCGGCCTTCCCGCCGTGGTACGCGACGATGTTCTCCGGCATGTACCTGGCGTTGCTGCTGCTGATCGTCGCGTTGATCGTGCGCGGGGTGTCGTTCGAGTTCCGCGGGAAGCGGGAGAGCCCGCGCTGGCGCAACGGGTGGAGCCTGGCGCAGACCCTCAGCAGCCTGGCGGCGCCGTTCCTGATCGGGGTCGCGTTGGCCGATCTGCTCCACGGGCTCCCGATCGACGCGAACCAGGAGTTCACCGGGACGATCTGGGATCTGCTGTCGCCCTACGCGATCTTCGCCGGGCTGACGTTCGTGTCGCTGTGCCTGTTGCACGGCGCGACGTTCCTCTCATTGAAGACCACCGGTGACCTCCGCGACCGCGCCCACCGGATCGCGCGGACCCAGACGGTCGCGACGGGGATCGCCGTCCTGCTCTTCGGCATCTGGACGCAGGTCACGATCCATCACGGCGCGTTCCCGGATCTGCTCTCGACGGCGGCGGTGTTGGCGATCTTCGCCGCAGGATGGCTGCTGGCTGAGCGACGCGAGGGATGGGCCTTCGCGATGACCGCGTTCGCGATGGCCGCCACAGTGCTGACGATCTTCATCGATCTCTATCCGCGCGTCATGGTGTCCAGCACTGATCCGTCATACAGCCTGACGGTGACGAACGCGTCGTCCTCGCCGTACGCGCTGAAGGTGATGACCGTGGTCGCGTTGATCTTCCTGCCGGTCGTGATGATCTACCAGGCGTGGAGCTATCACGTGTTCCGCAAGCGGATCGGAACGTCGGACCTCGAGCACGCCGGCGACCCCGCGGCGCACTGACGCCGTGCGCCCGTTCGATCCCCGGCTCCTTCGCCGCGCCGGCGCGGTCCGTCGCGCGCTCGTCGCCGACGTCTGTTTCGGGTTCCTCGCGACGCTCCTCCTCCTGCTCCAGGCGACGCTGTTCGCGCTGATCGTCACGCGCGCCTTCGACGGCCGGCCGTTCCCCGGCCGGGCCCTCGTGCTGTTCGCCTCGGTCGTGGTGGCCCGCGGCCTGCTGGCGGGAGCGTTCGAGACGACGGGACGCCTCGCCGCGACCCGGATGATGTCCGAGCTCCGCCTCGCGCTCGTCTCCTCGCGGCTCCATGCCGCGCCGGCGACGACCGAGGCGGCGGAGGCAGGCGAGGTGGCGACGGCCGCCGTCGCCGGCGTCGACGGTCTGGAGGCCTACTTCGGTAGGTACCTGCCGCAGGTCGTGCTCGCGGTGCTCGTGCCGATCGCCGTGTTGCTGTGGGCCGCGAACATCGATCTGACCTCCGCCGTGATCATGCTCGCGACCCTGCCGCTGATCCCCGTGTTCATGGTGCTGATCGGGCGGTACACCGAGGCGAAGACGCGCGCCCGGTGGGACGCGCTCGCGCGCCTGTCGAACCACTTCCTGGACGTCGTGCGAGGCCTGCCCACGTTGCGGGCCTTCAACCGCGGGGCGGCGCAGGCCGAGCGGATCGAAGCGGTGAGCGAGGAGTACCGCAGGACCACGATGGAGACGCTCCGGGTCAGCTTCCTCTCGGGCGCGGTGCTCGACCTGGCGGCAACCCTGGCCACCGCGCTCGTCGCGGTGACGTTGGGCGTACGGCTGATCGACGGTGCGGTCGGGCTGCAGCCCGCGCTGACGGTCCTGCTATTGACGCCGGAGCTGTACGCGCCGCTGCGCAGCCTGGCCGCCCAGTTCCACGTCAGCGCGGACGGCCTCGCGGCCGCGGAGCGGATCCTCGACCTGATCGACGCGCCCGTCACCGCCGACGGGACGGCGGCGCCGACCGACACGTGGCGGGACGTGCGGCTGGAGGACGTGACGCTCGCGAACCCCGGCCGGGGGGCTCCGGTGCTGGACGGGTTCGACCTGCGGATCGGCCGGGGCCAGGTCGTCGCGCTCGTCGGCCCCAGCGGCGCGGGGAAGACGACCGTGGCGTCGCTCCTCCTCGGCCTGCGAACCCCCGACCGGGGCTGCGTGTCGGTGGACGGTACGGATCTGTCCACGATCGACCTCGGTGGGTGGAGGCAGCAGTTGGCCTGGTTGCCGCAGCGGCCGACGATCTTCCGAGGGAGCGTTCGGCACAACATCGCGCTCGGGAACCCGCGAGCGTCGGACGCGGAGCTCCGGGACGCGTCGGAGCGGGCCGGGTTCGCGTCGGTCGCTGAGGACCTCCCCGAGGGCTACGACACCGTGGTTGGCGAGGGCGGGCGCGAGCTGTCGGCGGGTGAAACACGACGCCTCGCGCTGGCGCGGGCGCTCGTGAGCGCGGCCCCGTTGCTGATCCTCGATGAGCCGACGGCGAACCTCGACGCGGAGAGCGCCGCAACGATCGCGACGTCGATCCGGGCGATCGACCCGTCGCGCGCCGTCCTCCTGATCGCGCACGATCCCGAGCTGGCGCTCGTCGCCGACCGGATCGTCCGGCTCGCGGACGGCCGAGCCGTCGAGCTGGGGGAGCGGGCGGTGTTGCCATGAGCACCCTCGCCGAACTGATCCGGATGGGCAGGCCCGCGAAAGGACGCGTCGCCCTCACCGTCGCGCTGGGCTCGCTGACGGTGTTGCTCGGGGTCGGCCTCATGTCGCTGGCCGGCTACGTGATCTCGCGCGCCGCCGAGCATCCGCCGATCTTGGAGCTCACCGTCGCGATGGTCGCGGTGCGCGCTTTCGGCATCGGGCGGCCGATCGCCCGCTATTTCGACCGGCTCGAGTCGCACGACCTTGCGTTCCGCGTGCTCGCTCGCCTGCGTGCCTCCTTCTTCCGCGCCCTCGAGCCGCAGGTCCCCGCTCGGGTCGAGGGGTACCGGCGCGGTGACCTCCTCGCCCGCATGGTGGGCGACGTCGACGCGATGCAGAACCTGTTCCTCCGCGGCATCACGCCGGCGCTCGTCGCGGTCGTGGCCGGCGGGATCTCGGTCGTGATCGCGGCGCTGTACGTGCCGGCCGCGGGCGCGATCCTCGCGTCGGGTCTGCTCGTCGGTGGCGTCTGCATCCCGGCGCTCGCGGTCGCGGCGGGAGGCCGGGCCGAGCGGGGCCGGGGGGCGGTGCGCGCCGAGCTCACGGCCGAGCTCGTGGACGTCCTCCGCGGCGGTCCCGAGCTCCTGGTCCTGGGTGCGGACCGCGATGCCGTCGCACGGGTCGAGGAACTGGACGGCGAGCTCGCCGGTCGCACGCGGCGGAGCGCGATCGCGGGCGGCCTCGTCGAAGGGCTCAGCGTGGCCGTCACCGGGCTCACCGTGGTCGGCGTGCTCGCCTTCTGCGTCCACGCGACGGAGATCGGAGCCTTGGACCGTGTGCTCGTGGCGTCGGTGGCGCTGCTCGCGATGGCGTCGTTCGAGTGCGTCGTTCCGCTCCCGGCGGCGGCGCTCGAGCTCCGTGAGACGCTCGCTGCGGGCGAGCGGCTGCTCGAGATCGCCCGGCGAGGGCCGGCGGTCCTCGAGCCGTCCGAACCGGCGGCGCTGCCGTCGGATCCGACCGTGGCGCTCGAGGGCGTCGGCTTCGCGTACGCCGACGAAGCATCGTGGGCGCTCCGCGACGTGGACCTCCGGGTCGCGCCAGGACGGAAGATCGCGCTGGTCGGCCCGTCGGGCTCGGGCAAGAGCACGGTCGCGGCCCTGTTGGTGCGCTTCCTCGACCCCGATCACGGCCGCGTGACGCTCGGCGGCGAGGACTACCTGTCCCTGCGCCATGAGGACATCCGATCGCGGGTAACGCTTGATCGCCAGGACGCCTACCTCTTCGCCACGACGATCCTGGAGAACGTGCGGCTCGCGCGGCCGGGCGCCGACGACGAGGCCGTCGAGGCCGCCCTGCGGCGCGCGAGGATCTGGGACTGGGTCGAGGGCCTCCCCCAGGGATGGCACACGTTCGTGGGGGAGGACGGCGTCGCCGTCTCCGGCGGCGAACGACGCCGGATCGCGCTCGCGCGAACGTTCCTGGCGGACTCGCCGGTCGTCGTGCTCGATGAGCCGACCGCGCACCTCGATCCTCCCACCGCGACCGCGATCGTCGAGGACGCGCTCGAGGCGGCCGGCGATCGTTCGGTCCTCCTCATCACCCATCGTCCCGAAGGGCTCGAGCTGGTCGATCGGTTGGTGACGATGCGTCGCGGCCGGATCGAGCCGTCTCCTCGTGAAGGGTCGTGACACCCGCGTCCCGGCGGACGGGGAGTTACGACGAAGGCGGCGAACCGTCCTCGTCCCGTGAGGCTTCCTCCCAGTCGACCCACGGCGCGCCGGTGTGCTCGAGGTAGGCCCTCACGGCGGTGCCGATCGTCGGGAAGAAGCGCTCGGCGCCGACACGGGTCATCAGACCGTAGCGCTCCAGTCGATCCTTCACGGGGCCCTTCATCTCGGCGAACGCCAACTCGATCCCCCGGTGCTCGAGGTCCTCGTCGAGCTCCCACAACATCTCGGCGGCGGTCGTGTCGACGTCGGTGATGGGTTCGGCAGCAACCACGAGCCACGTGATGGGTGGCGCCGCGTCCCGCACGAGGTGTCGCACGTTGGCCCGGAAGATGTTCGCGTTGGCGAAGAACAGGGGGGCGTCGAACCGGTACAGGAGCAATCCGGGCACCTGGCGGGCCTCCGGGTGCCGGGCGCCGTCGTGGTAGCCCTTCCGTCCCTCGATCCGTCCGAGGACCGCGTCGTACGGGTGCCACGCGCGCCACACGAAGTCAACGAGTGACAAGGCGACCGCGACCGCGATGCCCCACAGCACCCCGAAGAGCATCACGCCGAGCGTGCAGGCGATCGACAGCCCGAAGTCTCGTCTGCGCACGCGGAGCAGCGTTTTGAGCTGACCGATCTCGACGAGGCTCGTGGCGGCCACGATCACGATCGCTGCGAGCACGGACGATGGCAGGTCCTGCACGAGCGTCGGCGCGAACAACAACATCGCGCCGATCAGCGCTGCACCCACCAACCCGGTGACCTCAGACTTCGCGCCGGATTGCTCGGCGACGGCCGTGCGTGACGCGCTGGAAGAGACCGGGAAGCCTTGCAGCAGTCCGGCCGCGACGTTCGCCGCACCGACGCCGATCAGCTCCTGGTTCGGGTCGACGGTGTAGCCGTTGCGGGCCGCGAACGCCTGGGAGGTGGCGCTCGTGTCGGCCAGGGAGACGAACGCGATCCCGATCGCGCCCGCGAACAAGGGGAGGAGGTCGGATGCCGGTACCGACGGGAACGAGGGGGTCGGGAGCCCTTGCGGCAGCACACCGACCACGGAGATCCCCTTCGACGTGAGGTCGAGCGCCGTGACGACGACGATCGAGCCGACCACGGCGAGCAAGACGCCGGGGATCTTCGGCGCCCAGCGACGACACGCCACGATCACGACGACCGACGCGATCCCGAGTGCGAGCGCCGTGGCGTTGGTCCGGCCGTCGGCCACGCCGCGGAGGAACCCGGCCGCCTCGCGCGCCAGGCCGCCGCTCTCCACCGTGAATCCGAAGAGCTTCGGCAGTTGCCCGATCACGATCACGACCGCGATGCCGTTCAGGTAGCCGACGCGTACCGGCATCGACAGCAGGTCCGTGACGTGTCCGAGCCGGCCGATCCCCGCGACCACGGCGATCACGCCGACCATGCAGGCGAGCGCCCCCGCGAGCGCGATCGCCCTGGATGGATCGCCGCCGGCCCCGGCGAGCGGAAGGATCACCGCGGCGATCAACGGCCCGAGCGCCGAGTCGGGGCCGAGCATGAGGATCCGCGACGGCCCGAAGATCGCGTAGGCGACCAGGCACGCCATCGTCGTGTAGAGCCCGGTGACCGGCGGCAGGCCCGCCAGTTCCGCGTAGGCCATCCCCTGGGGCACGAGCAGAGCCGTCAGCACGGCACCGGCGACGAGGTCGGAGCCCAGCCACTCGCGCCGGTAGGTGCGGATGACCCAGGCCCCGGGGAGCCAGCGCCAGACACCGACCGAGGGCAGACCCATCGTCCCCTCGCTGGGCTGTGGAGCAGGTCGGTCCCTCACCGCTGGATGATGACGGAACCCCCAGGGGCGGTCATGTCAGAGGTGCGTCAGTGGTGGAACGCGCTGCGCGGCTCGGCCGTCCTCGGCAACGGGGCCGGGAGGGCATCGAGGACCTTCATGGAGCTTCGGATGTCGGCGAGCAGCAGGTCGGTGAGGTCCATCGACACGCCGTTGCGGAACACGACACGCATCACGGTCATGTCCTGCATGTTCGCGGGCATCGGATACGCCGGCACCTGCCATCCACGCTCCCGGAGCTTCGCCGAGAGATCGTGCAGGTCCCACGGCCGAGCCCTCGCCAACGTCCAGGTGACGAGCGGCATCGTGGAGCCGTTCGAGATCAGGTCGAACGGCTCCATGGCGTCGATCTCGTTCGCGAACCGCTGCGCCGAATCGCGGCACGCGGCGTGGACCCGCCGGTAGCCCTCCCGACCCAGGCGGAGGAAGTTGTAGTACTGGAGCAGCACCTGGGCGCCGGGGCGGGAGAAGTTGATCGCGAGGGTCGGCATGGCGCCGCCGAGGTAGCTCACGGTGAAGATCAACTCGTCGGGCAGGTACTCGCGCTTGGCCCAGACCACCCAGCCGAGCCCAGGATAGACCAACCCGAACTTGTGGCCCGACGCGTTGATCGAGTGCACGCGGGTCAGGCGGAAGTCCCATTCGAGCTCCGGGTCCAGGAACGGGGCGATGAACGCGCCCGGAGGCGCCGTCGACGTGCAGGGGCACGTCGAGTCCCGTCCGCGCCTGGAGGTCGTCGAGCGCGAGCGCGAGCTCCTTCACGGGCTCGTAGTCACCGGTGTACGTGACGCCGAGGATCGCGACCACGCAGATCGTGTGGTCGTCGACCGCTCCGAGCATGCCCTCGGGCGAGAGGTTCGGGTGCTCCTTCGAGACCGGGACGTACCGAGGCTCGACGTCCCAGTAGGCGGCGAACTTCTCCCACACGACCTGGACCGACGCGCTGACGACGATGTTCGGCGAGGCGACGTCCTTGCCCTCGGCCCGGCGGCCGCTTCTCCCAGCGGCGCTTGAACGCGAGCCCGGCGAGCATGCAGGCCTCGGAGGAGCCGATCGTCGAGGTGCCGATCGTGGTGTGCGGCTCCGGCGAGTTCCACAGGTCGGCCAGGATGTGCACGCACCGCTCTTCGATCGCGGCCGTCTGCGGGTACTCGTCCCGGTCGATCATGTTCTTGTCGAACGCCTCGGCGTAGAGCTGCGAGGCCTGCGGCTCCATCCACGTCGTCACGAACGTCGCGAGGTTCTGTCGCGCGTTGCCGTCGAGGAGGATCTCGTCGTGGATGATCTGGTACGCCGAGTCGGGGAGCATCTCCCCTTCGGGGATCCGCCAGCGGGGGATCTTCGTCTCCCCGCTGCGGGCGAACATCGGGTTGACGGAGATCTCCTCCGATCCGCTGGCGTCTCGGTGCTCGTGTCCCACGATCGTTCCTCCGGGTCGGACTACTGCCGCGCGAACGCCGCCGCCGCCTCCTTCGCGAGGTCGATGAAGGCGTCGCCGCTGACGTCGATAACGACCCGCGTGATCGTGCCGCCGGTGAACGCCCAGGGCCGCTCGCCGGGGTAGTCGTCGGTGACCGGCTCGGCGCCGGAGCGGCCGAAGACGAGTCCGCCGCCGCCCAGGCCGAACTTGCCCGGCTGCGTGCGGATCGTCCCGGAGCCGACCGCCTTGTCCCGCATGTGCAACGTGAGGGTCCCCTGCGTCGGCATCCCGTCGCCGGCCTTCTCGAACGAGGCGGAGAGCACGACGTGGCCACTCGGCACCGTCTCCTCGGACTCCACCACCTGCACCAGCTCGCCGACGAAGTTGTAGGCGTACTTCAGCTTGCCGTCCTTCACATAGAGCGCGTGGCCGCCGAAGCGCGATCCCTGGGAGATGAGCACGCCACCTGCCGTCGCGGGGTCGGCGATCTCGATCTCCGCCGCGAGCGTGTAGGAGCGGTTGCGGATGTTCGGCGCCACGGACTCCGGGATCTCGGCGCCGCCCGGGAAGTAGATGTACTGGCTCGTCGGCTTGGCGAGCAGCGGCCGTTCGGTTCCCAGGATCTCGATCGCCCCCCGTGATTCAAGGGGAAGCGCTTGCAGCCTGCCCGCCTCCGTCCACCAGAGCGCGATCAGCTCCTGCAGCTTCTCCGGGTGTTGCTCGGCCAGATCCGTGCACTCGCTCGGATCTGCGTCGGTGTGGAACAGCTCCCACTTCTGCTGGTGGAAGTCGCCCCAGGACTCGGGGGCCGCCGGCACTGCCGTCGCGGCCTTCCACCCCTTGTGCCAGATCGCCCGGGTCCCGAGCATCGAGTAGAACTGCGTCTCCTTCTTCGACGGCGCGTCGGAGTCGTCGAAGCTGTAGCCGAAGCTGACCCCCTCGATCGGGTGCTGCGTGTAGCCGTTGACCACGTCGGGCATCTCGACGCCCACGGACTCCAGGAGCGTCGGCACGATGTCGACCGCGTGGGTGTACTGCCGCCGGAAGGTGCCGACGTCCTTGATCTTCGCCGGCCAGGACACGATCAGCGGGTCGGCCGTGCCGCCCTCGAAGTTCGCGTACCGCTTCCACATCTTGAACGGGGTGTTGAAGGCCCACGCCCACCCGGTCGGGTAGTGGTTGTAGGTCTTCGTGCTCCCCAGCTCGTCGAGCAGCTTCAGGTTCTCCTCCGTGGAGTCGGGGATGCCATTGAAGAACTTGTTCTCGTTGACCGACCCGTTCGGCCCGCCTTCTCCCGACGCGCCGTTGTCGGAGACCAACACGACGATCGTGTTCTCGAGCTGCCCGCTGTCCTTCAGGTAGTCGAGCAGCCGCCCCAGTTGGTCGTCGAAATGGCTCAGGAAGCCGGCGTAGACCTCGGCCATCCGACGGAACAGCTTCTTCTCATCCTCGCTCAGGGACTCCCACGGCCGGACGACGTCGAACTTCGACCACGGCTTGCCGTCGTGGCTGGTCTCGCCCGCGAGCGGGTTGATCGGCGACAGTTGAGCGCTCTCGGGGAGCAGTCCCATCTCCTTCTGCCGAGCGAACACGCCCTCCCGGTACGCCTCGTAGCCCATGTCGAACACGCCCTTGTACTTGTCGGCCCACTCCCGAGGTACGTGGTGCGGCGCGTGGGCGGCGCCGGGGCAGTAGTAGAGGAAGAAGGGCTTGTCGGGCGCGATCGCCTTCGCGTCCTGCACGAACTCGATCGCCTTGTCCGTGATGTCGACCGAGAGGTGGTAGCCGTCCTCGGGGGAGGCCGGCGGGGCGACCGGGTGGTTGTCGTGGATCAGGTCGGGGTACCACTGGTTCGTCTCGCCTCCGAGGAACCCGTAGTACCGCTCGAAGCCCCGGCCGAGCGGCCACTGGCGCTTCGACGAGGCGAGGTTCATCTCGTCCTCGGCGCACAGGTGCCACTTGCCGACGATGTAGGTGTTCCAGCCGCGCTCGCTGAGGACCTCGGCGACGTTCGCGTTCTCGAACGGGATGTGGCCGTTCGCGTTCGGGAAGCCCGACGTGGCCTCGGTGATGCATGCCATGCCGTTCGTGGTGTGGTTCCGCCCGGTGAGCAGGCACGAGCGCGTCGGCGAGCAGAGCGCGGTGGTGTGGAAGCTCGTGTACGTGAGACCCGCGTCGACGATCCGTTTGATGTTCGGCGTCTCGATCAGCCCGCCGAACGGCTCGATCGCCGAGAAGCCGACGTCGTCGAGCACGATGTAGAGGATGTTGGGTGCGCCCTCGGGCGCCATCGGTTGCGTGAAGGGACCCCAGTCGGGGACCGAGTCCTTGATGTCGATGTTGACCAGGCCCCGGAACGTTTCGCCCATGATCCCCTCCCAGTGGATAGCGAGGAACGCATGCTACACAGGCCTGAGGCCAGGCCGGAGGACGCGTACGGACGGAGCAGGGTCTTCCGACGCCTAGTCGTCCTCGTTCGGCAACTCTGCGTCCGCGACCGCGATCGCAAGGCCGAGGGCGCGAACGATCTTCCCTGCGGCCGATGCGACACGCGCCGTCCCGACGATGGGCGCGATCGCGACCAGGATGTCCTGGATCATGTCGGCATCGACGCCGGCGTCCCCGGCGGCCGCGATGTTCGTCAGGTAGGAGACGGGCGGAGCGTCGACCGCGACCAGCGCCGCGATCCTGGCGATCATCAACTGTTCGGGCTCGAGGTTGGATCGCTCGAGCGAGTCCATGGTCATCGCCCCCAGCAGGTCGAGGACCGGCGTGTCGTTCGCTGTGTTGGACATCGAGCAGCTCCTTTCGTTGAGCTTCTTCCGCGTCTTCGCAGCGATCGAACCACGACGTGCCGGGTTGCCGCATCCCCCCAAGAGGATGAACCGTCGAGCCGTCGTCTCGCCGTCACCGTCCAGACACTTCATCCGGCCTGGGTCCTTCATCAGGTCTTCGCGACACGGGTAGCATGCGGCGATCGGAGGGGGAGATGAGCGAACCGGAAGCGGTCACCACACGGGCGGAACGACGGTGGCCGATGGCGCTGGCCGTGCTCGCCGCGATCGGGCTCCAGGTGGGAACGCCGCTCGCGGGGCGTCTCAAGGGATGGTGGATCGTCCCGGTGTTGGAGCTGGTGCTCCTCGGGGTCCTCATCGCGGTCGATCCTGGCCGGGTCGACGACCTCAGCGCGCGGGCGCGCCGCATCACGCTCGCGCTCATCACCGTCATGACGGTGGGCACGGTGGCGAGCCTGAGCGTGCTGATCTACGACATCCTCCACGGGGAAACCGGTCTCAGCGCCGACAACCTGCTCGGCCGTGGCGGGGCGATCTGGCTGACGAACGTGATCGCGTTCAGCCTCTGGTTCTGGGAGCTCGACCGCGGCGGCCCGGCCGAACGAGCCGCCGGTAGTGGAATCCCCCTCAGCTTCGCCTTCCCCGAGAACGCGATGCCGGAGCTCGCGACCGACGGGTGGAAGCCGAAATATCCGGACTACCTGTACCTGTCGTTCACGAACGCCACCGCCTTCAGCCCTACGGACACCCTGCCGGTGAAGACATGGGCGAAGATGGCGATGATGCTGGAGTCGGTGATCTCGCTGCTCACGGCGATCCTCGTCATCGCGCGGGCCATCAACGCCTTCTGACGGCCGAGATGTCCGACAAGCCGACCGACGACGATCGCCGACACGCGTTCGACAGGATCGAGATCGTCGAGGTGACCGTTCTGGCGCTCGTGGCGATCGCGACCGCCTGGAGCGGCTACCAGGCCACGCAATGGGGTGGCCGGCAGGCCGTGCTCTATGGGCAGGCCTCCACCACGCGGTTCGCGGCCGACGCCGCCTCGACGCGCGGCGGGCAGTTCCTCGTGGCCGACGCGACGGTGTTCACCGCGTGGCTCCAGGCGCACTCCGCGGGCGACACGCAGCTGGAAGGCGTGCTGCTTCGGCGGTTCACGCCGGAGTACCGGGCGGCGTTCGAGGCATGGCTGAAGACCGACCCCTTCACGGATCCGTCCGCGCCGGCGGGACCCGGCTACATGCCGGGCTTCCACCAACCGGATCTCGAACACGCGGCGTCGCTGAACGCTCTGGCCTCCAGCCTCTTCGCTCAGGGCACGACCGCCCGCGAAACCGCGAACAAGTACGTGCGGGACACGGTCCTGTTCGCCACCGTCCTGTTCCTGATCGCCGTGGCCCAGCGCTTCAAGGAGCGGCGGATCCGGATCGCGGCGAACGCGCTGGCCCTGGCCCTGCTCGCGTACTCCCTCGCATCGCTCGTCATCCTGCCGCGCGCCTGAGCGGTCAGACGAATTCGTGCCGGCGCAGCCAGCGCATCGAGAACGCTCCCCAGAGCGGCGGGAGGTAGAACGTGACGAGGCGGAACGCGATCGCGGTCGACACGGCCGCGGCGCTCGGGACCCCGATCGCCTCGAGTCCTGCCGTGTAGCCGGCTTCCGCGACGCCCATGCCGCCGGGCACCGGCATGAAGCCGGCGAACAGGCTCACGATGGTGTTCACGAGGATCAGCTGCGCGAGGGTGGCGCTGTAGCCGAACGCCTTCAGACACAGCCCGAGGATGATCGCCAGCAGGAGCTGGGCCGTGAGGTTGCCGCCGAGCAGCATCGCGACGTTCGTGGGCTGGCGGAGCACGCGGAGCGCTGTCCTGGCCGACGACGCCTGCTCCTTGAGCATCGCTCGGTATCGGGGTACTGCCTCTTTCACCATCTTCCGGTACCGAGGGATCGCCAGCGCGAGGATCAGCCCGAGGACCAGGAGCACGACCAGCAGGATCCACGCATTCTGTCCGCTCGACGAGGAACTGCTCGACGAGGAGCTGGAGCTCGACGAGGGCCGGGTCAACGTGGCCAGGCCGGTCAGCGTGATCACGAGGATCAGCACCATCTGGATCGCGAAACCGCTCACGCTGTCGATCAGCCCGATCGAGGCGGCTCCGCCCACGTCCGCTCCTTGACGCTGGAAGAACCGGATCTCGAGCGCGACCCGGGCCGCCGAGCTGGGCACCGCGAGCGCGATGAACTGGATCGCGTATTCGAGCATGAGCACCGGGACGAACCGGACCGGGAGGATCGAAGCGCCGATCGTCGAGAAGGCCTGCGCCACCTGGACGATCGGCGCGAGGACCAGCGCCGCCCAGAGCCACACGGTGTCGGCCGACTTGAGCTCGTCGACGATCTGCGTGATGTCGACGCCGGCGAGCGAAGCGATCAGCCAGTAGGCGAGCAGGCCGATCAGGACGACCTTCACGACCGAGCCCACCGTGACCCGCCGGACCCGCTCGAGCTTCGGCGCCTCGACCCCGGCCGTCCCTGCCGCCAGATCGCGCACCTCGTCCAGTTCCCACGGGGCTTCGTGCACGGCGCGGCGCGTCGTCCGATCGAGGACGGCGGGTTGGACGAACGGGATCACCCGCGCGAGGGCATCCGCGTCCAGCACATGCGCGGCTGCCGAGACGGCACGTTCGGGGCCGACGAGGAGCGCCGTCGAGACCAGGAGCTGGGCGCGATCGGTCATGATGGCCGCATCGGTCGCGGCGACCTTCGCCCTGCCGAAGTCCCCCATCGCGGGGTGGCCGTCGGGGCGGATCACGATGGTGTCGCCGTCGATCGGGCCGTGCGCGATCCCGAGTTCGCCGAGCCGGACGACGCCCTTCCACACGTCCGTCAGGATGTCGCCGGTGATCTCCCGGGGCTCGAGCGATCGCAACGGCCGCCCGCTGATCTCCGTCACGAGCACGGCGTCACGCCCGTCGGCCATCCCGGCGGCGACGACCGGCAGCACGTCGACGCCGCCGCGCTCCGCCATCAGGGTTAGGAACGCCTCGTGTTCGACCTGTTGGAGCCGGCCCGCGCCGATATGCGGCGTCTCGCCTCGATGCCAGATCGACGACCAGGTCGACATCAGCAGCTGCCCGTCGCGCGCGTCGCGGCCGTAGACCTTCACCTGGAGGGCGCGACCGTCCGGACCGGTCGCCGTGGCCAGCCCGGCGCCGCGCGGCTCGAGCGGTGCGTGCCGCAGATCCGTCGCCTCGACGTCGAGTTCTTCGAGCGCGAGCGCGATCTGATCCAGTGTGAGGCGGCCGGCCGGCGAGCCGAACGCCAGGTGCACGATCGCGGCGGAGCCCAGTCCGATCAGCGCCCCGGCGACCATGCCGATCGGGAGCGTGACGCCAAGGGCGATCCCCGCCACGGCGCCCGTCACCACGACCCAACGCCCGATGAACCGCAACGGCCGGCTCATGTGCGGCGAGGCCATCACCACGATCGCTGTCGCGATGGCGAGGCGAACCGCGAGGTAGACGGCGGGAGGCTGCGACGAGCCGACGGCTCGCATGCTCGCCGTTAGATCCGTCCCGGAGGCCCGCCCGGCCAGCATCGCGAAGCCGAAGGCGAGCGCCCCGGCGAGCAGCTCGTGGAACAACAGGCGCTTCCTGCCGTGCGTGACCAACGCGACGAGCAGGAGCACGGCGGCCCAAGCGATCAGCAGGTTGTACGTGATCTGCCAGAACCAGCCGACGAGCCCAGGAAGCTGCGTGACCAAGTTGTGGACGGTGGTGTCGAGCGCGGTGGGGCCTGGGGCGGGGATCGCCAGGACCGCCACGCCGATGATGCACACGAGCAGCAGCACGACGTCGGTTGGGCGTCGTGCCAGCGGGGCGTCGCTCGCGGAGGAGAAGATGCGGACGTCGGCTTGACGCAGTCGGGGAGCGTCGCGCGTTCGCTCGGCCTCGGGCGACCCGGGCTCGGACGTGTCCCCGGCCGAGGTCGCCTCGTCCTGTTTCACGGGTATTCACCTATCGTTCGACGCGACGATACCCCGGGCCCGTCTCCCACGCGCAAGACCTTAGTTCCCTCGCAACGAGCCTGCTACATCCGGTCCGGATGATGGGCGCGGGGCACGTCGCACCGGCGGGCGCTTCCGGCCTGTCTCCTTTCGCCTTAATACGACGGGTCGCGCGCTGGAGCTTCTGGCGCGTTCAGGCGTTTGCGGTACCACAGGACGTCCGCGCCCGACGGGAAGCCCTCGACGCGACCGACCAGGTCGTAGCCTGCCCACTCGTAGAGACGCCGAGCCTGGAAGTCGTAGGTGAAGTGGACGGTCTGCGTGCACCCGCGCGCTGCCGCTTCGGCTTCCGCGGCGGCGAGGAGCCGCGGCCCGAGCCATCGGTCTCGGTGGGTCGGCGCGACCCAGAGGCTCAGCAGCTCGCAGCAGTCCCCCCACGTCCAGCCGCTGATCCCGGCCACGATCCGTCCGGCTTCCCGGACGAAGATGGCCAGTTCGGCTTCCTCGCCGAGCCGCATGGTGGCAGCCGCCTCACGACGGATCTGGGTTTCGAGGAACGCGATGTCGAGCGGGTCTGGATCGTCCTCGACCTGGAACTCCACCGCTCCGGCGTCGTCAGTCGCCGACCAGCTGCTCGAGCAGGGAGATCTCGTCGAAGTAGGTCCGGAACGACCGGATCTTCCCGTCGCGGAAGTCGGCCACCGTGGCACCGGACATCTGGATATGCCGGCCCGTCGCTTCGATCGTCGTGTCCTCGCCGAGCTCGAGCGGTCCGATGTGGTCGGCTTCGACGAGCCATTCGGCGAACGCCTTGTTCCCCACCTCGTCGAGTCCGCGCAACGACAGGACGACGTTGGAGAACGTGACGTCGCGGGCATCGCCGACCTCGGTGAGTGCCGCGAGTCCGGACACGTTCATGATCGGCGACCAGCCAACGACGTCGTCGGTGAACAGCGTGCTCGGATCGGCCGACCCGATACCGAGCTCGGCCTCGAGCGCCCTCAATAGCACGTCTTTCCGCGAATCACTCATCGCAGCCACCTGTCCTTGAGATGTCTCGATCTACGAAGGGGCCTTCACCGGGCAGATCGGCGTTCAGGTCCCGAGGGCCTTCGCCTTCGCCGCCGCGAACTCTTCGTCGGTCAGCGCGCCCGAGCTGTGCAGCTGTGCGAGGTGCTCGATCTGGTCAGCCGGGTCCGCCGGAGGCGGCGCGTACTGCGCGGGCGCAGGCTCCTCGTACGCTTGGTCCTGATAGCCAGCAGGCGCCTGCTGCGCCTGCGCGCTCTTCTTGGCCATGTGGTGTCCGACCGCCGCGCCTGCGACGAGCGCACGGCGCCTCGTCCGTCGCCTGAATCCCATGGAGACCCTCCCGTTGGCTCGGCCGACGGCGCACCGGCTGCCGGCATCCGTCCAAGAACGACAACATACACTACGCGCGTGCGCACCCCGATCTGGAACCCGCCGGACCCGATGTACGCGGAGATCGAGGTGCACCGGACGATGATCTGCGACCGTGTTCGTACCGATGCGTTCCGGCGTGCGATCGATGCGGTGGTGCGCCCGGGCGACGTCGTGCTCGACGTCGGGGCGGGCACCGGCATCCTGAGCTTGTTCGCGGCGCGGGCAGGTGCGGCGCGCGTCTACGCGGTCGAGCGGACCACGGTCGCCGTCCTGGCGCAGGAACTGGCCGCCGAGAACGGGGCCGCGGAGACCGTCCGGGTGATCCAGGGCGACATCATGGACATCGAGCTCCCGGAACGTGTCGACGTGATCGTCTCGGAGTGGCTGGGAGGGTTCGGGATCGATGAGGGGATGCTGGTTCCGGTCGTCGCCGCCCGCGACCGCTGGCTGAAGCCGGGCGGGGTCTTGATCCCCCGCTCGGTAACGGCGTGGGCCGGGCTGGTGCACGACCGCCATCTCGGCGACACGGTGGGCTTCCTGCGCGATAACCCCTACGGCGTCCGGCTCGATGGACTGGTCGAGATGACGGTCAACGAGATCATCTACTCCGGCAGTTTCCGGCACCTTGCGGAGGAGGACCGCCGTTCCGAGCCGGGTCGGTTGTGGACCACGGACGCGCACCGGATCCCGCTGGAGCAGGCGCAGGCTCCTCACGAGGCCGAGGCGCTGCTGCGGGTCCGCGAAGCCGGAACGGCCAACGCGCTCGCGCTCTGGTTCAGCGCCGACCTCGCACCCGACGTCTCGCTCTCGGTAGGACCCGGCGATCCGCCGACGCACTGGGGGATGACGACGGCCCCGCTGCGCTCGCCCGTCGAGCTCGCCCCCGGGATCGTCGTCCGCGCGAGGGTCAGGAACACCCCGGCTCGACCGGAGGGGACATGGACGCGCTGGGCCATCGCGATGCTGGGCGCCGACTGGGAGGAACACGACGAACGGTCGATGTGGGAGGAGATCGACGACTGAGTGGTTCCGCGACGCCAACTCAGCTGCTCCCCTCGGCCATCTTCTTCTGGGCGTCCGCGAGCGCACCCTTGAGTGCCTCGACATGGCGACCCTCCGCTTCGCCAACGACCTTCTTGATCGCGCGCGTCACCGACCCCTCGATCGCGTCGGCATGGTCGTGCTTGTACGCGACGATGAGGCCGGCCCCGCCGATCGGGATCGTCTCGCCGGCCGCCTCCTCGATCTTGCTGCCGGTCTTCTTGTGTAACACCTTGCCAGCGCCTGCACCGATCACGGCTCCGATCGCGGTTGCTGCCAGCAGCGGCGGCGCGAAGAGGCCGACCACGAATCCGACCCCGGCGAGGCCCTCCGCGCCCTCCTTGACCATGTGATCGGTCTGCTCGACCGACAGGTTGCCCTCGAGGTCCTTGCTCACCACGACGGCACCCATGATCTCAGCGCCGCAATCCAGGACGGCGTCGTAGTCCTCATGCGCGGCCTCGGTCGAGAGGTAGCCGCCGATCAGTACGTTCGTGGGCTCCTTCGCCACCTGCTCTCCTCCCCGTCCTAGCCCGACAGACTGTGCGCCGCGTGCCCGCGGTGCGCCTCTGCATGCAGGTCCAGCTCGTCCTGGTCCGACAGGTGGGGCTTGATGTCGAACACGACCTTCTTCACGGTGCCGGTGAAGGCGAACGGCTTCCGATCCTCGTAGGCGAGGTCGACCACGCCGCCGTTGTCACGACCGATATCCATCCCCGCGTACGCGGAGAACCGGATCGGCACGGTGTGGTCCATCCGGCCCTTGCCGACGGGACGATCGTCGATGAAGAGCGTCACCTCGCCGCCCGTCGCCGGCTTCGCCTCGTCGGCCGCGAACTCCATACGGACCGTGACTTCGCCGGTGGGCAGGTCCTCCTCCGCCACCTGCTTGAACAGGAAGACCCCCATCATCGAGTAGGTGTGGGTGAGCTTCCCGTCCTTCACGTAGAGCGTGAACCCGCCGAGGTGATCCGACTCCGCGACGATCACTCCCTCGGCGCCATCCTCGGGCACGACGAGGTCCGCCGAGATCGCGTACGAGTGGTTGTAGATCCTCGGGATCATGCCCGACAGCACGTTCTGGACGTCGCCGCGGAACTCGAACGTGGTCTTCTGCTCGATCGGAGGCAGGATGCCGAAGAACGTGGAGAGGGTGGCCAGCAACGGCAGCACCTTGTACTTCTCTGCCTCTTCCCAGAACAGGTCCTTGAGCTCCTGCACCTTGTCGGGGTGCGCGGCGGCCAGGTCGTGCGCTTGCGTGAAGTCGTCCGGTAGGTAGTAGAGCTCGGCGGGACCGGCGTCCGGATCCCAGACCCCAGGCGCGTACGGCTTCAGAGCGTCCGGCGTGACGACCCAGGGGATGCGCTCGGTCTTCATCGCGAGCCACCAGCCGTCCTTGTACATGCCCCGGTTGCCGATCGTTTCGAAGTACTGCTGCGTGCGGAACTCGGGCGCGGCCGCATCGGCGAACGTCGCGGCGAAGCTGGACCCGTGCATCGGGTCCTGCTCGATCCCGTCGACCGTCTCGGGCTGCGGGATGCCCGCGAGGTCGAGGATCGTCGGGGCGACGTCGATCACGTGGCCGAACTGCGAGCGCAGTCCTCCGGCCTCCGTGATGCGCTCCGGCCAGCGCACGACCATCGGGTTGCGGGTCCCTCCGAGGTGCGAGCCCACCTGCTTGCCCCACTTGAACGGGGTGTTCCCCGCCCAGGCCCATGCGGCGCCGTAGTGCGGGTCCATGATCTGGGCGCCCCACTTGTCCATGCCGCCGAAGCGTTCGGCCAGCTGGAGCTGCATCTCGTCGGTCAGCGGGATGCCGTTCTGCATCGTCATCTCGTTGAACGAGCCCGTGACGGTGCCCTCCATGCTGGCGCCGTTGTCGCCCCAGATCCAGATGATCACCGTGTCGTCGAGCTCACCGAGCTCGTCGATCGCATCGATCACGCGTCCGGCGTTGGCGTCGGCGTTCTCCGAGAAGCCCGCGTACACCTCCATCTGGCGCGCGTAGAACGCCTTCAGCTTGTCGGGCACGTCGTCCCACGCAGGGAAGGCGTCGTCGCGCGGTGTCAGCTCGGCGTCGGCGGGCACGACGCCGAGTTCCTTCTGGCGTGCGAAGGTCTCCTCCCGGAGCCGGTCCCACCCCTGGTCGAACTTCCCCTTGTATCGGTCGGCCCAGGCCTGCGCCACGTGGTGCGGCGCGTGGCTGCAGCCGGTCGAGAAGTAGAGGAAGAACGGCTTGTCGGCGTCCTGCGCCCGAACGCCGTGGAGCCACTCGATCGCCCGGTCGGCCATGGCATCGGGGAAGTAGTACGGGTCCTCCTCGTCGTAGAACCCCTCCGGGGTCCCGATCACCTTCTGGTTCTCGATCAGGCACGGATCCCACTGCCCGGAGTCGCCGGCTAGGAAGCCGTAGAAGTGGTCGAACCCCCAACCGTTGGGCCAGCGGTCGAACGGGCCCGCCGGGCCCTGCTGGCCGTCGGGCGTCAGGTGCCACTTGCCGAAGGCGGAGGTGCTGTAGCCGTTGTCGCGCAAGATGCGTGGCAGCGGCGCGCAGTCCCTCGGCAGCGACGCCGAGTAGCCGGGGAACCCGCCGGCGAACTCACCGACCGAGCCGAACCCCACCGCGTGGTTGTTACGACCCGTCAGCAACGCGGCGCGGGTCGGGGAGCACAGGGCGGTGACGTGGAATCGGTTGTACTTCAGCCCCTGCTCGGCCATCCGGGTGTAGTTCGGTGTCTGGATCGGGCCTCCGAAGGTGCTCGGGTTCCCGAAGCCGGCGTCGTCGATCAGGATCAGGAGGACGTTGGGCGCCCCTTGCGGAGGGGTGGGGTGCCCGATGAGGTTCCAGTCGGGTTGGGAGCCGTCGAGCGTCTTGTTCGCTACCCCCGAGAAGGGCTCCCGGCGGATCGGGAGACTGCGGCGATCCGGTTCACTCATCGTTCGTCTCCGTTCTCGGTGACTTCCGGCGTCGGTGCGACCCGGGTCGCAGTTGGAGATCGCGTCCACGACGCGTTCGGTCTGCTTGCTGAACGGTAGTAGACGATCAGCACCTTCGCTGCGGGGGTGCGTCCATCGCGATCAGATCCGTCGCCGGTCCCTGCGGTCGTCGCGACGATCCGTGCGTCGCCTGACCCCGTGCGTAACGACCGCCGCGGTCCCGACGACGGCCGCCGTCCGGGCCACCGGGGCACCGACCACGCCGCGTCGAGCGGCACGTGCTGGCCTGAGGGGCATGTCAGTCTCCTTCCTGCATCGCGGCCTCTTCGGCCTCCAACGAGGCGACGATGGCCTGGATCGGGATCCTCCCCGACGCGATCAGCTGACCGCCCGAGCGACGTGCCGCCGCCGCGAACGGCGCCGCCCAGGAGTTCTCCCAGACGATCACGCCGGCCGTGCTGCCGTTCTCCATCGCTTCGGCGAGGTTCACGACGTCGTCCTCGGCCAGGATCTCGGCCACCTGCGTCTCAAGCGCCCGCAGTTCGTCCATCTCGTCGAGATCGTCGATCTCGAACGCCTCGATGCTGCCCTCCTCGTCCTTCTGCAGGACGAGGAGGTCGAGGACCCGGACGATCCCTCGCTCCACGAGCGAGCTCAGCTCCTTCGCCATCTCTCCCGTGAAGTTGCTGCTCCCCGCGGGGAACTCAACGACCACGAAGTCGACGGGCCCGAACTCGTCCATCTCGGTTGCTGCCATCTGGACCTCCTTCCGTCGCGTCGCTTGCCATGGCGAGTCTCCCTCGTCCGAGGGTCACCCCTACCGTACGGACGAAGGCCCTTGCCCCGCATCCTCCTGTTCGGATGATCCCCGGCGCCGAGGCCGCCAGTCTCCTTCACGGGTGGCTCACACGCCCGTGGTCGCCTTGATCTTCCTGGCCCGCACGGCTTTCGCGAGCGCGGCGTGGTCCTTCTCGTTCTGGTCGGCGTAGAGCTCCGCGAACGCCGCGATCGCCCGGTCGAAGACGTCGCTCTTGCCCAGGTAGGACGCGATCGCGATCCGATCTCCGGAGCGCGCATGCGCCCGCGCCAAGGTCCGGCAGCACATCCGACCGTAGAGGGTCATGACCTGCGGCACCATCGACTCCGGGGCCCATGAGCCCTTCCAGTCACGGAGCTGGCGGATGTAGAAGTCGCGCTCGACGCCGTCGATCCCGGGGGTCCGCTGCCAGCCGAGGAAGATGTCGCTCGCGGCCTGCATGAAGCGCTGGCCCTCGACGACGCGCTGCCCGGCGTTCGCGTACCGGCTGGCGCCCACGTACGGCTCGAGCACCGAGGCCTGCGCCTCCTTCGCCTGCAGGAAGAGCGGGTCGTCCTGGTCCTTGCCCATCATCAGGATGACCCACGCCCGCGTCCCGACGCTCCCGACCCCGACGACCTTGCGGGCCATGTCCGTGAAGCGGAAATCCTCGAGCAACCGCCGGCGATCGCCGAGCAGCGTCCGCCGGTACGAGCGGATCAGATCGTGGGCGCTCGAGAGGAACCGCTCCGCGTCCGCCGCCGAGAGGATCTCGTCGATGGGGACCAGCAGCGGCGGGTCGCTGATGATGCGTGGCGACCCGTCGACGATCCGGGTCAGCTTCGAGAACGCCTGCAAGCTGTCCTTGGTCTTGGCCTTCTCGACCACGCGCTCGGCGTCCTTCACGTTCTTCTTGTCGAGCACTTCGCGCAGGCGCGGGAGGCCTTCTTTGATCTGCAGGTGCGCGTACCAGACGTCGAGGTTCCGCATCCCCGCGAACTCCCACACGGCCTCGCGGTACTCGCGCATCGAGGCTAGGAGGATCGCGGCGCGCTCTTCGTCCGTGAAGCCGTTGTTGCGCCCGGCGATCGACAGGCTCGCGGCCAGCCGCTTGACGTCCCATTCCCACGGGCCCGGAAGCGTTTCGTCGAAGTCGTTGATGTCGAACACGAGCTCGCGCTCCGGTGAGCCGAAGAGGCCGAAGTTCGACAGGTGGGCGTCCCCACAGACCTGGGTCGTGATCCCCGATCGGGGTGTGGTGGCGAGATCCGCCGCCATGATCACCGCGGCGCCGCGGTAGAACGTGAACGGCGACGCGAGCATGCGGCCGTAGCGGATGGGCACCAGCTCCGGCAGGCGCGTCGTGGCCTGCTGCTCGAGCAGCGCGATCGGATCGGGTCTGTCCGCGGCCGGTTCCCACGTGCCGTGGCTCGAGCGCGGAACGTTCGCGCGCGCGGCCTTGCCGATCGCGGCACGCTCCTGTGACGTCCGGTGCTCGGGCCGCGGGCTTGCCCGACGCTCCGGCCGCGTGGTCGTTCCGGTTGCCATCGTGCCTCCTTCGATGGGAGATCGCCGGGCGCTCAGTCCGACGTGGGTGCGCTCTCGTCGGTGGCCGGCTTCGCGGGCCGCCGACGCTTGAGCCAACGCTCGGGTTCCTTCGCCGCCGTCAGTCGGGCGAAGCGGCGCCGCCATCGCTGGCGTGCCGCCTCGGCGCGGACCTGCTCGAGTCCGGCCAGCTCGCCCGCCACGAAGGCGGTCATGCGGTCGGCGCTCCGCTCGGTCGCCTGGGTCCGGAGCCAGCCGCGCATCACGATCGCGTCGTGCTGCTCGCCGAGGACCCCCTGGAGGTCGGCGGCGGCGGCGGCGAACCGCCGGGCGTCCTTGCGTGCGACGGGGAGAAGGGCCTCGGCCGCGTAGCGCGTGCGCTTCGCGTGGATCCGGACGCGGTGCAGTTGCTCGTCCGTCGGCGGCTTCGAAGAACACTTCACGCGCTTCCGCAGCGACGCCCATTGCGCTTGCACCGGCGCGAGCAGCTCGGCCGCCGGTCCGTCGGCCTCGGGCGTGAAGGCGGGTGCGCGGGCGGCCTCGACGAGCCGGTCGAGCAGCGGGGGATAGCGGTCGCTGCCGAGCGCCTCGAGCACCACCGCGTGGGCGGCGTCCCGCTCGGCTTCGAGGGCCTGGAGGAGCCGATCGGCGTTCGCGCGCTCATGGGCGTGCGCTGTGAGAGTTCGGAGTCGCTCCAGGAGCACGTCGGCGTCGCGGTTCGCGCCGAGGATCTGGCCGAGCCAGCCGAGCTCCTCGCGGAGCGACACGTTCCACTCGGGGTCGGTGAACGACGCGAAGGTCCGCAGGTGCGAGCGGAGACGGCGGCTCGCGACGCGCATCTGGTGGACCCCCTCGATGTCCTCGTCGAGCCGGACGATCGGGTCGGCGGCGAGCAGCTGCATGACCGAGTCGACGATTACGGCTCGGATCCCTTCGGCGGCGGTCGCCTTCTTCGGCACGTGGACCGGGACGAGGTCGGGCGGCTGCGAGCCGCGCGAACCGAGTGCGCGCAGGTACTTCGACGTCGGATCGGGCTCGCCCGCCCCCGCCGCCCGCAGCAGCGCCACCACCGGGGCGAGTGACTCGTCGGGCGCGTCCGTCAAGAGCTCCACCTCGAGTTCACGGAAGCGCCCGGCGATCCGGTTGCCCGGCCCGAGGATCGAGACCTCGTCGTCGTCCACCTCGAGGAGCCCCGTGCCGTCCTCGGATATGAGGACCGAGCGGCGCCGCACGGTGCGCAGTCGCACGACACGTTCGAGCGGCGCCGTCCGCGTCATCCCTCGGACGAGGCTCGCCGCCGTGGCGGGGACCTGCTCGGGCGCGCCCTCGAACAGGAACTCAGGCCGGCGCAGCACCCCGCCGTGTTCCCCGCCGGGGAGCTTCACGGTCCAGCCCTGGCCGGTCCGGAAGCGCAGGCTCGCGCCCGCCCTCGCCAGCCGGAGATCGGCGGTGTCGTGATACGTCGTGGTCGTGCGCTCGGGCGGCTCAATCGCCACCCGCAGGCCCTCCGCGGCTGTCGCCAGGTCCGGCATCGCGAACGCCGGGGGCGCGGCCAGCTTCACCTCGCGCTCATCCACCGCCGTCGCCATCCGTTCATCCGATGCTTCCCTCTCGGCCGTGCTCCGTTCGACTTCGAACCCCTGCGTACCACATCCGGCAGCGTGGCGTCGTTGGCAAGCGCCATCCGACGCAGCGGGTATAGAGTCTCGCCGGAAAAGAGGAGGGGGCAACATGGCGGATCGTGGAGCACCGGAGCCACACCCGAGGGGTGGTGTCCTCGGATACCTCGAGGAAAAGGCCGGCGGGGAGATCAAGGATTTCTACGATCCCAAGTTCGAGGGTCGTCGTCTGTTCTCGGAGTTCATCGGGACGTTCTTCCTGGTGCTCGTCGCGGCCGGCGGTGGGATGGTCAACGCCCAGAGCGGTGGTCAGATCCCTCTCGCGGTCCGCGTGACGGCACCAGGGCTGATGGTCATGGCCATGATCCTGTTCATGGGCGCCGTCTCGGGCGCCCACTTCAACCCCGTCGTATCCGTGGGCTTCGCGATGCGGGGCGACTTCCCGTGGAAGCGCGTTCCGGGCTACCTGATCGCGCAGCTGATCGGCTCGATCCTCGCGGTGCTGTTCCTGCGCGCGACGCTTGGCAACATCGGGGGCCTCGGCACGACCGAGCCCGGTCCCGCCATCACGGCCACAACCGCGCTCATCTTCGAGGCGGTGCTGACCGTGGGTCTGTTGAGCACGATCCTCGGCACGGCCTCGGGCGCGCAGAACATCGGCGTGTTCGGGGCCATCGGGGTAGGCGCCTACATCGCGCTCGCGGGTCTGTGGTCGGCGCCGATCAGCGGGGCGTCGATGAATCCCACGCGATCGCTCGGCCCGATGATCGTGAGCGGGAACTACCACGACTGGTGGGTCTACATCGTGGGTCCCTTCATCGGCGGGATCGTGGCGGTCGGGTTCGCGTGGATCCTGCGTGGGAAGGGCGGCGGCATCAGGGGACGGATGGCTGCCCAGGGCGACGTGAAGCTGGACGTCGCAGACCCCTCGAACGTCCCGCTGGAGGCGCCGCCGGAGTGATCAACCGGTCGGCACCGCAGCGGGCCTGATCCTTCGGACGTCCCGCAGCGGCGCTCCTGCTCAGACGCCCTCGACGGCTTCCAGGCGACCGGATCGGATCGCCGCGACGAACGCCTCGTAGTCCTTCTCGTTCTGGTCCGCATACCGCTCGGAGAGGTCGGTGAGCGACCGGTCGAACGCATCGTCCTTGCCGAGGTACGCCGCGATCGCGATCGGATCTCCCGAGCGGGCGTGTGCACGAGCGAGCGTCCATCCGCACTGCTGGGCGTAGAACCCAAGGGCGGAGGGCCTCATAGACTCGATCACCGCCGAGCCCTTCATGTCACGCAGTTGGCGCCAGTACAGCTACCGGTTCGTCCTGCACGCCCTTGGTCCATCCGAGGTAGATGTCGCTCACCGCCTGCATCATCCGTTGACCCTGGACGACCCGCTCGCCGTGCTGCTTGTAACGACTCTTCGGCAGGTGGTCCTCGAGCACGGAAGCCGTCGCCTCCTTCACCTGCAGGAACAGCGGGTCCTGCTGATCGCGACCCTGGAGCAGGACGATGAACGCCCGCGTACCGACGCTGCCGACGCCCACGACCTTGCGAGCCATGTCGATGATCTCGAAACGCTCCAGCAGGTGGCGCCGATCGTCCTGGAGCGTGGACCGGTACGCGCGGAACTGCTCATGGACCGCCTGTTGCAGCTCATCGAGCGAGATGCCGTAGGCCGCCTGGAAGTCGCGCGCCGGCACAACGATCGGCGGCTGGCTCACGATCCGGTACCGGCCGTCCACGAGCTCGCCGAGCTTCGACAGCGCCTGGAGGCTGTCGCGGGTGCGGGCCTTCTGGGCGGCCTTCTTCGCCGCCTTCACCTCCTCCTTCGACGCCTTCTTCTGCTTCTTGTCCGTGGCTTTCTGCGTGGCAGCGAAGCTCTCGATGGCCGCCATCAGCTGTTGCTCGGAGAGGTGGGCGTACCAGATGTCCATCTGGCCCATCTGGGCGAACTCGGCCATCGCCGTCCGGTAGGCGTTCACCGAGGCGAGAGTCGAATCGCGGGCCTCGGCCTTCGTGAACCCGTTGTTGCGCGCGGCGATCGTGAAGCTCGCGGACATGCGCTGTCACGTCGTATTCGAACGGGCCGGGCAGCGTCTCATCGAAGTCGTTCAGGTCGAACAGGAGGTTCCGTTCGGGCGAGGCGAACACACCGAAGTTCGACAGGTGAGCGTCGCCGCAGAGCTGGGCCGTCAGCCCTGCCCGTCGGCGTGTCCTTGAGGTCGGCGGCCATGATCTTCGCCGCGCCCCGGTAGAACGTGAACGGCGAGACCATCATCCGCCCGTGGCGAACGGGCACGAGGTCCGGCTCACGGGTCGCGTTCTGCTCTTCCAGGAGGGCTACCGGGTCCGGCCGATCCGCGGCCGGTGTCCAACCCGCATGGCTGGACGGAGGGACCTGCTCACGAGCATCCTTGCCGTGGGCCTTCCGTTTCTCCACGCTCGGGTGTTCGATCTTCGTCGCAACCATGGGATCCGCCTCCTGTTCGGGTGTGGCCTTATCCGCTCGGGGCGCCTCAGCGCCGGCTCACTCTCGTTACGGCTTGTAGTTGCTGAACGCTCCCCCGACCCGGTCGTAGGTGTTCCCCAGCTCGTCCTGGGTGATCTTCACGTTGCCATCATCCGCCGTGAGGACCAGATCCTTCTCGAGGATAACGGCCCTGAAGTTCCACCCCGGCGCGGGCTTCAGACGGCTGTCGAGGTCCTTGAGGTTCTCGTACGTCTGGCTCGGATCGACGATGAGGCTGGCTGACTTCATACACCACGTGTCGCCGTCGGGATCGTCGAGGAGGAAGGCCGGCGAACCCGCGTCGATCCCGAGCTGCGTGTCGCGCTTGCCGCTGATCTGTTTGTACGCGACGCTCTCGTGCTTCCGCATCTCTTTGGGCACGTCGAGCCACATGACCCACCGCGCCTCGAGACCGTGGAAGTCGCGCTCCGCGCCGACCATGACCTCGACCCAATCCAGGCACCAGAGCCTCGGACCGTTCTTGAACACACCGAGGAGCTCGTATTCCTCCTTCAAGGCATCCTCATCGACCTTGTCGAGCAGCGCCTGTGGACTGGTATCACCGGTCCCGTTCGGGTCGTTCAACCCAAGCGTGTTGTAGACACCGCCGACGAGGTGGTGCGTGATCGCGTGGCCACCGATGAGGAAGATCTCGGTGTACCGGTGGCCGCGGACCCCCTCGAAGCGCATTAGCTTCGAGCCCTGGTCATCCTCTGGCAGCTTGGCAGACAGCTTCATGATGTTGCCTCCTTCTCGTTCGACGCACCGGCGAGCGACATCACGGCAGATAGTTCGAGGTGCCATCGCCCAGGTAGTCGAACGTGTTCTCGAATTCGTCCTGCATGACCGTGGCGGTTCCGCCAGCTTTGGTTGGCGCGAGAACCAATTCCTTGTCCAACTCCGCCATGCGGAACTTCCATCCGTCAGGGAGACGCTCGTACCTCTCGCCCAACGCCTCGAGCGACCCGTACGTTTGATCGTGGCTGTCCCTGAACGCCTTCATCACCCACGGCTTGCCTTCAGGATCGTCGAGGATGTGGACCGGCGTGCCCTGCCGGAAGGTGATCTCGGTCTTCCGCTCGATCGGGGACTTCCGATAGGTGAGCCAGCCCGCTTCCTTCACGTTGGCATCCTTCGGGATCAAGCCGAGGCCCATCCAGTAACCCCTGAGGCCGTCGAATTCACGCACCGGCCCGACGGGCACCTTCAGATGGTCGTACACCCAGAACCTCGGCTTGTTGAGGTAGACGGCGAGCACGTTGTACTGCTTCTTGTACGCGGCCAGGTCCAACCGGTTCACCAACTCATCGGGACACGAGTTGAGTGGATCGTCTCGGTAGTTCAGCCCAGTGGTGTTGTAGACGGCCGCCTTGAGGTTCTTCGTGATGGCGTTGCCTCCGATCAGGAAGATCTCGCAGAACCGAAGGCCCCGAACGTTGTCGAATTCCTTCACGGTTGTTGTGGCGCCTTCATCTGGAACATGTTTCCGTAACAAACCCATGGTCTCTCCCTTCGTTCGTTAGAGGCGACGGCAGTAGAAGCCCGTCATGGCACGCGCTTCGCGGGCGGCGGCGTCCACGTCCCATCGAGGATCGAGGGCGGCGTGTCCTTTGGCCAGTAGAGCCGGAGCATCGGGACGAACTTGCCCTTGGGGGCGGGCAGCCAATTCGCCTCTTTGTCCGGCCCGGGTGACTCGGCCTGGAGATAGAGGTCCACCGAGCCGTCGTCGTTGGTGACGAACGTGTCCCGCTGGCTCAGGCTGTACCGGTCGATGGGGTTCGGCACGAAGAAGAAGTCCGGATCGTACATCGTCAGCGACCAGAACCCCTTGACCGGCGGCATCTGCCCTTTCGCGAAGCGCATGACGTACGCGTGGTTGGAGCCGTCGTAGTGCTTGCCGTCGATGTCCTTCTCCGAGAATGGGTACATCGCATCCTGTGGGAAGTTGAGCCCTGGGCCGATCAGGGTGACCATCGCCCGCCGCTCGTAATCCGTGCCGTACTGGCCGGCCTCGCTCGTCCAGTAGAGCCAGCCGTTGATGGGCTCGGTGGCCTTCACAGAGCGGACCAACTCCAGCAGCGCCAGCTTCGGGTCGATCCTGTGTCCGAGCTTCGGCAGCACGTGGCGATCGAACTCCTGCCCGGGAACGAGGCCGATCTCCTTCATCTGCGTGACGATCTCGGCGTCCTCCGGCTTCGGGGGATTGGCTTCCAAGAGCCGGGCGAGGTAGCTGAAGAACTCGTCCAAGGGCAGGTCGTTGACCTGCTTCCGGACCTCCTTCTCCATATCGAAGGTCTCGTCCACGACGCCAGGCGGCGGCGTGTAGGTTCCGCCGTAGACGCTGAGCGGGACGCTGGAGAAGCGGTCCTGGAGTTCGTGCACGGCCGCGTAGTCCTTCGGCGTGCCCTCGCAGTAGACGCGCCCGAGGATCCACACCAGCGCCGTGGGCGACTCGACGTGCGTCACGCCCTCGGGCAACGTACCCGACCACTCCGGCCCGGTGATGACGTACTCCTGCGCACCGCCGCCAGTCGCGCGCGAGCCGGCCACGAAGAACACCTCGTTGAAGCCGCTCAGCATGGGCATGATGTAGAAGCGGTCGCCCATGTCGGGGATGCTGAATACCCATGGCTCGTGCGACACATCGAGCCACGTCATCGTGTAGAGGGTGTCCGCATTGGGGGCGGCGGCCCCGTGATCCTCCACCCGCGGGTACGCCCGCAACTTGATCAGCTGTCCCATCGGCGCGTGCGCGCCGTCAGGCACACGAACGTTCGTCTCGTGCTTGCGCGTCATGTCCAACGTGACAAGCGGGTAGCCATACAGGTACGCCTCGCGCACGATCTTGTGCTTCTCCATGACGACCTCTTTCTCGGTGTCGCGATCTCACCGTAGGTCGGGGTGCCCCTGCCTCCATCCCCCTATCCGGATGAACCGCACGACCCCGATGCGGGCAGGCGCCGCAACCTTTCTCGCGGCGCCTGCCGTTGCATCGACCAAGCGGTGAGAGCGCTACACCTCACCCATCCGCTCGGCCTTCTGGATGTCGCGGCCGTGCACCGTGAGTGCCCAGATGACCGCGAAGTCGATCGCGACGATCGTGATGCCCCAGATCGGGTAGACGGACATGTACACGAACGCCGAGATCATGCTGACGATCGCCGCGATCACGCCGACCGTCCGCGCGAGCACGTTGCCCATGAACACGCCGAAGCCCGAGAAGAACACGATCGCGCCGAGGATGAGGTGCCACCATCCCCACGTGCTCGTGCTCACCTTGACCAGGTTGTCCTTCGTGACCACGAACGTGTCGGGGTTGATGATCCCGGCCAGTCCGGCCAGCATCGCGAACGACCCTGCGATGATCAACAGGATCCCCGCGAAGCTGATCCAACCGACCGCCGCGCCGCTCGGCTCGGCCCTCGAGACGTGCGCCCCGGTCCTGACCGATTCCGGCACTTGGACCACGTCGTTCTGGGTCGGATCTGTTCTGCTGGACATGACCCCTCCTTCCTCGCAGGTCGCCATCAAGCGCCCGCGAACTCACTGCCAGCTTGGACGGGTCGCGTTCCAGGCCGTACGGCCGAACGGCCCCTTGCGTTGAGGACCGCCCGGGCAGATCGGATGTGGAGATGTTCGAGGTGCGCCCCCACCTGCCTTCACAGAGAACGATCTGTCGCCTCCCAGAAACGAGGCATCCCCCGAATCGGATGATTCAGTGGTTCAGCCGGTCGGCGCGCTCTGATCTTCGGCGTGGTAGTTCGCCAGGAGCTCCTTCTCTTCACGCGCCTTCGGGAACGCGAAGAACACGAGCACGCCGCCGAGCACGATCGCGACGATGCCGGCCGTGTACGCCCAATCCGCGCCTGAGAGGAACGACGACTTCGCGCCGGCGGTGATGGCGCTCGCGTACTGCGGGTACTGCGCGGCGACCTGCTCCGCGCTCGCGAACGACTTGGTGAGCGCGGACTGCGTGCTGTCGGTGATCTGGCTCCCGTTCGGCGCGGTCGCGATCGCGGCCGAGACGGCGGCAGCGTAGCCGGCCGTCAGCAACGCGCCGAGGATCGACTGCATCAAGGCGCCTCCGAGGTCTCGCTGGAGGTCGGCGGTGCCTGAAGCCATCCCCGCCTTGTCGACCGGCACCGATCCGGTGAGCGAATGCGACGCCGGCGTCCCCGCGAACCCGACGCCCGCCCCGACCAGCGCGTACGCGATGCCTACCTCCCAGTACGGGATGCCCTCCTTCCAGAACAGCAGCATCCAGACGAAGCCGAGCAGGCAGAAGGCGTAGCCGGTCAGCAGGGTGAACCTCGCGCCGCGCGCCTCGACGAGCTTCGCGGAGCGCGGCGCGATCAGCACCATGAGGAACGCGGCGGGCAGGATCGCGGCGCCGGCGTCGAGCGTGTCGTAGCCCAGGACGTTCTGGAGGAACTGCTGGCCGATGAACATCGCGCCCATCAGCGTGCCGAACACGATGATGCCGGCGCACGCTGCGACCCAGAAGACACGACGGCCGGCGATGTGCAGGTCGTAGAGCGGGTTCCCCGCGCGCCGCTGCCGGATCACGAACGCGATGCCGGACGCGATCGCGATCGCCGCGAGGCCGAGCACGAGGCTCGCCTCGTTCGGCACGGCTGCGAAGTTGATCGCGAGGACCAGCGCGGCGACCAACAGGACGGACAGGACGCCGCCGAGGTTGTCGACCGGGTCGGTCGCCTCGTTCACGTGGGCCGGAACGAGTCGCGCGGCGAGGAACAGCGCGACGACCGCGAGCGGCAACGTGAGCAGGAAGACCGAGCCCCACCAGAAGTGCTCGAGCAGCAAGCCGGAGAGCAGCGGTCCGAGTGCCGAGATCGCGCCACCGATCCCCGACCACAGCGCGATCGACTTCGTGCGCGGTGGCCCGGACCACAGTGCCGTGATGAGCGCGAGCGTCGTCGGGAACGCCATACCCGCTGCGAGGCCGCCCAGGACCCGAGCGAGGAACAGGATCGTGTCCGTCGGGGCGAATGCCGCGAGGAGGCTCGCGGGGATCGCGAGCGCCGTGCCGACGATCAGCATCATCTTGCGGCCGTAGCGGTCGCCGAGCGCGCCGAAGTACAGCACCGACGCGGCCAGGCCGAGTGAGTACCCGACCGCGATCAGGTTGAGCATCGTCTGCGAGGAGTCGAATGCCGCGCCGATCGACGGGAGCGCGACGTTCGCGACCGCCAGGTTCAGGTTGGCGACCGCCGCCACCAAGATGAGAGCGAGCAGGACCAGCGTGCCCCGATCCGGAGCGGTCGAACCCGCCTGTGCGTCCCTCCCCGTCGCCACGGCGCGCAGCCTAGCGGGGATGCGGTTAGCCTTGCTCGCCGGTCGAGCCCGGTCGAGGAGGGGACGATTGGATCCCGAACGGAAGCCGTCGGTCCTGTTCCTGTACTACACGTACACGCAACAGACGAAGAAGGTGATCGACGCGATGGCCGGCGTGCTCCGCGATCGCGGCTGCGACGTCGAGCTCGGCCTCATCGGGTTCGTCGACCCCCGCTACGAGAAGCGGTTCGAGCAGTTCCCGATGCCGCACCCGCTCCGGGAGCTCGTCGGCATGATCCCGGTCGAGGTCATGCGCGGCACGGGGAAGATCACCATCCCGGACGTGGTGACCGACAGAGAGTTCGACCTCGTGGTCATCGGCTCGCCAACGTGGTGGCTGTCCACGAACGTGCCGATCCGCTCGTTCCTCGAGTGCGGGGTCGCCGGCAACGTCCTCAAGGGCAAGAGGTTCGCCGTCGCCGTCGCCTGCCGCCGGTACTGGAAACACAACCTGAAGACGGTCCGGAGGCTCGGGATCAAGCACGGCGGCGATTTCGTCGACGGGATCCACTTCCGCTACCAGGGTGGCCAGATCCGGTCCCTGTTGTCGCTGCTGAGCTACCTGGGGTCCGGCGAGTACAGGGAGAAGTACCTCGGGGTGAGGATCCCGCCGACCAACCTCCGGGACTACCACCTGGACCAGGCGCGGGGGTTCGCGGGCCAGCTGGCGGAGGGACTCTTCCCGACGTCGGCGCACTCATAGGAACGCATCCGACGTCGCTGGGTGCGGGGCCCCGCGGACACGTGAGAGACTCCCGCGTGTTCTGACACGCTCGGAAGGGGGAAGGGAGCCAATGGGTATCGGACCGGTCGAGTACATGGTCGTTGCGTTCCCCGGGAACCAGTTCAAAGGGGAGATCGTGCCCGCTCTCAAGGAGCAGGTGGACGCCGGAACGATCCGCATCATCGATCTCGCGTTCGTGATCAAGGATGCCGAACGGCAACGCCGCCGCGATGGAGGTCGAGGACCTCGATTCGGAGGTCGGTGCGGCCTTCTCGGAGCTGATCGGGAGCGAGTCCGGCGGTCTCCTGAACGATGAGGACATCATGGCCGTCGCCGAGGATCTCGAGCCGAACAATTCGGTGGGACTCCTCGTGTGGGAGGACGTCTGGGCCGCGAAGATCGCCGACGCCATCGTCAAGGCCGGCGGCGAGCTGTGGGACCTCGAGCGCGTTCCGCGCGACGTGGTGGAAGCGGCCGTCGAGTACGCGGCGTCCATCTGAACCGGAAGGAGAGGTGAACCGACCATGAGGCGTCGAGGACCAGGTCTCGTCGGGGTGGCGGCAAGGACCGCGGTTGTCGCCGGGACGGCGACCGCGGTGTCGGGGCGCACGGCGCGTCGTCAGCAGCAGAAGTACGCGTCGCAGGACGCCGCGGCAGCTCAGCCGGCAGAGGCAGCGCAGCAGGCGGCGCCGGCGGCTCCCGCCGCACCCGCGGAAGATCCGTACGACCAGATCGCGAAGCTCTCGAAACTGCATGATTCGGGAGCGCTGACCGATGAGGAGTTCGCAGCCGAGAAGGCGAAGATCCTCGGAACCTGACGCAGGATTCTGTCTTCGGAGCCGGCGGGAGCCCTCAGGGCACCCGCCGGCTCCTTCTTCCTGACGGTCCTACATCGTTGCCGCGCGCGGCTTGATCACGTACGCGACGATCAGCGCGGCCGGGAAGAAGATCAGGCTGAAGATGAAGAACCCGAAGAAGCTGTGCCCCTTGCGCCCGGCGACCCGTGCCGGCCAGAACGCGATCGCGATCCAGATGATGATCACCAGGGTCCAGTACAGCCACGAAGCGATCGCTCCAGCGATCATGGTCATGCCCTCCCTCGTTCAGCGGTCCGACGGAGCGTAGACCAGCGCGCCCGCGTTCCGTGAACCTCAGCGCGGCAGGTCCTCCGGGGTATCCACGTCGGGCGGCCTCGGGCGGTCGATCCGCACTTCGTCCACCCACTCGGGGTGTGAGGCCATGAGCACCCGTGCGCCGGCGTCGCCGTGGAGGTGGCCAGCCTCGGCGTAGATCTCGCGGGAGAGCAGCGCCGGTCCGGGGCCGTCGACATACCGGAGGCGCACGATCTGCCCGCGGGCCGAGTGGAACCGCGCGATCAGCGCGCGCACGTCGTCGGCATCGATGCCGGGCTGGTCGGCCATCAGGATCACGGCGCCCTCGCTGTCGTCGGCGACCTCGTGCAGCGCCGCCGCGAGCGACGTCGACTGCCCGTCCCGGTATGCGGGGTTCCGCACGACCGAGACGTCGGGTGGCGCGGCGGCCTCGACCGCCTCCGCGTCGTGTCCCGTGACCAGGATGATCTCGCCCACGCCGGCGTCGCGGAGCGCGTCGACCGCGTGCAGGAACAGTGGGCGTCCGTCGACCTCGACGAGTTGCTTCGTGGCGCCGAAGCGCGACCCGGTCCCGGCCGCGAGGACGATGCCGGAGATCACGACGGCTTCTTTCGACGCCTCCGCCGAAGAGCTTCCGGAAGAACCCGGCGATCATCGACCAGATCGCGGCGAGGCCGAGGCGGATGCCGCCGACCGGCTTCGCGGCGACCGGCGCGGCCTTCGGAGCCGCGGTCGTTTCGGACTCCGCCGCCGCACCGTCGGACGCCGCCGCGAGCTCCCGCCGCCGACGCAGCCGCGGGCGACGCGTTCGCGGCCAGGCTCTCTTCGAGGCAGTCGGCGAACTGCTGGGTCAGGCGCTTCGAGACCTCCGGCAGCAGACCGCGGGACATCTGCGCGGCCGCCCCGGTGAGCGTGATGTCGGCCTGCATCGACACCTTCGTCCCGCCGTCGATCGGCTCGAGCCAGGAGGTGACCGTCGCGTTCGCGGCGCCCTTGCCCTTCTGCTCGGTGCCTTTGGCCTTCAGCGCGACCCGGTGCGCGGCATCGTCGCGCTCCTCCATCGACACGGATCCGGCGAAGGCCATCTTCACCGGACCGAACGCCATGTTGACCTTGCCGTTCCACGTGTGGTCGTCGACCGTCTCGGTCAGCTCGGCCCCCGGCATGCAGGGCGCGATCTTCTCGACGTCGAGGAGGTACGACCAGACCTCGTCGATCGGGCGTTTCACGGTGAACTCGTTCTCGATGAGCATCGGCGTGAGCCTATCCGGCGACGCGGGCTTCCGTGCCGGGGCGGGGCCGGTCGTGGATCGGGCCGGGCCGCTCGCGCAGGAACCCGCCCTCGCGCCCGCGCTTCACCGCGACGATCTCGGCGACGATCGCGCCGGCGATCTCCTCCGGTCCCTCGGAGCCGAGGTCGAGGCCGGCGGGGCCGTGGATCCGCGCGCGCTGCTCGTCGGTGACGACGACGCCCTCGTCCGCGAGCTCCATCAGGAGGCGCTGCGTCCGCGCCGCGGGCCCGAGCATCGCGATGTACGGGGCCGGCGAGTCGAGGAGGCTCCGCAGGTAGGCCTTGTCCTTGAGGAAGTTGTGCGTCATCACGACGACGAAGGTCCGCTCGTCGATCGGCGCGACCTTCGCCACCGCCTCCGGATCCTCGAGCGCCACGAACGCGTGCGCGCCGGGGTACCGCTCCTGCGTCAGGAAGGCGGGGCGGTCGTCGGCGACGATCGCGTTCCAGCCGAGCACCGCCGCGGTCCGCACCAGCGGGATCGCGTCGTGCCCGGCTCCGCAGATCAGGAGCCGGAGCGGCGGCTCCAGCACCTCGACGAACGCCTTGACCCCGCCGGTGAAGATCCGGATCTCAGAGCGATCGGCCGCGAGCAGCTCCCGCGCCGCGGCGATCGCCTCGGCGTCGACGGCCGGCGAGCCGAGCGAGCCCTGGACCTCGCCGTCGAACCGGACCACCACACGCGAGCCCGGCGCCACCTCCGGCACGTCGGACTCCAGCACGACGACGACGCAGATCGGACGTTCGTCCTCGAGCGCGGTGCGCAGCGCGTTCGCGACCTCCGCCGCACGATCGGCGGGTTCGATGAACACCTCGATCGCGCCGTTGCAGCCCAGGCCGAGGCCCCAGACCGCGTCGTCGTCGGCCGTGAGGTCCCAGCCGGCCAGCCGGGCCCTGCCTTCGTCCATCACGATCCGCGCCATGTCGGCGACGTCGCCCTCGAGGCAGCCGCCGCTGATGTTGCCGATCGGCGCGCCCTCCTCGGGCACCAGCAGCCGGGCGCCGGGACGGCGGTACGTCGAGCCGCGGACCGCGACGATCGTCGCGAGCGCCATGCGCTCGCCCTTCGCGGAAAGGGACTCGATCGCCTCCAGGACGTCCGCGATCTCGCTCACCAGGCGATGGTACCGGGGTTCAGGAACTCGGGCGCAGGCCCGATACCTGCAGTGATGGACGATTCCTTCTCGCTGGGCAAACCGGCGCGGAAGCGCCCGCTCCCGAGCGCGCGACCGGCGCGCGGGCCGTCGGGCTCGCGGACGGGATCGCGGACGCTCGCGCTCGTCGTCGGGACTCTGCGCCCTCCTCGTCGTGGCCGCCGATCGTCGGCTTCATGACGCTCATGCATCGCGGCGGCGAGGCGATCGGCGCGGCGAACGCGACCGCGGTCGCGCAGATCGGCACGGCGCAGGACGTCCAGGCCCAGCTGGCCGCGCACGAAGCGGTGAGCGCCGCGCAGCAGCTGTACGCCGAGTCGGGCTCGTTCCAGGGGGTCGACGCGGCCGCGATGAAGGCGTTCGAGCCGACCTTCACGTACACGGCGGCTTCCTCGACGGGCCCCGACGTCGTGAGCGTGGCGGCCTCGGGCGGGGGCGTCGGCATCGCGGTGCGGTCGGCCTCGGGCACCTGCTTCTACGCGTTCGATGCGGGCTCGACGGTCCGCTACGGCACGGGCACGGCGTGCACGGGCCAGGCGGCGTCCTCGGCGAGCGCCGCCTCCTGGCCCAACGCCTGATCCTCAGGCTCGGCGCCCACCTGCCGATAGCTCCGGATGGGGATGAACATGGGGATGAACGACACCTTCAGCATCGTCGCGCCCGTCATGCCGCGGCGCCACCTGGACCCGTTCCTGGTGCGGCTCGCCGTGGTGGGGCTGCTGCTGCCGTGCTGGCCGGCGCGTTCGCCACGTTCGTCGTAACGGAGCAGCGCAACGCGGATGCCCGGCGGGCCGGCCTCGAGGCGCGGATCCGGACGCAGGATGAGGCCCGGGCGCAGCAGCTGGCCGCCCAGGCCGAGGCCGCGCAGAGCCACGCCATCACCGGCGGCGCGCTGCCGGCCGGCGTCACCACGTTGCTCGACGAGCAGGCGCGCGCGAACGCCGAGGCGGCGCTCGCGCAGGCGCGGTCCCTCCTGTCGAGCCATGCGTCGCTCGCGACCGCGGGCGCCGCGGCGCTCGCGCGGATGCAGCCCTCGCTCGTGTTCGTCGACGGCCCCTCCACCGCTCCGTCGATCATCAGCGTCGAAGCCACGGGATCGGCGTGGGCGGCGGCGACGATGGCCCCGTCCGGCACCTGCTACTGGGTGCTCCTGGACGCCGGCGGCACGACCTCCTACGGCACGGGCGACACCTGCACCGGCCGCGCCGCGCTCGCGGCGGCCGATCCCTCCTGGTAGACGGCTCCTGCGCGACCGGGTCGCGCGCTCCCGGCGTCCGTACTACGCTCGCCGCTCAGCCAAGACGGTTCCTCTCCACCGAAGGAGGAGTGCCCAGTGACGCACGTGTCCCTCACCGTGAACGGGGTGCACCACGAGGCCGACGTCGAGCCCCGGACGCTCCTCGTCTACTTCCTCCGTGAACAGCTCGGGCTCACCGGCACGAACGTGGGGTGCGACACGTCCTCGTGCGGCGCCTGCACCGTGCATCTCGACGGCGAGTCGGTGAAGTCGTGCAACCTCCTGGCCGTGCAGGCCGACGGCCGCGACATCACGACGATCGAGGCCGTCGCGACCGACGGCGAGCTCAGCCCGCTGCAGGAGTCGTTCCACCGCCACCACGGGCTGCAGTGCGGGTACTGCACGCCGGGGATGATCATGGCGGCGTCGAGCTTCCTGAAGGAGAACCCCTCGCCCACCGAGGAAGAGGTCCGCGAGGCGCTCGAGGGCAACCTCTGCCGGTGCACCGGCTACCAGAACATCGTCGAGTCGATCCTGGACGCCGCCGGCCAGACCAGCGGCGCCCGGGCCTGAGGGGGAACGATGGTCACCACGGAGCGGTTCATCGGGCAGCCGGTCCTCCGCAAGGAGGACCCGGACCTGCTGACGGGACAGGCGCGGTACATCGACGACTGGACGATGCCGGGCATGGTGTGGATGGCGATGGTCCGCCCGCCGTACGTCCACGCCACGATCGAGGCGGTCGACACGGCGGCCGCGGCGGCGATGCCGGGCGTGGTCGGCGTGTACACGGCCGACGACCTCGGCCTCGGCGCGCTGCCGTTCGTCTGGCCGATCACCGAGGACATCAAGGTGCCGGTCCACTACGCGCTCACGAAGGACAAGATCCGGTACGCGGGGGACGCGGTCGCCGTGGTCGTCGCGGACTCGCGGGAGCAGGCGATCGATGCGGCCGAGGCCGTCTCGCGTGCGCGCCACCGCGCTGCCCGCCGTCACCGACATCGAGGAGGCGGCCACCGACGCCACGCTGATCCACGAGGACCTGGGCACGAACGTCACGGTCCACTGGGTCCACGGCGGCGCCGGCGACCAGGGTGTGTTCGAGACCGCGCCGGTGATCGTGACGGAGCGCTACGTCCAGCCGCGGCTGATCCCGAACGCGATCGAGCCGCGCGGCTGCCTCGCCTACGGCGTGCAGTCGATGGGCGAGTACACGCTCGTGTCGTCCACGCAGATCCCGCACATCGTGAAGGTCACGCTCTCGGGCGTGACCGGGATCGCGGAGCAGAAGCCTCCGCGTGATCGCGCCGGACGTCGGCGGCGGGTTCGGCTCGAAGCTGAACGTCTACGCCGAGGAGGCGCTGGCGCTCGGCCTGGCGAAGAAGCTGGGCGTGCCGGTGAAGTGGATCGAGGAGCGCGGCGGAGAACTACGTCGCCACGATCCACGGCCGCGGCGTCCTGCACGACGTGACGCTCGCCGCCGACGAGGACGGGAAGCTGATCGGGATGAAGTTCGTCGAGCTGGCGGACATGGGCGCGTACTACCAGCTGCTGACACCCGGCATCCCCGAGCTCGGCGCGCTGGGTCTACATGGGCCCCTACGACCCGCAGACCTACTGGTACGAGTTCCGGGGCGTCGTGACGAACACCACGCCGACCGACGCGTACCGCGGCGCCGGCCGACCGGAGGCGACGTACGTGGTCGAGCGCGCGATGGACGCGCTGGCGCGGAAGGTCGGCAAGGATCCGGCCGAGGTCCGGCGGATCAACCTGCACGCGCCGTTCGATGAGGCGACGCCGTTCATCTGCGGGCTGTCCGTCGACTCCGGCAACTTCGAGCCGCTCCTGGACAAGGCGCTCGAGCTGGTCGGCTACGACCAGCTGCGCAAGGAGCAGCAGGCGCGCCGCGACGCCGGCGACGTCCGGCAGCTCGGGATCGGGATCACGACGTACATCGAGATGTGCGGCCTCGCGCCGTCGAACATCCTCGGCGCGCTCCGCTACGCGGCCGGCGGCTGGGACGGCGCCACGATCGAGTGCCTGCCGCTCGGCGAGGTGATCTTGAAGACCGGGACCTCGCCGCACGGCCAGGGCCACGAGACCTCGTGGGCGCAGATCGTCGCCGACGGCCTCGGCGTGGACCCGGACAAGGTCACGGTCCTGCACGGCGACACGATGATCACGCCGCTCGGGATGGACACGTACGGGTCGCGGTCGGTCTCCGTCGGCGGCGTGGCGATCCACTACGCGATGGAGAAGGTGAAGGAGAAGGCCCGGACGATCGCGGCGCACGAGCTCGAGGTCTCCGAGGACGACCTCGACTGGACCGACGGCTCGTTCCGCGTGAAGGGCGCGCCGGACAAGGCGCGCACGATCCCGGAGATCGCGCTGTCGGCGTGGCACGCACACGCGCTGCCCGACGGCGTGGAGCCGAGCCTGCACGCGACCGCCGTCTACGACCCGAAGAACTTCACGTGGCCCTCGGGCGCGCACGCCTGCGTCGTCGAGGTGGACACCGAGACCGGGCACACGGACATCCTCAAGTACGTCGCCGTGGACGACTGCGGCACGGTCATCAACCCGATGATCGTGGAGGGGCAGGTGCACGGGGGCGTCGCGCAGGGCGTCGCCGAGGCGCTCTACGAGGAAGCGATCTACGACGAATCGGGGAACCTCATGACCTCGTCGATGATCGCAGTACCTGATCCCGAGCGCGATGGAGATCCCCCACATGATCACGGACAACTCCCAGGAGACGCCGTCGTCGACGAACCCGCTCGGCGTGAAGGGGATCGGCGAGGCGGGCACGATCGCGTCGCCGCCGACGGTGATCAACGCGGTGGTCGACGCGCTGTCGCACCTCGGTGTCACCGACGTCGGCAAGCCGGCGTCGCCCGAACGCGTCTGGCGAGCGATCCGCGAGGCGAAAGGAGCCTCGGCATGATCCCGGCGGCGTTCGACTACGCGCGGGCCGGCTCGGTCGAGGAGGCCATCTCGCTCCTGGGCTCGAACGAGGACGCGAAGGTCCTGGCCGGCGGGCACTCCTTGCTGCCGGCGATGCGGCTGCGCATCGCACGCCCGGCGATGCTCGTGGACATCGGCAGGATCTCGGATCTGTCCTACGTCCGCGAGGACGGCGACCGGATCGCGATCGGGGCGCTCACGCGTCACCACGACCTCGCGAACAGCGAGGCGCTCGAGCAGCTCTGTCCGATCGTCGCCTACACGGCGGCGCAGATCGGCGACCCGCAGGTGCGGCACATGGGCACGATCGGCGGCTCGGTCGCGCACGGCGACCCGGCGTCCGACCTCCCGAGCGTGCTGCTCGCGCTCGACGCCGAGTTCACGGCGCAGGGGCCGAGCGGCTCGCGGACGATCCCGGTCGACGCGTTCTTCACGTCGTTGTTCGAGACGGCGCTGGCGCCGAACGAGGTGCTCACCGAGATCCGCGTGCCGAAGGCGACCGCCGGCTGGAGCTACCTGAAGTTCCAGCGGCGCGCCCAGGACTGGGCGGTCGTCGGCGTCGCGGCGGTGCGCTCCAACGGCGGGGTGCACGTCGGCCTGACGAACATGGGGCTCACGCCGATGCGTGCGGCGGGCGTCGAGGCGGCCGTGCTGGCCGGCTCGGATCCGGCGGCCGCGGCGGCGCACGCGGACGAGGGCACCGCGCCCCCGTCGGACTCCTTCGGCAGCGACGAGTACCGGCGCGAGCTGGTGAAGGTCCTCGTGCGTCGCGCGCTCGTGGAGGCGATGGGGTAGCGCGGAGGCATCCCCGGGCGGCGCGCGCCGCTTGGTAGGGTCGGCGGATGACCGCGCTCGTTGCGCTGGACGTCCAGATCCCGCTGTTCTCCGCCTCGTGGTGGAAGGTCAACGGGGTCGCGCTGGCCGCCACCCTGCTGATCGCGATCGCCCTGACGGCGATCACACGCCACTACGTCCGGCGGTTCCGCAAGCGCGCGGCCTCCGCCGGCGACGACCACGAGGGGCGGCGCGAACGCCGCGTGGCCACGGTCGTCGGCCTGATCGCCGGCGTCCTCGTGGTGATCGCATGGTTCGTGTTCGTGCTCGAGTTCCTGAGCTCGCTCGGGGTGAACACGGCGGCGATCGTCGCCTCGGCCGGCATCGCCGGGGTCGCGCTCGGGTTCGGCGCGCAGACGCTCGTGCGGGACACGATCAGCCGGGCTGTTCATCTTCCTGGAGGGGCAATACGACGTCGGCGACGTCGTCGACCTCACGTCGACGAACGGAACCGTCTCCGGCACGGTCGAGCAGCTGTCGATCCGCACGAGCGCCGTCCGGCAGTTCGACGGGACGCTCTCGATCGTCCCGAACGGCGCGATCGTGATCACGAACAACCGCACACGCGGCTGGGGCCGGGCGATCGTCGACCTCCGCGTCGCGCTGTCGGTGGATCCCGACCAGGTCCGCCAGGTCCTCGAAGAGCTGTTCGACGAGCTGGAGCAGCGAGCAGCCGTTCAAGGACTGGTTCCGCGAGCGGCCGAAGATGCTCGGGGTGACGCAGCTCACCGACGTCGCCGAGGTGATCCGGGTGACCGCCGAGACCCTGCCGAGCCACCGGGTCCAGTGCGAGCGGCTGCTGCGCGAGCGGATGGGGCAGCGGATGGCCGAGCGCGGGATCGCGATCCCGCCGATGCCGGTCGCGCCCGCGCCGGCGAGCCGCCAACCGAACGTCTGACGTACCCTTGTGGCGCGATGGCCGAGCTGCCGTTCTCGAGCGTCGACGACCTGCGGGAGTCGTTGGGGCGCCACGCGTATCTGGCCGACCGCGGCCTGAGCACCGCGATCTACCTGTCGCTGTCCCTGCACAAGCCGCTCCTGCTCGAGGGCGAGGCGGGGGTCGGCAAGACCGAGGTCGCGAAGGTGCTCGGGGAGCTGCTCGGCCGCCGCCTGATCCGCCTGCAGTGCTACGAGGGGATCGACGCGTCGCAGGCCCTCTACGAGTGGAACTACGCGCGCCAGCTGATCGCCGTGCGGGCGCTCGACTCCGTCGAGGCAGAGCAGCACGTCGCGGACCTGTTCGGGCCGGAGTTCCTGGTCGAGCGGCCGCTGCTGGCGGCGATCCGCGCCGGGGAGCGAGGCCGTGCTGCTCGTCGACGAGCTCGACCGGGCCGACGACGAGTTCGAGGCGTTCCTGCTGGAGATCCTCTCGGAGTTCGCGGTCACGATCCCCGAGATCGGCCAGGTCCAGGCGCTCACGCCGCCTGCCGTCGTGATCACGTCGAACCGGACCCGCGAGCTGCACGACGCGTTGAAGCGCCGGTGCCTCTACCACTGGATCGATCACCCGGATCTGGACCGCGAGGTCGAGATCGTGCGCACGCGGGCGCCGCACGTAGGCCCGGAGCTCGCGCGCGACGTCGCGGAGGCGGTGGCGCGCCTGCGCTCGCTCGACCTCGCGAAGCTCCCCGGCGTGGCCGAGACGATCGACTGGGCGAACGCGTTGGCGTTCCTCGGCGCCGACCGGCTGGACGTCGGTGTCGCCGCCGACACGCTCGGCTCGGTCGTGAAGGACCACGAGGACCAGGAGCTGGTGGTCGCACGGCTGGCCGAGGTGGTCGGGGAGGATGCCTGAGCCCGAGGGACCGCTCGCGCCGCTCGTCGCGTTCGGACGCGACCTGCGCGCGCGCGGCCTGCCGGTCGGCACCGGCCGGATCCTCACGTTCTGCCGCGCGGTCGGGGTCCTCGGCCTGACCGATCGCGGGTCGCTCTACTGGGCCGGCCGGGCGACGCTCGTCGCGAGCCGCGCCGACATCGAGACCTACGACGAGGCGTTCGACGCGTGGTACCGCTCGCTCGGCGGCGGCGACGCGGGTCTGATGATCGAGCTCCAGCTGCCGGTCTCGCCGCCGGAGGCGACCGAGCTGCCGGAGGGCCTCGAGATCACGGTCGGGCAGACCGCCGCGTCGTGGCGCGGCGCCGGCGAGGACGAGGAGCCCGAGCCCGGCGACGAGGCGTCGATCCGCATCGTCGCCTCCGCCGTGGAGGTGCTCCGGTCGAAGTCGTTCGCCGAGCTGAGCGAAGAGGAGCGCCGCCGGGTCGCGCGGATGATCCGCGACCTCACCGTGAAGGTGCCGATCGAACGGACGCGGCGGACCCGGCCGGCGCCGAAGGGCGCGACGTTCGACATCCGGCGGACGCTCCGGCGGTCGCTCCGCACGCAGGGCGAGCCGTTCGATCGCGCGTACCGAACGCGGCGCACGCGCTCGCGCCCCCTCGTGCTGATCCTGGACATCAGCGGCTCGATGGCGCCGTACTCGCGGGCCCTCCTCCAGTTCGGCTTCGCCGCGATGGCGGCCGGTCGCCGGGTCGAGGTGTTCTGCTTCGGCACGCGGCTGACGCGCGTCACGCGGCTGCTGCGGTCGAAGGACCCCGAGCGCGCGATGCGCGAGATCGGACGCCAGGTCGCGGACTGGGAGGGCGGCACGCGGATCGGGGAGTCGCTGAAGACGCTGCTCGACGGCTGGAGCCAGCGGGCGGCGCTGCGGGGCTCGGTCGTCGTGCTGTGCTCCGACGGTCTGGAGCGCGGCGATCCCGAGTTGCTCCGCGCGCAGATGGCGCGCATGCGACGACTTGCGCACCGGGTGATCTGGGCGAACCCCTTGAAGGGGTCACCGCGCTACGAGCCGCTGGCGCGCGGGATGTCGGCCGCGCTGCCGAGCATCGACGTGTTCCTGTCCGGGCACAACCTCGAGAGCCTCGAGGAGCTCGCCGCGGCGATCGGTTCGTGAGGAACCGGTACCCTGGCCGGGACGTGGAAGCGCACGACGACGACGAGATCCTCGAGGCCTACGAGGTCGAGCTGGCCGGCGAGCCCGTGCCCGTGCGGCGCTCGAACCGCGGCTTCTGGGTGGTCATCATCACGATCGGCCTGGCGTGCGTGATCCTCGTCGGCGAGATCTTCGCGAACAAGCCGCTCGGCGACCAGATCGGCACCGCGGAGCACAACCTGACGCTGGCGCAGGGGGCGGCCCAGCAGATCCGCACCACGACCGGGTCCTTCGCGGACGCCGATCCCGCGGGGCTCGCCACGGTGCTGCCGGCGATGCGCTTCCACGGCGCCGACGCGCCCTCGACCAGCCTCGACGACGTGAGCGTGGCGGCGTCGGCCGGCGCGTGGGCGGCCGCCGTGCAGGCGCGGCCGGGCGCCTGCTTCTACCTCCGGCTGACGGACAACGCCGAGACGTTCTACGGCTCGGGCGAGCGGTGCACCGGGCGCGCGGCGCTCAGCGCGAACCAGCCGAGCTGGTGAGCCGGGCCGCCGTCATCGCGCGATCGAGCAGCTCCACCGGGTGAACTATCTCCAACCGTTCGCCGAGCTCGGCGAGGTGGGCCGCGAGCTGCATCGAGCATCCCGGGTTCGCGGAGGCGACGATCGTCGCGCCGGTGGACGCGACCGCCTCGGCCTTCGCGCTCCCCAGCTCGCCGGCCGCCTCCGGCTGCGTGACGTTGTAGATCCCGGCCGCGCCGCAGCACCGATCGCCGTCGGGCACCTCGACGAGACGCAGCCCCGGGATCCGGCCGAGCAGCGCGCGCGGCTGGGCGTGGATCTTCTGCGCGCGCAGCGCGTGGCACGCGTCGTGGTACGCGACCGTCGCGTCCAGCTCGCCGAGCTCCGCGGAGAGCCCCTCCTCGTCGAGGAACTCCAGGAGATCCCGCACGGGAAGCTCCGTGCCCGGGCGCAGCTCGCCGTAGGACTTCATGTGCGCCGAGCAGCCGGCGGCGTTCACGACGACGACGTCGGCGCCGGCGAACGCGTGCCGGGCGCGCGACGCGAGGCGACGCGCCACGCTGAGCCGCCCGTTGTGCGCCGCGAGCGCGCCGCAGCACGCCTGGGACCTCGGCACCTGCACGCGCCAGCCGTTGCCGGTCAGCACGCGGATCGTGGCGAGGTTCACCCGGTGGAACCAGCGGTCCTGCACGCAGCCCGAGAGCAGCGCCACGGTGCCGCGGGGCTCGATCTCCGGCCGGGGGCTCGCTGAGGACCGGCAGCCGTGCGAACGGGCTGGTCGATCGCGGCAGGAGCCGCCGGGTGCGCGCCGGCAGGAACGGCCGGACGATCGGTTGCAGGGCGGCGGCGGCCCGGACGAGCGTCGGATGGGGGAGCACCCAGTGGAACCCCAGCCAGCGGACCAGCCGCGACCGGCGCGTCCGTTCCGGCTCGACCTGTTCGCGCGCGGCCTCCATCATCCGGCCGAACGGCACGTGCGACGGGCAGACGTCCTCGCACGCGCGGCACACCAGGCAGAGGTCCATGAACCCCGCGAACGTCGCGTCCGGCGTCGCGGTGCCGTCCTGCACGGCGCGCATCGCCGCGATGCGTCCGCGCGGCGACGCCGACTCCTCGCCGGTCAGCCGATAGGTCGGGCAGTGCGGCAGACAGAGCCCGCACGCGACGCAGCTGTTGAGGTCCGTCGCGCTCGGCGCCGCCCGGCCGGGCAGCCATCCGGGCTCGATCCCGGTCGGGGCGCCGATGAACCGGGTCCCCTCCGGGAGCTCGGTGCCGAGGGGGAGCTCCGTCGCGGGATCGGCCATGGGTGGATGCTACGCGGCGTCCAACCAGGTTTCCGTGGTTCCTCAACCCCACCGCCGGCCACGCCCGATACCTTCGGGACAGGGAACCGACGACGAGAGGCCCGATGGATACGGAACGGAGACCACGCAGCAGGTCGCTCGACGGCGTGCGCGCGATCGCGATCGCGATGGTCGTCGTGTTCCACTCGCTCCGTCCCGCCGCGGGCGGCTACATCGGGGTCGAGATCTTCTTCACGTTGAGCGGCTTCCTGATCACGACGCTGCTCCTCGGCGAGCTGGCGGCGAACGGCTCGATCGATCGCCGGGCGTTCTACGCGCGCCGGGCGCTTCGTCTGCTCCCCGCGCTCGGCGGCGCGATCGCGCTCTGCGTGGTGCTGGTCGCCCTCACCGGTTCGAACCACGGCGGCATCCCGCTCACCCGCGCGGTTCCTCCCGTCGCGCTCTACCTCGGCAACTGGGTCGAGGCCGCCGGCGTGAGCCTCGGCTTCCTGTCGCACACGTGGAGCCTCGCGATCGAGGAGCAGTTCTACCTGCTGTGGCCGTTCGTCGTGGTGGTGCTCGCCCGGCGGACGGACGCGGTGTCGTTGCTGGTGAAGGTGACGATCGGGCTCGTCATCTTCCGGGCGGTCCTGACGCCGTTCGTGCCGTCGACGCTCAACTTCAGCGTCTGGACGACGTCGCGAGCCGATTGCCTGGTGATCGGCGCGATCCTCGCGATCGTCTTCGCGCGCGAGCCCGAGCGCGTGGTCCGCGCCGCCGACCGTCCGTGGGTCGGCGTTGCGGGGCTGCTCACGCTGGCCGGCGCGTTCGTCGTGCTCTCGGTGGTTCGCTCACCTTGGATGTGGAGCGACTACGGCGTGACGACCGTCGTGGCGGTCGCGACCGCGGCGCTGATCGCGCACCTGGTGGCGCTGCCGGGCGGGGCGATCGCCCGAGCCCTCGCGTGGCGTCCGGCCGCGGCGGTCGGGCGCGTCTCCTACGGGATCTACCTCTACCACTGGCCGATCGTCGCGGCGCTGAGCGCGATCGCGCTCCCGTTCTTCACGCGGCTCGGGTTGGAATACGGGCTCACGGCGGCCGCCGTCCTGGTGTCGTGGTTCGCGATCGAACGACCGGCGCTGCGCCGGAAGGGTCGGTTCATCCGCACGCGCGTGGCGTTGTCCGGTGAGGGCGATCCCGCCGCCGCGCCGTCGACCGTGCTGGAGTGATCGCGAGGCGGTGCCGAACGGCACGTCGGATGCGGGCCACCTGCACCGTGGCCGACCGCGGCCTGTCGACGAGGATGGGATCGTGAAGAGGACCGAAGCAACGGAGATGGTTCTGCCCGTCCATCGGCTGACGCCGTACCTGCACCTTCGGATCTTCACGGACGACCACTCACTGGCGATCGAGCACCGCCGTGCCCCGTTCGGCCTGATCCCCCTCTGGACGCATCGGACCGCGATCCCGCTCACCGACCTCGCATCCGCCCGGGTCACGACGAACGTCCGGCTGCAATGCCTCGCCACGGCCGGCGCGCTCGTGGCAACCATCTTCCTGCTCGATCTTCCGGTGGCGGTCCGTATGGTGCTCGGCATCGTCGGACTGATGGAGCTGTTGCTGGCGCTCGCCCCCCGCAAGGCCGTGCGCATCGAGAGGACCGACGGCCGGTCCTGGACCGTCCCGTTCTGCTGGGCCTACACCTTCGACGCTTCGTTGGCATTGGAAGACGCGCAGCAGCGTCGGGATGCTCAACGATCGAAGGCCTTCCCCGTCGCCGGATCCACAGAGGGAACCAGGCAGCAGGTGCCGATCCGTTCCCCGGTCCGGGTAGGGCCAGGTCCGGTTCGGGTGCATGACCATGCGGGATGAGGTCGACGATCTCGGGGGCGCAACCCGTGATCGGGAGACCGCGCTCCGCCTGGGGGTGTGGGTGGCGGTCCTCACGGCTGCCTCGGCCGCGATCGCTCTGGTCCTCGGCGCCTTGACCCCCCCGCGAGGCGGCTCGTTCTGCCGCGGATCGTGCATCAGCATCACGTATCCCTACACCGATGCGGCATCGTTCGTCCCCCGCGACTACCTCTGGATGTACCCGGCCTTCCTGATGGCGACGCTGTTCGTCGTGCTGGTGGCGTGCGTCCATCGGCGCGCCCCGGCCGGCAGGAAGGTGCTCGGTTCGGTGGCGTCAGCGTTCGCGGTGATCGCGGCCACGGCGTTGACCGCCGACTACTTCATCCAGCTCGCGGTCATGCAGCCGAGCCTCCTGAAGGGCGAGGCGGGGGGTCTCTCCGCGTTCTCGGCGTACAACCCGCAGGGGGTCTTCGTCGCGCTGGAGGATCTGGGCTACCTCATGATGGGGATCGCGTTCGCGTTCGTCGCCGGGACGCTCGGCCGGGGTGAGCGGCTGGAGCGGACGACCCGGCTCACCCTGTTCACGGCGTCGGCGCTCGCGGTCGGATCCCTCGTCGTGCTCGCGGCTCTCTACCGGAGCGATCTGGGGTATCGGTACGAGGTCGTAGTCATCGTCGTCGACTGGCTCGCGCTGATCGCTTCGGGCGTGATGCTGAGCGTCCTCTTCAGGCGAGACCTCGCTCCCTAGCAGGTCCCGCGTAGAGCGGGTCGTCTCGCCCTGCGATGCGGGCCGTTCGACCCGATATGGCGGCTCGGCGACCGACGAGACTCGCTCTAGGAAGGCAGCCATGATGCGCTCGGACAGGAAGACGGCGACCCTCGTGGGGGTGCTCTTCATCGTCGGCGACATCGCAGGCGTATTGAGCGTCGCCCTGACGGGCCGCATCCTCGACGGTCCCGGCGCCCTCGCGAAGATCGCCACGGGCCAGGACCGGCTGGTGGCAGGGGCGCTGATGGTGATGGTGATGGGCTTCGCGCTCGCCATGATCCCGATCTTGATGTATCCGATCTTCCGCAGGTACGACGAAGTCCTGGCGCTCGCGTGCGTGGTGTTCCGCAGCGCGATCGAGACCGTCACTTACATCGTGACGGCAACCGTGTTGCTGACGATCGCCGAACTCGGCCAGGAGTACGCGAAGGCGGGTGCCCTGAGCGGGCAGGAACCGCAGACACTGGTCACGCTGCTGAAGGCGGTCCAGGGCTCGATCACCGCGGACGTCACCTCGATCGTCTTCAGCGTCGGAGCCGCGATCTTCTACTACCTGTTCTATCGGTCGAGGCACATCCCTCGATGGCTCTCGGTCTGGGGCCTCGCTGGGGCCGCCTTGTTCCTCGCCGCGCCGGTGCTGGACCTGTTCGGCTCCCCGCTCGGCGCACTCATGGCCCCGCTCGCCGTACAGGAGCTGGTCCTCGCCGTCTGGCTGATCGCCAAGGGGCTGGACTCATCACAGAAGGACACGCTCGAGATCGACGAGGGTCGACCGGCAACGGTTCTTCGGTGACTCCACCGCTCGGTCCTCGGAGGCTGCGGCGTCGGGACTCACTCCCAGATGCGGAGGAGACCGGCCAGCACCTCGGGCCAGTGGGTCTCGATCACGTCGAAGTGCCCCTCGCCGGGGAACACGACCAGCTGTGAGCCCGCGATCCGGTCGGCGTACCACCGGCCGTGGGTGGTGGGAGGGCAGTGCTCGTCCACCTCGCCGAACCACAGCAGGCTCGGGGTCTCGACGTCTCGCGGGTCGACGTCCCAGATGCCGCCCCACGCGAGGTTGTCGAACACGTAGCCGTCGAGGTTGCCAAGCACCACGCGCATGTTGTCGCGCCAGAGCGCGCGGTACCGCTCGTCGTGGAGCAGCCAGCTTTCCTCGCCCGTGAACATCACGTCGACGGCATCGTCGGGGGTGAGGCCGCCCAGCTCCTCCTCCGTCTGCCGATGGAACCCCGCCCATGCGGCCGCGACGCCTCCGGCATCCAGGAGCGCGAGCAGCTCGCGGTCCTCGGGGAGGGATGTCGCCTCTTCGAGCAGGCGCCACGGTCCGACGCCACCCACCACCCCCAGGGCGTGGACGCCGCCCGGGTCGGCGATCGCGGTGGCCACGGCGAACGGCCCTCCTCCCGAGGTCCCGAAGACCGCGTACCCGTCCAGGCCGAGATGCGCGGCGAGGGCGGCGGTGTCTCTTCCCACCGCCAGCAGGCTGGGTGTCTCGAAGGTCGTCGAGCCGCCGTAGCCGGGACGGCTCACCGCCACCAACCGCACCCCGGCGGCGACAGCGGCGTCGTGACCCCACCGTCCCAACACCCGCGTGACGGGGGTGCCGGGATGGAGGATCACGCCGCGCCCGTCGGGGTCGCCACCCTCCCAGTACTCGATGACGCGTCCGTCGGCGAGGACATGATCCGCGTCGTGTCCGGCTCCTGCCACGAGCGGATGCTACGTCCGCCCGGCTCGCCGCGGCGCCGCGACAGCCGCAGTGTGTAGCCTGCACGCATGCCGACCGAGCCGCCGATCCGGATCCAGTGCGTCGTGATCGACTGTGCCGACCCGCACGGGCTCGCGCGGTTCTGGGCCGCGGCGCTCGGCTGGCGCGTGACCTTCTCGAGCGACGCCGAATGCGCGCTCGAGCCGCCCGAGGGGAGTCCCGAGACCGACGTCTCGCCCGATCTGTTGTTCGTGAAGGTGCCGGACGAGAAGATCGCCAAGAACCGGCTGCACTTCGATCTGCGTCCGGACGATCAGGACGCCCACGTCGAACGGCTGCTCGCCCTGGGTGCGACCCACGCGGAGATCGGGCAGACCGGCGAGGAGCCGTGGGTCGTCCTGGCCGATCCCGAGGGCAACGAGTTCTGCGTGCTGGCGCCTCGTCCCGCCGACGGGTAGCCATGCTCGGCGAGCAGGAGGCCGTGGTCGTCGACGTTCGCCCGTTCGACCTGCACGGCGTGCGCTACCAGGACGTGACGATCGCGTACCGGGACCGGTCGGTCGCGCAGGCGAGGCTCGGGCCCGAGAGCGTTCCCGCCGATCTCCAGCCGGGTGAGGAAGTGCTGGCCACCCGCGTCGTCAACATGGTGGTGTCCCTCCGCCGTCCGTGACGTGGGTTCGATCCGCCAGCTGCGGGAGCCGCCGCCCGTCAGGAGCGGTGTTCGGAACCCACCCAGGTCGGTACGAACACCGAGCCGTCGTCAAGGAACATCTTCGTGTCGACGAGCATCGTCACGAGGAAGGAGCAGCCGTCGGGTCCCGCCTCGAGGTAGTGGCGGACCCCGACCGGCACGATGACGGAGTCCCTGATCGCGAGCTCGGTCACGTCGTCGTCCATGTGCCACAGCCCGCCGCCCGCGACGACCAGGAACGTGTCGAGGTGGTCGTGGTGGTGGGGCGGAAGCCCGAGGCCGGGCGGCGTGTCCACCCGGTACAGGACGCACTCGACGCCGCCGCGATCCGGCGCGATGTAGCTCGTGATCGCGTTCCCGCCGAGCTCGAACGTCGGATGCTCGGCCGCGGGCTCGATCGGCATCGCCGGTGCGCTGCCGGTCAGTTCCGCCGGGCCTTGCGGCGACGATGGCGGCGTAGGACACCCAGCCCGAGCCACACGATCGCGCCGAACACCGCCACCACGATGGTGTACAGCCACAGCGGCCACGATGAAGTGCCAGAGTCAGGAAGTTGAACGTGATGTCCTCGGTGTTCTGGACCATGAAGATGATCAGGACGCCGAGGCCGGTGAGCGAGGCGATCGCCCCGCCGCTCATCTTGGCGTTCGACCCCGACCCTCCGCCGTCCGGTTGACGCATCACGATCCCCTCTCTCATTCGCTGGTGTGTGGCTGCCTGGATGGTCGCATATCGGCTGGGCGGTCAGCGACCAGGCGGGATCTGACTTGCTCCGCGCCGCTCCAGTTGACGCTCATCGCGTGCGGCGGGCAACGTGCATGAGATCGAGGTGCCGATCCCCGGACTGCTCTCCGCTCGGACCCGGCCGCCTTGAGCCTCGACCAGCTCACGCACGATGGCCAGCCCGAGTCCGCTGCCGCCCGCCCCTCGGCCCCTCGACGGATCGACCCGGTGGAACCGCTCGAAGACCTTCGGGAGTTCCTCCGGTGGGATCCCGACGCCGGTGTCGGCCACCGTCAGCTGACCCTGCTCCTGGTCGCCGTGGACCGACACGATCACATCGGAACCGGGTGGCGAGTACTTGATGGCGTTGTCCAGCAGGTTCCTCACCGCGCGCTGGAGGCTGACGGCGTCTGCCAGCACGATCGTTGGCTCGCCATCGACCAAGGTCAGTTCGATGTGACGATCCTCGGCCAACGGCCTGAAGGCCTGGACGGCTTCGGCCGCCAGCGCTCGCAAGTCGACGACTGCTTCCTCCAGGGCGAGGCCGCCCTCGTCCATCCGTGCCAGCAGGAGCAGATCCTCGACGATCGCGCGCATCCGATCCGTCTCCTCGCGTGCGCTCAAGAGCGTCGCTCGGGCGTCCTCGGAAAGCTCGGGGGCGCCGAGGCTCACGTCGATCTCCGCGCGCATGATCGCGAGCGGTGTCCGCAGTTCGTGCGAGGCGTCCGAGACGAACGCGCGTTGCTGACCGACCGCGGATCGGATGCGATCGAGCATCGCGTTCAGCGTCAGCGCGAGGCGGCCGAGCTCGTCCATGGTGGCGGGAACGCCTACGCGTGCGTCGAGCTGCGCGGCGTCGATCGCAGCCGCCTCGTCGGTCATCGATGCGACGGGGCGGAGTGCCTTGCGGGCGAGCCACCATCCCCCCAACGCCGCGAGTGCGAGGCCGATCGGGATCAACAGCCCGAGGAGCAAGGTCAGCCGACCGATCGCGTTCTCGATCGGCTCCAACGACGTCGCTACCACCAGGGCGCTTGGCTGATCGCTATGTGCGAACGGGACCGCACGGACACGGTAATCGGTGCCGCCCAACGCGTCGGTGCCGACGCTCGAGTTGCCGGCGGCCGCCGATGCGATCTCGGCGGCAGGCAGCATCGCGGAGGAGCCGAGGTGGTTGCCGGCGTTCACCAGCACCGTTCCCCCCGACGTGATCACCTGGACGGCGGATGCGTCGCGCGGAAGGCCCGCGAGGGATGCATCGGTGACGTCGCGGAACTCGCTCTCCGCTTTCCCCGCTTGCGGCGCGTAGTCCACCGCGATCTCGTTCGCGCTGGCCTGGAGGGTGCGGTCGAGGGACCGCGTGAGCTCGGTCCGGAGGCTCACCACCAGCACGACGCTCAAGACGATCAAGATCACCCCGAGGAGCGCGACGTACCACAGCGTCAGCCGGACACGGATCGGCATCGCCACGGCTAGTGAACCTCGAGTGCATAGCCGACGCCGCGCACGGTGCGGATCCCCGCGGCGGAGCCTGCGGCCAGCAGCTTCCGCCGGACGTAGCCGATGTAGACGTCGACCACGTTGGAGACGCCTCCGTAGTTCACGTCCCAGACGTGCTCCAGTAGCTGTGTCCGCGTCGTCACCTCGCCCGCGTGGTGCAGGAGGAACTCCAGCAGCGCGAACTCCCGCGTCGACAGGTCCAGCGGCTCCTCGCCCACGCGCACCGTGTGCGCGGCGGGATCCAGCTCGAGATCCCCCGCCTGCATGACGGTTGGCCGCTCGACCGGTCCGCGTCTGATCAGGGCTCGCAGCCGGGCCGTGAGCTCTCCGAAGTCGAACGGCTTGGGGAGGTAGTCGTCCGCTCCCGCGTCGAGTCCGAGGATCCGGTCGTCCACGGCGCCACGGGCCGTCAGCATGAGGATCGGCGCAAGCCGCCCGCGCGAACGCAGCTCGCGGCACACCTCGAACCCGTCATTGATCGGCAGCATCACGTCCAGGACGATCGCGTCGTAGTCGTACTCCGTCCCGAGCGAGAGGGCGTCCTCACCGTCGCTCGCGACGTCGACCGCATAGCTCTCACGCTCGAGTCCACGGCGGATCGCGCGGAGCAACTTCGGCTCATCCTCGACGACAAGGACCTTCATGACGTGAGTCTGTCACTCGTCGCATGAGGGTTGGATGAGAGTTCTGGATCCGCTCTGCCGATTCATCTTGCTCTCATGGTCGCGGACCTAGCGTGCATGCAAGAAGGCACCGGAGAGCCGGCGCCGAAGGAAGGGAAGGAGCAGGGAGATGCGCAAGATCACGAAGGTCGGGATGGCGAGCGTCCTCACGATCGCCCTGGCAGGCGGGGCCACCGCAGCGTTCGCGAACGCTGATCAGCAGCCCCAGAAGAAGGCAGACGTCACGCGGGACTTCACACGCGAGCATTCCGGCCGCGAGCGCTCGCACGACACCGCGAAGGATCGCTCAGCCGATCGCAATGGCAAGGACACCTACAAGGAGTCCTGGGACCGCTCCAACAAGGACGGGTCCAAGGACGGCTCGAAGGACGCCACTTCTCCAGACGCCATGAAGGGTTGAGCCGGAGCGGTGCATCCCTCCTCCCGGTACGGAACGAGGCACGGCCCTCAGAGGGCCGTGCCTCGTTCCGTTCACTCTGTGGCGCCCCGGCACGATTTGACCGAGCGGCGCGGGTGGCGTATCTCGGAGAGCCCTAGGAAGGAAGGAAGGGCAGGCATGTCGACCGATCTCACGATCTCCGTGGAGGACAAGCCGGGCGGTCTGGCCGCGATCGGCGAGGCGCTCGGGAACGCCGGCATCAACATCGAGGGCCTGTGCGGCATCGGGTTCGAGGGCCGGGGCATCGTGCACGTGTGCGTCGAGGACGGCGGCGCCGCGCGCGCCGCGCTTGAGGGCGCGGGCGTCAAGGTGGAGGGCGAGGCCGAGGCGATCGTCGGTCCGGTCGTGCCGGACACCGACGAGCCCGGCACGATGGGCGCGATGGCGCGCTCGCTCGCGAACGCCGGCGTCAACGTCCGCGCGGTCTACCTGGCGACGAACTCGCGGCCGGTCATCGTGACCGACAACAACGCGAAGGTCATGGAGCTGATGAAGCAGATGATGTGATCCATCCGCCTCGCGCGGTCCCATCCCAGGGCGGCCCCGCCTCCGGCGGGGCCGCCCTTCGCGTTCGGCGTAGGCTGAGCGGCCATGAAGCTCCGCGCGTCGATCAAGTCGTCCTCGTTCACCGAGTCCGTGATCCGCGAGATGACCCGCCTCTCGGACCTCCACGGCGCGATCAACCTGAGCCAGGGCTTCCCGGACTTCCCGGCGCCACCGGAAGTGAAGGAGGCGGCGCGCCGCGCGATCGCGGAGGACCACAACCAGTACCCGATCACGTGGGGCGTGCCGGCGTTCCGGCAGGCGATCGCGGCCAGCTACGCCGAGCGCTACGGCATCGACGCCGACCCGGAGACCGAGATCTGCGTCACGTGCGGCTCGACCGAGGCGGTCGCGTCGTCGTTCCTCGGGCCTGCTCGACGAGGGCGACGAGGCCGTCGTCTTCGAGCCGTTCTACGAGAGCTATTCCCCCGACGCGATCCTGGCCGGCGCCACGCTGAGGTACGTGACGCTCCGTCAGCCCGACTGGGCGTTCGACCCCGACGAGCTGCGCGCGGCGTTCGGTCCGAAGACACGCGCCGATCGATCGTGAACTCGCCGCACAACCCGACCGGGAAGGTGTTCACGGTCGAGGAGCTCACGATGATCGCCGAGCTCTGCATCGAGCACGACGCGATCGCGATCACCGACGAGATCTACGAGCACATCACGTACGACGGCCGCGAGCACGTGCCGATCGCGACGCTCCCCGGCATGCGCGAGCGGACGGTCACGGTCAGCGCGCTCTCGAAGTCGTACTCGGTCACCGGGTGGCGGGTCGGCTGGGCGGTCGCGCCGCCGCCGCTCATGGCGGGGATCCGCTCGACGCACGATTTCCTGACGGTGGCGGCCGCGGCGCCGCTGCAGATCGCCGGGATCGCGGCGCTCGCGCCTGCCCGAGGAGTACTACGCGACGATCGCGAAGGAGTACGCGGAGCGACGCGACCTGATGCTCCGCGTGCTGGAGGAGGCCGGGCTCGGGGCCACGGCGCCCGAGGGCGCCTACTACGTGATGGCGAACATCGCGGGGCTCGGGCTCGGCGACGACGTCGCGACCGCGACGCGCTTCGTCGAGGACGTCGGCGTCGCGGTCGTGCCGGGCTCGTCGTTCTTCTCCCGCCCGGAGCTCGGGCGCGAGGTGGTGCGGTTCGCGTTCTGCAAGAAGCTCGAGACGCTGGAGGCGGCGGGGGAGCGGCTCCGCTCGGTGCTGCGACCGGGCTGAGCCGCCTCTCCCGTCCGTCCGGTCCGATCAGGTCGCGGCCGGCGTCGCGGCCCGCTCGCTGCGAGCGCGCGTCCGCGGGTCCTCGGCGATCCGCCCGGCGATGTACTCGGCGTCGCGTGAGACGCCGTGGACCATCGAGGACGACATCGCGTAGAGGAAGTGCAGGCCGACGAAGTACATGCCCGGCCGGTCGTTCACCACGCCACGCTCGTGCGACGGCTCGCCGTCCGGACGCAGCGGCCCGGTGTCGATCCACGAGAAGTCGTGGCTGAAGCCGGTCGCCCACGCCACCGTGCCCACGTCGAGGACACGGCCGTCCTCGAGCACCGGCCGCCCGTCCTGCGTCCCGGTCACCCGGCCGGTCCGCTCGATCCCGGCGGCGTCGAGCTGCTTCGGCTTGATACGGATCAGCGCCCCGCCGTGCGCGCGGAACTTCGGCTCGATCGCCGGCCGATCGGCGTGTGCAGCGTGAACACCCGGTGGAACATGAACCGCAGGACGAACCGCTCCATGAACAGCCGCGACGCGGTGCCCTCGATGTCGAACGGGATGTTGCCCGGGTGGCGGCCGGCGAGCACGGTCTCGTGGCCGGTCTTCGCCGCCTCGAGCGCGAGCTCGACGCCCGAGTTGCCGGCGCCGATCACCAGGACCGGCCCGTCGGCGAACTGCGACGGCGAACGGTACGCGCTGGAGTGGAACTGGCGGATGTCGGGGTGCAGCGCCGCGGCGAACCCCGGCACCTTCGGCGTCTGGTACGGGCCGGTCGCGACGACGACGTTGGCCGCCTCCCAGCGCCGGTCGCCGGCCTCGACGAGGTAGCCGTCACCCTGCCGGGACACGCGGTCGACGCGGACGCCGGTGCGGACCGGCAGCCGGAACTTCGCCGCGTACGCCTCGAGGTAGTCGCCCATCTCGTCCTTCGACGGGAACGACCAACCCTTCGCGGGGAACGCCCAGCCCGGGAGCGAATCGTGCCGCGCCGGGGTGAACAGGTGCAGCGAGTCCCACCGGTTGCGCCAGGCGTCCCCGATCCGCTCGCTCGCCTCGAGGATCAGGATCTGCCGTCCGCGCTGGGTGAGGTGATAGCCGGTCGCCAGCCCCGCCTGGCTCCCGCCGATGATGACGGTCTCGGTCCGTTCGGTGTCCATCGCCGTCTCCTTCCGCTCGTGTGGCGTGGGACGACGCTAGGGGTGGAGAGGGTGCCGCGCTCATCGACAGAACGCGCCAACCTGCGGTGGACGGCCCCATGGTCAAGATGGACCATCGAGGATGCGGGCTCAGGCGAGGCCGTGCTCGAACGCGAAAGCCGTTGCGGCGGAACGCGAGGACACGCCGGTCTTCGCGAAGATGTTCTGCAGGTGCCGGGCCACCGTGTGCTCGCTGATCACGAGCGACGCCGCGATCTCGCGGTTCGTCTTGCCGGAGGCGACCTCCCGAAGCACCTCGGCCTCGCGGGCCGACAGCCCGGCGGGGAGCGCCTCCTCGTCGTCTCGAAGCGCCGCCGCGGCCCGCGCCGCGTCGGGCGCGGCGCCGAGGCCGCTCGAACGCGGTCTTCGCGGCGCTGGAGCTCGAACGTCGCGCCCTCCTCGTCGCCCGCGGCTCGGAGCGCGAGCCCGTAGCCGAGGCGGGCCTGCGCCGTCTCGTACGGGAGGCCGATGTCCTGCCACGTCGCCGATCGCCCGACCGGAACGACGCGAGGGCCGTCGGGGACCGCGTCCTCGGCGAGTGCCACCGACCCGTGCGCGGTCGCGCTCAGCGCGCGGAGCGCCGGCGTGTCGATCGCGGCCGACAGACCGTCGAGTTCCTCGAGCGCGATCGCGGGCCGTCTCGGGCCGGCCGGCGTCGAGCGCCACCTCGATCAGCGGCGGCGAGCAGTCGCGCGCGGCGGAGGCCGCCGCCGGGATCGGCATCGATCGCGAGCCGGAGCGCGGTGAGCGCGGGGTCGGGTTTGCCCTGCGCGTGCCGAAGGAGCGCCAGGCCGGGCTGCGGATCCATCCCGAGCTCGTGCGCCCTCCGGAAGGCTTCCTCCGCTGCCGCCAGGTCGCCGCAGCGACGGCGCATCTCGCCGGTCTCGTAGAACGCCACCGCCGCGCCGTGCGGGAACAGCTCGAGGAGGTCGCGGGAGGCGAGGATCGCCTCGGCCTCCGCCTCCGGCCACGCGCCGCCCAGGTCGGCGATCTGGATCCGGTTCACCCGGCAGATCCCGGGGAACGGAGCGCCCGGCGGGAGCGCGTCGCACCAGGCGCTCGCGGCATCGTTCCACTCGCGGGCGCGGCCGAGGTCCGCCGTGCGCAGGCACGCCTCGAGGACGTTGCAGTAGACGATGCCGGTCGTGTACGGGGTCAGCTCGCCGGCGACCACGGAGGTCATCGCCTCATCGAGCAGCGCCATCCCCCCGGCCAGGTCCCCCGAGGCCAGGCGCGCCAGCCCCTCGACGTGCACGCCCATCACCGTGAGGTCGAGATCGCGCAGCCGCCGACCGATGCCCGCCGCTCGCTGAGCGAGCTCGATCGCGGCCGCAGGGTCCCCGCGGAAGATCGTGATGGTCGCTCGCACGACCAGGACGAACCCGGCATCGCGGGAATCGGAGCTCTCCTCGACCAGGCGCTGGGCCCGCATCAGCCAGCCCGCCGAGGCGGCCGCGTCGCCTCGGAGGGCGTGTTCGATGCACAGGCGGGAGGAGCACCGCGCGGCGGCCTCGGGATCGCCGGACTCCTCGTAGGCCGTGCAGGCCCGCTGGCGGATCGAGAACGACTCGACCTGCCGGGAGGTCCACCACGCGGAGTCGGCGAACGCCTCGAGGTCGGCAGGGCTCAGGTGCGCGACGTCGGCGGCCGCGAACCGCTCGTAGGCGTCGGCCCAGTCCCCGCGCGCGAACGCGTCGCGGGCATCCGCAACATCGGTGACGGGCGTGGCCACCGTTCCTCCGCGGTTCGGTGGCCTCAGTCTGGCAGCCAGGCGCGGCCGGGCGCCAGGATGGTGGCCGGGTCCAGGGCCGCCTTGATCCGGCGCTGGACGTCGGGCGCGGGGACGGCCGCGTCGCCCAGGCCGCCGGGGCCGCGGATCACCGGCGCGATCCCGCCCGTCGCGGCGACCTTCGTCCGCAGCGACGCCAGGTCCTCGGCGTCCATCACCGGCACCCACGCCAGGCCGATCCCCATGAGGGCGCGCCACGAGGTTCGTCCTTCGACGGCGGCGGCGAGGCGGGAAGGTGGCACCGCAACTTCAACGACGATCGGGGCGTCGGGGTAGATCGGCTCGGGGAACGAGAAACTCATCGAGCTCCTCGCAGGCGACGATCTTCCTCGCGGCTGCCGTCTGCTCTTCGACCTCTTCGGGCCAGCCCTCCAGGCGAAGGACGATGCGATGTTCTTCGGCGACCACGGCAGTGGGTAAGGGAACTTCTTTCAATAGGCGGGTGGCGAGTTCGAGTCCGCCCTCCGTCGTGACGAGGGTCATCCGTCGTTTCGGGAGGGGACGCAACTTCAATGCGACCTGCGTGATCACGCCGAGGGTGCCGAGCGAGCCGGTGAGGAGGCGGTGGACGTCGAAGCCGGTGACGTTCTTCACGGTGCGGGCGCCGCTCTTGACCAGGCGGCCGTCGCCGGTGGCGACCTCCATCTCGACGACGGTGTCGCGGAGCATCCCGACGCGCAGCTGCCGAGGCGTGGCGACGCCGGCCGCGATCGCGCCGCCGACCGTGGCGTCATCGGGCACGTCGACCGGCCACTCCTGGCCGTTCGCCTCCAGCTCGCTGCGGAGGTCGCCGACGCGCGTCCCGGCCCGCACCACGACCAGCATCTCCGCGGGGTCGTAGGCCTCGATGCCGTCCAGCAGCGTCGTCCACAGCTCGGCGTCGACCTCGCAACGGGTTGCCCTTGTCGAGGTGCTGCCGCCCGCCGACGGGCAGCACCCGGGTGCCCGCCGCGCTCGCCTCGCGCAGCGCCTCGCACACGGCGCCGGCGTCGTGCGGATGGATCAGATCCACGTGCCCTCCGGCAGCGTGCCGTCGCGGCCGAGGGCGGCCGCCGCGAAGTCGCCGCAGCGCGCGCCGTCGGGCAGCACCTTGCGCGGGTTCATCCGGCCCTCCGGATCGAACGCCGAGCGCAGGCACGCCTGCGCGTCGAGGTCGTCCTTCGAGAACACGAGCGGCATGAAGTCGCGCTTCTCCAGCCCGATGCCGTGTTCGCCGGAGAGCGCGCCGCCCGCGTCGACGCACAGGCGCACCAGCTCGTCGGAGGCCGCCAGCACGCGCTCGAGGGTCCCCGGCACGCTGCGGTCGAACGAGAACAGCGGGTGCAGGTTGCCGTCGCCGGCGTGGAAGACGTTCGTGACGATCAGGTCGTGCTTGCGTGCGATCGCGTAGACGCCGGTGAGCATCTGCGCCAGGCGCGTGCGCGGCACGACGCAGTCGTGCAGGTGGTAGTGCGGCGCGATCTTCGCGACCGCGCCGAACGCGGACTTGCGGCCTTTCCAGAGCAACGCTCGTTCTCCGTCGTCGGCCGCGACACGGATCGTCCGAACGCCGTGCTCGGTGGCCGCGGCCTCAACCTCGCGCGTCTGCGCGGCGACGCCGGCCTCCAGCCCGTCGACCTCGACCAGCAGGACGGCGGCCGCGTCGGTGGGGTAGCCCGCGTGCGCGAAGTCCTCGGCGGCGCGGACGATGCCCTTGGTCCATCATCTCCATCGCCGCCGGCACGACGCCGCTCGCGACGATCGCGGAGACGGTGCGCGCGCAGTCGTCGACCGTCGTGAAGTCCAGCAGCATCGTGCGAACCGCCGGCGCGACCGGCGTGAGCCGGATGCAGATGCCCACCACGACGCCGAGCGTCCCTTCGGATCCGACGACGAAGCCGCGGAGGTCGTAGCCGGGCGCCGCGGGGCCTTCCGAGCCGAACCGCTCGAGGCTCCCGTCGGGCAGCACCACGTCCAGCGCCAGGACGTGCGCGCTGGTCACGCCGTAGGCGAGGCAGTGCGGGCCGCCGGCGTTCGTGTTCACGTTGCCCCCGATGGAGGAGACCTGCTGGCTGGAGGGGTCCGGCGCGTACGTGAAGCCGGTCGGCCGCAGATGCGTCGAGACGTCGAGGTTGAACACGCCTGGCTCGATCCATGCCAGGCGGTCCTCGATGCGCACCTCGACGATCCGCTTCATCTTCGAGGTGACCAGCACGAGCGCGTCGCCGATCGGCGTGGAGCCGCCCGGCGAGGCCGGTGCCCGAGCCGCGCGGGACGACGTCCAGGCCGTGCTCGGCGGCGATCGTCATCGCGGCGACCACCTGCTCGACGACGGTCGGGAACGCGACGATGCCCGGCCGAACCCTCGACCATCGAGGCGTCGCGCGCGTACAGCCGCAGCGCGAGCGGGTCGGTCAGGACGTCGTCGGCGCCGAGCGCCGTCTTCGAGCGCGCGGCGTGCGGCGTCGAGGTCGGCCATGACCGTAGGCTACGTCGGCCATGGCGACCTGGGCAGAGCTCGAACGCGGCGACCCCGACCTGGCCGCGAACGGGCGGCGTCGGTTCGAGGGCCACGTCGTGTTCCACGCCACGCTGATGCGCGACGGTTCGCCCGCGGCTGCATCCGGTCTCGCCGTGGTTCGCGACCGGGTTGCTCTGCGTGTCGTTCCGCGCGACGAGCCCGAAGGTCGCCGAGCTCGCGCGCGACGCGCGCTACGCGATGCACTCGGCCCAGGATCCGGACGATCACGAGGGGCTCGGCGGGGAGTTCCTGGTGCGCGGCTGGATGGAGCAGATCGGCGAGGACGATCCCGCCGTCCGCGCCCGTCCCGTACGTGCCGACGTTCGCGCTGCGGTCCTACGCGTGCTCGGTGGAGGAGGCGGTCGGCACCACGTACGAGCCCGATCCGGTGTACCGGCGCTGGCGGGCCTGAGTGACGGAGCTAGGCGACCCGGCCGGGGGCGCCGTCGGGCGCGCTGAAGGGCAGGCCGGCGGCCGCCCAGGCTTCCATCCCGCCCTGGACGTTGTAGGCCTCGAACCCACGGGCCTGCAGCATCATCGTGGCCAGCTCGGAGCGGTTGCCGCTGCGGCAGATCACCGCGACCGGCTTCGCAGGGTCGAGGTCGCCGATCGAGCCGGCCATCACCGCGTTCAGCGGGATGTGGATCGCGCGCTCGACGCGGCCCGCCTCCCACTCGTAGGGCTCGCGGCAATCGACCAGCTGGATCTCCTCCAGGCGGTCGTGGACGCCGTTCACGCTGGTCAGGTCGGTCGCCATTTGCACCTGCAAGATACCAGCGGCGCTCAGTTGCCGTGAAGCGCCTGCCGGAACGCCTGGAGCGCGTCGCGCCCGAACAACGCGAACCGAACCTCCTGCACCCGCGTGTCCGCTCCCTGCACCGCCTCGACCGCGACCAGGGCCGCCTCGGCCATCGGGTACCCGTACGCGCCGGTGGAGATCGCCGGGAACGCGACGGTCTCGGCGCCAAGCTCGTCGGCCACGCGCAGGCACGAGAGGTGGCACCGGGCGAGCAGCGTCGCGGCGTCACGCTCCCGCCGATAGACCGGGCCGACCGTGTGGATGACCCATCGCGCGGCCAGGTCGCCGCCGGGCGTGGCGACCGCGTCGCCGACCGGCAGGCCGTCGGGGTGGCTGGTCCGGCGGATCTCGCGGCACGCGGCCAGGATCGTCGGGCCCGCCGCGGCGGTGGATCGCGCCGTCCACGCCGCCGCCGCCCAGCAGGGAGCTGTTCGCCGCGTTCACGATCGCGTCGACGTCCTGCTCGGTGAGGTCGCCCTCGATCAGTTCGATGCGCGGCGGCATGCCGGTATCGTAGGCGGGTGATCGTCTGCCTCGCGGCGAACCCGTCGATCGACCGCCTCTTCGAGATCGAACGCCTGGTGCGCGGCGACATCCACCGGCCGGCGGGGTTCGTGCAGACCGCCGGCGGCAAGGGGCTGAACGTGGTTCGCGCCGCCCGCGCGCTCGGCGCCGATGCGGCGGCCGTCGCGCTCCTCCGCGGCCACGCGGGCGCCTGGCTCGAGGAGCAGCTCGCCGCCGAAGGCGTCGCCGGCTCCTTCGTGTGGACCCACGGCGAGAACCGATCGTCGCTGTCGGTCGCCGACCGCGAGACCGGCGGCCTCACCGAGTTCTACGAGCACGGCTCGATCGTGCCGACCGCGGCATGGGCCGAGCTGATGCATGCCGCGGCGTCGCGGTTCGCGCCCGGCGCCTGGCTCACGATCAGCGGCTCGCTGCCGCGCGGCGTGCCCGACGAGGGCTACCGCGACCTCGTCGCCGAGGCGCGCGAGGCCGGGGTGCGGGTGGCGGTCGACTGCGACGGCGAACGGCTCCGGCTCGCGCTCGAGGCGCATCCCGACGTGGTGAAGGTCAACACGACCGAGGCGCGGGAGCTGCTCGGGGTCCCGACCGCTCGGCAGGAGGAATCGATGGCGGCGGCGCGCAAGCTGCGGCAATTGGCGGGCGGCGACGGCCATGCCGGCGTGGTGACGCGGGGCGCCGAGGGCGTGGTGCTCGCCGCGCCCGACGGCACGCTCTACGAGGGGATGCTGTACGTGCGCGGTCGCTACCCGGTCGGCAGCGGCGACGCGTTCCTCGCGGGTCTCGTCACCGGGCTCGACCGGGGCGAGGACTGGGATGCGTCGCTCGCGATCGCGTTGGGTGCCGCGACCGCGAACGCGGAGATCCCGGGCGGCGGTCGGCTGGATCCGGCGCGCGCACAGGAGTTGGCCGCACGCGCCGACGTGCGGATGGTCTGATGCGTCCGCTCCCTCGACCCGGTCGAGCCAGCGGGAACGACGTCGCCGACTCCTGTATCGTCGGGGCGTGCCAGATGGGGAGGCTCCGATGACAGGCCGGCCGTCGTGATCGCGTCGTTCGGCGGGATCGTCATCCTCGCCTTCCTGATCCTCGGCGTCTGCCTGGTCGCGTATGCGATCTGGTGGTTCTTCGTCAAAGAGGGCTGAACGCACGGAACGGCCGCGGCCGATGACGGACGCCCTCTCCCAACCGATCGAGACCGAGCGTCTGTCGCTCCAGCCGATGAGGCCGGCCGACGCCGAGGACCTGTTCGCGATCATGCGCGACCCCGCGATCGGAGCGGCCCTGCACGAGCCGCCACCCGAGAGCGTGGCGGCGGTGCGAGCGCGGATCGAGGAGTGGATCCGTGGTCCCGGGTCCGAGGCCGACGAACGCTGGCTCAACTGGATCGCGCGGACCGAGCGGTGGCGACCCCGTCGCCCACCTCGCGGCAACGATCCACGGACGGGTGGCCTGGTTGGCCTGGGTCGTCGGCGTCGAGCGTCAGCGCCGCGGATACGCGACCGAAGCCGCGCGCGCGGTCATGGACCGGCTCGCGACGAACGGGATCAGGACGTTCGCCGCGTCGATCCGGGACGGCCACGAGGCATCGGAGGGCGTCGCCCGTAACCTCGGCTTGCGCGTGACCGACGAGGTCGTCGCGGGCGAACGGGTGTGGCGCACCCAGGAGCGATCACTGGGCTGATCGGTCCTGCTCGGGTGCTTCCTCGGTCCCGCTCCAGTCGACCGACACCGCGGTCGGGTCGTCGGGATCGACGCGCACGGGGAGTGACGTGCCGGCGGCGAGTGACCCCCACCGGCCCTCCGGCACCGCGACGTTCACCGTGATGCGATGCGTCCCCTGACCGGGCACGTCGACGTCCAACTCGACCGGGACCGTGCCGCCCCGGACCGACACGACAACGGCTCGTGCCTGCACGACGGCTCCCGGCGACGCCGCGGCGCCGTCGAGGACATGCTCCGGCTCCTCGTCGGGTCCTTCGCCGCTCGCCTTCGCCGCTCGGATCTGCTCGGCGATCCGCTTGATCTCCTCGGGGGCCACGGTGATCCCCATCCGCTCGACCTCGTCCTCGATCCGAGCCGTGATCTCGTCCGATGAGCCGGCGGGCGAGCTCGGGCTCGGTGATGGCGCCGGCGGGCCTGTCGTCGACCGCTGCTCGTCGCGCAGCAGGCGTCGCGCGTTCAGCCGCTGCGCGAACACGAGCGCCACGACCACGACGGCGATGACGAGGAAGATGGTGATGCCCACGCCGCAACCCTAGCTCAGGGATCGGGGCATCTCCGGGAACGGTAGGCTGCGCCGATGCCCGGCAGCCTCGACGTGCTCGTGCTCGGCGATGTGAATCCCGATCTCGTGCTCCGCGGGGAGAACGTCGCGCCGGCGTTCGGCCAGGCCGAGCGGCTCCTCGACGAGGCGCACCTCACGGTGGGCGGGTCGGGCGCGATCCTCGCCTGCGGCGCAGCGCGCCTGGGCCTCACGGTCGGCATCTGCGGCGTGGTCGGTGACGACCTCTTCGGCCGCTACCTGCGCGAGGAACTCACCCAGCGGGGCGTGGACGTCCGCGGCGTGGTCACCGATCCGGAGCGGCCGACGGGGCTGACGGTGGTGCTGTCGCAACCGGACGACCGCGGCATGCTGACCGTGCCGGGGACGATCGGCGCGCTGACGGCCGCGGCGATCGATCCCGAGCTGCTCGCCTCGGCGCGACACGTCCACGTGAGCTCGTACTTCCTCCAGACGGCGCTCCGGCCCGACCTCCCGGCGATCTTCGACCGGGTGCACGAGGCCGGCGGCACGACCTCGATCGATCCGAACTGGGATCCGAGCGACGCGTGGGACGGCGGGTTGCTCGACGTCCTGGCGAAGACCGACATCTTCCTGCCGAACGCGATCGAGGCGACGCGGATCGCGCGGACCTCCGACGTCGAGGCGGCCGTGCGGAGCCTGGCGATGCGGGCCGGCCTCGTGGTCGTGAAGGAGGGCCCGCGCGGCGCGATCGCCGGCGGGTCCGGCGCGATGGTGCGGGCTCCCGCCGTCACCACGACGGTGCTCGACACGACCGGCGCGGGCGACGCGTTCGATGCGGGGTTCCTGGCCGCGTGGCTGGGCGAGGCCTCGCTGGAACATGCGCTGGCGATCGCGAACGTCTGCGGGGCGCTGTCGACGCGCGCATCGGGCGGCGTCGACGGCCAGGTGACGATGGAAGAGGCGCTCGCGGCCCTCAGGGAGACGGCGCCCGACTAGGAGCCGGCGGATCGCGTCGCCGGTCGTCGCGTCGAACAGGTGGATCCTCGCCGGGTCGATCGAGACGGGCACCTCGTCGCCGACGCGCACGCCGGTGGCCGGATCGACGCGCATGCTCACCGCGGCGCGCGCGGTGTCGGCGTCCGCCAGACAGCATCGCGTCCTCCTCCTCGGCACCGCTCTCGGCCGCGCGCGCGTCGACGGTCCCGTGGACGATCACGTCGTCGCCGAGCGGCTCGACCACCTCGACGCGCACCGTCGTGTGGACGTCGGCCGCGCCGTTCACGCGCATCGCCTCCGGCCGCACCCCGACGATCGTGGCGCCGTTCGGCACGCCGGCACGCGTGAACGCCAGCTGGCCCGCCGTCACCGAGCCGTCGCGCACGTCGGCGGCGAACAGGTTCATCGGCGGGCTCCCGATGAACCCGGCGACGAACACGTTCGTCGGGTGGTCGTAGACGTCCTGCGGCGGCCCCAGCTGCTGCAGGCGTCCGCCGGTCATCACGGCGATGCGATCGCCGAGCGTCATCGCCTCGACCTGATCGTGCGTGACGTAGATCGTGGTGACGCCGAAGCGATGGTGCAGCCGCTTCAGCTCGGCGCGCATCTGCACGCGCAGCTTCGCGTCCAGGTTCGACAGCGGCTCGTCCAGCAGGAACGCCTTCGGCTCGCGGACGAGCGCGCGGCCCATCGCGACGCGCTGACGCTGGCCGCCGGAGAGCTGGCCCGGCCTGCGGTGCAAGAGGTCATGGAGGCCGAGCATCTCCGCGACGCCGCTGACGCGCAGCGTGACCTTCGTGCCGCGGCATGTGCCGCTGACGGAGGCCGAACGCGAGGTTCTTCTCCACCGTCATGTGCGGATACAGGGCGTAGTTCTGGAAGACCATCGCGACGTCGCGGTCCTTCGGCGGCACGTCGTTGATGCGCACGTCGCCCACCCGGATGTCGCCGGCGCTGATCTTCTCGAGGCCCGCCACCATCCGCAGCGCCGTCGTCTTGCCGCAACCGCTCGGCCCCACCAGGATCAGGAACTCGCCGTCGGCGACGTCGAGCGACAGGTCGTCGACCGCGACGGTCCCCTCCGGGAAGACCTTCGTGACGTGGTCGAACGAGACGCCGGCCATGTCAGCCCTTCAGCCCCTGCGTCGCGATGCCGCGGACGAACCACCGCTGGGCGGCCAGGAACAGGATCAGCATCGGCAGCGTCGCCATCACGTTGCCGGCCATCAGCAGGTTCCAGTCGGTCGCGTGCGCACCCTGGAAGTTCTGCAGCCCGAGCTGGAGCGTGAACGCGTTCGTGTTGTTGATGATCGTCACGAGCGGCCACAGGAAGTCGTTCCAGGTCCACAGGAACTGGATCACCGCGAGGGTCGCGAGCGCCGGCATCGACAGCGGCAGCACGATCGTGAACAGGATCTTCAGGCGCGAGGCGCCGTCGATCCGCGCCGCCTCCTCCAGCTCGATCGGCAGCGTCCGGAAGAACTGCGTCAGCATGAAGATGCCGAACACGTTCGCGAGGTTCGGCACGATCAGCGCGCCGAGGTGATCGATCAGGCCCATCCGCTTCACGATCAGGAACGTCGGGATCAGGACCACCTGGAGCGGCACCATCAGGGTCGCGAGCAGCAGGAAGTACGATGACCTGCTTGCCCAGGAACCGGATCCGCGCGAACGCGTATGCGGCCAGCGAGCAGAGCAGCAGGTTCGACAGGACCACCACCGTCGTGACGACCGTGGTGTTCCAGAACCACCGGGCGAACGGCGCCGCCCGCAGGGTCTCGGTGTAGTTGCTCCACTGGAACTGCCCGGGCCACAGGATCGGTGGGAAGTGCCGCGTCTGCCCGATCGTCTCGAGCGACGTCGCGATCATCCACACGAGCGGGATCAGCATCACGATCGCCGCCGGCATCAGCAGCAGGTGCCAGGGGCTGAACGGCAGCCACCGGGCTCGCGGGCGCTCGACCATGCCGGTCTCGCCCGGGAGGGTCTGCGTGTCGACCGCACCCGGCGCCGTCCGATCGGTGACCGCGATGCTCATGAGGAGTAATGCACCACCCGGTTGCCCAGCCAGAACTGGATCAGCGTCAGCGCGAGGATCACCAGGAACAGCACGTAGGCGAGCGCGGCCGCGTAGCCGGCCTTCGAGAACCCGTACGAGCTGGTGAACGCGAGCCGGTAGATGTAGAAGACCGGCACGAACGTCCGGTTCAGCGGGCCGCCGTGCGTCACGAAGTACACCTCGTCGAACAGCTGGAGCGCGCTGATCGTCGACCAGACCACCAGCAGCAGCGTGGCGGGTCCGAGCAGCGGCAGCACGACGCTGCGGAACTGCGACCAGCGGCCGGCGCCGTCGACGGCCGCGGCCTCGATCAGCTCGGCCGGGACGCCTTGCAGCGCCGCGAGGTACACGATCGTGTCGAACCCGAGCCAGCCCCACACCGTCATCACGACGAGCGCCGGCATCGCGCCCTGCGGCGAGTCGAAGTACCCGAACGGCCCGAGGCCGACCTTGCCGAACAGGAAGTTCGCCAGACCGAACTCCTTGTCGAACAGCCACAGGAACATGATCCCGGTGGCGATCGTGGAGACGGCGACCGGGATGAACACCGCCAGCCGATAGAACCGGATCAGGCGGATCTTCTGGTTCAGGGCGATCGCGAGGAACAGCGCCAGCACGATCGAGATCGGCACGAACAGGAACGTGTAGTACGCGGCGTTCACCGCGGCCGTCCGCGCCAGCGGATCGCTCGCGATGTGCTGGTAGTTCGACAGGCCGGTGAACGGGCGGTTCGGCGAGATCAGCCCGGCCTTCTGCAGCGACAGGACGAAGCCCCAGACGATCGGGATCAGCCCGAAGAGCACGATCAGCAGGACCGACGGCAGGACGAACATCCAGCCCGCGACGTGGTCCGACCCGACCGCACGCCGCAGACGGCCGGGAGGTCGGACCTGGACGCCGCAGCGGTGGCCATCGCCGTCGAGCCTAGCCGCCGGCCAAGGCCTGGTTCACCTGGTTCGCGGCGTCGTCGAGCGCCTGTTTCGGGTCGGCCTGTCCGAGCAGGGCCTTCACGATCGCCTGCCCCATGATCTGGGAGATCTGGTCGTAGGTCTGCAACGTCGGGCGCGCCTTGGCCACGTTCTGCAGGTTCTCCGCGAACACGTCCTCACCGGGGAACTTCCTGCCGAACGCCTTCAGGAACGTCGGCGTGACCACGCTGGCCCGCGTCGGCAGGTGGCCATCGGTCATCGAGTCGGCCCTCACCTGCTGCGCATCCGTGAACCACTGCATGAACTCGAGCGCCGCGGCCTTGCGCGCGTCGCCGTTGTCGAACATCACCCACATGTCCGGCCCCGAGATCGACTGGTGGTTGCCGCCCGGGAACGACGGCATGATCTGCACGCCGTAATGCACGTCGGGGTAGCTCGAGAGCGCCCACGGGCCGGTGATCACCATGCCGATGTTCCCGCTGTTGAACCGGTTGTCGATCTTCGTGTTCGATTGGTCGACGTACATGCTCTGGTCGGTCACGGCCATCTGCTGCAGCGTCGTGAGCGCCTGCACGCCGGCGGGTGAGTTGAACGCCGCCTGCGTGTTGTCCGCGTTCAGGATGTCGCCGCCGCCCTCCCAGAGCATCGCGTCGAAGTGCCACACGGTGTCCTCGCTGGCGTCGGCCGGGAAGGCGACCCCGAACTGCTTCGTCGCGGGGTTGGTCAGCGCCTTCGCGGCGGTCGCGAAGTCGCTCCACGTCCAGTCGGCCGTCGGGTAGCTGAGGCCGGCGGCATCGAACAGGGCCTTGTTGTAGACGATCGCGAGGTTGTCCACGAGCGCCGGCACGCCGTAGACGTGGCCGTCGACGGTCGCGGCGGCGCGCTCGCCGGGGAAGAAGTCGTTCCAGTTCCAGCCGTCGCCCTGCACGGTGTCGGTCAGGTCGATGATGCCCGGGGCGTCGGCGAGCGCGGCCAGCGAGGTCCCGTACTGGTACGTGATGTCCGGCGGGTCGCCGCCCTGCAGCGCCACGGTCAGCTTCTGGTACGCGTTGTCGTTGCTCCCGACGAACTTCGCGTCGACGTGGACGCCCGGGTGCGTCTTGTTGAACGCGTCCACGAGGTCGTTGATCGACTTCTGCTCGTAGTTCACCAGTCCGTTCGTGGGGCCGATGTCGCCGTAGCCGTGCCACAGGGTGATCTGCACCGGGCTCCCGGCGGAGTTCGGCGCGGACGCGGAGTTGTGACTGCACGCCGCCGCGGCGAGCGCCACGACGGCCACCAGGATCGTTGCGCGTTTCATCCGGTTCCCTCCTGCTGCAGCACCACCGAGCGGGTCAGGTGGCGCGGATGGTCGGGGTCAAGGCCGCGCGCTTCGCTGAGCGCGACGGCCATCCGTTGGATACGTAGCAACTCGGCCATCGGGTCGAACGTGGCCTCAAGGACCGTGGCGCCCGTGGCGCGAACGTCGTCGGCGATCGTCGGATCGGGCGTGCCCAGGATCCACACGAGCGAGCCCGGCCCGGCCACGCTCACCGGGCCGTGGCGGTACTCCATCGCGGGATAGGACTCGGTGTTCGCCTGCGCCGCCTCGCGCATCTTCAACGCGGACTCGTGGGCGAGGCCGACCGTCCACCGGTGGCCCAGGAAGACGAAATGATCGAACCGCGAGGGCTCGACGGGCAGCGGGTCGGCGAGCGCCGCGCCGGCGTCGGAGATCGCGCGGTCGAGGTCCTCGCCGAGGTGCGCGCGGAGCAGCGCGAGCGCGCCGGTCGCGAACCGCGTCTGCACCACCGAGCGCTCGTCGGCGAAGTCCAGGACGAGCGAGCGGCGCGCCAGCTGTGCGACCGGTGAGCCGAGCACGGCGGTGATGGCGGTGGTGGGGACGTCGCGATCGCGGAGGGTGGCGAGCGCGTCGATGACCTCGGTGGTCGTCCCGCTGCGGCTGATCACGACGGCGCGGTCGTACGTGCGCTCGGGCGGCAGCTCGGTCGCGGTGGCGGCGTCGGTCTCGCCGGCGCCGGCGTCCTCGCGCAGCGCCGCGTAGGCCTGGGATACGAACCACGAGGTGCCGCAGCCCACCGCGAGCACGCGCTCGCCCGGCTGTGGGAGCGCCAACCCCGATCCGGCGGCCATGTCCGAGGCGCGGTGCCACACCGAGGGCTGGGACGCGATCTCCTCCGCGATGTCGGACACCGCTCCGCACGCTAGTGCGCGTTCCTGTTCGGAGTCAACCCAGAACGTGCAAGAACGCGCATCGCCCGGCTATGCTCCGCTCGTGCACCAGGCCGACCGCCTCACCGCGATCCTCGAGGAGATCTCCTCCGACGGAACGGTCGAGGTCGCCGACCTCGCCGGCCGCCTCGACGTCTCCGCCGCCACGATCCGCCGGGACCTCGAGCGGCTCGAGGAGCAGCGCCTGCTCACCCGGACCCACGGCGGGGCGGTCTCGCACGGCGTCCTGTACGAGTTGCCGCTCCGCTACAAGTCGGCGCGACACCAGGAGGAGAAGCGGCGGATCGCGCGCGCGGTCGCGGCCCGCGTGGCCGACGGCATGGCGGTCGGCCTGACCGGCGGCACGACGTGCACCGAGGTCGCGCGCGAGCTGGTCGACCGCGAGCACCTCACCGTCGTCACGAACGCGCTCAACATCGCGAGCGAGCTCGCGATCCGCCCGAACCTCAAGTTGGTCGTGACCGGCGGCGTCGCCCGGCCCGAGTCCTACGAGCTGGTCGGCCCCGCGGCCGAGCAGGCGCTCGCCGTGTTGAACCTCGATCTGGCCTGCATCGGGGTCGACGGCATCGACGCCGTCTCCGGCTGCACGACCCACCACGAGGTCGAGGCCGCCACGAACCTCGCCCTGATCGAGCGCGCGCGCCGCGTGATCGTCGTGGCGGACTCCTCGAAGATCGGGCTCGTCGCGTTCGCCCGGATCTGCCCGGTCGAGCGCGTGGACGAGCTGATCACCGATCGCGGCGCCGACACGCGCGCCCTGCGCGCGATCCGGCAGGCGCGGCGTGTCGGTGGAGACGGTCTGAGGTGGGCGATCTCGCCGAGCTGCGCCTGCGGGACTTCGTGCCGCGCCGGGCGGTGCGGGCCGCCCGGACGGACCTGGCGCCGATGCCGCCTGCGCCGCTCGTGGACGCGCATCAGCATCTCGGCCGCTGGATGACCGACGGATGGGCGGCGCCGGACGTCGGCCGTCTCCTCGCGACGATGGACGAGCTCGGCATCGCCGCCGTGGTCAACCTCGACGGCATGACCGGCGACGAGCTCGAGGCGAACCTCGACCGCTACGACCGGGCGCATCCGGGTCGGTTCGCGACGTTCGCGCAGCTGGACCGGTCGCGGTTCGCGGACGGGGATTGGGCCGCGCTCGGCGCCGACGTGGCGGACGCGGCCGCGCGCGGCGCGAAGGGGCTTGAAGGTCTGGAAGGACCTCGGGCTGCACCTGCGGGATCCCGACGGCCGGCTGGTCGGCCCCGACGATCCGCGGCTCGACCCGGTCTGGGACGCGTGCGCGGCCGCGGCGATCCCGGTCACGATCCACACGGCCGATCCGGCGGCGTTCTTCGATCCGCTGGACGCGTGGAACGAGCGCGTCGAAGAGCTCCTGGAGCACCCGGACTGGTGGTTCGGCGACCGCGAGCGGTTCCCGGCGTTCGAGCTGCTGCTGGACGAGCTGGAGGCGCTGATCGCGCGGCGGTCCGACGTCACGTTCATCGGTGCGCACGTGCTCGGCTGCGCCGAGGACCTCGCGTGGGTCGGGCGGATCCTCGACACGTATCCGAACGCGTTCGCGGACGTCGCCGCGCGGATCGCCGAGCTCGGCCGGGTGCCGCGCGCGGCGCGGGCGCTGCTGGTGCGGCACGCCGACCGGTTCGTGTTCGGGACCGACGACGTGCCGGTCGCGGCGGCGACCTACGAGATCCACCGCCGGTTCTTCGAGACCGCCGACGAGTGCTTCGACTACGCGGCCGAGCCGGTGCCGCCGCAGGGCCGCTGGACGATCGACGGCCTCGACCTGCCTGCCGATGTGCTCGCGGCGCTCTACGGTGGGAACGCGCGCCGCCTCATCCCCGGGCTCTCGCCGTGAGCGGCCTGGAGATCCGCCCGTTCCGGGCCGAGGACCTGGACGCGGTGATCGCCGGGATCACGTCCGAGGAGCCGGACGCGCACCGGCGCCGGCTCGAGGACCACGAGCGGGGAGACGCGGTGTGGCTCGTCGCGTGGGTCGACGGTACGCCGGCGGGCTACGGCGGTCTCCTCGGCTCGAGGAGCTGGACGAGTCGCGGGGCCTCCCGCTCGTCGACTACCTCGTCGTCGAGGAGCCGTACCGCCGCCAGGGGATCGGCCGCGCGCTGATGCTCGCCCTCGAGGACCGAGCGCGCGAGGCAGGCGCGCCGGGCGTCATGCTCGACACCGGCACCGGGCCGGACTCCGCGCCCGCTCGTGCCCTGTACCGGTCGCTCGGCTACCTCGAGCGCTCGGGCGTCTACCTCGGCGGCTGGTCGGATCCCGACCGGCCGGGGGTGCACCTCGTGGAAGAGATGACGATGTGGGTGAAGCAGCTGCGCTGAGTCGTGCGTGTCAGTCGCCGACGTCCCACTCCAGCAGGACCTTGCCGCTCTCGCCGGAGGCGGCGACCGCGAACGCCTCCTCGAAGCGGTCCACCCCGAAGCGGTGCGTGATCACCGGCTTCACGTCCAGGCCGGACTGCAGCATCACGGTCATCTGGTACCAGGTCGCGTACATCTCCCGGCCGTAGATCCCCTTGATCGTCAGCATGTCGAACACGACCTTGTTCCAGTCGATCGCGATCGGCTCCGACGGGATCCCGAGCATCGCGATCCTGCCGCCGTGCGCCATCGTGTCGATCATCGACCGCAGCGCGGACGCGTTCCCCGACATCTCGAGGCCCACGTCGAAGCCCTCGACCATGCCGAGCTCCGCCTCGACGTCGTGCAGATCGCGCGCGGCCGGGTCGATCACCACCGTCGCGCCCATCCGCTCGGCCAGCGCGCGCCGGTACGGGTTCGGCTCGCTGACCACCACGAACCGTGCGCCGGCGTGCCGCACGACGGCCGCCGCCATGCAGCCGATCGGCCCGGCGCCCGTGATCAGGATGTCCTCGCCGAGCACCTCGGTGGACAGCGCGGTGTGCACCGCGTTGCCGAACGGATCGAAGATCGCGGCGACCTCCGGATCGACGTCGTCCGCGTGCTTCCAGACGTTCGTCACCGGCAGCACGATCGTGTCGGCGAACGCGCCGGGCCGCTGCACGCCGACGCCGCGGCTGTTCGCGCACAGGTGGCGGCGGCCGGCCAGGCAGTGCCGGCACCGGCCGCAGACCACGTGGCCCTCGCCGCTCACGCGGTCGCCGGGGTGGAAGTCCGTGACGTTCGAGCCGACCGCCGCGATCCGCCCGACGAACTCGTGGCCGACCACGAGCGGCGGCGTCACGGCCGAGCGCGCCCACGCGTTCCACTCCCAGATGTGGACGTCGGTGCCGCAGATGCCGGCGCGCTCGACGTGGATCGCGACGTCGTTGATGCCGACCTCGGGCTCCGGCACCTCCTCCAGACGGAGGCCGACCTCGTCGGCGTGCTTGACGAGCGCGCGCATCAGCCCCGCCGGATCGCCTCGGGGATCAGCTCGCCGTGCGCGGTCGAGCAGGTCGTCGACCATCGCGGCGATCTGCCGGGTCGTGAGCGTCGCGGCGGTGTTCGGGTCCAGGAGCGCGGCCTGGTGCACGAGGTCGCGCGAGCCCTCGAGGACCGCGCGGACCGTCAGCTCGACGACGTTCAGGAACGTGCGGTTCAGCGCGAGGCACTGCGGCGGGATCGCGCCGATCCGCTGGGGCTGGACCGCGCCGTCGGCCACGACGCACGGGACCTCGACGCACGCGTCGTCGGGAAGCCCGTCGATCAGCGCGTCGTTGCGGACGTTGCCGTAGAGCTCCATCGGCGTGCCGGTCTCCAGCGCGAACACGAACTGCGACGCCAGCTCGTCGTTGCGCTCGAACTCGATCGGCCTTCGCCGGCGTCGAGCTGCGCCTTCAGCTCCTCCCACTCGCGGAGGTTCTCGTCGCTGCGCCGGACGTACTCGTCGATCTCGGAGCGGAACCACGCGACCTCGTCGTCGTGGTGCAGGAACCACGGCACGTACTCGGCGCTGTGCTCGGAGGACTCGGTGGGGAAGTAGCCGAAGCGCCGGAAGAGCTCGACGCGCACGCGCCGTCCCAGGCCGTCGGGATCGTCCTCGACGATCCTTCCGCAGGCGCGGGTACAGGTCCTCGCCGGTCTCGCGGTCGGCGAACCCGTAGACGAAGCACTGGTGGTTGAAGCCGGCGGTGCGGAACGCGATCCGCTCCTCGGGCACGCCGACCGTCTCGGCCAGGAACGTGTGCGTGTCGCGCACGCTGTGGCACACGCCGATCGTGCGGGCGGCCGGCCAGCGCGAGCCGGCCCAGATCCCCCAGGGCACCATCGCCATCGGGTTCGTGTAGTTCAGCAGCAGTCCGTCGGGGCAGAGCTCGGCCATCTCGTCGCCCATCTCGATCATCACGGGGATCGTCCGGAGGCCGCGCATGATGCCGCCGATGCCGATCGTGTCGGCGATCGTCTGCCGCAGGCCGTAGCGCTTCGGGATGTCGAAGTCGGTGACCGTCGCGGCGTAGCCGCCCACCTGGATCTCGTTGATCAGGTAGTTCGCGCCGTCGAACGCCTCGCGGCGGTCCGCGTGCGCGGTGATCGTCTGGCCGGCGCCGAGGCGCTCGACGACCTGGGCCGCCGCGCGCTCGGCGTACGCGAGCCGTTCGGGGTCGATGTCGTGCAGGGCGACGTGGACCGAGCCGCGCAGCTCCTCGGTGGAGCAGAGGTCGGTCAGGATGTTCCGCGTGAACTCCACGCTGCCCGCGCCGATGATCGCGATCTTGATCACGGGGCGGAGTCTAGGGCCGGCTGGGTAGCATCCGCCCGATGCCCGGTTCGCTGTGCATGCTCGCGTTCGACCACCGCCGGTCGCTGATGACGGCGTTCTTCGGCGTCGAGGGCGAGCCGTCCGATGACGACGTGCGACGGGCGCGTGAGGCGAAGCGCGTGATCTGGGACGGGCTCGTCCGCGGCATGGGCGGCGGGTTCGCCGGGGAGCCGGCGGCCCTGGTCGACGCGACGTACGGCGCCGACGTGATCGCCGCCGCGCACGCGGCCGGCATCCCGGTCGCGGTGCCCGTCGAGGCGAGCGGCCGCGCGGAGCTCGCGTTCGAGCACGAGGACTGGCAGGCGCGCCTGGACCGCCTGCATCCGACATGGGCGAAGGTCCTGGTGCGCTACAACCCGGCCGGCGACCGGGCGATGAACGCGCGCCAGCGGGCCACGTTGCACGCGTTCCTCGACCACTGCCTCGCGACCGGGCGCGCCACGCTCCTGGAGCTGCTGGTGCCGCCGGAGCCGTCGCAGGAAGGGCCCGCGTACGACCTCGTCGCCCGGCCCACGCTCATGGTCGACGCGATCGAGGAGCTGCGCGCCGACGGCATCCATCCCGACCTGTGGAAGCTCGAGGGGCTCGACCAACGGCAGGACTGCGAGGCCGTCGCGCGCGTCGCCGGCGCGCCGTGCCTGGTGCTCGGCCGCGGCGCCGACGCCGAGGCCGTGGATCGCTGGCTGCGCGCGGCCGCCGGCGTCGAGGGGTACATCGGGTTCGCGATCGGCCGCTCGATCTGGTGGGAGCCGCTGCGCCGGTGGACCGAGGGGGGCGATCGCGGCGACGCCGTCGCCGCGATCGCGGCGGCCTACCGTCGCTGCGCCGGCGTCTTCGACGCCGCCGCAGCTGGTTGACTCGCCCTGCGGGCACTGGGAGCGTGAGGGGATGCGCCGCCCGCCCGTCGCCACCGCGCTGCAAGGGATGTTCCTGCTCTACGGGTTCGCGGTCGCGATCTTCTTCCCGTTCCTGGCCCTGTACCTGCGCGACTTCCAGCATCTGGACGAGGGCGAGATCGGGCTCGTGCTGGCGATCGCGGCCGCGGCGCGGATGCTGACGAACCCGGTCTGGGGGCACGTCGCGGACACGCGGCTCGGCCGCCTGAGCGTGCTGCAGATCGGGCTGATCGGCGCGGCCGTGGCGGCCGGCGTGATGAACGCCGTGACCGGCCTCACCGCGGTCGTCGTCGTGATGGCCGTGCACTCCGTGTTCTTCGTGGCGCAGGGGCCGAACCTCGACGCGATCGTGCTCGAGCATCTCGGTCGCGATCGGATGTCGGAGTACGGACGGATCCGCGGGTGGGAGAGCATGACGTACGCCGCCGGATGCCTCCTGTTCGGCGCGCTGCTCCAGCACGCCGGCATCCGCTGGGCGATGCCGATCTGCGCGATCACGATGCTGCTGGTGCTCGCCTGGACCGTGACCCTCGAACGCGACCGTCCGCAGGTCCTGGAGGATCACGGACGGCTCGGCGCCGTCGGCGCGGTGTTCCGCGCCGCGCCGCGCCTGTGGGGGTTCCTCGCCGCCGCGTTGCTGGTCTGGACCGGCTTCAACGCCGCCTGGTACTTCATCGGCCCGCGCATCGAGGACGCCGGCGGTGGCCCGCTGCTGATCGGCCTCGGCGCCGCGCTCGGCGGGCTGATCGAGGTGCCCACGATGCGGAGCTCACCCCGGCTCCAACGGCGCCTCGGACTGCGCACGGTGTACGTCGCCGGCTGCCTCGTGTACGGGACCGCGTTCCTGCTGTGGGGCGCGGTGTCGAACCCGACGCTCCTGTCGTTGATCACCGTCCTGGAGGGCGTCGGGTTCAGCCTGCTGTTCACCACGAGCGTGGTGATCGTCGGCCGGCTGGTGCCGCCGTCGCTCTACTCCACCGGGAACTCGATCAGCCAGATGGTGTGGTTCGGGCTCGGGCCGATCCTCGGCGCGGGCCTCGGCGGTCTCGTCTACCAGCGGCTCGGTGCGCCCCGGCTGTACCTCGGGGCGTTCCTCCTCGCGGTCGCCGGCGCGATCGTCGCGTGGTTCGCGCTCGCGGTGCCGTCGCTGGAGGAACCCGAGGCCGACACCACCGAAGCGCAGAGCGTGTGAGCGGCGCGCTCGTCGCCGAGCATCGGGCGCTCGTCGAGCGCGTCTTCCCCACGCTCGCGGGTCGCGTCGTTCGAACCGATCGGCGACGGGTGGACGGTCTTCACGTACGAGGTGAACGGCGACACGATCGTGCAGCTCCCGCGTTCGGCGTACGCGGCCGACCGGCTGCGCGCGCAGATGCGTCTGTTGCCCGAGCTCGCGCGCGAGCTCTCCGCGGCGGTGCCGGTCCCCACGCTGGTGTCGGAGGAGCCCGTGGTGATGGGCTACCGGAAGCTCGAGGGCGCGCCGCTCGGCGCCGCGTCCGACGGCGCCTGGCCCGAACGGCTCGGCCGCTTCCTGTACGACCTGCACGTCGTCGCGCCGGAGATCCTCGGGCTCCGAGGGATGAGCGCGGCGACCGTCTCCGACCTGTTCGACGAGGAGCTCGCGTCGCTGCGCGAGCGGGTCCTTCCGCTCCTCGACCCCGCAACGGCGCGGCGGCTCGGGGCGCGGATGGACGCGTTCCTCGCCGACGACGCGACGCGCCGGTACGCGCCGTGCCTGACGCACGGCGACATCGGTCCCGAGCACATCCTCGTGTCGCCCGACGGCGATCTGGTCGGCGTGCTGGACTGGGAGGAGCTGGCGATCGGCGATCCCGCCGCCGACCTGGCCTGGATGCTGCACGCGCGCCCGGCCGACGGGGAGCGCGTGCTCGCCGCGTACGGCGGCGCGCCGGATGCGTCGTTCCGCGCGCGCGCCGCGTTCCGGTTCGTGTTGATGCCGTTCCACGATGTGGTGCACGGGCTCGACGACGGGCGACGACGCGCTCGTCGAGGCGGGCTCGCCGGCATCCGCGACCGTGACGCCGCGACGGCGTAGCGACGGTGCGACCTGCGGGTTTGCGGAAACCCCGACCCCTCTCGACGATGGTCCCCCGCGGGACGGCGGAACGCGGCGTCGAGAGGAGGCACCGACGATGGTCAGCGCCTACATCTTGATCCAGACGGAGGTCGGCAAGGCCGGCCAGGTCACGACGCAGATCGGCGACATCGCCGGCGTCGTGACGGTCGACCCGGTGACCGGTCCCTACGACGTCGTCGCCAAGGCCGAGGCGGAGGACCTCGACCTGCTCGCGAAGGGGACCGTGATGCCGATCCAGGCGCTCGACGGGATCACGCGCACGCTCACCTGCCCGGTCCTGCAGCTCTAGTCCTGCGACTCTGGCGACATGCCGGTCAAGGTCCGCACCGACGACCAGATCTCCGACGTGGAGGGCGGCTGGTTCCGCGCGCGCTGGCACTACTCGTTCGACTCGTACTCCGATCCCGAGTACACGTCGTTCGGCACGATGCGGGTGTTCAACGACGACCGGCTGATCCCCGGCGCGATCTGGCCGCTGCACCCGCACCGCGACATCGAGGGACTCACCTACGTCGTCGAGGGCTCGTTCCGTCACCAGGACGACGTCGGCGGCGCGCCGGGCCCGCTGCCTGCCGGCTCGGTGCAGCGGATGACGCTCGGCAGCGGCGCGTGGCACTCGGAGCAGAACGCGTCGGAGACCGAGCCGATGCGGTTCATCCAGATCTGGATCCTGCCCGCCGAGCGGGGCCTCGCGCCCGGGGTGGAACAGAAGGTCTTCACCGAGCAGGATCGGACCGACCGTCTGCTGCGCGTGATCAGCGGCGACGGCGGCGACGCGGTGCTGGTCCACCAGGACGCGCACGTGTTCGTGTCGCACCTGAACGCCGGCGCGCGCGTCGAACATCCGCTCCCTCCCGGCCGCGGCGCCTATCTCTACGTGATCGAGGGCGACGTCGAGGTCGACGGCGCGCGCATGGTCACCGGCTCGGCCGCGCAGATCACCGACGAACCGGACGGCATCGCGATCGTCGCCGCCGAGACCTCCGAGCTGATCCTCGTCGACGTCGCGCTCGGCTGAGTCGCGCGCGCTACGCCTCGTCCACCTGGACGGGGAACGGCAGCGCGACGGGGTCGACGAACGGCGGGTTCCCCTCGTCGTCGAACCGATCCATGCGGAAGTCCTCGACGCGCTCGACGACGTCGGTGGACCCACCGAGCGCCAGGTCGACCGCGATGCGCGACACCGCCGGGCCCCACATCATGCCGTGCCCGCAGGCGCTCGCGATCGACGCGCCGTCGACCTCGGTCCCGTCCCGAAGCACGAGGGGGCCGGTGAGCGGGAAGTGGTCGGGCGTGTACTCGATCGTCGCCGCCCACACCTTCTTGAGGCCGAGGTCGCGCGTGACCGGCAGCAGGCGATGCAGGCGTCGCTCCATCCGCCGCAGGTACGCCCAGTCGATCGCGCGGCCCGGACCCGGGGTCTCCTCCGGGTTCGACATGCCCCAGAGCAGGCCGCCCTCCTCGGGCCGCCAGTAGATCCCGGCGCCGATGTCGAACGCCATCGCCGTCGTGTCGCCGAACAGATCCGGCGAGGCCTCGGTCACCGCGACCTGGTGCCGCGCGTACCCGACCCAGGCGCGTGCGCCGGCCGCGGCCGCGACCGACTGCATCGCCGGGCCGCCGGTCAGCAGGACGCGTGACGTCGCGATCGTGCCGTCGGTCGTGTGCACGCCGGTCACCGTGCGGTGACCCCGCCGGCCCGCGCGCGTCCGCAGCCCGGTGAACGCGCGATCCCTCGCGCAGCTCCACGCCGGCGCGCTGCATCGCGAGCGAGTACGCGCGGACGTTCCTCGGCGGATCGATCCAGCCGTCCGTCGCGACGTACGAGCCGCCGCGGTAGCCGACCTCGCCCATCGCCGGGATCAACCGCCGCACCTCGGCGGCGTCGACCCAGCGGACGTCGAGCCCGACGCCGCGCTGCATCGCGATCCGCTCCCGGGCCGCGCGCTCCTCGCGCGCCGTCGCGGCGAGGATCACGTACCCGCGTCCGACGAAGCCCGAGTCGATGTCGATCCGGTAGCGCGCGCGCTGGCCTTCGTAGAAGCCGATCGACCAGGCGCCGAGCCGGACCGTGTCCGGGGTGCCTCCTTGCGCGCGCACCATGCCGGCCGCGCGGCCCGACGCGCCCTGCCCGACGCGGTCGCGTTCGAGGACGATCACGGACAGGCCCGCCTCGCGCGCGAACACCGACGCCCAGCCGCCGACGGTGCCCGCGCCCACGATCACGAGGTCGGCGTCGCTGCGCGCTCATCGCACGCGAACCCTAGCGGCTCCCCGGGCGAACCCGTACCCGATGGCCACTACGCTTGCCGCGATGCAGCTCGCTCCCACGCCGCCGGCACCCGCGGACCGCCGGACCCTCGCCGAGGAAGTGCTCGTGGTGCTCGCGCTGTCGCTGCTCGCGAGCGCCGCGTACGCGATCGTCTCGCTGTTCCAGGCGCCGCTGAAGGGCGCGGTCGTCGCCGCCGCCGACCAGAACCCCTGGTTCCTGAACCAGTTCCTCGGGTTCGTGTTCGGGCTCGCGCCGGTGTTCCTGGTCGTGTACCTCGTCCGTCGCGACGGCGAGGGCGTCGCGGCGATCGGCCTCGCCGGCGACCGGCCCGGGTGGGACCTCGCCGCCGGCTCGCTGCTGTTCCTCGTGGTGGCGGCCGGCGGGCCTCGCGATCTACCTCGGGGCGGTCCACCTCGGCGTGAACCGGTTCGTGATCCCGGCGCCGCCGCCCGACCACTGGTGGACCTACCCGGCGGTCTTCATGAACGCGGCGGGCGCGGCGCTCCTCGAAGAGGTGATCGTCCTGGCCTACCTCCTGACGCGCCTGCGCCAGATGGGGTTCTCGCCGGTGGCCGCCGTCCTGGCCAGCGCCCTGCTCCGCGGCGGCTACCACCTGTACCAGGGGTGGGGCGGCTTCGCGGGCAACTTCCTCATGGGCCTGCTGTTCGGCGTGCTGTTCCTGCGGTGGCGCCGGACGTGGCCGTTCGTCGTGGCGCATTTCCTGCTGGATGCGGGGGCCGCCGTCGGCTTCCTGCTCTTCCGGCGCCACCTGCCCGGCTTCTCGTGACTCTGGTATCCTTCTTGGTCGAGGTACCTCAACCAAGACCGATCCCCGGCCCGCGCGCCGGGGTTTCGTGTTTCCGGGGCCGGTTCGTGCCCCTCAGATCCAGGTGTTGAACCACACGATCGCGCGCCAGTGGATGTCCGTGATCCGCCCCGCGGTCAGGATCGGCCAATCCAGCCAGAACACGATGACCACGGCCAGCAGGAAGACCCACACGAACGGCCGGTAGACGTACGCCCGCGAGATCGCCGGCTCGCCGGTCTCCGGGTTGATCGCCACGGTGCCGGTCTCCGGGTCCCGGACGACGATCGTGGCGTCGGACGCCTGCCGGGCGAGGTACGTGACGGCCAGGATCATGAACGGGGTCAGCGGCAGCGCGTAGAAGAAGAAGGTGGGGCGCCCCACCGCGAACCACGGCAGGTACTGGCCGAGGAACGCCACGAGGATGAAGCCCGCACGCCAGTCGCGCAGACGCCGCCACGCGAACGCGAGGTAGGGGATCGCGAACACGCTCGCCCAGAAGACGATCGGGTTGCCGATCGCGAGGACCTGTTCGATGTCCGGGCCGAGGTCCTTCACATAGAAGGACGTCGGGCGCAGGTCGAGGATCCACTTCCATTGCCGGGCGTAGTACGGGTGCGTCGGCGTCTGCAGGCCGGTCTTCGGATCGAGCGCGGTCCAGTTCAGGCCGTGCTCGTGGAAGTTCAGCGTCGCGGTGAGGTTCTGCCACCACGCCGTCCAGCTCCAGCCGAAATGGTGGAACCAGGGGATCCACGTGATCATGTACACGGCGAACGGCAGGAGCACGAACGCCAGGACGATGCCGAGCGACTCCCGCGCGAACGCCCGCCAGATCGCGGCGCCCCAGGTCCGGTCGCCGCGGTGCCGCCGCGAGGCCTCCCAGATGTAGCTGATCGCGATCGCCGCGAAGATCGCCATCGCGCCGTTCCACTTGACCGCCGCGGCGGCGCCGAACGCCGCGCCGGCGGCGAAGCGCCACGGCCGCCACAGCGGTGAGTAGACGGGGGCGACGGGCGGCGGCTCCTCGAGCAGGTCGGGTTCGGGATCGGGAGGTTGTCGTCGCTCGAGCCATCGCCGGTCCATCACGAGCGCGACGAACCCGACCATCACCCAGAGCTCCAGGTGGACGTCCAGGAGCGCCGTCCGGGACATCACGATGTTGAGGTCCTCGACCGCGATGAGCGACCCCGCCACGAACGTCCACAGCGCCGAGCCGAACAGCAGCTGCGCCAGGACCGCGGTCAGCGTGACGACCAGCGTCCCGGCGAGCGCGGAGGTCACCCGCCAGCCGAAGGGGTTCATCCCGAAGGCCTTGATCCCCATCGCGATCTGCCACTTGCCGAGCGGCGGATGCACCCACGACCCGACGTCCCACTTGTTCGTCCGCCAGTACTTCTCGTCGCCGGAGTCGATGTGGCACACGTCGTTGGACCAGCCGACGAGGATGCACGCGGCCTTCGGGTAATAGACCTCGTCGAAGACGAACTCCGGCGGGTGCTGCAGGTGGAAGAACCGCAGGAACCCCGCGAGCGCCGTGACGGCGATGATCGCGACGATCGGCCGGTTCAGCCGCGCGAGCATCGACACGGGCTCAGCGTACCCGGGGTCGGTCGGCCAGCCGGACGACGAACTGGAGGCCCTGGAAGTCCGCCGTGATCGAGGCGCTCTTGTTGTCGACGAGGCCGGCGGCCAGGCCGAGCTCGTGCACCGCGGCGAAGTCGACGTCGGTCTGCACCGCCGCCGCCTTCTTCGGCCAGGCGACCCAGAGCCTGCCGGCCGGCGCGAGCGACGCGACGAGCGTCGGGAACCGGCGCTCGAGATCGGTTCGCCGTGTGGCGCCGACGACGATCACGTCGAGATCCTTCGCGGGCCGCGCCAGGAACGTCACGCCGTCGGGGACCGGCGCGAGCGCCTCCAGAGCCTCGTCGAACCCCTCGGGCGGATCCGCGAGGTGGACGCGGGCGCCGGCGGCGATGCCGAGCTTCCGCCACAGCGGCGTCGCCGAGTAGTCCTTGTGCGCGGCCACCGCGGGAGCCTACCGGCCCTCGCATCCGGCGCCTCGCTTCCGCGTCCGCATGGGACCATCGACGGTATGGCGGGTGCGCTCTTCGTCGTCGGAACGCCGATCGGGAACCTCGGGGACGCCTCGCCGCGCGCGCGGGAGACGCTGGGGTCGGTGGACCTCGTCGCCGCGGAGGACACGCGGCGGACGGGGCGGCTCCTCCAGGGCTTCGGGATCAAGGCGAAGCTCGTGTCGCTGTTCGACGGGAACGAGCGCGAGCGGACGCCGGAGACTCCTCGAGCGCCTGCGCGAGGGGGCCTCGGTCGCGCTCGTGTCCGACGGCGGGATGCCGCTCGTGTCCGATCCCGGCTACCGGCTGGTGGCCGCGTGCATCGCGGAGGGGATCGAGGTGCAGGTGGTGCCCGGCCCCTCGGCGCTCGTCGCCGCGCTCGTCGTGAGCGGCCTGCCGATGGAGCGCTTCGCGTTCGAGGGGTTCGCGCCGAAGAAGGCCGGCGACCGGATGAAGCGGCTGGAGTCGCTGCGGAACGATCCGCGGACGCTCGTGTTCTACGAATCACCGCTGCGCGTCGCGACGCTGCTGCGCGACGTGCTCGTGACCCTCGGCGACCGCCGCGTCGCGGTCTGTCGGGAGCTGACGAAGCTCCACGAGGCCGTGCTGCGCGGGCGCGTCTCGGAGGTCCTCGCGGCGATCGGCGGCGCTTCGCTCAAGGGCGAGGTGGTCGTCGTCGTGGACGGCGACCGAGGGGACGCGCCGGGCGATCTCACCGCGTCGATCACCGAGGCGCGGGCGCTCGTGGACGACGGCATGCGCAAGCGGGAGGCGGCCCGCGCCGTCGCCGAACGGCGTCGCGTGCCGGCGAACGATCTGTACAGGGCGCTCGTGGGGGACCGATAGGTACGGATGATGTCTTCCCCCGTCCGACCCGACCTCACCCCGGCCGGCTTCGGCCTGCCTCCCGTGCCGCCGCGGCCGGACGTCGCCCCGCAGCCGCCCCGGCGGGGGTGGAGCGCTGGCCGCCGCCGCCTCGTCGCCGGCCTCGTCGTGCTGGTCGATCGCCGCTCCGGTGGCGATCGCGATCGCGGCGTCCAACGCCCACCCGCACGGCGCGTACGCGTTCCTGCAGATGCGCCTGTACCAGCCCAACGAGCCGTTCCGGTGGAACCCGTGCGAACCGATCCAGTATCAGGTGAACACCGCGAACGCGCCGGCCGGCGCGGTGGCCGAAGTCGCCGCCGTGACCGCGCGCGTCACCGCGGCGACGGGCGTCCCGTTCCAGTTCGACGGGACGACGAGCCGCACGGCGAGCCAACAGGCGGCCGACCTGTACTACTCGGACATCGGGCACGACATCTACGATCCGGTCCTCGTCTCGTGGCTCCCGCATCCGCGGTTCCAGGCGATCGTCCACGAACAGGGCGTGCTGGCGTTCACGCGCGTCGTCCCCGGGAACGACGCGAAGACCAGCGAGCAATGGACGAGCGGGATCGTGGTCGTCGACGCCGGCGGACAGTTCGAACCCTCCGGGCGGTACTCGGAGCCGTTAGTGCTCCAGCACGAGTTCGGCCACGTCATGGGACTCGGCCACGTGGCGGAGCCGAACGAGCTGATGTTCTCGATCGACGTCGCCAAGGACACGGTCCCGTATCAGATGGATGACTGGGGGCCGGGCGACCTCGAGGGTCTCGAGCTCCTCGGTCACGATCAGGGCTGCCTGGCCCACGTGAACGTGGCGCCCTGAGGGTCGGGCCTTCACCGTTCCGGCCGTCCCGCACCGTGCTCGTGGTTCATCACCCGTGGCTCGGCGAAGCCGTTCGTTCGAGCGCCGGTAGCATGTCCCGACCATGGGCCGCGACGTCTTCTACATCACGACGCCGATCTACTACCCCAACGACGTGCCCCACATCGGGCACGCCTACAACGCCGTGGCCACCGACTTCATCGCTCGGTACCACCGGCTGCGCGGCGAGGAGGTCTTCCACCTCACCGGCACCGACGAGCACGGGCTGAAGCTCCAGCGGGCCGCCGAGGCGGCCGGGATGACGCCGCAGGCGTGGGTCGACGCGATGGAGCCGCGCTGGCGGGAGGTCTGGGCGCGCCTCGACATCGCCTACGACGACTACATCCGGACGACCGAGCCCCGCCACCAGGAGGCGGTCCGGAAGATCCTCCTCGCCGTCAAGGACAACGGCCGGGACGACATCTACCTCGGGCACTACGAGGGCCTGTACTGCGTCTCGTGCGAGCTGTACTACACGGAGTCGGATCTGCTCCCGGGGGAGCTCTGTCCGATCCACGAGCGACCGGTCGAGTTCTTCCGGGAGGACAACTACTTCTTCCGGCTGTCCGCCTACGGGGAGCGACTGCTGGCCCACTACGCGGAGCACCCGTCGGCGGTGGAACCGGAGACGCGGCGCAACGAGGTCCTCTCGCTGATCCGCGGCGGCCTTCAGGATTTCTCGATCAGCAGGACGACGTTCGACTGGGGCGTCCCGTTGCCTTGGGACGAAACCCACGTGAACTACGTGTGGTTCGACGCGCTCACGAACTACATCACCGCGGCGGGCTACGCGGACGACCCCGACCGGTTCGCTCGGCTGTGGCCCGCGAACATCCACTCGATCGGCAAGGACATCCTGCGGCAGCACGCGATCTACTGGCCGGCGATGCTGATGGCCGCCGGCGTCGAGCCGCCGATGCAGGTCTGGGCGCACGGGTACCTCACGGTCGGCGGCAAGAAGATGTCGAAGACGAACCTCACCGGCATCCATCCGTTCGAGCTGATCGATCACTTCGGCGTGGACTCGTACCGGTGGTTCTTCATGCGCGAGATCCAGTACGGCCAGGACGGGAACTTCTCCTGGGAGGCGATGGTCGACCGCCACAACGCCGAGCTGGCCAACGGCCTGGGGAACCTGGCCTCGCGCGTGCTCGCCATGCTGGCCTCGTACTTCGACGGGCTCGTGCCCGAGCCGGGCCCAGATACGGAGATGCTGGCGCGACACCGCCTCGGATCTGCCCGCCGTGGTCGAGGAGGCGGGCCGCAGCTTCGACGAGCACATGCTCGAGGTCCGGCTGACCGCCGGCGTGGGCGACGTCTGGGACGTCGTGGCGCGGGCGAACCGGTACCTGGTGGAGAAGGAGCCGTGGAAGCTCGCGAAGGACCCGGAGCGCCGTGAGGAGTTGGCCGGGATCCTCTACGCGTCGGCCGAAGTCCTGCGCATCCTCGCGATCCTGATCCAACCGATCATGCCGAGCGCCGCACAGCGGCTGTGGGATCAACTCGGGATCGGTGGCGATGTGGAAAACCGGCGTGTGCCCGCGGATCTGGCGTGGGGCGGCCTGGCGCCGGGCACGCGAACCATCAAGGGCGAGTCCCTCTTCCCCCGTCTCGAGACCGAGTAGCGGCGCGTACGAAGCCGCCCACGTCCTTCGCTCGTTCCTTCACTGGGGCCTGACGGTTCCCGGCTTCATGTTTCACGTGAAGCTCCCCCTGTTCACCGGAAGTTGAGACCGGGTATCGTCGGCGCCCGATGGGCGAGAAGAACCCTGAACTGCCGGTGCAGTCGGGGGCGGTGGACACCCACTGCCACCTGTTCCTGATGGAGGTGGAACCTGCAGTGGCGGTCGAGACCGCGAAGGCCGCCGGCGTCGATCGGCTGATCTGCGTCGGTGTGGATGTGGAAACCAGCCGCCGCTCGCTCGAGATCGCCGATTCGATCGAGGGTGTGTTCGCGACGGCCGGCGTCCACCCTCACGACGCGGCGACGTTCACCGGCACGGTCTCCGCGGGCGTCGAGGAGCTGCTGCACGATCCGCGGGTGATCGCCGTGGGGGAGTGCGGTCTGGACTGGTTCCGGATGCGCTCGCCGCGGGAGGATCAGATCCGGACGCTCCGGGCGCACGTCTCCCTGTCGAACGAATCCGGCAAGCCGATGGTGGTCCACGTCCGCGACGCCTGGGAGGACGTCCTCGACGTCCTCGCCGACGCGTCGGCGGAGCGCGTGGTGATCCATTGCTTCAGCGGCGACACACGGATCGCGCGCGAGTGCGTCGAACGCGGCTACTGGCTGTCGTTCGCCGGCAACGTCACGTATCCGAAGAACGAGCATCTGCGCCGCGCGGCGGCCGAGGTTCCGATCGATCGACTCCTGGTGGAGACCGACTCGCCGTTCCTCGCGCCGCAGGCGCTTCGCGGTCGCGACAACGCGCCCGGCAACGTGCTGCACACGCTCGATGCGATCGCGCGCGTGCGCGAAGAACCGCTCGAAACGATCGTGAAGAGCACCGCGAACAACGCGCACACCGCGTTCCCGGGCCTCCGATGACCCACGAACGTACGTTCGCTCTCAAGGTTGCAGTGAGGGTTGAGGGTTCGGTAGGGTTGGCTCCCATGCGACGGAAGGCTTCCGTCAGGCCCGGCTCAATACCGTGCCGCTTCCCCCTGAGGCCATCCCTGATCGATCGGAACGTGGATGGTTCGTGCGACACGCGTGCGGCGTTTGCGCATCCGCCGCGCTGCGCAAGCGAGCGTGCTCGTGGTCGGGATCATGCTGGCCGGCTCCGCGCTGTCGTTCGCATGGCACAAGGACGTGACGCTCGTCGTCGGTGGGACGCCGGAGTCGATCCGGACCACCTCGTCGAACGTCGAAGGATTGCTGCGGTCCCAGGGCGTTCCGATGTCCGTGGGGCTGCAGGTGGTACCGCCGCCGGGGACCGCCCTGGCGGACGGGATGACCGTCATGGTGAGCGCGCCGCCGGGGATGCCGGCGGACGCGTTCCGAGCGGCGGTCGGCCCTCAAGGTGTGGGGGTCTGGGTGGTGGAGCAACCCGGAGCGGCACCGTTCGGGAAGACGGTTCCCGCTCCCGGTCAGGCGACGGCCAACGCGGCCGGCGTCGGTCCCTCGGTCGTCTCGGTCCGAGCCGTCGTGTCGGGGAAGGTGCACGACGTCTCAACGAACGCGGGAACGGTCGGGGCGCTCCTCTCGGCCATGGGGATCCAACCCGACGCTGACGACCGCGTCGCGCCACCACCCAGCACCCCCCTCCTCCCCGGCTCGTCGGTCCGTTTCGACAGCCGGGAGGTCTTCGCGCGGCGATGGATCGAGTCGATCCCGTTCGCCGTCCATACGCGGTACTCCAGCCGCCTCGCGCCCGGCTCGGCCTCGGTCGTGCGCCGCGGGGCGCCGGGGCTCGCGCAGCGGGTCGTGCGCGTCACGGTGGTGAACGGCGTGATCACCTCGCGCGTGGTCCAGTCGCGGAGCGTCCTTCGAGCCCCGATCACCGAGGAGGTCCTCGCCGCACCGATGGCGATGTCCGACGGCACGCTCGCGGAGCCCAGCACCGGCGCCACGACGCAGCGCGGCCTCGCCACGTGGTACGACCCGCCGTGGAGCGGGCTGACCGCCGCGCACCCGTGGCTGCCGTTCGGCACGCGGGTCACCGTCACGGACCTGGAGACCGGGCGCTCCGTTACCGTGGTGATCGATGACCGAGGACCGTTCGCGCCGGGGCGTGTCATCGACCTCTCGCCCGAAGCCTTCGCCCGGCTCCAGCCGCTCGGCCACGGCGTCCTCGACGTCTCGCTCAGCTGGTGAGCGCGGTCTCGGCGCGGCCGCGGTCCGGCGGCTCGCCGCGGACCACGGCCTGCACCCGGCGAAGGCGCTCGGTCAGCACTTCCTGATCGACCCGAACCTCGCGCGCTGGATCGCCCGCGCGGCGGAGGTGGGCGAGGGTGACCGCGTGATCGAGATCGGCGCCGGGCTCGGCTCCCTGACGCTGCCGCTCGCGGACACGGGCGCGCGGGTGCTCGCGGTCGAGCTCGATCCGGCGGCGGTCGCCGCGCTCGAGGACGTGGTGGGCGGACGCCCGGAGGTCCGGATCCTGCGCGCCGACGCCATGAAGCTCGTGTGGGAGGACGCTCTCGGCGCCGGCGACGACGGGTGGGTCCTGTGCGCGAACCTCCCGTACAACATCGCGACGCCGCTCGTGCTCGACGTGCTCCGCGACGTGCCGCGGATCCGCCGGCTCGTGGTGATGGTGCAGCGCGAGGTGGGCGAGCGGCTCGCCGCCGTCCCGGGCGACGACGCGTTCGGCGCCGTCAGCCTGCACGTCGCCTACGCGGCCGAGGCGACGGTGCTCCGGCACGTCGCGCCGACCGTGTTCTGGCCGCGGCCGGCGGTCGGCTCGTCGGTCGTGCGGCTCGAGCGGCGCGCGGTGCCGCCGGTCGACGTCGACGCCGATCGCCTCTGGCGCGTCGTCGACGAGGCGTTCGCGCAACGGCGCAAGACGATGCGCAACGCGCTCCGGCGGATGGGCCTGGGGTCGGCGGCCGCGGACGAGGTCCTGGCGGCGTGCGGCGTCGCGCCGGCGGCCCGGCCCGAGGAGCTCGGGCTCGAGGCGTTCGCCCGGATCGCCGCGGCGGTGCCGGCGTGATCACGCGGACGGCGCACGCGAAGCTCAACGTGTTCCTCCGGGTCCTCGGGCGGCGCGACGACGGGTACCACGACGTCGAGACGGTGATCCTGCCGCTCGAGCTCCACGATCTGGTCACCGTCGAGCCGGCCGAGGAGCTCGAGGTCGTCGTGACCGGCGAACGCGCGGACGAGCTGACGTCGCACGGCGGCGAGTCGCTGGTGGCGCGCGCGGCGCATGCGTGGTCCGGCACCGCGGGGGTCGGGGCGCCGCGCGCGCGGATCACGGTGGACAAGCGGATCCCCGTCGCGGCCGGGCTCGGCGGCGGCAGCGCCGACGCCGCCGCCACGATCCTCGCGCTCGACGAGCTCCACGGCTCGGCGCTGGGTCCGGACGCCCTGCTGGAGGCCGCCGCGGCCGTCGGCTCCGACGTGCCCGCGCTCCTGCTCGGCGGGCCGGTGTTCGCCGAGGGACGCGGCGACCGCGTCGTGCCGGTCCACGCCGATGACGACCCACTGGGTCGTGCGCTCCTTCCCGTTCGCGGTGCGGGCCGCCGACGCCTACGCCTGGTGGGACGCCGCGCCGCGGACCGGGGCCCGACGCCGGCGCCCTGGTGGCCGCGCTCGAGACCGGCAACGCTGAGCTCCTGGGCGGCGCGCTCTTCGACGACCTCCAGGCGCCGGTCGTCGCCCGGCATCCGGAGATCGCCGCGACGATCGAGGCGTTCCTCGCGGCGGGGGCGCTCGGCGCCGTCATGACCGGCAGCGGGCCGAGCGTCGTGGCGCTCGCGCGGCATCCGATGCACGCGGATGCGCTCTGCGCCGCCGTCCCCGGCTCGTTCGCGACGAGCGGCCCTCCACGTACGATGGATGCTCCCTCCGGGGTCGTCTAACGGCAGGACACGGGCCTTTGGAGCCTGGAATGGAGGTTCGATCCCTCCCCCCGGAACCGGAACACAGCGTCGGATCGCGCCAGACGCTCGGCTCGAGCCTTGATCCCCAGGAGCATCTTTCGCTCCATCACGAGGCTGCCGGGTTCCATGAACAACAGGTTGAACAGGCGTGTGAGCCACGATGCTCCCGGCGTCGCGATCCGGTAGCGGCCACGAGCCTCGTTGCCCCCTCTCGGGGAACAAGGCGACGATCCACACCCAACGCCCGTCCGCGAAGCGGAACGAGGCACCCGTTCGGCTCGATGATTCTAGCCGCATCGTCGGGCGGTTCGGTCCCAGCCGCGTCTCATCGTGCAACCTCACGTCTTGGAACTGCGGCAGGATCTCGGTCGCGCTGTGCATGCCGAGACCGAAGAGGTTCTCGATCCAGTCGTACGTGTACGCCCCACCTCGACCGCTCCCCATCTGAACGAGCCACGGCCATATCGCGCTCGGGGGTGCGCCGATCCTCACGGCACGCGTCGAGACGATATCCGCCATCTCGAGAAGTCCGTCACCGGGAAGCGTCCTCGCGACCTCTTCGGGTGTCGCCCCCCACGTCAGGCAGGAGCGGCGGAAGAACACGGGATAGCTGGCGGCGACCACCCCTGCGGCCAGCACCGCCCCACCGATCACGCGTGCTCGTGCACCGCTCATCGATCCCCCTAGCATGTCGCTCCTTGCAGCCATCGTCGCAGCGATCGCGTTCCGTGCGTGCCCACGTGTCGTGGTCCGCGAGGCTCCGCCCATGAACATCGCGACAACACTGCCGCCGCACGGCGGTGCGAGCCCGAGGTCGAGTACAGTGCACGAAGTACCGGAGTGGCAGTAGCCACCGCGCTCGATCTTGCTCCGCGACTTGGAAGGCTCCGGGAGCGTTCGCTCCGGGTCGCGAGCAGCGCGGGGATCGCAGTTCCCTCGAGACGCCAGGTTCGGGCAGGACGATCGCTCAGCGGTAGTCGCCCCGTACGGGCTCGACGCCTCCTCAGCCAGGGAGGATCGATGAGCACGAACGGACTGCATGTTGTGTTCGGGACCGGACAGGTTGGGTCTGCACTGATCGCGGAGCTGGCCAGATCGGGGAACGAAGTACGGGCGGTTTCTCTGCACCACACGATCGCGCTCCCCGAAGGCGTCGACTGGCGGGCGGCCGACGTCACCGATCCTGAAGCTGCCGCCGATGCAGCGAAAGGGGCGTCGGTCGTCTACCAATGTCTCAACGCTCCTTATACGAAGTGGCCCGAATTGTTCCCGACACTGCAGCGCGGGGTCCTTGCGGCCGCGGAACGCGCCGAGGCCCTCTTGGTGACCCTGGAGAACGTGTACGGCTACGGCCCGACCGGGGGAAAGCCGATGACGGAAGACCACTCGCTCGCCGCCACGACGGTCAAGGGGCGGACCAGGGCTTCGATGACGATGGAACTCCTGACCGCGGCCGACGCGGGCAGGCTTCGCATCGCCATCGGACGCGCGTCGGATTTCTTCGGTGCCGGCGTCACCGAGTCCGCGCTCGGTGAACGTGTCTTCGCCAATGCGGTGGCCGGCAAGCGCGCCGACTTCATCGGAAACGTGGATCTGCTCCACACGTACAGCTACGTTCCCGACATCGCCGCTGGGCTCGCGACCCTCGGCACGGACGAACGGGCCATCGGCGGCGTGTGGCATCTGCCCGGCCCGGAGACCGTCACGACGCGAGCGGTGCTCGAGCTCGTCGCCGGCGAGGTCGGACACCAGGTGGGCGTCCGCAAAGTGCCGGCGTTCGCCGTGCGCGCGCTCGGGCTGTTCAGCCCCATGATGCGAAGCCTCGCGGAGATGACCTACGAGTTCGAGGAGCCGTTCGTCTTGGATACGACCAAGTACCGGTCAACGTTCGGAACGGCCGTCACGCCGTTGAACGTCGCCATCGCGGCAACCGTTGGCTGGTACCGGAGTGACAGTCCCCCATCATGATCGGATCGGCATAGGGCCTTCGCTCACGATGCATGAGCCCGTTCCGCGCGGTCCCTGATCCCGCGAAGCATCTTCTGGCTCATCAGGAAGGAGACGATCGCGGTGGGCTCGACGAGGAGTGGCGCCCACCGGTTCGTGTACAGGTATCTCTCGCGCACCAGCAGCCTGCTCGTGTCGTCCGAACGACGCCGGACCACGAAGGCCCAAGTGAAGTCGTAGGGAGGGGCGGTGGTCCCCATCGGAACTCCGCCGTGGAGGACGAGCGATCGCCCAGCGTCGACGGCGTCCACGACGAGCGCGACCTGCGGATGGAGGTTGACCGTGTCCCCGACCGCGATGGCCTGCCACTCGGGGACGATCCCATCGGCGCTGTGGATGTCACAGCCCACGAGGTTCTCGAGGGCGTCGTAGGAGTAGAACCCACCCCGTCCCTGTCCCAACTGCGCGATCCACGGCCAGACCTGCTCGGCGGAAGCCCGAACCGAGACGGCGCGGGTCGCGGCGAGGTTCGGGCTCGGGATGAGGTCATCGCCGGGGAGGGGAGAGCCGGACTCCTGGTCGGTCGCGCCCCAACGGAGCTGGCGCGGCCTCACGAGGAGGACGTAGGCCGCCAACCCGCCTCCGATGGCGGTGAAGGCCTTGTACCCACGCCTCATCCGGTCCCTCCTTCGACGACCCGTCGATCGTCCTTGCGATCCTGCTCGCGAGTTCTCACGATGCTCGGGTCAAGTATCCCGAACCCTTGGTGAGCAGGTGACAGGAGAAACTGATGGGACAGCCACCTGCGTCGTACTTCGATACCTCCACCTGGGATCCACGTGACGTCGTGTCGGGCGGGTCGCGGATGGTGCCGATCGACACGCCGAGCGGCAGGTTCCGGGTCTGGACGAAACGGGTCGGCACGAACCCCGACCTCAAGGTGCTGCTGCTGCACGGCGGCCCCGGCTCGAGCGACGAGCTCTACGAGTGCTTCGACGCCTGGTTCCCCGGCCGCGGGCATCGAGTTCTACTACTACGACCAACTCGGCTCGTTCCGCAGCGACCAGCCCGACGACCCGTCGTTGTGGGACCTCGCGCGGTTCGTCGACGAGGTCGAGCAGGTCCGCCAAGCGCTCCACCTCGACCGCAGCAACTTCGTGCTGCTCGGGCAGTCGTGGGGCGGGATCCTGGCGATGGAGTACGCCGTGCATCACCAGCAGCACCTGAAGGGCCTCGTGATCTCGAACATGATGTCGAGCACACGGCTCTACAACGACTACGCGACCGACGTCCTCATGCCCGCGATGGACCAGGACGTCCTCGCCGAGATCAAGCGCTTCGAGGCCGAGGGCACGACCGACGATCCACGGTACGAGCAGCTGCTCATGGAGCATCACTACGTCCTGCACGTCTGCCGTATCCCGCTCGAGGATTGGCCCGACCCGGTCACGCGCGGGCTTCGCCCACATCAACCCGGCCATCTACGTGCCCATGCAGGGGCCGAGCGAGCTCGGCCTGAGCGGCACCCTCGAGGACTGGGACCGGTCGGGCGACCTCCGGCACATCGACGTGCCGGCGCTCGTCATCGGGGCGAGGTACGACACGATGGACCCGGCGCACATGCGCTGGATGTCGGAGCAGCTCCCGCAGGGCCGCTACCTGCACTGCCCGAACGGGAGTCACCTGTCGCAGTTCGACGATCCGGAGCACTACTTCCCCGGACTGATCGACTTCCTCCGGTCCCTCTGAGGCCGCGGCTACGACACCGTGATCGTGCGGGTCTTCTTCCCGGTGCGGCCGTAGTTGTCGGTGACCGTCAGGGTGATCGTGTGCGTCCCCTTGGACGCGTACGTGTGGCTCGCGGTCACGCCGGTGGTCGTCGTCGAGTGCCCGTCACCCCAGCTCCACCGGTACGTCGTGATCGAGCCGCCGGGGAACGGGTCGCGGCTGCCGGCCGCGGAGAAGAGTTTCGCCACGCCGTGGGTGACCGTTCCGGGCGGCTTGATCGCCGCCGTGGGGCCGTCCGGCGTGAACACCCTGACGCCGGCGGGCGTGCCGACGCCGGAGACGCCGTCGTAGCCCGTCTGCGCGTAGCACTGGGCCCGGTTCGCGAGGACGCCGGGGCCGGTGGAGGGGAAGGCGCAATCGACCAGACCCGCGCCAAGGTCGTTCGGGTTGCCGCCCGCGGCGTTGGAGCAGGCGGTGATCGTCGACGTATCGCAGAGGCCCGTTCCGCCGACCGACACGTCGTACGTCGGGCGCTTCTTGTCGCCCTTGAAGTGGCCGTACAGCGACAGCGACGGGTACGTGACCCCGCGCGGTCCGCCCGCGAGCGCCCACATCGCGGCGACGAGCGGCGAGGACAGGGACGTGCCGCCGACGGTTTCCCACGAGCCGGACACGTTCGGGTAGGTCTGGAAGACGTCGAACCCCGTGAACGGGTCGGCGTCCGCGGCGATGTCGACGCCGGAACGCAGGCTGGAGCCGCAGCCCAGCGTGCCGTACCCGGCCACGAACTTCTGCCAGCGTTGTGGCGCGAAGAGCGTGCTGCAGCCGCTGCCGGCCGCGCCGAGCGCAGCGCCGAAGTTGCTGCCCCAGATGTCGGAGGGCCGTTCGTGTTCCACACCTGCTCGCCGGAGCGCGTCGCGTCCGGGTTGAGGTACAGGGACGTTCCGCCGACCCCGACGACCGTGTTGAACGAGGCGGGGGCCGAGGGGACCCCGTCCGACGGGACGCCTTCGTTGAAGTGGTCCCAGCCGTACCAGCCGTCGTCACCGGTGGAGGCGGTGATCGCGACGCCGTGGTGGTTGTAGGACGCCCGGACCGACGGGGTGTTCCCGTCGGTCTCCGGACCGCCGTAGGAGTTGCTGACCTCCTTCGCGCCGAGCGTCACGGCCTCGTCCACGGCCGCCGCCAGGTCGTCGTTGGAGCTCGAGTCCGCCTCGACGAGCAGGATCTTGCACGTACGGCACAGCCCGCGCACGGCCTGCACGTCCAGGGTGATCTCGCCCGCCCATCCCGCGTCCGGCGCCGGCAGCGGGCTGGCGCTGCCGTCCTGGTTGACGACGCGGAACGACGAGGACGTCTCGGCCGCGATGCCGTAGTGCGCGTCGAAGGCGGCGAGGTCGGTCTTCACGCTCGGGTCGTCGAACGCGTCGACGATCGCCACCGTCTGCGTCGACGCCGCGGCGGCGTTCACGTTGACGCCGTACGCCTTGGCGAGCTGGGCCGGCGTGTAGCCGCCCGCGGGGCCGTCGGACAGAGCCGGGCGAGCCGATCCGTGCCCTGACGCCGCTCTGGTTCGGCGCTGGTCGCGCGCTCCCGCACGAGGCGCATGCCGAGGCACGACCGGTGACCCGGGGCTGCGGCGGCGCACATCGGCTTCGCCACCCACACCGATCGACCCGGCGGCGCCGGCGGAGCCGGGCGCCACGAACGCGACGATGGCGAGCGCGGATACGAGCGCGGTCAGCATGGCCAAGGACTTCCGCACAGCGGGCATGCGATCTCCTCCTGCAGCAGCCGGACGGGCACCAGGCGCGATCAACGCCCGCGACTGTAGTGGCCGCGATGGGCCGCAGCCAGTTCCCTCGTCGGGTTGCCGCCGGGCCCCGCATCCGGGAGCATGGAGCTCCCTTCGCAGGGACCAGCGCGTTGGCCCAAACCAAGACCACACGCATCCCCTCGCTCGCGGCGGTCGTGCTCGCCGCCGGAAAGGGCAAGCGGCTGCGCTCCGCTCGCCCCAAGGTCCTGCATCCGATCTGCGGCGAACCGACCCTGTGGCACGTGCTCCAGCTGGTGCTCGTCGCGAAGCCCGAGAAGATCGTGATCGTGGTCGGCCACGGCGCCGACGACGTCCGGGCGGCCGTGCGGTCCTGGAACCTCTCGCCCGCGCCGGTGTTCGTCGAGCAGACCGAGCAGCTCGGGACCGGGCACGCGGTGCTCGCGGCGCGCCGCGCCGTCGGCCGCGTCGACGACGTCCTGGTCGCGAACGGCGACTTCGATCCGATCCTGCCGGGCGACGTCCGCCGCATCCTCCAGCGGCACCGGCGGACCGGCGCGGCGGCGACGATCGGCTCGGTCGAGCTGGCCGACCCCGCCGAGTTCGGCCGCGTGGTCCGCGACGGGCGGCGGGTCCTCGAGGTCGTCGAGTACGTCGACGCGTCGCCCGAGGTCCGGCGGATCACCGAGGTGGCGACGAACTGGGTCGCGTTCCGCCGCGACGCGCTGTTCCGGGCGCTCCCGAAGCTCGACCGGAACAACCGGCAGCACGAGTACTACCTGAACCGCGTCTACCCGATGTTCGCGGCCCGCGGCGAGCGCCTGGAGGCCGTTGCGTGCGATACGGGCGGCGCGTTCGGGTTGAATTCCCGGCGCGGGTTGGCCGATGTGGTGAGGGTGGTGCGCCAGCGGATCAACGAGCAGCACATGGCGAACGGGGTGACCCTCACGGACCCCGCCGCCACGTACATCGACGTCGGCGTGCGCATCGGATCCGACACGACGATCGCGCCCAACGTCTACCTCGAGGGCGACACCGTCGTCGGGCGCGGCTGCGCGATCGGCCCGTCGGTCCGCGTGGTCGATTCCTCGATCGGGGATCGGTCGACCGTGCAGTTCGCGGTCGTGCTCGGCTCGACGATCGGCCGCGACGTGGCGGTCGGCCCGTTCGTGCGGATGCGTCCCGGCGTCGTGATGCACGACGGGTCGAAGGCCGGCGCGTTCGTCGACCTGAAGGCCGCGACGGTCGGCCGCGGCTCGAAGGTGCCGCACCTGTCGTACGTCGGCGACGCCGAGATCGGCGAGGACGTGAACATCGGCGCCGGGACGATCACGATCAACTTCGACGGGTACGACAAACATCGGACGGTGATCGAGGACGGAGCCAGGATCGGGTCGGATACGATGCTGATCGCGCCTGTTCGCGTCGGGCGGGACGCGAACACCGGGGCGGGATCGGTCATCACGAAGGACGTGCCGCCGGGGGCGCTCGCGGTCGAGCGCACCGAGCAGAAGAACGTGGCCGGCTACCGGGACCGGAAGGACGCGGAGCACCGCAGGGGGAGGCGCTGAGCGTGGAGATCATGACGAAGAAGCGGATGATGCTCTACTCGGGCACCATCCACCCGACGCTCGCTCACGAGATCGCGGAGAACCTCGGGATCCCGGTCAGCGCGGGGGAGATCCGGCGATTCGCCTCGGGCGAGATCTACTTCCGCGCCGAGGAGTCGGTGCGCGGCGCCGACGTGTTCATCGTGCAGACCCACTACGAGCCCGTGAACGAGGCGATCATGGAGCAGCTGATCATGATCGACGCGATGAAGCGGGCGAGCGCGAAGCGCATCACCGCCGTCGTGCCGTACTACGGCTACTCGCGGCAGGACAAGAAGGCCGTCTCGCGGGAAGCGATCAGCGCGAAGCTCGTCGCCGACCTGCTCTGCGCCGCCGGCGCGAACCGCGTGGTGTCGGTCGACCTGCACAGCGGCCAGATCCAGGGGTTCTTCGACGCGCCGTTCGACCACCTGACCGCGTTGCCGCTGATCTCGAACTACATCAAGGACTCGCTCGGCCTGGCCGGCGACGACGTGGTCGTCGTGGCCCCCGACGCCGGCCGCATCAAGACCGCCGAGAAGCTCCGCGAGTACCTGCACGCCGACCTGGCCTTCCTCTACAAGCGTCGCTCCCGCACCGAGGCGCACAAGATCGAAGAGATGACGGTCGTCGGCGAGGTCGAGGGCCGGCCCTGCGTGCTGGTCGACGACATGATCGACACGGCCGCCACGCTGACGAAGGGCGTGCACGCGCTCGCGGCGATGAAAGCGGGCCGGATCTTCACCGGCGCGACGCACGCGATCTTCAGCGGGAAGGCCGTGCAGAACCTCGAGGAAGCTCCGATCGAGCAGGTGATCGTCACGAACACCGTGCCGATCCCCGAGGAGAAGCAGTTCACGAAGCTCCGGATCCTCTCGATCGCGCCGCTGATCGCCTCCGCGCTCCGCGCGGTGTTCGAGGACTCCAGCGTCTCGGAGATCTTCGGCGGCGCGAACCAGGTCTGAGGTCAACCGACGGTCAGGCCTCCGGGCGTCGGGGTGAGCTTCAGCATCCGGCCGAGCATCCGGCCGTTCGCGTCGCGGAGGTCCAGCGTGTACACGCTGCCGACCGTGAGCGGAACGACGCAGATCGCCGGTGCCGCTCCAGCTCCGGAGCCGTGGGGGTCGTAGCACGGCAGCGTAGCGACCCATCGGGTCCGCGCAGAGCTGCGGTCATGCCTGCCGGTCCGGTGGCCGCCACCACCACATGCTTCGGTCCGCCTGCGAACACGATGTTGGGAAGACCCTGACGCCAGCCCTTGATGCATGTGCCGTCGCCAGACCCCGCTCGGCCGGGGGAAGGATGCACGTCCACGAACGGACACGCCTCGTCCCAGCGCAGGCCCCACGAGACGACGCCGTCGGAGCCCGCCATCAGGACGTCCCCGTGCTGCGCGATGCGGTGCGTACGGCCACGAGAGCCGAGGGCGCGGACTGGTCGCCGACATGCTGTCGTGCCGGTCCCGCTGCCCGGGAAGCGGAACGACCCACAGTGCGTCCCGGGCGACCGGCGTCGTCCCGGAAGGTCTGCATCCAGCGCCCTCGACGGTGCCGCCACCGTCGACCGCGACGAAACGCGATCGACGTCGGTCGCGTCTGCTCGAGGAAGAACGTGCCTCCCGGCACGTCCACCTGGGTGCCCTGCCGTTGATGGAGCGAGTAGACGGTGCGCTCGGGGGCCGCCGACGTGCGCTCGAGGGTGACCCCTCCATGTCGTCCGTAACCGCCACGTCGTACCGAGGGCGTCGAACGTCGCGCTCGTCGCGCCGCCTGCGACACGGTGGGCATTGCCAGCTCGACCGCCCGTCGTCCAGCGGTGTCACGCTCGACCCACGGGGACCTGCGTCGGAGGCGCCGCGATCGATCCGACGACGAGCAGCGCGACCACCAGCACCACGACCGCGCCGGCCAGCGCCGCCGAGCACGATCCCGACCTGGCGCCGCCGCCCGCGACGGAGCACGCCCTCGGGCGCCGTCGGCATGGGGTCCACCGAGTCGGCCTTCTCCCGGAAGAGCGACGTCAGGTCGCGCTCGAGGTCGTTCATCGCTCATCACCTTCCGCGATCAAGGCGCGCAGGCCGTCCGACCCGCGGGCCACGAGCGACTTCACGGCGGCGACGCTGCATCCCAGCACCGTCGCCGTGTCCCGCTCGGAGAGGTCTTCGTAGTAGCGGAGCACCAGCGCGGCGCGCTGGCGTGCGGGGAGCGTTGCCGAGCGCTCGCCACAGATCCTCGCGGCCGACGACGTCGGGCAGCGACGCCGTGGCCTCCGCCGACGCGCCGGCCCTCGGTCCGGAGCCACGCGCGCTCGACGTAGCGGCGCCGGATCCCCGACGTGTGGAGGTTCACGATCGCCCGTCGGAGGTAGCGCGTCGAACGCCTCGCGCGAGCGCAGGTACGTGAAGCGGCCCACGCAGCGCACGAACGCCTCGTGGGCCAGGTCCTCGGCCTGGTGCCGGTCCCCGGTCAGCAGGTAGGCGAGGCGGATCCCGGCGGGGACGTACCGGACGTACAGCTCGGCCATCCCGCCGTGCTCGGGCTCCACCCGGGTTCCTTCCATCGTGGAGGTCTTCCCATCCATCTCGATGACCCAAGACGAACGGGATGCGCGAAAGGTATCGCTCCGATGGCAGGCCGTTCCCGCGTCCGGGCCGTCGGGACCGGGCGGTTGCTACCATGCACGGGTTCCCGATCGAACCGCGAGGTCCGTACGACCATGGCAACCACCCTCGAAGCAGAGCTCCGCGAGGAAACCGGCAAGGGTGCGGGACGGCGCCTGCGCGCCACCGGCCGTGTGCCGGGGATCCTCTACGGCCACAACATGGAGCCGCTGAAGCTGAGCGTCTCCGGCCAGGATCTGCTCCATCTGTTCCACGCATCGGGTGGCGCCTCGATGGTGCTGGACCTCAAGGTGGACGGCGCGACCCACCTCGCGATCCCCCGGGAGATCCAGCGCGACCACATCCACGGCCGGTACATCCACATCGACTTCCTCGCGGTCCGCCGCGACGAGCGCATCACCCTGGCCGTCGAGGTCTACGCGATCGGCGAGGCGCCCGGCGTGAAGGCCGGCGGCGTGATCGAGCATCACCTCCGGGACGTCGAGATCGAGACCCTGCCGAGCGACATCCCCGAGCGATTGGAGCTCGACGTCTCCGCCCTGGAGATCGGCGACATGCTCCGCGTGAGCGACATCGTGCCGCCCGAAGGCGTGTTGATCCTCAGCGACCCGATCACGCCGGTGATCTCCGTGATCACGCCGGCGGCGCTCCGCACCGAGGCCGACCTGACGCTGCCCGGCGAGGAGGCCGCCGAGGTGCCGGCCGAGGAGGCGCCCGCCGAGGAGGCCGCGCCCGCCGCCGACGCGCCCGCCGAGGCCGAGCCGCAGGAATAACGCCGACCGATGGCCTGGCTCGTCGCCGGCCTCGGCAATCCGGACGACGGGTTCTCGCGGTCGCGTCACAACATCGGGCGGCGGGTCGCCGAGGAGCTCGCCGCCGGGGAGGGCGTGCGGCTCAAGAAAGCCCGGTTCCTGCCGGCCGCCGTCGCCGAGATCCGGATCGGGGACGAGCCCGTCTGGCTCGTGACGTCGACGCACTTCATGAACGAGTCGGGCCCGTCCTACGCCGGCGTCGCGAAGAAGCACGGCATCGAGGCCGAGCGGATCGTGGCCGTGCACGACGAGCTCGAGATCCCCGCGGGGGAGCTGCGCGTGAAGCTCGGCGGCGGCAGCGCCGGGCACAACGGGTTGAAGTCGCTCACGAACGCGCTGCACACGCCCGAGTACCACCGCGTCCGCGTCGGCATCGGCCGCCCGCCCGGCCGCAAGGACCCGGCGGATTTCGTGCTGGAGCCGATCGCCGCGAAGGACGAGCCGGAGATCGCGCTGTGGGTCGATCGTGCGGCGGACGCGGTTCGGTCGCTGATCCGCGACGGGCTCGGGCCGACGCAGGACCGCTTCAACAGGAACGCCGGCCCCGGCTGACCGGCGAAGGACCTAGCCGCCGTCCGCCCTTCGGAAGGGGCCGGAAACGGTCACACGCCCGATGCGGCCGACCGGCCGGTCGGGGGATAGTTCCCGCGACGGAAGGGACATCGACCGCTCGCGTGTCTCCGCCGGGCCGACGAAGCCGTCGAAGTCGGCTGGCAGGACTGACTGGGACTGGCCGGCGAGAGCGAGCGGACGTGCAGAGGCCCCCCGGCTGCGCCGGGGGGCCTCATCTTCGTCCCGATCTTCTCCCGGCCGTTCCGCAGATCTCTAGCCCTTCTGAGCCGTGCCTCGATAGGGAGCGGTGCCGTGTTCGCGACCGGCGCGGCGGAGGAGAAGAGCGGCCGGTCGTCGGATAGACCGTTGCGGGGCATCCGGGCCATCCTTCCTCGGCTAGACCACGGATCACACGGGAGGTGATCGGATGCGCAGGAAGCGGAACGCGACGCACCTGCCCTCCACGCGGGGAACCGCCCCGTCGATCTCGGCGGCCGGCCGCTGGAAACCCTAGGACCCGGGCGCTGAAGGAGAGGATGCATGCTCGACACGGTCGGCTACGTGTTCGCCGGGATCGCAGCCTTCGCCATGATCGTGGCGATGGGCTGGAAGCCCAGGTGAGCCGTCTGGTGGGTGGGCTCGGATCGCGACCGCGATCCGAGCCTTTCCCGTCCACGGCCGACCGGCCCTCAGCCTTCCGGTCCGATCGAAGGACCTACCTTCCCGTCGGTACCGCACCGGTGACGAAACGCATCACTCGCCCGATGCACCGTCCCCCTTCCAACCTCCATGCTGCGCAAGCACGAACGCGAGGAGGTGATCGGATGCGGGTCAAGGACGACCGGCAGCACCGGCGCTCACGGGGCGGCGGTCGGCCGGCGAAGCAGCTCGCAACCGGCGCCCGATGGAAGCCGGCATAGCCGACGGGCGCGGAAGGAGAGGATCGATGCGGAAGGTGTTCTATTCGCTGGTGAGTCTGGCCGCACTCGTCATGGCGGTCGGCGCCGGCTGGAAGCCGCGGTGAGCACGAACCACCCGTTCCACCCTGAGGCCCCCCGGGTGACGGGGGGCCTCTCGGTTCTCCGGGCCTCCCATCGACGAGCGGCGCCGGCATGAAGCTGCTGGCGCTCACGCTGCTGCTCTCGGTGGCGGTCGGCTACCTGCTCGGCGGCCGGGTGTCCGGACTCGGCGGGCTGCGCCTGCGCTGGGCGCCGCTCGCGCTCGCGGCGCTGGTGCTCCAGGTGATCGTCCCGCCGGGCGCGTGGCCGCTCGTGCTGCTGCTCACGTCGTTCGTCCTGCTGTCGATCTTCGTGGTCGTCAACCGTCGGATCGCCGGGTTCTGGCTGATCCTGGTCGGCGTCGCGCTCAACTTCGCGGTGATCGGGCTGAACGGCGGGATGCCGGTCTCCGCCGGCGCGCTCGCGGCCTCCGGGCAGGCCTCGACCGTCGGCGAGCTGACGGGCCCCGACCACGGGGTCAAGCACCATCTGGCGACCGGGACCGACACCGCCGGGTTCCTCGGCGACGTGATCGCGATCCCGCCGCCGCTCGCCCAGGCGATCAGCCTCGGCGACATCTTCACGTACGGCGGCGTCGCCGTCGTGGTCATCTCCGGGATGCGGCGTCGCAGCGCCGCGGAGCCGGTCGGGAGGGGAGAGGTGCAGCATGCAGGCTGACGAGGCGGTCCGCGCGCACGACCGACGGTGGGCGATCCGGCTCTACGAGCTCGCGATCTCCGTGCCGGTCGTCGCCTATCTGTTCGTCTCGTTCGCGCACGCGTTCACGACGCACACGGCGCTGGTGCCGGACGGCGACTGGGTCACGCCGGTCGTGTGGGCCCTCGCCGTGGCGGTCGCCGAGATGCTGCCCGTGCCCACGAACGTGTCGATGGCGTTCAGCCTGAGCTTCCCGCTGGAGCTCTCCGCGGCGCTGATCTTCCCGACGCCGGTCGCGGCGGCGATCGGCCTGTTCGGGTCGATCGACGCGCGCGAGCTGCGGGGCGAGCTCCCGCCGCTCAAGGCGCTGTTCATCCGCTCGCAGATCGCGGTCTGCGTGATCGTCGAGAGCCTGATCTTCAAGGTCTGGGTGCAGCCGGCGCAGCTGGGCACGTCGCCGCTGCGGCTGATCGTGCCGACCTTCCTCGCCGCGGTCGCCGGCTACGCGACGAACACGTTGATCGTGGCGTTCTACGACCGGCTCCAGACCGGCCACTCGGTGCGGTCCGTGATCCGGGACATGCACCAGGGCGTGTTCGGCGAGTTCGTGTTGTCGTACATGGGCCTCGCGCTGTTCGCGGTCCTCGTCGCGTCCGCGTTCTCGGACCACGTCGCGCTCGCGATCATCGTCTTCGCGGCGCCGCTCGCGTTCGCGCGCCAGATGTTCCGCCGAACGCACTCCCTGCAGGAGGCCACGTCGAAGCTCGCCGCGAAGCAGGCGGAGAACGAGTACCAGGCCATGCACGACTCGCTGACCGGCTTGCCGAACCGCATGCTGTTCCAGCTCCGGCTGAGCGACGCGATCGACGAGGCGCGCCGCACCGGCGACCGGATCGCGGTGATGCTGATCGACCTCGATCACTTCAAGGAGATCAACGACACGCTCGGGCATCACTACGGCGACCTGCTGCTCCAGGAGATCGGGCCGCGCCTGTCGCGCGTGCTCCGGGACGAGGACCTCATGGCGCGGCTCGGCGGCGACGAGTTCGGGATCGTCCTGCCGGACCTGCCCTCGGAGGAGATCGCGATGCAGGTGGCCTCGCGCCTGCTCGAGGAGCTCCAGATCCCGATGAGCGTCGAGGGCCTCGCGCTCGACGTCTCCGGCTCGGTCGGGATCGCGATGTTCCCGCTCCAGGCCGACGACGCCGAGTCGCTGCTGCGGCACGCCGACGTGGCGATGTACGCCGCGAAGGAGAGCGGCGGCGGCTACGAGCTCTACGACGACGACCTCGACCAGCACAACCCGAGCCGGCTCACGCTGATCGGCCAGGTGCGGCCCGCGCTCGAGGCGCGCGAGTTCGTGATGCACTACCAGCCCAAGGTGCGCCTGGCCGACGGCCGCGTCGCCGGCGCCGAGGCGCTGATCCGCTGGGAGCATCCGGTGCTCGGGCTGCTCCCGCCCGACGAGTTCATCCCGCTGGTCGAGAAGACGGTCCTGCTGCGACCGCTCACGCGCTACGTGATCGTGTCGGTGCTCCAGCAGTGGCGTGCGTGGGCGGACATGGGCATCCGGATCCCCATCGCGATCAACATCTCCACGCGGTCGCTGCTCGACCAGGAGCTCCCCGACCAGATCGAGGAGGAGCTCAAGCGGTGGGACGTGCCGCCGGCCTACCTCCGCCTGGAACTGACCGAGAGCTTCCTGATGGGCGATTCCGGCCGGTCGACCCTCGTGCTCGACCGGCTCGCGCGCGTCGGCGTCGGCCTGTCGATCGACGACTTCGGCACCGGGTATTCGTCCTTGTCCTACCTGAAGCGACTGGCGATCGAGGAGATCAAGATCGACCGGTCGTTCGTCACGCAGATGCAGGTCAACGCGAACGACTCGATGATCGTGCGTGCGACGGTGGACCTCGGCCGGAACCTCGGCCTCCGCGTCGTCGCCGAGGGCGTCGAGGATCTGGCGACGTTCGATCAGCTGCGCGTGTTCGGCTGCGACGAGGCGCAGGGCTACGCGATCTCGCACCCGCTTGTCCGCGCTCGAGTTCACGCGCTGGCTGTCGGTCCGCAACCTCGAGCGGCAGTACGGGACGGAGGCCCTCACCAGCGAGGCCGAGCGCGCGCAGCTGCGCGCCGTCTAGCTCCCCTCGATCGTCAGCGCGATCGCGCCCTCGAGCCCGCCGGCTCGGAGGGCTCCGAGGGCGTCGTTCGCCGACGCGAGCGGGAACGTCGTCACGTGCGTGCGCACCGGGACCTGCGGCGCGAGCGCCAGGAACCCGACGCCGTCGGCGCGCGTGAGGTTCGCGACCGAGCGCAGCACGCGCTCCTCCCACAGCAGCTCATAGGGGAACGTCGGGATGTCGCTCATCGCGATCTCCGCGCAGACCACGACGCCCCCCGGCGCGACCGCCCGCAGCGCGAACGGCACCAGCGCACCGGCCGCCGCGAACACGATCGCTGCGTCGAGCGGCTCCGGCGGCAGCTCGGTCGACCCGCCGGCCCACTCGGCGCCGAGCTCCCGCGCGAACGCCTGGGTGGCGACGTCGCCCGGACGCGTGAACGCGAAGACCCGCCGGCCCTGGTGCCGCGCGACCTGCGTGAGGATGTGCGCCGCGCCGCCGAACCCGATGATCCCGAGCCGCTCCGCGTCGCCGGCGAGCCGCAGGGCGCGGTACCCGATCAACCCGGCGCACAGCAACGGCGCCGCCTGGATATCGGGGAACGTGTCCGGGAGGGGGAAGCAGAAGCGCGCGTCCGCGACGGCGAGTTCCGCGTACCCGCCCGGCAGCTGATACCCGGTGAAGCGCGCGTTCGGGCAGAGGTTCTCCCGGCCGGACGTGCACGCGCCGCAGACGCCGCACGTCCATCCGAGCCACGGCACGCCGACCCGGTCGCCGACCGTCAGGCCTTCGGTGCCCTCGCCGAGCGCGTCGACCACGCCGACGATCTGATGCCCGAGGACGAGGGGGAGGACCGGTTCGGTGAGGTCGCCGTCGACGATATGGAGGTCGGTGCGGCAGACCCCGCAGACATGGACGCGGAGCCGCACCTCGTCCGGGCCCGGCTGGGGGTCGGGCAGCTCGGCGGCGCGCAGCGGCGATCCCGGACGGTCCAGCACCATCGCGCGCATGCACGAAGCGTAGACGGCGGCGCCGCGTAAACTGCTCGCGCATGCCCCGCCGCGCCGCGGCCGGGGCTGTTCGTGTTGTCCGGTCCAGGTCTCATCCGGCGAAGGAGGCAGGCGGTGCAGCTTCGTGAGGCGCTCGAGACGTTCGTCGCCTCGGAGCCGTTCGAGCGACTCCTGCTGGCGCGCGAGCGGCCGGTCCAGGCGCGGGCCGAGGCCGGCGAGGCCTTCGTCGTGGCGGGCCTGGCGGTCGGACTGGACGTCCCGATCCTCGCCGTGGCGCCCGGGCCACACGAGGCCGAGGCCCTCGCGGCCGACCTGGACGCGTTCCTGCCCGGCGCGGTCGCGCTCCTGCCCGCGTGGGAGGCGCTGCCGTACGAGGGGATCTCGCCGGCGCCGGAGGCGGCCGCCCGGCGGGCGGCGGCGATCCGCGACCTCCGGGCCGCGCACGGTCCGTTCGTCCTCGTGGCGCCGGTCCTCGCGGCGATGCAGGGGCTGATCCCCACGCTCGGCGCGATGCCGGCCCTCGAGCTGGTGGCGGGCCGCGACCTCGCGCCGGACGATCTCGCCGAGCGGCTCGTCGACCTCGGCTACCTGCGGACCGATCTCGTCGAGCACCGGGGGGAGTTCGCGGTTCGCGGCGGCGTCCTGGACGTGTTCCCCGGCGTCGCGCGGCGGCCGATCCGGCTGGAGTATTGGGGCGACGAGGTCTCCTCGGTGCGCGAGTTCTCGCCCAGCACGCAGCTCTCGACCACGCGCGTCGGCGCCGTGCACGTCGGGCCGGTGCGCGAGCTGATCCCCGACGACGCGGTGCGCGAGCGTGCCGCGGCCGCCGCCCGCCGGCACACGGATCGCTTCGCCGACCTCTTGCAACGGATCGCGGACGGCCTGCATCCCGAGGGGATGGAGACCGCGGCGCCGTTCCTCTTCGAACACCTCCCGACGCCGGCCGAGCTCCTCCCCGATGGTTCGTGGGTCGTCCTGACGCAGGCGCGGCGGGCGCTCGACCGGGCGCGCGCGGCGCACGAGGAAGCGGAGGCGCTCGCGGAGGCCGTCGCGTGGCCGGGTCCCCGCGTCGTGCACGACCTCGACGGGGCGCTCGCCGGCCACGTGCAGCTCCACCTGTCGGAGTTCACCGAGGGGCTCAGCCTGCAGCTGCGGTCGTGGGGGTCGGCGCAAGGGAACGCGCCGGAGCTGGCGACGCGGCTCGCCGGGCTCGCGGAGGCCGGCTACCGGCTCGTGCTGACCGCGCGCGGTCGCGGCTCGTTGGATCGCGTGCGCGAGGTGGTCGGCTCCGTGCCGGCGGAGCAGGTGGAGGCCCCGCTCACGAACGGCTTCGTGTTCGCGCCCGGCACGCTCGCCGTCGCGACCGAGGAAGACCTGTTCGGCTCACGGCGTCACACCCGCAGCGCGCCGCGCTTCACGCGCCGCCGGACGGACAGCGTCGCGGAGGAGCTCGAGCAGGGGGACTTCGCCGTGCATCGGATCCACGGTGTCGGCCGGTACACCGGGATCGTGCACCGCGAGCTGGCCGGCGCCGAGCGCGACTACCTCGTCCTGGAGTACGCGCAGGGCGACAAGCTCTACGTGCCCTCGGACGCGGTCGGGATGGTCGCGAAGTACCTCGGGGGCGACGCGCCGCGGCTGCACCGGATGGGCGGCACGGACTGGGCGCGCGCGACCGCGAAGGTCAAGCGCGCCGTCCGGGACATGGCGGGGGAGCTCGTGCGTCTCTACACGGTGCGGATGTCCGTGCCCGGCTACGCGTTCGGTCCCGACACGCCGTGGCAGGAGGAGTTGGAGGACGCGTTCCCGCACGAGGAGACGCCCGATCAGCTCCGCGTGGTCGACGAGGTCAAGGCCGACATGGAACGCCCGGTGCCGATGGACCGGCTCCTGTGCGGCGACGTCGGCTTCGGCAAGACGGAGGTCGCGGTGCGCGCCGCGTTCAAGGCCGTCATGGAGGGCAAGCAGGTCGCCGTGCTCGTGCCGACCACGTTGCTCGCCGAGCAGCACCTCATGACGTTCTCGGAACGGTTCGCTCCCTACCCCGTGCGGGTGCGGATGCTGTCGCGGTTCGTGCACCCGAAGGAGCAGCAGGAGCTCATCGACGCGGCCGCCGCCGGGACGGTCGACGTGGTGATCGGCACGCACCGCCTGCTCGGCCGCGACGTCGTCTTCAAGGATCTCGGGCTGCTGGTCGTCGACGAGGAGCAACGCTTCGGCGTCTCGCACAAGGAGCGGTTGAAGCAGCTGCGCGCGCACGTCGACGTGCTGACGATGACGGCCACGCCGATCCCGCGCACGCTCGAGATGGCGCTCACCGGCATCCGCCAGATGTCGACGATCGACACGCCCCCGGAGGACCGACAGCCCGTGCTCACGTACGTGGGCAGCTACGACGAGGCGCTCGCGATCGGCGCCGTGCGCCGGGAGCTGCTCCGGGAGGGACAGGTGTTCTGGGTCCACAACCGGGTGGCGACGATCGCCCGGCAGGCGCACTGGCTCCAGGAGCAGCTGCCGGAGGCGCGCGTCGCGGTGGCGCACGGCCAGATGGAAGAGGACCAGCTGGAACGGGAGATGGTCCGGTTCTGGGAGCGCGACGCCGACGTCCTGGTGTGCACGACGATCATCGAGAGCGGCCTCGACGTGCCGAACGCGAACACGCTGGTCGTCGACCGCTCCGACATGCTCGGCCTCGCGCAGCTGTACCAGCTCCGTGGACGGGTCGGCCGCAGCACCGAGCGGGCCTTCGCCTACCTCTTCTTCCCCGCGCAGCGCGAGATGACCGAGGAGGCGCACGAACGCCTCGCCACGATCGCGCGCCATCAGGCGCTGGGCTCGGGCCTGCAGATCGCGATGCGCGACCTCGAGATCCGGGGCGCCGGCAACCTCCTCGGCGCCGAACAGAGCGGGCACATCGCCGCGGTCGGGTTCGACGCGTACGCACGGATCCTCCAGGAGTCGGTCCGCGAACTGCAGGGCTTGCCGATCGAGCAGCCGAAGGACCTCCGGATCGATCTGCCGGTCAAGGCGTTCGTTCCTCCTGGATGGGTTGCGCAGGAGTCGCTCCGGCTCGAGCTCTACCGCCGGATCTCGCTCGCCGGCGACCCCGGCGTCCTGGCGGAGATCCGTGATGAGACGGTGGACCGCTACGGCGCCGCTCCCCGACCAGGTCGAGGTGCTGTTCGCGATCGCGTCGCTGCGCCTGAGCGCCGCCCGCCTCGGCGTCGAGGAGATCACGACGTACAAGGAGCAGGTGCGGCTGCGGCCGGTCGCGATCACCGACCCGCTCGTCCTCGACCTGACCGAACGGCTCCCCGGTGCGAGCTTCCATGCCTCGAAGGCCACGCTGAACCTCGTGCCCGAGCGGATCTTCGGCGTCGACCTCGTCCGTTGGGTCGAGGCGCGGCTGCGTGAGGCCGTCGGCGAGGACGCCGAGCCCGCGCTCGTGCCGATCGAACCGGTCGGGCCGGCGGCCTCGTAGACTCCTTGACCGTGAAACCCGTCCGACGTCTGTTCCCGCTCGCCCTCCTCCTGCTGGTGGCGCTGGTCGCCGCCTCGTGTTCGCGTGCCGCGTCGCCGCCGGCGACCGTCTCCGGGACCGACATCACCGACGCGCAGGTCGCCGCGGCGGCGGGGGTGTTCCAGACGCTGTTCGGCCTCCAGCGCGCGACGTGCGGTCAGCAGACCGACGCCCAGGGTCAGCAGACCGACGCCCCGACGGACACGGGCGCGGCCGCCTGCAACCGCTACGCGCTCGGGGCGTTGATCGAGTACCGGCTCGCGGAGACCTACGCCGCCGCGAACGGGATCTCGATCTCCGACGCCGACGTGCAGCAGCAGGTGGCGCAGCTCCGGACGAGCATCGGATCCAAGTCGCTGGACGCCCAGCTCGCGACGCACGGCGCGACGGCGGCCGACCTGTCCAACCTGGTCCGGCTCTCCGCGCTCGAGAGCAAGGTGGCGGAACAGATCACCCTCGGGAAGATCGGCGGTGAGGCGGGGCTCCGGACGCAGTACCAGGACCGCCTGGGCGAGTTCACGGTCGTGCAGGTCGACCACATCGTCGTGAAGACCCAGGCGGAAGCGGAGCAGGTCTACCGGCAGGTGACGCAGCCCGGATCGACCGAGCAGGACTTCCTGGACCTCGCGAAGCAGGTCTCGATCGATCCCACCGCGAAGCAGAACTCCGGCAGCATCAGCTCGACCACCGCGTCGCAGTTCCCGAAGTCCTTCGCGGACGCGGTCGTCGCGATGCAGCCGGGCGAGATCTCCAAGCCCGTGCACTCGACGTTCGGATGGCACGTGATCCGGATGGTGACCAAGCAGGTCACGCCGTACACGAAAGCTCGACCCCAGCTGCTGCAGGATGCCGAGGTGACCGCCTTCGGCGATTGGTTGCGCTCGCAGGTGGACGCCGGGCAGGTCGACGTGAACCCGAGCTTCGGCCGGTACGACCGATCGGCCCTGCAGGTGGTGCGGATCTCCAGCACCGACGCGTCGGAGACCCCGAGCGTTTCGCCGTCGGCCGCGATCTCCCCGTGAGCGAGGGGACGGCGCGCCCCGACGGACGGGTGCCGTCCTCGCGCGAGGGCGAGCGCGTCCTCGACCTGATCGCGCTGCAGGCCCGGCTGCGCGCGCCCGACGGATGCCCGTGGGACCGGGAACAGACGCATCGAACGCTCGCGCGGCACCTCCTCGAGGAGACCCACGAGCTGCTCGAGGCGATCGACGCGGACGACGACGACGCGATCCGCGACGAGCTCGGCGACCTGCTGCTGCAGGTGACGTTCCACGCGCAGATCGCCGCGGAGGAAGGGCGATGGGACATCGACGACGTCGCCGACGGACTCGTGCGCAAGCTGATCCACCGCCATCCCCACGTCTTCGGCGACGTCGACGTGGCCGGCGCCGACGAGGTCCTCGTGAACTGGGAGCGGCTGAAAGCGGAGGAGACCGGCGGCCGAACCGGCGTGGAGCAGGACATCCCGGCGTCGCTGCCGGCGCTCGCCCGCGCCGCGAAGGTGCAGCGACGCGCGGCCGGCTGGGGCTTCGCGTGGCGCTCGCGCGACCAGATCTCCGCGAAGCTGCAGGAGGAGATCGGCGAGCTCGAGGCCGCCGGCGACGATCCCGTCCACGCGGAGGAGGAGCTGGGCGACGTGCTCCTGGTGGTGGTCGCGCTGGCGCGCTCGCTCGGTCTGGACGCCGAGTCGGCGCTGCGCCGGGCCACATCGAAGCTGGCCGTTCGCGCCGACCGGACGCTGGCGCTCGCGGAGGAGCGTGGGCTCGATCTGGCCACGATGACGGACGAGGAGCGCGAGCGGCTCTACCAGGAAGCGCGCGGGTCCACCGGATGAGGGCCGTCTCGGACCTCGACCGGGTCGAAGCCCACTGCGTCTGGTGGGAGGACACCGTCAGCGACGGGTTCGAGCCATGGCGCTTCGGCACGGTGCTGACCGACGATCGGTTCCCGGACCGATGGGACAGCAACCTGCTGCGCGTCGAGCGCCCGCTCGGCGGCGCCGATGCGCGGACGCTGGCCGAGCACGCGGACCGGCTCCTCGCCCGGTTCCGTCACCGGGAGATCGTCGTGCAGGACGACGAGGACGGCGAGCGACTCGCGCCCGGGTTCCGCGATCTGGGATGGGAGGCGGACCATCTCGTCTTCATGGTGCAGCACCGTGAGCCCGAACGCGCACCGCTGCCGCTGGAGACGCTCGAGATCGATCTCGCGACGATCCATCCGCTGGTCGTGGAGACGAACGTTCAGGGACACGGCGGCATGTCCGTCCGCGACGCGGAGATGCTGGCCGACTACCGTCGCGTGCTCATCGACCGGCTCGGCGTGCGGTTCTTCGTGGCGCTCCTCGACGGCGAGCCGGCGGGCTACTGCGAGCTGTACGTCCACGACGGGGTCGCGCAGATCGAGGACGTGAACACGCTCGAGCGGTTCCGCAACCGCGGCGCCGCGCGCGCGTTCGTGTCGCGGGCGATCGCGGAGGGACGTGCCGCCGGCGCCGACCTCGTGTTCCTGATCGCGGACGCGAACGACTGGCCGCGCCGGCTGTACGACACGATGGGGTTCGATCCCGTAGGGCACCGCTGGCAGTTCACGAGGCCGCCCGCGGGGTCCACGTACCGCTGAGGCCTGAGGCCAGGGAGCTGAGGAGGGTCGGATGCCGGAGGGCGCCGAGAACGCCGAGATCGTGGTCGGGATGTACGCGCCGATGGCGGCCGACTACGAGGAGATCTGGGCGCCGCTCCTGCGTGCGTACGGGGTCCGGATGCTCGACGAGCTCCCGCTCGAGGGAGCCGCGCGCGTCCTCGACCTCGGCTGCGGGGTCGGTCAGCTGCTGCCGGACATCCGCGCGCGCGCGGCCGACGCGTTCGTCGTCGGGATCGATCTCACCGAGGGGATGCTGCGGCGGGCCGCAGGCTCGAGCGTGGCCGTGATGGACGGCACCCGGCTCGGGTTCGCCGATGCATCGTTCGACGCGGTCGTGTCGTGCTTCGTCGTGTTCCATTTCCCGGATCCGCGCGCGGCGCTCGAAGGCGTGCGCCGGGTGCTCCGGCCGGGAGGCTCGCTCGCCCTGGCGGTGTGGGGCCAACGCTGGGACTTCCCGGCGGCCGACGCCTGGGAGCCGGTACTGGATGCGCACGGCGCGGCCGCCGACTTCGCGGCGTCGGGCCCGCCGGACGGCGAGGATCAGGTGAACGCGCCGGAGAAGCTGGCGAACGTGCTGACGGGCGCGGGCTTCCGGGACGTTCGCACGGAAGCCTCGGCGTGGGAGCAGGCCTGGGACCTCGACGGCTTCATGGGCTGGGGCGAGCGGATGGGCCCGTCCCGGCGGCGCCTCGCCACGCTGCCGGTCGCGACGCAGCGCGCGGTGTCGGACGAGGTCCGGGCTCGCGTCGCCGCGATGCCGGACGGCGCGCTCGTGCAGCGCTACGAGGTCGTGCTCGGATCGGGCGTGGCCCGCTCGTGATCCCCCGGCTCCCGGCCGGGAGCGGAACGTCCGGTAGCATCGATCGGCCATGTCGCTGATCGAGGACGTCCACGCCCGCGAGATCCTCGATTCGCGCGGCAACCCCACCGTGGAGGTCGACGTCGCGCTGGACGACGGCGCGTTCGGCCGCGCGGGCGTCCCCTCCGGGGCCTCCACCGGTGAGCACGAGGCGATCGAGTTGCGCGACGGTGACCCCTCGCGCGCGGGCGGCAAGGGCGTGCTGCACGCCGTCGCGAACGTGAACGGTCCGATCGCCGAGGCGCTGCGCGGGCTCGATGCGTTCGCGCAGCGCGGCGTCGATCGCGCACTCATCGACCTCGACGGCACCGCGAACAAGGGCGCCCTGGGCGCGAACGCGATCCTCGGCGTCTCCCTCGCGGTCGCGAAGGCGGCGGCGGATTCCAGCGGGCAGCCGCTCTACCGCTACCTCGGCGGCCCGAACGCCCACGTGCTGCCCGACGCCGATGATGAACGTGCTGAACGGCGGCGTGCACGCCGACAACGCCCTCGAGCTCCAGGAGTTCATGGTGATGCCGGTCGGCGCCGCCTCGTTCGCGGAGGCGCTGCGCTGGGGGACCGGCTGCTTCCACGCGCTGCACGAGCTGTTGCGCGAGGCCGGCATGTCCACCGGCGTCGGCGACGAGGGCGGGTTCGCGCCCGAGGTCGGGACGGCCGACGAGGCGCTCACGCTGCTGGTGCAGGCGATCGAGCGCGCCGGCCTCGAGCCCGGGGCCGAGGTCGCGATCGCGATGGATCCCGCCTCCTCCGAGATCTTCAAGGACGGCCGCTACCACCTCGAGGGGGCGGACCGGACCGCCGAGGAGATGATCGCGTTCTTCGCCGACCTCGCGGCCCGCCACCCGATCGTCTCGATCGAGGATCCGCTCGCGGAGGACGACTGGGAAGGCTGGACGGCCTTCACCGAGCGCCTCGGCTCCTCGGCGCAGGTCGTGGGCGACGACATCTTCGTCACGAACCCCGAGCGGCTCGAGCGCGGGTTCCGCGAGCTCGCCGCGAACGCGATCCTCGTGAAGGTGAACCAGATCGGCTCGCTCACCGAGACGCTCGACACGATCCGGCTCGCGCAGCACGCGGCGTACGGCGTCGTCGTGTCGCACCGCAGCGGCGAGACCGAGGACACCACGATCGCCGACCTCGCGGTCGCGACGACCGCGGGACAGATCAAGACCGGCGCGCCCTCGCGCGGCGAGCGCACCGCGAAGTACAACCAGCTGCTCCGGATCGAGGAGGAGCTGGGCGAGGATGCGCGCTTCGCCGGCCGGACCTTCATGGCCGGCGCGCCGCCGGGGACCGGCGCGGCATGACCGCCCGGGCCACGGCGACTTCCCCAGCCGGAGCCCGGGGGAAGACCAGCACGACGAGCGCGCGCCGCGGCGCCGCGACCGCGCGCCGGCGCGTGCGGCCCACGCCGCGTGCGGCGGTCCTGTCCTCCGTGGTCATCCTGCTCGCGGTGTTCGCCGTCGCACCCGCGCGCGCGTACCTCGAGCAGCGCGCGCAGCTGCACGAACTCCAGCAACAGGCCGACACGATGCAACAGCAGAACCTGGCGCTCGAACGCCGGATCGCGGACCTGAACGACCCCGATACGCTCGAGCGGCTCGCGCGCGAATGCCTCGGCATGGTCAAGCCGGGCGAGATCGCGTTCGTGCCGATCCCGAAGGGGCAGGCGCCGACACCGCCGAACTGCGGCTGAGACGCGCGTCAGCCGGTCGACGAACGCGCGTTCCTCCGCATCGCAGATCCGCTCGTAGCCGATCCGCACGTAGATCGCGTTCGAGGTCGGGTTCGCGAGGTCGGTGTAGAGGAAGCACGGTCCGGCGCCCCGATCCAGCAGCCACGCGGTCTGCGCGGCGACGAGGTTCGAGGCGTAGCCGTTGCCGCGATGCTCCGGCGGCGTGTACACGGGCCCGATCCGTGCGCCGCCCTCGATCGTCGTGAAGCCGCTAAGCGAGACCGGACGGCCCTCGACCTCCCACAGCCAGAACCCGTCCGATCCGGCCGAGGCGGGGCGGAGTCGGAGGTCGAGCATGCGGTCGATCCGCTCGCGATCGTCCGGGTGGTGCGGGAGGGCCTCGAGCACCGAACGCCAGCAGCCACGAGCGCAGGAGGTCGGCATCGGCGATCGCGGCGCCGCGGCTCGAACCGGCAGCCGGCGCCACCTCCCGGACCTGCTCGAGCGCGTAGACGCCCTGCCGCATCGTCACCCGCGTGGCTCGTCGCCACGGCCGGGCGAACCGTTCGGCCCACGGGACGTTCGCCATCACCCCGGGCACCGGCGCGCCGGAGCCGTGGACGGCATCCGCGAGCGCGTCGAGCGCCGCCCCGGAGGCCGGCTCGGCGACCACGACGTTGTACGGCTCGGTCATCACGGCCGCGGCGACGGGGACGCCGTCGATCGAGGGCCGCCCAGAGGTGGAAGCGGGGGTAGACGTCGGGGTGGTCCCGGAGCGTGCCGCAGATGCCGAGCGGCAGGTTGTTCCGCGCGGCGTCGGCCGCGAGCCAGGCGCCCGATGAGGTCGAGGAACGGCCCCACGTCGTCGAACGCCCGAACCTCCATCGAGGAGCCTCGATCGATGGATGGTAGTGAGGCGGGACGTCGGCTGCGCCGCTTCCATCGCCCCCGGAGCCGATTGACGCCCGGTGCATCGCTCCCGCACACTTGGCGCCTCGTCCGGGAACCGCCCGGACCCAGCGGAAGGGGAACACGAGATCGCCGAGATCGAGATCGGTGCCACCGTGAACGGAACCGTTGCGCGCATCGAGAACTACGGGGCGTTCCTGCAGCTCGAGGACGGTCGGATGGGGTTGGTCCACATCTCCGAGATCGACCGGAACTACGTCCGGGACGTGCGCGATCACCTCCGTGAGGGGGACACCGTCGAGGCGAAGGTCGTCGCGATCAAGGACGACGGCAAGATCGACCTGTCGATCAAGGCGCTCCAGGACCCGCCCCCGCCCCGCGGCCCGCGCCGCGGCTCGGACCCCGAGTTCGAGCAGATGCTGAAGAAGTTCATGCGCCAGAGCGAGGAGCGGCAGGTCGACTACCGCCGCGCCACGGAGCACAAGCGCAAGTAGGGCGCGTGGCGCCCGAGCTCCGCGAGGTCGATCTGGTCGCCGTCCGCCGGCAGCTCGGACGCGAGCCCACCACCGCGTTCACCGTGATCGCGCGGTGCACCGGCGGCCACCCGCTGGTGATCCGCAACGCGCCGCTCGACGCGAACGGCGATCCGTTCCCGACCACGTCGTGGCTCACCTGCCCGACCGCGACGAAGGCCGTCGCCCGGCTGGAGTCCGCCGGCGCGATCGCCGAGCTGAACCGTCGGTACGACGACGATGCCGGCTTCCGCACGGCCGTCGACGCGGCGCACGCCGAGGCGGCCCGCGACCGGGGCACGATGCTGCCGGCGGCGGAGGCCTGGGGCGGGGTGGGCGGCACCCGCCGCGGGATCAAGTGCCTGCACGCGCACTACGCGAACCACCTCGCCGGCGGCGACGATGTGGTCGGGCGATGGGTCGCCGAACGGATCGAGCCGGTCCATCCCGGGGAGCGCCCCGGGTCGCCGCGATCGATCAGGGGACGAACTCCTGCCGGCTGCTGGTCGTCGAGGAGGCGGCGTCGCCGGAGCGAGCTCCCCACCGAGCTCGCGCGCGACATGCTCATCACGAAGCTCGGTGAGGGCGTCGACGCGACCGGACTCCTCGATCCGGCGGCGCTCACGAGGACGGCGGCGGTGCTCGGGCGATACGGCGCGCGGGCGCGCGCCCTGCACGCCGGTCGGATCCGCGTCGGGGCGACGGCCGCCGTCCGCGACGCGACGAACCGGGATGCGTTCGTCGCGATCGTGCGCGCGACGACCGGCGCCGAACCGGAGGTCATCGACGGCGACGAGGAGGCGGCGCTGTCGTTCCTCGGCGGGACGCACGGGCTCGATGGCGCCGACGGTCCGTTCGCGCTGCTCGACATCGGCGGCGGCTCGACGGAGTTCGTGACCGGCGCCGTGCCGGGTCGCGCGACGGCGGCGATCAGCACGCAGATGGGGTCGGTCCGGTTGACCGAACGGCACGTCCGCCACGACCCGCCGTCGGCCGACGAGCTCGAGGCGATGCGACGCGAGGTTCGGGCGAGCGATCGAGGAGGCGGCCGCGGCCGTGCCGTTCGGCGAGGCGGCGACGTTCGTGTCGGTGGCCGGGACGGCGACCACGATCCAGGCGATCGCGCTCGGCCTGGAGCGGTACGACCCGGATCGGATCCATCGCACGTGGCTCACCGAGGCGGAGGTCAAGACGGTGCTCGAAGCACCTGGCCGCCATGACGAACGCCGAGCGCGCCGCGCTGCCCGTGATGGCGCCCGGCCGGGGCGAGGTGATCGTGGCGGGCGCCGTGATCCTCGCGGAGGTGATGCGCCGCTTCGGCTTCGGGCGGACGCTGGTCTCGGAGACCGACATCCTCGACGCGCTGGTCTTCGAGATGGTGGGCGTCCGGTAACCTCTCCGCCCGTATGCCCAGCAAGGCCCGCGACCGTCAGCTCGCCAAGCTCGCCGCCCGCCGCAAGGCGGAGCGCGATGCCGCGAACCGACGCCGCCGGATCATCTCCGGCGCGGTCGGCGCGGTGATCGGCCTGGCGGCCATCGTGATCGGGTTCATGCTGATCACGAACCACAAGGACTCCTCCGCAGCCTCGTCGCCGACGCCGACCGCCACCGCGGCCCCGACCGGACTCCCGACGAAGACCGGCACCGTCACGGCGCAGGCGCAGCCGGCGGCGACGGTCGCGTGCGGCGGCACCCGCCCGGCCGCGGCCGACGCGCCGAAGCCGCAGTTCGATCACGCGCCCGGTTCCGCCGACGTCCTGAAGCCGAACATGACGTACAGCGCGACGATCCAGACGTCCTGCGGCGCGATCACGGTGCAGCTCGATCCGAAGACGGCTCCGGAGACGGTCGCCAGCTTCGTCTTCCTGGCCCGGCAGGGGTACTTCGACGGGACGTTCTTCCACCGGGTGGTCGACTCGATCGACGTGATCCAGGCCGGCGATCCACTGGGCAACGGGCAGGGCGGCCCCGGGTACTCGATCCCGGATGAGCTGACCGGCACGGAGAAGTACACGCCGGGAACCGTCGCGATGGCGAACGCCGGCCCGAACACCGGCGGCAGCCAGTTCTTCATCATCACGGGACCAGACGGCGCGAACCTCGACGGGAACCCGAACTACACGATCTTCGGCTCGGTCACCGAGGGCCTCGGCGTCGCGAAGGAGATCAACGCGCTGGTGCCGAAGGGCGCCAAGGATTACGACGGGCAGCCGACGAAGGCCGTCTACATCGAGAAGATCACGATCTCGCAGGAGAAGGCGCCGAAGCCCGAGCCGTCCGCGAGCGCGTCGCCCTCGGCCTAGCCGGCCATCCAGTCGTCGATCCCGCCGAGCACCGATCGCTTCGTCGCGTCGTCGGCGAAGCTCGCCTCGACGCCGGCGCGCGCGAGCGCCGCGAGCTCGTCGTCGGACAGCGCCCAGCTCGTGCGGGCCGCCTCGTAGACGCCGCCGATCCAGGTGCCGAACATCGAGGGATCGTCGGAGTTCAGCGTCACGATCACGCCCGCGTCGCGCAGCCGCAGGAACGGATGCTCGGCGAGCGAGGGATAGACGCCGGTCGCGACGTTGGAGACGGGAGAGACCTCGAGCGGGATGCCGGCCGACGCGAGCTCCTCGACGAGGCGCGGATCCTCGATCGCGCGCACGCCGTGACCGATCCGGTCGGGCGCGTACTCGGGCGAGCGTCTCCCAGACGTTCTGGGGCCCGGCCCATTCCCCGGCGTGGGGGACGCTCCGCAGCCCGGCGTCCTTCGCGCGTCGGAACATCGGCGCGAACGTGGCTACCGGCGCACGCTCGCTGCCGGCGGCGTTCAGCGCGACGACGCCGCGGCCCGCGAACTTCAGCGCGACCTCGAGCGTGCGCTCGGCGTCCTCCGGCCCGTTGTCGCGCACGATGTCGGGGCACACGAGGACCTGGACGCCGTGGTCGCGCCGGCCCGCCTCCAGTCCGTCGAGCACCGCCTCGATCGGGCCGTACCAGTCGTCGAGCCGGGACGCGTGGTTGCCAGGGCTGAACACCGCCTCCGCGTAGCGGACGCCGTTCGCAGCGAGGTCCGCGCAGAACTCCTCCGCGACCCGCCGGAAGTCCTCCGGGGTCGACAGGAGCGCGCAGGCCTCGATGTAGTTGTCGATGAAGTCGAGGAAGCCGTCGAAGCGCCACGCGTCATCCGGACGGAGCCCGTGCGGGAGCGTGCCGCCGCCTCGTTCGGCCAGTTCGCGGAGGGTCGGGACCCGCACCGATCCCTCCAGGTGGACGTGGAGCTCCACCTTGGGGAGGGCGCGCAGGTCTCGCATGGACCGATGGTAGCGTCGGCCGCGTGAACGCACGAGGTGTGCGGTGGGCGGCGATCGGGGCGCTGCTCGTGCTCGCCGCGTGCACGCGCTCACTCGTCGACGGCGACCCCACCGAGCAGCCCCGCCCCGCCGATCGGCTCGACCGGGCCCTTCCGCCCGAGCGACATGGCGTCGATCGAGCTCACCCCGCGCGACGCGCCGGCCGGCCTCGGCTACGTGGCGGCGTTCTCCGGCGATCAGGACATCGTCGCGTTCGCGCGCGACGCGACCGAGGAGCAGCATCTGGCCGACGACGGGTTCCTGTCGGCGAACGGCGCGGTCTTCGTGCCGGCCGACCGCGTCGACGGCGGGAAGCTCACGCCGCGCGATCCGATCGTCCAGTCGACCGTCGTCGTCTTCTCGCGCGGCGTCGGGGCATCGTCCACGCTCCGGCGCTACGTCGCGGACGTCCGCGACCGCCAGCTGACCGGCGCGACGGCCGGCGTCGCACCGCCGCTCGGCGACGAGGCGTACCGCCTCGACGGCACGAACGCCGACGGCTCGGCGGTGACGGTCTTCGCATGGAGGCGCGGGAACCTGGTGCTCGTGGTCCTCGGGACGTCGTTCCCATCGGCGCACACGCTCCGCTTGGCGACGCTCATCGACGAGCGCGCGGCGACGGCCGAGCCGGCGGCTCCGTGACGCGCTACACGTACGGCGACTCCGACGTCGCCGCCGATCGCCTGCGCCTGGTCGCCGCGATGTTCGAGCCGACGACGACGTCGTTCCTCCGAGCCGTGGTGCGGCGGCCGCCGGCGCTCGCGCTCGACCTCGGGTGCGGGCCGGGGCTCACGACGCGACTGCTCCACGAGGTGACCGGTGCGACCACGACGATCGGGCTCGACCGGTCGCGGTCGTTCCTCACCGTGGCGCGCGCGGACGCGCCGCCGGGGGTCCGGTTCGTCGAGCACGATGCGACCGAGACCCCGTTCCCGACGGCACCCGCCGACGCGGTCTTCGCGCGGCTGCTGCTGGCGCATCTCGCAGACGTCGGGGACGTCGTTCGCCGATGGTCAACCATGCTGACCATCGGCGGGATGGTGCTGCTCGACGACCTCGAGGCGATCGACGCGCCGGAGCCCGTGTTCCGCGAGTACCTGGACGACGTCGCGGTCGCGGTCGTGCGTCGCGAGGGCGGCCAGCTGTTCGTGGGGCCGACGCTGCACGCGATGCCCGACCCGGCAGGCACGACCAGGGTCCACGACGAGGTCGCGACGTTCTCGCCGCCCGTCGAGGTGACCGCACGGGTGTTCGGGATGAACCTCGCGGTCCTGACCGAGGGGAACGAGGTGCCGGCGCGGCCGGATCTGGCGGCGGGCCTGGACGCGATCGCGCGCGGCATGCGCCGTGCGAGCCGGCGACCTGGCGCGTGCGGCAGCTCGCGATCCGCAGGACCTCGTGAACGACCGCCTACGGGACCAGGCCGGGGCCCGACACCGTGATCGCCGAGCCCCCGGTCACCACGACCGGCGCGGTGCCGATGTGGTGGGGTCCGACCGATGCGCCGGCCGCCGAGGCGCGCAGCGTGATCGACGTGAGCCCGCTGGCGACCCGGACGTGGATCAGGCCCGGCTCGGGATACGAGGTCGGACGCAGCCCGCCGTAATAGAAGGAGAGGATCTGCGCCGCCGTCAGGCCACGCTTCGCCTTCCCGTACGCCCCCCACTGCACCATGCCGACACCGTGGCCCCAGCCTCGCCCGCGCACGACGAGCGCCGTCGGCGTCGCCGTGGCGGTCATCCACGCCGACGGGATCGTCTCGGCCAGCTGCACGCCGTTCCAGCCGGCCGGCGGGTAGCGGCCGGGCGACAGGCACGGCGACCACTCGTTCACGTCGGCCCGGAGGGTGTCCAGGTCGACCGAGCGCGTGACGCCGGCGCCGGACAGGTCGACCGTGCCGCCGTGGACCTGGGCTCGGGTGATCCTCGGGCCCGCCGGCCACTCGCCGGCCGCCCGGAGGAAGGACGTCAGATCGGCGAACGGCAACTGCACCGTCCAGTGCGACTCCGGCGAGGCGTGGTCGTCGTGTTCGGGCACCGGGCGCAGGTACGGCAGGGGATCGCTCCCGAAGACCTGGTCGTTGCCGTACGTGTGGCCGTTCGAGGTGGAGAAGTACACGGTGTCCGCCGGCCGGTCCCCGTACATGAGCACCTGGCCGGCCGTCCGGTGCACGGCCGCGTACCACCGGTGCGTCGTCTTCTCCAGGGGCACCGGGATGCCGCCGTACACCTGGCACGAGGTCGTCGCGCAGATCGGGTTCGCGAGCGTGCCGCCGGCCGGACCGTGCCAGCCGGTCTCCGCGAGGGCGTAGCTGCGCGCCGCGATCGCCTGCGCTTCGAGGGCCGCGGGCGGCCACGACGACGGCACCTCGGCGAGGCCGTCGAGGTAGGACTCGAACGGCAGCGTCACCGTGACGCCGAGGGTCCCGTCACCCGAGCGAGCGATCGTCAGCTTGCCGGGGTACCGCGCCTGCAGGCGCGGCGGCTTCGCGTGCTTGCAGCGGGTCGGCGCGGTCGGGTAGGAGCCGTGGACGAGGAACGAACCGTCGGCGGGGGCCAGCGCGTTGAGCACCGAGGACCCCGTGGCGACGCCACCGCTGGACGACGGTGTGACCGGCCGTGACGGCGTCGTCGCGTTCGAGGAGCTCGTCGACCTCGACGTGCAGCCGACGAGCACCGCGGACGCGACCACGACCGCGATGATCGCGCGTCCGTCGTTCCGCACCCGCATCGATCCGCGAGTCTAGATCGGCAGCCGTGTTGCCCCGCGGCGAACATGGTTGAACCGGTCTCGGAACGACCTGATAGCTTCGCGACGTCGTGACGCCCGACGCGATCGCCCCCCCGTACGCCCTCGTCATCGTGTTGTTGCTGGTCAGCGGAGTGGTGAAGGTGCTCCGCCCGCGCGCGACGGCCCAGGCGATGCTGGACGGCGGCCTCCCCGGTTCGACGGCCGCCGCCCGATGTGTCGGTGTCGTGGAGATCGTCGTCGCGGGATGGGCGTTCGCCGCGCCGGGTGCGGGCGGGGCCGCCGCCCTCGCCGCCATCTACCTCTGCTTCGCCGCGTTCCTCGGCTACGTGTTGCGCACGCACCCCGACGCCGGATCGTGCGGCTGCGCCGGCGCGACGGCGGTGCCGCCGAGCCGCCTGCACCTGACCTTGGACCTCCTCGCCGCGGCGGTCGCGATCGCGTACGCGAGCACCGGGGGACCCGCGGTCGGGGCGTGGATCGCGGGACCTCGGGCTCGGGGCGATCCCGATCGCGGCCGGGCTGGCCGTCGCCGGCTGGTTGGTCGTCGTCGCCGTGACGCAGGTGCCCGGCGCCTGGCGCGCGTGGGCTCCGCCGCCCGGGGCCCTCGACCACGACCACGCGCCCGACGAGCACGTCGGCGCGGAGGACGCCCTGGCGACCGCCGGCATCGGCCCGGGCCATCCGAGCCTGTGGCCCGGCACGGACGCGGGCGGCCGATGAGCGCCGTGCTCGAGCGCGCGATGCGCGCGACGCGCCCGCGCGGCGACCACGCGTGCTCGCCGGTGGCAGCGGGTGGCGGTGGCGGCGAGCGCGATGTCGGTGGCGCCGCTCCGCTACTCGACGCGTCCGGTCGAGGCCGCCTCGCTCGTGCGCCGGACGTGCTCGTCGTGTCCGCGCGGCAGCCGGTGCTGTGGCTCGTACTCGGCGTTCTGCTGCACGCTGCCGGGCGGGAGCAACTTCGGGTGCCCGCCGAGGACGTTCGTGGGCGGCTGGTGGCAGTGCAACTACGGCGGCTCGAACCTGTGCGGCACCACGAACAAGCGCTACTACCTGGACTGCTCGATGAACCCCGGCACGCCGTGCCCGGGCGGGTGCCACTGCGGCGACCAGAAGTGCTCGAACTTCAAGACCTGCTGCGTGGTGTTCCGCTACGGGAACTGCAACACGAACATCGCGCACGTCACCCCGATCCAATGCCGGCTGGTGACGTGCGTGATCCCGTGCCGGATCGACTGCCTGAACTGCAACTGCAGCGCCGCCGTCGACCAGCACACGTGCACGCACGAGGCGGGCTGCCTGTGAACGTGCTGATCGGCGTGGTCGTCGTGGAGACGCTGATCCTCGCGCTGCTCGCGGTCGTCGTCGTGGCGCTGCTCCGCAGCCACGCGGAGGTGCTCCGCCGGCTGCCGGCGCCCGATGAGGCCGAGCACGAAGCGTCCCGGCTGCAGCCCGTCTCGCTGGAGGGGCTCGACGGCGAGCCGCGGATGCCGGCGCACCTGCCCGGGCCGCGTGGAGCGGCCGCGCAGGCGCAGGACATCGTCGGCACCACGCTCGGCGGGGATCAGGTCGTGGTCTCGATGGCCTCCGGCGTCCACACCCTCGTCGCCTTCCTGTCGACCGGCTGCCTCACGTGCCGGACGTTCTGGGACGGGCTGCGGCCGGCGGTCCGCCAACCGCTGCCGGGCGGTGCGCGCGTGGTGGTGGTCGTGAAGGACCGCGACGTCGAGAGCCCGTCGAAGCTCCGCGATCTGGCGCCGCCCGACGTTCCGGTCGTGCACTCGTCGCAGGCGTGGGACGGGTTCGGCATCGCGATGTCGCCGTACTTCTGCTTCGTCGACGGCACCACCGGCGAGGTGCGCAGCGAGGGCGCCGCGATGACCTGGGAGCAGGTCGCCTCGCTGCTGCGGGATGCCCTGATGGACGAGGAGCTCGCCCGGCGCGAGGCGTGAGGGGGTGAGCATGGGCCCGATCGTCGCCGTGGGCGCGGCCCTCGCCGTCGTGGCGGGGGTCCGCTCGACCTGGTCGCCCTGAGGCGTGTCGATGCTGGGAAGCATCACCCCGCTCGGCGAGCGGGGGCGCGGCTCGCGGTGGTGGCTCACGACGACGGCCTACGTCGTGGGCTCGGTCGTCGGGGGCGTCGCCATGGGCGCGCTCATGGGTGCGATCGGCGCGGCGGCGTTCTCCTCGATCGGCATGACGGCCCGCCTCGCTCGTGCTCGCCGTCGCGGTCGGCGCGGGGCTGCTCGTGGACCTCGGCATCGTCCGCGTCGCGCTGCCGACGGTGCACCGCCAGGTCGACGAAGCCTGGCGCACGCGGTACCGCGGCTGGGTCTGGGGCCTCGGGTTCGGCCTGCAGCTCGGGACGGGCGTCGTCACGATCGTGACGACGTCGGCCGTGTACGCGACGTGGCTCGCGGCCGCGCTGACCGGCGGCGCGCGGACGGGCGCGGTCGTCGGTCTCGTCTTCGGCCTGTCGCGCGCGCTGCCCGTCTTCACGGTGGCCCGCGTGCGTCGGCCCGACCAGCTGCTCCGCGTGGACGCGGTCCTCACGCGGCTGGCCGAGCCGTCCCGTCGCGTCGCGTGCGCCGCGGGATCGGCGGTCGCGGCCGTCGCGCTCCTCGGAGCGGTCCGGTGGTGAGGCTCGAGGGGCACGGGCTGGCCCTCGAGGTCGGCCGCGGTTGGGAAGCCCGCATGTGGGTGCCCGAGCTGCCGCCCCCGGCCGTGAACCGGCCGGTGATCCGGCTCGCGAACTTCCCGCTCCCGCTCACGAAGGACACGTACGCTGCGGAGGTGGCCGAGGGCCTCGCACCCGGCCACGTGGTCGCCTCGCTCGTCGAGTTCGAACCGTCGTCGGCCGGCGCCGGCCTGTACGCGCACGAGGGCGTGCCGCGCCTGCGGGCCGGCGACCTCGATCCCCGTGCCGTGCAGGGCGGCGGATCGGGCCGCGCCGGGCTCCAGCGCTTCTTCTCGTCGAACGGACGAGCGTTCAGCCTCTACGTGCTCGCGCGGGACGGGGCCGGCGTCCCCGCGTCGCTCCGCCAGCTCGAGGAGGTCCTGCGGACGCTGACGGTGGCGGCGCCGTGAGCGCCCTCGGGTGGATCGCCGTCGCGATCCTCGCCGCGGCCGTCGTCTGGCTCGGGCTCGCGCTCCTCGGTGCGGTGCGCGAGCTCGCCGCGATCCGCGAACGGCTGGACGCGATGCAGGCCGGCGTCGCCCCGATCGAGGACGGCCTGCCGGTCGGCACGCCGGCGCCGGCGTGGGAGATCGTCACGCCGGAGGGGGAGACGGTCTCGTCGTCGTCGATGCGAGGGCGCCGGCACCTCCTCGTGTTCGCCGACGCCGACTGCGCCGCGTGCGACGAGCTGGTCCCGTCGGTCGTCCGGGCGGCCGAAGGCGACCGGCTGCCGCCGGTCGCCGTGATCGGTCGGGGGGAGGCGCGCGCCACGCCGGAGGCGTGGCGCGCCCGTGACGGCCGGGCGGTGGTCGGCGCGGAACGCGCCGACCACGTCACCACCGCGTACGAGGTCCGGCTGAGCCCGCACGTGTTCGTGATCGACGACGGCGGTTTCGTGGTGGCGCACGGCGTCGCGGCCGATCTGGCGGACGTGCGGTCGATGCTCCGCGGTTCGGAGGGCATCCGGATCGTGGCGGGCGGTGAGCCGTCGTGAGGGCGCCGCTCACGCGCCGTGGGTTCCTCACGCGCGCCAGCGGCGTCGCGCTCGCCGGCGCGGGGTTGGCGGCCGGCGTGGGCCGGGGCAGGGCGTCGGCGCATGAGAAGCCTCCGCCGTGCCGCGTGCGCTGCGAGCCGATCAGCAGGTCGGGGTGCGTGTGCGGGGGGCACCTCTACCGCTGCACCGGGTGCAGCTCGACGTTCCACGCGTGCATCCCGCGGGGGGACTTCCGATGGTTCTGCCTGCGCCGATCGTGCTGAGGCCCGGGGACCGCGTGGGTCCTCAGGGTTGCGAGCGAACGAACACGACGCCGTCGGCGTCCTGGTAGACGACCGACCATCCCGGATCGGCCTCCATCGCGGGGATGAGCGCCGGACGGGTCCTCCGGGAAACGGCGACGACGTCGACGCCCCATCGATCGAAGACGCGTTGCCAGCCGGGCCGGGCATCCGTGGCGAGGAAGTAGTCGCGCCAGACCGCGTCCGGGAACACCTCGGCCCGAGCGTCGACGAACATCGGCACGTCCGGCAACGTGAGCTCGAACCAGCTGCCCCACCAGCCGGCGAACACCCTCGCTCCGCCCTGCGTCTGTTGCCTCACCGCCTCGGTGATCCCGGGCGGCGCCTCGTTCAGGAGGCCGTTGACCGGCCGGGTGACCAGCACGCGTCCGGTCCCCAGGAGCACCAGCGCACCGAGCACGACGGCGATCCCGGTCGCGGCCCTCGGAGAGACCGACGAACCCGGACGCCACCCGTGCGTGATGGCGCCGACGATCGGCGGGACGTACAGGGCCCACCACAGGATGTTCCGGCCGCTCCAGAACACGAGGGCCGTGAACGCGATCAGACCGACGAGTTCCTCGACCGACGGGTCCCTCGTTCGGCGACGCAGGATGGTCACGAGGATGAGGAGGCAGGCGCCGACGAAGATGAGCCCTGCGGGTGACTGGTGCATGATCGGACGCCACTCATCCACGACGTCTCGGACCACGGGTGATGCCGTGAGCGATCCGACGTAGCGATACGTGTCGGTCCCCCACGGAGTGACGAGCGGGGTGAGGACGGTCACGACGGTCAGCAGCGCGGTCCACTTCGCGGTCGGGCGCCGGCCCACCGCGTCCCCGATGAAGGCGATCGCGATCAGCAGCGGGAGCAGGACGAAGCTGCCGTGGATGTTCGCCCACGCGACCGCGATCACGGGAAGCGCGGCGAGTCGTCCGGGGTGGCGTCCGCGGGTCTGCAGGATCCACGCGGAGAGGATGAACAGAGGGATGGCGAGGAGCTGGGGCCGCAGCGCGACCGTGCCGGGGAGGAAGATCGTCGCGGCGAACGCGCCGATGCACAGGCAGCCGGCCACCAGCGGATCCCCGCCGGCCGACCGCGTGCGCTGGTAGGTCGTGCCGACGGCGACGGAGGCGAGGACCGCGCGGAGCACCACGAGGCCCCTCCACCCGAGGACCCGGAAGAGCCCGGCGAACACCAGCTGCGCGCCCCACTGCTGGTCGATCCACCGTTGGCCGGCGATCGTGTACGTGAACACGTCGTGGCGAAGGATCCGGTGCGTGTCGAGCATGATCTGGCCGGCGCGGATCTGGTACGCGAGGTCGTTGACCGGCATCAGGCTGAGGAGCACCGCCCCGGCGGGCAGCAGCCAGGCCATCAGCGCCCAGGGCTCGGCGCGGCGGGCCCGTTCGCTCCGGGCGCCTCGGGTGGCCGGCTCGGTCGTGATCACCACGTGGACCTTATCGGCACGATCGCGGAGAACAGGACAGCCGATCGGCGACGCAGCCCCGGCCGCGGCGGATCGATCTACGACCCCGAACGCATGCCGACGCGGTAGGCCGCGAACGTCGACTGGTAGCGGTCGAACGCGATGCGTTGCACGCCGCCGCTGAGCACGAGCGACGGCTCGTCGTTGATCCGGAACGGGGGGGTCGACGCGTTCGTGAGTCGCACCGGCGTGGACCAGTCCGCGCCGTCGTCGCTCGAGGCGGCCACCACGACGTCGACGCGCGCCGAGGCCGAGGTCGTGTCGCAGGGATCCGGCAGGCCGCTCCCGCCGCGACAGGCGGCGAACGCCGCGAGCAGGCCCGAGGAGCCGAACGGTGCGATCGCCGGACCGTAACCGCCGGTGAAGGTCGTCCCGGAGGCCGCCTCAGGCCACGCCGACACGAGCGCCTGCGGCCCCTGCAGACCGCCGCCGTCGAAGGTCCGCACGTCGATCCCGTCGGCGGTCCCGTAGGCGATCGCGACGCGATGGGTGACGCCGTCGGTCGCGCCCTGCGCGGCCGGGTAGTTGCGGCCGAGGCCGGTGCTCGAGTCGGTGAGCTGCGTCGGCGAGGTCCACCCCGCGCCTCCGTTCGTCGATCCGACCTGGTTCACCGCCCCGCCGTCGTCGGCGAACCACACGACCGCGACGTTCTGTCCGCTCGCGCCGACGTCGGGGAGCGCGGCGAACCCCTCCGCGGAACCGTCCGCGTGCGCGCTCGAGGTTCCGACGGTCTGCTTCGTCCATGTCACGCCGGCGTTCGCGCTGATCGCCAGGCGGATCTCGCCGGTCGCGGCGTTCGTCCAGACGGCGTAGATCTGGCCCTCGCTGACGGCGATCCGCGGATAGTCGACGCGACCGGCCGTCACCGTCATCTGCACCGCCGGCCGCCACGTGCGTCCGTCGTCGACGCTGACGCGCAGCCAGAAGATGCGGCGCGCGCTCGGGCGGTAGTGCAGGTAGCTCGTCTGCGTCACCCAGCCGACGGCGGCGAGCGATCCGTCGGCGCCGAGGGCCGCGCGCTCCGCCTGGAGCTTCGGCGGGCTGACGCGCAGCGGCGCCTTCCAGGCGGCCGGGCGCGCGTCGACGGGGCTCCGCTGGACGTAGACGCCCATCTTCGGCCTGGTGTTCCGCGCGCAGGCCCCGGTCGGCGGGGGACAGTCGCTCGCCCACGCGCTCAACAGGAACCGGTCCGTCGCGGCGAGCGCCTTTCCCGGGTTCCAGCTGTACGGGGCGCCCGCGGCCTGGATCCCGCCGTAGGTGGCCGCTTCGGCCGGGGGGAGGAAGCCCGCGAGCGCCAGGCACGTGAGGGTGCCGACGACGAGGCTGCGGGCGGCGCGCCGCGTCATGCGGGCATCCTACCGGGCGGTAGCATCGCGGACGAACGAGCCCGGGTGGCGTAATCGGCAGCCGCATCGCTCTTAAAAAGCGAGGGTCTCAGGACCGTGTGGGTTCGAATCCCACCCCGGGCACCGGCGCTACGTCTCCGTGGTGGCGGGCACGACCGGCCGCTCCAGCCTCGCGAGCAGCGGCGCGGCGCCGATCTCCTCGAGGTACGCCCTCGCGGTCTCGACGGACCCCTCGGGGACGTCGTCGCTCGGCAGCACCGCCACGGCGTCGGCCGTGATGAACGCGTGGGAGAAGCGATCGTCACCTGCCAATCGCCCGGCGAGCACGCTCTCGAAGTCCCTCGCTGCTTCGCGCGGCCGACCGTCGAGCGCCAGGATCCCCGCCTCGATCGCGCGGCGCGTGGCGATGGCCCAGCCGAGGTCGGTAGCCGGCGCGCTCGCGAGCAACGCCCGCGCCTTCTCGGCGTCGCGCAGCCACAAGGCCGCGTGGCCACCGGTCGAGACCGCGATCACGGCGTTCGGCCCCTCGGGCTCCTCGGCGATGGACGTCATCGCCTCGTCGTACGCGTCGATCGCGTGGCCGGCCATCAGGGCGACGACCGCGCGCACCCGGTGGAACCAGGCCCGGACGGTCGGATCGCCGGAGTCGCTCGTCTCGGTGCTGACGGCGGCGAGCGATGCCGCGGCCGCCTCTCGATCACCGCGATACGCCGCGAGCAGGACCTCGCCGAACCGCACGGTGTCGACGAGGCCGAGCGGAAGCTCCGCCCGTGCGCCGAGGTCCGCGATCAGCTCGTCCGCCGTCCGCCACGCTCCGGTCTCCACGGCGCTCTCGAGCGCGTTCGCGAGCGCGGTCATCTCGGTCTCGCCGTACCCGCCGCGGTGGGCGATCTCGGCGGCCGCCAGGCTCTGCTCGACGACCTGGCCGGGCTCATCGCGATAGAGCGCGAGCGCAAGCATCGCCCGCGCCACCGAGTGCAGATCGTGCTCCTCCTGCGCCACGGCGAGGATCCCGCGGCGCAGGATGGCGGCCTCGCGGTCCCGGCCCAAGCCGTTGAGCACGTACGCGCGGACGCCGATCGCCTGGCGGAACCGGTCCCACGACTTCGACCGCTCGAACCCGCCGAGCGCCCGTTCGATCGCCGCCGCCGATCCCTCCATGTCACCGTCGAAATAGCGAACGAACGCGGTTGCGATGTCGAGCTCCGCCCGCGCCCGGTCGTCGCTGCCACCGGCCTCGAGGATGCGCTCCATCGACGCGACGACCGCGCGCAAGCTCCTCCACGAAGCCCCGATCGCCGAGCACCTCCGCGAGCTCACCCATCATCGCGACCTCGGCGTTCGGGTCGCCGGTCGCGTGCAGCACCTCCACCGCCTCGCGCAGGTAGGCGATCCGCTCCTCGCGCCGCAAGGCGTTGCCCGCTGCTCGCGATGCTTGCTCGAGGAGCGCCGCGCGTTCCACGCCGCTCGGCGTGATCTCCAACGCCTGCTGGGCGAATCGGAGCGCCTGGTCCGGCGAGCCGAGCGAGGTGGCGCGCTCCGCCGCCTGCCCGAGCCAATCCCGTGCGCGTGCGGCGAGTGCGTCGGCGTCAGGACCTTCCGGAGTCGCACGCAACGCCTCGACGTAGTGCGCTGCGACGACGCTCGCGAGCTCGTCATCGTTCGCCGCCTCCAGGTGGTGCGCGGCGGACAGGTGCCGCGAGCGCCGGTCGGCCTTCGACAGCATGCCGGCGGCGACCTCGCGGATGATGCTCTGTACGAAGCCGAACTGACCGCGCTCGGGCGAGCGCGGGTCCGCCTCGTGGACCAGGAACTCCTTCCGGACCAGATCTTGGAGGCGGGGTTCCAGCTCGCCGGCTCCGACGCCGGCGACCGCGGCCAACGCGTCGGGGGTGAACGTCTTCCCAAGTATCGAGGCGTTCTGCAGGAGCGATCGGTCCTCGGGGACGAGCGAGTCCAGGCGCGAGGCGACCAACGCGTGGAGCGTCTCGGGGATCTGCAACGCGCCGAGTTCGCCGACCAGCTCGTACGAGTCCTGGCCGGCCCGAAGGACGCCGCGGTCGGCGAGCATCCGTATCGTCTCGACGGCGTAGAGCGGGACGCCCTCGGCCCGGGCGACGATGCGATCGACCGCGGCCTCGTCCGCGCCGGGCAGCATCCCCCGGACCAGCTCGCCGACCGCTTCGTCCGACAACGGTTCCAGGTGCAGCGCGACGAAGTTGCGCTGCCCGGCGCCCCAGTTCGGCCGCCGGTCGGTCAGCTCGGGTCGCGAGAGCGTGACCACGAGGATTGGCCGGTTGCGCGACCACTCGAGCAGCGACTCGACGAAATCGAGCAACCCGGCGTCGGCCCACTGCACGTCTTCGAACACCATCGCCACGGTTCCGCGATCGGCGATCCGTTCGAAGAAGGTCCGCCACGCAGCGAAGAGCTCCTCGCCCCCTCCGGCGGGACGTTCCTCGAGCCCGAGGAGGAACGCGAGCCTCGGCTCGAGCCAGCTGCGTTCCTCCTCGTCGGGCACGTGCTCCGCCAACGACGCCCGCAACTTCTGCCGCGAGAGCCCCGGCGCGTCGGTCTCCGCGATGCCCGCGCGCATCCGCACCATCTCGCCGAGCGCCCAGAAGGTGACGCCATCGCCGTACGCGGGGCACCGGCCGGAGTGCCACCAGATCGTCTCGCTCAGCCCGTCCACGTACTTCGCGAGCTCCCAGGTCAGCCGCGACTTGCCGATCCCGCCGATGCCGGTCACCGATACCACGCGGGCTTTACCCTCGCGGCCCGTCGCGTGCAGCAGCTCCTTCAGCAAGCGGAGCTCCTCGGTGCGCCCCACGAACGGCGGCTCGATCGCCATCCGGTTCGCGCCCAGCCGCTCCGCGACCACCCGCAAGGCCCGCCATGCGCCGACCGGGGCCTCCTTCCCCTTCAGGGCCAGCTCGCCGACCGCTTCGAACGCGATCGCCCGGGAGGCCGCCCGGAACGTGGCCTCGCCGACGAACACGGAGCCCGGCTCGGCGGCGGACTGGAGTCGGGACGCCGTGTTCACCATGTCTCCCGTGACCATGCCCTCGCTCGTGCCTCCCGCCATCGTGGCCGCCTCGCCGGTCAGCACGCCGCCGCGAGCCTGGAGCGGCGCCCCCGTCGACGCGCCCAGCGCCGCGACCGCGTCCACCAGCTCCAACGCGGCGCGCACGGCGCGCTCGGCGTCGTCCTCGTGGGTAACCGGGGTCCCCCACACGGCCATGACGGCATCGCCGATGAACTTCTCGACGATGCCGCCGTGTCGGTCGATCACCGTCCGGGCGGTCTCGAAGTAACTGCTGAGCAGCTCGCGCATGTCCTCGGCGTCCCGCTGTTCGGACAGCGTCGTGAACGAGACCAGGTCGAGGAACAGGACCGAAACGAGGCGGCGCTCGGTGGCGCCGATGTCGACCGGCGGGGCCGACGCTGCGACGCCTGCGTCGGTCGCGAGCGACGCGCCGCACTCGACACAGAACTTGCTCTGCGGCGGGTTCGGCGTCCCACAGCTCGGGCAGGCACGTGCCAACGCGGCCCCGCACTCCATGCAGAATTTGTGGCCTGGCCCGTTCTCGGTGCCACACGCCGCGCAGATCACGGAGCCCTCGGCCGCCATGCCACGAAGGGTACCCACGCCCCGCGGGTCCCGTACACAGGATGTGTCGACCCGCCGGAACGCCGATCCGCCCGGCGCGTCAGCGGCAACGTCCTTCAGCCGGCGGCGAGCGAGCGCAGGCGCGTTGCGCGATCGTCGTCGTCGCTGAACGACGGGTCGGCTTCGAGGAGCAACGGCACGGCGAGCCGCGCCTGCTCGCGTCGCCTCGTTCGCGCGACCGAGAGCCGCGTACTCCTCCGCGAGCTCCTCGTGGAACCAGCCGTCCGGCGCCCCCTCGCGCTGCGCCCAGGCCACCGCCTGTTCGAGGAGCGGCACGGCTTCCGCGGAGCGGCCGAGCGCGCGCAGCGCCTTGCCGACGGCGTAGCGCGCGATCTCGATCGCCTCGCGGTCGGACCCATCCCGTTCGCGAGCACGCAGGGCCCGCTCGAACGCGTCCAGCGCCGCCTCGTACTCGCCGTGCTCGTAGCGCTCCCAGCCGAGGTTGTTGAGGAGCGGGCCGAGCCAGTACCGGGCCTCGTCGTCGGCCTCCGCGAGCTCGATCCCGCGTTCGGTCCAGGCGAGGAAGCCCGAGCGGTCGGAGGCGGCGAGGGCGGCCATGTGCGCCGCATCCACGGCGATGAAAGACGCGCCCGCTTCGAGCGATGTCTCGAAGGCCGACGCGAACAGCGGCAGCGCCGCCTCTGGGTCCCCGCCGGAGCGGCGAAGGCGTCCGAGCTCCAGGTCGATGCGAGCGCGCGCGGTCGCGTCGTCGCCCGCTCGCGCGGCCGCCTCCTCGATCAACCGCTCGCCGGCCTCGACGTCGCCGCGGAGGCCCTCGACGCGGGCGAGCTGCGTCAGCACCTCGGCGTCTCCCGCATCGTCGGCCTCGCGCGCGAGCTGCTCGCGCAGGCGTCGCTCGCTGGTGTCGAGGTCGTCGAAGTCCCAGAGGTCGCGGAGGCGGTCGGCCATGTTCGTCCCTCCGAAGCGATCGATCCTGGTCAGGACGGCCAGTCGGGCTTCGGCTTCGGCTCCTCCGCGAAGAGGTCGTCCAGCGAGGGCTTCGCCTCCGGAGGCGTGCGCTCGGCCTCTGCGAGCTTCTCCTCGAGGGTGCCGGACCCGGGCTCGTCCGCCGCAACGAGCATCTCCTCGAGGGACTTGGTGTCGCTCCCCGTGAGCCGGATGCGCAGCGCGGCGAGCACCGCGGCGTGCTGCTCGGAGAGCCCTTGGTTGATCTTGATCTCGGTCAGAGCCTCCTCCGCCCGGCTCAGCAGCTCCCGGTCGTCCATGCGGCAAGTGTGCCACCGATGGCCACCGCGCCCATACTCGGGCCGAGCGCACGACCGAGAGGGGGAACCGGTGGGGCGATCGTTCGACGTCGTCGTGGTCGGCGGCGGCATCGCGGGTTCGACGCTCGCCGGTGTCCTGGCCCGCGCGGGCGTGAACGTGCTCGTCGCCGAGAAGTCGCCGCGGTTCCGCGATGTGGTCCGCGGCGAGGGGACGTTGCCCTGGGGCGTCGCCGACGTCGAACCGCCTCGGCGTCGGGTTCCTCTTCGAGCGGGCCGGCGGGACCGATCTGGACGGACTGCGGTTCTACGAGGAGCCGACGGTCTCGACGGTGTCCCCATGGCTCTCGGCCTCCGGTGAGCCGTTGCAGGAGGCCTGTTTCTCGCATCCGCGGATGCAGGAGGCGGCGTTCTCCTGGGCCGAGAGCCAGGGCGCCACGATGTGCCGGCCGATGAAGGTCACCGGGTATGCCCACGACGGAGCGCCGACGGTGACCGTCGAGCTCGGCGGCGAGGAGGAGTCGCTGCGGGCCAGGTTGGTCGTCGGCGCCGACGGGAAGCGATCCGCCGTGCGGCGATGGACGGGCGGGGAGAGCGCGGAGGATCCCGAGCACCACCGCTTCGGGGGCGTCGCGGTCTCCGGTGTTCGCACCGAGGATCAGGACACCGATAACGTCGCTGGGCCGCCGGGGACCGGTGTCAACTGGTTCGCGCAGAGCTCGGGAACGCACCGCCTCTACCTGATGATGACGCAGGAACGGCTACGGGAACACGGGATCGATCGCTCCTTCGACGACCTCGTGGCCTTCGCGGCCGGCTACATGCCGGAGGGCGCGCTCGAGTCGGTTCGGCAAGAGGGGCCCATCGGGTTCTTCCCGAACAGCGACACGTGGGCGACGCACATCGCCGGGAACGACGTCGTGTTGATCGGCGACGCGGCCGGGTCGCCGGATCCGACGCAGGGGCACGGAACGGCGCTCGTGTTCCGGGACGTCCGGGAGTTGAGCGAGCTCGTGCTCGGTGCCGACGACTGGACGGATGCGATCGGTGAGTTCGCCGAGCGGCGCGCCCGGTACTTCGACGTCATCCACCAGTACGACCGGTGGGTCAACATCCTGGAGATGGAGACGGGTGCGGAAGCCGACAGGCGCCGCGAGGTGCACAAGCGGGCCGAAGAGGCAGACCCCACCCTCGGGGGGTTCGGGGTGCTGGACGCCCGCGGCCCCGATGGCCTCGTCGCCGACGCGGAGGCGAAGGCGAGGTACTTCGGGATCGGACGCGTCCTAGGCGTTCGCGCTAGTTCGCGACGTCCGGCAAGCGGGATGCCGCCGATGCCGGGGAAGATCGAGTTGACGTCGGACGCGCTCGCGCGCACCGCTTCTGCAGCAGCGACGAGAGCAGCGCGCGGTAGTCGGTCGTGGCCTTGAGGTCGCCGTCCAGCAGCGCGCTCGGCGCGAGCGTCGGCCACGTCCCGTGCACCGCGCCGCCCTTGATGTTGCCACCCATGAGCGTCACGAGCTGCCCGTAGCCGTGGTCGGTCCCGCCGCTCCCGTTGTCCTCGACCCGTCGCCCGAACTCGGTGAACGTGGTGAAGGTCACCTTGTCCATGCCGCTGCCGAGATCGGTGGCGAACGCGAACAGCGCCGCGCCCAGCTCGGTGAGGTGATCGTGCATCCACCCCGCGTCCACGGTGCCCATGTCGGCGTGCATGTCCCAGTCGCCGTAGTCGACCGCGGCGACCTCAAGCCCGACGCCCTGCTTGATCAACCGAGCCACGTCCTTCAGCGCGTCGCCGAGGTCGCCGTCGGGATAGACGGCGCCGTTCGCCGGCGTGTACCCGAGGTCCTTCATCTGCGCGGTCGTGGCGAGCGCGCCGAGCACCGCGCGGGCCGGCTTGCCGAGCATCGTCGGCGAGCCCGCGTAGAGGGCGTTCAGGACCTTGTCCCATCGTTGGCGCTCGGTGGCGTCCCACGCTCCGCTCAGATCGAACCCGTCCACCGACCACATCGCGAGTTCGGGCTCCGGCCCGATGAAGGCGGTCGAGGCCATCCCGCTGCCGACCTGCATCGCCTGGAAGACGGTGCCCTCGCTCCGCCGGCCGATCACCCGGTCGATCCACCCGGTGCGCAGCGACGTCCCGGGCGCCGCACGTTCCATCTCCTCCATCGCGGAGAAGTGCGAGCGGTTCGGCTCGGACATCCCGACCGCGTGCACGAAGCCGAGCAACCCCGAGTCGTAGAGCGGCTTGATCGCACCGAACGCGGGATGCAGGCCGAACATCGGGTCGTTGAGCGACAGCAGCGTGGATTGCGGGATCCCGACGTGGGTCCGCCAGTTCAGGTAGTCCGGGTCGCCCGTGGGGACGACGACCTGGAGCCCGTCCATGCCGCCGCGGAGCGACAGGACGACCAGCACGTCGCCGGTGTAGGCGCCGGCGCCGAACGCTAGCTGGGTGAACGCCGTCTCCGACGCGATCCCCGCGACGAGCCCGGCGATCCCGGCGCGCTTCAGGAACGAGCGCCGCGAGAGCGCCCGGTCGTAGTCGGGGCACCCGCAGGCTTTCGTGGCGACGACCGGTTCGAGCTCGTTCATGCGATCACCGGATCCCGTGGCTCGGCGTATCGAGGATGAGGGCCATCACGTAGGGCAGCCGCCAGCCCACCGCCGCGGAATCCGCCGTCAGTGGCGTGTTCGCGCTGACACCGAGGAAGCCGCAGATCGCGTTCCGCTGCTTCTCCGGGAGCGTCCGGAACACGAGGCGCTTCGCGAGCGCCTCGACGAGCTTGCCGTGCGTCTTCGGCAGGGGGTGGGGGATGTACGACGCCATCTTCGGCTGGCGGAGGTTCGGCCACCAGCCGGCCGAGAGCGACAGGTGCGCGTTCCAGCGGCCGAGCATGCCGCCCGCCGAGGCCCACGACGCGGCCTCGTCCGGGTAGCCGTTCGGCTGCGGCCACGCCGCCGGCGCGTTCCCCAGGTTGTCGACCATGTAATAGAGGCCCTGCATCGCGTCCTTGCCCGACGCGTCGGGCTTCAGGCCGAGCGTGCGGACCGTGGCGACGACGTCCTCCATCGGCCGGCGAACCTTCTTGCCGATCGAGTGCGTGAACGTCGGGGAGTTGAACAGCTCGCGGAGCACCGGCGTGATGTTCGTGCCGCTCTTCAGGTAGACCTTCGCCAGGTGGTTCACGAACGCCTGCGGCGGGGCGTCGCTGATGAAGTGCTGGCAGAGCTTCGAGGCGATGTGCTTCGCGGTGGACGGATGATGGGCGAGGTACTCGAGGTACTTCATCGCCATCGCGTAGCCGTTCGCGTTCGCGTTGGCGGAGGACCACTTCATGACCTTGACGTGGCCCGTGTAGTGGCGGTCCGGGTCGTACCGGAACGCCGTCGTGTTCCAGTCGATCGTGTACCCGGTCATGATGAGCGCCGAGTTGCGCATGTCCCGCTCGTTGTAGCCGCCGGTGATGCTCACCGTGTGGAGCTCGAGCAGCTCGCGACCGTAGTTCTCGTTCGGCTCGTACTTGCTGCTGTCGGCGTTGTTCAGGTACTGGAGCATCGCCGGATGCTTCGCGCTGGCCTTCAGCATGTCGACGAATCGACCGAGCGCGTGCGCCCGGATCACGGTCCGGTCGTAGTCGTGCCGGCAGTTCCAGCCCGAGTCGCTCGGGTTCGTCACGTTCAGGTGGTTCGACCAGAAGTCGACCATGACCTCGAACAGCTGCCGCTGGCTCCAGCACGCCCGCGCCAGGTTCGCGACGCCGAGATCGAACATCAGGTCCCACTGGAACTGCGGCACGCGGTTGTTCGCCTGGGCGATCGTCCACTTCAGGCCGGGGAAGCGCGACGACAGGAGGTGATCGACCATCGCGTCGTGGATCTTCGCGGGCCGGAGTTGTTCCTCGATCCAGGCGTGCCGACCGATCTTGCGGATCCGCTTCAGCGACGCCGCCGTGGGTCCGTACGTCGCCCGACGCAGCAGATGCAGGTTGGGGTCGTGCGTCGCGGCGGAGGTCAGCGCCTCGGCGTCGGGGGGATCGATGAGCTGCGGCGCAAGTGCGACGAGGCCGCCGACCGCCGCCGCGCGACCCAGCAGCGCTCGCCTCGACAGGCCCTCACGCGGAGCCGCGAGCTCACCGGTGGCCGACATCCCCCTCACTGCAAGGGGTATCGGCGGGAAGGGGTCCGATCCTTGAGGCGATCCTCAAGATCCGCCGATGGCGACCACCGTCGTGGCCGGCGTGGCATGCGCGAAGTGCAGCTCGAGCGTCACCGTCGAGCCCGGCGCCGGGGTCGGTGAGAGGTTCGTGAGCGTCACGTGCGGGCCGTGCGGGCCCATCAGCACGACCTGGTTCGGCGGCAGGTCGACGCTGCGCACGGGCTCGGTCCCGCCGGACGGCCGCGGCTCCACGATCCGGACCGTCGCGGAGCACGTGCACGTGACGGACTCGAGACGGTCGTCGGTCGTCGCGGCGTTGTGCACGGCCATCGTGATGAGCGCGCTGGCGGCGCCGGTCGACGTGTAGCTCGAGGAGAAGACGTGGACGATGCTCGGGAGCTCGGCGGAGGGGCTCACCGTGCTCGACCCCCCGCCGCACGCCGCGGCGACCGCCGCACGAGGCATGCGAGGAGCGCGCGGCGAGGGCTCATGGGGCGGTCGACGTTCGCGCGACCACGCGGCCTGGGACGAGCTCCACGCACGGCGCGGACCGCTCGCCGTCCAGGATGTCCAGCAAGAGCGTGGCCGCCCGCTTCCCCACCTCCTCGTAGTTCCATTCGATCGTGGTGATCGGCGGTTCGGCGGTGACGGCGCGGCCGGAGTCGTGCGTGGTCGCGAACAGCACATGCTCCGGGATCCGCACGCCCTTCGCCAGCACGATCTTGGCGACGGCCACCCCGACCAGCTCGAGCGGGGCGTAGATCGCGTCGGGGGGTTCGGGCCGGTCGAGCAGCCGGTCGACGCACGCGCGGAGCGCTCGTTCCTCGTTGCGTTCGATCTCGCCGAGGTCCACGACCTCCAGGAGCGGCGGCTGGCCGGCGCGGGCGCACCACGCGAGGTACGCGTCCGTCGTGTGCTGCAGGAACGCGTTGATCGGCGGGATCGTCAGCAGGCCGATCCGCCGGGCGCCCTGATCGACGAAATGATCGAGCACCGCGCAGGTGGCATCGACGTCCTCGCTGGCGACGACGGCGTCGCGATCGGAGCCGGCGGGATCGGCCGAGATCGTGACGAACGGGAGGTGCCGGTCGCGGAGGGCGGGGAGCGCCGGCTCGCCGACCATCGGATCGATCACGATCACGCCGTCGAGCGGCACCCGGTCCCACACGAACCCGCCCATGGACGGAGGCGCCACGACGAGCGCACGGTCGCGCGCGACGGCGACGCCGGTCGCGGCGCCGATCAAGGCCGTGAAGTACCCGAAATCGGCGAACTCGACATGGGGCTCGGTCGGCAGCGACGCCATCACGGCGATGAGGCCGGTGCGACCCGACACGAGGCTCCGTGCGGCCGGGTTCGGGCTGTAGCCGAGCTTCCGGGCCACTTCGCGGACGCGCTCGCGCGTCTCCGGGTTCAGCCGCCCTTTCCCGTTCAACGCGTGCGAGACGGTCGTGACCGAAACGCCTGCCTCGCGCGCGACGTCCTTGATGCTGACGCGGCGCGGACCCGTCATCCGCTCAGCGCCTCCCGGAGCGGCTTCGGCGTCCGAGGTCTTCGATGAGGTCCGCGGCGACGCGCTTGCCGTCGGCCGCGCGGATCCGTTCGCCGTTCGCCGCCATCCGGCGACGGAGGTCGGTGTCCGCGAGGAGCGCGTCCACGGCGTCCCGCAGTTCCCGGTCCTCGACGTCGTACGTCGGCAGCCGGACGCCGAAGCCGAGCTCGTGCACCCGTTGCGCGTTGTCGTACTGATCCCAGAACAGCGGGAGCACGATCATCGGCTTGCCGAAGTGGAACGCCTCGGTCGTCGTGTTGTTCCCGCCGTGCGTGATCACGAGGTCGCACGCCGGGATGATGCTCGTCTGCGGCAGGCGGGCGGCGCCGACCATGTTCTCGGCCAGCTCGAACTCGTCGGCGCGCGGCCCCTTGCTGACGACGTAGCGGTGCGGCGTCTCGGCCAGCGCCGCGACGAGCCGTCGCATCAGCTCCACGTCGGCCGAGCCGAGCGAGCCGAGGGAGAGGTAGATCAGCGCGCCGTCACGGTCGCGGAGCGCCGCCGGCAGCTCCCAGGGCTCCTCGGTCTCGCGGACCGACGACTCGAGCCGGTGCCACGTCGACGCCGGTGGTCGCGAGCGCGGGTAGTCCGCGACCGCGGGATAGACGGAGAGGTTCAGGTCCTGCGGACTCGTGGATGAATCCCAGGTCGGGCAGCGGCGGGGCGCCGTGCTCCTGCACGAAATCGTTGTACTTCTCCCAGGTCGCGCGGTGCGTCCGCTCGTACTCGGCGTCGAAGCTCGCCCAGTCCGTCCGGTCGTCGATCGGATAGCCGCTGAACGTGGGGGGGAGGTCCGGGTCGCGCAGCTCCAGCGGGTTGCAGCTCATGATCCGAACCCACGGCGCCGGGTTCGTCATGAGCGCGGGGAAGCAGTTCACGTTGTCCTCGACGATGACGTCGGGCCGCGCCCGGTCCAAGATCGCCTCCAGCTGCGGCTCGCAGTAGGCGGCCCCGTCGATCAGCGAGGCCCACACCGGTTCGATGAACGTCGCCAGCTGCTCGATCGTGGGCTTGCGGAACTCCGGCGCGGTCTCGATCACGAAGTCGGTCCAGAACTGCCCGGCGTCCTGCTCGGCCGCGTCGTCCGGCGGGCGGCGCGAGGTCGACGAGGTCCTCTTCGAACCCGAGGGGTTCGAGACGGCCCTTCCAGGACGCCTCGGCCGCGAAGACCACCCGGTGCCCTCGCTCCTGCAGGACCTTCCCGATCCCGATGCAGTTGTTCGTCGGCCCGTACGCGCTCTCGGGCATGAACACGATCGTGAGCCCGTCGGCCTGCATCCGTCCTCCCTGGCAGCGTTCCCGGGCACGAGCCCACGTATGCATATCACCCGGGACGCGCGAACGACGAGGTCAGGGGAGGGGAGCGCTACGGCCGGATCAACACCGGCGTGCCGAGCCGCAGGAGCGGCTCGAGGTGCTCGAGCGACCATTCGGAGACGCGGACGCAGCCGGCCGAGACGCTCCTGCCGATCGAGGACGGATCGTTCGTGCCGTGGATCGCGAGCTGGTCGCCGCCCGACCACCCGGCGGGCAGGCGGGGTTGGATGCCGCTGATGCCGAACGCGAACGACCCGAGCGCGCTGCCGGGCCAGAACGGCACGCGATCGGTCACGACGTAGTCGCCGGCCGGGGTGGGGGAGTACGCGCTCCCGGTCGCCCCCGTGACGTGGAACAGGAGCCGGCCGGCCCTGAACACGTCGACGCGATGGGCGGACAGGTCGACCGTGACGGTGATCGACGTGGTCTCCCGGCGGAGGCCGCCGAGCCGGATCCACCCGTCGGTCCGCGGCCAGACGTAGGGGAGCTGGACCTTGCCCCAGTCGCCGCTCGCGTTCGTGGCCTCGACCCAGATCACGAGCGGCACGTGGTAGTAGCGGGAGCTCCCCGCCACGGTGCCGACGACCGGCGAGGCCGCCCATGGGTGCGCGTGCGCGGCGATCCCCGCCGACAGGGACATGGACCAGGAGGTGCGCGCCGAGCTCCGGCTCGACGGTCGGCCCCTTCGGCGCGCGCTTCCTGCCGAGGTGCGCCCGGTCCTTCGGCACCGAGGCCGGCGCGTGGGGAGCCGCCGTGGCCGCGTGGACGGGTCCGAGGGCTCGGACCACCGCCACCAGGTGGTCGGGGCGCTGCCCGCGGTCCGCGACCGCCGCGGCCGCCGGCAGCAGCGCGAGGACCACGCCCAGGATGGATCCGAGCCACGCAAGCTGCAGCGAGGAGCCGGGGGAAGCCTCCGCATGCGTGGTTCATCGGCACTAGGGGGCCTCACCCTGAACGATCTTTCCGACCGTGGCCGCCGGACGCCCGCGCGGGCTACGCTCGATGCAAGGAGGAACGCAGATGAGCGACGCCATGCGCACCACCGCCCGGGACCTGGTCGCTCCGGGGAAGGGGATCCTCGCGGCCGACGAGTCCACGGGCACCATCGGGAAGCGGTTCGACCAGATCGGGGTCCCCAACACGGAGGACGCCCGTCGGCGCTACCGCGAGATGCTCTTCACGACCCCCGGTCTGGGGGAGCACATCAGCGGCGTGATCCTGTTCGACGAGACGATCCGCCAGTCCACCGCCGACGGCGTGCCGTTCGGGAAGGTGCTCGAGGCGGCCGGCTCGATCCCGGGCATCAAGGTGGACCTCGGAGCCAAGCCGCTGGCCCTGTTCCCGAACGAGACGGTGACCGAGGGGCTCGACGGGCTGCGCGGTCGCCTCGCCGAGTACCACGAGTTGGGCGCCCGGTTCGCGAAATGGCGCGCCACGATCATCATCGGCGACGGCACGCCGACGGACTTCGCGATCCTCGCGAACGCGCACGCGATGGCGCGCTACGCCGCGCTGTGTCAGGAGGCCGACATCGTGCCGATCGTCGAGCCCGAGATCCTGATGGACGGCGCGCACGGCATCGCGCGCCTGCGCGGCGCGACCGCGCGGACGCTCGACGCCCTGTTCGTCCAGCTGGCGCAGCATCGGGTCGACCTGCCGGGCTCGCTGCTGAAGGTCAACATGATCGTGCCGGGCAAGGGGAGCCCCGACCAGCGCAGCGACGGCGACATCGCCGAGGACACGATCCGCATGCTCACCGCGCACGTGCCGGTGGAGATCCCGGGCGTCGTGTTCCTGTCGGGCGGGATGTCGGACGAGGAGGCGACGAGCCGGCTCAACGAGATGAACCGCATCGGCGGCTTCCCGTGGCAACTGTCGTTCAGCTACGGGCGGGCGCTGCAGCACGCCGCGCTGAACGCGTGGGGCGGCGAGGACGCCAACCTGCAGGCCGGGCAGGCCGCGCTCGCGCACCGCGCACGGATGAACGGCCTCGCGCGGAGCGGCGACTACGACCCGTCGATGGAATCGGCGGCGTAGTCCCTTGCGGGCTCCGGCGTGCGCACCGTCGTCGCCGGTTCGGTGCGCCACGCGAAGTACGCGCCCATCAGCACGAGGCAGATGCCCTCGACGATGTAGATCACGCGGAAGTCCACGACGGAGACGACCGCCGCGCCGATGAGGAACGAGATCAGATAGGGGAACGTGATGGCGGCGTCGGCCGCGCTCATCACGCGGCCCTGCATCTCCAGGGCCGTGCTCCGCTGCATCAGCGTCACGTAGCCGACGTTGAAGAACGTGATCGCGACGCCGAGCATGACCGAGGCCACGAAGATCACGGCGATCGTCGCCGTCGCGTAGAGCGCGAGGCCGATGCCGGCGGCCGCCGAGGCGATCGCGACGGTGCGCAGCTCGCCGATCCGCCGCATCGTGAGCCCCACGATGAGGCCGGCCACGATCGAGCCGACGCCTTCGACCGACGAGATGATCCCGAGGAACGCGGCGGGCCGGTGCAAGCCCTCGTCGATCACCGCGAAGATGAAGACCTCGGACATGCCGACCACGAGCATCACGATCGCGGTGCCGATCGTGAGCCGGCGCAGGTCGGCGGTGCGCACGATGTGCCGCAGGCCCGCCCGCAGCTCCGGCCAGAATGCACCGCCGTCCTGCCGGTCGAGGTCACGTGCGTGAACCGTCAGCAGGAAGCCCGCGGACACGAGGAACGTGCCGGCGTCCACGAGCGCGACGGCGGCCCCGCCGACCAGCGTGTACAGGCCGGCGCCGGCGAGCGGCGCGACGAGACGCATCGCCTGCTGCGAGGACTGGAGCAGTCCGTTCGCGTCGCCGAGCTGCGTCTCGGGGAGCATGCCGACCAGCAGGCCGGAGCGCGCCGCCTGGTAGATCACGACGCACACGCCGTAGAGGAAGGACACGACGTAGATCAGCCAGAGCTGGTCGCGGCCGTGGACCCCGAGGAGCATCAGCATCACGAGCGCGGCGGCGACGTCGGTCCAGATCATCACGCGCCGCCGCGGGAAGCGGTCGACGTAGACACCCAGCAACGGACCGAAGAGCGTGGGGAGCGTGAACGGCAGGAACGTCAGGCCGGCGGCCGCGTTCGATCCCGTGAGGTCCTTCGCCCAGATCGCGAGCACCAGGAACATCGCGTAGTCGCCGAGCGCGGACAGCGTCTGGCCGATCCAGAGCCGGCGGTAGTTCCGGTTCGACAGGAGCGCGCGCACCGGCTCACTCGCCTCCCACGCGCACCGTCGATCGCCGGATCGTGATGTCCCCGGAGACGCTCGACGCGTTGATCTCGAGGTCCGCGACGCCGCCGCCCAGCTCGGCGGCGGCGTCGAGGTTCGACGCGACCTCGCCGCTCGAGGACTGCACATCGAAGAAGACACGCCGACGCCCTGCGCGACGCCGATCTCGATGTCGCCCGACACGGATCGCACCTTGGCGTCGCCCTCGCGGAGGGCGCCGATCGTGACGTCGCCGGAGACGGTGGAGACGCTCAGCCCGCCGTCGACCTCCCCGAGCTCGATGTCGCCCGAGGCCGTGCGCATCGTGACGCCGCCGCGGACCGTGTCGACCTCCACGTCGCCGGACGCGCCGTGGCACGCGAGATGCCCCTGCACGGACCGGCCCTGCATGTCGCCGCTCGCCGACTTGACCTTGACGTCGCCGTCGACGTCCTCGAACCGCACCTCGCCCGAGCCGGTGCGGAAGTCGATGCCGGCGACCGTGCCGCGGACCCCGAGATCGGCGGAGCCGGTGTTGACCTGCAGGTCGGTCGAGGTCGGGACCTCCAGCACGACCTCGAGGTCCTGTCCCCAGGAGAAGCGGAACAGGGCCCAGCTCTTCTTGTTGCGGACCTCGATCAGCAGGTCGGTGGCCGCCGTCGGGGGCGGGCTCGCACGTCACCGTGATGTCCTCGTCGCCGCGGTCGCCCTCGATGTGCACGGTGCTCACGCCCGGTGTCTCGTGCGCGGACGATCACGTCGCCGGAGGGGATCCGCACGTCGGCGAGCACGTGCCCGGGCGTGTCGAACGTGTAGTCCATGGTCGTGTTCCTCCCTGTCGTGCCGCCGCGCTCAGCTGCGGGCGTAGCCCGTGATCCTGTTGCCGCTCTTGCGCGGTCGTTCGGCCGGTCGATCCAGCGCCCGCTTGACCGCGCGGACGAGCCACGCGTTCACGGACAGCCCGTCGGCGTCCGCCGCTTCCTCCACCGAGGACTTGAGCGCGTCGGGCATCCGCAGCGTCAGGCGCGCGGTGCCGCCCTCGTCGTCCGCGGCCGACGCGGGTGCGTCGACGAGCTCGGGCGGGCCGACGTAGACGAGCCCGGCGTCGCGCCCCGCGACACGCAGATCGACGTGTCCGGTCGGCAGCTGGCCCGACAGCTCGAGCGACGCCTCGCTGAGCACGTCGAGCAGCCGCAGCTGCATCGAGGCCTCGAGGGGCCGGCCGAGCCGCGCCATGGCCTCGTGGAGGGCTTCGTCGGCGCCCGCGAGGGCCTCCAGGTCGGAGCGGATCGCGTCCAGATGAGGACCGAGATCCATCAGCGCGCCTCCCTTGTCTATCCGGCGTCTGTCTGCTGTCGAAGTGACGTCATGATGACGTCAGACCGCGCGGCTGTCAACCCCGAACCTCCCGAACGTGGTATCTACGAGGGGCCATCGAAGGGGGGTGCGGATGAAGCTGCTGGTCATCGGGGGGGCGAAGTTCTCCGGGCGGGCGTTGACCGGGATGGCGCTCGATGCGGGCCATGACGTCACGATCTTCCACCGGGGCGGCGGGCCGGAGGATCCGTGGCCGGCGGCGGAGCACGTGCACGGCGACCGGCACGAGGGGTTCGGGTCGCTGAAGGGCCGGTCGTTCGACGTCGTCGTCGACACGTGCGCGTTCGTGCCGCGGGATCTCGAGGAGGCCGCCGACGCGTTCGCCGACACCGGCCTGTACCTGTTCGTCTCCTCGCTGTCCGCGCACACGGACGTCGTGCGGGAGGGCGCCACCGAGGACGACGACGTGTATCAGCCGCCGTTCCCGGACACCGAGGACGTGACGAACGAGACCTACGGGCCGCTGAAGGTCGCCTCCGAACGGGCGTTGCGGGCGCGGTTCGGGGAGCGGGCACTCGTGGTCCGCCCCGGCTACATCGTCGGGCCGTACGACCCGACGGATCGGTTCACGTACTGGGTGCGGCGCGCCGCACGCGGAGGCGAGATGCTGGCGCCCGGGCCGCCCGATGCGGTGATGCAGTGGGTCGACGCCCGCGATCTGGCGGCGTTCATGCTCGCGCTCTGCGAGCGGCGCACCGGCGGCACGTTCAACGTCGTGACCCCGCCGGGGCGGCACTCGATCGGTGAGCTGCTGGAGCTCTCCCGCGCGGAGGCCGGCGCCGACACGGTGCTCACGTGGATCGACGAACCGTTCGCGCGGGCGCAGGGCCTGCTACGACGACGACGACGGGCCGCTGCCGATGTGGACGCCGGGGCTGCCCGGCTTCGAGCTGTTCGACACCGCTCGGGCGGAGCGCGCGGGGCTCGTGTGCCGCCCGCTCGTGCAGACCATCCGCGACACCCTGCGCTGGGATACCGAGCGCGGCGCGCCGTGGCCGATGCAGGCGGGCCTCAGCGACGACCGCGAGCGCGAGCTGCTCGCCGCATGGCACGCCGCGACACCGGCGGAGACGGCGCGCGTGAGGAGCATCGAGGACCTCGACCGGCGGTACTACCCCGGCTACGTCGACGAGCACGTCCGGTTCGACGCGTTGATCCGGCGCTACCTCCGGCCCGGCATGGCCGTGCTCGACGCCGGCGCGGGCCGCGGGGTGATGTACCCGAACGACTACGGCGAGATCGCCACGCGCATGGCCGGGGCGGACACGGACCCCGCGGTCCTGGAGAACACGAGCCTCACCGACGCCGTCGTCGCCGATCTGTCGTCGCTCCCGTACGAAGACGGGTCCTTCGATCTCGTCTACTCGAAGTACGTGTTCGAACACCTCGACCGCCCGCTCGACGTGATGCGGGAGCTCCGCCGCGTGATGCGCTCGGGCGCGCACTTGCTGGTCCACACGCCGAACCGGTGGCACTACGTCGCGCTGTTCGCCACGCTGACGCCGACGAGCTTCCACGCCTGGTACCAGGCGCGCCGTGGCCGGCCGGAGATCGACACGTTCCCCACCCGGTACCGCGCGAACGATACGAAGGCGCTCGAACGGCTCGCGATGGCGAGCGGCTTCCGCGTCGTGTCCGTGGAGCTCCTCGAGACGAAGCCCGACTACCTCTACTTCTCGCCGATCGCGTACCGGGCCGGTATCGCGTACGAGCGCACCGTGAACCGCTGGGAGGGCCTGTCGCGGTTCCGGGTGCAACTCGTCGCCGACCTCGAAGCCGTCTGAGCCGCCGATGCCCTCGATGCCGCGGCCTCGCTGGTACGACAACCCGGTCGTGTGGCTCTCGATCCAGATCGGTGAATGGCTCGTGCTGCGGTGGCTCCTGCTCCGCCTCCTCCCGGACGATCTGTCCGGCCCCGCGATCACCGCGATCGTGATCGGCTCGCTCGTCGTGGTCGTCGTGGCGAACTACCTGTGGCTGCGGCACCTCCGCGCCCGCGACGAGGCGCGCTGAGCCGATGCCACGCCGCGTCATCGCCGGGGATCTGCCCGCGCCGATGCTCGCCCTCGCGAAGCCGGAGATGCCGCGCGACGCGGGCTGGACCTTCGAGCCGAAGTGGGACGGGTTCCGTGCGATCGTCGCGGCCGGCGGCGAGGGCGGCGTGCGCGTGGTCAGCCGGGACGGGCGGCCGCTCGGGCGGTACTTCCCCGAGATCGTGGCGCTCGTGGCCGAGCGGCCGGCGGCGCGCTTCGTCGCCGACGGCGAGATCGTGCGGATCGACGGCGGCAGGATGGCGTTCGACGAGCTCCAGCTGCGCCTGCACCCGGCCGAGTCGCGCGTCCGCAAGCTCGCCGGTGAGATCCCCGCGACGCTCATCCTGTTCGACCTGTTGCAGGACGACGGCGGGTCCCTCCTCGACCGGCCCCTCGCCGAACGGCGTGCCCGGCTGGCCGCGCTGGGGAAGCGCCTGGACGTGCCGGTCGCCGCCGATCGGCTGGAGGAGATGCCGCCCGGGCCGGCGATGTTCCTCGCGCCGTGGACCGACGATCCGGCGACGGCGGCGCGATGGTTCGCCGATGAAGGGGGCCTCGGCGAGGACGGGGTGGTCGCGAAGCGACCCGAGCAGCCGTACCTGCCGGGCGAGCGCGGCTGGGTCAAGGTCAAGCATCGGCGCAGCGCCGACTGCGTCGTGGGCGGCTACCGGGTCGCGAAGAACGACGACGGCGTCGGGAGCCTCCTGCTGGGTCTGTACGACGGCGACGTCCTGCACTACGTCGGCCACACGTCGTCGTTCCGGGCCGAGGAGCGACGACTGCTCCGCGAGACCCTCGCGCCGCTCGAGGGCGGCGTCAGCTTCGAGGACGGTCGCGCGCCCGGCGGGCAGAGCCGCTGGAGCGGCGGGCGCGACACGGACTGGGTGTCCCTCGAGCCGAGCGTCGTCTGCGAGGTCTCCTTCGACCGGCTGCAAGGTGGACGGTTCCGGCACGCGGCGACGTTCGTGCGCTGGCGGCCCGATCGGGATCCGCGCTCGTGCACGTTCGAGCAGCTGGCGCCGCCCGCATCGGGGTGAGCTCGTCGCCGGCGCCTGCGAAGATGCGGCGCGTGGACCCGCCCATCCTGGAAACCCCGAGGCTGCGCCTGCGCCCGCTCGAAGGCTCCGACGCCGGCGCGCTCCACGCGATCCAGTCCGATCCCGAGCACATGCGCTTCTATCCCCATCCGTTCTCGATGGACGAGACGCGCACGTGGATCGAACGGATGCGGAACCGCTACGAGGAGGTCGGCTACGCGCTCCTCGCGGTCGAGGACCGGGCGAGCGGGGAGTTCCTCGGCAACGTCGGGCCGGTCGGACAGCGCATCGACGGCGTCGACGAGATCGAGCTCGGGTGGTCGATCACGCCGCGCCGAGCCCGTGAGGGGATCGCGACCGAGGCGGCGATCGCGTGTCGGGACTGGGTCTTCAGCGCGCTCCCTGCCGACCACGTGATCTCGTTGATCCTGCCCGAGAACACGCCGTCGAGCGGGGTCGCCCGCAAGCTCGGCATGACGGTCTGGAAGCAGGTCGAGTGGGGCGGCCTCGCCCAGATCCACGACGTCTGGCGCGTGGACCGCGAACGCTGACGCGTCAGTCGGTGACCTCGATCCGTTCGATCACGATGTCCTCGACCGGACGGTCCTGCGGCCCCGTCGCCGCCGTCGCGATCCGCTCGATCACGTCGTAGCCCTCGGTCACCTGGCCGAAGATCGTGTGACGCCCGTTGAGCCACGGCGTCTCCGCGACCGTCACGAAGAACTGGCTCCCGTTCGTGTTCGGTCCGGCGTTCGCCATCGCGAGCCGGCCGCTCTGGTTGAACGTCGGCCCGTTGGACGGCACCTCGTCCTCGAACTGGTAGCCGGGGCCGCCTCTGCCGGTGCCGGTCGGGTCGCCGGCCTGCACCATGAACCCGTCGATCACGCGGTGGAAGATCGTGCCGTCGTAGAACGGGTCGGTCTTCGTGGTGTCGTCGCGCGGGTCGCGCCACTCCTTCGCGCCGGTCGCGAGGCCGATGAAGTTGTCGACGGTCTTCGGGGCGTGCTCGGGCATCAGGGACACGGTGAACGAGCCCAGGTTCGTCACGATCGTTGCGGTGGGCATGCGCTTTTCCTCCTCGGCTTTCAAGGCCGCTCGGGGACGTCCGGGAAGCCTACCCCCCGTTCGTCGTCCGTCGTGTGGCGCGGTCCGCGGCTCCCCCGGCGGGGTGATGGCGCCCGGTCATCCCAGGCTCTAGGGTGCCGCCCATGGCCCGAGACGCAGGCCGCGACGCGAGCTTTTCGTCGCCAGCTTCCTGATGCTGTTCGTCGAGCTCGTGCTGATCAGGTGGGCGGGCGCCTACGTGGTCTACCTGTCGTACTTCGCGAATTTCATCCTGCTGGGGAGCTTCCTGGGGATCGGCGTCGGGTTCCTCCGCGCCCGTCGCGAGCCCGACCTCTTCCGGCTGGCTCCGATGTTGCTGGCGCTGTTCGTCGGCGTCGTGCAGGTCTTGCCGGTGACGATCGACCGCACGGGCGGCGACCTCGTCTACTTCGGCGTCCAGACGCACGGCCTTGCCGACCTGGGTGATGCTGCCGTTCGTCTTCCTGGCGACGGCCGCCGTGATGGCCGCGATCGCGCACGGCGTCGCCGCGCGGTTCTCGCGTCTCCCGGCGCTCGACGCCTACCGAGCCGACATCATCGGGTCCGTCTGCGGCATCACGGTGTTCTCGATCCTCGCGCTCCTGGGCACCGGCCCGTTCGCCTGGGGACTCGTGGTGGCGGTGCTGTTCGTGGTGCTGCTGCGGCGCCCGAGCGTGATCCAGGTGATTGTCGCTCGTGGCGTTGCTCGTCGTGTTCGCGGCCGGCACGTTCCGGACCGGCACGATCTGGTCGCCCTACTACCGGTTGCAGGTGACGCACCAGGGCAACAAGACGGCGATCGACGCGAACGGCATCCCGCACCAGACGGCGATCATCACCACCGGCTCCGACTACGAGGACGTTTACAAACGGCTGACGCATCCGCCCGAGCGCGTGCTCGTGATCGGCGCGGGCAACGGCAACGACGTCGCCGTCGCGCTGGAGCACGGCGCGACGCACGTCGACGCGGTGGAGATCGATCCGGAGATCCAGAAGATCGGCGTGGAGTTCCATCCGCAGCACCCCTACCAGGACCCGCGGGTCACGCGGATCATCGCCGACGGGCGGGCGTACCTCGAACGCACGCACGCGACCGTACGACCTCATCATCTTCGCGTTGCCGGATTCGCTGACGCTCGTCGCCGGGCAGTCCGCGATCCGGCTGGAGAGCTTCCTGTTCACGCGGGCAGGCGTTCCAGGCGGCGCACGAGCGGCTGGCGCCCGGCGGCGTCGTTCGCGATCTACAACTTCTACCGGGAACAGTGGCTGGCCGACCGCCTCGCCGGGCACGATGAGCGACGGTCTTCGGCCAGCGGCCCTGTCTCGACCTCGGTGAGAACCACGGTGGTTCGGTCGGGCAGCTCAGCATCTTCGTCGACAGCGCCGACGCCTCCGCCGTGAACGTGCGATCACGCGGTGGGATCCGGACGGCCGCCAGGTCATCGCGCCCGCGGTCGACGACCGGCCGTTCCCCTACCTGAAGGGCAGGACGATCCCGTCCCGTTACCTGCTGACCGTCGCGCTGATCCTGCTCGCCTCGGCGATCGTCGTCCGGCTCGCCGGCGGGCGAGTACCGGAGCATGCGCGGCTACGTGGATCTGTTCTTCATGGGCGCGGCATTCCTGCTCCTGGAGACGAAGAGCGTGGTCCAGTTCGCGTTGCTCTTCGGCACGACCTGGTTCGTGAACGCGCTTGTGTTCGGTGGCGTGCTCCTGTCCGTCCTGATCGCGATCGAGATCGAGCGCCGTTCCACGGTGGACCGGCGCCGGATGCTCTTCGGGCTGCTCGTCGACCGGGCTGCTCGTCGCCTGGTTCGTGCCCACCGGTTCCCTCTTGTGCTTGGCGCCGGTGCCGCGGTTCCTCGCGGCGACCGGGCTGGCGTTCTTCCCGATCTTCGCGGCGAACCTGATCTTCGCGTCGCGGTTCCGGGATACGGCCGATCCGACGGCGGCGTTCGGCGCGAACCTCCTTGGCGCGATGTTCGGCGGCACGCTGGAGTACCTGTCGCTGATCACCGGCTACCGCGCGCTCTTGATCGTGGTCGCGATCCTGTACGCCTGGCGTACATGACGTTCCGGACCGGGGGACCGTCGACGGCGGGCCCGGAGCCCGCTGCCCCGGTCCGTCGCGCAGAGCTCCGCGGTCTAGCGGTCTGAGCGGCGCCCCGGGAATGTCAGACGAACGGGCGCCAGTTCATGAACCAGTACGCGAGGATGCAGCCGCCCGCCGCGCCGACCGCGACGCCGGCGATGAGGCGGGCCCGCGTCGACAGGAACGATCGCCCAGACCCAGGCGACGGGGAACAGCACGACGATGTAGCGCGGCATCGAGACGAGCGGTCGGCCCCCGGCCGGGTCGCTCAGCGGCAACAGGAGCGATGCCGCCGCGTAGACGGGGTACGTCGTCCGCACGCGGCGCCAGCCGATCGCGAGCGGAACGAGCCGAGCGCCGTCACGAGCAGCGTCGGCCGTCGCGAGGTGACCGATCGGGGACGAAGAGCCCGCGGATCGCCGATGCGTCATCCCCTGCCCGAGGGGGACGAGCGGCACGGCGAGGTGTCTGGCCCACAGCAGCCTGCGCATCGATCGGCGCCCGGACGTTCCCCGGCGCGGCCCAGTAGGCGGCATAGAGCAGCGGGGCCCGCCGCGACGCACGCCGCCGCGAGGAACCCGGCGATCGGCGTGCGCCCGCGTGGTCCTGCGCGCCCAGGCCTCGACGGCGAGCGCGGGGAGCAGCGCGAGCCCGGCGGAGCGCGTCGTCGCCGCGGCCGCGCGCCGAGACGCCGGCGGTGGCCATCCGCTCCGTCGCGCGGCGCGGAGGAGACACGAGCGTCAGGAGCAGGAACAGCGATTCGCTGTAGGGCGCGAGGAAGAAGAACGAGGTCGGGAACGCGGCCAGGAGCACGACGCTCCGGCGAGCCATCGGACGGTCGTACTCCTCCTCGGTCAGCGCATGCAGGACGATGAGCGCCGCGAGGAACGCCCCGTTGGACACCAGCAGCGCGGCGAGGAGCTCGTCGCGCACGACCCACGCCACGGCCCGGATCGCGAGCGGGTACCCGGGCAGGAACGCGGCGCTCGCGTCGTCCTCGCGATACCCGGTGTCCGGCGATCCGGATGAACCAGGAGGCATCGAACCGGTCGGTGCCGTCCTACGCGTTGTGCCATCCGGCAGTCGCCGGCACCTCGGTGCCCGGCGCCGGGGGCTCCGCCGCTGCTCGCCGGCGTCGTCGCGTGCACGCCGACCACGCTCAGGAGCGACAGCGCGATCCGGAGCACGAGGAACACCGCGATGCAGAACGGCACGCCGGTTCGCAGGCGCGCCACGACGGCCTCTCCTGCGAGCGGGGCGCGGGTTGGGAGGGCTGGGTCGCCGGTCGCATGGTCGAGACGGTCAGGCCGCCGTTCCGCTCACCGCGACGGCACGCTCGGGCTCGGCCCGCACGACGCGCGCCGGCACGACCGTGGGGGTCCGTACCCACACCACGACGCACCACAGCAGCAGGGCGCCGCGCAGGATCACGGACGCGGCGAACGCCGTGTAGCTCGCGACCCCGTGGTCGACGATCCGCTCGAAGTACTCGAAGCGCTCATAGAACACGAGCAGCTCACTCAGCTGGTACAGGACGAACGGGACCGTCCTCGTCGCCGTCAGCGCGAACCAGGGCAGCAGCCACAGGGCGTACTGCGGCGACCAGATCTTGTTCGTCAGCAGGAACATCGCGAGGAACGGGAAGGCGAGCGTCCAGCGCGGGAACCCCGGCTCCTTGCGTTCCTTGAAGCGCCAGATCCACAGCGTCGCCACCAGCGGGATCGCGAACGACAGGAGGTTGACGACGCGCGTGCTCGGCGATCCAGTCGATCGAACGTCACCGCTCGCCACAGGGAGTCGTGCTCCGGCGGCCGCGTCGCGTTGAAGCGGTACGTGGTGGACCACGGGCCCCGCGCGGCGAGCATGAACGGCAGGTTGACGAGCAACCAGGTGATCGCGAACCACATCGCCATCCGGACGATCGGGCGGATCGACCGGCCGCGGAGATCCTCGAGGCCGAAGGGGAGGAGCAGCAGGGCGGGGTAGACCTTCGCGGCGGCGCCGAGCCCGAGCGCGATCGCCGGTCCTGGCGCGGCTGCCCGCGCAGGAACAGCAGCGTCGCGAGGGCGGCGAGCGCCACGGACACGAGGTCCCAGTTCATCGCTCCGTAGACGAGCAACGTCGGGGCGGCGGCGAACAGGATCGTGCGTGCGCCGAGCGTTTCGAGGCACCAGACCGTGCCCAGGGCGCAGCCCAACAGGATCAGGACGTTGACCCAGAAGAAGCCGGCGAAGTCGTCGGCGCCGTTGCCGCCGAGCCAGGCGGCCACGCGCATCACGTACATCGACACCACCGGGTACTCGTCGCAGGGATGGATCGCCGGGCGTGCACGCATCGAGGTAGGGCAAGCCGGCCGCCGGCCAGCTGTTCCCACTCGTACAGATCCGTCACGTCGGAGTAGCAATGGGCGTACCCGCCCTCCCGATGCTCCACCCAGGCGCGGTTCGCGCAGGGCGCCTTCTGGACCGCGCCGACGGTGAACACGGCGCCTGCGACCAGCAGCATCGCGAGGAGATGGCTTCCCCGAGGACGCACGCCCGCATCCTACGGGGCGGCGGCGATCTGGCGAGGAGCCTCCATCCCGGTTGCCACCCGCCCGATAATCAGGGCATGCCCCTCGCGTTCGAGGACCGGTTGCGCGCGTCCCGGAACACCGACGGCGGGTTCGGCCCGATCGAGGGCGCCGCGTCGGAGGCCGACGCGACCGCGCTGGCGGCCCTCGCGCTCGACGACGACGACTCCCGTCGCTGGCTCCGTGCGAACCAGCGTGCCGACGGGGGGTTCGGTCCCGTGGTCGGCAGCGTCGTGCGCGACGACACGGCGGTCGCCGCCCTCGCGTTGGCGGACGGCGCCGAGCGCGAGCGGGCGCTCGATCACCTCGTCGCGACGTTCGGCTCCAACGGCCCGGGCGCCGAGGGCGACGCCCTCGGGTGGCCGTGGTCCGACGGGACCCACGGCTGGGTCGAGCCGACGTCGTGGGCGCTCCTGGCGCTGCGGGCGCACCGGCCCGACGAAGCCGCTCGGCTCGCCGACGGTCTGGCGTTGCTCCGGAGCCGGGAGAGCGTCGGCGGCGGGTGGAACTTCGGCGACCGGACCATGCTCGGCGTCGATCTGCATCCGTACGTCCAGACCACCGCGCTGGCGCTGTTCGCGGTGCACGGGCTCGATCCGGGGCTCTCCGCGCGCGGACTCGACCTGCTGCGGCGCCGGTGGGAGGCCGAGGCGGCCGGTCTGCTGTCGCTCGCGGTCGCGGCGGCCGCGTTGCGCCGCTACGAGGCGCCCGCGGCCGCCGTCGCGGCGCGGCGGTTGGAAGCCTTCGATCCCACCGGCGCCGACACGGTCGCGCTCGCCTGGGCCACGATCGCCCTCGGGCCGGGCCTGCGGTCCCTGGAGGTGCCGTGAGCGAGCCGACGCCGCAGCCATCCGATCGACCGGCCGATCGACCGGCGCACGTTCCTGACGCGCGCGGCCGGCACGGCCGCGGTGGTCCTCGGCGCCTCCGCCGTGGGATGGCGGCTCGGGCACCCGCATCGCCCGCCGCCCTTCGACGAGCGGGTCTTCGGACCGCCCGGCGTCGCCACGGTGGCGGTGCTGCGCGCCTCGTCCTACGACGAGGGGCTCGAGGCCACGGTCCTCGACGGGCTCCGTCAGATCGGGGCCGACGTCCACGGGGCGCGGGTCCTGCTGAAGCCGAACATGGTCGAGTACGACCCGGGTTCGGCGATCAACACCGATCCCCGGCTCGTGGCCGCGGCGGTGGCGGCGATGCGCCGCCTCGGCGCCGCCTCGGTGACGGTGGGTGAGGGCCCCGGACACCGCCGCGACACGGGGTACGTCGTGAACGCCTCGGGCCTAGCGGAGCGCCTGCGCGACGTGGGGGCGCCGTTCGTGGATCTCAACACCGCCGCGGCGTCGCTCCGCCGGACGAACAGCAGCTACACGGGTCTCGGCGATCTGTGGCTGCCCCAGGCCGTGACCGACGCCGACGTGGTCGTGTCGATGCCGAAGATGAAGACGCATCACTGGGTCGGCGTCACGCTCTCGCTGAAGAACCTGTTCGGCACCGTGCCCGGACGGGTCTACGGCTGGCCGAAGAACGCCCTGCATTGGGCGAGCATCGAGGGGTCGATCCTCGACATCGCCGGCGTCGTTCGGCCCCGCTACGCGATCGTCGACGGGATCGTCGGGATGGAGGGGAACGGCCCGATCGACGGCGTCTCGAAACCCGTCGGCCTCCTCGTGTTCGGTGACGATCCGGTCGCGACCGACGTGACCGCGGCCACGATCATGGGGATGGACCCCGAGCGCGTGCCGTACCTCCAGGAAGCCGGCCGGTTCCTCGGACAGCCGGATCCCGCGCGGATCCGGCAGGTCGGGCGAGGAGCCCTCCTCGGTGATCACCCCGTTCGCGCCGGCCCCGGGGTTCGAGGGGCTCCGCGCTTAGAGCAGCGCGGCCAGCGCGTCCGGCTCGGTCACGGGCATCGCGCAGACGAACCGTTCGCACACGTACGCGGCCGGTCGGCCGTTCACCGGCGTCCGGCCGGCCAGCAGCGGGATCTCCGCCGCGGCGATCGCGTCGCCGGGACGCGCGACCGCGAGCACGGCGTTCGGCATGAATCCCTTCCGTGGCCGTCCGTACGAGGGCCCGGGTCGCCGCGTCGTCCGGTTCGCCGACGATCGCGATCTCTCGGCTCGGCCCGACGAGCAGGTCGAGCGCGACGAGGGCCAGCCCGAACGCCGTCGGCGCCGCGGCCATCGCGTCGCGGACGAGCGCGAGCGCCCGGGTCCCCTCGCGCTCGACGCCGGCGTCCCCGGTGAACAGGGCGAGCCGCAGGAGGGACTCCGCCGCCGCCGAGTTCCCACCGGGCACGGCGTTGTCGTAGAGGTCCTTCGGGCGCACGACGAGGTGCTCCCCGTCCGTGCCCGTTTGGAAGAACCCCCCGCGCTCCTCGTCGGAGAACAGCCGCACCAGGTCGCGGCACAGCTCGCGGGCGGCGGTGAACCACCGCAGGTCGAAGGTCGTCTCGTAGAGCGTCAGGAACGCGCCGGCGAGCAGCGCGTGGTCGTCCGCGAACCCGAGCACCTCGCCGGCGCCGTCGCGCCAGGAGCGCAGCAGCCGCCCCGACGCGTCGCGCAGGTGCTCGTGCACGAACGTGCCGCACGCGACGGCGGCTTCGACGTACCGGGGTTCGTCGAAGGCCCGCCCGGCCTCGGCGAGCGCCCGGATCGCGAGCGCGTTCCAGGCGGTGAGGACCTTGTCGTCCACGCCGGGCTGCGCGCGCTCCCGGCGCGCGGCGAACAGCGTGTCGCGTCCCGCCGCCACGGCCCGGCGGAGCTCCTCGGGATCGGCGCCGTGGCGCTCCGCGATCGCGTCGATCGCGACCGGAGCGCGCAGGACGTTCGTGCCCTCCCAGTTCCCCTCGGGTGCGGCGCCGAACGCCTCGGCGACCGGCTCGCCGACGAGCGCCGTCAGCTCGTCCCACGTCCACGTGAAGGTGCCGCCTTCGACGCCCTCGGTGTCGGCGTCCTGGGACGAGGAGAACCCGCCCTCCGGCTGCCGCAGTTCGCGCAGGAGGTAGTCGAACGTCTGGATGGCCACCTCGCGCAGCCGCTCCTCGCCGGTGACGAGCCACGTGCGCGTGTACACCTGCGCGAGCTGCGCGTTGTCGTAGAGCATCTTCTCGAAGTGCGGCACGTGCCACGCGCCGTCCGTCGAGTACCGCGCGAAGCCGCCGCCGAGCTGATCGAACATCCCGCCCGCGGCCATGCGGTCGAGCGTGAGCACCAGCATCTCGAGCGGCGCCCGGCTTGCCGCGCAACGCCATGCGCAACAGGAACTCGAGGGTCATCGGCTGGGGGAACTTCGGCGCCCCGCCGAAGCCGCCCCACCGGGCGTCGAACGAGCCGCGGAGCCGCTCGAGCGCGGCGTCCGCGATCTCCTCGCCGAGCGCGCCGTCGGTGGCTCGGAGCTGCCCGGCGTGCGCGATCGCCTCCGTCACGCGTGCGCTCTGGACCTCGACCTCGTCGCGCCGGGTCTCCCAGGCGTCGGCGATCCCCTCCAGGACCTGGCGGAACGCCGGCATGCCGTGCCGGGGCTCGTCGGGGAAGTACGTGCCGGCGTAGAACGGCTTCCCGTCCGGCGTGAGGAAGACCGACATCGGCCAGCCGCCCGCACCAGTCATCGCCTGGACCGCGTCCATGTAGATCCCGTCCACGTCGGGGCGCTCCTCCCGGTCCACCTTCACGGCGACGAACCGCGCGTTGAGCAGGGCCGCGGTCTCGGGGTCTTCGAACGACTCCCGCTCCATCACGTGGCACCAGTGGCAGGCCGCGTAGCCGACGGACAGGAACACGGGGCGGTCCTCGGATCGGGCCTTCGCGAAGGCCTCGTCGCCCCACGGGTACCAGTCGACCGGGTTGTGGGCGTGCTGCAGCAGGTAGGGGCTCTTCTCCCCGACCAGCCGGTTCGTGGCGGGCTCGGCCATGCGGCCAGTCTGGCGCGCTCCCGAGGCGTCCCACACATCCCCCCAGGTGGGGCCGGCGGGGGCTCATGCGAGGGGCCGGGTACGCCGATGGTGAGGAAGAGATGGACAGCGAGATCCATGTGCTCGTGGTCGGTGACCGGCCTCGGTTCGCGCAGGAGCTCGCGCGCCTCCTGCGGGCCGGCTCGGCGGTGTCGCTGATCGGACTCGTACCGGACGCCGAGGGCGTCGCCTCGCTCCAGTCCTCGACGAAGGTGAACGTCGTCGTGGTGGACCTCGATCGGAGCGACGAGCAGGGGTTGATCACGCTGATCGGGGTCTGTCAGGTGCTCACCGGGCAGCGCGTGCTGGTCGCCACGGCCCAGGACGACGACCCCGCCCTGGGCGCGGCCGTCGTGATGGCGGGAGCGAGCGGGCTCCTGCCCCGCGTGCGCACCCGCGCCACGCTCGAGGACGCGCTCCGGCGCGCCCTGGCAGGCGAGCTGGTCCTGCCCGACGACCACCTCGCGTCGCTCGTCCGGCAGGTCCCGCTGAGCGAGGCGGGAGACCCCGCGGCCGCCCACATGGGCTCGCTCACCGCGCGCGAGCTCGAGGTGTTGCGCCTCCTGGCGAACGGCAGCACCACCGGCGAGATCGCCCGGCTCCTTGAGATCAGCCCGATGACGGTCCAGAGCCACGTGAAGAACGTCCTGGCCAAGCTGGGCGTCCACTCCAAGGTCGAGGCCGTGCGCGTCGCCTGGCGCGCCGGCACCATCGCGACGCCCGCCAGCGCCTGAGCGCCTCCGCCGACCAGGCACGGGCACTACCCTTGTCCGACATGGCAACCGACCCGGTCCGCATCCTGGTCGTGGGGAGCCATCCGGTGATCCTCGGCGTGGTCCGGCTCGCGTGCGAGGACATCCCCGAGGTCGCGATCGTGGCCGAGGAGCAGCGAGGCGAGGACGCGCTGCGTGCGGTGATCGCGATGACCCCCGACCTCGTGGTGCTGGACCTCGACCTGCCCGACGTGCCGGGGACCGAGGTCCTGCGGGCGCTGCGCGACGGGGGCTACGACGGCGCCGTCGTCGCGCTCTCCGAACGGGCCGACGGCGCGGCCGTCCTGGAGTCGATGCGCCTGGGCGTGGACGGATACCTCTCGAAACCCGAGGGACTGCGCCGCGTCGGCGACGCGATCCGGCTCGTGCTCGCCGGGGAGCGGGCGGTCGAGCCGGCGCTGGAGCAGGCCGCCGTCCTCGAGCTCGGCAGGTTCGCCCGGCAGGCCCGGGAAGGGTCCGAGGTCGGCTCGGCCCTCACGCCGCGGGAGCGCGAGATCCTGGAGCTCCTCGCCGAGGGCCTCACGATGCAGCAGATCGGCCGGCGCCTCGGCATCTCGGCCCGGACCGTGGAGACCCACGTCGCGAAGCTGTACCGGAAGCTCTCGGTCCGCACCCGCGTCCAGGCGGTCGCCCGGGCGGCCTCCCTGGGGCTGATCGAGCTCCGCTAGGCCTGCTCAGGCGCGGTCTCCGAGGTGCCGATAGGCGGGAAAGAAGGGCCTTTCGGGCCAGTCCCGCCGAGGCCGGCGTGGGGTACCCTCCTCACCTACGGAAAAAGCATGAGCAAACGACCTGGTCCTGAGGCACCGCAGCCGGCCGCCCGGCGCCGACTCGGCGTTATCGTCGTCGACCCGTTGCCGGTCGTCCGCGCGGGCCTCGCCCGGTTGATCGACGATCGGCCCGACATGGAGGTCCTCGTCGAGGCCGGCGACGCGACCGAGGGCTTGGAGAGGATCGGCCGGATCCGCCGCTCGCGCGTGGTCGTCCTGATCGGCCTCGGGCTCGACGGCGAACACGACGCCGGCTGGCTGATCCGCACGATCCGCGACCGCTTCCCGTCGTTCGCGGTGATCGCGATGGGCGCCAACGCCGACCCGACGTCGGTCAGTCGCGCGCTGTTCGTCGGCGCCGACGGGTACATCGACAAGAACGTTGCTCCCGAGGCGTTCCTCCAGGCGATCCGCAAGGCCGCGGACCGCGAGATGGTCATCACCGGTCCGGTGTCCTCGGCGGTCGGCGAGATCGCGGACGGCATCGAGCGGCGGCGCGATCTCGATGCTCGCCTCACCGAACGCGAACGCGAGGTGCTGGCGGTCGCGGCGCAGGGCCTCACCGCGCGCCAGATCGCGACGCAGCTCGGCGTGCGCGAGCGCACGGTCACCACGCACCTCGCGCGGATCTACGGCAAGCTCGGCGTCGGCAGCCGCCTCGCGGCGATCAAGATGGCGGCGCGGTCCGGTCTCGTCAGCGTCGGCTCGCCCGAGTAGCCGGCCTCACGGCTGACGCCGCACGAACAGCACGCCGTCGTCGTCGCGGTACGCGACCTTCCAGTCGGGGTCCGCCTCGAGGTCGGGGATCAGCTTCCACGACGACGCGTCCGCCACGATCGCTTGCACGTCGTAGCGCTGCAGCACCTCGCGCCAGTCGGCGCCGGCGAACCCGACCTCGCCGTAGTCGTGCCAGATGTTCGCGGGCACGATCTCGATCCGCGAGTCGACGAACACGGGGACGTCGGGCGCCGCGAACTCGAACCACGAGCCCCACGGCTGGTCGACGAGCAAGCGCGTCCCCGGCGGCAGTTGCTGCACCTGCGCCGTCAAGCCGGGCGGCGCGGCGTTCAGGTAGTTCGGGAAGCCGGGCCCTCGCCACCACGGCAACAGGATGGCGATGCCGAGGAGCATCGTGGCGACGATGACGATCGCCGGGAAGCGCCGGCTCGCGAGCCGAGGCCGCGGGGGTCGCGTCGCGCCGCCCGGCGGTCGCATGCGTCCTCGCGTCCGCGTCGGCGGCCGCGCGCCGCCCGCCAGCACGCCGGCCATCACGACCGGTGTCACGAGCCCCCACCACACGATCGCGCGCTGCGCCGACATCGCGAGGATGAAGAACAGCGCGAGCGTCAGCAGCGGGATCCACGGGACGGGCCGTGTGCGCCGGGCGAAGTACCCGGCGACGAGCAGCCCCGACACGATCATGAACCAGCCCGAGGCCTGCGCCAGCGTCACCGGCGCCCACTCGCTGATCGTCTTGCGGATCACCGGGTTCGTCGAGAGGTCGTAGGCGTAGCTCCACACGTGGATCCCGAACGGGTTCGCCAGCGTGGCCAGCATGCTGAGCGCCCCGACGGTGAACGTCCGCCACCGCAGCGGCGAGCGTGTCCGGACGTCGTCCAGCCACGCGATCCCGACGACCAGCGGGAACAGCGCGAAGCTGCCGTGGACGTTGCCGCAGAGCGCCGTGAAGACGGGGACGAGCCACATGCGCCACGGGTGGGCGGCTCTGCCGGCGATCACCCACAGCGTCAGCGCGAACAGCGGCAGCGCGAGTAGCTGCGGCCGCATCGCGAGCGCCGGGGAGGCGACCACGAATCCGCCGAGCGTCAGCAGGGAGGCCGTCCGGGGTTTGCGCGCCGCTCGCGCGGCACGCGAGGTACACGGGGAAGAACGTGCAGGCCACCAGAACCGACTGCAGCGCAGCGAGCGTCGCCCATCCACCGTAAGCGGTAGAACCACGCGAAGACGACCTGCGCCAGCCACTGCTGGTCGAGCCACGGCTGCCGAAGACCGTGAACGTGAACGTGTCGACCCGTGGGATCGAGCCGGTGCGCAAGATCATGTCGCCCGTACGGACGTGGTAGGCGAGGTCGACCGCGCCCATCTTGCCGATGAGGGTCACCATCACCGGGACCAACACGGTCAGGGCGGCCCACGCGACGTCGATCGGCCGGCGAGCGGTCGGGATCGCGAAGCTTCGAGAGGCCGCGTAGAGTGTTCGAGGGTCGTCACAGCGCGCATGGTACTCACGTCGGGTTCCGCGTTCGGGAACTGGACCCCTTCGGGGTGTACGTACGTATAAGTACGTAGACAACCTCCGGGAAAATCGGAATTCCCGGTGCACGCTTCGCCTCCTACTCTTCTCGCGGGCGGATCCTCGATCCGCTTCCGGGTCCGGGACGAGGTTCCGGACCCCATGGGCTTGGAGGGAAGGGGGTGACAGATGTTCCTTCGTGTCTACACGGGCGTGACCACCTGGTGGAACGACCTGAAGGCTCGCTCCGAGGAGGAGGGTGGTGCGACCGCAGTGGAGTACGCCCTCATGGTTGCGTTGATCGCGGTGGTGATCATCGCGGCGGTGACGTTCCTTGGGAAGGCCGCCAGCAACCAGTTCAGCACGGTTGGCAGCGCGGTGAACGGCGCTAGCTAAGTCCACGGAATGAGCGGTCGGCCCGCCGGCCGCTCGGTCACCCGGGAGCGATCCCGGATGACCGAGGGACCGGCGGACGAAGGGTCGGAGGCGCGACCCGAGAACGGGATCGAACCTCGTGCCCTGCGGGCGTCAAGCGTTGCTCCCTACGTGCCGAACGGAACGGTAGGCAGTTTCAGGAAGGAGTCGAGGGATGAGGTCGCGAGGTCTGGTTGTAGCTATCGCTGTCGTGCTTGCGGTGTTGGCAGCGGTCGGCGTGATCGTCTACACGAACGGTGTCAAGAACAACGCGGTCGGGGAGACCCAGACCGCCGTGATCGTGGCGAAGCAGGACATCGCCGCGAACACCGCGTTGAACCCGCTCATCTCGCAAGGTGTCTTCGAGACGATCAACGTCCCGAACGACGCCGTCGTCTCCGGGGCCATCACGGACGAGTCCGAGCTCCAGAACCAGACCACGGCGGCTCCGATCTACGCGAACGAGCAGATCCCGGTGAACCGTCTGGCGACCGGGGAGACGAACAACCTCGGCATCTCCGACGGTCACGTGGGCCTCGGTCTGCAGATCGGCGGACCGCAGTCCGTCAACGGCTACATCCAGCCGGCGGACCAGGTCGTCGTCTACGTCACGTTCAACCGTGGCACCGTCGTGTCGAACCAGAGCCTGAAGCAGCTCCTGTCGCCGGCGCAGATCCAGAAGTTCTACGACGCGGTCAACCAGAACGGCCAGTCCTCGAGCAGCCTGGCGAACTCGCCGGCGCTGGTCCTGCCGTTCGACATCACCATGACGCTCGTGAAGTCCGTCAAGGTGCTGTCGATCCAGAACCCGCCCACGGACGCCGACACCGGTCGTTCGACCTCGGGCAACTCCACGCTCGTGCTGGACGCCGTGCCGGCCGACGCGCAGGAGCTCATCTTCGCGAGCTCGCAGGGCACCCTGTACCTGGGCCTGCTGCCGCCGAAGAACAAGGACGGCTACAACGAGCCCGCCACGATCGGCGTGCCGCTGACGAAGGTGCTCGGGGTGGGCGCTTGACAGACGCGAGCGTCGTCGCCGTCGGGACGCCGCAGTCGTTCCGTCAACAGCTGGCTCGGTCTCTCGAGTTGGAGCCCGAGGAGGTGGGCTGGGTTCAGTCCGCCACCGCAGCTGAAGAGCTCCTGATCGGGGCCTACAGCTCGGTCGACGTCCTCGTGCTGTCGCCCGAGGTGAAGGAGGCCGACGCGCTCGGCCTGGCCGAGTTCGTCGGGCGGACGTCGCCGGGAACCGCGATCGTCCTGGTCCGGGACCACACGTGGAACGGGCTGCTGCCCGCCGCGATGCGGGCCGGGATCCGGGACGTGGTCGACATGACCCAGGGCACGGACGAGCTCCGGGAGGCGGTCGAGCGTGCGATCGCGTGGGCGGGGAACCTCCGCTCCGCGACCGTCGCCGCCACCACGGAGGGCGGCGGGCGCGCCCAGCGGGGGCACATCTTGTCCGTCTTCTCGTCGAAGGGCGGCTCGGGCAAGACGTTCCTGACCACGAACCTCGCCACGGCGATCGCACAGGTCACGGGCGCGGACACGGCCGTCGTCGACCTCGACGTCGACATGGGGGACGTGTTCACGTACTTCGGCCGGGAGCCCTCCGCCTCGATCAACGACCTGATGGAGCTGGGGGAGGGCGCCGACCACGACAAGATCCGTGAGGTCGGCGTCGAGGTCGCCCCGCACACGTGGGCGTTCGGCGCACCGCCGGACCCCGCCGCGGAGGCGCCCGCGGGCGAAGCCGTCGGCAAGTTCCTGCGGTCGATCCGCAACGAGTTCCCGTTCGTGATCGTCGACGCGTCGGTCGACTACTCGGACTCCGCGCTCGTGTGCTTCGACCTGTCGGACATGATCTGCCTGGTCACGGCGCTCGACGTGGTCGGCGTGAAGCACCTCTCGAAGGCGCTCGACACGCTGCTCACGATCGGCCTGCCGCGGGACCGGTTCCGCGTGGTCCTGAACCGCGCGGACTCGAAGGTGGGGCTGGACGCCTCCGACGTCGAACGGGTCATGAAGATCCAGGTCGACGCGATGATCCCGTCCAGTCGCGCCGTCCCGACCTCGCTCAACAAGGGGCGTCCGGTGGTGCTCGATGAGCCCAACTCGGAGGTCTCCCAGGCGATCCACCAGTTGGCCGTGCGGCTGACCGGTGGCGCGGAAGACGGCGGTGAGCTCGCCGGCGTCGGTGCGTCGGCCGACGGCCGGAAGAAGAAGGGCCTGTTCAGCAGGTCCGGTAGGAACTAGAGAACAAGGAGGCGTTCCCGATGTCGCTGGCAGATCGTCTGGCGAAAGCACAGCAGCGCGACCGGATCGCCGAGGTTCGCTCGCGCGTCCAGGAGCGCCTGGTGGAATCACTGGGTCCGCGCCTGTACGACGCGACGCTCTCCGACTCCGAGCTCGAAGGCCTCGTCCACCAGCGTCTGCGCGAGCTGCTCGACGAGGAGGAGGGCCCGCTCTCCGCGCAGGAGAAGCTGCTGATCGTCCGGCAGATCGGTGACAGCGTCCTCGGCCTCGGCCCGCTCGAGCCGTTCGTCCGTGACCCCGAGGTCACGGAGATCATGGTCAACAACTGGGACACGATCTACGTCGAGCGCGGCGGCAAGCTGTACTGGACCGGGACGAAGTTCCACGACGAGCAGCAGCTGCGTCGCACGATCGACAAGATCGTCGGCAAGGTCGGCCGCCGCGTCGACGAGGCCTCCCCGTACGTGGACGCCCGTCTGCCCGACGGCTCGCGTGTGAACGCGGTCATCCCGCCGCTCGCGATCGACGGCCCGGCGCTGACGATCCGGAAGTTCGCGGCCGACCCGTACGGGGCCGACGACCTGATCGAGTTCGGCACGATGACGTCGCCGGTCTCGAAGTTCCTCGAGGCCTGCGTGCGCGGCCGGATCAACATCATGGTCGCCGGCGGAACCGGTGCCGGCAAGACCACGACGCTGAACGTGATCTCCTCGTTCATCCCCGATGACGAGCGGATCCTGACGATCGAGGACGCGGCCGAGCTGAAGCTCCAGCAGCCGCACGTCGTGCGTCTGGAGTCCCGCCCGGCGAACATCGAGGGCAGGGGCCAGGTCACGATCCGCGACCTCGTGCGCAACGCCCTGCGTATGCGCCCCGACCGCATCGTGATCGGTGAGGTTCGTGGCGCGGAGGCCCTGGACATGCTCCAGGCCATGAACACCGGCCACGACGGCTCGATCAGCACGATCCACTGCAACAGCCCGCGGGACGCTCTGAGCCGTCTCGAGACCATCACGATGATGGCGGGCATGGAGCTGTCGAACCGCGCGATCCGCGAGCAGATCGCCTCGGCGATCCAGCTGATCGTCTACCAACAGCGCCTGAAGGACGGCACGCGCCGCTTCACGCACGTCACCGAGGTGGCGGGCATGGAGGGCGAGGTCATCACCCTGCAGGACATCTTCCTGTTCGACTTCTCCTCGGGCATCGACGAAGAGGGCCGCTTCCGCGGCCGCCTGAAGTCGACCGGCCTGCGGCCGAAGTTCCTGGACAAGCTGGCCGAGCGCGGCGTGTACGTGGACGCCGAGGTCTTCGCGCTGGAGCCGAAGGGAGCCTGACCGTGCTGGCGGACACCTTCTTCACCAGCACCACGGCGCAGATCCTCGTCGCGCTGCTGGTCGGCCTGGTCGCCGGCCTCATGGCGTGGTTCCTCCTCGGCTCCGCGGCGCGGGCCAAGAAGGACCGTGCCGTGGAGGCCCGCATGCGCGCCGTGATCCAGCCCGGGTCGCAGCCGTCGTCGAAGGCGGCCGTCGCGGAGCCCGGCACCGGCTGGATCCCACTGAACGTCTCGAAGTTCGGGACGCGGTTCGCGCAGTCCCGCGGCTTCAGCGACCGGCTGGACGCGGAGCTCGAAGCCGCGGGCGTGTCGCTACGCTCCGGTGAGTTCGTCGTCGCCTCCGCCGTCGCGGCGCTGGTCTTCGGCGTCATCGGCGCGGCCATCCTGCGCAACGCGTTCCTCGCGTTGATCATCGCGGGGGTCGGTGCGGCGTTCCCGACACTGTTGTTGCGGAGCGCGCTCGGCAAGCGCGCCGATCACCTCCGTGAGCAGCTGCCCGACGTCCTGACGATCATGGCCTCGTCGCTGCGAGCCGGGCACAGCTTCATGCAGGCGCTCGACACGGTGGCGAAGGAGATCGCGCAGCCGGCGGCCACCGAGTTCCAGCGCGTGGTCGCGGAGATCCGGCTGGGCCGGCCCGCCGAGGACGCGCTGGAGGCCCTGGCCGAGCGCGTCGGCAGCGCCGACTTCATGTGGGCGGTGCTCGCGGTGAACATCCAGCGGGAGGTCGGCGGCAACCTGGCCGAGATCCTGGACACCGTGGCCGACACGCTCCGCGAGCGTGCCACGCTGCGCCGGCAGATCAAGGTCCTCACCGCCGAGGGCAGGCTCTCGGCCTGGGTCCTGGCGCTGCTGCCCGTCGGCATCGCGCTGTACATGACGGCGGCGAACCCCCATTACATCGGACTGCTCGTCACCACAACTATCGGACGCGTGATGCTGGCCGGAGGATTGCTCCTCATGGGCATCGGCATCTACTGGATGCGAAGGATCGTGGAGATCGATGTCTGAGGTCTGGCTGTTCCTTGCGATCGGTTCGCTGTTCCTGTGCATCGTGATGGTCGGGGTGTTCATCGACCAGACGCGCACCGACAAGCAGCGCGCCGTTCGGTTGCTCGAATCCCAGGTGACCGGCCCCTCGGGGCAGTCCACCGTGAAGGTCGACCTGCGCGAGCAGGAGATGTCCGAGAACTTCGGCACCCGGGTCCTCGTGCCGATCGTGGCCCGGGCCGGCAAGATGGCGCGGCGGATCACGCCGCTGGACACCCGCGACCGCATCTCGAAGAAGCTGCTGATCGCCGGAAGCCCGGCGGGCTGGGACGCCGAGCGCGTGCTGGCGTTCAAGATCATCGGCGCCGTCGCGGGCTTCATCGGCTCGCTCGTGCTGCTGCAGATCGTCCACCTGTCGGTGTTCCTGCAGATCGTCGTGGTCGGCCTGCTGACGTTCGCGGGTTTCGTGGTGCCGGACTCGATCCTGAACAACCGCGTCGACGATCGCAAGCGCGAGATCCTGCGGACGCTGTCGGACACCCTCGATCTGCTGACGATCAGCGTCGAGGCGGGCCTCTCGCTGAACGCGGCGATCGCCCAGGTCGTGCGGAACGTCCCCGGCGTGCTGTCGTCGGAGTTCGCGCGGATGCTCCAGGAGATCCAGCTGGGCGTCCCGCGGGCCGAGGCCTTCCGGCACCTTGCCGAGCGCACCGACGTCGAGGAGCTGAACGCCTTCGCGCTGGCGATGATCCAGGCGGACATCTTCGGTGTGTCGATCGCGAACGTGCTGCGGACCCAGGCCGCGCAGGTCCGGATCAAGCGGCGCCAGGCGATCGAGGCGCGCGCCCAGCAGACGCCGGTGAAGATCGTCTTCCCGCTGGTGCTCTGCATCCTCCCGGCGCTGTTCATCGTGATCGTCGGGCCCGGCGCGATCCAGATCTTCCGGACGTTCTCGAGCCTGTAAGCCCGGCGGAGCATCGTTCCCGCCGCGGCGACGCGACGGGAGGTCGGCCGCAGGCGCACTGTTAGGCTCTGCCGCCATGAAGGTCGCCTATCAGGGTGAGCCCGGGGCGTACAGCGAGCGCGCGGTCCGAGGGACGTTCGCCGACGCGGAGCCGCTCCCCTGCGACTCGGTCCGGCTCGTCTTCTCCCGGGTGACGAGCGGCGAGGCGGCGTTCGGCGTCGTGCCGCTCGAGAACTCGCAGGCGGGCTCCGTCAACGAGACGTACGAGCTCCTGCAGCACACGTCGCTGCTGCGGATCGTCGGCGAGGTCGTGGTGCGGGTGGACCACGCGCTGCTCGGCGTGCCCGGTGCCCGTCTGGAGGAGATCCGGCGGGCGCGATCGCACTGGCAGGCGCTCGCCCAGTGCGAGGGGTTCCTCGCGTCGATGCACATCGAGGCGATCCCCGTGCACGACACGGCGGGGGCGGCCCGGATGATCGCCGACTCGGGATCGCGCGAGGACGCGGCGATCGCGAGCGTCGACGCGGCCGGGATCTTCGGCCTCGCGGTGCTCGCCGAGCGGATCCAGACCGAGCAGGAGAACTACACGAAGTTCGCCGTGCTCGGCCGCGAGGCGGATCCCGGCCTCGGCGCGCCGGACAAGACCTCGCTCGTGATGTCGGTGCTCGACGAACCCGGCTCGCTGCTCGGCGCGCTGCGACCGTTCGCCGACCGGGGGATCAACCTGCACAAGCTGGAGTCGCGGCCTCGGCGCGGCAAGCCGTTCGAGTACGTGATGTACGTCGACGTCATGGCCGACGGCGGATCCGAGGAGCTCCGCGACGCGTTGCGGGAGGTCGAGGCGCACACGTCGATGCTGCGCGTCCTGGGCACCTACCGCTCGGCCGGCGAGCCGGTCTGAGCGCCCGCCACGGTTCCGCAACACGCCCGGGATACGATGGCGGCCCGTGCATCGTCCAGCCCGTTCGTCCGCCACCTCCGGCGACCACGTGCCGCGGTGGGCCGTCGGGCTCGTCGTCGCCGTCGCGGTGCTGGTCGTGGGCGCCTCGTTGCAAGGGATCGCCCGCGGCGACGACGCGCCGTTCCCCAGGCCGTCCGGCCCCGTGGCGCCGGCCCGCCCGATCAACACGGCGTTCCCGGGGCTCACCACGTTCCGCGGCAACGCGAGCCGCAGCTTCTACGGGGAGGGCCCGGTGCCGTCCGACCCGGTGGAACGGTGGACCTTCCCCTCGAACGGCACGAAGCTCTGCGCGATGTCGGCCGAGACCCAGACCGGCCCGAAGAAGCTCTGGTGCGGGACCGGCTGGACCGGCCAGCCGAACGTCGTGCCGTGGAAGGGCGGCCCGCCCCAGGTGCGCATCGGCGCGTTCGACGACCACTACCACTTCCTCGACGCGGGGACCGGCGTGCCGTCGTACCCCGACCTCGTCACCGGCGACCTCGCGAAGGGCTCCGCGACCACCGACGCCGACGGCTACCCCCTCTACTACGCGCGGCTCGCGCGACAACCAGCTCCGCGTCGTCGCGATGGACCGGCCGCAGCCGACGGTGCTGTGGCAGGTGGACGCACACACGTCGGTGCCCGAACCACTGTGGAACGACGACTGGGACGGCGCGCCGCTCCAGATCGGGGACTACCTCCTGGAGGGCGGCGAGAACAGCTGGTTCTACGTGATCCGGCTGCATCGCGGCTACGGGCCCGACGGGCTCGTGCGGGTGGATCCGCAGATCGTGGCGACCGAGCGGGGCTGGGACGACCAACTCCTGCAGGACCTCCACGATCCGCCGCCGCAGCCGGACGTCTCGATCGAGAACTCGGTCGCCTATCGCGACGGGATCGTGTACTTCGCGAACTCCGGCGGCCTCGTGCAGGGCTGGGACATCTCCGACCTGCTGAACGGCGGCACCGCGCCGCCGAAGCGCGTCTTCCGCTTCTGGACCGGCGACGACACCGACGCCTCGGTCGTGATCGACCCCGACGGCTTCCTCTACGTCGCCAGCGAGTACCAGCGCTTCAACGCGCGCTCGAAAGAGCTGGGGCAGCTGATGAAGCTCGATCCCCGGCGCCCCGACGATCCGGTCGTGTGGAGCATCCCCGCGACCGAGATCGGCTTCGAGGGCGCGGGCGGCAGCTGGTCGACGCCGGCGCTCTACGGCGACTACGTCTACTTCACGACCGCGGCGGGGCGCGTCCTGGAGGTCGAGCGGTCCACCGGTCGGATCGTCTGGGAGGAGCAGATCAACGCGCCGACGATCTCCTCGCCGGTCGTCGTCGACGGCATCTTGCTGCAGGGCGACTGCTCGGGCCACCTCTACGCCTGGAACGTGTCCGATCCGACGGTGCCGCCGCCGCTGGAGTGGGATCTGAACCTCGGCGACTGCATCGAGTCGACGCCGGCCGTGTGGCACGGTTGGATCTACCTCGGCACGCGCGAAGGGTTCATCTACGGCATCGCGGACGCGGACACGCCGGCGCCCACCGGGTCGGCCGCGCCGTCGCCGTCGGTCACTCCCTCGCCGAGCCCGGCGCCGTCGGCCGGCGCCACGCCGTAGCTCAGCAGCTCAGCAGCGGCCCCGCCAAGGTGCGCAGCGTCTGCGTGTGCGCGGCGACCAGCACGCCGCCCACCACCAGCACCACGACCGCGGCGACCGGGAACGCGACGGCCCGCACGCTCTTGTTCCGGATGCCTTCTGCCGCAAGACCCATGAGGATGCCGGCGACCAGACCGCCGACGTGGGCGCGCCAATCGATGAACTTGATCGAGAACGACAGCACGAGGTTGATCGCGATCAAGGTCGCCATCGACCGCATGCGCGCCGCGTAGAACGCCTGTGCGCGCCGTCGCCAGTTGTAGGCGAAGAACGCGCCGAACAGCCCGTAGATCGCCCCCGACGCGCCGACGCCCGGCACCAGATACGCGCCGAACGCGTAGCTCGCGGCCGAGGCGAAGATGCCCGGTCACGAAGAAGATCGCGAGGAACCGGCGCCATCCGAGCTCCTCCTCGACGACGTTGCCGACGATGTAGAGGGCGTAGCCGTTGAACGCGATGTGGATCAGGCCGGCGTGCAGGAAGATCGGCGTGAACAGGCGCCAGTACTGGCCCGCGCCGATCCCGATCAGGCAGCCGTTGTCCGACTGCCACAGGCCGACGTTCGCGCCGAGCCGCACGAGGATCGAGCCGCTCGGTCCCGTCAGGAGCGATCCCGGGCCGCCGAGCACGAGCTCGAGGCCGAAGACCGCGACCATGATCACCAGCAGGACGTTGGTGGCGGTCAGCCCGCGTCCGACCCGCGTCGACGGGTTCCGCGCAGGGCGGACGAACTCCTGTTTCGCCTCCTTCACGCACTCGGGGCACTGGTGGCCGACCGCGGCCGGCAGCATGCAATCCGTGCAGATCGGCCGCCCGCACCGCGTGCAATGCACCCCCGTTTCGACGCTCGGGTGGCGGTAGCAATGCTCGGCGACCGGCGGCGGGGGCGGCACCGCGCTCGAGCCCATCCGGTCATCCTACGGGCGCCCGGCTCGGACGCCCGGCTCATCCCCGATGCGAGGGATGGTCGTGGGGATCGACGTGCACCGTGACGTCGGCCAGCCGCGGAACCTCACCCAACAGCGCCTCGCGGACGGCGTCGGCGATCGCGTGTCCGGTCGCGACGGAGATGCTCGGCTCGACGCTGACGCTGAGCTCCGCCAGCAGCCGGTGCCCGCTCCAGCGGGCCCGGGCGTCCTGGACGTGCTCGACGCCGGCCACGGCACCGGCGACCGCCTCGATCAGCGACAGCGTGCTGTCATCGGTGCCGTCGAGCGCGCGATGCAGCACGGCGCGGGCCGCCTGCCAGAGCGTGATCACGATCGCGACCGTGATCGCGAGGCCGACCACCGCGTCCGAGCGCGGGAACCCGAGCATCGCGCCGATCGCGGCGACGATCACGCCGAGGGAGGCGAGGCCGTCCGTCCGCGCGTGCAGCCCGTCGGCGACGAGCGCCGCCGAGCCGATCCGTCGCCCCACCATGATCCGGTACCGCGCCACGGCTTCGTTCCCGAGGAACCCGACGACGCCCGCGGCGAGCACCCACCCGATCGCCTGCAGGTCCTGCGGATGGACGAGCCGGCGAAGGGCCTGCGCCCCGGCGACGACGGCCGAGACGCCGATCAGCATCACGATCGCGAGCCCGGCGACGTCCTCCGCCCGGTGGTAGCCGTAGGGGTAGCGGCGGCTCGGCGGCTTCCGCGCGAGCCGGAACGCGATCAGCAGCGGGATCGCGGTGAGCGCGTCCGTGAGGTTGTGGATCGAATCGGCGAGCAACGCCACCGACCCCGACGCGGCGACGACCGCCAGCTGGATGCCGGCCGTGAGCGCGAGGACGCCGAGGGAGATCCACGTCGCCCGCACGCCGTCACGGGTCGCGAGGGTCGCCGCGTCGGCCGGACCGAGATGCTCGTGCTTCGGTGCGTCGCCGGCCGACATCGCCGCCGACCGTAGCAGCCTCAGCCGGCGACCTTGTCCAGCTCCGCGGCCACTTGGGTCGGATCGAACAGCGGTCCCCACCGGTCGACGATCATGCCGTTCGGCGCGATCAGGTAGAGCCACGGTTCGGTCAGGTCGCCGTTGCGGAAGACCCAGTCGGCGGCGGCCCGGTTCACCACGTGCGCGCCGAAGTCCTTCCAGATCTCGACGTGGATGTAGTCCGCGTCCTTCGGGCCGGTCTTCGCGATCTGCACGAGCGCGTCCGTCGACGGGCCGCAGAACTGGCTCTGGCAGTAGACCGGCGTCGCGAACAGGACGAGCGCCGCCCGGTGCGCCGCGATCGCGCCGGCGATCGTGTCGCGGTGGAGCTCCGGATCGGGGACCGGCTGGCCGCCCTGTGCACGGGAGTCGATCGCCTCGGGGTTGACCTTCGAGGCCATCGTGAGGTTGTCCGTCTTCAACGCCCGCTCGCCCGGCGCGGGGAGCACCGGGTGCGCGCGCACCGGGAAGATGGCCGAGAGGCTCTGTGCCGAGCCGTCCACCTGGAAGGAGCCTTGCGCCTGCCAGATCCCGGGTCGGTCGAACGAGCCGTCGAGCTCATAGACACCCCGCGCCGTGCTGGGATCGGTGAGGTGCGCGGTGCCGGTGTCGGCCTGCGTGCCGGGCGCGCCCACGTAGTGGGCCGAACCGGAGATCGGCGTCCCGGTGCCGCCCTGGTACGGCGAGAGCGTGAGCTGGATCGTGCCCGAGGTCAGCAGCTGCACCCCGCCCTGCGGCGTGGACCGGAAGACCCCGACCTGCACCCGTTGCGGCGCACCGACATACAGGTCGGTGCTCCCGAGCTCCAACGCGTACGTCGTCGCATCGCCCCCGCCCGGTGATGTCGTCCCGGAACGGGAGCACGCTCCCGCCACCAGCACGACGGCGATCAGGAGCGACGGTCCGTGCGATCGAACGACGTCGCATGGCCCTCATGTTCTCGCACCGGCCGCGGAACGTCGGCTCAGACCGCTCCTTCGAGGCGGAGCAGGAACAGCCGCCGGTCGTCGTCCCCGTAGGTCCCGAACCCCGGTCCCGCCGGCACGACGCGGTGGCAGGGCACGAACAGCTCGATCGGGGAGCGGGCCAGGACGGTGCCGGCCGCGCGCGCAGCGCGCGGCCGCCCGGCCGCCGCGGCGACGTCCCCGTACGTCGTCAGCTCGGCCGTAGGGGACCGCGACGACCTCCTCCAAGACGGCTCGCGCGAAGGGCGTGCTCGCCAGACGGAGGTCGACGGGCGTGCGGAGCCTGCGGCCCCGCCCGCCGAAGTACGCCTCCAGGTCGCGGCCGGCGGCGCGGAGCGCCGCCGGCCGCGGTGCCACGCCGAGGCGCCGCACGAGCTCGTCCACCAGGCGCGCGGGGTCACCGGACGTCGTGGCCACCACGCCGTCGCCGCTCGTCACGACCGTGAACGGTCCGAGCGGCGTCGGGAACGTCGCGACGCTCAGATCGGCGGCCACGGGTACGGCCGGGTCCCGGGCTCCGGCCCCGGGAACCGCTCCAGCGTGAGCAGATGCGCGAGGCGCCCGCGGACGGCGTCGACCTCCTCGGGCGCGAGCAGTGCGGCCAAGGCCTCGAGGGCGTCGCCGCGCGCGTCGAGGTCGCCGGCCAGCCGCCGGAGATCGGCGCGCTCCTCGTCCGGGATCGGCTCGTCGAGGAAATCCCAGATGACCGTCCGGAGCTTCGGCTCGTCGGAGAAGCACACCCCGTGGTCGATCACCCAGATCCGGCCGTCCTCGCCCAACAGGCAGTGGCCCGCCTTCCGATCGGCGTTGTTCACGACCAGATCGAACAACGCCACCCGGCGGAAGTCCTCGCGCCGCTCGTCCTGGAGGGTGAAGTAGTGCTCCCCGACCTGGAAGCGGACGAACAGCTGGAGCGAGCCGGGGCCCTCCGGCCCGTCGCGGAGGACGGTGGGCGGCACGTTCGGCCAGCCGAGGGCCGCGGCGACCACGAAGGCGGCCACCTCACGGCGGTGCAGGGTTCCCTCCGGGAAGTCCCACAGCGGCGTCTCCCCGCGACTCGGCTTGTAGACCGCGAACCGCTCATCGTCCCCGGCACGGCAGCGGGCGAGGAAGGCGGCGTTCGATGCGTTCGGGAGCAGCCCGAGCAGCTCGATCCGACCCTCCGCGAGGGCGCGGGGGATCAGGCTCGCGGAGCCCGATGGCCGTTCGTCGCCGGACACACGTGCCCCTCGGGATCCATCGGGTTGCCGCAGAAGCGGCAGGTGGGTCGGCCGCGCTCGGCGACCGCGGCGCCGCGCCGGCGACAGCGCGAGCATCTGTTCCCGCGATCGCCCACAGCCGGACGCTCTCGGGCTCGCCTTCGAGCGCGGAACGAGGGTCCTCGTCCTCGTCCTCTTCTCGATCCTCGGGCTCGAACTCCGTGATCTCGAGGAGGAACCGGTCCTCGTCCGGGTCGTAGCCGATCGAGAGCTTGCCGGCGCGGAAGAGGGGTTCGACCGGGTCCTCGAGCTCCGGCGGGTTCGCGGCGGCGCCGGTCTCGACCGGGAGGTCGGCCAAGGTCTCCAGCACCAGCTGCGCCAGCAGCACGACCTGTTCCTTCTCGACGACGACCGTCACCAGGTCGCCGCCCGCCCGGGCCTGGAGGTAGAACGTCCGCATCCCCGGCTCGCCGATCGCGTCGGTCGTGATCATGTCGACAACGCCGAGATCCACGGCCGCTATCCTCGCACCTTCGCTCGCGACCCGTCCCTCCCGGCGGCCTCCCACGGCGCCGTGGCCGCCGAGCCGAAGCGATCGAGGCCGCCGGTGTCGTTCACGAGCAGCATGCGCGCCCGGTGGCCGTCGACGGCGATCACCGAGACCGACGCGGCGTCGATCACGATCCGCTGGAACTCGTCGAGCGGCGTTCCCGCGAAGTGGGCGAGCACGATGCGCACGATGTCGCCGTGGGTCGCGACGGCAACGCGGCCGCGACGGTGCCGCCGGGCGATCCGCTCCACCTCGGCGACCGCCCGTCGCTGCGCGTCGACGAAGGCTTCGCCGTCGGGGAAGCGGAACGTCGACGGCGACTCCTGGACGGTCTTCCACAGCTTCGTCCGCCGCAGTTGCGGGAGGGTGCGTCCGGTCCACGAGCCCGCGTCCATCTCGATGAGATCCGGCGTCGGGAGGACCGACAGGCGTTGCGCCGCGGCGAGGGGCTCGACGGTCTGCACGCAGCGCTCCAGCGGGCTCGAATAGATGGCGGTGAGCTTCACGGGTGCGAACCGATCGGCGAGCCGGTCCGCCTGGGCTCGGCCGCGATCGTCGAGGTCGATGCCCCCCGTCTGGCCGTAGAGGATCCGCCCGGTCTGCGCGGTGAGGCCGTGCCGGACGAGGAAGAGGGTGGCCATCGGGTAGGGGAGTCTACGGGGCGCCCGGCGCCGGCACGGCGCCCGCTTGCGGGATCCGCACCTCGAACGTGGAGCCGGCGGCCAGCTCGCTCTCGACCGTCACATCGCCGCCGTGGTTCTCCGCGACGTGCTTCACGATCGCGAGGCCGAGGCCGGTGCCGCCGGTCTCACGCGAGCGCGCCCGGTCCACCCGGTAGAAGCGCTCGAAGACCCTCGGCAGGTCGCGCCGCGGGATGCCGACCCCGGTGTCGGCCACGCGGACGAGCACGTCGTCGCCCCGCGTGGTGACCGTCACGTCGACGCTGCCGCCCGCCGGCGTGTACCGCACGGCGTTGTCGATCAGGTTCCGGACCAGCAGCGCCATGTCCCGCGCGGAGCCGTGGATCGAGGGGACGCCGTCGGCGTGCAGCGCGATCCGCACGTGCGCCTCGGCCGCCCGGTCCTCGAGGCGCTCGACCTCGTCGGCCGCGATCGCATCCATGTGCACGCGCTCGGCGAGGTCGCTGCCCGTCTCCAGCCGGGAGAGGTCGAGGAGATCCGAGACGATGCGCGACAGGCGCAGCGCCTCTCGTTCGAGCTGCTCGGTGAAGCGGTAGGCCGCCGGCGGATCGTCGATCGCGCCGTCGCGGAGCGTCTCCGCGGCCGCGCGGATCGACGCGACGGGCGTCTTCAGCTCGTGCGAGGCGTTCGCGACGAAGTCGCGCCGGATCGCCTCGAGGCGACGGGCGTCGGTCACGTCGCGGACCACCAGCATCACCGAGCCGTCGTCGCCGACCGGTTGGGCGGTGGCGCGGAGCCACCGTGGCGGGGTCCCGGTCTCGGCCTCGACCCGGACGGGCGCGTCGCCGGCGGAGGCCCGACGGGCGGCACGCTGCAGGTCGAGCGGCAGGAGCGCATCGAGCCGGTCCGGCGTCGCGCCGAGGTGCCGTGCCAACGCGTCGTTCGCGAACACGCATCGCCCCGCCGCGTCGAACAGCAACACGCCCTCCTCCATCGAGGACAGGATGGTCGCCCGCGAACCTCGAGTGCTTCGTTCGATGAGCGGGTCTCGCGACGCGAGGGAGGCTTCGGCGTGATCGGCTCGCACCCGTTCGGATCGGAGGCGGCCGCGTTGGCGTGCATCGAGGATGCCGACCGCGATCGAGGGCTCCCACCAGCACCCCGAGGGCTGCGACCACGACATCCGTCATCCCGGCGCGAGTGTACGGGCGGACCCCGTGCGTTCACGAGGCGTTCATCGAGGCTTCCTCGGCGGTGCTCGGGCGACGGGTGGGATCACGGGCAAGGCTGCGGTCCTCGTTCACCTTCCGTTCATCGAGCGGCCGGGAGGCGTCTATCGGCCGCCTGCCTAGCATCGCCCAGATGAACCGCCATGGATGGGGAGGAAGCACCATGTCAACGTCCCGTATCCGCGCCGTCACGATCGCGGTGGTCGCCATCGCGCTCGTGAGCGTCGCGTGCAGTTCGAACAGCAGCAGTAGCGGCTCGAGCGGGGGGACCTTCGAGGGTGTCGCCCTCACCGGCGCCGGGGCAACCTTCCCCGACCCGATCTACGAGCAGTGGTTCGACGAGTTCAAGCAGGTCATGCCCGGCGCCAAGATCAACTACCAGGCGATCGGCTCGGGCGGCGGGGTCGAGCAGTTCACCGCCAAGACCGTGGACTTCGGCGCCTCGGACGCACCGCTCCAGGCCGACGAGATCAGCGCGCTCCCCGGCCCGTACATCGAGGTGCCGACCGTGCTCGGCGGCGTCGTGGTCGCCTACAACGTCTCCGGGCGTGAAGTCGGGCCTGAAGCTCGACGGCGCGACGACCGCGAAGATCTTCCAGGGCGAGATCACGAAGTGGAACGACCCGGCGATCACGTCGCTGAACCCGGGCGTGACGCTCCCGGACACGCCGATCTCGGTCGTGCACCGGTCCGACGAGTCGGGAACGACGTTCGTCTTCACGTCGTGGCTCTCGTCGCAGAGCAAGGACTGGGAGAAGAAGATCGGCGCCGACAAGGCCGTGAGCTGGCCGACCGGGACCGGCGGCGACGGCAACGACGGGGTCGCGGCCGGGATCAAGCAGACGGATGGCTCGATCGGGTACCTCTCCTACGACTTCGCGGTGTCCAGCGGTCTGGGGATCGCCGACATCCAGCGCGGACGACGGCACGTTCGTGACCCCGTCGGTCGAGTCGATCAGCAAGGCTGGCGGCGACCTCAGCCTGCCGATCTCGTCGGACACGAACATCCTGAACTCGAAGACGAAGGGCGCCTATCCGATCGCGAGCACCACGTACCTGCTCCTGTACCAGGACGCGACGGACCAGGACAAGGCGCAGACGATCTTCGACTTCGTCACCTGGGCCCTCACGAAGGGGCAGTCGAGCGTCCAGCAGCTGAACTACTCACCACTCCCGCCCGACATCGCGACCCAGGCGCTCCAGGCGCTGTCGAAGATGACGGTGAACGGGCAGCCGCTGACGGCATCGGGGGCCGTCACGGGGTGAGCGGCTCGGTCTCGGCGGACGAGCTGGCGGGTCTCGGGGCGGGAGCGGCGCGCGCGCGCCGCTCCCGCTTCATCGATCGCGGGTTCCGCTCGATGACGCTGCTCCTCGGGCTCGCCCTGATCGGGCTGCTCGTGTACATGCTGATCGATCTGACCGCCGGCGCCTGGCGCACGTTCGAGCAGTTCGGGCTCCATTTCTTCATCGGCACGACGTGGAACCCCGTCCGGGGTCGTGAGGACTTCGGTGCGTTGCCGTTCATCTTCGGCACGGCCGTGACGTCGTTCCTCGCGGTCATCATCGCCGTCCCGGTGGGCGTCGGCCTCGCGTTGTTCCTGAACCAGGTCCGCGGGGCGCTCGCGAATCCGCTCGCGGTGTTCATCGACATCCTGGCCGCGATCCCGAGCATCGTGTACGGCCTGTGGGGACTCTTCGTGCTGCGGCCGTTCTTCGATTCGACGGTCGAGCCGTTCCTGGCCAAGACGATCGGGAAGGTCCCGGTCGTCGGCGTGCTGTTCAGCGGGAAGACCCAGGGGCCGGACATGTTCACCGCGGGCGTGATCCTCGCCGATCATGATCCTGCCGATCATCACGGCGGTCAGCCGCGAGGTCATCGCCGTGGTCCCGCGCGACCTCCGCGAAGCCGCGCTGGCGCTCGGCGCCACCCGGTGGGAGTCGGTCCGGATCGCCGTCCTCCCGTACGCGCGCAACGGCATCGTCGGCGCGACGATGCTCGGGCTCGGGCGGGCGCTCGGCGAGACGATCGCCGTCGCGATGGTGATCGGGAACGTGCCGAAGATCGGATGGTCCCTGCTGGCGCCCGCCGCCACGATCCCCTCGTGGATCGCGAGCAGCTTCCGGGAGGCGAGCAGCGTGGGCCTGCATCGGTCGGCGTTGCTGGCGCTCGCCGTGACGCTCGTGATCTGGTCGTTCCTCCTGGCGCTCGTGTCCCGCGTCCTGGTCCGCAAGACCGAGGAGCAGATCGGCGAGCCGGTCGGGGACGAGCCCGTCAGCGTGGCGCGTTTGGGGGCGGGCGGATGACGATGGCCGCGACGCTCGAGCCGGTCCGCGGCGCCCGACGCGCGAAGGACCTCGCGTACCGGGTGTCCTTGTGGCTCTGCGTCGCGATCGCCATGGCCACCCTGGGCGTGATCGCGCTCTACGTCCTCGCGCGCGGCATCAGCGCGCTCTCCGTCAACTTCTTCACGAAGGAGCCCGCGAGCCAGCTGCACCCGGAACAGGGCGGCATCGTGCAGTCCTTCATCGGCACGGGGATGATCGTCGGGATCGCGGCGCTCATCGCGATCCCGCTCGGGTTGCTCACGGCCGTCTACCTCGCCGAGTACGGCAAGGGCCGCACCGCATCCGCGATCCGGCTCGTCTCGCAGGTGCTGCTCTCGACGCCCTCGATCGTCGCCGGCGCGTTCATCTGGACGGTCGTCGTGGTCGCGTTCGGGAACTTCTCGGCGCTCGCCGGCGGGCTCGCGTTGGTGGTGTTGATGTGGCCGATCGTGGCCCGCGCGACGGAGGAGGTGCTGCGCCTGGTGCCGCAGGAGCTCCGCGAGGGCTCGCTCGCCCTCGGGCTGCCTCGCTGGAAGACGATCCTGCGGGTCGTGGTGCCGGCGGCCGGAGCGGGCATCCTCACCGCCGTGATGCTGGCCGTCGCCCGAGCGCTCGGCGAGACCGCTCCGATCCTGCTGACGGCGCTCGGCAACGACTACGTCAACACCGATCCGCTGAAACCGACCGACGCCGTTCCCCTGCGGATCTACGCCGATGCGCGGACGCCGATCGAGGCGCTCCACGGCATCGCGTGGGGCGGCGCCCTCGTCCTGTTGCTCGCGGTACTGTTGCTGTCGATCGGCGCCAGGGTCCTGTCGGTGCGGCAGCAGAAGAGGCTTGCGTGAGCAAGATGGAAGTCGTCGACCTCAACGCCTGGTTCGGAACCAACCAGGTGTTGCATGGCATCAACGTGACGGCCGAGTCGGGCTCGGTGACCGCGATCATCGGGCCGTCGGGGTGCGGGAAGTCCACGTTGATCCGCTGCTTCAACCGGATGCACGAGGAGATCCGCGGCGCGCGCGTGGACGGGAAGGTGCTCTTCGACGGGGTCGACATCTACGGAGACGACATCGACCCGGCCGCGGTCCGGCGGAAGATCGGCATGGTGTTCCAGCGGGCCAACCCGTTCCCCACGATGAGCATCCTGAACAACGCGGTGGCGGGCCTGCGGCTCAGCGACGAGAAGGTGTCGAAGTCGGAGTTGCACGAGCGCGGCGAGGCGGCGCTCCGCGCGGCGGGTCTCTGGGATGAGGTCAAGGATCGCCTGGACCAGCCCGGAGCCCGGCTCTCGGGCGGCCAGCAGCAGCGGCTGTGCATCGCGCGCGCCCTCGCGGTGGAGCCCGAGGTGCTCCTCCTCGACGAGCCCGCCTCCGCGCTCGACCCGGTCTCCACGCTGCGCATCGAGGAGCTCGTCGGCGAGCTGAAGGACCGGTACACGATCGTGATCGTCACCCACAACATGCAGCAGGCGGCGCGCGTCTCCGACTGGACCCTGTTCATGCTCTTCGGCGAGGTCGTCGAGTTCGGGCCGACCACGAAGATCTTCACGTCGCCGGACGATCAGCGGACCGACGACTACGTGACGGGGCGGTTCGGCTGATGACCGAGTCGCGGCAGCGGTTCCACGACGAGTTGTCCTCCCTGGAGCACGAGGTCCTCGAGATGGGGGAGCTGGCCGCGAACGCCGTCTCCGCGCTCGGTCCACGCGGTGGTCGCGCACGACACGGCAGAGGCCGAGGCCGTGGTGCGCGACGACGATGCGGTGGATGGCCGATACCTGGACATCGAGCAGCGGACGTTCCAGACGCTCGCGTTGCAGACGCCGGTCGCGGTGGATCTCCGGCTCGTGTCCGCGATCATCCACTCGAGCCTGCATCTCGAGCGGATCGGCGACCAGGCGGTGAACGTCGCGAAGCTCCATCTGCTGTCGAAGGACCTCCCCGGGAGCGACACCCTCCGCCGCCAGCTCGAGGAGATGGGGGACCTGGTCGTGTCGATGGTCCGCACGGCGATGGAGGCGTTCGCGACGCGGAACCTGCAGCTGTGCCTGACGTTGCCGGTCATGGACGATCCGGTCGATCGCCTGAACCGGGCGACGCACCTGGAGGCGCTCAAGCTTGCGGACGATCCGAGCGCGCTCGACTGGGGGATGCACATGAACCTGGCCGCCCGCGCCCTGGAGCGCGTCGGCGACAACGCCGTCGACATCGCCGAGCAGGTCAGCTTCCTCGTCACCGGCGAGTTCCATGAGTTCACCGACGCGAGCCATGCGGTGCAGACGTGAGTGATCCCGCCGGGCGCGTCCTCCTGGTCGAAGACGAAGAGTCGCTGGCCGAATCGATCCGCTACTCGCTCGAACGTGAGGGCTACGCGGTCACCGTCGCGCCCGACGGACGCAAGGCGATCGAGCGGTTCCGGGCGGACGACCCGGACCTGGTGATCCTCGACCTCATGTTGCCGGAGGTCTCGGGCCTGGACGTGTGTCGCATGATCCGAGCCGAGTCGACGGTGCCGATCGTGATGGTCACCGCGAAGGACTCCGAGGCGGACAAGGTCGCCGGTCTCGAGCTCGGCGCCGACGACTACGTGACGAAGCCGTTCTCCGTCCGGGAGCTGGTCTCGCGCGTCCGGGCGCACCTGCGGCGCGCCCGCATGCAGGGGCCGGCGGGCCACGAGGAGATCCTCCTGGGCGGCCGGGTCGAGATGGATGTCGGCCGTCACGAGGTCAGGGTGAGCCAGGAGCTCATCCCGTTCCCGCCGAAGGAGTTCGAACTGCTGGAGGCGTTCCTGCGACGGAAGGGCCGGCTGCTCACCCGCGACCACCTGATCGAGGAGATCTGGGGCTACGACTACGTCGGGGACACGAAGACCCTGGACGTGCACGTGAAGCGGATCCGCCAGAAGATCGAGGACGATCCGCACGAGCCCGAGCTGCTGCTGACCGTCCGCGGGCTCGGCTACAAGTTCGTGGGCTGAGCCGGGCCGCCGGGGACCGGGCCTCGGGTCGACGCGAGCCGTCCGACCTCGCGGAAGCCGATCCGATCGTAGAGGCCGAGCACGGCCGGCTCGTCCGGATCGGCCAGGAGGAAGGTCCGTCCCGCGCCGGCGGCCCGGGCCTCCGCCACGATCCGTCGGGTGATCGCGCCCGCGGCGCCGCGCCCACGCGCCTCGGGGATCGTGGCGACGTTGTCCACGTAGCCGGTCCCCTCGAGCAGCACGAGCGCGCCGAGCGACACCACCCGTCCGGCGCCGTCGCGCACCCCGAACCAGCGCTTGCCGCCGGGCGCCAGGAGGTCGCGTTCGATCCGGAGCAACTGCCCGATCGCGGCCTCGGGTTCGATGCCGAACACGTGGAACGACGCGACCACCGCGTCCCAGAGCTCCTCGCCCGGGCGGGAGCTCCTCCACGGCCGGCCCGCCCGTGGCGGCGGCGGGATCCGTCGAGGGCGGCAGGTCCAGGACGGCGTCCCACCCGATCCGGTGTCCGCGGGACGACAGCTCCGCGAGCAGCGTCGCGTGGACCTCGTGATGGAACGTGACGACGTGCTCGACCTCGACGCCGACGGTCGCGAGCGCCGGCAGGAGCTCCCGTTCGAGGTCCGCGAGGTCGACCGGGACCGGACGATCCAGGCGCGCGTAGTTCGTATCCCAGATCTGCGGCGACCGGGCATCGATGACGACGGCTCCCCAGGGTGTCGGGCGCACGTCGGCGACGAGGGCGTCGAGCGCGCGCCAGAACCGCAGCACGTGATCCGGGACAGGCACGGTGGCCGAGGCTACCAGCGGCGTCCGGTACGCTGCGGGCGATGGCGGAGACGGTTCGGGGGCTCGGCATGTGTCGTGCGGTGAAGGTGCTCTGCGTCGCCGAGGACGACGAGCGCCTCGCCGAGCTCAAGCGGGCCACCGTCGCCGCCTCGTGGGAGCTGTGCCCCGGGGCGACGGATACGCGGTCGGCCCTCGATCAGATCGATACGGAGCGCCCGCACATGCTCGTGGTGTTCGGTCCGTACGAGGAGCTCGTTCGCCTCGTGGCGGAGCGCTTCCCGGGGATGCGCATCGTCACCGATCGGAACGCGCCCGGGGCCACCGCGGTGGCGGCCTCGTCGGCGGAGGTCCGGGAGCTGCTTGCTGGGCAGCCTCGCCCGGGCGGTCCGGTCGGGTAGTGCCGTCGTGCTATGCGCCCCAGGGCCACCAGCCGTACTGCCGAACCATCCTCATCGTGACGAAGATGTTGGCCCGCGCATTGAACGCGGACCAGCCGGCGAACCCGTAGTCATCGGCCCTCGTGGGCCAATAGCGGCACAGGTGTTGGAAGACACCTTGCGCACAGGTCCTCGCGTTGTACGCGTGCGGGTGGAACTTCGATTCCCGGTACGCGACCGCGAGGGCGGTTCCCGCGCCGACGCCGTAGAAGCGAGCGGCGCAACCGATCAGTCGTTGCACGTAGCGCGGGCCGCGCTGCCACGGGATCGGGCAGACGGGCACCGGGCTGATGTGCGCTTCGTTGTCCTGCGTCCTCATCGCCGATGCCGGAGCACCGGGGAACGTGGTGATGATCGCGGTCAGGATCAGCGTCGCGACGAACGCGCGACGCAACCGGATCGCATGGGTCATCCGTTGTTCACCCCCGCGGCAGACGGAGCTGGCAGCTGCGTCCTTCCGTGGCCGGCCGGCGAACCGTTCGCCGTGTCGGCCCCGACCCGCGGTCGGTCGTGGGTGCTGACATCACCTCCTGTGTGTCGTCGATCTCCGTGTGACCGTGCTTCCCTACGTCTCCCGTCCCGGCCCCCGACATGCGTGCGCGCGCCAACCAGCCCTGGGAAGGCGGGAAGCGCACGTGCGTGCCGGGGGGAGGTACGGACGGGAGGTGTCCGTAGGAAGGTGGACGTACCCTAGTGGTGATGAACGGTTCTGGCAATCGAGGGATGACCGCTGGTCAGGTTCCTGCGGGCGAGCCCGACGACCGTGGCGAGCCGGCGAAGCGGGTCCTGCTCGCCGCCCCGCGCGGCTACTGCGCCGGGGTCGAACGCGCGGTCGAGGCCGTCGAGCGAGCGCTCGCGAAGCACGGCGCGCCGGTCTACGTCCGCAAGCAGATCGTCCACAACCTCCACGTCGTGCGCGATCTCGAAGCGAAGGGCGCGATCTTCGTGCAGGAGGTCGACGAGGTGCCCGAGGGAGCCGTGACCGTCCTGTCCGCGCACGGCTCGCCGCCGGCCGTCTACGACGAGGCGGCGCGGCGCGAGCTCGAGCTGATCGACGCGACGTGCCCGCTCGTCACGAAGGTGCACGTGGAGGCCCGCCGGTTCGCGGAGGAGGACCGCACGATCGTGCTGATCGGCCACGCCGGCCACGAGGAGGTCGAGGGGACGAACGGGCAGGCGCCGGATCGGACCGTGCTGGTCCAGGACCTCGCCGAGGCTCGCTCGGTCGAGCTCCCCGACGGCGCCCGGCTGGCCTACCTCACGCAGACGACCTTGTCGGTCGACGAGACCGGCGAGATCGTCGAGGAGCTGCGCGCCCGGTACCCGCAGCTGGAGGGGCCGCCGCGCGAGGACATCTGCTACGCCACCCAGAACCGGCAGGACGCCGTGAAGGCCCTGGCGCCGCAGGCGGACGTGGTGCTCGTGATCGGCTCGAAGAACTCCTCGAACTCGAACCGGCTCGCCGAGGTCTCCATCGAACGCGGCACCCCGGCCTACCTGGTGGACGACGAGACCGAGGTGGACGCCGCGTGGCTCGACGGCGCCATGACCGTCGGCCTCACGAGCGGCGCGAGCGCGCCGGAGCACCTCGTGACGGCGATGCTCGACCGGCTCGCGTCGCTCGGCTACGACCGGGTCGAGTTGATCCGCGTCGCGGAGGAGGGCGTGCGCTTCAGCTTGCCCGCCGGCGTGCGGCGCCCGCCCGGCACCGTCAGCTCCACGAGCTGAACTGGTCGCGGTCCTCTTCCGGCTCCTCGTACGCGATCGACACGAGCGTGCCGGTCGCGACGATGCCGTCGATCGCGTGGATCTGTTCGAGGATCACGCCGCTCGCGATCTCCCACGGTTGCGGCACGCACACGAGCAGGTCCCAGGCGCCGCCGAGGATCGCGACGCCGGCGACCTCCGGGATCTGTCGGAGCGCCTCGTACACGTCGAGGGCGTGGCCGGCCTTCACGCGCAGGTGCACGTAGCAGGCGTTCGGCACGATCGGCGGCAGCGTGGCTCCGAGCTCGCCGAGGAGCCCGAGCCGCTCCGCCGGGATCACCGGGGCCGTGAGGGTCCGGTCGACGCCGGGCACGCTGTGGATCTCCGAGACCAGCGCGTTCGCGATCGTGCCGAGATCCGGACCGTTCACGTGCAGCAGGACGTCCCAGTCGCCGACCGTCACGACCGCGCGCTTGGCTCCTTGCTTCGTCGCCAGCTCGGCCAGGACGGCGGCCATCGCGCCGGTCGAGATCCGCAGGTAGACGAACGCGTCCACGGACGCAGCCTAGGAGCCGCGTCGGCGGCGCTCAACCGTTGCCCCGAGGGGCATCAGACCTCGACGGGGACCGGCTGCTCACCGCAGAGCGCGATGAGCTCCTCCTCGCCCTCCTCGGGACCGACCGAGATGAGTCGGTCGTCGGCGCGCAGGACGAAGGTCCCCCGCGGCCGATAGATCCACCGGGTGCCGCGCTGGATCGCGAGGACGAACATGCCCGTTTCGGTCTCCACCTGGAGGTCCTTCAGCGAGCGGCCGTCGGCCGGCGAGCCGGGCTGCACGATCGTCTCAGCGCCGGTCTCATCGGTCTCCTCGAGCGCCATCTGCACGACCGGGTGCAGCGGCTCCCCGTGCTCGACGTACCACGTCATGTCCCGCGCGGCGTCGCAGATCGACTCCGACGCGCTCGCCAACCGGATCAGGCCGCGGAGCTCGTCGACGTTGCGCGCCTCCGGGGCCGCGCGCAGGACCCAGGATTCGAGCTCGTCCTCCAGGACGTCCGAGCGCGCCTCGAGGACGCCGACCTCGGCGGCGAGCGATCGGTCGTTGAACAGGATCGAGGAATAGGCGAGCCCGACCGCGGCTTCGCTCAGGTCCTTCATCTCGACGAGGATGTCGATCGCGCGGTCCAACTCCGAAAGGGGCGGCGGGTCGTCGTCCGGCGCCTGCGGGAGCGGGGGAGCGCCGGCGATCTCGCGGACGAGGTTCACGCCTTCCTCGGGTCCGCGGACCAGGAGCACGTCGCCCGCGACCACGACCACGTCGGGCCCCGGGTCGAATTCCCAGCGCGGGTCCGAGCGGATCGCCATCACCCACATGCCGGTCTCGGTCGGCAGCGACAGCTCCCGCAGCGTCTGCCCGATCGCCTGCGCGCCGTCGCGGACACGGATCCGGGCCGTCATCTCGTCCGCGTGCCGCAGATCGCGGCGCAGCACATCGGGGATCCCGAGCCGGGCGGCGACGACGCGGGCGATGTCCGACGCGGCGGTGCCGACGTTCTGGATCGCGTCGGCGATCCACAACACGCCGGCCATGCCCTCGGCGTCCTCGGGGCTGCGCGCGGCGAGCATCGCGATCTGACGGAGCCGCCGGAGGTGGCCGTTCGAGCGCTCGTCGAGGCGCGCAACCTCGTCGGCGAGCTTCTCCTCGTTGAAGAACACGGCCGCGTACGCGAGGTCGACCATGAGCTCGGAGGCGTCCTTCAGCTCGACGAGCAGGTCCTTGACGCTCCGCGGTTCGTCGTTAGCCATGGGCACTCACGCCGAGCAGAAGGATAACGAGAACGAGGCAGAGCGTGCCAAGCAGGTCCATGACGGACGAGCTGATCGGGATGCCGTGGTTGTCCGGATCGAGTCCGAAACGGAACGTGGCGACCGCGGTGTAGTAGGCGACGAGCGAGGAGAAGATGGTGGCGAGGAACCCGGCGATCATGCTGATCGAGAGCATCGTGGCCAGTCCCGGCGTGGCGTTCCCGGTCAGGACGGCGATGAGGTTCGCGGAGAATCCGACGAGGAAGAAGACCGAGAACGCGAACAGGAAGTTGATCGAGATGTCGATCAGGGCGAGGCGCTGCGGCCACGCCTTCGGCTCGATGAGGCCGAGATGGAGTTTGGACGCCAGGCGAGAGGACAGGATGCCCGCCAGCGCGTTCGAGTCTTCGAGGAACGGTGGCACCAAGATGAAGAGGGCCGGCAAGGCGAGGAACCGATCGAGGCGCTGCTCGAGCAGGGCTCCGGCGAGGCAGTCGATCGCACCGGCCATGAACAGCACCGGCATCGACTCGCGGACGACGCGGCGAACGATCGCGCCGTCGACCCGGAGCCCTTGCACCGTGCCGGCGAGGCAGATCAACGACACGATAGCGCCGACCAGGGGCACGATGCTCGGGGCGTGCACGACGATCAGCGAGGCCAGGTAGAGGCACGGCAGCGTGGCGATGTCGCCGATCGCAGTGACGAGCGGTGCGGACACCGAGTCCAGGTCCCAGCTCTTGCGGAACGACAGCACGGCGATAACGACCGAAAGCCCTCCCACGACGAACGATCCCAGCACGCCGCCGACGATCGAGATCACCGCGAAGGACCACACCGAGATGACGGGGCCGTTCGTGAAGGCCGCCGCGATCGCATGCGCGGCGAACGCGAGGAACAAGCACGTGGCGAACGTGAGGTAGACCGAGCCCATCACGTTCTGCCGCAGGTAGCTCAACCGGTCCCAGGCGGGGCGGAACTGCCCCGAGTTCAGGCCGGTGCCGAGGCGCGAGCCGAGGGCTCCGAAGATGTTCCCGCGCATCCCGATCGCGGCCGGGATCAGGACGGTGAGCCCGACGAGCGTGGCGAGCTCGTTCGCCATGAACGCGAGCGCGAGTCCTGCTAGGAGGTCTCCTCCCGAGGAGATGAAGAGCGCGAAGAACCCCTGGGTGAGCGTCCGGCGTTCGGCACGCCAGTACCCGAGGAGCCGCTTGCCGCGGCGCGCGAGGGCGCGAGGCGTCCGCGCCATCGACACTCCTTCATCGCGAACCCTCCGATCATCGTCCCGAGCCGCCCGATCCGCGGGCGTCGAGCGGGGCAGGGCCCCGGGCAGTATGGCCTCGGGTCACGGTCCAGGGCAACCCTTCCGGGTCACGGGTCCCAGTCGTGGGTGACGAACAGCCAGAAGGCGAGCCCGGCGTCGTCGCCGTAGCGGCGGAACCGCCGCCGGATCTGGTCGTCGGTCGGCGCCGTCCGCCGGCCGGCGAGCCTCGCGTACGTCGGCCTCGTCCAGGAATCCAGGATCAGGCGGGAGTTCCGGCCGAGGGTCATCATCACGTGGGCGGCCGCGTACGGCCCGACGCCCGGCAGCGACAGCAGCAGCCGTTCCACGTCCTCGTCGGGCACGGCGTCGCGCCCGGCGGTGGCGAGCGGCTCGAGGGCGAACGTCTCCTCCCGCGACCATCTCGGCCAGCCGCACGAGGTTCGGAGCCCGGTAGCCGGCCCGGACGACCTCGCGGTAGAAAGCCTCGTCGCGGGTCGCCATCGTCGCCGGCGAGGGGAACGCGTTGGCGAGCGGGTCGTCGCCGGATCCGATCGCCGGCTCGCCGAGCTCGCGCACGAGCGCGCGGACCATCGTCGTCGTCAGCGCCCACGTGCAGTTCGTGGTGCACACGGTCTTCACCACGTCCTCCCAGACGGTGGGGGACCGGAGCATCCGGCCGGCGCCGGCGGTCGCCCACGACAGATCCGGGTCGCCGGCGGCGAGCGCGTAGAAGCTCGAGAGATCCTGGTCCAGCCGGAGCACGTGCGCCGCACCCGCGGCGATCGCTGCTCGTTGCGAGGCGGAGACCGCGCCACCGCCGAGCGGCTCGATGCGAGCGAACCCGCGACGTCCCGCGCCGATCCGGATCCGACGCGGCCGCCCGCGCGGCATCCGCACCGTGAGGTCCAAGGTGCGGCGGTCGGTGTCGATCGCGAGCGGCGGCAGATCCGAGAAGCCGTGCGAGATCAGCGTGCGCCACAGGTCGACGGGCTCACCGCCGGCGCCGCGGAGCCGGAGCTCGATCGGGGCGCCGCTCACCGGGCGCTGCGCTCTCGGTCGCGGTAGGCGCGCACCTTCGCGCGGTTGCCGCACTCCTGCATCGTGCACCACCGGCCCGAGCGGTTCTTCGACCGGTCCCAGAACACGCTGCGGCAGGTCGGGCTCGAGCATTCCTTGAACCGGTCCCACGAGCCGTCGAGCTCGGCGAGGAAGGCGATCGCCAGGATCCGGCCGACCGCGCCCCGGACGTCGCCCGCGGACGGTCGCACCGTCGCCTCCCCGAAGCGGATCTGCAGTCCGGCGGTGCGGGCGGCCGCGTCGAGGACGTCGACCGCGGCCTGGTCCGCGGTGCGCCCATGTTCTCGTGGACCCGGCTCCGCAACGCCTCGAGCACCTCGCCCGCCCATCGCAGGTCGCGGGCGGAGGGATGGGCGTCCTGCGGCAGGAGTCCCTGGTCGCGGAGCCACCACCCGAGCGAGGCCGGGCTGGGCGCGATCGGGTCGCGCGCGTCCGAGGCGTGGTCGTGCAGCGAGAGGAACCCGCGCACGAGCTCGAGATCGCCCGGGGCGGGCGGCGTCGTATCGCGCTCGTGCGCCGGCTGGAGCGCGGTCTCGGCCATCGCGGTCAGGGTAGCGGACGAAACCATGGAACACCACTTGACCGGTTACACCGGCCGGGGCTAGGCTCAGCTGTAACCAGCGAACCACGATGACTGGTCTCGGCCGCGAGCGAGGAGGGATCGGATGATGCGCCCGAACATCGGCGCCGAGCTGATGCGGTTGCAGCTCGCCGACCTGCACGAGCGTGTCGGGCATCCGCGTCGGCCGATCCGGCGCCCTCGTCGGAGGCGGTCGTGACACCGACCCGTGCCGGGAGCCTGCGTCGCGCGCTCGCTCGCCTCTTCGTCGAGCCGCCGAGCCGGCCGGAGCGGAACCCCGACGAGCACCGGCTCGAGTCCCTCGACGACTGGATCCTCTTCGGCCCTCGGCAACGATGAGAGCGCCGGGAGGGCGCGGCTAGCATGCGGGGGTGCTCGAGCTCACGGACCGCGCGCAGGAGGCGCTCCTCGCGTCGCAGTCGGCCGCCCGGCGGTTCGATCCCGGCGCGCACGTGCGGCTGTTCCTGGCCGGCGGCCAGCTCCGCACGGCGCTCGTCGACGCCGGCGGAGCCCGGCGACGGCGTGGTCACGATCGAGGGGCTGACGCTGTTCGTCCAGCCCGGGATCGTCGGCACGATCGACGCCGGCGAGCACAACGCGCTGACGCTCGTGCCCTAGCGGCGATGCCGGTCGTGCGGTCCTCCCCGGTCGGGGATGACGCGCGGACTACACTCGATTGGATGCCTGAGCGCGCGCGATCCCCCCGGTCCCTCGCGTCGGTCGGCGGCGCGCCGGCCGGACCGGTCATGGTGATCGGTGGCGCGGAGGACAAGGTGCGGGAGAAGGTCCTCCTCGCGCGCTTCGTTCGGTTCGCAGGGGGGGCCGACGGCCACATCGTCGTCATCTCCACCGCCTCGTCGCTCGGCGAGCGGGCGACGGAGGTCTACCGCGAGCTCTTCACGGGCATGGGCATCGGCTCGGTCTCCGGCCTGCGACCCGAGGAGCGGGAAGAGGCCGACGACGCTGCGGCCGCGCGCCTGCTCGCGAGCGCGACCGGCGTGTTCCTCACCGGTGGGAACCAATCCCGACTGACCCAGGTCGTCGCCGGCACGCGCCTGGGCGACGCGCTCGCGAACGCGCACGACCGCGGCGCGGTCCTCGCCGGAACGTCGGCCGGCGCCTCGGCGATGGCGTCGCACATGGTGGCGTACGGCCAGCCGGGCGCGACCCCGAAGAACCGGATGGTGCAGTTGTCGGCGGGGCTCGGGATCCTCCACGGGATCGTGATCGACCAGCACTTCGAGCAGCGGGGCCGGTACGGACGCCTGCTCGCGCTCGTCGCGCAATCGCCGTCGCTGCTCGGCGTCGGCGTGGACGAGGACACGTGCGCGATCGTGTTCGCGGACCAGACGATGCACGTGCTCGGCAAGGGGGCCGTCACGATCGTCGACGGCCGCCACGTCAAGACCGACGCCTACCGGGGGAAAGGGTATAAACCGCTCATGGTCTCGGGCGCGGTCCTGCACTCGCTCCCGTCGGGCTACTGGTTCGATCTGCGCCGGCGCGAGCTGATGGCGGGATCGCACGAGCCGGCTGACCGAGCGGGAGGCATCCGAATAGGTGGCGCGGACGGCCAAGACGTCCTCGGCGACCAGGACGAAGGCTGACCGGGAGCGGACGAAGAAGGGCGGACCCGCCGGCAAGCCGAAGCGGTCGCCCGACCTGAAGATCCTGCAGACGCAGGTCTTCCGGGGCCCGAACTACTGGTCCTACGAGCCGTGCATCCGGATGCTCGTCGACCTCGGCTCGCTCGAGCACTGGCCGTCGAACACGATCCCGGGCTTCACCGACCGGCTGCTGAAGGTCCTCCCCGGCGTCGCCGAGCACAGCTGCTCGCTCGGGCGGCGGGGCGGGTTCGGCGAACGGTTGCGGGAGGGCACGTGGCTCGGGCACGTGGCGGAGCACGTCGCCCTGGAGCTCCAGCGCGAATCCGGCGCGCACATCTCACGCGGCAAGACCCGCGGCGCCGGCCAGCCCGGCGTCTACAACGTGATCTACGGCTACGCCGAGGAGCAGGTGGGGATCGCGGCCGGCACGCTCGCGGTGCGTCTGGTGAACCACCTGGTCGCGCCGGAGGACGGGTTCGACTTCGACGCGGCGCTCGAGGCGTTGATCCTGCTGGCCGAGCGCCGCCAGTTCGGTCCGAGCACGCAGGCGATCGTCGACGAGGCCGTCTCGCGCGACATCCCGTGGCTCCGGCTCAACGAGCAGTCGCTCGTGCAGCTGGGCCAGGGCAGGTACCAGCAGCGGATCCGCGCCACGATGACGTCGAAGACGAGCGCCCTCGCGGTCGACATCGCCTCGGACAAGAAGATGACGAACCGTCTCCTGGCGGCCGCCGGGCTCCCGGTGCCGCGGAGCGAGGTCGTGCGGACCGACGACGAGGCGGCCGCCGCCGCGCGGAGGATCGGGTTCCCGGTCGTCACGAAGCCGCTCGACGGCAACCACGGCCGCGGCGTCGGGCTGGACCTCCGCACCGAGCGGGCGGTGCGCGCCGGGTTCCGGCGCGCGGTCAAGGAATCGCGCCGCGGCGTGGTCGTGGTCGAGACGTACGTGACCGGGAGCGACTACCGCGTCCTCGTGATCGGCGGCAAGGTCATCGCGATCGCCGAGCGGGTGCCGGCGCACGTCGTCGGCGACGGCAAGCGCACGGTCGCGCAGCTCGTGGAGCGCACGAACCAGGATCCGCGCCGCGGCATCGGGCACGAGAAGGTGCTCACGCGGATCAAGGTCGACGACGCCGCGATCGAGCTGCTGAAGAAGCAGGGCTACGCGCTCGAGGACGTGCCGCCGCGCGAGGCGATCGTGAAGCTCGCGGCGACGGGCAACATGTCCACCGGCGGGATCTCGATCGACCGGACGTGGGACGCCCACGAGGACAACGTCGAGATCGCCGAGGAGGCGGCCCGCGTGATCGGCCTCGACGTCGCCGGGATCGACTTCATCGCGCCCGACATCGCCGAGCCCGTCCGCGAGACGGGCGGGGCGATCGTGGAGGTGAACGCCGCGCCGGGGTTCCGGATGCATACCCACCCCACCGAGGGTGAGGCGCAGTACGTCGCGAAGTACGTCGTCGACCTGCTGTTCCCGCCGGGGACGCCGTCCCGGATCCCGATCGTGGCCGTGACCGGCTCGAACGGCAAGACGACGACGACGCGGATGATCGCCCACATCTTCCGGGGCATGGGCCATCACGTCGGCATGACGACGACGGACGGCGTCTACATCGACGAGCGGCTCGTGAAGCGCGTCGACGCGAGCGGCCCGAAGTCCGCGCAGATGGTCTTGCAGAACCCGCGGGTCGACACGGCCGTCTTCGAGGTCGCCCGCGGCGGCATCCTCCGGGAGGGCCTGGGCTACGAGCGCAACGATGTCGGGCTGGTGCTCAACGTCACGGGTGACCACCTCGGTCTGCGCGAGATCGAGACCCTCGAGCAGTTGGCCGCGGTGAAGCAGGTGGTCGTCGAAGCCGTGCCGCGCAACGGCTGGGCGGTCCTGAACGCCGACGATCCGCTCGTGGTCGAGATGCGTCGCGCCAGCAGCGGCAACGTGATCCTGTTCTCGATGCAGCCGGACAACGCCTTCATCGAACGCTGGGTGCGCCGGGGCCGCAAGGCGGTGGTCGCTGGAGAAGAGCGATCGCGGCGAGCTGATGGTGATCCGCGAGGGCCGCCGGACGATGCCGATCGCCTGGGTCCATTCGCTGCCCGCGACGTTCGACGGCAAGGCCCGCATGATGGTGCAGAACGCGATGGCCGCCGCGGCGGCCGCACATGCGGCGGGCGCCCACCTGCACGACATCCGGCAGGGCCTGCGCACGTTCACCACGTCGATCTATCAGGCGCCCGGACGGTTGAACGTGTTCGATCTGGACGGGGTCACGGTCGTGATCGATTACGCCCACAACGCGCACGGCCTCGAGACGCTCGGGGACTTCGTCGAGCGGATCGTCAACGATCGACCCTCGGGTGGCCGTCCGGGTGAGGCGTCGTGGGCGGCGAACCTCCGCGTCGCGGTCGTCGCGACCGCCGGGGATCGCCGCGACGAGGACATGCGGGACCTCGGGCGCGTGGCCGCGCGGTACTTCGACGACGTGATCGTGCGCGAGGACCGGAACACGCGTGGCCGCGAGCCGGGGGAGACCGCGTCGCTGATCATGGAGGGCATCGCGGAGGCGCGAGCGGCGGGCGCGCGCGCGGGCAGCGCCGAGATCGTGCCGGACGAGATGGACGCCGCGCGTGCCGCGCTCGACCGCGCCCGGCCCGGCGACCTCGTCGTGCTGTGCGTCGATTACGCGACCGACGTCTTCAAGGAGCTCGAAGCCCGGCGCGGCGTGGCCTCGCCCACCGCGTTGCTCGCCTCCGAGGCCGGCCCGTTCGAGTCGGTCGGCGGCGACATCGACCTGGTGGAGATGCGCCGCGTGGAGCCCCCGCGGTGACGATCGACACCACCGAGGTTCGGCGCGTCCTGGAGGAACGTCTGCGCGGGCTCGAGAGCGAGTTGCGCGAGCTCACGGCGGTGCCCCGCGACCCGGCGGCCGTGTCGTTCGGCAAGCGGATCGGCGACGGCACCACCGAGGCGGTGGAGCGGATCGCGAAGGTGGGCACGGCCGAGCAGCTGGACGCGATGCGCGCCGACGTCGTCCGCGCGCTCGAGAAGCTCGACGACGGCACGTACGGCCTGTGCGACCGGTGCGGGGCCCTGATCCCCGAGGAGCGCCTGGCCGCGCGCCCGTGGTCGGTCCTGTGCGTGCGGTGCGCGTCGCTGCGGAGCTGAACGCTCAGTACTGACCCGGCGCGAACCAGCCGCCGTGCCCCTCGACGAGCTCGTTGCACTCGTCCGGCCCCCACGATCCCTTCGGGTAGGGCATGACGGGCGGCGGATCGTCGAGCAGCGGCTGCACGATCCGCCACGTCTCCTCGATCGCGTCCTGCCGGGGGAACAACGTCGAGCGTCCGGCGAGCGCGTCCAGCAGGAGCCGTTCGTACGGGCCGGGCGCGGCGCCGAGCTGTTCGTCGAAGTCGAGGTCGAGATGGACCGATTGCGTCGCCGCCTCGCCCGGCTTCTTCAGCAGCAGGCCGATGCTGGCGCCCGCGTCCTCGCCGATCCGCACCTTCAGGTGGTTGTGGTGCCGGAGCGGCCGCACGCCGTCGCTCAGCCGGATCGCCGGCGGCTTGCGGAAGCGGATGTCCACCTCGGTCCCGCTCATCGACAGCGCCTTGCCGGCCCGGATGAAGAACGGGACGCCGTCCCAGCGCCAGTTCTCGATGCGGAGCTTCAGCGCCACGAACGTTTCGGTCGTCGAGTCCGGTGCAACGCCCTCCACGTCCCGATAGCCCTCGTACTGACCCCGGACGTAGTGGGCCGGGTCGGCGGCCGGCATCGCGCGGAACACGTCGAGGCGACGGTCCTCCACGGCGTCGGTCCCGCCGGCCGGCGCCTCCATCGCCACGAGCGACAGCACCTCGAGCAGGTGGTTCTGGACGACGTCGCGCAGGCACCCGACGGCGTCGTAGAAGCGGCCGCGGTCCTCGACGCCGAAGCTCTCCGCCATCGTGATCTGCACGGAGCTGACGTGATCGCGGTTCCACAGCGGCTCGAAGATCGCGTTCGCGAACCGGAGGTACACGATGTCCTGCACCGGCTCCTTGCCCAGGAAGTGGTCGATCCGGAAGATCTGGTCCTCGCGGAGGACCTCGTGGAGCTCGTCGTTGAGGGCTCGCGCCGACGCGAGGTCGGTGCCGAAGGGCTTCTCGATCACGATGCGCGCCTCGTGCGTCAGCCCGGCGTCGGCGAGCTGGGTCACGACGTGCGCGAAGAGCTCCGGCGGGATCTCGAGGTAGAACAGCGGGCGGTGTGCGCCGCCGATCGCGGCGCGGATCGCGTCGTAGGTCTCCGGCTGATCCACGCCGCCCTCGACGTAGTGGAGCCTGGCGGCGAGCCGGGCGAAGACCTCCTCGTCGAGGGTGACCGTGGCGGCGATCGCGGTCCGCGCGAGGCTCCGGAGCCCGTCGTCGTCCAGCTCGGTCCGCCCCACGCCCACGATCGAGACGTCGAGGAGGCGCCGCCGCTCCAGCTGATACAGGGCGGTGAAGGTCTTCCGCCGCGCCAGGTCGCCGGTGATCCCGAAGATCACCAGCACGTCCGAGTGCACGTCGGTCATCGCCCCTCCGATCGGCCGGCCCGCTGACACGGGCGCGGGAACGAGGATACGGTCGCGGCGACGGAAGGAGACGAGATGACGACCGACACGCCCACGGAACTGGGCATGGTGGGCCTGGGCCGGATGGGATCGAACATCGTCCGCCGCCTGATGCGCGAGGGCCATCGCTGCGCCGCGTTCGACGTGAACCCGGACGCGGTCTCGACCCTCCGCACGGAGGGGGCGACCGGCGCGGGCTCGCTCGCGGAGCTGGCCGCCGCGCTCGTTCCCCCCCGGAACGTCTGGGTGATGGTGCCGGCCGGCACGCCCACCGAGGACGCGGTCCGGGGGCTCGGCGAGGTCCTCGAGCCCGGGGACGCCGTGATCGACGGCGGGAACACGTACTACCGCGACGACATCCGACGGGCGGCCGCGCTGAGCGGACAAAGGCATCGCGTACGTCGACTGCGGTACCTCGGGCGGCGTCTTCGGGCTCGAGCGCGGCTTCTGCCTGATGATCGGCTGCGACGACGACGCCGTCTGGGACCGCCTCGAGCCGATCTTCCGCTCGCTCGCGCCCGGCGTGGATGCCGCCCCCCGGACGCCGGGGAACGGCGGCGAACCGACGATGCAGGAGATGGGCTACCTCCGCACCGGCCCCGTCGGCGCGGGGCACTTCGTGAAGATGGTGCACAACGGGATCGAGTACGGGCTCATGGGCGCCTACGCCGAAGGGCTCAACATCCTGCGGCACGCGAACGTCGGCGCGACCGCGGTGGCGGCCGACGCGGAGACCGCGCCGCTCGGCGATCCCTCCTTCTACCGCTACGACATCGACGTCGCGGCCGTCAGCGAGCTCTGGCGGCGCGGCAGCGTCGTCGCGTCGTGGCTCCTCGATCTCACCGCCTCGGCCCTGCGGGCTTCGCCGGACCTGGCGGGGTTCGCCGGCCACGTCTCCGACTCCGGCGAGGGCCGGTGGACCGCGATGGCGGCGATCGAGGAGGGCGTGCCCGCCGAGGTGCTCACCGCGGCGCTGTACGCGCGGTTCTCCTCCCGAGGACAGGCGGGCTTCGCCGACCAGCTGCTCTCGGCGATGCGCAACCAGTTCGGCGGCCACGTGGAGAAGCCGGCGTGACGTTGCGGATCGAGGTCTTCGACGATGCGGAGGGAGCGGCGCGCCGCGGCGCCGAGGTGATCGCGGAGGCGGCCCGGTCGTGCGCCGCGGCGGGCCGGCGGTTCGCGTTCGCGGCCTCGGGCGGCTCGACCCCGTGGCGGATGTTCGAGTGCTCGCCGGGATGGAGGTTCCATGGGCGGACGTCGATCTGTTCCAGGTGGACGAGCGCATCGCGCCCGACGGCGACCCCGACCGGTCGATGACGCACCTCCGGGACGCGCTCCTCCCGGCCGCGGCCGCCGCGTCGTGGCATCCGATGGACGTGACGGCCGCCGACCCCGAGGCCGCCGCGGCCGCCTACGCGGCCGCGCTGCCCGCCCGGTTCGACCTGCTGCACCTCGGGATCGGTCCCGACGGCCACACCGCCTCGCTCGTGCCGGGCGATCCGGTCCTGGACGTGACCGATCGCGACGTGGCGGTGACCGGGCGAGTACCAGGGCCGGCGCCGCATCACGCTGACCTTCCCGGCGATCGACCGGGCCGCCGGCGCGATGTGGTTCGAGCTCGGCGCCGAGAAGCGAGCGCCGCTCACGCTGCTGGTCGTCCGGCGATCGATCGATCCCGGCCGCGCGCGTCGGCACGCCGGACCAGGTGCTCGTCTGCGACCGGTGGGCCGCGCCCGGCTCAGGCGCGTGAGCGCGCCGCGGCCCGTGCGAGGCGCTTCACGTCGGCCGGCGTGAGCCGGTGCGCCCCCTGCGCCGCCAGCCACCGGAACAGCTGCGGCCGCATGCCGAGCGCGGTCACCCCGATCACGTCCCGTGGCCGCGACGCCGCCAGCATGTGCTGGAGCGCGTGCAGTTCGCCCGCGGTAGCGCGGCGGGTCCTCGACGCCTGCCGTGGCCGCCGCCGCCGCGAGGCGGTCGTAGACCTGCTGCGCGGTGCGCCCGCGCGTGTAGTGGCGGAGGTCCGCGATGCCCAGGTGGTCCGCGCCGACGGCGGCCCGGAACCCGAAGCCGTGCATGATCTCGTCCGTGCGGTCGCCCGCCGTGCAGATCGCGAGCCAGACCTCGGCACCGCGGGGCCGCAGCCCGCCGAGGATCTCGGTCAGACCCAGCATGCCGGCCTCGTTGTGCGCGTAGTCGATCACGATCGTGCGGCCCTCCAGCGCGAACAGGTTCGCTCGCCCGGGGTTGCGCTCCTGATCGGGAACGAACGTCCGCAGCCCGCGGGCGACCGCGGTCGCGGGGAGTCCGACGGCGAGCGCCGCCGAGGCGGCGGCCAGCGCGTTCGCGGTGAAGATGCTCGACAGGCCGGCGATCGTGACCGGCACGTCGGCGAGCGCGACGACGGGATGGAGTGCCTGGCCCTCGAGCCACGAGATCCGGCCGTCGACCACCGTGGTCGCGCGGCCGTGCTCCGCGAGGGTCTCGCGGATCGCCGGATGCGCGGGATCGAGCGACCAGACCCAGATCCGGCCGGTCGCATGTCGACGCATCGCCAGCACCCGCGGGTCGTCGGCGTTGAGCACGTCCCACCCGGCGGGCCGCGTGATCCGCGTGATCGTCGCCTTCACCTCCGCCAGCTGATCGACCGTGTCGATGCCGTGCAGGCCGAGGTGATCGGCCGACACGTTCGTCACGACCGCCACGTCGTTGTGCAGGACCCCGATGCCGCGGAGCAGGATGCCGCCCCGCGCCGTCTCGAGCACCGCGACGTCGGGGCGGGTGCGGAGCGCGAGGCCGGCACCGCCGAACCCCGAGTAATCGCCCCGCCGCACGCGTCGGTCGCCCGCGTAGACGCCATCGGTGCTGGAGTACGCCACGCGCAGGCCGGCGGCCTCGACGATGTGGGCGAGCAGCCGGACCGTCGTCGTCTTCCCGTTCGTCCCGGTGACCTGGACCACCGGCACGGCCGGGTCCGGGACGGTCGGCACCGCCCCGGGCTCCGCCGCCGCGACGGCCTGTGCGAGCTCGCCGACCACCCGCGTCGCCGAGCGCCGCAGCAGATCCTCGCATGCCGCGGGCGACCGCGCGGCCGAGCGCCTCCGCCGAACCGCGACGTCGCCAGGGGAAGGCGATCACGACCTGGTCGGGCCCGGGGCCGGGCCGGGCGCGGACCGCCAGGCGGGCCACGCCGTCGCCGCCGCCAGCCGGCGGGTCAGCGCGCCGCCGATCCTGGCGGCGTCCCGGCGACGCCGTTCGCTCCCGGCGCTGCCCGGCGCCCCGGACAGGTCGAAGGCCCGCATCGTGCGCTCGACCCGGGCGTCGCTCGCGCCGAGCCACCCGGGGACGGACAGGGTGAGCTTCACGGCGGGTCGCGGGAAGTACACGTTCGGCCCCTCGAGGACCCGGAGCTCGATCTCGACGACGGGTGCCGCCACGCCGGGAGCCTACGTCAGGCCGGTTGGGCGGCGCGATACCGTCGGAGCTCGGGGTAGCGCAGCGCCACGAGCCCGGCTCCGGCGATGCACGCGAGGCCGCCGGTGATCACGCTGAACGTCGGGGAGACCGCGGCCGCGACGAGCCCCGCCTCCAGGTCACCGAGGCGCGGGCCGCCCGTGACGACCAGGATGTGGATCCCCGACAGCCGGCCGCGGAGCCGGTCGGGCACGGTGACCTGCAGGATCGTCGAGCGCAGGATCGCGCTGATCACGTCGGCCCAGCCCGCGACTGCCAGGAGCACCAGCGCCAGGAACAGATGGTCGCCGACCGCGCCGAAGCCCGCGATCGCCGCGCCCCAGACGGCGACCGCGATCACCACCGAGCCGCCCTGGTGCAGCAGCCGCCGGGTCCAGCCGCTGGCCAACGCTCCGATCAGGGCTCCCACCGCCGGCGCCGCGAACAGCAGCCCGACCACCTCCGGCCCGCGTCCGAACTGCTCCACCGCGAGGAACGTGAACAGCGCCCGCGGCATCCCGAAGATCATCGCGATCAGGTCGATCGCGAACGTCGACTGCAGGAGGCGGTTCGTGCGGACGTACGCGAACCCCTCGCGGATCGCGCGCAGCCCCGTCTGGTTCACCTCACCGCCCTCGGGCTGCATCGGCCGCAGGGCGAACACGGCGATCGACATCGAGAGCACCGAGGTCAGGTCGATCGCGTAGGCCCAGGCCACGCCGACGTGGGCGATCAGGACGCCGGCGAGCGCCGGGCCGAACAGCGCGGACGCGTTCCACACCACCTGGTTCAGTGCCTGCGCCGACGGGATCATCTCTGCGCCCACCAGGCGCGGCGTCATCGCCGAGCGGGTCGGGGAGTCGATCGCGCTGAACGCCGCCATGATCGCGAGGCCCGCGTAGATCGCCCACACGGAGGGGTTCCCGAGGAGCGTGACCACGAGCAGGATGCCGATCCCGGCGGCGATCCCGAGCTGCGCCACGCAGCAGGAGCCGCCGGCGATCCCACGCGTCCAGCACGGCGGCGCCGCCGAGCGACCCGACCACGAGCCCGGCGATCCACGCGAGCCCCGTGAGCCCGACCGCGGCCTCCGAGCCGGTCAGGCGCGTGACCTGGACGAACACGCCGACCACCGTGAACTGGCTCCCGATCGAGGAGACGAACGAGCCGGCCCAGACCAGCCGGAAGTCGCGCGAGACCCGCAGGGGCGTCAGGTCGATCGCGATGCGGCGGAGTCGGTCCCCCACGGGCCGACGCTACCAAGCGTCAGGCGGAAGCTCGGGCGAGCGCGTCGTCGAGGACGTCGAGCCCTTCGTCCAGCAGGGCGTCCTCGATCGTGAGCGGCGGCAGGAGCCGGATCACGTTGCCGTACGTGCCGGCGCTGCAGCACGATCACGCCCTCCTCGAGGCAGCGTTTCGCGATCGCACCGGTCGCCGCATCGGCCGGCGCCTTCGACGTCCGGTCGGTCACGAGCTCGATCGCGTTCATCGCGCCGCGGCCGCGGACGTCGCCGATCAGCTCGTGCGCGCCCGCCATGGCGGTGAACCGCTCGCGGATCCGCTCGCCGATCCGGCGCGCGCGCTCGAGCAGGCCGTCGCGCTCGATCACGTCGAGCACCGCGAGCGCCGCCGCCGCCGCGACGGGGTTGCCGCCGTACGTGCCGCCGAGCCCGCCGACGTGCACGGCGTCCATGAGCTCCGCCCGGCCCGTGATCGCGCTGATCGGCAGGCCGCCGCCGAGCGACTTCGCGCTCGTGACGATGTCGGGTCGGACGTCCTCGTCCTCGATCGAGAACCACCTGCCGGCCCGGCCCATCCCGCTCTGGATCTCGTCGGCGACGAACACGATCCCGTTCTCGGCGCAGAACGCGGCGATGCCCCGCACGAACCCCGGCGCCGGCACGATGAACCCGCCCTCGCCCTGGATCGGCTCGAGGACGACGCAGGCGATGTCGTCCTCGCCGATGTGCTTGTGCATCTCGTCCACCGCGTACGCGAGCGCCTCCTCGGCGCATCGCTCCGGCCCGCCCGGCCAGCGGTACGGGTACGCGAACGGCAGCCGGTAGACCTCGGGCGCGAACGGCCCCATGCCGTGCTTGTAGGGCATGACCTTCGCGGTGAGCGACATGCCCATCAGGGTCCGGCCGTGGAAGGCGTGGTCGAACGCGACGACCGCGCTTCGCCCCGTCGCCTTGCGGGCGATCTTCACCGCGTTCTCGACCGCCTCCGCGCCGGAGTTCGCGAACATCGTCTTCGCGGGCCCGTCGATCGGCGCGATCGCGTTCAGCCGCTCGGCGAGCTCGATGTACGGCTCGTTCACGCTCACGTGGAAGCACGTGTGCGTCTCGAGCTCCAGCTGGCGCTGGGCCGCGGCCACCACCTCCGGTGCGGTGTGCCCGACGTTCAGGACGGCGATGCCGGTCGCGAAGTCGATCAGCCGGTTGCCGTCGACGTCCTCCACGATCGAGCCGGATGCGCGAGCCGTGACGAGCGGATGGATGTTGCCGACGCCGGCGGGGACCGCCGCCGCGCGACGGGCGAACCACTCGCGGCTCTTCGGCCCGGGGATCTCGGTGAGGATCTTCCGTTCCTGCGGGATGTCCACGGTCGCGCCTCCTCGTCGGCTCGTGCAGCTTCGACTGGTGAGTCTGGCGCTCCTCGCCACGAGATGTCACGCTCCGGCCCCCGAGAGCCTCCGCGCCACGGCCGGATCGGGTGCCTGGGCGGGTGGTCCTTCGAGGCCCGGACGCGGGATACTTCCTTCCTACGGTTCGGCGATCGGCGTCCATCGGTAGGAGGGGAACATGGCGGACAGCTATCAGATGTTCATCGGCGGCGAGTGGGTCAACTCCTCGACCGGCGAGACCCGCGACATCATCAGCCCGCACACCGGCGCCGTGATGGCCACCGTGCAGGAGGGCTCGGCCGAGGACACGGACCGGGCCGTCGCGGCCGCGAAGAAGGCCTTCGAGGAGACGTGGTTCGACACCACGCCGAAGGACCGGCAGCTGGCCCTGCTCAAGCTGGCGGACGCGATCGAGGAGCACGCCGACGAGATCGTGAAGATCGAGGCGGAGAACGCCGGGAAGCCGGCCGAGGTCACGATGTCGGAGGAGATCCCGCCGATCGTCGACAACCTCCGCTTCTTCGCCGGCGCCGCCCGGATGCTCGAGGGGCGTTCGGCCGGTGAGTACATGGCGGGGTTCACCTCGTTCATCCGGCGCGAGCCGATCGGGGTCGCCGGGCTGATCGCGCCCGTGGAACTACCCCCTGATGATGGCGATCTGGAAGATCGGCCCGTCGCTGGCGACGGGCAACACGGTGGTCCTCAAGCCGTCGGAGCTCACGCCGCTGACCGCCCTCAAGATGGCCGAGCTGGCCGCGGACATCTTCCCGCCGGGCGTCTTCAACGTGATCACCGGCGACGGGATCCCCGTGGGCGACACGATCGTGCGCCACCCCGACGTCGGCATCGTGTCGCTGACCGGCGACGTGAACACCGGCAAGCTGATCCACGAGAACGCCAGCGCGAGCCTGAAGCGCGTCCACCTGGAGCTCGGCGGCAAGGCGCCGGTCATCGTCTTCGACGACGCCGACCTCGACGCGGCGGTCGAGTGGATCTCGATCGCGGGCTATTTCAACGCGGGGCAGGACTGCACGGCCGCGTGCCGCGTGCTGGTGGGGGACAAGGTCTACGACAAGGTCCTGTCGGAGCTCGTCCCGGCGGTCGAGGGCATCAAGGTCGGCGGCGCGTTCGAGCCGGACGTCGCCGTCGGCTCGATGATCTCGAAGGAGCAGCTGGAGCGCGTCGAGGGCTTCGTGGATCGCGCGAAGGACTCCGGCGCGGAGATCCTCACCGGCGGCAAGGCGATGGACTCCGACGGCTTCTACTACTCCCCGACCGTCGTCGCGAACCCGGCGCAGGACTCCGAGATCGTCCAGCGTGAGGTGTTCGGTCCGGTCGTGACCGTCCAGCGCTTCTCCGACGAGGAGCAGGCGCTCGCGTGGGCCAACGGCGTCGACTACGGCCTCGCCTCGTCGGTGTGGACGCGCGACGTCGGCCGGGCGATGCGGATGGCGCGGCGCCTCCAGTACGGCTGCGTGTGGATCAACACCCACATCCCGCTCACGCCCGAGATGCCGCACGGCGGCTACAAGCAGTCGGGGCACGGCAAGGACATGTCCGTGTACTCGCTCGAGGACTACACGAACATCAAGCACGTGATGGTGTCCCTGGACTAGCGACACCGCACGAACGAGTGGCGACGGGGCGTCCGGTGGGCGCCCCGCGCCGTGGAGGTGACCGAACACGATGGCAGTTCGCCCGTACCTCGTGAACGGGGAGTGGCGCACCGGCGAGGGGACCCTGACGGTGCGGAACCCCTACGACGACGCCGTGGTGGCCGAGATCGGCGTGCCGACCGAGGCCGACGTCGAGGAGGCCACGGCCACGGCCGCCGCGACGTTCGAGGAGTCGAAGAAGCTCTCGGTGGCCGACCGTTCCGTCGCCCTCGATCACATCTCGCGGCGGCTCGCGGAGACGCTCCCGGAGAACGCCGAGCTGATCGCCCGCGAGGGCGGCAAGCCGCTGAAGTGGGCGACGGTTGAGGCGACGCGGGCGATCTCGACGTTCCGATGGGCCTCCGAGATCCTGCGCCGCGGCGACGACGAGCTGGTCCGCCTGGACACCGAGGCCTCGCTCGGGTCCCGGATCGGGTTGATCCGGCGCTTCCCCTACGGGCCGGTGCTCGGGATCACGCCGTTCAACTTCCCGTTGAACCTCGTCGCGCACAAGGTGGCGCCGGCGCTCGCGACCGGCTCGCCGATCGTCGTGAAGCCGGCCAGCTACACGCCGCTCGGCGCCCTGCGTCTGGCCGAGTTCTTCGCGGAGACCGACCTGCCGAAGGGGATGTACCAGGTGCTGCCGGTCTCCTCGAAGGTCGCCGACGGCATGGCGCGCGACGACCGCTACCGGAAGATCTCCTTCACCGGTTCTGCCGCGATCGGCTGGTACCTGAAGGGCCTCGACCCGAAGAAGCGCGTGACGCTCGAGCTCGGCGGGAACGCCGGCGTGATCGTGCACGCCGACGCGGACCTCGACCTCGCGGCGCAGCGGATCGCCTTCGGCGGCTACTACCAGGCCGGCCAGAGCTGCATCAGCGTCCAGCGCGTCCTGGTCTCGAGCGAGATCTACGACGACTTCGCCGTTCGCCTGACGAAGCAGGTCGAGCAGCTGAAGACCGGCGACCCGATGGATCCGACGGTCGACGTCGGTCCGGTGATCGAGCGCAAGGAGGTCGACCGGATCGCCGCGTGGGTCGACGAGGCGGTCGCCGGCGGCGCCGAGGTGCTGACCGGCGGCAAGGGCGACGGGCCGTTCTTCCAGCCCACGCTGATCTCGCGGACCACGCCGGAGATGAAGGTTCGGTGCGAGGAGGTCTTCGGGCCCGTCTGCACGATCAGCCCGTACCAGACCTTCGAGGAGGCGCTCGCCGAAGTGAACAACTCGAAGTACGGCTTGCAGGCGGGCGTGTTCACGAACGACATCGACCGCGCGTTCGAGGCGCACCGGACGCTCGACGTGGGTGGCGTGATCGTGAACGACGTGTCGGCGTTCCGGGCGGACCAGATGCCGTACGGCGGCTCGAAGGACTCCGGCTTCGGCCGCGAGGGACTGCGCTACGCGATGGAGGAGATGACCGAGCCCCGCATCATGGTCCTGTCGCACGTGCCGCTGTAGGCGCGCCGCGGCGCGTCGTCGGCGTTAGCCTTCGGGCGTGGGGAACGACGGGTGGATCTATGCCGTGCTGCCGTTCGTCACGATGGCGGCGCTCGGCGCGGGGCTCTTCGTGCTGTTCCGGCAGCGGAACGCCGCACGTCGCAACGGGAGGCCCGGCGCGACCGCGGAGCCGGGACTGGCCGCCCCACCGCGCGACCGTCGCGCTCGCCCGCCGCGGCCCTGGTGGGGCAACCCGCTGCTGTGGCTCGGCCTGTGCCTGGTGTTCCTGGTGCTCGGCTGGGTGGTGTGGCCGGGGCTGTTCGGGGGTGTGTTCATCTTCCTGCCGTTCGTCTGGGTCTGGCGGCCGCGCCACGACCCGCGGATGGACCCGAGGACGAACGGCCACACGTCGCGCGACGCCGGCTCCTTCAGCGGCGATTGAGCACCCGGTCGGCGAAGGCGTCGGGCGGACAGGTCCGCTCCGCGCCGGCTAGCCGTTGGTGTTCCGGCGGGCCCTCCAGAACGTGTACGCGATCAACGACGCTGCCGGGAGGAGGTAGATGGCCGTCTCGATCCCCTGGAACAACCAGTACCGGGCCGCCGGCTGGTACGTGAGGATGGTCGGGAACCCCGACCCCGGTCTCGGGATCCCCATCGAAAGCATCCAGTCGCCGTGGTGGCTACTCGGCACGTCGGCCGGCGGTCGCCCGACGAAGCTCATGACCTTCGCCGCGAGGTAGCGGGGCCGTGCCCAGGATTCCACGACGGTTCGGACGACGAGGAACACGCCGATCGTGGCGGCCATGGCCGCCGCCGTGCGCCGCAGGAGCGCACCGGCGGCCACCCCGAGCGCGAACGCGAACAGTGTGTAGCCGATCGGAACGATCCCCTCGAAGCCGAAGCTGTCGGGAGCGAAGCGCCCGTCGAGGTGGTTCTGAGGCACGCGCCAGTAGGTCATCGCCGCCGTGACGATGAGTTCCGCGACGACGACCGTGACGCCGGCGACGAGGAGGCGCCACGTGAGCCAACGGGTGCGGCTGACGGACTGGGTCCACAAGAGCCGGTGCGTACCCTGCTCGTACTCGCGGGCGAGCACGGGTGCGCCGATGAACACGCCGAGGAGCCCGGGCAGAACGTTGAGGTAGGCGACGAATGCGCCGCCGGTTCCCGCGATCGAGTTCCGTACCGAGTAGAAGGCGAGCTGCGCAGCGGTGCACGCAGGTGTGGACCGGTCGCCGGTCACGCAATCGGCGAGCCCGGTGCTGATGTACGCATGATGGAGCCTCAGGCCGGTCGCGAGCAGATAGATGCCGAGCACGCTCGTCACGGCGATCGCCCCCGCGGCCGCCGATCGTGTTTGTCGCCAGCCGACCCACAGCATCAGGCGGCACCGCCGACGAGTGACGCGTGTCTCGTAGGCGCCGGCCGTCCCGAGCCGTTCCGGAGGTACGCGAGCACGAGCTCCTCGAGGGAGATCGGCGATGCCTCCCAGCGCGGATCGAACGACGCACCGCTCGTTCGTGCGATCAGGCTCGTCGTCCCACCCGTATCCGTCCGATCGATCACGACACCGATGCCGAGGTGATCGAAGGAGGCGCCCTTCGGCCCCACCAAGATCCGGTGTCGGTCGAGGACCTCGTCGATCTGCCCGGCCAGCTGGACGTGCCCGTCGGCGAGCACGATCAGGTGATCGCATGCCCGCTCGAGCTCGGCCACGACGTGGGAGGACAACAGGACGGTCGTCCCGTGCTCCGCTACGTGTCCGAGCAAGAGGCTCATGAACTCCCGTCGTGCGAGTGGGTCGAGGCTCTTCACCGGCTCGTCGAGCACCAACAGGTCGGCTCCCTTCGCGAGGGCCATCGTGAGCGCGACCTGCGCCTGCTGGCCCCCCGAGAGCCGCCCGACACGACGGTCGAGGGGGATGCCGAGCGCACGGAGGTGACCGACCGCGAGCTCGTCGTGCCACGTCGGATTCATGCTCCGCCCCATATGCAGGTGCTCGGCGACGGTCCAAGAACGGTAGAGCGGGTGATCTTGATCGAGGAACGCGATGCGAGCCAGTGAGCCGGCGCTCGCTTCCGGTGGTCGTCCGAACACCTCGACCGATCCCGCGGTAGGCGACAGGAGTCCCGTGACGAGTCGCATGAGCGTCGACTTGCCTGCGCCGTTCGGGCCGACGAGCGCGACGATCGCGCCCGCGCGAACGTCGAGCGTGCAGCTCTCGAGGGCCCACGTATCGCCGAAGCGTCGTCCGAGAGCGAGGGTTGCGAGCGCCGTCGTCATGCGACCCCCTCCTGCGACGACTCGTGCATCGTCGTGACGAACAACGCATCGATATCCTCGGCATCGAGCCCGGCAGCGCGGGCGGCCGTGATCCACTTCAGCAGACCGCGACGAAGCCGAACCTGCTCTGCCGGCTCCATCCCTCGGGTCGTCGCGATGACGAAGGTTCCTTGCCCCGGTCGTCCCTGAAGGAGACCCTTGGCCTCGAGTTCTCGATACGCCTTGAGCACCGTGTTGGGGTTGATCGCCAGGTCGGCGGCGACCTCCGCAACCGTGGGGAGCTTGTCTCCCACCTCGAGCCGGCGCATCCGCAGCGATCGCTCGACCTGCTGCACCAGCTGCAGGTAGGTCGGGGTCCCCGACGGCTCCAAGCGGAAGGTGATCATGCGCCGGATATCTCCATTCCCCTATGGGATTAGTGAAATATACCGGCGCCAGAACCGGTGCGCAAGTCCCTATCGGTGTTCGCGATCGAGCACCCGGTCGGCGAAGGCGCCGACGACGCCGGCCGCCTCCTTCTCCCGCCGCCACAGGTAGTGGTCGGTGCCGGGCAGGATCACGGCCTCGCCGTGGGGGAAGGACGCGGCGAAGGCCCGCACCTCGTCGCTCGGCGCGTAGACGTCTTCCTCACCGGCGACCAGGAGCACCGGGCGCGCGAAGACGCGGAGCTCCGCCGGCTCCGGCAGGCGCGGCAGCTCGACGTCGCCGGGCCGCAGCGGGATCCCGAGCAACGCGAGCCCGTCGACCCGCGGATCCTCCAGCGCCTCCCGGAGCGCGACGCTGGCGCCGAAGGACCAGCCAACGACGAGCGTGCCGGCCTCGGCCGGCACGCGTTCGCGGACGAACCCGATCGCGGCGCGCGCGTCGCGGAGCTCGTCGCGCCCGCCGCCGTAGGTGCCGGCGGAGCCCATCACGCCGCGGAAGTTGAAGCCGAGGACGGCGCACCCGTGCGCGGCCGCCAGCTCGTTGCGGATCGCCCACAGGATCGGATGGTCCTTCGAGCCGCCGTGCTTCGGATGGGGATGGCAGATCACGACGGCGCCGCGCGGCTCGCCGTCGGGCATGCGCAGCTCGCCCTCCAGGCGGACGCCGTCCTCGGTCGTGAACGACACGGTCTCCATCGGTCTGGCACCATCGGAGCATGACGACCGACGAACGCCAACCGGCGACCGGGTTCGCCCTGCGCGACCCGTACCCCTGGGCCGATCTCGTGGCGCTGGCACGGCAGGGCGAGGCCGGCGGCTTCGACGCGCTGTTCATGCCCGAGACCGGCTCGCGGGACGTCCTCGCGGCCCTGATGGGCCTCGCCGGCGAGACCGAGGGCCTCCTGCTCGGCAGCGGGATCCTGCCGGTGCCGTCGCGGGCGCCGCAGCTCCTGGCCGCCGCCGCGGCCACCGTGCAGGAGCGCTCGGGCGGCCGCCTGCTCCTCGGCCTCGGCACCGGGCCGTCGATCCCGGGCGCCCTCGAGCGGCTCCGGACGGTCGTGGGCGCGGTCCGGCGGCTCCTGTCGAGCGGGGAGGCCACCCTGGACGGCCGGGAGCTCCGGCTCGGTCTCGTGCCCGAGACGCCGCCGCCGATCTGGCTCGCCGCGCTCGGGCCGAAGGCGGTCCGGATGGCCGGCGAGCTCGCGGACGGCGTCCTGCTGAACTGGTGCACGCCGGAACGGGTGCGGCAGGCGCGCGAGGAGGTCGCCGAGGGGGCCCGGGCGGCCGGGCGCGATCCCGCCGAGGTCACCGATCGGCGTCTACGTCCGGGCGTGCCTGGACCCCGACGTGATGGCCGCGATCGACGCGGCGCAGGCGATGGCGGGCGCGTACGCGACCTATCCCGCCTACGCACGGCAGTTCGCGGCGATGGGGTTCGGCGACGACACCGAACAGGCGGCCGCCGCGTTCCGCGCCGGGCGGCACCAGGATGTGCCCGAGCGGCTGGTCCGGGCCGTCTGCCTCGTCGGCGATCCCGCCGAGGCGCGGGCGCGGCTCGACGACTACCGTCGCGCCGGCGCCGACCTCCCGGTGGTCTATCCGATCGTGGTCCCGGGCGGCCGCGCGGCCGACTCCGCCTCGCAGACCCTGGGCGGGCTGGCCCCGCAGGAACCTGTTGCAGATGCCGGCCGAGCGGGTAGCATTTGAACGGTCAACACCGTGGAAACGGTGAAAAGGCCCCACGGAGGCAGACGGCCCGGCGAGACCGGAGGCCGGGAGGAGGAAGGTGACGATCGGCGATGACCTACTCGATCTGTGAGCCGTGCATCGACGTGAAGGACCGCGCGTGCGTGGACGAGTGCCCGGTCGACTGCATCTACGAGGGCCCGCGGATGCTCTACATCCAGCCGGATGAGTGCGTCGACTGCGGCGCGTGCGAGCCGGCCTGCCCGGTGACCGCGATCTTCTACGAGGACGACGTGCCCGGCGAATGGAAGCAGTTCAACGCGGTCAACGCGGAGTGGTTCACCGACGCCGTCTCCGGCGTGGGCTCACCCGGCGGTGCCGCGCAGGTCGGCCCCGCCGCCGTCGACCACCCGGTCGTCGCGAACTGGTCCGTCGTGTAGCGACGCCTGCCCCGAGGGCAGGAACACGCGGAACGAGGCACCCCCGCCCTCGCGTTCGTCGACCCACGCCGAGCCGCCGTGGATCTCCGCGAACCGCGCCACGAGCGTGAGCCCGACGCCGACCCCCGGTGAGTGCTGGGGCGCGTCGGGTCCCTGCTGGAACGGCTCGAAGATCGTCTGCCGCAGCTCCGGCGCCACGCCCGGCCCATCGTCCTCGACCAGGATCAGCACGCCCTCGCTGGTCGCCCGGACCGACACCCACACCATCGAGGTGCTCGGCGTGTGCCGTGCGGTGTTCGCGATCAGGTTCTCGATGACCCGCTCGATCTTCGCGGCGTCGACCGGCACGACGACCGCAGCGATGTCGGTCCGCAGGCGCGAGTCGGCGATCAGCTCGGACTCGGCGACGACCCGCCGGACGAGCGCGCCGACGTCGGTCGGCTCCAGCTTCGGCGTCACGATCCCGCGCGCCAGGCGGTCCAGATCGAGCAGGTTCGTCACGAGGCGATCGAGGCGCCGGGCGTTCTCGGCGATGCGCCGGGCGAGGTCGTGCGACTCGGCCTCGTCCAGGTGGACGTCACCGCGCTCGAGCGTGATCGCGAGGCCGAGGATCGCGGCCAGCGGGGTCCGCAGGTCGTGCGAGACCGCCTGGAGGAACGTGTTCTTCATGTCGTCGAGCGCGCGCAGCCGGCTCGCGGCCTCGCGTTCGACGACCAGCGCGCGCGCCAGATGTTCCTCCGCCTGCTTCCGTTCGGTGATGTCCAGCAGGAAGCCCTGCCAGAACGGCGGGCGCCCATCCATGCGCACCAGTCGCGCCTGGTCCTGCACCCAGGAGATGCCGCCGTCCTTCGAGATGATCCGGAACTCCGCCGACATCGCCTCCACGCCGCGTCGCCCACGCCCTCGCCCTCGGGGCCGGTCGCCAGGACGCGTTCGCGGTCGTCCGGATAGATCATCCGGCCCCAGATCGTCGGATCGGCCAGGATCTCCTCGGCGGTGTAGCCGAACAGCAGGTCGCGGCGCGGCGAGATGTAGGTCGTGCGGAAGAACCGCGGCGATGCGGGATCGAGCTCCTGCGTATAGATCACCGCCGGGTTCTGTTCGACGATCGTGCGGAACGTCTCCTCGGCTTCGCGGAGCTGCTCCTCGGCCTCCTTGCCCTCGGTGACGTCGAGCATGAAGCCCTGGAAGTAGGCGAGGCTGCCGTCCTCGCGGAACACGGCGGTGGAGGTGTCGTGCACCCAGACCCATCGCCCGTCCGCGTGCCGCATCCGGTAGGCCTCGTCGAACGGCTCCACGTCGGACACGCTGAACGAGCTGTTCGCTTCGAGGCGGGTCAGGTCGTCGGGATGGATCAGCGAGAACCAGAACGCGGGATCGTCCATGAACCGGCCGAGCGGATAGCCCAGGACGCGCTCGATCTGCGGGCTCAGGAACGCGACGTCCGCGCCCGCGCCCGGCGGGCCGCCGTTCGGCTCGTCGATGTACGTGATCGCGGGGATCGCCTCGACCATGCTGCGGTAGCGGCGTTCGGCGTCGCGCAGCCGCTCCTCGGCCTCCTTGCGTCCCGTGACGTCGATCATGAAGCCCTGGAAGTGCGAGACCGCGCCGTCGTCGCCGGGCACCGGCGTCGAGGTGTCGTGGACCCAGACCCAGTGGCCGTCGGCGTGGCGCATCCGATACTCCTGATCGAACGCGACGCCGGTGCGGCCGGCCTCGAGGGCGGCGGTGTCCACCAGCTCGCGATCGTCGGGATGCACGAGGTCGAACCAGAACTCGGGGTCCAGCAGGAAGCGCTCGTTCGGGTGGCCGAGGAGCGCCTCGATCTGGGGACTGACGAACGCCATCCGCACCGAGCCCTCGGTCTTCACGTCGACGTAGGTGACGGCGGGGATCCGCTCGAGGACGCTGCGGTAGCGCGCGTCCGCCGAGCGCAGGCGATCCTCCTGCCGGCGCCGACCGATCGCCGCGCCGAGCAGCGTCGCCGCGGTCCGGAGGCCGTCCAGATCCGCGAAGGACCACTCGCGGTCGCGCTCGCAATCGTCGAAGCCGATGCAACCCCACCATCCGCCGTCGACGGTCACCGGGAAGTAGGCGACGGACACGATGTCCTGCGCGCGGAGCGCCGGTTGCTCGGGCTCGGGGAACGACGCCACGGAGCCGACGACGGCCTCCCCGGCACGCATGCACTCGACCCAGCGGTGATGGTCCGGCTCCCAGGGGAGGCCGTCCAACGCCGAGTCGAGCAGGAACGAACGGACGCCGGGCGCGCACCACTCCGAGGCGAGCGTGATGCAGACCTCGCCCTCGACCGTGGCGTTCTCGATCAGGTGGATCCGGGAGACGCCGGCCGCCAGGCCGAAGCGCTCGAGCACCTCGTGCGCGGCGTCGCGCCAGTCGGCGGAGAGCAACAGCCGCTCGGCCGCGAAGGACACCGCCTCGAGCGCCGCGTCCCGGCGCAGGGGCGCGGCATCCGTGATGCCTGCGGTGTCGACCATCCCGTCTCCTCCTCCCCGCCGCGCGGCGAGGCACACGGCCCCGCTCGGCCGCGTTACCCGGGTTATCGGCGCCGCAGGGCCGGGGATGTAGCCGCCGCCCTGTTGCCGTTCGACGAGGCCTGGGTGACCATTCCAACCGCAGACGCCCGCCCGGAGACGGATGAGGAGGAGAGCCATGCCGATGATCGATGTGTACGCCGCCGAAGGGACGTTCGCAGACACGCACGCGCTCGCTCGGGATCTCGCTGCCGCGGTGATGAAGTGGGAGCAGGTCCCGGATCTCTCGCTGTTCCGGAGCAACACCGCGGCGTTCGTCCACCACATGCCGGCCGAGGCGATCTCCAACGTGAACGGCGACGGCAACTACGTCCGCGTGCAGGTCCTGACGCCGGTCGGCGTCCTCGACCGCGAGAAGCAGCTGGGCGTCGTCCGGGAGCTGACCGACATCGTGGCCGCGGCCGCCGGCGATGCGACGCTCGTGGATCGAACGTGGGTGCTGATCTATGAGTCGCCCGAAGGCGGCTGGGGCATCAACGGCCACGCCAACACCGGCGGCGACATCGCGGCGGCCGCCCACGCCGAGCTCACGGCGGCCGCGGCGGACGGAGCCGCGAAGGAGTAGCTGGTCACTCCGTCGGAACGAGTCCCGGGGTGGAGCCGGCGGTGGGGAGCTCCTCGAGGGCTCGGCCACCGTTCGCGGGACTTCGCGGCGAGCTTGAACATCAGCTCGACGGCCTTCGGGTCCTGCTCCATCGCCGGTCGCGACTCGATGATCCCCGCCGCGACCGCCCGGTCCCAGATGTCCTGGCCCCGCTCGGTCCGCACGACCGACAGCGTCCAGCCCTCGCTCTGGCCGAGGCCGCCGAAGGAGATGTCGGCGTGCTCGGCCGCGAAGTCCGGGCAGCGCTTGCACCCCTCGCGCGTGAAGCGGTGCGACTGCTTCAGCGAGTACGTCAGCTCCTCGCCGTCGTCCGTGTAGAACAGCAGCTTGCCCTTGATGTTCACCCGGACGAGGTGATCGAGGTCGATGCCGAGCTCCTTCTGCGCGATCTCGACCATCAGCCCGTCGTAGCTGAACGACTTCGAACACAGCAGCCCGAACGTCCAGGCGATCTTCTTCCGCCACTTGTTCACGCGGCGGGCCTCCATCGCGCCGGTCACGGACGTCTGGCACCCCATCCCGACGAGCGCGACCTTCGACAGCCCCATCTCCGCCGCCTTGAGCAGCGCGAGCGGGTTCGCGCTGTAGGTGTAGCGGCTGCCCGCCGACGCGAGCACGCCGGCTCGGTCGGTCACCATCGCCGGCTCGGCGTCCCACTGGCGCTCGTCGGACAGGATCGAGGTCGCCGCGCCGTCGATCTCGCCGTTCTCGAGTCCCCAGATCAGCAGCGCGGAGACGACGCCGCCGTCCTGTCCCTGCATCAGCGCGTCCGATGCGGTCGCGCGCGCGAGGTAGATCTCCTTGAACGGACCGATCAGCTCGTCGGGCTTCCGCGTCTGTCCGAAGAGCAGCTCGTCGATCTCGGATTCCCATTCGCGGAAGCGCGGGCACGCGAGCGTGCAGAGCGAGCAGCCGCGGTCGCCGTGCGTGCACGCGTCCAGGCCATCCTCCTGGAGCTGGACCGGCTTGTCGTCCTCGTAGCCGAGGACGTGGAACGGGCACGCGACGATGCACGCGGTGCAGCCCGTGCACAGGCCCGTGGTGACGACCTCGTGGTAGAGCTCACGCCACTGCGTGGTCTCCGGCTTGGGCATGGGCGGAGGATACCCCGCCCGGGTTCAGACGCTGAACGATTCGCCGCAGGCGCACTCGTGCACGGCCTGCGGGTTGTGCACCTTCAGCCCGCCGCCCAGCAGGGCGGTGTCGAACTCGAGCGTCGAGCCCTGCACGATCGGCGCGCTGGTGGGGTCCACCAGGACCCGAACGCCGCCGTCGGCGTCGATCACGTGGTCGTCGGGCGCGACCGTGTCCTCGAACGAGAGCCGATACCCGAACCCCGAGCAGCCGCCGGCGATCACCCGGAGCCGCAGGATCGCCTCCGCCCGGCCCTCACCGGCCGCGAGCTGTGCGATCTTGCGCGCAGCGCCGTCGGTAACGGCGATCGGCGCGGCTGCGGTGGAGGTACCCATGCCATAAGGATACGCCGCCCGGCCGCTCAGGCGCCGAGGAACCCGACGAACAGGCGCGCGGTCGCGCGGGCGGCCGTCACCAGGTCGTCCACGGCCACCCACTCGTCGGCGGTGTGGGCCACGCGGAGCGAGCCCGGGCCGAGGATCACGGCCGGGATCTGCGCCCGGTTGATGTAGTAGCGGGCGTCGGTGATGCCGGTGAAGCCGACGTCGGCCGGCGGTGCGCGCCGGTCTCGGCCTCGACCGCGCGTCGCGCGAGCACGGCCACGCGGCTGTCCGGCGACGCCTCCGCCGCGTCGGTCCACTCCCGGACCTCGAGGTCGATGCGCACCTCCGGATGCTCGGCCGTCAGGTCGTCGATCACCGCCCGAAGGGGCGCGAGCACCTCGTCCGGGTCGGTCTCGCCCGGGATCACCCGGCGGTCGATGTCGACCCGGCAGCGATCCGGCACGACGTTCGGCGCGGAGCCTCCGGCGATGATCGCCGCGTTGATCGTCGGGCTGCCGGCCAACGGATGCCGGCGATCGGGCAGTCCCTCCTGCAGGCGCAACAGGAACCGCGCCATCGAGGTGATCGCGTTCACCCCGAGATCCGGCGTCGAGCCGTGCGCCGCGCGCCCGAACGCCGTCGCCGTGAGCCACGCGCCGCCGCGCTGCGCGAGGCCGAGCCGGAGCTCGGTCGGCTCGCCGACGATCGCGGCGTCCTGGTCCAGGAAGCCGCGTTCGAACAACACCTTCGTGCCGTGGAGCCCGGCGAGCTCCTCGTCGGCGGCGAGGTGGAGCGACAGGGAGCCGCCGAGCTCGACGCCGGCCCGGCGGATCGCCGCGACCGCGGCGAGCGTCGCCGCGATCGAGCCCTTCATGTCGCACGCGCCCCGGCCGACCAGCCGGCCGTCCACGACCCGGCCGGCGAACGGCGGCGACGACCACGTGTCCGGCGAGCCGGCAGGGACGGTGTCGAGGTGGCCGTTCCACGCGAGGGACGGCCCGTCCGCACCGCCGGTCCGGGCCACGAGCGACGGCCGGCCGGCCTCGCCGCGGACCGTCCCGGCGGTGATGCCCAGGTCGGCCAGGATGCCGCCCGCGACCTCGGCGGCTTCGTCCTCGGTCCCGCCGGGGTTCTCCGACGGGGCCGCGACCAACGCCCGCGCGAACGTCAGCACCTCGTCGGCGTCGACGGCGCCCGCGGCCGCGTCGGCGGCGGGGGAGCGGGTGGGGTCGACGCCAGGCTCGGGCTCCTTCATCGCGCGCACGCTACCGCCCCGGCCGCCGCGGCGTTCGACCGGGGGTCTCCTACGATGGTCGACGTGGCGGCGATCGATCATCGAGCGGGCCTGCGGCGGGCGCTGGATCCCGATCCGCGTCCTGCGGTGCCGCCCGGGAACCGGTTGGCCGCGGTGCTCGCCCTCGTGATCGAGACGCCGGAGCCGGCGTTGCTGTTCACGGAGCGGTCCGCCGAGCTGCACCGGCATCCGGGCGAAGTGTCGTTCCCCGGCGGGTTGCAGGAACCGGGCGACGCCGACCTCCGAGCGACCGCGCTCCGCGAGACGCAGGAGGAGATCGGGCTCGAACCCAGCCTGCCCGAGGTGCTCGGGGCCCTGCCCGCCGTGCACACCGTCGTGTCGTCCATCGTCGTGAGCCCCTTCGTCGCGGCCGTCGGCTCGCTCCCCGCCCTGACGCAGAGCGAGACCGAGATCGCGCGGATCCTGACGGTGCCGATCCCGATCGTGGCCGCCGCCGAGGAGCGGCGCGAGCTCGACCTCGGAGGCGGACGGCGCTGGACCGGCTGGACCTACCGCGTGGCCGGGACGACGATCTGGGGCGCGACCGGCGCGATGCTGCACGACCTGATCGAGCTCCTGCGCGCGGAGACGGCGTGGACCCGCTGAACCCGTCCTCCCGAGAGCTGCGCGCACTGCTCGGCTCGGCGCAGACGATCGCGGTGGTCGGTCTGTCCTCGAAGCCCGGGCGGCCGTCCCACGAGGTCGCGTCGTACCTGCAGGAGCACGGGTACCGGATCGTGCCCGTCAACCCGAACGAGGAGGAGGTGCTCGGCGAGCGCGCGTACCCTTCCCTGCCCGAGGTTCCGGCGGAGATCGACGTCGACGTCGTGGACGTGTTCCGGAGAGCCGAGCATACGCCGGAGGTCGCCCGGCAGGCCGTCGCCCGCGGGGCGCACGTGCTGTGGCTGCAGGAGGGCATCGTGAGCGACGAGGCGGCCGGGGTCGCGACGGCCGGCGGGCTCGACGTCATCATGGGCGTCTGCATCAAGCACGTCCGCGAACGACTGATGGAGGAGGGGACCGCATGACCACGTGGGAGTACTTCGTGGCGCCGCTGCTGGAGCACAACCCGGGAGAGATCCTGAACACGTTCGGCGCCGACGGATGGGAGCTGGTCGGCGTCGTCGCGCAGCCGACCCCGATGGGCGCCACCTCGACCGTCGCGTACCTGAAGCGCCCGAAGACCTGACGCCGAGCGTGCTCCGGGTCGACCACGTCGTCCGCGCCGTACCCGACCTCGATCGGGAAGGGGAGCGTCTCCTCGCGTCGTTCGGACTCGCGTCGGTCGCGGGCGGCGTCCATCCCGGCTGGGGCACCGCGAACCGGATCGTGCCGCTCGGGGCCACCTATCTGGAGCTGATCGCCGTCGCCGACCCGGGGGCCGCCGCAGCCAGCGTGTTCGGGCGCGCCGTCGCCGAGCGAGCCTCCGATGGGGGCGGTTGGCTCGCGCTGTGCCTCGCCGACGACCACCTCGAGGCGACGGCCCGACGCCTGTCGCTCGAGGTGCGCCCGGGCGCTCGAACCCTGCCCGACGGCCGCACGATCCGGTGGCGCGGCGCCGGCCTCGAGGATCCGCGGCGCACGCCGGACCTGCCGTTCTTCATCGCGTGGGGGTCGAACGATCTCCATCCCGGCCGGACAGCGCGTCGCCCATCCTCGGGGTGTCACGTCCCTGACGAAGATCGAAGTCGCTGGCGACGAGGCGCGCTTCCTTGCATGGACCGGTTCGGCTCGATATCGGCGGTGTCGTTCGTCGCGCGCGAGCCCGCTCGGTATCCTGCGCCGTGACGCTCTCGGCCGCGATGGCGACGACCTCGAGCTGCGCTGACCGAGAACCCGACGACCTAGCCGAGCGCGCGCTCCAGGTCGGCGACCAGGTCGTCTGGGTCCTCGAGCCCGACCGACAGGCGGATCAGCTCGGGCGGCACCTCGAGCGGGGAGCCCGCGACGCTCGCGTGCGTCATCGGCCCGGGGACCTCGATCAGCGATTCGACGGCGCCGAGCGACTCGGCCAGCAGGAACACCTCGGTCCGCTCCGCGACGCGGATCGCCTCGTCGGCCGACGCGACCGTGAAGGAGACCATCCCGCCGAAGCCGTCCATCTGCCGGGCCGCGACGTCGTGACCGGGATGCTCGGCGAGGCCCGGATAGTACACCTGGTTGACCGATGGATGCTCCGCGAGGAAGCGAGCGACCACCGCCGCGTTCGATCCGTGCTGCCGCATCCGGACCCCGAGCGTCTTCAGGCCGCGGAGCGCGAGGAAGCTGTCCATCGGGCCGGGCACGGCGCCGACCGCGTACCACGAGGAACCCGAGCGCCTCGAGTCAGCGCCGCGTCGGACGTCACGATCGCGCCGCCGAGCAGATCGGAGTGACCCCCGATGTACTTCGTGACGCTGTGGACGACCACGTCGGCGCCGAGCGCGAGCGGCCGTTGCAGCGCCGGCGTCGCGAACGTGTTGTCGACGACGACCGTCGCGCCGGCCTCGTGGGCGATCGGCCGCCACGGCCGCGACGTCCACGATCTTCAGCAGCGGGTTCGACGGCGTCTCGATCCAGACGAACCGCGTCTCGTCGCGGAGCGCGCCGCGCACCGCGTCGGGGTCGCCCATGTCGACCGTCGTGCAGGTCAGGCCCCACGGGCCGAGCACCTTCGTCAGCAGGCGGTACGTGCCGCCGTAGACGTCGTCGCCGAGCACCACGTGGTCGCCCGGCCGGAGCGTGAGCAGCAGCGTCGTCTCCGCGCCGAGCCCGCTGCCGAACGCGAAGCACGCATCGCCGCCCTCCAGTGCGCCGAGCGCCACCTCGAACGCGCGGCGCGTCGGGTTCCCGCCGCGCCCGTAGTCCCAGACCTTCGGTGCGCCGACGGCATCCTGGGCATAGGTCGAGGTCTGGTAGATCGGGACGCTCACCGACCCGAACAGCGGCTCGGGGTCCTGGCCGGCGTGGATCGCGGCCGTGTCGAACCTCATCGCATCTCCGGCGGCAGTTCCCATCCCCGTCTCCTCAGCTCCTCGGTGGCGTCGCGGCCCTCGCGGGCGCGCGTCCACAGCATGGACTTGCGCTTCGCGTCGTGCCCCGGCGCGAACTCGGTCCGCGTGAGCTCGTGACAGGCGGGATCGTCGCAGGCGCATTCGCGGAACAGCGGCATCGTGCCCGCGTCCTCGGCCTCGGGCGGACACGCGCGATAGGGGCGCGCCGGCAGCGAGACCGTCGGCAGGACGATGACGCCCTCCTTCGGGTCGCCGGGCGCGAACCGCTTGCCGCCGAGCGCCAGCAGGCCGGTCAGCGCGCAGAGCGCGGCGTCGACCCGGTCGGTCGTCGTCAGCTCGTCCGTCGCGACGCCCTGCGCGCGCAGGACGCGCGTGCGCCACTCCTTCTTCCGCGCCCCTTTCGGGGGGAGGCACCCGGCCAGCACCGCCGCGCTCGCGTGGGGGAAGACCTCCATCGCGGTGCCGGCGGGGTTCCCGGCCCGGTACCGCTCGAAGCCGTGCGCGGCGGCGACGGCGAACACCTCGAAGCCGACCTCCATCCACGCGTAGAACGCGACGCCGGTGCCGTGGGCCGACGACGGCGTCGCGAAGGCGTGGAGGTTGCAGGTCGCGAGGAGGCGTTCGGTCAGGCGCGAACGGCCGCTCGGCGCCCACGCCGGCGGCGCGTCGATCGCGATCACGTCGGCGGCCGCGTCGTCGATCAGCGGGCCGAGCCGTTCGACCGAGATCCTCGACGCGACCCGGAGGGGCCGCCGGCGATCGTCGAGCACGACCAGGTCGAGACCCTTCCGCGAGGCGCCGACGTCGATCCCGAGGGCCCGCACCGTCGGTCGAGGATCAGGCCGACGGCGTCTGCCGTCGATGGGCCAGGAAGTTCAGCAGGTCGCTGCGGGTCAGCACCCCGAGCACGAGGCCGGCCTTCACGACGAGCACCGCCGAGGCGCGCTCCAGCTCGGTGAAGGCGTCGTCGACCGGCGCGTCCCATTCGACCGCGGGGATCGGCGGCGCCATCACGTTCGCGACATCGGCCTGCAGCACGTCGGGGTCGGCGAAGACCCGCTCCAGCAGCTCGCGATCGCGGATCGACCCGACGAACTGCGCGACGTCCGTCGAGTCCTCCCGGACGACCGGCGTCTGCGAGATCCCGTGCGTCTGGAGGATGTCGACGGCCTGGCGGACCTTGTCGTGCGCGCGGACCGTGATGATCGGCGGCAGCTCGCCGCCCTTCGCGTGCAGCACGCGTTCGACCGTGACGACCTCGGGCCCTTCGAGGAACCCGTACTGGCGCATCCAGGAGTCCGAGAAGAGCTTCGAGAGGTACTGCCGTCCGGTATCCGGCAGCAGGACGACGATCGTCACGTCGGGGTCCTCGATCTCGCGCGCCACGGTGAGCGCGGCGACGACCGCGGATCCGCCGGATCCGCCGATCAGGATGCCCTCCTGCCGCGTCACGGCCCTTGCCATCAGGAACGCCTCGCGGTCGGGCACGCGCACCCATCGGTCCACGACGCTCGGATCGAACGTCTCGGGCCAGAAATCCTCGCCGATCCCCTCCGTGAGGTACGGGCGCGGCTCGTCGCCGGTGTAGACGGAGCCCTCCGTATCGGCGCCGACGATCGTGATCGCCGGGTCCATCCGCTTCAGGTACCGCCCGACGCCGGTGATCGTGCCGCCCGTTCCGACCCCCGCCACGAACACGCCGACCTTCCCGTCGGTCTGCGCCCAGACCTCCGGTCCGGTCGTCTCCTCGTGCGTCTGGGGATTGACCTGGTTGAAGTATTGGTTCGGCTGGTACGCACCGGGGATCTCCTGGGCGAGGCGGTCGGAGACCGAGTAGTACGACTCCGGGGAGTCGCGGGGGACCGCCGTCGGGCAGATCACGACCTCGGCCCCGTAGGCGCGAAGGAGCGCGATCTTCTCCTGGCTCATCTTGTCCGGCATCACGAAGATGCAGCGGTAGCCCCTGATCGCGGCGGCGATCGCGAGACCGTGACCCGTGTTGCCGGAGGTCGGCTCCACGATCGTGCCGCCCGGACGCAGCAGGCCCCGGCGCTCGGCGTCCTCGATCATCCGGATCCCGATCCGGTCCTTCACCGAGCCGCCCGGGTTCAGCATCTCGAGCTTCGCCAGGACGGTGGGCCGCATCCCCCGCGTGAGCGCCCGGAGGCGGACCAGCGGCGTGTTGCCCATCGCGTCGAGGAACGTGTCGAGCACCTGCATCAGCGGCGACCCTCCCTGCCCGGCCGGCGTTCATCGTCCCACGTCCGCTCAGGTCCGGACGGTAAGCTGCCGATGCGTCGGCGGACGGGGGATGAGGGGAAGCGCGAGCGTGAGCGAGGTCGAGCGCGGGGCCGAAACGGGCGGTGGCGAGCAGCTGCTCGTCGTCGACGACGACCCGTTCATCGCCCGTCTCCTCGAGATCGAGCTCGCCGCGGCCGGCTACCGGGTCCGGGTCGCGAACGACGGGCAGCAGGCGCTCGACCTGATCCGGGCGGACCCGCCCGACCTGGTCGTGACCGACGTGATGATGCCGCACGTCGACGGCTTCGAGCTCACGCGACTGCTCCGCCAGGATCCTCGCACCGCGGCGATATCGGTGATCATCCTCACCGCGCGCGGGCTCTCGGCCGACAAGCTGGAGGGCTTCGCGATCGGCGCGGACGACTACATCGTCAAGCCGTTCGACACTCCGGAGCTGCTGGCCCGGGTCCGCGGGGTCCTGCGTCGCTCGAAGGAGATGAAGGACGAGTCGCCGCTGACCGGGCTGCCCGGGAACGTCCGCATCCAGGAGGAGATCGAGCTCAAGGTGGCCTCCGGGGCGGAGTTCGCGCTGCTCTATGCCGACATCGACCACTTCAAGGCATTCAACGACCACTACGGCTTCGCGCGCGGCGACAACGTGATCCGCGACGTCGGCGAGCTGACCGAGTCCGTGCTGGCGGACCTCGCGCCGGAGGACTCGTTCGTCGGGACATCTCGGCGGCGACGATTTCGTGCTCGTGGTGTCGCCCTCGGCGGCGGCCCTCGTCGCCGACACGATCGTCCAGCGGTTCGATCAGAAGGTCCCGAGCTACTACGACGATGCCGACCACGAACGCGGATGGATCGAGGTGCTGAACCGGCGAGGGGAGCCGCAACGGTTCCCGGAGATCACGATCTCGATCGGCATCGCGAGCACCCAGCGGCGCCGGTTCGCGCACTTCGCGGAGGTCGTGGCGGTCGCGACCGAGATGAAGAACTTCACGAAGTCGACGCCCGGATCGTCGTGGGCGATCGACCGCCGCATCACCTAGCGGATCGACGCGGCGCTCAGAAGCCCGGCAGCGTCCCCGGATGCGCCAGGAAGTACCCCTGCCCGTAGTGCACGCCGAGGTCCTTGAGCGTCTGCAGCTCCGCGGCGGTCTCGATCCCCTCGGCGACGATCGTCATCTCCATCTCCTCCGCGAACGAGATCAGCGCCGAGGCCAGCGCGCGCTTGCCGCGGTCGCTGTCGATCGAGCGCGTGAGCGAGATGTCGACCTTCACGATGTCGGGCGCGATCTGCAGCGTGTGCCGCAGGCTCGCGTAGCCGGCGCCGGCGTCGTCGATCGCGATGCGGACCCCGAGCTCGCGCAGGGGCGCCAGCGCACGCGCCAGCTCGTCGTAGTCGTCCACGGCCTCGTGCTCGGTGATCTCGACGACCATCCGCTCCGCGACCGGCGCGAGCAGCGACAGCAGATCGCCCAGGCGCGCGGCCCGGTGCGAGCAGTTCACCGACAGGTACGCGCGGGGCGGCAACTGGTCCAACAGGGCGACCGCGTGGCGGATCGTGGCGCGCTCGAGCTCGACGCCCAGCTCGAGCGCGATCGCCTCGGCGAACCATTCGTCGGGCGATCGGAGCGGGAAGGAGCGGAAGCGTGCGAGGGCCTCGACGCCGGCCACATCGTGGTTGTCGAGGTCGACGATCGGCTGGAACGCCATCGAGACGCCCTCTCCCTGGAGGAACCGGTGGATCTCGTCGCGGCGTGCCTCGACCTCCTCGCGCTCGATCTCCTCGCGCCGCAGCTGGGACGAGAGCTCGTGCACGATGCCGTTCACGACCTCGTCCGACAGGCTCGTGCCGCCCTCGGCGACCCGGCGGATCGACCCGAGGATCTCCTCGGTGGCGGTCCCCTTCACGAGGTAGCCGACGGCGCCGGCCCGGAGCATCTCGAGCACCGTCGGACGATCCTCGAACGCGGACAGCGCGATCACGCGGGTCGCGGGTGAGAGTCGCTGGATCTCCCGGGCGGCCCGAGGGCCGCCGCCGGCCGGCATCTTCACGTCCACGAGGGCGACGTCGGGGCGTTCGCGGGCGGCCAGGGCGATCGCCTCGTCGGCGTCGGCCGCCGCCCCGACGAACGAGACGTGGTCCTCGTGGGCGAGCAGCTCGGCGAGAGCACCGCGCAGGGCGGGCTCATCGTCGGCAACCAGCACCCGGATCCGGGGTCTGGGGTCGACTGCATGCGGGCGGGGAAGACGGGCTGTCGCCACGACGCAACCACGCTAACCAGCCCAGATGCCCTGTGCAATCACCCATCCGGCCGCTGCGCGCCTCCCCCGTCCGACCGGCTGCGGCTATGGTCCGACCGTGGACCGGCACATCGTCGCGATGGGTGGCTTCGCTGGCTTCGAGGACCCGATCGTGGTCTACCTCCGCAGCCTGGTGGACGTGGAGCGGCCGCGGGTCTGTTTCGTGCCGACCGCCTCCGGCGATCCCACGGACGGGATGGACGCCTTCTTCCGGGCCTTCCCGCCGGCCTCGTTCGAGCCGAGCGTCCTCGAGCTGTTCGACCGGCAGGTGGACGACCTCGAAGGGTTCCTGGTGGGGCAGGACCTCGTGCTCGTCCCGGGCGGGAACACCGCGAACATGCTCGCGATCTGGCGGCTCCACGGCGTCGACGTGGCGCTGCGAGCGGCCTGGGAGGCCGGCGTGGTCCTCGCCGGCTGGAGCGCCGGCGGCGCCTGCTGGTTCGAGGCGTGCACGACCGATTCGTGGCTCCGCGGGAACGCGGACCCGCTGGAGGACCTGCTCGGGTTCCTGCCGGGGTCGTTCTGTCCGCACTACGACGTCGAGCCCGAGCGACGGCCTCGCTACCAGGAGCTCGTCGCCGCCGGCCGCCTGCCCGGCGGCCTCGCCTGCGACGAGGCCGCGGCCGTGCACGTCGTCGGCACCGAGCTGCTCCGAGGCGGTCGCGTGGCGCGCCGGCGCGCGGAGCGTGGCGGGTCACCCGGGTCGGCGCCGGCGTGGTCGAGGAGGCCATCCCCACGCGAACGCTCGTCGCCGAGCGGTAGCCTTCGCCGGGATGCCGGTCCGGATCGGAGAGCCGCTGTCGCTCGAGGACGTCGTCGACGTCGCCGGCGGCCAACCGGTGGTGTTCGAGGAGCCGGCTCGAGCCCGGGTGCGCGCGGCGCGCGACGTGATCGAACGCGCGATCGCCGAGGGCCGGACGATGTACGGCGTCACGACGGGGTTCGGCGCGCTGGCCGACACCCCGATCGAGCCCTCGCAGGCCGCCGCGTTGCAGCGCGGCATCGTGACCTCGCACGCCACCGCGGTCGGGCGTCCGCTCCCGCGGGAGGAGGCGCGCGCGATGCTCCTGCTGCGGGCGCACGTGCTGGCCGTGGGCCACTCGGGCGTCCGGCCCGAGGTCGTCGACCTCATGGTCGAGATGCTGAACCGCGACGTGATCCCGTCCGTGCCCGAGCAGGGTTCGCTCGGCGCCTCGGGGGACCTCGCGCCGCTCGCGTGCCTCGCGCTGCCGTTGATCGGCGCCGGCCACGTCCTGACGGCCGACGGCGGTCGGGAGCCGGCGTCGGCCGCGTTCCGGCGTGCCGGGCTCGCGACGCTCGAGCTGGAGGCGAAGGAGGGCCTCGCGCTCGTCAACGGCACGCAGGGGATGCTCGCGGTCGGCGTGCTCGCGCTCGTGCGGGCCGAACGCCTGACGCGCACGGCCGACGTCGTGGCGGCGATGACGATCGAGGCCGCGCTCGGCACGGACGCGCCGTTCGACGAACGCCTCCAGCGGCTCCGCCCGCATCCGGGCCAGGTCGCGAGCGCCGGGAACCTGCGCCGGCTGCTGGCCAACTCGCCGATCGTGCGATCGCATCGCGAGTCGACGCACCAGGTGCAGGACGCGTACTCGCTCCGGTGCGCGCCGCAGGTCCACGGCGCCACGCGTGACGCGTGCGCGTACGTCCGGGACGTGCTGGCGATCGAGGTGAACGCCGTGTCCGACAACCCGATCGTCCTGGCCGAGGACGACGAGGTCCGCAGCGGCGGCAACTTCCACGGCATGCCGGTCGCGGTCGCGATGGACGCGCTGGCGCTCGCGCTGGTGTCGCTCGCGTCGATCAGCGACCGCCGCCTCTACCGCCTGCTCGACGCGAAGACCTCGAACGGGTTGCCGCCGTTCCTCGTGGCGGAGAGCGGCCTCAACAGTGGCTTCATGTTGCTCCAGTACACCGCCGCGTCGCTCGTCTCCGAATGCAAGACGCTCGCCCACCCGGCGTCGGTGGACTCGATCCCGTCGAGCGCGGGCCAGGAGGATCACGTGAGCATGGGGATGACGAGCGCCCGGCACGCCCGGGAGATCGTGACGAACGCCGAGGTGGTGCTCACCCTCGAGGCGATGGCCGCGGCGCAGGCGCTCGATCTGCGCGCCCCCCTGTCCGCCGGGCCGGCCACCGCGGCGGTCCGCGACGCGATCCGGACGGAGATGGCGTTCCTCGAGCGCGACCGGGAGTTCGGTCCCGACATCGAGGCCGTCGGGGAGCTCGTACGGAGCGGGCGGCTGGTGGATGCCGCCGCGACGGTCGTCGCCCCGCTCGAGTGACGGTGCGCGTCGAGCGGTCGATCCACCTCCCCGTCCCTCCCGACGACGCCTGGGCGGTCCTCGTCGCGTGGGAGCGGCAGGGGGCATGGATGCTCGACGCCGATCGGGTGGCGGTCGTCTCGGACCGGCGCGAGGGCGTCGGCGTCCGCCTCGCGGTGCGCACGCGCATCCTCGGCGTGTTCGTCTTCACCGAGCCGATCGAGGTCACGGTGTGGGAGCCGCCGAGCCGGCTCGAGGTCCGTCACGGCTCGATCGTCCACGGGACGGGCACGTGGGTCCTGCGGCCGGCCGAGGGCGGCACGCGGTTCACGTGGATCGAGGACGTCGATCTGGGGGTGCCGGTGGTGGGCGCGGTGCTCGCGGCCGCGTACGGGCCGGTGCTCGGCGCCCTCATGGCGCGCTCGGCGCGACGCCTGCGCGGGACCGTGATCGCGACGGGCCCGCGGACACGGTGAGCCGCTCGCGGTGCTAGCGTGGAGCCGCGGCAGGGGAGCCCGGCGGAACCGGGCTGAGAGGCCGGCTGTAGCGCCGGCGACCCTTCGAACCTGATCCGGCTCGTACCGGCGGAGGGAGCGCATGGCATCGGTCCCGGAGCGGCTCGAGGAGGCCCTCGAGCGCGAGGCTCCGACGTGGGGGATCCGCCCGGTCCCGCCCGCGTTGCGGCGGTTCTCGGGCATCGACCTCGCCATCCTGTGGGGCGACCTCGCGATCGGGCTGCTCGTGCTGGTGACCGGCGCGCTGCTCGTGCCCTCTCTCGGTTTGCCCTCCGCGGTGCTCGCGATCGTCGTCGGGACCGTGATCGGCTGCATCCCGCTCGGGCTGGTCGCCGCCGCGGGCGCGCGGGAGGCGGTGCCGTCGATGGTCCTGTTCCGGCCGGTCCTGGGCCTCCGCGGGTCCTACCTCCCGTCGCTCGCGAACCTCGTGCAGCTCGTCGGCTGGACGGCGTTCGAGTTCTGGGCGATGGGACGGGTCGCGAACGCGGTCTCCGTCGACCTGTTCGGCATCGACGCCTACCTCGCGTGGCTCGTGGTCGTCGCGGTCGGGTGCACCGCGCTCGCGCTGGCCGGGCCGATCTTCGCGGTGCGGCGCTGGCTGGAGCGCTTCGGCGTGTGGATCGTCGCCGGCGTCGCGATCTGGATCACGGTGAAGGTGCTGGCGGGCGCGGATCTCGGAGCGCTGTGGGCGCGGCCGGGCCGCGGCGGGCTGCCGTTCTGGCTCGCGGTCGATCTCGTCATCGCCATGCCCGTGTCGTGGCTGCCGCTCGCAGCCGACTACACGCGGTTCGGGCGCGATCCACGGAGCGCGTTCGTGGGGACGGCGGCCGGCTACGCCGTGGGCAACGTGTGGTTCTACCTCCTCGGCGCGCTCCTCGTGCTCGCGGCCGGCGCCGGCACCGACGTGGTGGGGATCGGCACGACGATCGCCGCCGCGGCCGGCGGGGGCGTCGTGCTGCTCGCCCTGCTGGTCGGCGAGTCGGATCAGGCGATGGTCAACGTGTACTCGTCCGCCGTCACCGTCCAGAACGTCCGGCCGGCGTGGTCGCAGCGCGCGCTCATCGTCGGCGTCGGGCTGATCGGGTTCGTCGTGGCGGCGGTGATCGGCCCGAACGCGGCGACGACGCTCGAGGCGTTCCTGTTGCTGATCGGATCGATCTTCGTGCCGCTGTTCGCGGTGTTCCTGGCGGATTGGCTCGTGCGAGCGCGCGGCCGATACGGTGCCGAGGCGCTTGTTCGAGGGGGCGCCTCCCGGGATCGGCTGGCGGGCGGTGGCCGCGTGGGCGCTCGGCTTCGTCGTCTTCCAGTGGTGCGCGCCGACGACGCTCGTGGGCTGGTGGTCCGCCGGGCTGGAGCGGCTGCTGCACGGCGTGCTCGGCCTGCCCGTGCCGCTGATCCCCGGCGCGGCGCTCGGGGGGAGCCTGCCCGGGTTCGCCGCCGCGTTCGGCGCGGCGCTCCTGATCCTGCCCCGGCGGCCCCGCGATGCCGGTTGAGGCTAGGCGGGCGGCGGGGCCAGCACGAGCAGCACCACCGACGGCTCGGCCGAGGCGTTGCGGACGGTCAGCGGCTCCCCCGCGGGCACGACGAGCGAATCCCACTGGCGCATCCGCGCGCGCGCCTTGTCGATCTGGGCGGCGATCTCGCCGGCGAGGACGACCACGAGGCCGTCGGCCGCGGCGTCCGACAACGGACCGAGCCCCTGCGTGCCCTGCAGGCAGATGACCTGTGCGAAGAGGTGCTCGGTCTCGTGCAGGACGTCCGTCCGGGCGGCGTCGTCGTCGAAATGCACCAGGTCCGTGACCTTGCGCGTCCTCATCGCCGCGTCCTCATGGCCGCCAGCCTATCGAGGCCGCCCGCCGCCGCCCCCAACTAGACTCCCCACGTCCGCGCCCGAGGGCGCCACGTTCGGATCAGCTCGGGCCAACGGCCGGCCCACCGGGAAGGAGCGCATGTGACCACGTTCGTCTACTCGTCCGCCTCGCCCCACGAGGTCGAGGCGGGCCTCCTCGTGCTGCCGGTGTTCGAGGGGGGCGCCCCCGGTCCCGGCGTGCGGGAGACCGGCCTGCGCGAGGCGTTCGCGGCATCGAAGCTCACCGGCAAGGCCGGCGAGACCCTGCTGGTCCCGCGCCGCGACGGCGACGGCTTCGCCGCCGACGCGGCGCTGCTCGTCGGCGTCGGGCCGAAGGGCGCGTTCGACGTGACCGCGATGCGGCGCGCGCTCGGCAAGGCCGCGCCGGTCGCCCGCCGGTTCGGCACGGTGGCCACGACCTTCCCGCTCGCGTTCGGGGGAGCCCGCTCGGCCGAGGCGGTCCAGGCCGCCGCCGAGGGCCTCGGGCTGGGCAGCTACCGGTTCGGTCGGTACAAGACCGCTCCCGGCGACGGCGCCGACCTGGACACCGTGACCGTCCTGGGCTCGTCGCGCTGGGACACGAAGCGGATGAAGGCCGCCGCCAAGCGGGCGGCGATCCTCGTCGACGCGGTCTGCTGGGCACGCGATCTCGTGAACACGCCGGCCGGCGACCTCCCGCCCGCCGCGATCGCGGACGCGGCGCGAGCCATGGCGAAAGAGGTCGGGCTGACCTGCACGATCTGGAACGAGAAGCAGCTCGCCGACAAGGGGTTCGGCGGCATCCTCGGCGTCGGCAAGGGCTCCGTGAACCCGCCCCGGCTGATCGAGCTGCGCTACACGGGCGCGGGCAAGGACACGCCGATCGCCCTCACGGGCAAGGGGATCTCGTTCGACTCCGGCGGCCTCGACATCAAGGACGCGCAGGGCATGGAGACGATGAAGTGCGACATGGGCGGCGCCGCGTCGATCCTGGCCGCCATGAAGGCGATCGCGCTGCTGAAGCCGAAGGTCAACGTGATCACGGCGATCCCGTGCTCGGAGAACATGCCGAGCGGCTCGGCGCAGAAGCCGGGCGACGTGATCCATCACTACGGGGGCACGACCTCGGAGGTCCTGAACACCGACGCCGAGGGACGGCTGGTGCTGGCCGACGCGCTGGCGTACCTGGCCGAGCAGCAGCCGGCGTGCATCGTGGACACGGCGACGCTCACCGGCGCGTGCATGGTCGCGCTCGGCACCGACATCGCGGGCGCGATCGGGAACGACGACGCGCTCGCGCGCGAGCTGGTGCACGCCGGCCAGGCCGTCGGCGAGCCCCTGTGGCAACTGCCCCTGTTCCCGGACTACCGGCGGCTGATCGACTCGAAGGTCGCCGACATCAAGAACATCGGGAAGCGCTACGGCGGCGCCATCACGGCGTCGTGGTTCCTGGCGGGCTTCGCCGGGGAGACGCCGTGGGTCCACCTGGACATCGCCGGTCCGGCGTTCTCCGAGCACGGCAACGACCTCGGGCCCGCCGGAGGGACCGGGTTCCCGGTGCGGACGCTGGTCCGGTTCGTCCTCGACCGGGCCTGATCCCAGGGAGGGCGCCGCGGTGAGCAACGGGGAGCGCGAGCCGAGGACCGGGCCCGTGCTCGCGATCTTCGCCCATCCCGACGACGCCGAGATCGCCGCGGGCGGGCTGCTCGCCGCCTGGGCGGCGGCCGGGCGGGCGGTGCACCTGTTGGTGCTGACGAACGGGGATCGCGGCTCGAGCGACCCGACGGCGAGCCGCACCGAGCTCGCGGCGACGAGGAAGGTGGAGACCGAGTCGGCCGCCGACGTGATGGGTCTGTCGAGCGTGCGGATCCTCTCGATCCACGACGGCGAGCTCGAGAACGCCCCGGCCGTCCGGGAGGCCGCGACGCGGCGGGTCCGCGAGGTCCGGGCGGAGACGGTGGTCTCGTGCGATCCGACGTCGGTCTTCTTCGAGAACCGCTACTACAACCACGCCGACCACCGCACGGCGGGATGGGTCGCGCTCGACAGCGTGTTCCCGGGCAGCGGCAACCCGCACTTCTTCGGTGAACACCTCGGCGAGGGGCTCGAGATCCAGGAGGTCCACGACGTGTGGCTCGGCTGGACGAACGAGCCGAACCACGTCGCGGACGTGTCGGCGACGTTCACCACGAAGGTGGACGCGCTCGCGCGCCACGCGAGCCAGCTGGCCGAGGGGATCCGCTTCTTCGACGAGTCCCTCCGCGAGGAGGCGGCCGAGGCCGGCCGGAAGATCGGGGTCGCGTTCGCGGAGGAGTTCCGCGTCCTCGACCTGAGCTGAGCGGCGTCGGTCGACGGCGGACGGATCGAGGCCGTGCTCAGCAGATCCGCGGCAACTGGTCGCCGGCGAGGAGGATCAGCGGACGGGTCGCGCCGAGTCCGGTCCTGAGGCGGACCGGGGAGGTGCCACCGGCCTCGCCCACCTCCCCGACGAGCGTCGCGGCGGCGCCCACCGGCATCGCTCGCGCGGCGGCGAGCACGGCATCGGCGTCCTCCGGACCCACCACCGCGACGGCGACCCCTTCGTTCGCGACGTAGAGGGGGTCGAGCCCGAGCATCTCGCAGGCCGCCTTGACGGGCGGCAGCATCGGGAACGCGGCTTCGTCCACGGTGATCGACACGCCGCTCGCCTCGGCGAGCTCGTTGAGGACGGACGCGACGCCGCCGCGCGTCGCGTCCCGGAGGACGCGCACGTCGCCGGCCTCGGTCATCGCCGCGGCGAGGTCGGTGAGCGGCGCGGTGTCGGACCGCAGGTCGGCGTCGAACGCGATGCCGGCGCGCCGGCTCATCACGGCGACGCCGTGCGAGCCGATCGGCCCGGTGACGAGGACACGGTCACCGGGTCGGGCGCGTTCCGGACCGATCTCGACGCCGGCGGGAACCACCCCGATCCCCGAGGTGATCACGTACAGCCCGTCGGCGGCGCCGCGCTCGACGACCTTCGTGTCGCCCGTCACCAGCCGAACCTCCGCGGCCCGGCAGGCGTCGGCCATGCTCGCGATCACCGTGCCGAGCGCGGCCATCTCGAGCCCTTCCTCCAGGATCAGCGCGGCCGACAGCGCGAGCGGCCGGGCGCCCATCATCGCCAGATCGTTCACCGTCCCGTTCACGGCGAGCTCGCCGATGTTCGAGCCCGGGAAGAACGCGGGCTGCACGACGAACGCGTCGGTCGTGAACGCCAGGCGATCGCCCCCCGGCAGATCCAGGACCGCGGCGTCGCCGAGCCGTGCGAGCTCGGTGTCCCCGAAGACGGGCGCGAAGAGCTGCCCGATCAACTCGCGCGTGAGCTTCCCTCCGGAGCCGTGTCCCAGCAGGATCTGCTCCCCGGGAGGCAGCGGGACCGGGCACTGCATCGCGAAGCCAACATCACGCTGCTGACTCACGCGGGGGCCTCCTGCCGGACGCGTCCGGCGAGGAAGTACGCGGCGCACGCGCCTTCGGTGGAGACCATCGGTGCCCCGAGCGGGTGCTCCGGTGTGCACTCGGTCCCGAAGGCCGGACAGTGATGCGGCTTCGCCAGGCCTCGAAGGACCTGTCCCGCGATACACACCTCCGACTCGCTCGCCGGAGGGCCGCCGTCGTGGGGGAAGAGCACCTCGGCGTCGTGGTGGGCGTACGTCGGCCGGAGCTTGAGGCCGCTCTTCTCGATCACCCCGATCCCGCGCCAGGCACGATCGGCGGTCTCGAAGACCTCGTCCACGACACGCTGCGCCGCGAGGTTCCCGTCGCGGACCACCGCACGCACGTACTGGTTCTCGACGTCGGTGCGACCCTCCTCGAGCTGCCGGACCAGCATCAGGATCCCCTCGAGCAGGTCGATCGGCTCGAAGCCGGTCACGACGAGCGGGACGCCGAAATCCCGGGCGATCGGCTCGTACTCGCGCCATCCCTGGATCGCGCACACGTGACCGGGGGCGAGGAACCCCTGGACCCTGTTCCCCGGAGAGACCAGGATCGCCGTGATCGCCGGCGGCACCAACACGTGCGCCACGAGCAGGGCGAAGTTCTCGATCCCGAGCCGGTGCGCCTGCTTGACCGCCATCGCGTTCGCCGGTGCGGTCGTCTCGAACCCCACGGCGAAGAACACCACGGTCCGATCCGGGTTGCGTCGTGCGATCTCGAGGGCATCGAGCGGGGAATACACGACGCGCACGTCGCCGCCGGCCGCACGGGCCATGAACAGATCCTCCGTCGAGCCGGGGACGCGGATCATGTCGCCGAACGAACACACGATCGCGTCCTGGCGCTTCGCGATCGCGACGGCCTCGTCGATCAACGCGATGGGGGTCACGCAGACGGGGCAGCCGGGACCGTGCACCAGCTCGATCTCGGGAGGGAGCACCTGGTCGATCCCCTGCCGGACCAGCGTGTGCGTCTGGCCGCCGCACACCTCCATGATCGTCCACGGGCGCGTGGTGGCCTGTCGGATCCGCTCCACGAGCGAGAGCGCAACGCGGTCGTCGCGATACTCGTCGAGGTACTTCATCCGAACGCCTCCGGTCGGACGCCGTCGGGATCCTGCGGCATGTCGATGTTCTCGAGGTTGTCCATCTCGGCGAGCAGCGCGTAGGAGCGCGAGGCCTCCTCCTCGTCGACGACGCTGATCGCGAACCCAACGTGGATCACGACGAAGTGCCCGACGCCGACCTCGGGCGCGTACTCGAGGCATGCGTCCCGGCGGATGCCACCGAAATCCACGGTGCCCATCCGGATCCCGTCGCGCTCGAAGATCTCGATCACCTTCCCCGGAACACCGAGGCACATTGTCAGGCTCCCCTCGACGCGGCGACGTACGCCTGCCCGAGGGCGATGCCGCCGTCGCCCACGGGCACTCTCCTCGGAAGGAACACCTCGAAGCCCGCTCCCGTCAACCGCCGACGCAGATCCGTGGTGAACAGGTCGTTCTGGAACACGCCGCCGCCCAGGGCGACCCGCCTGGTCGCCACCTCGCCTCGCTCGGAGAGCTGCGTGCACGCTCGCGCGACGGCCTCGGCGAACGACGCGTGGAACCCCCGTGCGAGGTCCGCGGTCGGCGCGCCGGCGGCCCGCCCCGCGACGATCCAACGGAGCGTCTCGCGTGGATCGATCTCCATGAGTCCCTCGCGCATCCCGACGGCCGCCCGGACCGGCACCCGGTCCCGCCCGAGCAGTGCGGCCTGTTCGAGGAGGCCCGCCGCCTGCCCGTCGTAGGAGGCGTGCCGGCAGATCCCGAGGAGCGCCGCGACCGCGTCGAAGAGCCGCCCGGCCGAACTGGTCGACGGTGAGGCCAGGCCCGATCGGATCTGGCCGAGCACGACCTCGACGTCCCCGTCCGGGACCTCCACGAAGGGACGCGCCTCCTCCAGGATGCCGGCGTCGGCGGCGTGCGAGACGGCCATCCGCCAGGGATGTCGCGTCGCCGCGTCGCCGCCGGGCTGGCGCACGGGCCGCAGCCCGCCGATGCGCTCGGCGCGCGCCGGCGTGCAGCGCAGCAGCTCACCACCCCAGATCGTGCCGTCCTCGCCCAGGCCGAGGCCGTCCATCGCGATGCCGAGCACCTCGCCCTCGAGCCCGTGCTCGGCCATCGTGGTGGCGACGTGGGCATGGTGGTGCTGCACCGCGATCCGCGGGAGCCCGAGCGTCTCGGCGAACCTCGTCGTCATCAGGTCCGGGTGCAGATCGTGCGCGACGAGCTCCGGCTCGGTGTGGAAGACCCGCCGGTACCGGTCGTAGGCGTCCCGATAGGCGTCCATCGATGCCTCGGCGTCGAGATCGCCGATGTGCTGGGACAGGTACGCCCGGTCCCCCGTGATGATGCAGAAGGCCCCGTGGAGCTCGGCGCCCGTCCCGAGCACCGTGCGAGGCACGGCGCGTGCGAGGGGGAGCGGCTGGGGCGCCTCCGACCGAGCGCGTCGCAGCACGGTCGCCGTCGGATCGCCCGTCCGTGCGAACAGGACGCTGTCGTCGTACCGGGCGACGATCGGCCGGTCGTGCACGAGGAACGCGTCGGCGATGCCGGCGAGCCGCCGGAGCGCGTCGTCATCGTCGATGCAGATCGGCTCGTCGCTCACGTTCCCGCTCGTCATGACGAGCGGGATCCCCGCGGCCCGCACGAGGAGGTGATGCACCGGCGTCGAGGGAAGCATCGCGCCTTGCCGTCGGTGACCCGGGGCGACCGCGGGCGCGAGGGTTCCCCGATCGTCCACCAGCACGATCGGGGCGCGCCACGATCCGAGCGCCGCCTCCGCGGCCAGGGATGGATCGAAGCGCCGGCGAGCCTCGTCCATGTCGCGGACCATGACCGCGAACGGCTTGTCCGGCCGGCGCTTCCGTGTGCGGAGCTCGCGGACGACGCGATCGTCGAGCCCGTCGCACGCGAGCTGGAACCCGCCGAGCCCTTTCACGGCGACGATCGAGCCCGACCGCAGCAGCGTCCGCGGCGTGCACGACCGGATCGCCCTCGATCGGCTGTCCCGCCCGATCCACGAGCTGCAGCCGCGGTCCGCACGTCGGGCACGCGATCGGCTCCGCGTGGTAGCGGCGATCCGCGGGGTCCTCGTATTCGCGGCGACAGTTCGGACACATCTCGAACCCTCGCATCGACGTGTTCCCTCGGTCGTACGGCAGCGAGGTGATGATCGTGAAGCGAGGTCCGCAGTTCGTGCAGTTGATGAAGGGGTAGGCGAAGCGTCGATCCGATCGGATCGAACAACTCCTCGAGGCAGCGGGTGCAGGTCGCGGCGTCTGGGGGCGCCAGGCGGGGGCCGGTGTCGGCGTCGATCGATGGGTCGACGGCGAAGGCGGTATGGCCACCTCGCGAGGTCGCCGTCGACTCGACGGCCTCGACGAGTGCGAGCGGTGGTGCCTCGGTCCGGATCGCCGTCGCGAACGCGTCGAGCACATCGGGGGCCGCCTCCGCGTGGATCGTCACGCGGCCGCCGTCGTTGCGGATCCAGCCCGTGACCCCGAACCGGACCGCGAGGCCGGCCACGAACGGTCGGAACCCCACCCCCTGCACGATCCCGCGAACCTGGATGCGCCGAGCGTCGAGCGTGGCGGCGTCGCTCTTCATCACACGACGTCGGCGAGGACCGCATCGATGAGAGCCGGGAGTGCGGCGCGCACCGCGTCCGACAGGTCGGAGCCCGCCGCGAGGGCACCGGCTTCGACGCCGTGGAAGACGATCGGGGGGAGGTCCCCGACCGCGGCCGCGAGGCCGATCGTCTCGACGAGGCCCGAGGCCGTGCGACGACAGCGAGGAGCGCAGCGCCGCGGGCGATCCGTCCGGCCCGACCTCGATCCGAACGAGGGTGCCGGGCGTTCGCGCTCCCGACGCGGATCGCACCGCGTCGACGACGATCACCCGCTCCGACGTCTTCGAGGAGATCGAGCAGGCGGAGCGGATCGCGGGCTCGAACGACGTCGACGTTCTCGCGGGGCGCGGGCGTCGGATCTCCTCGGCGACGATCAACCCGGCCGCGTCGTCCCCGGCATCGGGGTTCCCGCAGCCGATCACGCGGACCATCGGTCCGCTCCTCAGACCCGCTCGACGTCGAGGCGGAGGAAATGCGTCGCGCAGCTGATGCACGGGTCGTAGTTGCGGATCACCATCTCGGCCAGCCTCGTCAGCTCAGCGTCGGAGCGATCCAGCACCCCGGGGAGGAACTCGCCGAGATCCTTCTCCATGTGCCGGAGGTTCTGCGACGTGGGCGGCACGATCTTCGCTTCGAGGATCGTCCCGTCGCTCGCGACGTCGTACCGGTGATACAGCGTCCCCCGGGGCGCCTCCGTGGCCCAGGTGGCACGACCCGCTCGCGGTCGCACCGCGGCCGAGGGCGGGTCGGGGGGCTCGTACGCGGCGATCAGGCGGAGGCTGTCCTCCAACGCGAGGGCCACCTCCACGACCCGCGCGGCCATCGACGCGAACGGGTCGATGGTGGGCAGGCCGAGCCCGGCGCGCGCGGCCGCCTCCCGCGCGACGGGCGATCAGCCGCTGCTCGTTCAGCACGACACGTGCGAGCGGACCGAGGAAGTACGGCGTCTCGGTGTCCGTGAAGACGGAATGGAGCGCGTTCGAGTGGGCGACCTGGATCTCGTGCGTGACGTCCTCGTACGCGTCGACGCTCCACGCGCGACCCTCGGTGGAGGCCATCGATCCCTCGTTGATCGCGTACTCGTTCGGGTGCGTCAACGCGACCATCTCCGCCGGCCTGGGGAACTCGGGCATCTCGAGCGGAGCGACGAGATCGGCGACCTCGAGGATCTCGACGAGCGCGTCCTCGAGCCTCGGCTGGAACCCCCGCAGCGTGCGTGCGGCGACGGCCTTCGAGAACCCGCCGACGCGGGGGCTGACCGGATGGATCTCGCGGCCGCCGATCGCCGCCATGAGGTCGTTCCCGAGCCGCTTCAGCCGCAGGCCGCGCTCGACGGCATCCTTGAACCCCGCGCGCACCAGCTGGATCGCGTCGTCGTAGCCGAGGTAGTCGGGCAGCGCCAGCAGGTGGACGTGCAGCATGTGGCTCTCGATCCACTCGCCGCAGTACAGGAGGCGCCGGAGCTCGCGCGTTCCCGGCGGCACCTCGACCTCGAACAGCTGCTCCAGCCCGTGGATCGCGCTCATCTGATAGGCGACCGGACAGATGCCGCAGATCCGAGGGACGATGTCGGGGACCTCGCTGAAGTGGCGGCCGCGCAGGAACGCCTCGAAGAACCGCGGGCGGCTCGTAGATCTGCAGCTCGAGCCGCGTGATCACGTCGTCGTCGATGCGGATGTGCAGCGCGCCCTCGCCCTCCACGCGCGCGACGACCGGAACGTCGACCGATCGATGGGTCATCGCTCGGCCGACCTCCCGCTCGACGCGATCCGCGGCTTCGCGGAAGGCCGGCGCGTAGCCGGTGATGAAGCGGAACGAGTCGGCGACGCGGCTCGGCGGCATCCCCAGATCGAGGAACGTCTTCGCCAGCGCCTCGGTGTTCGGCGGCTGCGAGGGTCCGAAGCAGCCGTAGCAGCCTCGACCCATCCCCGGGCAGAGCGATCCGCAGCCCGTGCGCGTGACGGGTCCCAGGCAGGGCTCACCCTTCGCGACCATCACGCACACGTAGCCACGGCGCTTGCATTCGATGCAGACCGGCGTGGTCGGCGGGCGCGGCACCGACCCCTGGATCAACCACGCGAGCGCCGCGAGCAACTGCCCGCGATCGACCGGGCAGCCGGTCAGCTCGAGATCGACCTTCACGTGCTCCGCGATCGGCGTGGAGTCCGCGAGCGTGTCGATGAACCCGGGGCTGGCGTAGACGGACCTGACGTACTCGTCGATGTCGCGGCCGTTGCGGAGCGCCTGCACCCCGCCCGACGTCGCGCACGCCCCGATCGTCATCAGGAAGCGCGAGCGCTCGCGGATCGATCGCAGCTGCTCCAGCTGTTCCGGCGAAGAGACCGAACCCTCGACGAGCGTGACGTCGTACGGGCCGTCGTCCATCGCCGAGGACGCCTCGGCGAAGTTCGCGATCGTGATCGCGCCGGCCAGTTCGAGCAGCGCCTCCTCGGCGTCGAGCAGCTGGAGCTGGCAGCCGTCGCACGACGCCATCTTGAACACGGCCACGCGGGGGGTCGCCGGCGCGCTCACAGCTCATCCACCTCCAGCAGCTCGCTCACCTGATCCCAGCGGAAGATCGGGCCGTCGGCGCAGACGAACCACGGCCCGAGCTGGCAGTGACCGCAGAGCCGCACGGCGCAATGCATGTTCCGTTCCATCGTGACCCAGAGACGTTCCTCGGGGATGCCGAGGCGCAGCAGGTCGCGCATCACGAAGCGCATCATGATCTCGGGGCCGCAGGTGAAGACCGTGGATGCCTCCGGATCGATGCCGGCGATGGGGAACAGGGTGGTCACGACACCCTCGTGGTACGGCCAGGCGTCGTCGGGCACGTCCACGGTGAGGTGCACCTCGAGCCCGTCGGGTCCGCCCGCCCGCCAGCGTTCCAGCTCGTCGCGGAACAGGACCTGCGACGGGTCCCGCGCGCCCACCAACAGGACCACCCGGCGGAACGATCCCGAACGGATCGCGGTGTAGATCGCGGAGCGGAGCGGCGCCATGCCCAACCCGCCCGCGACGATGACCAGGTCCCCGCCGCTCGCTTCGTCGAGCGGCCACGGCCGGCCGAACGGACCTCGCAGGGTGATCCGATCGCCGACCTGTACGCGGTCGATCACGTGCGTCACGCGGCCGCAGATCCGGATCGTGTGGGCGAGGCGATCGGGCGCCGCCGGATCGCTCGAGACGCTGATCGGCACCTCGCCGACGCCGAACACCCCGACCATCGAGATCTGCCCGGGCTGGAAGCCGTAGGCGGCGCGCGCGTCCAGCTCGTCGAGCCGGGCCCAGTACGTGTACGTGTCGGCCGCGGCGGGCTCGATCGCATCCACCGTGGCGGCGTAGGTCGGCATCCCGGCGATCCACGCCTCGCGCGCCTGCGTGGCCATCAGCCGGTCACCTCGTCCGCGACCCGTACCTCGCCGTCGGCCGCGCGGATCGCCGCGATCTCCTCCGTGACGTCGATCCCCACCGGGCACCAGGTGACGCACCGCCCGCACCCGACGCAGCCGCTCGTGCCGAACTGGTCGATCCACGATGCGAACTTGTGCGTGAGCCACTGGCGGTAGCGCGAGCGAGGGCTCGAGCGGACCTCGCCGAAGGACATGTGGCTGAACTCCTCGCTGAAGCAGCTCGCCCACTCGCGGGTGCGGGCGGCGCGGAGCCCGTCGAGGGAGATCTCGTCGGAGAGGTCGTGGCAGAAGCACGTCGGGCAGACCATCGTGCAGTTCGTGCACGTCAGGCACCGGGAGGCCACGTCGTCCCACCGCGGATGCTCCCGGTTGCGATAGAGCAGGTTCGGCAGGTCGGTGGTGTCGAGGTCGCGTCCCATCGCCGCTTCGGCGCGGGTGGTGACCGTCATGCGAGGCGGCGACCTGCTCCTCGGTCGCGGCGCCGGCGTGCAGCGCGTCCAGCAGGCCGGCGCCCTCCTCGGTCCCGATCTCCACGGTGAAGCCGCCGTCCTCCAGCTCCGTGAGCGCGAGGTCGAAGCCCATCGTGCAGCGCGGTCCGGTCTGCATCGAGGTGCAGAAGCAGGTCGATCCGGGGATCTCGCAGTTGACGCCGATGAAGAGCGCGCCCTCGCGACGGGCGCGGTAGGCGGGGTCGGCGGCGAGGAAGACGCGGTCCTGGATCTCGATCGCGTGCAGATCGCAGGAACGCAGCCCGACGAACGCGTAGCGGCGCTCGGGGAGGGGTGCAGGCTGCAGGTCGATGCGGCCGTCCGCCGCCCGGGTGCCGGTCTGGATCGTCTCGCGTGGCGGGAACAGGAACCGCTTCCCTGCGTCGGGGCCGTGCGCCCAGGCGAAGAGGCGATCGTCGCCCGTGTCCTCGAGCCGATACGAGCCCGGGGCGTGGATCTCGCGCATCCCGCGCGGCAGGTCCGCTACGCCCTCGATCCGGTCGAGGACGATCGCGCCGTCGCGGACCGTCGGCCCGACCAGCTCGAACCCGCGTTCGACGAGGAGGGCGAGCAACCCGGCGAACCCATCTCGGTCCAGATGTCTCATCCGCGCTCCTCCCACCACGGGCCCTCATTCTGCCTCGGCGGGCGGTTCGCCGCTGCCGCGGTCCCCGCCCGTCGTCGGACCATGAGCTTCAACTCCCCGGCGACCCGCTCCGCTCGCTGTCGAGCATGGCCATCTGGCCTTCGTCGTACCGGTCGCCCGCGACGGCGCCGGCCGGCACCGCGCGTTCGATCGCCGCGAGGTCGTCGCCGGTCAAGCTCGAGCTCGAGTCGCCGCGACGGCCTCGGCGAGCCGGTCGCGGCGCGTGGTCCCGATCAGGGGCACGATGTCGTCGCCTCGGGAGAGCGACCCAGGCGATCGCGATCTGCGCGACCGTCGCGCCCTTCGCGTCCGCGATCGCCCGCAGCGCCTCGACCAGCCGGAGGTTGCGCTCGAGGTTCTCGGGGCGGAAGCGGGGCATCCGTCCGCGGATGTCGCCGGCGCGGGAACCCGCGTCGCGTCGTCGCCGCGCCCGCCGAGCAGGCCGCGCGAGAGCACGCCGTACGCGGTGACGCCCACGCCGAGCTCGCGACAGGTCGGCAGGATCTCCGCCTCGATGCCGCGGGACAGCAGCGAGTACTCGATCTGCAGGTCGGCGACGGGATGCACGGCCTGCGCTCGCCGGACGGTCTCGGCGCCCGCCTCCGACAGACCGACGTGCCGCACGTGGCCGGCCTCGATCATCTCGGCGATCGCGCCGACGGTGTCTTCGATGGGGACCGCGGGATCGACGCGACCGAGCCGGTAGACGTCGACGTGGTCGGTGCCCAGGCGCTGCAGCGTGTACGCCAGGGCGTTCTTCACGGCGACCGGCCGCCCGTCGATCCCGATGAAGGCGTTGTCGGGCGCGCGGAGGGCGCCGAACTTCACGCTGATCACGACGTCGTCGCGATCGCGGCCGCGCAGCGCGTCCCGGATCAGGAGCTCGTTGTGGCCCATGCCGTAGTAGTCGCCGGTGTCCAGCAACGTGATGCCGGCATCGATCGCCGCGCGGATCGTCGCGATGCTCTCGTCCCGGTCGGCCGGCCCGTAGGCGCCGGACATCCCCATACAGCCGAGCCCGAGCGCCGACACGACCGGGCCGGTCCGTGCCGAGCCGTGCGCTCGTCCACCGCTACTCCTTCGTGCCGACGGCGAGGATCACGTCTCGCCGGTCGTGGAGCGGATCGGGGAACCGTCTCCGCGAACACCGCGCGCGCATGAGCGCGGAACGCGTCCCAGCCGTCGCCGAGCATCTCCCGGACGAACCGTCCGAGCGCCCAGACCTGAAGCCCGTCGAGGTAGTCGTCCAACGCGTACGTCCATTCGTACTGCGCGGGCTCGGTGCGGACGTGGCGCAGGCCGGCATCGTGCAGCGCTTGCTCGACGGCCTCCCTGCGCTTGAAGCGGTCGTGGTTCGGCACGGCGTCGGCGACGGACGGATCGAGCAGCTCGCTCGGGACCACCTCGCCGACCAGACTCGAGCCACGTGTCCGTGAAGGCGTCGCGACCGTCCGACCAGGAGGTGAAGCCGAGCCGGCCGCCCTGCTTCGTCACGCGGACCAGGTCGAACAGCGCCGTGTCCACCTTCGTGAAGTGCGCCAGGACGAAGTTCCCGACCACGGCGTCGAACGTGCCCGGCCCGAACGGCAGGTCGATCGCCTCCGCGGCGGCGAGGCGCAGGCCCGGATGGGCGGCGTGGCCGACCTCGAGCATCCCGACCGAGGCGTCGACGCCGGTCGCGTCGGCGCCCAGCGCGAGGGCTTCGGCGGCGGCGACGCCGGTGCCGGTGCCGACGTCGAGGACCCGCTGGCCCGCGGTCACGTCGGCGAGCGCGAGCAGGTCGCGGGCGGGGTCGGCGAAGCGCGGGGCGTGGACCCGCTCGTAGATCACGGCCACGTCGTCGTAGGAACGCCAGTCATCCATGCGGCACAGGGTAGCTGGGGTCCCGCGGAGCGTCGGGTGTGCGCCGGGCGGCTAGGCTGAGGCCGATGACGGGGAGCGGCGCGTGACCGGGTTCGCCGGGGTGCTGGCCATCGTGCTGGCCGAGACCCTCGCCGGCGCCGCGGCGCTCACGTGGCTCTCGCCCCTGTGGCGGGAGACGAAGCGGTCCTACTTCACGATCTGGAGCGTGATCGCGGCCCTGCTCTTCGCATGGCCCATCTGGCTGGCCGCCCGGGCCGGCGCGATCCCCGGCGACGCCGCGGGCGCATGGTCCGTGCGGCTCTCGCTCGGCGCCGCGATCGTGGTGAGCCTCTCGGCCGTCCTGCTGCTCGCGCGGCGCCAGGCGGCCGGCCGGGTGCTCGGCCTCCTCTCGCTGCCGGTCCTGCTCGGTCTGCTCGCGGCGATGGCCGCGACCGGCCGCCAGCCGTACCCGGTCTCGGCGTTCCAGCTGCTCGTGGGGGCCGCGTTCGTCGGCTCGGCGTACCACTGCCTGTTCCTCGGGCACTGGTACCTGACCGACCGGAAGCTGTCGCGCCGGCCGATCGAGCGGGCCACGGTGACGCTGCTGATCGCGACCGGGCTCGAGATCGTCGCGATCGTGACCGGCGGGTTCTCGGGTACGAGCGCGTCGCAGGAGTTCAACCCGCTGCTCACCGCCGGCGCGCTGGCGCCGTGGATCGCGATCGGCATGTCGGCGACGACCTTGCTGATCGCGGCGCTCGCGAAGGCGGCGCTCCGCGGCGAGCGCGCCTCGGCGGTCCAGTCCGCGACCGGCTTCTACTACCTCGCCGTCGTGACCGCGTTCACGGCGGAGACGGCCGTCAAGACGCGGTTCCTTCCCGGATAGCCCATGCGCTGGGTCGCGATCGTCATCGGCATCGTCGCGCAGATGGTGGCGTGGTGGCGGATCTCCACGCACGGCAAGAAGGTGTGGGAGATCCTCCCCTACGTCCTGGGCGCGATGGGGATCGTCGCCTTGCTGCTGATGCCGGAGGCGCAGCGGAACACACCGGTCGGGAAGGCGCTGCTCGTCGGCGCGGCGTCGGGGATCATCCTGTTCCTCGCCACCAGGATCTTCGTCGCGATCGCCGCGCACTGGGGGCCGTTCGCGCGACACGTGGAGAAGGCGTACCAAGAGGCGGCCGACGAGCCCGTGCGGACCGCGCTCATCCTGTCGCTGCTCGTGTCCGTGCCGGCCGAGGAGATCTTCTACCGTGGCCTCGCCCAGCGAACGTTCGCCGAGACGAGCCTCGGCGCGGGCGGTGCCGCGGTGGTCGTCCTCGTCCTGTACGTCATCGGGAACCTGCCGAGCCGCTCGCTGCCGATCGTGGCCGGCGCCGTCGTCGGCGGCGCCGTCTGGGGTGCGCTCGCGTGGTGGTCGGGAGGCCTCGCCGCGCCGCTCGCCAGCCATGTCCTGTGGACCGGGCTGATGCTCGTGTTCCCGCCGAAGCTCGCGCGGAAGGAGGCGCCCGCGTGAGCTTCCTCTCGACGGCGGTGCAGTCGGTGCTCGAGGACGGGCGCTTCTGCGCGGTCGCCGCGTCCACGCCGGGCGGCCCGCACTGCACGCCGCTCGTGTTCGCCTACAGCGGTGGGCGCATCTGGCTCACGACCTCGCGGCGTTCGGTCAAGGCTCGCGCGTGGCGCCTGGATCCGTCGGTCGCCGGCGTCGTCCGCTCCGGCGACCTCGCCGTCACGTTCACCGGAACCGTGAAGACCTACGACGCGCTCGACAAGCGCACGTGGGCGGCCGCGGTCGCCGGCGCCACATCGATCGCGCGTGCGACGGCCGGCTTCAGCCGGAAGAACGCGCGGTTCTTCGCCGGCTACGCGTTCGACGCGCGGCAGGTGCCCCTCGCGTGGACGCCGCCGGGGCGCGTGTTCGTCGGGGTGGACGTCGAGCGGACCGCGCTCCTGGACGCCGACGGCGTCCAGGAGGGGAGGGGTCGCTGGGGCGGACGGGCCGCCTCCCACGCGACGTTCCGGCGCTCGACGACGGCCGACGATCCGTTCGGATCCCTGCCGCAGGAGGTCGTCGAGGGCGTCGGCCGTGCCGGCGACGGCGTGCTGGCGATCCACGGCGAACGGGGCCTCGTGACGCTGCCGGTGCACTGGCGCGCGGACGAGCACGAGCTCTTCGTGGCGCTCCCGGCGCAGACGCTCGCGATCGCCGGCGCCGGGCCCGATGTCCCGGCCGCGCTGATGGTCGACCGGGCCTCCGTCTGGCGCGCGCGCGACATGGTCGGAGCGATGGTGCAGGGCGAGGCGTCGTTCTTCGTCGACGGCGAGGTCGGCTCGGGCGCGAAGACGCTCCGGTCGATCGCGCGGGGCCTCGCGTCCGACGCCGACGCCCTCGTGCGCATCGCGCCCCGGCGCACGGTCTGGTGGAAGGGCTGGAGCAGCGGGAGCGCGAAGGCCGCGTGACCTCCGCCGAGTACTCCGTCGAGGTGGACGCGCCGCCCGAGCTGGTCTGGGAGGTGACGAGCGATCCCAAGAACCTCCCGCACTGGGACCGGCACATCGTGGCGGTGAAGGTGCCCGCCGGCGGGCTCGGTCCCGGCGTCCACTACAAGGCGATCATGGGATTCATGAGCGTCCGCGCCTCGGTGCCGTGCGACATCCGGACCTGGGATCCGCCCTGGAACGCGGCGGTGCACCTCGGGGGCCTCCTCGACGCGACCGTCGCGACCACGATCGCGTCGCTCCCGAAGCACCGCAGCGTGCTCCGGCACGAGGTGGACTGGGTCTTCCGCGGGCCGCTCGGGCGCTTCGCCGCGGCGAGCGTGAACGCGGTGGGCGGCGCCGAGTACGCGTTACGGCGCGGCACGCTCGCCCAGAAGCACGAGATCGAGGCCCGCGCGGCTGCTCGCGGGCGCGAGCCGCGTTCGCGCTAGCGCTCGCCGGCCCTCCGCAGCCGCCGGCGCGCGCGCGCCGCGCACAGCAGCCAGCCCACGGCGAACCCGAGGACCGCGCCGACGACGATCAGGGTCCACAACGGGTAGTAGCCGTCCAGGAACAGGAAGCTGAGCTGCGTCCGATGGCCGTTCTGCAGGATGAACAGCAGGAGCACGACGGCGATCACGATCGCCACGATCACCTTCGTGCTGGGTCCCTCGCGCTTCTCGGACCAATCGCCCCGCCCGTCGTCGGGCGAGTCGTGCTCCATGTCGTCCGGCCGTCGCATCGTCGCCTCCCGGGTCCGCCGGGCGACCTGACGCCCGGCGCCGCCATCTTGCATGATTGGCCGCCGTGGGTCTCGGAAGGATCGTGTGGGCCGGCTGCCTCGGCGCCGGCGCGGTGGCCGTCGGCCTGGCCGCGATGAAGGGCGAGGACGGGCCGGCGGTGGACCGTGAGCTGTTCGAGCTGGTCAACCGCGGCACCGGACCCGGGGCGGACGCCGGGTTCGCCGCGATCACGGAGCTCGGCTCGTTCTACGCCTCCGGAGCGGCCGCGGCCACGTTGTTCGCGGTGGGGAGGCGTGGCCCGGCCGTCCGCGCCCTGAGCGCGGCGGGGACCACGTGGCTCCTGCTCCAGGGCCTCAAGCGCGTCGCGAACCGGCCCCGGCCGGCCGACGAGGATCCCGACGGCGTCCGGCTGTTGATCGCCCGGCCGGCCGGCTCGTCCTGGCCGTCGTCGCATCCGGCCGTGCTCACCTCGTTCACGCGGGTCGGGGCCCGCGAGCTGGGGATCGGGCGGCTGGGCCGGTCGGCGCTCGGGGCGCTCGATCTGTCGGTGGGCGCCTCGCGCGTCGCCCTCGGCGTGCACTATCCGAGCGATGTCCTGAGCGGGCTCTTGCTGGGCCGCGCGGTCGCCCGGGTGTGGCCGCGCGCGCGGCCTTCCTGAGCCTTCCTCAACGGGCCTGAACGGGCGCCGCTGTTACGCTCGGACCGATGCCTGCGTTCATCGGCGCCGTCGGCTGGCCCGTCATCGACCGCTTCCGGTTCGGCAGCACCTTCGCGATCTCACCGCACGGGCTGTTCATCGCGATCGGGTTCATGGTGGGCGCCTGGCTGTTCGGGAAGCTGGCCCTGCGACGGGGGATCTCGAACGACGCGATCAATTCGGTCGTGTTCTGGTCGTTGATCGGCGCGATCGTCGGCGCTCGCGTCGGGTACGTGATCGCGCACGTCTCGGAGTTCTCCTCGCCGGTCCAGTGGCTCATGATCTGGAAGGGCGGCATCTCGCTGCTCGGCGGTATCGCCGGCGCGACCATCGCGAACGCCATCAACATCCGGCGCTTCGGGTTGCGGTTCTTCCAGGTGGCCGACGTGCTCGCGGCTCCGCTCGCGCTCGGTATCGCGATCGGTCGGATCGGCGACCTGATCATCGGCGATCACCTCGGCAAGCCGACCTCCTGGCTGCTGGCATGGAAGTACGAGGGCGGCACGCTCGCACCGCCGTTCGGCTGCGACGGCAGGATCTGCACGGCCGAGCTCCAGGGGGGCCACCTCGAGATCATCCGGCGGGGGAGCGCCGAGCTGCGGAACGGCGTCGACGTGATCTCCCAGGGGGTCGGCGTTCACCAGACGGCGATGTACGACATGCTGCTGGCCTGGATCCTGTTCGGCATCCTCTGGTGGTTCATCCGCGAGCCTCGGCGGGAAGGGCTCGCCACCCTGCTGTTCACGATCTACTACGGGTGCTGCCGGCTGCTCGAGGACTTCCTCCGCATCGACAAGCGCTTCGGCCCGCTCACCGGGTCGCAGTGGACCGCGCTGACCGTCGTGCTGCTCAGCATCGCGGTGTGGGCGTACTGGGCGATCTCGAAGCGCGCCGGTCCGACGACGCCGAGCCGCACCGAGGATCGTGCGGAGGAAGCCGTCGCGGCGGAACCCGGCGCGACCTAGCGGGTCGCGAGCCAGTACTCCCAGCCGCTGAGGTCGGGCACGTCCAGCCCGAGGGCGCCGAGCGTCGAGCACACCTGCTGGCGATGCTCCTCGCCGTGCTGGATCGCCTGGACCAGCAGCATGCCCTCCGCGTGCTGCGTGTCGGGGTACTCGGCGTGGTCCACGATCGAGGAGTCCAGGGTCCCGGCGTCGAGCCGGTCCAGGGTCGCGCGTCCAGCGCGGCGCGTGCTCGCGCATCCGGCGTGCGAGCTCGGGCAGGGGGTCGATCCGGTGGCTGGGCTCGGACGGCAGGCTCGGGTCGTCGAAGCGCCGGAGGTACCGGCTGTCGGCGTCCACCAGGTGGGTCAGCGTCTGCGGCATCGAGCCGTAGGTCCCGCCGATCGTCGCGCCGAGCTGTTCCTCGTCGAGGGCCTCGAGCGCCTCCAGCAGCGTCAGCGTGGCCCAGACGTGATGGTCGAAGACCGCGCGAAGGACCTCGGCGCCCGAGGTCACCGCTGCTCACCGCGCCATCACCGTGAGGGGCTTCCCGATCTTCGACTTCGAGGTGGTCCTGATCGCCGCCGCCGCCTCGCGGAGCGCGACCGAGGCCGGGGATGCGGGGTCGCGCAGCACGATCGGGTCGCCGACGTCGGCCCCCTCGCGGAGCGCGGGCTCGAGCGGCACCTGCGCGAGGAGCGGCACGCCGAGCGTCTCGGCTGCCTCGCGGCCGCCGCCCTCGCCGAACAGCGACTCGCGCTCGCCGCAGTGCGGGCACACGTAGTACGACATGTTCTCGATCACGCCGATCGGCCGGAGGTTCGTGCGTTCGGCCATCTTGCCGGCGCGCTCCGCGACCTTCCGGGCGGCCTCCTGCGGGGTCGTGACGACGACCATCGACGCACCCGGGATGAAGGACGCGAGCGAGATCGACACGTCGCCGGTGCCCGGCGGCAGGTCGCACAGCAGGTAGTCGAGGTCGCCCCAGTAGACGTCGCCGAGGAATTGTTCGATCGCCTTGTGCAGCATCGGCCCGCGCCAGATCACGGGCGTCTCCTCCGGCACGAAGAAGCCCATCGAGATCACCTTCACGCCGTGGGCCTCGAGCGGCAGGATCATGTCGTTGAACCCGACCGGCTTGCCCTCCGCGCCGATCATGCGCGGCACGCTGAAGCCCCAGACGTCGGCGTCCAGGATCCCGACGGTCGCGCCCTCCTCGACGAGCGCGCACGCGAGGTTCACGGTCACGCTGGACTTGCCGACGCCGCCCTTGCCGGATGCGATCGCGATCAGGGACGTCTCGGGCGGGAACGCGATCCGCGCCGCCCCGGAGGGGGCGCCGCCGCGGAGCTGTCCGACGAGCGCTTGGCGTTGCGTGTCGCTCATCGGGGTCAGCGACACGTCAACCCGCTCGACCCCTTCGAGCGGCTGGACGGCCGCCGTGACGTCCGTGGTGATCCGGTCGCGCAGCGGGCATCCTTCGATCGTGAGCAGCACGTGCACGTGGACGGTGCCGCCGTCGACCTCGATCGACCGGAGCATGCCGATGTCCTCGATCGGCCGCCCGATCTCGGGGTCCTTCACACCCTTCAGCGCCTCGCGGACCTGCTCCTCGGTGACCATCGGGTTGCCTTCTTCCCGTACGATTGACCCATTAACACCGTGTGAACCGTGTTAATGGAGTCTACGACGGAGCCGATGCGATGCCCGACCCGCTGCCGATCGAGGTCCACAAGGCGCTCGCCGACGACACCCGCTACCGCCTCTACCGGTACCTGCGGCTGTCCGGCCGGCCGGTCGCCGTCCGCGAGCTCGCCACGCGCCTGTCCCTGCACCCGAACACGCTCCGCCCGCACCTGCGCCGGCTGGAGGAGGTCGGGCTCGTGGCCTCCGAGCAGCGGAAGGGCCCGAGCGTCGGCCGGCCCCAGACGATGTACGTCGCCGTCGATGCCGAGCCGCGCGAGGGTCGCGACCACCAGCTCCTGGCCGACATCCTGGCCGGCCTGCTGACCGGCGCGCGCCAACGTGAACGCGCGCAGGAGCTCGCCCGCGAATGGGGCGCCTACCTGGTCGGACGGTCGGCCCCCCGGCCCGGCGCCTCGCGCTCGTCCGGCCCGAACCTGGCGGTGCTCCAAGAGGCCCTCGCGGGAGCCGGCTTCACGCCACGCTTCCGTCGCCGGGGGGCCCGGACGGTCGAGATCTCGCTCCGCGAGTGCCCGTTCCGCGACCTCCTGGAAGAGCACCGCGACCTGGTCTGCGCCGTCCATCGGGGCCTCCTCGAAGGGATGCTCGCCGCCTCGAGGCCGGCGATGGCGCTGACCGCGTTCGAGCCGCTCGCCGACCGGAGCACCGTGTGCCGGCTCACCGCGAAGAGCCCCTGATCCGCCGGTTCCGGCGTTCGGGCTGAAGTCGGGCCGTCCGCGCGCCGATGCCAACCGGGAACGGGAACGGAACCGGCGGGCTCGTTCGCCCCCGAACACGGATCGGAGCACACGGTGATGGAGGACGTCTCCCCGCTCGTAGCGGAATTCGACGGCTGGCTCGCGGCGCTCGTGGACGGCGACGGTTCCGACCTGCACGTGAAGGTGGGATCCGCGCCGATGCTGCGGGCCGCCCACGGACTGACCCGCCTGGAACGCGCGCCGCTCAGCCCGGCCGACACGCAGGCGATCGCGACCGGGATCATCCCGGTCGATCGTCGGTCCGACGTTCGAGGAGCGCGGCGACGTCGACTTCGCGTATTCCGTGGCGAACGTCGGCCGGTTCCGCGCCAACGTCTTCCGCCAACGCGGCTCGGTGTCGATGGTGTTGCGGAAGCTGCGTTTCGGCGGCCCGTCGTTCGAGGAGATCGGGTTGCCGGATTCGGTCCGCACGCTCGCGGAGGAACACCGCGGGCTCGTCCTGGTCACCGGCCCCACGGGGTCGGGCAAGACGACCACCCTCGCGGCGATGATCGGGCACATCAACCGGACGAAGCCCGTGCACATCGTGACGATCGAGGATCCGATCGAGGTGCTGCACCGCGACGACGTCGCCTCGATCAACCAGCGGGAGGTCGGCAACGACACGCAGGACTTCCTGTCGGCGCTCCGGTCGGCGCTGCGGCAGGACCCCGACGTCATCCTGATCGGCGAGATGCGGGACACCGAGACGGTGCGCGCCGCGCTCCAGGCGGCCGAGACCGGCCACCTCGTGATGTCGACCCTGCACACGACCGACGCGACCGAGACCGTGAACCGCCTCATCGACTTCTTCCCGCCGTACCAGCAGAAGCAGGTGCGGCTGGCGCTGTCCTCCAGCCTCCGCGGCATCGTGTGCCAGCGCCTCGTCCCCACGACGACCGGCGGCCGCGTGCCGGCGCTCGAGGTCCTCGTGAACACCGGCCGCGTCGCGGAGCGCATCGTCGATCCCGACAAGACCGAGGAGATCAAGGACGTGATGAAGGACGGCGGCTACTACGGCATGACCACCTTCGACCAGTCCCTGCTCCGCCTGATCCAGCAGGGGCAGGTCTCGGTGGCCGATGCGATGCACGCCGTGTCGAACGTGCACGATTTCGAGCTGGCGCTGCAGCAGGCCGGCATCGCCGTGCCGGCCTGAGGATCGCCGGACTCAGCCCTGCCCGTCGCCTCCGCTGCCGTTCGTCGAGGCGGCCTCGGCGAGCGCCGTGAACGTGGCGACCAGGCCGGACAGCTCCATCGGGACGACGACCTTCGAGGAGGGCGAGGTCCCGACCTGCTTCAAGGCGTCGAGGTACTGCAGGCGCATCGTCTTCTCGTCGACCGTGCTCGCGATCTGGAAGATCTTGTCGAGCGCCGAGGAGAACCCCTCGGCCCGCAGGATCGCGGCCTGACGCTCGCCCTCGGCGGTGAGGATCGCCGACTGCTTCGCGCCCTCCGCGTTCAGGATCGCCGCCTGCTTGTTCCCCTCCGCGATCGTGATCGCCGCCTGCTTGTTGCCGTCTGCCTCCGTCACGACCGCCCGTCGCGTCCGCTCGGCCGACATCTGCCGGGTCATCGCCTCCTGCACCGACGGCGGCGGGATGATCTCCCGGATCTCGACGTTCGTGACCTTCACGCCCCAGCGCTCCGTCACCTCGTCGAGCTTCACGCGGAGCAGGCTGTTGATCTCGTCGCGCTTGGCGAGCACGTCGTCCAGCATGATGTCGCCGACCACCGCGCGCAGCGTCGTGGCCGCGATGTTCGTGGCGGCTCCCGAGAAGTTCTGCACCTTCACCACCGAATCGGCGGGCTCGTAGACCTTGTAGTAGAGGATGAAGTCGATCGAGATCGCCGCGTTGTCCCGCGTGATCGAGTCCTGGCGCGGGATCTCCAGGAAGAACTCCCGGAGGTCGACCGAGATGCCCGCGATCGATGAACGGGATCAGGATCACGAGGCCGGGTCCGCGTGTCGCGTGCAACCGTCCCAGCCGGAACACGACGAGGCGCTGATATTCGGGCACGATCCTGATCGCCTTGAACGCGACCATCAGGCCGAGCAGGATCACGATCACGAGCACGATGAGCGCAGGGCTCATGGGGTGTTCCTCCCTTCAGCGGCCGGCGCCTGCGGCGCGGCCGGTACGTGCTCGGCATCGGAGTGGCTCGACGGTGAGCACCAACCCGTCGAGCTCGGTGACGCGAACCTTCGCGCCTCCGGAGATCGGCCCCGCCGGCGCGATCGCCCTCCATTCTTCCGAGGCGACCCGGACGACGCCACCCTTCGGCCCCACGCCCGTGGGCAGCGCGATGCCCTCGGCCCCGACGATCGTCTTCCCGGCGAGCAGCGACGGGGAGTGACGCAACCGGAGCGCCGCGGCGACGACCACGCCGAAGAACAGCGAGACCACGGCGGCGACGGCGAAGAGCACCCACGGCGAAACCGATACCCCGCCCGCGCGGTCGTAGAGGAACCACCCGCCGGCGACGAGGGCAGATCACGCCGACCACCCCCCAGATGCCGAGCCCGGGAGCTTTCAGCTCGACGACGAACGCGATCACGGAGATCACCAACAACACGACCCCGATGATCCGCACGGGCAGGAACCCGAACGACACCAACGAGCAGACGAGCAGGATCGTGCCGATCGTGCCGGAGAAGATGTGGCCGGGCACGATCAGCTCGAGCACGATGAGGGCGAGCCCGAGCCAGAAGAAGATGAACGCCAGGTTCGGGTCGAAGAGCGAGTGCAGGAACCCGACGAACGCGCCCATCCGTCTCGTCCTTCGAGCGTGGCGCCCGCCGTATGGAGCGTGACGCTCGTGCCGTCGCCGAGCTGCACCGACGTCCCGTTCAGCGTCGTCAGCAGCTCTTGGGTGGACGGCGCGATCAGATCGATCACGCCGTCGTCCAGGGCCTGCTCGGCGGTGATGCTCGCGGCCTGCGTCACGAAGGTCGCGGCCACGTCGGCGTTGCGGCCGTACGTCGTCGCGAGGCCCTCGATCTGCGCGGTGGCGTCGTTCTTGACCTTCTGGTCCAGATCCCCGCCCGAGAGGCCGATCGGCGTCGAGGCGCCGACCTGGGTCCCGGGCGCCATCGCCGCGACCGGCGCCGACAGCAGGATGAAGGCCCCGGCCGACGCCGCGCGCGCGCCGCTCGGCGACACGTAGGCGATCACGGGGATCTTCGACGCCAGGAACGACTCGGTGATCTGGTCCATCGAGGAGCCGAGCCCGCCCGGGGTGTCCATGTAGAGCAGGACCGCCTCGGCACCCTCATCCTCGGCCCGCTGCACGCTCCCGGTGATGTAGTCGGCCGTGAACGGGTCCACGACCCCGTCCAGGTGCAGCGTGACGATCACGGGGGCGGCCGTCTGCGCATGCGCCATGGACGCGCCGGCCAGGACGGTCGTCACCACGAGCGCGACGAGGGTGAGACGGCCTGCCATGCGGCCGATCCGTCGGGTGGTGCCGCTCATCGGTTCTCCTTGCGACAACCGGCCGTCCGGGAGGATCCCGGCCGGTCCGCCGGTGTTGCGTTCCTGTGATGAGCGTACGCCTTCTCGATGTCGGCGCCTCGTGGACGGAACGGCCGATGGCGTTCCGGCGAACAGAGTGGGACCATCGGCGTCGTGGATCGTGGCCGGCCAAGCTCGCCGGCCATGCACGCCCGTAGTAACCGGAAGGAGTCCCGTGCAGGGACACGTGAACGAAGGACCGCTCCTGCCTCGCGAGGAGCGACAGCTGATGGAAGGGCTGCTGGCTGGTGACGACGCTGCGATCCGCGCGCTCTACGCCCGGTTCGGGCGCCCCGTCTACACGATGGGGCTGCGACTCCTGGGCTCCCGCGAGGCCGCCGAGGAGCTCACGCAGGACGTCTTCCTCACCGCGTGGCGCAAAGCCGCGCGGTTCGACCCCCAACGCGGCCGCCTGTCGACCTGGCTCATGACGATCGCCCACAACCTCGCGGTGGACCGGCTGCGGCGCGACACGGGCGTGTCCCGCCCCCACCTCGTCCTGGTCGACGAGGTGCCCGACGCGCCCGGCATCGACGAGGAGGCCGTGCTGATGGAGCGCGACGAGGCGATGCGCGCCCTCGCCTCCCTCTCGGACGCCGAGAAACGGCTGATCGCGAGGACCTACTTCCGTGGCATGACGGCGCGCGAGATCGCCGAGGCCGACGGCATCCCCCTCGGCACGGTGAAGACCCGCCTGCGTTCGGCGTTGATCAAGGTCCGGCGTGCGAACGAGGAGAAGGAGCCTTCGTGAACTGCGCCGGTGTCCGCGAGCTGCTCCCCGAGCACGCGCTCGGCGTCGGCAACGGCGATGCGAGCGAGCTCGAGCAGCACCTGAGCTGGTGCGCCGCCTGCCGCCGCGAAGCCCGGGAGCTCGAGCGGGCTGCGGGGATGCTCGCGTTCGCGCTCGCGCCGGCCGATCCGGCCGCCGAGCTCCAGGACCGGGTGGTCGGCGCCGTGGGCGCCGCGGCCACGTCGCCGCGGCGTCCGACGGGTCTCGCGCGGGCGCGCCGCGCCGGCGTGATCCTGCTGGCCGCCGCGGTCGCGCTCGCCGGGCTCGGCACCGGTGCCGTGCTCGCTCACCGGAGCGGCCGGACGGCCCAGATCGCGTCGCAGGCGCAGCAACAGAACGAGGAGCTGGCGCGGTTCCGCCAGCTGATCCAGTCGGCGGCGTACGTCGATCCGGCGACCGAGGCCGCGCTCGGCACCCTCGATCCGGTCCACGACGGGCCCGGCAGCGGCTCGGCCCTCACGATCGTCTCGCCGACCGTGGACGATCAGGTGATCGTGATCGTGACGGGCCTTCGGCCGAAGGGCGCGCCGTTCACCGTCACGCTCGAAGCGGCTCGACCCGGACGGTCGCTGATGGTCGCGCGGATCGGCCATCTCGACTCGGGCGGCGGCGCCACGGTCGCGCGGGTCGTGAGCCAGGACCTCACGGGGTTCGGCCGGGTCGTCGTTCGCGACGCGCGCGGGCGCCTCGTGCTGACGGGCACGCTGGGCGCCGAGGCGCCGGTGTCCTCACCCTCGCCGTAGCGCGCGCGTATCCTCGCACCCGATGCGATTCGGGCTCGCGATCCCGCAGTACGGGTTCTCCCTGCCGAGCGGCGAGACCTCGTTCGAGGTGACGGCGGCCTGGGCACGAACGGCCGAGGAGCTCGGCTTCGATTCGGTCTGGGTGTCGGACCATCTGTTCTATTCGTTCTCGCGCTACGGGGCCGACCCCGCGCCGATCGCCGCGCTGGAACCCCTGACGACGCTCGCGGGCCTGGCCACGGTGACCGAGCGCGTGCGGTTGGGCGTGCTCGTCCTCTGCGCCGCGTTCCGGCATCCCTCGCTGGTGGCGAAGGCGGCGGCGACGATCGACGCGGTGAGCGGCGGCCGGCTCGAGCTGGGGCTGGGAGCCGGCTGGCTCGAGGAGGAGTTCGCGGCGTTCGGCTACCCGTTCGGGCAGATCGGCGAGCGGTTCCGGGGGCTCGAGGATGCGCTCGCGATCACGACCGGGCTGCTCGGGTCCGATCGGCCGGTCTCCTTCGCCGGCGCGGTCTGGCAGACACAGGAGGCGCCGTCGTCGCCCACGCCGGTGCAGCGGCCGTTGCCGGTCTGGGTCGGCGGCAAGGGAGGGCCGCGGCTGCTGCGGCTGGCGGCGCGCTTCGCGACCGGGTGGAACGCGGTGTGGCGGCTCGCGCCGGAGCCCTACGCGGCGAAGCTCGCCGACGTCGCGACCGCGTGCGAGCGCGAGGGACGCGACCCGGCGACGTTCCGTCGGACGATCGGCCTGTACTCGCTGGTCGGCGAGACGGAGCCCCAGGCCGAGGCGACGTTCGAGCGGGCGCGGGCGGGCTTCCCCGGCGATGCGATGCGGGAGGACACCTGGTCGTCATGGGCGGCCGACACGCTGAGCGGATCGCCCCAGCAGGCGATCGACCGGATCGGGGCGTTCGCGGCCCTCGGGGTCGAGGAGATCATCGTGTCGCCGTGGGCGCTCCCGTTCGCGGTGATCGAGCCCGACATGGTCTCCCTGCTGGCGGAACGGGTCCTGCCGGCGTGCCGATGAGCCCCCGCGACGCGGTCGTGCGCGTGCTCACCGAGGCCGGCGAGCCGCTGCACTGGACGACGATCCAGGATCGCGCGCTCCGCGCCGGCTACCTCGATCCGTTCGCGATGCCGGACGTCCGTGGATCGGTGCAGCGGGCCCTCCGCGAGCTCCGGGCCGAGGGCGCGATCGAACGGACGAGCACCGGGGTCTACGCGGCGATCTGAGCGGGCTACGGCCGGTACTGGATCGGCGAGAAGCGTTCGAGCTTCTCGAACGAGTGTTTCGACTCGACGGAGCGGACCGTGCCGGAATGCGACCGCATCACCATCGAATGCGTCGCCGCGCCGTCGGGCGAGTAGCGGACCCCTCGGAGCAGGTAGCCGTCCGTGATCCCCGTGGCGGCGAAGAACACGTCGTCGCCGGACACGAGGTCGTCGGTGCGGAGCACCCGGTCCAGATCGAACCCGTCGTCCAGGAGCGCCCGGCGCTCCTCGTCGTTGCGCGGGTAGAGCTTGCCCTGGATCGCGCCGCCGAGGCACTGGAGCGCGGCGGCCGCGATCACGCCTTCGGGGGTCCCGCCGATGCCGACGAGGAGGTCGACCTCGGCGTCGGGCGTCGCCGCCACGATCGCGCCGGCGACGTCGCCGTCGGTGATGAGGAAGACGCGGGCGCCGACCTCGCGGACCTCCGTGATGAGTCGCTCGTGGCGGGGGCGATCGAGGATCGTGACCGCCACCTCCTCCGGCCGCTTGCCCTTCGCCTTCGCCACCTGCCGGATGTTCTCGGCCACCGGCGCCTCGATGTCGATCACGTCGGCCGCCTCGGGCCCGGTCGCGATCTTCTCCATGTAGAGCGCGGCCCCCGGGAAGAACATCGCGCCCCGGGGCGCGAGGCCGATCACGGCGAGCGCGTTCGGTTGCCCGGTGGCCGTCAGGCGCGTCCCGTCGATCGGATCCACGGCGACGTCGGTGCCGGGACCGGTGCCGGAGCCCACCCGCTCCCCGTTGAAGAGCATCGGCGCCTCGTCCTTCTCGCCCTCGCCGATCACGACGACGCCGTCCATCGACACCGTGTCGATCATGAGGCGCATCGCGTCGACGGCCGCTTGGTCGGCCGCGTTCTTGTCGCCGCGTCCGATCCAGCGACCGGCGGCGAGCGCGGCGGCCTCGGTCACGCGCACGAGCTCCATCGCGAGGTTACGGTCGGGGCGCTCGGTCATCGTGGCCATCCTACGCCGGGGAGCCGGAGGGGAGGATGCCGCGCTCTTCGTACCAGGCGATCGTCCGCTGCAGGGTCTCCTCGATCGGTCGGTAGCGCAGGCCGAGGTCCCGCGTCGCGCGGGAGCCGTCGTAGCGATGGCCGTGGAGCAGCGTGCGGAGCAACGCGGGACACACCGACGGATCGGCCGATCGCGACGCGCGCGCCGCGAGGGCGGCGAGCGGCGTCGCCGCCCGGACCACCGCTCGGGGGATCCACAGCACGCGGCGCGGGCGCCCGGTCCGCGCGCGCAGCAGCTCGACCGCGTCCTCGATGCGGATCGACGCGCCGGAGAGCACGTAGCGCTCGCCGGGTGTGCCGCGACGCTCCGCCAGGACGTGGCCCGCGGCGCAGTCGTCGACGTCGATCACCGAGATCCAGGTGCGGACGAGGACGGCGCGCTCCGACCCCGCGACGTGCAGCAGGATCCGCGCCGTGCCGGAGGTCCGGCCCGGGCCTTGCACGGAGGAGGGGTTGACGCAGATCACGTCGATGCCGAGCTCGCGCCCGGTCTCCCGGGCGCGCCGCTCGCCGAGGTACTTCGACCGCTCGTACTCCGAGAGGAAGCCGCCGCGGTGCGGCGCGTCCTCGGTGCCGACCGTGCCGTGGTCCTCCCCCAGGGTGGCGGCCGAGGACGTGTGGATCACGCGGGGGACGCCGGCGTCGAACGCGGCCCGCACGACGATCCCGGGCGCGTCGACGTTCGCGCCGGTCAGCTCCGACCGATGCCGGACGCACGTCCGGTTCACGCCGGCGACGTGGAAGACGGCGTCGCACCCTCGCATGCCCTCGGCGAGCGCGTTCCGATCGGACAGGTCGCCGCGCACCGGCCGGGCGCCGAGCGCCGCCACCGTCGCCGCCGCGGCATCGCTCCGTGCGAGCGCGCGCACGTCGCGCCCGTCCGCGACCAGGCGGCGGATCACCGCGCCACCGACGAAGCCGCTGCCGCCGGTGAGGAACGCCGTCATCGATCGCGGACGCGCGTGAACGCGCCCGCGTACCGGCCGACGTAGTCGATGCCGGACCACACCGTGACCGCGGCGGCGGCCCACAGCAGCCACCAGTCCAGGAAGCGTCCCGCGATGACGATGTCCGGATGCACGATCGCGACGATGATCGCGATGAACTGGAGGTTCACCTTCGCCTTGCCGAGCAGGGACGGCGTGACGACCGAGCCCTGCGACGCGCTCGCGACCCCCTTGAGACCCATCACCACCATCTCGCGGCCGATGATCAGGAACGAGACCCACGCCGACGCACGGCCGACGTCGACGAGGGCGATCAGCGCGCCGCAGACGAGGATCTTGTCCGCGGTCGTGTCGAGGAACGCCCCGAGCGAGCTCGTCTGCTTCCAGCGTCGGGCGAGCCTGCCGTCGAAGAAGTCGGTGACGGCGGCCACCGCGAACAGCACCGCCGCGGTCCGATCGGCGCCGGTGCCCCCGTGGAGGATGAGCGCCATCACGACCGGCGTGAGCAGCACCCGCAACCAGGTGATGGCCTTCAGGAAGACGGCGGCTCGATCGTCGGCCCGGCTCACGCGAGCGAGCCTAGCGCGCCGGAGGCAGCGGGACGCGTTGGCGGTCGCGGATCGCGCGGCGGACGTCGGCGGCCGTCGGGAGCTCGAGGGCCGCGAGCGCCAGCTCGCGCGCCGATGACAGCTCCGTTCGGCGCACGGCCTCCTTCACCGCGGGGATCGCCGGAGCGCTCATCGACAGTTCACGCACGCCGAGCCCAAGGAGCAGCGCCGTCGCGTCGGCGTCGGCCGCGAGCTCGCCGCAGACCCCGGTCCAGCGGCCGTTCGCGGCGGCCGCCTCGGCGGCGATCGCGATCAGCCGGAGCACCGCCGGATGCAGCGGATCGGCCAGCTCCGCGACCCGCGCGTTCCCACGGTCGGCCGCGAGCGTGTACTGCGTGAGGTCGTTCGTGCCGACGGAGAAGAAGTCGGCCTCCCGCGCGAGGTGGCCGGCGGCGAGGGCGGCGGCCGGCACCTCGATCATGATGCCCACCTCCGGCGCCCGGGCGACCCCGGTGGCCTCGCGCGCGCGGTCGAGCGCCGCCCGGGCCGCACGGAGCTCCTCGAGCGTCGACACCATCGGGAACATGATCCGGAGTCGGATGATCGGCGGCGGTGCGCACGAGCGCGCGCAGCTGCACGTCGAGCACGTCGGGGCGCGCGAGCCCCAGGCGCAGGCCCCGGACGCCGAGGAACGGGTTGGGCTCGGGGTCCTGGGGGAGCCAGGGGATCGGCTTGTCCGCGCCCGCGTCCAGCGTCCGCACGAGCAGCGGGCGGCCGCCGAGCGCCTCGGCGGCGGCGCGATACGCGGCCTCCTGTTCGCGTTCGTCGGGCATCGTGTCGCGGTCCATGAAGAGGAACTCGGTGCGGAACAGACCGACGCCGTCGCAGCCGGCGGCGACCGCGGCGGCCACGTCCTGCGGGCGACCGATGTTCGCGGCGACCTCGATCCGCTCCCCGTCCTCCGTGCGGGCCGGCTCGGCGGCGTGGGTCCGCGCCGCCGCCGATCGTTCGTCGCGGGCGCGCTGCGCCTGCGCCAACGCCTCCCGGACGGTGGCGTCCGGCTCCACGTAGACGAGCCCTTCGCCGCCGTCGAGGCCGAGCGCCGTTCCGTCCGCCACGACGTCGAGCGCGCCGCCGAGGCCGACGACCGCCGGGATGCCGAGCGCCCGAGCCAGCACCGCGGCGTGCGCGGTCGGGCCGCCGGACGCGGTCGCGACGCCGAGGCACGTCGAGGGTTCGAGACCGGCGGTGTCGGCCGGAGCCAGGTCGTCGGCGACGAGGATGCCCGCCTCGCGCAGCGTCGGGCGGGGGGCCTCGACGCCGAGCAGGCGCGCCAGCACCTCGCGGCCGACGCTGCGCAGGTCGGCCGCGCGCGCCCGGAGGTACGGGTCCTCGAGCGCCGTCCAGCCGACGGCCGTCGCCTCGACGGCCTCGTGCCACGCCGCCGCCGCCGCCGCGCCCTCCCGGATCCGGCGGCGCGTCGGCTCGAGGAGCGCGTCGTCGTCGAGGAACAGCAGGTGCGCCTCGAAGATCGCGGCGCGCGCCCGCCCGGCCCGAGCCGCGACGTCGTCGCGCTGCCTCGCGATCTCCGCCCGCGCGCCCGCGAGCGCCTCGTCGAGCGCAGCCAGCTCCTCGTCGTTCCCCCGGCTCGCGAGGCCGTCGGGGACGGCGATCTCCGGTGTCGAGAACCGGCGTGCCGGCCCGATCGCGACGCCCGGCGACGCGGGCAGACCGTGCAGCACGCCCTCGGGCTGCGGGCTCTTCCCCGAGTCCCATCCCGCCGCCGGCTCGGCGGCCCGCGGCGCCTGCGGCGCGAGGTCCTCCGGCGCTTCGTCGAACCGGCGCTCGGCGAGCTGACGGACGGCCTCGACCGCCGCGTCCGCCTGCGGGCCCCGCGCCACGATCTCCAGGGCATGCCCCGCCGTCGCGCCGAGGGTCGCGACGGCGTTCAGGCTGCGGGCGCTCACCGGTCCGCGACCGGCCGTCACGTCGGCGACGCGCACGTCCGCGTCGAACGCGCCGGCCGTCTGGACCAGGCGCGCCGCCGGCCGTGCGTGGAGCCCATGGGGCAGATCGACCACGACGGTGATCCGCGCCTCGGGGCCGTCGGTCGGTGGCGGCTCCAGCGTCCCGGCGTCCCCGCGCCGGCGACCGGGGGAGCGGGCTCCCCGAGGTGGGCGGCCTTGCCGGCCAGACCGCCCCGCGCCTCCGAGGCCACCTCCTCGAGGCTCCGATCGAGCCTCGCGGCGACGGCCGCCGCGACGGCGCCTTCCACGAACGGGGCGTCCGTCAGGAGCACCGACGGGCGGCGATCCTCGTCGAGGAACTCGATCGCCATCTCGGCGGACAGGACCGCGCTGCCCAGATCCATCAGGACCAGCACGCCGTCGGGGGACCACACCGACTCGATCGCGGCGAGCACCCGCATCGCGTCCGTCCCGATCGCGTCCTCGGGACCGTCGAGCCCGCCGGCCGGCGCCACGTGCACGTCCTCGCCGCCCATCTGTCGTGCGAGCTCGGCCGCGCCCTCCGCGAGCGAACGGCTGTGCGACACCAGGACGATGCCGACCATCGGCTCAGGCCCGGCTCGCCAGCACGCCGATCAGGAGGAATCCGTACGCGAGCGTGATGATCCCGAGCGCGACCAGACCTCGGTCGATCCACCGGAGGGTCCGCGGCGAGGGATCGAGGTCCAGCAGGACGCCGCGGAGGCCGAGCATCGCGTGGATCGTGACGAACACGAGGAACAGCGACTCCAGGACGAAGATCACCGGGTTCGAGATGTACTCGAGCACCTGCTGGTAGTTGCGGAGGCCACCGACGGACTCGATCACGAAGTGGTTCGCGACCATGTGGACGGTCACGAGGACGAGCACGGCGAGACCCGAAATCGTCGTCAGGCCCCATCCGCGCGCCGATCGTCCGCCGCGGGGCCGCCGGGGGGGACGGGTCTGCGGCCGCGTCTTGACCGTCGCCATCTACGCGCTCCCCGCGATGTGCAGGGCCCCGCCGATCAGCGCGATCGTCCCGATCACGCCGAGCGACCACCACAACGCCTTCTGTCGGTTCGGCACGACGCCCGTGCCGACGAGCGCGACGCGGATCCCGTTCAGCCCGTGGTACAGCAGGCCGAACAGCAGGAGCACGTCGAGGCTCAGGAACGCCCAGCTCGTCGCGATCCGCAGGAAGTCGCTCCACGCGTGCTCGCCGCGGAGCAGCATCGAGAGCACGGCGAGATGCAGGTAGAGGTAGAACACGAGGCCGAGGCCCGTGATGCGGTTCACCGCGAACGCGAACCCGCCCAGCGCGCGGCCCCGGGGATCGAACCATCCCGAGGCCGGCACCCCGACCCCTTTGCGTCGGACGGGCCCTCGTTCGGCTCGCTCGTCGAGGCCGGGGACCCCGGAGCGCCGCTCGCTCATGCGCGGGCCACCTCCTCGGCGGGCACGGCCGCTCTGCCACCGCGGACGAGGGCGCTGCGGAGCTGCATGATCCGTGCCGCCGGGTTCACGTCGGACGGGCACGCCTCGGTGCACTCGAAGGCCGCGTGGCAACGCCATGCTCCGTTCGGCCCGTCGGCGAACGCGAGGACGTCGGCCGGGTCCGTCCCGCGAGGCTCCTCCAGCAGTCGCTGGGCGGCGGCGAGGGCGGCGGGACCGAGGTAGTCGTCGGAGGTCGCGGACACGGGACACGCCGCCAGGCAGAGGCCGCACTCGATGCAGTCCTCGAACCGTTCGAACGCCTCGATCCCTTCCGGCGGTGATGCCTCGGGGAGCGCCTCGCTGTGACGCGTGATGCCGATCTCGTCGGGGAAGCGGGCGTAGAACTCGCGCATGTCGACCACCAGATCGGACAGGATCGGGATGTTCGACAGGGGCTCGACCGTGATCGTTTCGCCGAGGTCGGCGACGGGGGTCACGCAGGCGAGGACCTCGCGGCCGTTCACCTCCATGCCGCAGGTTCCGCACGAGGCATGGAAGCAGGAGTGCCGCATCGTGAGCGTCCGGTCGCGGTGCAGTTGGATCCAGCGGAGCGCCTCGAGCACGGTCGTCCCCGTACCGACGGGGACGTCGAACGTGTCGAAATGCGAGCCGGGGTCGCCACGCTTGAAGCGGAACACGCGCATGCGCCGATGGTCGGTCGCCGCGCCGCCGGCGTCGGTCTGGACGTTCGTCGAGCTCACGCCGGCCTCCGATCGAGCTCCTCGTAGTACGCCGTGTGCGGAAGGGTGACGAACTCGCGGGTGCCGCATGCGACATCGATCCCGAGCTTGCGACACACGACGTCGGCGCAGAGCTCGGCCATCCCCCGGAGCGTCGTCGCCTTCCCGCCGGTGATCGTGACGAACCCGCCGACACCGTCGTCGGCGTGATCGATCGTCTTGAAGGTCCGAGAGAGCTCTCGTCCGGAGTCCGCCTCCTTCGAGCCGATCAGCGGCCTCGCCGCCGACCACGCCGCGCGCATCTCGGCATCCGCGACCGCCGGGATGAGCTTCGACCCCTCCTCGCGCATCCGCTGCACGTGATCCGCCGGGACGTCGAGCTCATCGGGATCCTCCACGACCCACGAGCTGGTCCCCACGACGGAGAGCGCCCGTTGCGGCAGCACGATGTCGCCGTCGCCGGAGCGGTGCATGCCGGTTGACCACCATGTGGCACAGCCGCCCGCGGAGGGCCAGCAGGACGCCGGGCGACGGTTTGATCGGGACGTCGACGCCCGCCATGCGCGCGACCGACTCCGACCACGGTCCCGTCGCGTTCACCACGATGTCGGCGCGAAGCTCTCCCTCGGTTCCCGTGACGTGGTCGCGGAGCGCGGCTCCCTTCACGGTGCCCTGCTCCACGATGAGGTCGAGCACCTCCATGAAGCTGTACAGGGCCGCCCCGTGGTGTTTCGCGGTCGCGAGGAAGCGCAGCGGCAGCCGCATCGCGTCCATCGTCGCGTCGGGCACCCGCACGGCCGCCCGCATCTCGGGGTTCAACATGCGGCTCGAGGCGGAGGCTCTCGTCGGGGCTCAGTTCCTGGATCGGGATCTCGCACTCCGTGCACCCGCGCACGAAGTCGTCGTAGTAGGCCATGTCCTCATCGGTGACGGCGACGAAGAGCCCGTCGTTCTCCTCGAACGAGCCCGGGCAGATCCGGCGCAGGATGGTGTTCTCCTCGATGCACTCGATCGCCGACTCCTTGTCGTTGACGGCGTACCGGGCTCCCGAGTGCAGCAAGCCGTGATGGCGTCCGGTCGTGCCCGAGGTCATCTCGCCGCGCTCGACGAGGCTGACGCGGAGCCCCCGCAGCGCGAAGTCGTGCGCGAGGGCGGCGCCCGTGCCACCGCCGCCGACGATCAGGACGTGCGGAGCGTCACGGAGTGGCCGCGGTGCGGACTGCGTCATCATCGCGAGTATCGCACCGCGGCCTCCACCGCTCCCTGCTACGAGTCCTTCTCTTCCCCTTCGGCGAAGGACCCCTCGGGATGGTCGTGGTCGGTCTTCTCCTGACCCTCCGCGAAGTCCCCGTGCTTCTCGTCCTCAGGGAAGTCCTTCTCGTCCTCTTCCCCTTCGGCGAAGGACCCCTCGGGATGGTCGTGGTCGGTCTTCTCCTGACCCTCCGCGAAGTCCCCGTGCTTGTGTTCCTTCTCGGTCATCGCTCCTCCCGTTCGCCGTCGTCGAGCGAACCGTCTCCGTGCGGAGCCTTCCCGTTACTCGACCCAGTCGAACGTCCGGGTGACCGCCTTCTTCCAGAGCGCGTATTCCTTCGCCACCTCGGCGGCGTCCATCTTCGGGGTCCACTCCTTGTCCTTGCCCCAGTTCTGGCGCAGGTCGTCGTAGGAGTTCCAGAACCCCACGGCGAGGCCCGCTGCGTACGCGGCTCCGAGCGCCGTGGTCTCGGCGACCTTCGGCCGGATCACGGGCACCTGGAGCGAGTCCGCCTGGAACTGCATCAGGAGGTCGTTGTAGACCATGCCGCCGTCGACCTTCAGCTCCTTGAGCTTCACGCCGGAGTCGGCCTCCATCGCGTCCAGCACCTCGCGGGTCTGCCACGCCGTGGCCTCGAGCGCCGCGCGGGCGATGTGGCCCTTGTTCACGTAGCGCGTGAGTCCGACGATGACGCCGCGAGCGTCGCCGCGCCAGTACGGCGCGAACAGGCCCGAGAACGCCGGCACGAAGTACGCCCCGCCGTTGTCGTCGACGGTCTTCGCCAGCGTCTCGACCTCCTCGGAGGTGGAGATCAGCCCGAGGTTGTCGCGGAGCCACTGCACCAGCGCACCGGTGATGGCGATCGCACCCTCCAAGCAGTAGACCGCCGGCGCGTCGCCGAGCTTCCAGCCCAGCGTCGTCAGCAGGCCGCTCTTGGACTGCACGATGTCCGTGCCGGTGTTCAGGAGCATGAAGTTGCCGGTGCCGTAGGTGTTCTTCGCGTCCCCGACGTCGTAGGCGGCCTGACCGAACGTCGCCGCCTGCTGGTCGCCGAGGTCACCGGCCACCGGGATGCCCGCGAGCGTGCCGATCGCCTCGCCGTAGACGGCGGAGGACGGCTCGATCGAGGGGAGCATCGAACGGGGGATGCCGAAGGCCTTCAGCTGGCCCTCGTCCCAGTCGAGGCTCTCCAGCCCCATCAGCATCGTGCGGCTGGCGTTCGTCACGTCGGTGACGTGCTTCCCGCCGTTCACACCGCCGGTGAGGTTCCAGATCACCCAGGTGTCGATGTTGCCGAAGATGAGGTCCCCGGCGTCGGCGGCGGCCCTGGCCCCGTCGACGTTGTCGAGGATCCACTTCACCTTCGTGCCGGAGAAGTACGTGGCGAGCGGCAGACCGACCTTCTCGCGGAACCGGTCCTGCCCGCCGTCGGCCGACAGCTCATCCACGACGCCCTGCGTGCGGGTGTCCTGCCACACGAGCGCGTTGTAGAGCGGCTCGCCCGTGTTGCGGTTCCATACGACGGTCGTCTCGCGTTGGTTCGTGATGCCCACGGCCGCGAGATCGCTCGCGGAGAGCTTCGCCTTCGCGAGCGCTCCGTCGATCACGTCCGTCGTGCGTGCCCAGATCTCCTTCGGGTCGTGCTCGACCCAGCCGGGCTTCGGATAGATCTGCTCGTGCTCCTTCTGGTCGACCCCGACCACGTTGCCCCCGTGATCGAAGATCATGAACCGCGTGCTCGTGGTGCCTTGGTCGATGGCACCGACGTAGTCAGCCATCGTTCCCCCTTCCTCTTCTCAACCGTTCCCCAACGTTTCTGCGGCGGTCCGCATCAGCAGCCACGACGAGGTGGCGCCCGGGATCCTGATGCTCCGCGCTCCGCTCGCCCAAGGTAGCTCGCTCGTCCTTTCCGCGCCACCAGAGGGATCGTCGCCTTCATGCCTTCCTCGGCCGCCGCGCGGCCGCGCCGCGAGCCCATCGGCGAGGCCCTCGCCGCCGTCCACCGCTGCGGCCAGCGCGTCTCGCGCCGGGATCAGGGCATCCACCATCGTCTTGTCCTGCAGCTCCGCCTTGCCGCGGGCCTGCACGCCGGCGACCGCCGCGGTCACCATCGCCGACCAATCCGCGAGCGTGATCTCGGACTTCCCGGCGGCGGCCGTGCCGAGCTGCAGGAACAGGGTGCCGTAGAGGGGGCCGCCGGCCCCGCCCACCGTGGAGATGAGCGTCATGCCGACGGTCTTCAGGAGCGTGCCGATGTCGTCGCCCTCCAGGCCGTCGAGCTTCTTCACGACCGCCTGCATCCCGCGGTTCATGTTGATGCCGTGGTCCGCGTCGCCGATCGCGGCGTCGAGCTCCGTGAGGAACTCCTTCTGCTCCGCGATCACATCGGCGAACCGCCGGACGAACCGTTCGACGTCCTCATACGAGACGCTCACGCTTCCCCCTCGCGGCCGGTGGAGCCGCGCCGCGCGGAGCGCGGCGCGGCTCGCCCGACCGTTGCGTGCCTCAGGCGCCCCAGCGGAGCCCGGGCGTCTTGACCGGCGCGTCCCACAGCTTCGTCAGCTCGTCGTCGAGCTTCAGCAGCGTGATCGAGCACCCTTGCATCTCGAGCGACGTGATGTAGGGGCCGATCAGGTTCCGGGTGATCGTGATGCCACGACCCGCGAGGAACTTGTTCAGCTCGTTGAAGACCACGTACAGCTCGATCAGCGGTGTGCCGCCCATGCCGTTCACGAAGGCGAGGACGTTGTCACCGCTCTTGTACGGGAGGTCGTCGACGATCGCCGTGGCCATCATCTCCACGATGTCGTGCGCCGGCTTGACCTTCATCCGTTGCCGGCCGGGCTCACCGTGGATCCCGATGCCGATCTCCATCTCGTCGTCGGCGAGCTCGAACGTCGGCTTGCCGGCCGCCGGAACCGTGCACGACGTGAGCGCCATGCCCATCGTCCTGCCCTGCTCGTTCACCTTCCGGGCGACGTCGGCGACCTCCTTCAGCGGCCGCTTCTCCTCGGCGGCCGCGCCGGCGATCTTCTCCAACAGCACCGTTGCGCCGACGCCGCGGCGTCCGGCCGTGTAGAGCGAGTCCTGCACGGCGACGTCGTCGTCGACCAAGACCGACTCCACCTCGGTGCCCTCACCGCGAGCCATGTCCGCCGACATCTCGAAGTTCATGACGTCGCCGGTGTAGTTCTTCACGATGTGGATCACGCCGGCGCCGCCGTCGACGGCCTTCGTCGCCTCGTACATCTGATCCGGCGTCGGCGACGTGAAGACCTCGCCGGGGCAGGCGCCGTCGAGCATGCCCATCCCGACGAACCCGCCGTGCATCGGCTCGTGGCCGGAGCCGCCGCCGGAGACCAGGGCGACCTTGCCCTTGACCGGCGCGTCGGCGCGGACGATGTAGTACGGGTCGAAGTTCACGCGTACCTCACCGGCGTGCGCGGCCGCGATGCCTTCCAGCTCCTCGCGGACGACACCTTCCGGGTCGTTGATCAACTTCTTCATCCGGATCGCACCTCCTCATGTCTGGCGACCACATGGTCGTCGCCCGCGCCGGTTCAGCTAGAAATGAAGATCGAAGAGCGCCTTCGCCGCGAGCGCGCCGGCGATGCCGCCGATGACCGGTCCGACCACCGGGATCCACGAGTACGCCCAGTCCGACGTGCCCTTGCCGGGGATCGGCAGGATCGCGTGGATGATCCGCGGCCCGAGGTCGCGGGCCGGGTTGATCGCGTAGCCGGTCGGGCCACCCAGGGACAGACCGATCACCACGACCAGCAGACGCGACGGGGAGCGCGCCCGTCGCGAGCACGCCAGCGATCGTCATGGAGCCCGTGATCCCCTGGATGTTGATGAAGAGGCCGCCCGACAGCTTGATGGCGATCGCGACGACGCCGAAGACCAGCATGAACGTGCCGATGATCTCGGTGATCAGGTTCGCGACGGTGTTGCGGATCGCCGGGCCCGTGCAGAAGACGGCGAGCTTCAGGCCCGGGTCCTCCGTCTCGCTCCAGTGCGCGAGGTACGCGAGGTACACGATGACCGCGCCGATCATCGCGCCGATGAACTCGCGCGCGATCGTGCCCAGGACCTGGGTCGTCGACCAGGCCTTCAAGAAGCCCCCCGCCCATAACCCGATCGTCACCGCCGGGTTGAGCTGCGCCTGCCCCCCGAGGACCGCGAGGCTGCAGACGATCCCGATGAACACCGCCAACCCCCACGCCCACGTGATGACGATCCACCCGGAGTTCTGCGCCTTCGACTTGTTCAGAAGGACGCCGGCGACGACGCCGTCCCCCAACACGATCAGCGTCGCCGTACCGACGATCTCGCCGAGGTACGTCATTCGGAAGCTGCCATGTGCCGACCACCCCCTCCTCATCGTGCCCCGTCCGGGGCTCATCCGGTCGGGGGACAGGTGACCGCGAACGATGCCGAACCGCAATGGCCCGCAGGACGCCCGGAGGGCGGCCGGAAGGGGGAAGTCGTTCGGCATCGTCGAACAACCGGTCGCCGGTCGTGCCAGCTGGGCTCGGCGTTTGACAGAGACGGGACGGCTGGGGATGGTGGATATCGGTGACCACCGGGGTGAGTTCCAACCAGCGTGTCCGTGGCGCAGCGGCACCGTTCGACGCGGCGTTCGTCGCGCGATGGCTCCGCGCCTGCGCCGCGCAGATCGCCTCGCACCGCGACTTCCTGACCCAGCTCGATGCGGCGATCGGCGACGCCGATCACGGCGTGAACCTCGACCGGGGCTTCTCCGCCGTCGGCTCGGTCGTCGACGCCGCGGACGGGCTGCCGCCCGGCGAGCTCCTGGTTCAGGCGGGTTCGACGCTCGTGCTGCGCGTCGGCGGGCGCCGCGGGTCCGTTGTACGGCACCGCGCTCCGGGAGGCCGGCCGCTCGCTCGGGTCGAGGCGGACGTTCGGCGCCGCCGAGCTGGCCGATGCCCTGGACGCGGCGCTCGACGGCGTGATCTCGCTCGGCGCCGCGGTCGAGGGAGACAAGACGATGGTCGACGCGTGGGTGCCGGCGATCCGTGCGCTGCGGGCGGCCGGGTCGGCGCCGCCGGCGGAGGCGCTGCGGGCCGCGGCCGCCGCCGCGGAGGCGGGCGCCGCCGCCACGACGCCGATGGAGGCGCGCAAGGGTCGGGCGTCGTACCTCGGGCCGCGGAGCGTCGGCCACCAGGATCCGGGCGCCACCTCGACCGCCCTGCTCTTCCTGGCGCTCGAACGCGCCGCGGGCTGACGCGAGCGCGGCACGATGAGCGATCCACGACGCTCGACGATCCAATCGGTCGACCGGGCGGCGCGCATCCTGAAGGCGTTGGCGTCGGGGCCGCCGCGATCGGGCGTGAGCGAGTTGGCGGAGCGGCTCGGCCTCGCGAAGACGACGGTCCACGGCCTGCTCCGGACCCTCGAGCGGCAGTCGCTCGTCGAACAGGACCCCGAGACCGGGAAGTACCGGCTCGGTCCGGAGATGCTGCAGCTGGGCAACGCGTTCCTCGATCATCACGAGCTCCGTGGCCGCTCGCTGCTGTGGGCCGACACGCTGGCGAACCGGGTGGGCGAGGCCGTCCGGGTCGGCGTCCTGCACGGCCGGCGCGTCCTGATCGTGCACCACGTGTTCCGGCCGGACGACACGGTCCAGATCCTCGAGGTCGGGGCGTCCGTGCCGTGGCACGTCTCGGCGCTCGGGAAGGTGCACGCCGCCGCGCTGCCGAACGACCGTCGCCGGACGCTGCTCGCCGGCGCCCTGCCCCAGCTGACCGGGCGGACGATCACCGATCCGCACGTGCTCGCGCTCGCGCTCGAGGAGATCGCGCGGGCCGGGTTCGCGACCGAGGAGCAGGAGGCCGTGATCGGGGAAGCCGAGGTCGCCGCTCCGGTGTTCGATCACCGCGGCCATCCGGTCGGCGCGATCGGCGTGGCCGGGCCGGCGGAGCGCGTGATGCCGAGCGCTCCGTCGGACGCGATCGTCGTCGCCGTGCTGGACACCGCGCGCCGGCTGTCCAGGGAGATGGGTGCCCCCCGGCGGCATGACGCCCTGCCCCGCGAGACGAGGCGCCGGGCCGAAGCCGGGTAGGCGTGCCGCGTCGCCAGGTCGTCCTGATCGCCGTCGGGGTCACGGCGGTGTCCTTCGGCGGCGTCCTGGTCCGGCTGGCGGACGCGCCGGCGTTCGCCGTCGCCTTCTACCGGGTCTTCTTCGCCGCGGCGATCCTCACCACGATCGGGCTGCTCCGGCATCGTGACGAGTACCGGGGCCTGACCGCGCAGCAATGGCGGCTCGCCGCGCTCTCCGGCGCGGCGCTCGCGGTGCACTTCGCCACGTGGATCTCCTCGCTGTCCTACACGACGGTCGCGGCGAGCGTCGTCCTGGTGGAGACCCAGCCGATCTGGGTCGGGCTCTTCGGGCGGTTCGTCGGCGAACGCCCGACGCGGCGCGGGAAGCTCGGCATCGCCGTCGCGCTCCTCGGCACGCTCGTGATCTCCGGCGGCGCGTTCGACACGGGACCCCGCGCGCTGTGGGGCGACCTGCTCGCCGTCGCGGGGGCGATCGCGGCCGCGGTCTACGTCCTGCTCGGCCGGAACCTCCGTCAGTCGATGTCGCTCGTGACGTACACGAGCGTCGTCTATTCGGTGTCCTCGGCGGTCCTCGCCGCCGTGATGCTCGCGACCGGCACGCCGTTCTTCGGCTATCCCCCCGAGACGTGGGTGCTGTTCGCGTTGATGACGGCCGGCCCGCAGCTGCTCGGCCACACCGTCTTCAACTACCTGCTGGGCTCCGTGCGCGCCACGGTGGTCGCCGTCGCGCTCGTGCTGGAGCCGGTGATGGCCACGATCCTCGCGTTCGTGATCCTCGGCGAGCGCCCGGGCGTCGTGACGGTGGTCGGCGGTGCGGTCGTGCTCGTCGGCGTGTATCTGGCGATCGTGGCCGAGACGGACGCGAACCTGGTCGCGCCGGTGGAGTAGCCTCGCCGCCATGCCCGAGCCGCCGCTGACGATCGACGATCACGAACGCGCTGCGCGCGAGGTGCTTCCCGCCGACGTGTTCGACTTCATCGCCGGCGGCGCGGGGGACGAATGGACGCTGGGCGAGAACCGGCGGTCGTTCGCCCGATGGATGTTCCGTCCCCGCGTGCTCCGGGGTGCGAACGAGCCCGACCCGTCGATCGAGCTCTTCGGGGACCGCATCTCGATGCCGGTCATCGTCGCGCCGTGGGCCTACCAACGGCTCGTGCACGCCGACGGGGACCTCGGCACCGCGCGGGGCGCCGCGGCGGCCGGCACGATCGCGTGCCTGTCGTCCTCCGGCTTCGACCTGCTCGACGGGATCGTCGCGGCCTCGGACGGCCCGAAATGGTGGCAGCTCTACGTCTCGGCGGATCGGGGCTTCACGGCCGACATGCTCGCCCGGGTGGCGGCCGGCGGCTTCGGCGCGATCGTGTGGACGGTGGACCTTCCCGTCTACGGCATCCGCCGCCGGGACGAGCGGAACGCGTTCGAGATCCCCGACGAGCTCGTGCCGGCCGGGTTCGGCAACGACGGAGCGATCGCGTGGGACGACCTGCCGTGGATCCGCGAGCAAGGCCGACGGACTGCCCGTGCTGGTGAAGGGCATCCTGACGCCGGAGGACGCGGAGCTCGCGCTGCGGGCCGGCGCGGACGGGATCGTCGTGTCGAACCACGGCGGGCGGCAGCTCGACTCCAGCATCCCGGCGCTCGGCGCGCTCCCCGACGTCGCGGCGGCCGTCGGCGGCCGCATCCCCGTGCTGATGGACGGCGGGGTGCGGTGCGGTACCGACGTCGTCAAGGCGCTGGCGCTCGGCGCCACGGCGGTCCTCGTCGGCCGTCCGGCGGCCTGGGGTCTGGCCCTCGGGGGGGCCGAGGGCGTCGCGCACGTGCTCGGCATCTTCCGGGAGGAACTGGAGAACGCCATGGCCCTGTGCGGGTGCCGGACCGTCGCGGAGATCGGGCGCGAGCTCGTCGTCGCCGCTCCGTGACGCGGCGCAGGGCGTCTGGCAGGCTGGTCGCTCGATGCCCGGCTTCGATCTGCACACGCACTCGACGTACTCCGACGGGACGGCGACGCCCGCCGAGAACGTGCGTCTGGCGATCGAGCGCGGCCTCGAGGGGATCGCGGTCACGGACCACGACACGACGGGCGGGTACGCCGACGCGTTCGCGGCCGCCGAGGGCACGTCGCTGCAGGTCGTTCCCGGGATCGAGTTCAGCGCCGAATACGAGGGCGCCTCGCTCCACGTCCTGGCGTACTGGGCCGATCCCGAGCACGACGGCCTGCGGGAGGAGCTCCGGCGGCTGAGCGACACCCGGTTCCGGCGCGGCGAGCTGATGGTGGAGAAGCTCCAGGAGCTCGGCTACGACGTGTCCTTCGAACGCGTCCGCGCGATCGCCGGCGACGACCTGATCGCGCGGCCCCATCTGGCGCAGGCGATGGTCGAAGCCGGCATCGTGCCGACGGAGAAGGAGGCGTTCGATCGGTTCATCTCCGACGGCGGGATCGCGTACGTGCCGAAGCACGCCCTCGACCCGCTCGACGCGCTGGCGTTGATCGCCGAGGCGGGCGGCGCCTGCGTCCTGGCGCATCCCGGTATGTGGCGGGGCGAGGAGGCCGTCCCGCAGGAGCTGATCGAGCGGATGGCGGCGGCCGGGATGGCCGGCCTCGAGGTCGACCATCCCGATCACGACGAAGAGCAGCGCGCCGCGTACCGGCGGCTCGCCGAGCGGCTCGACCTCGTGCCGACCGGGGCCTCGGACTGCCACGGCGCGCGGTACGGGTTCCGGCTCGGCGTCTGCACGACGCCCCGCGAGGTCGTGGACGAGCTGCGCGCCCGGGCGCCGCATCCGGCTCGGTAGGCTGCCCGGATGCCGGGCTCGATCGACGTCGTGTTCCTCGATATCGGCGGCGTCCTCTACGACGACGGGGTCTACGCCGAGGCGTGGCGCCGTGCGCTGCGGGAGTCCGGGGCGGTCTTCACCGACGAGGCGTTCGACGCCGAGTACGCGGCGTGCCGGGCGGCGCAATCGGACTCGTTCCGGCGACGGCTCGCCGTCCGCTTCGTCGGCGAGGACGCGGACATGCACGACCTCGAACGCCGGGCATCGGCACACTGGCAGTACCCACCGGACGCGCTGCACGACGACGTCCGGCCGTGCATCGAGGCCCTCGCCGCCGCCGGGTACCGGCTCGGCGTGATCGCGAACCAGCCGAGCCAGGTGCGCACGGCGATGGCGCGCGACGGGCTCGTGCCGAGCTTCGAGGTCTGGGGTGTCTCCGACGACCTCGGATTGAGCAAGCCCGACCCGGCCCTGTTCGTGCACGCGATCCGTACGGCTCGCGCCGATCCGGCGCGGACCGTCATGGTGGGGGACCGGCTCGACTACGACGTCCGTCCCGCGAAGGGCGCCGGCATGCGGACGGTGTGGGTCCTGCGCGGCGAGGCGCCGGATGCGCCGACGCCCGAGCAGCTCGCCGAGCCCGACGCGGCGATCCCGGATCTGCGCGAGCTGCCCGAGACGATCGAACGCCTCGCGTCGTGACGAGGATCGCGATCGTCGGCGGCGGGTACGTGGGGATGTACACCGCGCTGCACCTGGAGCGGCTGCTCCGCGGGACCGAGCACCGGCTGATCCTCGTGAACCCCGAGAACTACATGCAGTACCAGCCGTTCCTGCCCGAGGTGGCGAGCGGCCTGATCGATCCACGCGCCGTGGTCGTGCCCCTGCGTCTCGTGCTCCACCACACCGACCTGATCGTGGGTGAGGCCACGCGGATCGACCACCCCGCGCGGGTCGTGCACGTGCGGTTCGGCGCCGGCGGCACCGAGGACGTGCCCTACGACGTGCTCGTGCTCGGCGCCGGTTCGCGCGCGCGCGTGCTGCCGATCCCGGGTCTCGCCGAGCACGCGGTCGGGTTCAGGACGGTCGCCGAGGCGATCTACCTCCGCAACCGCGTGCTCTCCCAGCTGGACACCGCGAACGAGCTCACCGATCCCGACGCTCGTCGAGCCGCGCTGTCGTTCGTGTTCGTCGGCGCCGGGTTCGCCGGGATCGAAGCGCTCGGTGAGCTGGAGGACTTCGGCCGCGCCGCGACCCGCGCGTACCGGCGCATCCGCCCGGCCGACCTCCGATGGATGATGATCGAAGCCGGCCCGCGGATCCTGCCGGAGCTGGATGCGGGGCTCGCCGGCTACGCGACGAAGCTCCTGAGGGGGCGGGGGATCGAGATCCGCACCGAGACCCAGCTCGCCTCCGTCGAGGACGATGCGGTGCACCTGTCGACCGGCGAGCGGGTGCCGGCGGAGACGGTCGTGTGGGCCGCCGGCGTCCTGCCGACCTCGCTCGCACACGAGAGCGGGCTGCCGGTCGACGAGCGCGGCCGCGTGCGCGTCGACCCGATGCTCCGCATCGAGGGCGTCGAGGATGCCTGGGCCGCCGGCGACGCCGCCGCGGTGCCGGACACGAACGCAGCCAACGGCTTCTCGCCGCCGACCGCGCAGCACGCGCTCCGGCAGGCGCGTCGCCTGGCCGCGAACGTCGCGGCGTCGCTGCGCGGCGGTGCGCTCGAGCCGTTCCGGTACCGGAACAAGGGCATGCTCTGCTCGCTCGGGAACTACAAAGGTGTCGCGGACCCGATGGGCATCAAGATCACGGGGTTCCCGGCCTGGTTCCTGCACCGGAGCTACCACCTGCTGTACATGCCCACGATCGGCCGGAAGGTCCGGATCGCGCTCGACTGGACGGTGGCCTTGCTGTTCCCGCGCGATCTGGCGCAGCTCGGATCGCTGGAGCGGCCGCACGACGCCTTCCGGCGCGCGGCGGAGGAAGGTCCTCCCTAGCCCAGACGGCGCTGCTTCTGCAGCTCGCTCGCCGCCTTGAGCGCCTTCTGCGACCGGGCGATGTCCGGCATCTCGTGGCCGCCCGAGAGCTCCTCGGCCGCCCACTTCGTGAGGTCGCGGATCGAGAGGATGCCGACGACCTTCCCCTTGTCCACCACCGGGAGGTGGCGGATGTTCAGCGAGACCATCCGGTCCGCCGCCTCGGCGATGTCGGCCTTCGACCCGATCGTCTCGAGGTTCCGCCGCGTCATGCCGTGCGCGACCTTCACCGAATGCGGATCGCCGCCGGCCGCGACGAGGTTCACGATGTCGCGCTCGGTGACGATGCCGGAGAGCTTCTGCTTCTCCTCGAGGACGACCACGGAGGAGATGCCGTTCGCGCGCATCATCTTCGCCACGTCGGCGAACGTGTCGTCCCCGTCCGCCGTCTTCACGTCCGTTCGCATGATGTCGCCGACCAGCATCGCGGGCCTCCTCGGAACCGTGGGAGCCCAGCCTACACGGGCGGCCTCTCCGGGCGTCTGCGTGCGATGATGCGCCGTCGTCCGTGCAGGACCCGGAGGAGGAGGACGTGATGGCCGTCGAACGCGCCCACGAACACCCCATCGTTCGATTCGATGGGGAACACCGTCACGAGCCTCGCGGCGCCGGCCCGCGGCGCGACGGACGCCGGCCTGTTCCGCACGGAGGTGCCTCCGGGCGGCGGGCTCCCGAAGCATCGCCACGACCACATCGACGTCTTCGCGGTCGAGCGCGGGACCTGCACGTTCCACCTCGGCGACGAGGTGTACGAGCTGGAGGCGGGCGACTCGGCGTTCGTGCCGACCGGGATCTGGCACCACCTCGACGCGGGCGCCGAGGGGGTCACCCTCACGGTGACGATGCTCGCCGGCACGCAGATCGAGTTCGAGGACGGGCGGGCCCTCGTCCCGCCCTGGCTCAGCTGACGTGCGCGCCTTCTACGTCTCGGACGTCACGCTGTTCGACGGCGCCCGCGTGCGCCGGCGCCGTGGCGTGCTCGTGGAGGGCGACCGCATCGCGTGGGAGGGCCCGCACGTGCGGGCGCCGCGGGAGGCCGCCGCCGCGAGCGCCGTGGACGGGCACGGCCGGACGCTGACCCCGGGGTTGATCGACTGCCACGTCCACCTGTGCTTCGACGGCGCCGCCGACTTCGCCGGCGAGGCGGCCGCGCTCACGCCGGCCCTCGGCGCGATCAAGGGGACCGTCAACGCCCGCAAGCATCTCGACCGCGGCGTGACGACGGTGCGGGACCTCGGCGGCGTCGGCATCATCGACCTGGCGGGGGCGATCGAGGAGGGCCGCGTTCCCGGTGCCACGCGTCGTCGCCGCCGGTCGTGCGCTCACGATCACCGGCGGCCACGGGCACAACATCGGCATCGGGCGGGAGGTCGACGGGGCCGACGCGGTGCGGACCGCGGTTCGGGAGGAGATCCGCGCGGGCGCTCGCGCGATCAAGGTGGTCGCCACCGGCGGCGTGCTCACGCCCGGGATCGGCGCGACGTTCACCGCGTTCACGCCCGAGGAGCTCGGCGCCGCCGTCGACGAGGCGCACTCGTGGGGGCGCGGCGTGGCGGCGCACGCGATCGGCGCGGAGGGGATCATGCAGGCGGTGCTGGCCGGCGTCGACTCGATCGAGCACGCGCATGCAGACCACGACCGCGATCGCGCGCGAGATGGCCGCGCGCGGCACGTTCCGCGGGCCGACGCTCAGCGCGATGATCGGCATCGTCGAGCACCAGAGCTCGGTGCCGGCGTACGCCGTGGAGAAGGCGCTCTCCCTGGTCGACGACGCGCGGGTGAGCCACACGCGGGCGCTGCGGGCCGGCGTGCGGCACGTGTGCTCCACCGACGCGGGCACGCCCTACAACCCGCACGGCAACGGCCCGAACGAGCTGATCGCCATGGTGGACTGGGGCATGTCGCCGCTGGCGGCGATGGTCGCCGGCACCGCGAACGGCGCCGAGCTCCTTCGCGTGCCGGACATCGGCCGCGTCGCGCCGGGGTTCGCGGCCGATCTGGTCCTGTACGACGCCGATCCGACCGAGGACATCGAGGCGCTCCGCTCGCCGACGATCGTGTGGAAGGCGGGGTCCGGGTCCGAGCCAGACGTTAGATCTCGCTACGTCTCGCGGGTGCCGCGGGTCACGCGTTCGATCAGCTCGGCGCCGCGCGCGATCGCGGCGAGTTCTTCGGGCGAGAGCGCGGCCAGGCCGGCCGTCAACGCCTGCACCCGCCGGCGACGTCCGGCGGTGAGGATCCGGCTGCCCTTCGGGGTGGCGCGTACGAGGACGCCGCGCGCGTCGGCGGGGTCCGGGCCGCGCCGCACGAGCCCGTCACGTTCGAGGCCGTCGACCAACCGCGTCATCGTCGGAGCGGACACGCCCTCCGCCGCCGCGAGCGCGCCGATCCCGAGCGGACCGCCGAACACGACGACGGAGAGCGCCGACAGCCGGGGAGGGGAGACGCCGAGGGCGTCGTCCTCCGTTCGCAGGCGACGCAACAGGTGCAGGGCCGCGGCATGCAACCGATCCGCGACGGCCTCGACCTCTCGCGCTGGGGAAGTTCGCCTCGACGACGGCATCGCTATCCGCTTGTGTCTGCCTGTCTTCTATTTGCTTAGCCTAAGCAAATAGAATCCTAGAGGCGAGGCGGGCGCGATGGCAAGCACATGGGATGATCTGGTCTGGGATCGACGCGGTTCGAGCGGCGCTCGCCTAGGGCGAGGTCGCGACCCGGGTCGCCAGGACGACGTCGTGGTGGCGCCGGCACGGCCGGGCCTCGAACGCGTCGAACCCGAGCGGGCGGAGCAGCGACACGTAGCCGTCGAAGTCGAGCGCTCGCACCCCCGCCGGCGCTCGCCGGTAGAGCGAGACCGCGAGCCGCCCGCCCGGCGCCAGGACGCGGGCGAGCTCGGCCGCGAGCGCGTCGGGCCGGCGGACCACCTCGAGCACGCCGAGGCACGTGATCGTGTCGACCGCGCCGTCGGGGACGGGCAGGCCGCCGTCGACGTCGGCCTCGAGGAAGCGCGTCGCGTGCGAGAGGCCAGCGTCGGCGGCGAGCTTCTCGGCCACCTCGAGCATCGGCCGCGAGCGATCGATCCCGACGGCCACGCCGTGGAACCCCTCCAACGCCGCCCACGAGAGCACGAGGTCGCCGGTGGCGCAGCCGACGTCGAGCGACGTCGCGTCCGGTCGCAGCCCGAGGTCGCCGGCGAGCACCCGCCAGCGGCCGGCGTCGGTCTCCCGCGCGAAGAGCCTCGGCCCGGCGCGGTCGTACACGGCTTCGACCAGCCGCCGGCCACCGAACCGGCCCTCGGTCAGGACGACGAACAGCGTCGCCCCAAGTGCGAGGAGGAGTGCGAGCAGGAGCAGCGCCGCCAGCCAGCCGAGCGGGCTCACGCGGCCTCCGCTCCGAACCGGTACTCCTGCACCTCGGAGTCGCAGGGGTTCCCGCGCCCGAACCGGATCGCTCCGTCGGTCATGTCGGCCACGCACCAGAACGCGGTGACGGACGTGCGGCCCGGCGCCTCGTGCCGGCAGAGCGAGTCCGGCGCGCCCTCGTGATCCTGCAGGAAGGAATGGAGCAGCTCCATCGTGACCGAGCCGTCGGGCGCCCCGGCGAGCAGCTGCGCCGCCCGCGCGTAGCGCCGTTGCGACAGCACCGCGTACTCGGGATCGCCCTCGTAGCGGAGCATCGGGTCGCAGACGTAGTGGTTCGTGTGGACCAGGTGGCCGTGCGCGTCCGCCCCGACCACGGCCGCGTCGGTGGCCGATCCCTCGACGTTGGCGACCTCGCCGAGCGCGTCGACGAGCACGTTGTTGTACGACGACGCGCGATCGGGGTGCAGCGCGACGTCGAGCATGCCGCGCATCGTGCGCTCGCGCAGCATCGCGCGGACCTGGATCTCGCGCGGGATGCCGATGCGCTCGTCGTTCGGGCTCAGCTCGTTGCCGGTGAGGTTGAGGCCGGCGTCGTTCCAGCCGGTGCTGATCCAGATCCCGTTCCCGATCGTGAGGACCGTCGGGTCCTCGCCGCAGGTCCGCTCGATCGCGACGAGGTCGTGCTGGTAGCGGCGCGACATGTCGTTGTTGTGCGCCGTCAGGACGTGGCCGTCCGCGGTCGCCGGGGGCACGGCCACGAGGTCGCTGCACCGCCCGGCGATCGCCGCGCCCGGGCGGCCGGCCACGCGCGGCTCGTACCAGATCTCCTCGATGCAGCAGGCCCAGAGGGCGCGCGGATCGACGCCGGCGCCGTCCGCGCAGCCCTCGAGCTCCTCGAAGATCCACGGCATCGCGGCGCGCGTCGGCGCCGCGTACCGATCGGCCAGCGCGAGCTGTTCGGCGACGGTCCTGCCGGACGGGATCGTCCATGCGCCGCCGTCGACCTCGCGGGCGATCGTGTCGGCGCACGCCTCGCCGATCGCGCCGCCGACCTCACGGTACGTGCCGGCGGCGCGCAGCAGCGGGATCGGGTGCTCGGCCATGGCCGCAGTATCCCTCAGGTCGCGAGCCGAGCCAGGAGCTCGGCGTAGCGCGGCCACGTACCGGTCGACGTCGGCCGCGTTCGGCCGGCACCGGCACGGTCGGCCCCGCGCCGGGCAGGGCCTCCCAGATCCCGCGGTTCGCCATCCAGATCCGGAGCAACGCGGTGAGCTCCGGATCGGTCATCGCGTACGCGTCGCCGCCGGTGCGCGGCTTCGGCCCGTACCACTGGCCCGCGCGCGGGCCGAACCGGTAGGTGGTCCACGGCAGACCCGTGCCGCGGCGATCGCGGCTTCGATGCCGTCGGCGAGGACGCCGCCGAGGGCGGCCGTGTGCGCGTAGGCCTCGGGGACGAGGACCTCCGTGAGCGCCGCCACCGCGGCGGCCGCCGACAGGGGGTTGCCGAACAGCGTCCCGCCGGTCGCGATGTTCTCGGCGACGTCCAGGTGCCCGGCCAGCGCCGAGCGTCACGCCGTAGGCGCCCATCGGCACCCCGCCGGCGACGGCCTTGCCGATCGTGAGGATGTCGGGCTCCAGGCCCCACCGCCCGGTCGCGCCGCCGGGCCCCACGATGTGCGTGTGCGTCTCGTCGAGCGCCAGGAGCGTGCCGTGCGTCGCCGTGCGCCGCGAAGCTGCTCGTGCCATCCGGGCTCGGGCTCGACGAAGTGGACGATGTTCGTCATCGCGGGCTCGGTGAGCACGAGCGCGACGTCGTCGCGGCGCAAGCGCCGACTCGAGCCCGTCCGGATCGTTGAACTCCGCGATCCGGACGGCGCCGGTCACCGGACGGCGAGCCCGCGCTGCACCGGCACTTGGCGCCCGTCCTCCACGTCGATCAGCCCTTCGTCGAAGTGGCCGTGGTAGTGGCCCGACGAACAGCAGCACGAGCTCGCGGCCGGTCGACGGCGCGCGCCAGGCGGATCGCCTCGGTGTTCGCCTGCGTCGCCGACAGCGTGAACTGCCAGTGGGTCTGGCGCGGGTAGCGACGCGCGAGCTCCTCGGCGACCCGATCGACTCCTCGGTCGGCAGCAGGAACTGCGTCGAGCGGGCCGCCCGTTCCTGGACGGCGCGGACGATCGGCGGCGGCGCGTGGCCGCAGAACGCCGACATGTCGCTCGCGTTGAAGTCGACGTACGTGGAGCCGTCGACGTCGGTGAACGACGCGCCCTCGCCCCGGTCGATGTAGATCGGCTGCTCGTTGTCGGAGGCCATCCACGCCATCGGCGTGCCGTTCGGCATGTGGGCCCGCGCGCGCTCGAGCAGGGCGAGCGACCGGGGATGCGCGTCGCGGAAGCGCGCGAGCTCCTCGTCGTGGAGGCGGCGGATCAGGCCGCGGTCGAGATCGCCGAGCGCGGGCATGGCGGCAGGCTACGCGGGGCGGCGGCGTTCCATCAGCCAGCTGCGGACGCGCTCGCCGCCGCGCGTGTCCGTGTCGAGCACCTTCCGAACCTTCACGAAGCCCGCCTTCTCGTAGGCGCGCTGCGCGCGGACGTTCGTCTCCTCGGTGGTCAGCGACACCCACGACGCCCGGCGCTCGGTCTCGAGGTACGTGGACAGGAGCGCCACCGCACGGCTGCCCACGCCCGTCCCGATCTGGTCGGGCTCGCCGATCAGCACGTCGAGGCCGTACGTGTCCGCGTCGAAGTCGACGTCGAGCTCGCGCGCGGCGTCCGGCCACGAGCACCACCGGTAGAACTGGAGGTAGCCGATCGGCCGGCCGTCGAGCTCGATGATGCACGGCGTGGTCGGCGAGGACGGGTGGGTCCGGCCGCCGTAGCGCGTCGCGACCTCGTCGTAGCCGGGCGGCTCCTCGTCGGGATCCCACCATTCGTGGACGTGCGGACGGGCGCGCCACCGCGTCACGGCGGAGATGTCCTCGGGCTCGTTGCGGAGGAGCCGGATCGTGAGATCGCCGTCCGCGGCGAGGATGCCGTCGGTCATCCGGGCATCCTGCCACTTCGAGGCCGCTCGGATGTCAGAGGCGAGGGCTAGCGTCCGAGCGACCCTTCCCCGAAGGAGCGGCAGATGCAGAGCGACGCATGGCTGATGGTCGTGTTCGTGTTCGTGCTGGGCGCGCTCGGCGGCGCGGCGCTCGCCCGCCGCCGGCACGTGGCCGGTGCGGACGCCACCACGGCGCGCCTCGAACACCAGGTGCAGGTGCAGGCCGCGGAGCTCCGCCGGATCGCGGATCAGGGCGCGCAGCGCGAGCTCTCCTCGGAGCAGCTGCGGCAGGGCCTCGACGGCGCCCGGCGGGCGCTCGAGGAGCTGCGCACCCGGGACCAGGAGCGCCGCATGACCGATCAGGAACAGCGCGACGTCGTTCGGCGGCTCGCCACGGTCCTGGCGGGCGGCGCCGGGAAGGGCCGGGCCGGCGAGCACCTGCTGCGCCAGCACCTCGCCGAGCTGCCGCCCGACATGCTGGCCACGGACGTCCGCGTGAACGGCAAGGTGGTCGAGTTCGGGCTGGTGCTGCCCGACGGGCGTCGCCTGCCGATCGACTCGAAATGGACCGCGCTCGCCGAGGTCGAGGCGCTCGAGGCCGCCACCGACCCGGTCGAACGGGACGCGTGCGCGCGCGCCGTCGAGCGCGCGACGGCCATCCGCGTGAAGGAGGTGGCGCAGTACCTCGACCCCGCGATCACGGCGCCGATCGCCGTGGCGGCGGTGCCCGACGCCGTGTACGCGTCGCTGAAGCGCGTGCACGCCGACGCGTTCGGCAAGGGTGTCGTGATCGTGCCCTACTCCAGCGCGCTGCCGATCGTGCTGTTCCTCTACGCGCTGGTCCGCCGCTACGGCGACGCCGCCGGTGTGCAGGCCAGCCTGAGCGAGGTCACCGCGGTGCTCGACGTCCTCGAGTCGGTCGTCGAGAACCGGTTCCAGAAGGCCGCCGTGATGCTGACGAACGGCGCCGACGAGTTCCGCTCCCAGCTGGGGAAGGCGCGCGGGTCGATCTCGCGTGCCCAGGTGCAGCGCGCCCGATCCCTCGTCCGAGCCGCGGAACCGTCGGAGCCGAACCTCTCGGTCGTGGGCTGAGCGCCGGCGGCGCATACTGGGCGGATGCGTCTGCGAGCCTCGCTCCGCGCCGGCCTCGCCGCGGTCGCGGTGATCGCCGCGATGGCGGCGCCGGTCGTGCGGCACCGCCGCCGCGTCCACGTCCGCCGGCTCGCGCCCACGCGGCCACGGCCGCGCTGCCTCGCCGGGTTCCGTGCCCCGGATGCTGGCATCCGCCGCTCCAGCGTCTCGTGGCAGTGGCAGCTCCAGAACCCGCCGCCGGTCTCGCGCGCTGCTCGACGTGCAGATGTACGACATCGACGCGTTCGACACGCCGCGGTCGCTCGTGCGGACGATGCACGCCCGCGGGATGCACGTCGTGTGCTACATCAGCGCCGGCACCTGGGAGAACTGGCGTCCCGACGCGAAGCGGTTCCCCGCGGTCGTGAAGGGCAAGCCGGACGGCGGGTGGCCGGGGGAGCGCTGGCTCGACATCCGGCGCCTGGACATCCTGCGGCCGCTGATGCGCGGCGCGGATCCAGCGATGCGCGCGCAAGGGGTTCGACGGCGTGGAGTTCGACAACGTCGACGCGTACACGAACGACGGGACGGGGTTCGACCTGACCGCCCGCCGACCAGCTCCGGTACAACGTGTTCCTCGCCGAGCCAGGCTCACCGACCGGGGCTTGGCCGCGTTCTTGAAGAACGACCTGGATCAGATCCCGACGCCTGCTGCCGTACTTCGACGCGGCGCTGAACGAGCAGTGCTTCCAGTACGCACGAGTGCGGGAAGCTCCGGCGGTTCGTGGAGGCCGGCAAGCCGGTGTTCGGCGTCGAGTACTCGCTGCCGATCTCGTCGTTCTGCCCGCGGGCGAACGCCCGGAACTTCAACTTCCTGAAGAAGCACCTGGCGCTCGGTCCCTGGCGCCTCGCCTGCCGCTGAGCGCCGCCTCGCGCAGTCTTCTGCGATGTGACGTTTCTACCCATCATCTGCATAATCATGCGTCATGCGGACGATCCGAACGGCGGTGCTCGGCGCCTCGGGTTCTCCGGCGGCGAGCTGGTGCGCCTGCTCGACGCGCATCCGCCTTCGAGGTGACTTACCTGGGCGCCGGCTCGCTCGGCGGGGTCGGCGCTGGGACGTGCACCCGCATCTGGCCGGGCTCGGTCCGGCGGAGCTGCTGGCGATCGAGCCGGAGGCGATCGCGGCCGAGGCCGAGCTGGTGTTCTGCGCGCTGCCGAACGGCGGCGGCGCGCCGCTGGTCGCGCCGTCGTTGCTGGAGGCCGGCTGCACCGTCATCGACCTGTCGGGCGATCACCGGCTGGCGGCGGAGGACTACCCGGTCTGGTACGGCTTCGAGCATCCGTCGCCGGCCTGGCTGGGCAAGGCCGTCTACGGGCTGCCGGAGCTGTTCGGCGATCGGCTGCTGGGCGCGAAGCTCGTGGCGAGCCCCGGGCTGCTTCGCGACGCCGGCGATCCTGGGCTGCGCGCCGCTGCTGGACGCGGGGCTCGTCGAGGCCGAGCGCGATCCGTGGTCGACGGCAAGACCGGCATCTCGGGCGCCGGCCGCGGGGTCACCGAGGCGACGTCGTTCGCCGCGACGGACGGCTCGATCCGCCCGTACCGCGTGCCGAGGCACCAGCACACGCCGGAGATCGAGCGCGGGCTCGAGCTCGCGAGCGGCGCCGATGCCGCGCGTGCTGTTCGCGCCGCACCTGGTCCCGGCCGTCCGCGGCGTGGTCACGACGTGCTACCTGCGCCTGCGCAGGACGGCGCGAGCACGACGAGGCGCTCACCGAGGCGCTGCGCGCCGCGTACGCGAGGACGCGCGTTCGTCCGGGTCCTCGCGCCCGGCGGCATGGTCGACGCGAAGCGCACGCGCGGCACGAACGCTGATCGAGCTGCAGGCCGTCGCGGATCTCCGGTCGGGCACGGCGGTCGTGATCGTCGGGCGATCGACAACCTGATCAAGGGCGCCGCCGGGCAGGCGATCCAGAACGCGAACCTCGTCCACGGGCTGGACGAGGCGACCGCGCTCCCGACGACGGCGGTGTACCCGTGAGCACGGGGGTCACCTTCCCCAACGGCTTCCGCGCGGCCGGGATCTCGGCCGGCCTGAAGCCGAGCGGCCGGCCGGATCTGGCGTTGCTGATCGGCGACCCCGGCACGACGGCGGCCGGGCTGTTCACGACGAACGCGATGGCGGCCGCCCCGGTGGTGCTCGGGCGCCGGCGGCTCGCCGAGGGCCGGGGACGCGCCGTCCTCGTGAACAGCGGCCAGGCGAACGCCGGCACCGGCCTGCGCGGTCTCGACGACGCGGCGGCCACGAGCGCGGCCGCCGCCGCGCTGCTGCGGGTCGATCCCCTCGACGTGCTGCCGTGCTCGACCGGCGTGATCGGCGAGCCGCTCCACGTGACGCCGATGATCGAGGCGCTCCCACGCCTGATCGGAGCGCTCGCCTCCGACGGCGGCGAGGGCTTCGAACGCGCGATCATGACGACCGACACCGTGCCGAAGTCGGCGACGGCGAGCGCCGGCGGGATCCGCGTCGGCGGGGCGGCCAAGGGCGTCGGGATGATCAGTCCGAACCTCGCCACGATGCTGACCTTCCTCACGACCGACGCGCGGGTCGCGGCGTCCGACCTGCGATCGCTCGCGCAGGCCGAGCTCAAGCCCCGGTTCAACGACCTGTCGGTCGACGGGTGCACCAGCACGAACGACACCGTCCTGCTCTTCGCGAGCGGGGCCGCCGGCGAGGAGCCGGTCGTGCCGGGCTCGGCCTCCTGGGCCGCGCTCGCGGCGGCCGTCGGGGAGGTCGCGGACGCCCTCGTCGCGCAGCTGATCCGCGACGCCGAGGGCGGCACGCGGGTCCTCATCGCCGAGATCGACGGGGCCGCCGACGACGGCGCGGCCCGGGCGCTCGCGCGGGCGGTGGTCGATTCGCCGCTCGTGAAGACGGCGGCGTTCGGCGGCGATCCGAACCCCGGCCGGATCCTCCAGGCGGTCGGCGCCGCCGACGTCGACCTCGACCCGGCGGGCGTGGACGTGTGGATCGGCGATGCGCACCTCGTGGAGCGCGGCACGATCCCGCCGTCGTACTTCGCCGACGGCGCGCTGGAGGCGGACGCGCGCCGCGCCATGGCGTCGGACGAGTTCACGATCCGCGTGCGCGTCGGCGACGGCCCCGGACGGTCGCGGACGTTCGGCTGCGATCTGTCCTACGAGTACGTGCGGATCAACGGGGAGTACACGACGTGAGCGTGCCCGCCCTGCCGCCGCAGATCCGCGAGCGCACGGTCGCGAAGGCGCGCACGCTGCTCGAGGCGCTGCCGTTCATGCGGGCGCACCAGGGCAAGGCGATCGTCGTGAAGTACGGCGGCGCCGCGATGGACTCGGTCGGCCTGGCGGCGTCGTTCGCGCAGGACGTCGGGCTGCTCCAGTCGGTCGGCATCCGGCCGGTGATCGTGCACGGCGGCGGGCCCGCGGTGACGAAGATGTCCGCGCGGCTGGGGATCGAGACGACGTTCGTCGACGGGCTCCGCGTCACGGACGCCGAGACGCTCGACGTGGCCACGATGGTGCTGGCCGGCAAGCTCAACACCGAGGTGGTGGGCTCGCTCGTGGCCGGCGGCGTCGACGCGGTCGGCCTCTCGGGCGTGGACGGACGGCTCCTGCTCGCCCGGAAGTCCGAGGGCCCGGACCTCGGCTTCGTCGGCGAGGTCGTGCACGTCGACGCGCACGTCCTGTCGACGTTGCTGGCCGAGCGGTTCGTGCCGGTCGTCGCGTCGATCGCGCTGGACGAGGTCGGCCAGGCGTACAACGTGAACGCCGACGTCGTCGCGAGCGAGCTGGCGATGGCGATCGGCGCCGAGAAGCTCGTCTACCTGAACGACGTCCCGGGTGTGGTCGGCCCGAACGGCGAGCTGTTGTCGGAGCTCTCGGCGCGGCAGTGCCTCGAGCTGCTTGCGGCCGACGGCGTCGTCGACGGCGGCATGATCCCGAAGCTCGAGAGCGCGGCGCGGGCGCTCGCGGCGGGCGTCGACCGCGTCCACCTCGTCGACGGACGCGTCGAGCACTCGCTGGTGCTCGAGCTGTTCACGCCGGAGGGCGTCGGCACGATGATCACGCCGGACGCGGGAGCGCCCTCGTGATCGACGAGCCCGCCGTGATGCCCACGTACGCGCGGTACCCGGTGACGCTCGTGCGCGGCGAGGGCCTGCGGGTCTGGGACGACGCCGGCCGCTCCTACCTCGACCTGATCGGCGGGCTGGGCGCGTTGTCGCTCGGGCACTGCCACCCGGTGTGGGTCGAGGCCGTGGAGCGGGCCGCGCGGACGATCGGCATGACCTCGAACCTCGTGGCGACCGTCCCGCAGGCCGACCTCGCGGACCGGCTCGCGGCGCTCGTGCCGATCGAGGACGCGCGCGTGTTCTTCTGCAACTCCGGGGCGGAGGCGAACGAGGCGCTGCTGAAGCTGGTCCGCAAGCACGGGCTGCGCGCAGGACGTCCGGCGATCGTCGTCCTCGACGGCTCGTTCCACGGCCGGACGATGGCGACCCTCGCGGCCACCGGCCAGCCGGCGAAGCGCGCGCCGTTCGAACCGCTCGTGGACTGGTTCCGGTTCGTGCCGCCCGGCGACCTGGCGGCGCTCGACGAGGCGCTCGCGCCCGGCGACGTCGGCGCCGTGTTCCTGGAGCCGGTCCTCGGCGAGGGCGGGGTGGTCCCGCTCAGCACCGGCTACCTGCGCGGCGTCCGCGATCGATGCGACGCGGCCGGCGCGCTGCTGGCGGTGGACGAGGTCCAGGCCGGCGCCGGCCGCGTCGGCGAGTGGCTGAGCATCTCGCTGGCGGGCGTCCGGCCGGATGTCGCGTCGCTGGCGAAGGCGCTCGGCGGCGGCCTGCCGATCGGCGCCCTCGTCGCGCGGGCCGATCTCTCGTTCGAGCCGGGCGAGCACGCCTCGACGTTCGGCGGCGGGCCGGTGCCGTGCGCGGCCGCGCTCAGCGTGCTCGACGTGATCGAGCGCGACGGTCTCCTCGCGGAGGTGCGGACGATGGGCGCGCTCCTGCGCCGCGAGGTCGAGCGGCTGGCGCCGGCGGGATCGCTCCGCGAGATCCGCGGCCGCGGCCTGCTGATCGGGTTCGAGGTCGCCGAGGGTCTCGACGCGACGACCGTCGTCCACGGGCTGCGCGAGCGCGGTGTGCTGGCGTCCACGGCCGGGCCCGGCGTCGTCCGGTTCACGCCGCCGTTCACGATCGACGCCGGCGAGGTCGACGTGGCGGCCAAGGCGATGGCCGAGGCGCTCGCGGAGGCGGCGGCATGAGCGCCGGCAACGGGGCGGTGAAGTCGCGACGCCAGACGGCGATCCTCGACCTCGTCGACCGGGAGCGCCTGGGGAGCCAGGGCGAGATCCGGGAGCGGCTCGCGGCGCGCGGGATCGAGGCGACGCAGTCGACGATCAGCCGCGACATCGAGGAGCTCGGCCTCGCGCGGGTGCACGGTCCGGAGGGGATGCGCTACGTCGTGCCCGGCGGCGCGAACGGCCGCGCACCGGTCGGCCCGCTCAAGCGGCTCCTCGACGAGTTCGCGCTGTCGCTGCGGCGCACCGACGCGGGCTTGCTCGTCCGGACGCCGCCCGGCGCGGCCGCGGCGCTCGCCGAGGGCCTCGACCGGGCCGGGCTGGCCGAGGTGGCCGGCACGATCGCCGGCGACGACACGATCTTGATCCTGGGCAACGAAGGCGTGCGGGCGGCCGACCTCGAGTCGGCCCTGGCGGACATCACGGAAGGCAGGACCCGATGACGGACAAGGCGGTGCTCGCCTACAGCGGCGGGCTGGACACGTCGGTCACGATCCGGTGGCTGGCCGAGCGGGGCTACGAGGTGCACGCGGTCGTCGTGGACGTCGGGCAACGGGAGGACTTCGACGCGATCCTCGAGCGCGGTCGCGACGCGGGCGCGGCCGACGTGCGGGTCATCGACGCGGTCGAGCGGTTCGCGGCCGATTTCCTGACCCGGGCGATCGTCGCGAACGGGCTCTACGAAGGGGCGTATCCGATGGTGTCGGCGCTCGCGCGGCCGTGCATCGCCGAGGAGATCGTCCGCGTCGCGCGCGAGGTGGGCGCCGGCACGCTCGCGCACGGGTGCACCGGCAAGGGCAACGACCAGGTGCGGTTCGAGGTGTCGTTCTCCGTGCTCGCCCCGGACCTGTCGATCGTGGCGCCGATCCGCGACGCCGGCATCGCGCGCGAGAAGGCCCTCGCGCTGGCCGAGGAGTGGGGGATCGCGGTCCCGTCGGTCGCGACGACGTACTCCGTCGACCAGAACCTCTGGGGCCGCACGGTGGAATGCGGTCCGCTCGAGGATCCCTGGGTCGCGCCACCGGAGGATGCGTTCGAGCGGACGGCCGCGCCGGCGGCGCGGCCGCAGGAGCCCGCGGAGATCGAGATCGGGTTCGAGCGCGGGGTCCCGGTGTCGGTCGACGGCGAGGCGATGGACCTGCCGGCGATCGTGCGCGCGCTCGACGCGCGCGCCGGCGCCTACGGCTTCGGCCGCGTGGACATGATCGAGAACCGCCGGATCGGGATCAAGAGCCGCGAGCTGTACGAGGTGCCGGGCGCGCTCGCGATCATCCTGGCGCACCGGGCGCTGGAGGACCTCACGCTCGAGCGGGACGTGGCGCACCACAAGCCGGGGATCGAGGCGCGGTGGGCCGAGCTGGTCTACGACGGCCAGTGGTTCGGTCCGCTCCGCCAGGCGATCGACGCGTACGTCGCGGCGACGCAGATCTCGGTGAGCGGCGACGTCCGGCTGCGGCTCGAGCCGGGCACCTGCACGGTGGTCGGCCGGCGCTCGGCCGGGTCGCTCTACGACCTGTCGCTCGCGACGTACGGGGCCGGCGACGCGTTCGATCAGTCGGACGCGCGCGGCTACCTCCGCCTCTCGGGGCTGCCGCTGGCCGTGTGGGCGGCGAAGCAGGCGGCGAAGGCGAACGGATGAGCGGGTGAGCGACGACGGCGCGCCGCTGTGGGGCGGCCGGTTCTCGTCGCCGCCGGCGCCGGCGGCGCACGCGCTCGGGAGCTCGATCGCGTTCGACGTACGGCTCGCGCCGCACGACGTCGCCGCGTCGATCGCGCACGTCCGCGCCCTCGAAGACGCCGGCGTGCTCGACGGCGTCGACGCCGATCGGCTGGCGTCGGCGCTCGAGGAGGTCGGCGCCGCGATCGCCGAGGGGCGGTTCGCGTTCGATGACGCCGACGAGGACGTGCACTCGGCGATCGAACGCGGCGTGACCGACCGGCTCGGCGACCTCGGCGCCCGCCTGCACGCGGGCCGCTCGCGCAACGACCTCGTGATGACGGACCTGCGGTCGTGGCTCCGGGAGGCCGCCGGCGCGATCGACGAGGACTGCCGGCGGCTGGCGCTCGCGCTCGTCGAACGCGCGCGCGAGCACGTGGCCACCGTGATGCCGGGGACGACGCACCTCCGAGCGGCGCAGCCGGTGACCCTCGGGCATCACCTGTGCGCGCACGCCTGGGCGCTCACGCGGGACCGGGAACGGCTGGCGCAGTGGTCGGAGCGGGCCTCGGTCTGTCCGCTCGGCGCGGGCGCGCTCGCGACGTCGACGCTCGGGCTGGACGCCGCGGCGACGGCCCGGCGGCTGGGGTTCGGCCGGCCGTTCGAGAACTCGCTCGACGCGGTGAGCGACCGCGACGTCGTGCAGGAGTTCCTCGCCGTCGCGGCGATCCTCGCCACGCACGCGTCCCGGCTGGCCGCCGATCTGGCTCGATGGACGGATCCGATGCTCGGCTGGGCCGAGCTGGACGACGCGTACGCGACGGGGTCGAGCATGATGCCGCAGAAGCGGAACCCGGACAGCGCCGAGTTGGTCCGGGCGAAGGCCGCGCGGATCGCCGGGGACTTCGCCACGGTCTGCGCCGTCCTGCAGGGGCTGCCGCTCGGCTATCACCGCGATCTGCAGGAGGACAAGGAGCCGGCGTTCGACGCCGCGGACACGCTGGCGCTCGTGCTGCCGGCCCTCGAGGGCGCCGTCCGGACGATCCGGTTCGACGAGGCGGCGATGCGGGCCGCGTGCCGAGGACGATGGGCCTGTACGCGACGGATCTGACCGAGGGGCTCGTCCGCAGCGGCGTGCCGTTCCGCATCGCCCATCGCCGGACGGGGGAGCTGTTGCAGCGTCTGGGGGACGAGGGCCGGAGCCTCGGCGACCTCACCGCCTCGGAGTGGGAGGCGTACGGACTCCCCGACGGCGCCGGGTTCCTCGACCCGGACCGTGCCGTCCGGGTCCGCGACGGACGCGGCGGGCCGGCACCTGCGGCCGTCGCCGAGCAGATCACCGAGCTGCAGCGCCTCCTCGAGGTCGACCGCTCCTAGACACGGAGCCGCCGCAGCACGGCGGTTCCGAGCACGATCATCGCCAGCGCGAACACGGCGAGCGCCGCCAGCTCGGGAGCGATATCGATGAGACCCGCGCCCGCGAGCATCACCTCCCGGAGCGCTCGCACCGCGTAGGTCATCGGCAGGAGCGCCGAGATCCACTGCAGCGGGGGCCACAGCGTCCGGATCGGCCAGAACAACCCGCAGAGGAACACCTGCGGCAGCAACACGAGCGGGATGAACTGGATCACCTGGAGCTCGGTCCGCGCCTCGAACGACAGTGCGATCCCGAGGTTCACGACGCCCACGACGAGGAGGATGAGGACGGCGAACACGAGCCAGACCGGTCCCGCGATCTGCGCGTGCAGGATGAGGGTCGCGTATGCGAGCACGATCAGCGCTTGGATCGAAGCGAAGGGAACGAACCCCACCATGTAGCCCGCGAGGATCTCGCGGGCGCGGATCGGCGAGGCGAGGAGCCGCTCCAGCGTGCCGGAGGAACGCTCGCGGAGGAACGAGACGCTCGTGATCATGAACGTGAAGAGGAATCCGAAGACGGTGATCATCGCCGGCGCCGCATAGCTGATCGTCGACGGGCGTCGGTTCGTGGCGAGCGAGACGCGGTCGACGGTGATGCCCGGGAGGTCGCCGGGGGTCACGTGCACGCCGCGGACCTCGGCGGCCGCCGACGCGGCCGCGAGCGCGAGCGGCGTCTCGACCTGCACGTCAAGGCCCGGCGTCACGACGGTGATCCGACCGAGCGACGCGGTCGGTCCGACGCCCGTCGGTTCGGCCAGCACGAGCCCGTCGAGCGAGCCGCCGTCACTCGGGCCCTCCCGGCCGCTTCGGAGGTGACGTCGGTCACCCGGATCCCGGGTCGGCGGCGGAGCTGATCCTGGAACGCGAGGACGGGGGCGGCCTCGCCGCCGGGCGTGATGGCGGGCGGAACGACGCCGACCCGAAGCGGCTCCTTCCCCGTGTCGCCCACCATGTAGCCGATCAGCGCCATCACGACCAACGGGACGATCACGATCAGCCCGAGGGTGCGCCGGTCGTGACGGAACGTGCGGATGATCCGGAGCGCGAGCGCCCCGATCCGTGCGCCGTTCACGATCCCGACCTGCCCCGCAACGCAAGGAACGCCTCCTCGACGGTGCCCGCGCCGGTCCGCCGGCGCAGTTCGTCCGCCGTCCCGACGTCCAGCACGCGCCCGTCGGCGACGAAGGCGACGCGGTCGCAACGGTCGGCCTCGTCCATCACGTGGGTGGTCACGAGGATCGTGGTGCCCGTCCCCTGGAGGGTGGCGAACTCGCTCCAGAGCCGATGCCGCAGCTCGGGGTCGATGCCGACCGTGGGTTCGTCGAGCAATAGGAGTCGGGGGTCGTGCACCATCGCGCACGCGAGGTTCGCGAGCTGCCGCTGACCGCCGGAGAGCTCATGCACCGGCCGGTCCACCTCGTCGTCGATGCGGAGCAGGTCGGACAAGCGCCGCGTGCGCTCGCGGACCGTGGATCGGCCGAGCCCGTAGACGCGACCGAAGAACGAGAGGTTCTCCCGCACCGACAGGTCGTCGTAGAGCGCGGCGGACTGCGTCATGTATCCGATCCGGTTCGCCACGCTCCGTCCCGGAGGTTGGCCGAGCACGGCGACCGTTCCTCGGTCGAGGGAGAGCAGACCCGCGACGGTGCGGATGAACGTGGACTTGCCCGATCCGTTCGGCCCGATCAGCCCGAGCACCTCGCCGGTCCGCACGCCGAGGGTGAACCCGTCGAGGGCGCGAACCGTGCCGAAGGACTTGCCCAACCCGTGCGCGTCGATCGCGAGGTCCGTCACCGCTCCATCATCGACGAGGCCGAGAAGCCCCGACGTGACGGAGGGCCCGCCATCTGCGGGCCCTCCGATGTCGATCTGGCGCTCGCGATCTACACGACGCGGACGTTCGCGGCCTGCGGGCCCTTCTGGCCCTCGACGACGTCGAACTCCACCGCCTGCCCCTCTTCGAGGTTGCGGTACCCCTCACCTTGGATCGCGGAGAAATGCACGAACACGTCGGGACCACCCTCCTGCAGGATGAACCCGAAGCCCTTCTCCGGGCTGAACCACTTCACGGTTCCGTTCGCCACCGGCGTTCCCCCCTTCCTCGGCCCGGACGGACGTGGTGCGGGTGCATGTCCGCCGGCCTCCGGCGCTCCCGGCGCCGAGAGGGAACTGCTCGTCGTGCGGAACCGCGATGCTGAACCCTCGGCGGGGAACGATACCCGACCGTATCCGGTCGATGCCAGCCTCGTGGGCTAGGCTCAACGATCGTGGAGCGGAGCTTCGGAAGCGCCCTCGTGCTGTTCGCGCATCCCGACGACGCCGAGTTCATGTGCGGCGGCACCGTCGCCGCGCTGGGCCCGCGGTGGGTGCGACGTGCACTACGTGGTGATCACCGACGGCTCCGCCGGCTCGAACGAGCCGGGCGTCACCCGCGCACAGCTGCGCCCGATCCGCGAGCGCGAGCAGCGCGCCGCCGCCGACGTGTTGGGCGTGCGGAGCGTGACGATGCTCGGCGAGGTGGACGGCACGCTCGAGGTCACGCTGGACACGCGGCGGAAGGTCTGTCGGGAGGTGCGCCGGCTGCGCCCCGAGGTGATCGTCGCGCCCGACCCGTCGCGGCTGTGGACCGACAACTACGTGAACCACTGGGACCACAAGCAGGCCGGGCTCCTCGCGCTCACGGTCGTCATGCCGGATGCGCCGACGCGGCCGATGTTCCCGGAGCTCGAGGACGAGGGCCTCGAGCCGTTCGAGGTGCCGAACCTGTGGCTCTCCTCGAACGAGCCCGACACCTACGTCGACATCACCGACACGATGGACACGAAGCTGGCCGCGCTCGCCGAACACGTCTCGCAGGGGACCGGCGAGGCCGAGCCCTGGGTCCGGAAACGGGCCGAAGAGCTTGCGGCGCAGAGCGAACTCGGCTGCACGTACGCCGAGGGGTTCAAGGCGCTCCGGTTCGTGGACGACGAAGAGGAACAGGGATGAACGAGGGAGCACCGATCGAGGAGGGCCCCGGCGAGCTCTCGGAGCGCGAGCGCCGCGATATCGCCGCGGACCTCCAGGACCTCGCGAAGATGTTCGGCGTGTTCGCCCCCCAGGGGGTCAAGGGGGTCGTGATCGCCTGCCAGGACTGCGGCGAGAACCATTTCTACGAGTGGGACCTCCTGCGCGAGAACCTCGAGCACATGCTCGACACCGGCGAGCCGCGGATGCACGAGCCGGCGTGGAACATCCACGAGGACGAGTACATCCAGTGGGACTACGGCAAGGGCTACATCGACGCGCTCGCGGACGCCGGCCTGGAGGCCGACCGCACCATCGAGATCACGACCTGCCCGTGGTGCGCGACGCCGTTCGACGACGCCTCCCGGTTCTGCCCGCGATGCGGCCGGCAGCTGGGCGCGATCCGCCTGTACCGCGAGCTGCTCGACCGCGGCGTCGAGGAGCGCGAGGCCAGGGCGATGCTCGTCCGCGCCGGCTACGACCCGTTCTGAGCGCGGCCGGGCGTATCCTGTCGCGCCATGTACTACCAGTGGATCCTCCTCCTGCACATCCTGTCGGTGCTCGCGCTGCTGGGCACCCATGGGACGTCGATGGTCGTCCTGTACCGGATCCGCGCCGAACGCGACCGGCGGAAGATCGTCGACCTGATCAGCCTGTCGGGTGAGACCTCGATCCCGATGTACGTCTCCATCGGCGCGATCGTCGCTGACCGGGATCCTGCTGGGCCTGAAGCTGACGGTGTTCTCGAACTGGTGGATCTGGGTCGCGATCGGGATCTTGGCGGTGATGATCGCGCTGATGACCGCGATCGCGAAGCCGTACTTCCGCCGGGTGAAGGAAGCGTGCGAGGTCCGGCCCTCCGGCGTGCCGCGCGTCTCCGACGAGGAGCTCGGCCAGATCCTGCGGTCCTCGCGCGCGCACGTGATCACGGCGATCGGCGTGATCGGGCTGGTGGCGATCCTCTACCTGATGGTGTTCCAGCCCGGCGCGGCCTGACCGCGCCGGGACTCACGCCGGCGGCAGCGGACGGGCGGCGGGCCCGTTCACGACCTCGCCGAGCCGTGAGAAGCGCGAGCCGTGGCACGGGCAGTCGAACGTCCGCTCGCCGGGGTTCCACGCGACCGTGCACCCGAGGTGCGTGCATCGCGCCGACAGGAGGTGCTGCTCGCCGCCCTCGTCCACGAACACCGCGAGCTTCTCCCCGCGCCGCTCGATCACCCCGCCCTCGCCGGGCGCGAGCTCCGAGGCGATCTGCACGACGGTGCGGCACAGCAGGACGTCGCGGTCGGCCCCTTCCACGACCGTCTCGGGGACCGAGCCGAGCAGGTAGCCCTTCGCACCCTGGAGGCCCTTGTTGCCCACGACGACGAGCTCCGCGTCGACTGCTTCGGCGGTCCGGAGGATCTCCTCGCGGGGGTCGCCCTGGAGCAGCCGGACGTCGGTCTCGATGCCGCGCCCGTACACGTCGATCGTGTCCTGCATCACCAGCTCGCCGGTCGCCGGATGCCCGACGAACACCAGCGTCACGGCGGCCAGGACCTCACGCGCGAGGTCGAACCCCTTCCGCGCGGCCCGGTCGGCGGTGGCGGAGCCGTCGCTCGCGATCAGGATCCGGCCGTACGGCGCGTGCGGGTCGCGGTTCCCGCCGGCGACGATCAACAGGTCGCAGGGGGTGTGTCGGACCATCCACCGCGTGAGGCCGGACAGCTGCTGGCCGGCGCCGCGCGCCACCACGACGAGGCCGGCGTCGCGCTCCTCGGCGAGGCTCACGAGCACGTCGCCCGCCCGCCCCGGCACGGCGACCGCCTCCATCTTCGCCCGGCGCATGCCCGCCGCCTCCGCCGCCGCGAGCGCGGCCTCGAGGTGATCGGGCGCGTCGGGCTCGGCCGCCGTGCCGCTCGTCGCGATCAGGCGCGCCGACGTGGCCCGGGCGATCTCGGCGGCGACCTCGCCGGCGCGCGTCGCCGCCGGCGATCCATCGGTTCCGAACACGATCCGTCCCCACATGGGCGGTGAGCCTACCCGAGGGCTGCGGATCAGCGGACCGCGCGGGACCGCTCGAGCACGGAGTCGGCCGGGAGCTTGTCCGGGCGCAGCCGCTTGAACACGGGCGCGCGCATCTTGTGCGTCGACTTCGTGATCTCCAGGAACTCGACCTCGACGACGACCTCCGGCCGGACGAACACCGCGCCGCCGACCCGCCCCAGTTCCGGATCGTCGATCGGCGGGTCCGGCCGCACGAGCGGGCGAAGCAGGTCGAGCACCGTCGTGAGCATGCCGTCGGTGAAGCCGCTGCCGACCTGGCCGACCCATCGGAGGTCCCCGCCGTCGTAGGCGCCCACGAGGAGCGCGCCGAACGTCGCGCTGCGGCCCCCCTGGCCGGGCGTGAAGCCGAGGACCACGCAGTCCTGCGTGTTCTTGATCTTGATCTTGCGCCACGCGTCCGTGCGTTTGCCCGGGACGTACGGGGTGCCGCGGCGTTTCGCCACCACGCCCTCCAGCGCCTGCGCGCGCGCCGCGTCGACCAGCGCGACGCCGTCGCCCTCGACGTGGGTCACGATCTGGAGCCGCTCGTCCTGTTCGACGACCAGGTCCAGCAGCTCTCGCCGTTCCTCGAGGCCGAGCGCGGTCGTGTCGCGCCCGTCGAGCCACAGCAGATCGAACGCCACCAGCGCGACCGGGATCCGCTTGCGCGCCCGGTCGATCTCCCGGGGGTTCGCGAGGTTCATCCGCTGCTGGAGGACCTCGAAGGAGTTCTTGCCGTCCTCGTCGAACGCCACGATCTCGCCGTCGATCACCGCGTTCACCTGGTCGACGAGCTCGTGGATCATGTGGATCTCGGGGTACTGCGCGGTGGCGTCGCGGCCGGTGCGCGTGCGCAGCACCGTCTGCCCGGTGGAGAGCTCGGCGAGGCATCGGATGCCGTCGAACTTCGGCTCGAACCACCATCCGGGATCGTCGAAGGGATCCCAGCCGCCCTCGGCGAGCATCGGCTGGAACCGTGGCGGCGAGGCGATCATCGGCGCGGTCTGGTTCGACGCGAGGAACGCCAGCCAGTCGGTCCGCGTCTTCACGAAGTGGAACTCGATGCCGGGGTAGCGCCGGCCGTGCAGGCGGAACGACACCTTCGTGTCGGTCCATTCGATCGGCTCGTACCAGCCGTCGTCGAAGATCCGGACCTCGCCGGCGCCGTAGTGCCCCTCCGGGATCGTGCCGGCGAATCTCCCGTACTCGAGCGGGATGGACCTCGGTCTGCACCGCCAGGCGCTTGTCGCCCTTCTGGGTCGGCAGGCCCTTCGGCACGGCCCAGGACGGCAGACCTCCGTCCTTCTCGAGACGGACGTCGTAGTGCAGACGTGTGGCGCGGTGCTTGTGGATCACGAACGAGTTGCCGGCGCCGGCCTCGTCGCCCGGTGCGGGCTCGGTCGTGCCCGCCGGGCCGAACTCGCGCCGGCGGACGTACTCGAACAGCGCGGGGTCCTTCGAGGCGAGCGCGATCTCGTCCGAGGTCTTCGTCGCGACGCTCGGCGACGCCGTGCGGGGCAGGCGCCCCGGCTCCTCGTCCTCCTCGACCTCGACGCCGAGCGCGTCGAGCGCGGCGGCGACATCGGCCGCCGGGCCCGGTCCGCACGCCGTCCCACAGGTCGCCGACGGACGCGAACCGCTCCCACACGTTGTCGATCCGGAAGTCCTGCGGCTCGAACCCGCCGGCCTCGACCTCGTCCCACGTGAGCGGCGTGGAGACGGGGGCGCGCGGCTCCGGGCGCAGCGAGTAGGCGGCCGCGATGTTCGCGCCCCGGCGGTTCATGTTGTGGTCGATGAAGATCTTCCCCGAGCGGTCGGCCACGCGCCAGGCCATCGTCACGCGGTCGGGGTCGGCCTGCTTGATCAGGCTGCCGCACGCGCCGACGAAGGCGCGCACCTCCGCGTAGGTCGCGGAGCCGGGTTCGAGCCGCACGAAGATCTGCAGGCCCGTCGCGCCCGAGGTCTTCGGATGCCCGGTCATGCCGAACCCGTCGAGCAGCACGCGGATGTGGCGCGCGACGGCAAGGACGTCCTCGTAGGTGTACGGCGGGAACGGATCGAGATCGAAGAACAGGTAGTCGGGATGCTCCACGTCCTCGCATCGCGAGTGCAGCGGATGCATCTCGATCGCGCCGAGGTTCGCGACGAACAGCAGCGTCGGCAGATCGTCGACCGTGAGGTAGTCGATCCGGCCGGCCTTCGCGTCCTCGGACAGGACCGTGCAGCGGTGCACCCACTCCGGCGTGTGCGACGGCGCCGTCTTCTCGTAGAACGCGTCGCCGTCGATGCCGTCGGGCATCCGTTTCATCGTGAGCGGCCGGTGCTCGAGGTGGGGGAGCAGGAGGTCGGCGACGTTCGCGTAGTAGGCGATCACGTCGCCCTTCGTGATCGCCTCCTCCGGCCAGAAGACCTTGTCGAGGTTGGACAGGCGCAGCTCGCGTTCGGGGAGGTCGAGCCACCACGCGTCGCGTTCGCCCTTGCGCACCGCGAGGTCGTGCGGCATCGGCACGGTGAAGGCGGGTCCCCCGGTGCCGCGCTTCCGCGTGGGCATCGCTCGATGGTAGCGGGGCTGGCCGCGCCGGCGGGGCGGGCGTAGGCTCGGCCGATGACGAGCTCGCGCGTCGCGATCGTCCAGCGGGCCCCGGTGCTGCTGCACCGCGAGGAGACGATGGAGCGTGTCCTCGGCGGGCTCGAGGAGGCGACCGGCGGCGGCGCGACCCTCGTGGTCTTCCCCGAGACGTACCTCCCCGGCTACCCCGAGTACATCTGGCGCCTCAGCCCCGGCGACGACTACGACCTCTCGCGCGAGATCCACGGACGCCTGCTGTCGAACGCGATCGACCTCGACGCCGGCGACCTCCAACCGGTGCAGGACGCGGCGCGCCGCACCGCCGCGACGGTGGTGATCGGCGTGCACGAGCGCGACGGTGCGTTCAGCCGGGCGACGATCTACAACACGGTGGTCACGATCGGACCCGACGGCACGGTCCTGAACCGTCACCGGAAGCTCGTGCCGACGAACCCGGAGCGCATGGTGTGGTCGCCGGGCGACGGCGCGGGCCTGCGCGTGGTCGAGACCCCGGTCGGGCGGCTCGGCTCGCTGATCTGCTGGGAGAACTACATGCCCCTGGCCCGGTTCGCGCTCTACGCGCAGGGGGTCGACGTGTACGTGGCGCCGACCTGGGACGAGGGCGACGGATGGATCGCGACGATGCGGCACATCGCCCGCGAGGGCAGGTGCTGGGTGCTCGGCGCCGGCTGCGCGATCGCCGCGAGCGACGTCCCCGCGGACTTCCCCGATCGCGACCGGCTCTACCCCGACCCGGAGGAGTGGCTCAACGACGGCGACTCCGTGATCGTCGATCCGAGGGGGGAGATCGTGGCCGGGCCGCTGCGCCGTGAGTACGGCGTGCTCTTCGCCGACGTCGATCCCGACGCCTCTCGCGCGTCGCACTACACCCTCGACGCCGCCGGCCACTACAACCGGCCCGACGTGTTCACGCTCCGGGTCGACCGGACGCCGCGCCGCCAGGTCGCCTTCGAGGACGGCGACGGGCGTCCGGCCGCACCGCCGGCGAACGCCGACATCCTCGAGATCTGAACAACCCGACCCGCGGGCGTTGCACGGAAGCGACTCGGGGATCCATGGTGCGTGGTGGATCGTCCGGTGCACGATGAGGCATCGCTCGTCGCCGAGGATCTCGGGGCGGTGGAGACGGTGGGGTTCGAGGAGTTCTTCGCGGCGGAGCATGCCCGGCTCTACTCGGCCCTGTGCGCCGTCACCGGGAACCGGCAGGAAGCCGAGGAGATCATGCAGGAGGCCTTCCTGAAGCTCTGGGAGCGGTGGGAGCGCGTCTCCGGACATCGACGATCCGGTCGGCTACCTCTACCGGACCGCGATGAACGTGTTCCGGCAGCGTCTGCGCCGCGCGAAGGTCGCGGTGCGCAAGGCCGTCCGGCCGGCCGAGCACGAGGACGCCTACGAGGAGGTCGACTCCCGTGAGGTCGTGATCCAGGGGCTCCGGGCCTTGCAGCCGCGACAACGCGCCGCCGTCGTGCTGACGTCGCTCCGGGGGTTCAGCTCCGAGGAGGCCGCCGAGATGCTCGGGATGAGCCCCGGCGCGGTCCGCATGCTCGCGACGCGGGGCCGGGCCTCGATGCGGAAGGCGGTGAGCCCGTGACGACGTCACCCGACATCCTCGAGCGGACGTTCCCGGCGCCGCCGGACTCGTTCGAGCGGCTCGTCCGCCGACGGGCACGACGCGAACGCACGCGCAAGATCACCGACGGCGCACTCGCCTTGATCCTCGTCGTCCTGTTGGTCGCCGCACTGGCGGGCGCGCTCGCCCTCCGCCGGCAGCGCTCGGAGCCGCTGAACGGGCCGATCACCCCCTCGAACGTCTCCCAGCTCGGCCTCGTCTGGTCATCTCCGGCGGGCGGGGCGTTGGCCACGCAGGCGCTCGTCGTCGGGGGTCACGTGTACGTCATCGACGGCGACCAGTTCCTGCGCGTCTATCCGACATCGTGCGGCGCCGCGACCTGCGCACCGCTCTGGACGACGAAGCTCGGATCACCGGGCTTGCTGCCATGGGGAGCGCCGGCCGCTTCGGGTGATCGCGTGTACGTGCCCACCGGCGACGGTCGGCTGCTCGCGTTCGCGACCGACTGCGTATCGGACTGTCGGCCGGTTTGGTCGGCCCGGCTGGGCGATGACATGTCGAGCACGTCGCCGGTCGTCGTCGATGGGATCGTCTACGTGGCATCCAACGCCTCCCCCGTCGGGCTGATCGGGGCCTTCCCGGAAACGTGCCCGCTGTCCCCGGAGCCGTGCCCGCCTCTGTGGACGGGTGAGCTCTCGGGTGGGTTCGTGGGCTCGCAACCCGCCGTCGTGAACGGCGTCGTCTACGTGGGATCGACGACGGGCACCCTCTACGCGTTCCCGACGTCATGCAGCGCAGACCGGGGGTCGCTGTGCGCCGTTGTGGACGACGACGTTCGGCGAGCCCCCCTACGCCGACTACAGCCACATGATCACCCCCATCCTTGCGACGGACTCGAGCGTCATCGTGGCGTCGGGTTCCGCCCTGCACGCGTACCCGACCACCTGCACGCGAGCGGGGATCCCGTGCCGGCCGACGTGGACCGCGCACGTCCAGGGCTGGATCAACTTCCTGACGAGCGGTGGTGACTCCCTCTACGTCTCCTCGGGGTACTGGGCCGCCTCCCAGACGCAGGGCCGCATCTCGGTGATCCCGCAGGCGTGCGCGCGGCGATGCACCCCGACGTCGACGTTCCATGTGCCCCAGGGCGGGGGCCTCACCGTCGCCGACGGGGTGCTCTACGTGGGGTGGATCAGCGGCGCGAGCGCGTTCGACGCGCGTTGTGGAGCGGACGACAGCTGCAGGCCCCTGTGGACCGCGCCCGGCCATGCCTGGTCGGACGTTCAGCCTCCGAGCGTCGCGGACGGCGTCATGTACACGGGCGATGCGAGCGGCCGGATCTATCGCGTTCGGCCTCGGCGGCACGGCGCGGCTCCCCGGGACCGCTCCCGCACCAGGAGCGGGACGGGGCCAATCCGCGCTGTACGGCGTCGCTCTACGGCCTGCTCGCGGCGGCCGTCATCGTCTGGGTGATCCGGCGGCGACGGCGCCGCGATGCGGCGCCGTCGCCCCAGACCTGAGCGCTACGACGGCGTGCCGTAGACCTCGATCTCGGACATGTCCATGAACGAACAGCCGTCGAACGCGCCGGGATCGGAGGCGGCCGGACCGCAGCGCGCCGCGAGGCCGGTCGCGCCGGGCGGGCAGTTCGTCCCGTCGTCGCACGTGTCGCCGGTGAGCGGGACCATCGGGTCCAGCATCGTGAAGCGCACGAAGTTGACGCCCGTCGTGACCCCGCCGAGCGTGACCGGGTTGAGCGTGCCGACGTCGCCCGAGAAGAAGGTCCCCGTGGCGACCTGGCTCCACGTCGTCCCGTTCGCCGACGACTCGACCAGGTAGTCGTGCGTCGAGGCCGACAGGCCGTCGCCGCACGTGTGGCCGGGGTCGATCACGATCGACGAGATGTCGACCGCGACCGGCAGCGCGATCACGACGTGCTTCGGGGTCGCGCTCCCCGTCTCGTCGCCGTTGTTGTTGCCCGTGGTGCTGCCCCAGCCGTTGCCGAGCGACTGGTCGATCGCGTCCCCGGGCCCACACCCGAACGTGGTGTAGTCGGGCCCGTTGAAGCTCGCGATCGACGCGCCCCCGGCCGCCGAGGCCCAGTCCCGATCGAGGCTCCAGTCCTTCGTGTTGGTGCCCGCGGCGATGGTCACGGTGTCGTCCACGGACCGGTCGTAGCCCGCCGCCGCCGCGCTCACGCCGCCGTAGGTGTGCACGAAGATGTTCGGGATCGAGTAGTGGCCGGCGGCGTCGGTCACGGCCGCGAGGTCGCCGACGAAGCCGGACGCGTGGCCGCCGAAGGCCACGACCGCGCCTTCGATCGGATCGGCCGTCTCGGAGTCCCGGACCGTCCCGGAGAGCGTGCCCTTCGGCGCTCCCGGCGCCGGCGGCATCGAGAAGTCCTCGACGGGCTGCGTGTCGTCGCCGTCGATCGACGAGGCGAAGTACCCCATGCCCCGGTGCGCGAAGACCTGCCAGATCTTCGTCTGGTGCGAACCGCCGTGCAGGACCTCGTCGGCCTGGAGGATCGCATTGCGCTCATCCAGGAACGACGGGTTCGACGGCGACAGCTCCATCGCCCGCGTCACGAGCCCCTCGGTCACCTTCGAACCGAGCGCCCGACGGAGGTCCCAGAGCGTCTGGCCCCAGATCTCGCCGTCCGCGTGGACCTCGACCTGATCGATGACCTTCCCGAAGTCGCCGTACGTGTAGCCGCCGGTCCCGGTGGTGCCGGGGCATCTGCGGCGAGGTCGAACCGACCGGACAGTCCATCGGCTCGGTCCGGATCAGGTCCTGCCCCGCGCCGACGTACTGCCCCACGCGCAGCTGACCGGGTGCGGCGGTGTCGGTGAACAGGCCGCGGTTCACCAGGTAGTCCATCGCGTACCAGTCGCTCCAGGCCTCGCCCATCGCGCCGGCCTGGATGTTGCCGAGGGTCGAGACGCCGTTCGCGTCCACGACCAGCCGGTTCGAGAGGCCGTGCGTGTATTCGTGGAAGACGATGTCCGCCTCGTCGGCCCCGTTGCTCTGGATGTAGGGGTCGGACCCCGGCCCGGCGATGATGTTCGTCAACGGGTCGTTCCACAGGTACATCTGCATCGTCGGGGCGAACCCGTCCGGCGGCGTGCTCATGTTCGCGTTGTCCGAGTGGTCGAAGTCGGGCAGTCCGATCAGGCCGTTACCGAGGTCGAGCGTGTTGGCTCCGTCGAGCGCCTGGCCGAGCACCGGGTCTCCGCCGAAGCCGTGGCCCGAGGCGTTGAAGACCTCGAAGTTCCCCGCCGCCTGCGTGAAGCCGATCGGAGCGGCCTTCAGGTGCTGGTGGTACTTGTTCAGGAACCAGAACAGCTGCGTGGCGTTCTGGCGACGGTTCGTGCGCCAGGAGTAGCCGCCCTTCTTGCGCGAGTCCCACGAGCACGGGAACTTCACGACGCACGGTGAGTCCTTCGTGTTCGTGAACGGCACGAACGGGAACGTCCAGTCGCCGGTCCTTGCGCGGGCGGACCTCCTCCGACTTCTGGGCGACGTTGTCGTCGTTCACGTCGGTGGTGACCCACGCGTTGTCGCCGAACAGGCGGTTCCGCGCGAAGAGGTACGGGTTGAGGTTCACCGTGTGCTGCGCGCCGCCCTTCGGCGCGTGCGGGTAGTTCTCGAAGACGCTCCCGCTGGCGTCGTCGGTGAGGGACCGGCGGTACAGGATCGCGCCGGTCCGCGCGTCCACGACGCTGAGGAACAAGCCCTGGCGACCCCAGAGGTACGTCTGCCAGGCGAGCTGCGTGCCGCCCGAGCGGGGGAAGAAGACCCTCGTCGCGGTGGGGCTCGTCCGGCGGATCGTGCCGGCGCGCGTCACCGCGGGCAGGCCCATGACGTTCGTGAGCTTCGCGTCCGCGACCGCCGTCGAGATCGCGCGCGCGGCGGGCACGGTCGCCGCCGTGGCGACGTCGGCGAGGCCGGCGACCGGCGAGCCGAGGACGCTGATGACCCGGCCGTCCTTCGTCACGTTGATCCGCAGTCCGCTCCCGAAGACGTCGATCCCGGCGCGGCGCTGCGTCCACGCGAGGTGGTGGGTGCCGTCGATCGAGACGTAGTCGCGGACGAACACCAGCGTGCCGAGCGTCGCGTCGGTGATGCCGAACGCGGCCTCGTGCGCGCGGAGGTAGTCCATCGCGACCGCGCGCGACGGATCCGGCGCGTGGGGCGGAGAGGAAGCCGTTCAGCTTCGCGATGATCCGGGGCGTGCCGGTGATCGGGTCGAGCTGCACGACACCCTGGACGCCGAGCGACGCGTCGAGCTGCCGGAGCGCCGGCGGCGCCTGGGCGAGGAGGCGGGCGGCGCGGACGGCCTGGCGCATCCGGGCCGGCACGCCGGCCCGCGCGTCGTACGTGGTCGCGGCCGACCTGGTGCCCTCGGCGACGGCCTTGCCGGCCACCGTGGACGTTCCCTGCTGCGCGGCGCCCGGCAGCGCCGCCAGCACCACGATCGCAACGGACACGGCCGTGGCGGCGCCGAACCACCACCGACGTCCTCGACGCGTCGACATGGAACGTCCCCCTCTCGCTGATCGACCGGCCCGGGCGAGCCGACCGGGCAAGTCTCGGGCTCCGAAGCACTGCATACGCAAGCGCGCTGCACATCGGCTCGCTCGCCCCGGGAACGCCCTCGATGCCTGTCGGTGGTTCTCGGTAGACTGGCGTTCCCGCAGGCAGACGGCCTGCAACCCGGGGGGGTTCCGATCATGCCGAGAGCAATGTGGAAGGGCGCCATCTCCTTCGGCTTGGTGACGATCCCGGTCGCGGTGTATCCGGCCACCGAGGAGAAGTCGCTCAGGTTCAACCAGTTGCACGACGCCGACGGCGGCCGCATCCGCTACAAGCGCGTCTGCGAGAAGGACGGCGAGGAGGTCGGCTTCGAGCACATCGTGAAGGGCTACGAGGTCGAGAAGGACCGCTACGTGATCCTCACGGACGACGACTTCGACGCCATACCGGTCGAGTCCAGCCGGGCGATCGACATCCAGCAGTTCGTCGATCTGGACCAGATCGATCCGGTGATGTTCAAGAAGAGCTACTACCTGGTGCCCGAGGAGACCGGCGCGAAGGCGTACTCCCTCCTCCGCGAGGCGATGTCGGAGGACGGCCGCGTCGGCATCGCGAAGGTCAGCTTCCGCGACCGCGAGCACCTCGCGGCGCTCCGCTTCAAGGACGACGCGTTCGTGCTGGAGACGATGTACTGGCCCGACGAGATCCGCGAGGCGGACTTCGGCGGCGTCGACGTCGACGCGAAGGTACGCGGCCAGGAGCTCGAGATGGCGCGGCAGCTCATCGACTCCCTCTCGTCGGCGTGGAACCCGGCCGAGTACGCGGATGAGTACCGGGAGGGATTGCTCAAGATCGTCGAGGCGAAGCTGAACGGCCAGGAGATCGAGGTCGTCGAGCCGGAGCCCACCGCGAAGGTCGTCGACCTGATGGAGGCGTTGAAGGCGAGCGTCGCCGCCGCGAAGAAGGGATCGGAGCCCGCGCCGAAGAAGCCGGCGGCCCGGAAGACGGCGGCGAAGAAGACGGCGGCGAAGAAGCCCGCCGCGAAGAAGCCCGCGGCGCGCAAGAAGGCCGTCGGGGAGTAGTGGAGCCGGATCTCCGGCCGGCATCGGACGGTGACCAGGCTGCGATCAGTCTGTTGCTGCAGGCCGCCGAGCTCGCCGAGTACGGCCGGGTCACGGCCGACTGGGACGAGATCGTGGGGTTCATCTGGCGCGCGCCCGCGTTCAGCCCCGCGGACGACGCTCGGATCGTGGTCCTCGACGGGAGACCCGTCGGGTTCGTCGGGGTGTTCCCCCCCGATGACGGGCCCAGCACCGGAGCGCCCGCCGAGCCCTACGGCGCGATGGTCGGTCTCGACGCGCAGGTCCGCGAGGCGTCGGAGGCTCTCGAGGCGTCCTTGATCGACTGGGCGACGGATCGAGCCAGAGCCCGCAGGGCCGTCGGTGTCCGCCACTACGTAGGCCCGCGAGGACGCTCGTCGTCAGGCGCTGCTGCGGGAACGAGGCTTCGCACGTGTGCGCTCGATGTGGACGATGCACCGGGACCTGCCCGATCCCGAACCTGCTCCACCGCCGCCGGGGATCGCGGTCGTCACGCTCGAGGAACACCCCGACCACGCGGCGCTCCACGCTGCCGATCAGGAGGCGTTCGGTGAGCATTTCGGCTTCGTGGCGGAAACGTTCCAGGAATGGCGCGCGCGGCGTATCGACGTCGACCGGCACGATCCGACGCAGTGGTTCCTCGCGCTCGACGGCGACCAGGTCGCCGGGTTCCTCTTCCAGGTCACGGGCGGTCTCGTGCCGCAGATCGCCGAGCTCGGGGTGCGCCCGCCGTGGCGGGGACGCGGGATCGGCACGGCGCTGCTGCGCCATTCGTTCGCGGACATCGCCCGGCGGGGCGGGTCCGAGGTCACGCTGTGGGTCGACTCCGAGAACGCGACGGGAGCGGTCGGCGTGTACGAGCGCGTCGGCATGCGTGCGATCGTCGTGACCGACGTCTTCCAGCTGGATCTCGGATGACCGTCCGGAGGGATGGCGGTGTTCGAGGAGCGCGCGGCGGCGGGGGTAAGCTCGCGCCCGTGAAGCTCGTCACCGCGATCGTGAAGCCGCATCGCATCGAGAACGTGAAGGAGGCCCTGCGCGAGCTCGGCGTGAGCGGCTTGACCACGACCGACGTCGAGGGGTTCGGCCGCCAGCGCGGCCACACCGAGGTCTATCGGGGCGCGGAGTACCAGGTGGACTTCGTGCCGAAGGTGAAGGTCGAGGTCGTGGTCGAGGATGCCGACGTCGACGGCGTGGTCGATGCGATCGTCGAGGCCGCGCGGACCGGCAAGATCGGGGACGGGAAGCTCTGGGTCGGCGACGTGGACCGCGTGATCCGGATCCGGACCGGCGAGATGGGTTCGGACGCCCTGTCCGGCTGACGCGGTGGCCGATCCGGTCGCCATCCTCCGCGACGAGCTCGACGCGCTCGCCCGCGCGTACTCGGCGGGACATCACGGTCGATGGGTGGCGCGCCGGCGCGCCGGGCTGATCGACGCGTGCCTCGAGGCGCTCTGGGAGCGCGCGGGCGGGCCGGCGGGCGTGGCGCTCGTGGCGCTCGGCGGGTACGGGCGCCGCATCCAGCTCCCGATGTCCGACGTCGACCTCCTGATCCTGCACGACGGGGTCGACCCGCCGGAGGTCGCCCGGCTCGTCGACGCGATCCTGTACCCGCTCTGGGACGCCGGCCTGTCGATCGGGCACGCGGTCCGCACGCCCGCGGAGTGCGTCGCGGCGGCGGAGCGGTTGGATTCGTGGACGGCGATGCTCGACGCGCGGCCGGTGGCGGGCGACGCGGCCGCCGCGGATCGGGCGATGGAGCCGGTCCGGCAGATCGCCCGGCGCGATCCCGCGTCGTTCCTCGCCCGGCTGCGGGAGGCGGCCGACGCCCGGGCGGCGCGGTTCGGCTCCTGCGCGCACCTCCTCGAGCCCGACCTGAAGGAAGGGACGGGCGGTCTCCGCGACGTCGCGTCGCTCGGGTGGATCGCGGCCGCGGTCGGCGCCGACCTCGAGGCCGCCGGGCTGCTGCGTTCGCGCGAACGGATCGCGGTCGACGACGCCGAGGAATTCCTCGTGCGCGCACGCAGCGCCGTGCAGCTGCTGACCGGCCGGCGCACCGACCGGCTGGTGGCGGAGCTCCAGCCGGACGTCGCGCGCGAGATGGGGTTCACCGACGAGCCCGGCCTCGTCGCCGCCGACGCGTTGATGCGGGCGTTGTTCGAGCACGCGCGCGACGTGGAGCTCGTTGCCGGGATCGTGCCGCAGCGGATCGGGGCCGCCGGCCCGGCCGCCGATCCGACGACACGGGTCGAAGGCCCGGCGTCGATCCTCGCCGCGCTGGCCGACCTGGCCGAGGGCGGGGCGCCGCCGTCCGCCGCCCTGCTGGACGCGGTGGATGGCGGTCGAGGTCGACGATCCCGTGCGGTGGGACGCCGAGGTCCGATCGGGGTTCCTGCGTCTGCTCCGAGCGGGAACGGCGGGAACCCGGATGCTCGAGGTCCTCGATCGTCTGCGCCTGCTCACGAGGTTCGTGCCCGCGTGGGCCGGCGTGCGGTGCCGACCCCAGCGCGACCCGTACCACCGCTTCACGGTCGACGTGCACCTGCTCCGCGCCGCGGCGCGGGCGGCGGCCGCGTTCGACGGAGCCGCGGACGACGACGATCCGATCGAACGCGAGGCCTTCGACCAGATCGAGCGGCCGGACGCGGTGCTGCTCGGGGCCTTCCTGCACGACATCGGGAAGATCGGCGGTGGCGGCCACGTGCCGATCGGAGCGGCGATCGCAGCCGACACGCTCGAGATGATGGGCGTCGAGCCCGAGATCCGCGACCTCGCGGGGTTCCTCGTCGCCGAACATCTGCTGCTGGCCGATACGGCGACCCGGCGCGACCTGTCGGACGAGAACCTCCTGCTCGACGTCGCGGCCCGGATCGGCACGCCGGAGCGGCTCGCGGCCCTCTACCTCGTGACGAAGGCCGACGCCCTCGCGACCGGGCCGGCCGCGTGGACCCCGTGGCGACAGGCGCTTGATCCGCGAGCTGGTGGCGAAGCTCCAGCGCGTGTTCGAGCGCGGGGACATGGGGCGCGAGCTGGCGGAGCGCCTGGCCGACCGCACCGAGCGGCTGCGCGCGCTGCTCGCCGGTGAACCCGAGCCGGAGGTCGATCGCTTCGTGCTGCGGATGCCGCGCGGGTACTTCCTCGCGACCGAGCCCGCGCAGAGCCGCCCGGCACTTCCGAACGATCGCGCCGCCGATCGGCGCGAACGAGGTGCGAACGGCGGCGACCGCCGGCGCGCGCCCCGACACCTACGAGGTGCTCGTCGTGGCGAACGACCGCCCCGGCCTCCTGTCGTGGATCGCCGGCGCGCTCGCGATCGGCGGCATCTCGGTGCTGTCCGCGCAGGTGTTCACGACCGGCGACGGCGCGGCGGTCGACCTGTTCGAGGTCGAGGGCGCGTTCGAGGCCGAGATCACGGAGGCGCGCTGGCGCGAGTTCCGCAGCACGCTGCGGCGCACGATCGAGGGGTCGCTCTCCCTCGAGCACCGCGTCGAGGAGAAGCGACGGACCTACCCGCCGCCCAGGCTCCGAGCGCCGTTGACCGTGCGAAGCCACAACGACGTGTCGGAGTTCTCGACGGTGGTCGAGGTCGGCGCGCCCGACCGGATCGGCCTGCTCTACGACGTGACGCGCACGTTCGCGGATCTGCAGCTGGACGTGCATCTCGCGAAGGTCGCGACGTACGGCGGACGGGTGGTCGACACGTTCTACGTGCGTGACGCGCTCGGCCGCAAGATCGTCGACCCCGGGCAGCTCGGCGAGATCGAGCGCGCGGTACGGGAGCGTCTGGACGCCTAGCGGACCCGCATCGGCATCCCGTCGCGCGGGCGCAGCGTGATGACGGGCTGCATCGAGACCCGTGCATCCGGCGCGAGCGCGAACCGCCGCCGCCGGGCGATCGTCGCCAGGACGAGGCGAGCTTCCATCTCCGCGAACCCCTCGCCGATGCACATCCGCGAGCCGCCCCCGAACGGGATGTACGCGTGCCGGGGCCGGCCGGCGTCGTCCTCGAGCCAGCGCTCGGGACGGAAGGACGCCGCGTGCGGCCACCAACGCTCGTCGTGGTGCAGGAGCCACGGCGACACGAGCACCACGTCGCCGGGGTGGACCGCGGCGCCGGCGAAGTCGTGCTCCGCGACGGCTTCGCGGCCGATCAGCCAGGCCGGGGGCCGCAGGCGGATCGACTCCGACAGGACGGCGTCGAGGTACGGGAGCCGGACGAGGTCGGCGACCGTCGGCGTCCGTCCCGCGAGCACCGCATCGAGTTCGGCGCGCAGCCGCTCGTCGGCGTCGGGGTGCTGCGACAGCAGCCACCAGGTCCAGGTCAGGGCGTTCGACGTCGTCTCGTGCCCGGCGAGGAACAACGTGATCGCTTCGTCCCGGACCTGCCGGTCGTCCATCCGCCGTCCGCTCTCGTCGGCGGACAGCAGCAGCGACAGGAGGTCGTCGCCGCCGGGCGCGGCGCGCTTGCGCTGGATCATCCGGTCGACGACCTCGTCGAACACGGCGACCGATCGAGCGAACCGGCGCGTCGACGGGAGTCGGCAGGCGCGCCGTGACCGGGAACCACGGCGAGAACTGGCGATCGAACTGCGAGAGCACCTCGTGCATCGCGGCGCCGACCGCCTCGACATCCCGGTCCGCCAGATCCGTGCCGAACAGCGCGCGCGCGACGATCGTGAGCGTGAGCCGCGTCATCGCCTCGTGCATGTCGACGGCAACCCCGGGCGTGAGGTCGTCCGCCGCACGATCCGCCTCGGCGACGATCGCGGCGGCGTAGCCGTCGATCCGCTCGTGATGGAAGATCGGCTGGATCAGCCGGCGCTGCCGCCGATGGTGGTCGCCCTCGCTCGTGAGGAGTCCGTCGCCGAGCACGCGTCGCGCGTTCCGGAGCGCCGGGCTCTTGCGGAAGTCGCGATCGCCGGAGCTCAGGACATCCCACACGAGGTCGGGATGGTTCACGAGCGTGAGCCGGACGCGGGGCATCGGGATCCGCACGATGTCGCCGGCCCTCGCCGCCCGCTCGATCAACCCGATCGGGTCGCGGCGTAACAGACGGAGCGCCTCGACCTTCGAGACCGCCGCCGCCGGCGGCACGGTTCGCACGATCACGAGCAGCAAGCGTAGCCGCGATCCGACCGTGGTCCGTTCCCGCCGAACGACCCCTCGTCGTGGGGTCCGATGACCGGTGCCGCGCAGCGGGTCCCGTCCTACCGTCTAAGAAGGAAGGAGCGTTGCGCCATGGCTCGCGCTGCCGTACGTGCGGTGGCCTTGGTGGTACTGGCCGTGACCGTGCCGGCGTGTGGCGCGACTCCGGCCTCCGGCCCGTCCCCCGATGGGCGCCGCGGCGTCGTCAGGATCTTGATCGGCGGCGACGTGATGCTCGGGCGGGGCGTGGCCGACGTCGTCGCGCACGATCCATGGAGCATCTTCTTCGACGCTCAGACCCAGGTCCGGTCCGCCGACATCGCGATCGCGAACCTCGAGTCGCCGCTCACGCGACGTCCCCACGTCGCTCCGACGCCGAACGCGCTCGAGGCGGACCCCTCCGCGGCCCGACTGCTGGCCGCCGCCGGGTTCGATGCCGTCTCGATCGCGAACAACCACGCCGGCGACGCCGGACTCGGCGGGATCGCCGACACCCTCGCCGCGCTCCGGGGCGTCGGCGTCCTTCCGCTCGGCGGCGGTCTCGACGCAGGGCAGGCGACCGCTCCCACGATCCTCGTGCGCAACGGGGTCCGCGTCGCCCTCATGAGCTTCGACGCGACGCTGCAGGCGCCCCCGGCGACGGACACCGCGCCCGGCGTCGCCTCGTGGAGCCCCGACGCGGCCCGGACGGCCGTGGCGCAGGCCCGTGCGTCGGCGGACGTCGTGGTGGTCGGGCTCCACGGCGGGGCCGAGTACTCGACGCGGCCGGATGCGTACATCGAGGGCATCGCGCGGCGCCTCGTGGGATGGGGAGCCGACGTGGTGTGGGCGAGCGGCCCGCACGTCGTGCAGCCCGTCGGGGCGACGCGGCCGTCAGCGGCCGGACGGCAGAGCGTCATCGCGACCAGCCTCGGGAACCTCGTGTTCGACCAGACCCAGCCGGGCACGACGACCGGCGCCTTGTTGGAGGTGCTGGTCGATCGCGACGGCGTGGTCGCCGACCGGGTCGGCACCACCGCCGATGGGGACTTGCGGGCCCACTTCACCGGATGGGTCCCGCCACGCGGCGACGCCGCCGACCTCCAGGACGGGTGGTGGTCGCTGCTGCGGCCCGTCGTCGCGCGCGCGTCGGCGCAACCACGTCGCCTCCCGCGCCCACCCGGACGCAGGGTGTCGATCGTGGCCGCGGCGGTCGGCGACGTCGACGGCGACGGCCGGAACGAGGTCGTCGTCGCCTACCGCAGCGCGTTCCATCCGACGCTCGTGAACGCGCTCTACCCGGAACGGCGGTGGATCGATCGTGACGGCAGGTCCGCGCACCTCGGCGTGTGGCGCGCCGGAGATCTCCGGCCCGTCTGGATCGCCGGCACCGTGCTCCGGCCGGTCGCGGCGCTCGCCGTCTGCGGCTCGGAGCTCGCCGTCTCCTACTCGACCTTGCTGAGCCCGAGGATCGTCGCCACCGGCGTGTGGCATGGACCGGGTTCGGCTTCGCATCCTCATCAGATCTCACCGGGCCGGGCCGGCCCGTGTGCGCCGACGTCGATCGGGATGGATCGCCCGACGCCGTCATCCTCGGCCGGTCCCCCTCGGCGAACGATGGAAGGGGTTCGTCATGAAGGCCCGCATCTGCATCGCTTGTCGTCGTCTTCGCGATGGTCCTCACCGCCTGCACGGGGAAGTCCTCATCCACCGGAACGAGCCCGCCACCGACCAGCGCGTCGCCGTCGACCGCGGGCGGCGTGCCAGCCTCGCTCTTCGGGTTCGGAACGCTTCCGGCCGTGCCGCTGCTCGGCGACACCCCCGCGTACGCCGGGCCGGCCACGCCGCACAGCCTGACCGCCGTCCGGATCCCGCGGTCACTGCTGCCGCAGCTGACGCCGGCGGTCCGTCGACGACTCATGCGGAGTGGGTTCGCGATCGTGCCGAGCGACATGAAGCTGATGTACGACGCGTACACGGAGGCGCCGTACGGCAACTACCCGGTCTTCGTCACGACCGACGTCGCGTACCACCAATGGCACCTCACGTTCGACAAGCTCCTGCGGAGCATCGAGCAGCAGGTGTTGCTGCCGAAGCTTGAGGAGCTGACCCGCGGGGCGTTGACCGGAGCGCAGCAACAGGCCGCGGATCTGCGCGGCACGCCGCTCGCGGCCGAGGCCGCCCGTGTGGTGCAGCTGTACCAGGTCGAGGCGACGTTGTTGGGGCTCCCGGCCGGAACCCTCGGTCCACAAGCACGGCAGGAGCTTGGCCTTGATACAAGGCGCACAGCCACGATCGCCCAGTCGCCGATCCTCGGCTTCGGTGGCACCCCCGGCGGGAGCTGCGCGGCGGAGGCCCCGCCGCCCGCGGGCTGCATCGACTACTCGCTCTACACGCCGCGCGGTCACTACACGACGACGGCGGCGCTGACCCGGTACTTCCTCGGGATGTCGCTGCTCGGGCAGTCCGCGTTCCGTGCGAACGACTCGGATCATCCGTCCGTTCGCGATGGGCGTGCTGGCCTCACGCGTGATCGTGCCGACCGGCATCGGGAACGCGACGCTCGCCGGGCTCTGGCGTGACCTCTACGAGCCCACCGCGTTCCTCGTGGGCGCGGCCGACGACTACACGCCGTTCGAGACGGCGAAGGCCGTCGACGCGACCGTGCCCGGCGCGATGCGGACGCCGCAGCAGCTCACGGCTCAAGAGCTGCGCGCCGCACGTGCCGCCCTGCTCGCCGCGCGGAGCGTCATGATCGACCCGGAATCGGCCTCGATCAGGTTGATGGGCACCCGTTTCGTGATCGATGCCTTCATCCTGGACCAGCTGGTCGACCCGAACGTGACTCGACCGCCTCATGCCGTCGGGCATGGACCTGGCCGCATCGTTCGGCTCGCGCTTCGCCTATCAGGTGCAGCGGAAGGCCGGTGCGACCGCGTATCCGAACTACGGCACGCAGATGACGAAGATGCGGGCCCTCGTCGCCAACCGGCCGCAGGCCGCGTGGGGGCGGACCGTCTACGACGGGTGGCTCTGGTCGATCGAGCCCTCCTGGCGACCGCACGGCGCGGCGTTCCCCGACTTCATGCGGACGCCGGCCTGGACCGTGAAGTCCCACCAGACCGGGCTCGCTTCCTGGGCGGAGCTGCGCCACGACACGATCCTGTACGTGAAGCAGTCGGCCGCCGAAGGGGCGGGTCCCTTCCCGGACCTCTCGTACCGGAGCTGGGTCGAGCCCGACCCGGTCGTGTACGAGCGGCTCTCGGCGGTGACGGGGCTGATGCTGACCGGCCTCGACGCACGGCACCTGCTGACCGGCGAGCAGCGAGGACTGCTCACCGACACGAAGGAGCTGATGGACTTCTTCGCGCGGATCGCGAAGGACGAGCTCGCCGGGACGCCGATCGCCAAGGCGGACAACCAGCGGTTGGCGTTCATCGGGGACGCGCTGGAGGCACTGTGGTTCCGGTCCTCCGATCACCCGACGGCCAACGTGCCGTCGGCGACCGATGACGACGCGGTGATCGCCGACGTCGCCCGCGGCGGCGACGAGGCCCTCGAGGTCGGCACCGGCCGGTTCGACCGGATCTTCGTCCTCGTCCCGGACAACCGTGGGACGTTCGAGATCGCGGTCGGCGGCGTCTACTCGTACTACGAGTTCGGGCAGCCGGTGTCCAACCGTCTCACGGACGACGCGTGGCGAGCGATGCTGAACACGCACACGGCGCCCGCCCGCCCGTCATGGGAGGCGCCGATCCTGGCCGGGTGATCGACGAGGCGGGTGGGAGCGATCATCCCACCCGCTTCAGAGCATCGCCTCGAGGCGCGCCGCCATCTGCGGCGACGCGCCCTCGTCCTCGTGCTTGAAGTGAAGATCATTGGGGCCGGAATGAGAGCTTCGGTGTCGCGCTAGATCGCTCTTGGTCGTCGAAGCGGATCGTCGCCTCCTGTTCACGGGCGGGTATCGACGACCGGCCAACGTTGTACTCGCCGTGGCGCCGTAAGGGAACAGGTACTACTGGCGTCGCGGTCTGGTTGCGGCACCCGAACCCAGACAAAGCCAACGCGGTCGGAGTTCACGTCCGGGAGAAGTTGATCGCTTGGGCTCAGACCTCGCACTCCTTACCCGCCGTTCGTTGGGGGAGTCCCGCCCCCGAGGCCGACGTCGCCTTCGGTGATCGTCGTCGCGTCGACGGTGCTTCCGTTCTTCGACCCGCCGACCACGATCGTATCGCCGTTCGCGAGGTCGCTGATCGAGCCGTCCTTGCTGACCCGGATCTGCGTGTCGTTGCCGACCTTGACGTTCACGGTGTCGCCGCTCTGCGTTCGCACGGTGATCGTGTTCCCGTTCACCGACTCGATCGTGCCGAACGTGATGTTGCCGCCGTTCGCGAACCCGCCGCCCGGGCCTCCGCTGGGGAACGACCCGCCGTTCGGGAACCCGCCGCCGTTGCGGAAGCCCGGGAACCCCGACGCCTGCGTGGAGCTATTCATCGAGCGGCCGACCAGGATCCCGGCGAGAACGCCGACGGCCACCAGCACCACGGCGACGAGCGCCAACGTGACCGGCGACCGCTTCGTGCGCTCTCGTCGTGCCAGGAGTTCGTTGAGGTCGTCCCCCGCGGGCGGCGGAGGCGGTTGCTGCTGCGTGCTCTGACCCATCTCGTGTTCCTCCTTGTCTCTCATTCGTAACGGAGCGCCTCGACCGGACGGAGCGAGGCCGCGCGGTTCGACGGGATAGCTGCCGAAGAACAGACCGATCACGACCGCGACCGCCAGGGCGAGCACGATCGAGCTCGGCACGATCACGGGTTGCACGCCCGCGATGGTGAAGCGGCTGCCAATCACGGCGGCCGCGACGCCGAGCAGCCCTCCGGCGGCCGACAGGATCGTGGCCTCCGCGAGGAACTGGCCGAGGATCGCGCCCCGGCGGGCGCCGACAGCCTTGCGGATCCGATCTCGCGGGTCCGCTCGGTCACGGTCACGAGCATGATGTTCGTGATGCCGATCCCGCCGACCAGCAGGCTGATCGCCGGCTACGGCGCCCAGCAGCACCGTGAAGGTCCGCGTCGTGTCCTGGCTGGTCGACAGGAGCTGCGTCTGATTCAAGACCTGGTACGGGGCGATCGGATGCGTTCGAGACGTCGAACGACCGGTCGAGGATCGCGGTGACCTCGCTCTGGGCCGCGTCCACGGTGTCGGCGCTCGTGGCCTCGACCACGATCTGCGAGAGCGCACCGTACCCGCTCACGCTCTGCTGGACCGTCGTGAGCGGGGCGATCACGACCGAGTTCGCGTCCTGGAACCCGGTGCTCCCCTTGTCCTGGAGCACGCCGACGACCGTGAACAGGGTGCCGTCGATCGGTGATCTGCTTGCCGATCGCGCTCTCGCCCGAGAAGAACAGGACTGTCGGCCACGGTCGTGCCGATCACGGCGACCTTGCGGGCATCGAGTACGTCGTCGTTGGTGTAGTAGCGCCCCTCTGAGGATCGGGCTGTTCGTCGCTTCGAAGTAGCTGGGATAGCGTCCCGACCACCTGGACGGAGAGCACTCTCGCCCACCGTTCGTCGCGGTGGCCTGCGCTGTGATCTCCGGCGTCACGCTCTTGACGTCGGGTGCCCCGTTCTGGTCGGCGAGCGACGCGGCGACCGCCACGGTCAGCGACGTGTCCCGGCTCTGCGTCGTCGTCGATGCTGGCCGCGCCGAACCGCCCCGGAGAAGATCGTCAGGGAATTCGTGCCCGAGCCGTTCGATATTGGCCTCGATCTGCTTGGCGGACCCGTTGCCCACTGCGACGAGCAGGATCACGGCGCCGACGCCGATCAGCACCCCGAGGGTGGTGAGTCCCGAGCGGAGGGGGTTCGCGCGAAGACCATGGACGCGACGAGCGGAGCAGGTCGCGCAGGTTCATCGACGCCCGCACCGACCGCGGTCGTGACTCCTCGATGACCTCGCCGTCGCCGGAGCCGGATCACGCGATCGGCGTGGCGCGGCGACGTCGTCCTCGTGGGTGACCAGGATGACCGTGTTCCCCTGCTGCGTGGAGCTCGTCGAAGGACCGCCATCACCTCGGAGCTCGACATGGCTGTCGAGGTTGCCGGTGGGCTCGTCGGCGAGCAGGAGCGAAGGGGCCGGTCGACGATGGCGCGCGCGATCGGCGACCCGCTGCTGCTGCCCGCCCGAGAGCTGGTCGGGCGTGTGGTCCATCGCGGTCGCGCGAGGCCGACGAGCGCGAGCATCGCCTGCGCGCGCCGGCGTCGCTCGGCGCGCCGGGACCCCGCGCGTACACGAGCGGCAGCTCGACGTTCTCGAGCGCGGTCGTGCGCGGGCAGGAGGTTGAACGCCTGGAAGACGAAGCCGATGCTGGCGGTTGCGCACGATCGCCAGCTCGCTCTCGTCGAGATCGCCGACGTCGATGCCGTCGAGCAGGTAGCGGCCGGAGGTCGGCGACGTCGAGGCAGCCGATGATGTGCATCAGGGTCGACTTGCCCGAGCCCGACGCTCCCATGATCGCGACGTACTCTCCGGCCTGGATCACCAAGCTCACGTCGCGGAGAGCTCGCACGACCGTTTCGCCCTCGCCGTACACCTTCGAGACGCGATCGATCGCGATGACGGGAACCGTGTCGTTCATCCGCGAGCGCCCCCCGGGCCACCGCCGCTGATCCCGAAGCCGCCGCCTCCCGGGAACCCGCCTCCCGGGAACCCGTTGGAGCCGGTCGAGCTCGGGATCACGACCTGCTCACCCTCCGACAGGCCGCTCACGATCTGCGTGGTCTGGTCGCCCTCGACGCCGACGGTGACGGCCACCTGAGTCTGTTGCCCGTTCGGCTCGACGGTGACGACCTGTTGCCCGGCGCTCGTCTGCACCGCCGCAGACGGCACATAGAGCGCGTCGGCGGCGCGATCGACCACCACCTGCACGGTCGCCGTCTGCCCGGCACGGAGCCCGGAGACCTGCCCTTCAGCTGGACCTCCACGCCGTACTCGACGACGTTGTTGTCCGTAGTCGAGGTGGGGTCGATCCACCGCACCACCCCGGGGGCCGACGTCCCGAGGGCGTCGAAGGTCACGGTGGCCTGTTGCCCGACCTTCAGCTTCGCCGCATCCGTCTCGGAGAAGTTCGCCGAAACCTGCAGGTCCTTCAGCTTGCTGATCACCACGAAGCCGGAGGTCCCCGAGGTGGTGGCGCTACCGGAGGACCCGGACCCCGCGGCCTGGCCCACGCTGCCGTTGACCTCGACGACCGTCCCGCCGATCGGTGCACGCAGGGTCGTGTCGGAGAGGGTCTCCTGCGCCTGCGCCACCTGCGCGTGTGCGGAGGTGACCTGGGCCTCCGCCTGGGTGACCTGTCCATCGGCCGATGTGACCGAGGCCTGCGACTGCGCCACCTGGGATCTCGCCGACGCGACCTTCGCCTCCGCGTCCGCGATCTGCTGGCCCGTCGCCGTGCCCGACGACTTGAGGGCTTGGAGGTCCATCTGCGCAGCGTTCAGGTTCGCCTGTGCGGAAACCAACCCGGACCGGGCGGCGGTCACCCCGGCGAGCGCGGACGTGACGCTGGCGCTGGCCGAGGTCGCGCTCGCCTCGGCGGTCTGCAGGTCGGCCTGCGCGCTGGTGGGATCCAGCTGCGCCAGGACCTGGCCCTTGTGGACCACGTCGCCCACGTCGACGGAGATCGACGCCACGGTGCCGGACGAAGCGAAGCTGACGTCCGACGTGGTGGTGCTCTCAGTCGTCCCCGATGCCGAGACCGTCGCCTCGACCGTCCCACGTTGAACGGTCGACGTTGAGCCGGCGGCCCTGGCCTCTCCCGGGCTCCGCAGGAGGAAGTAGGCGGCGGAGGCCGCGACCACCAAGACGACCACCAGGACGATGTTGAGCGTGCCGAACCGTCGGAAAAGCCTCGGTCGTTCCATGCCACCGAGGCTTGCTCAGGAAGCTTGGGCCAGGCTTGGGCGAACCTGGAAGGTTGCTGAGTCTTTCCGGGTGTCCTAGGAAGCGATTCTGATCTTCGCGTCGGCTACCTAATCTGTACTCTGACCAGGTATTTAGAGCATACGTTCGAGGCGCGCCGCCATCTGCGGCGACGCGCCCTCGTCTTCGTGTTTGAAGTAGCAGAACACGCTCGCGCCAGCGTCCAGAGCCGGCCTGATGCGACCCGCCCACGTCGCGAGTTCGTCGTCAGCGTACTCGGTCTTGCGCAACCGCAGGTAGCCGACGGTCCTCGTGCTTGAAGTAGCAGTACACGCTCGCGCCGGCGTCGAGCGCCGGCCGGATCCTGCCCGCCCACGTCGCGAGCTCCTCGTCGGTGTACTCGGTCTTGCGCAGCCGCAGGTAGCCGACCGGCTCCCACGACAGGTCCTCGGGTCGCGGATCCTTCTCGTCGGTCTCCGCGACGCACCACGCGACGCCGCGCGCCAGGAGCGTGTCGCGCGCCTCGGCCCACGACGCGTGCCGGAACTCCATCGCGTAGGCCGCGGTGGTCTCCGGCAGGGTGTCGAGGAACGACGTGAGCAGCTCCGCGTCGTATGCCAGCGTCGGCGGGCACTGGAAGAGCACGCATCCGAGCTTGTCGCCGAGCAGCGCGCCGCGCGTCATGAAGTCGCGCACGTCCTCGCCGACGTCCTTCAGCTTCTTCCAGTGCGTGATCCGCTGGTTCGCCTTCAGCGTGAACACGAACCCGGGCCGCGCGCGCTCGCGCCAGTTCGTCAGCGTCTTCTCGGTGGGGAAGCGGCGGAACGTGTAGTTGATCTCCACCGACGACAGCTTCGAGGAGTAGTAGTCGAGCATGTCGTCCTTCTTCAGGTCCTCGGGGTAGAAGACGCCGTGGCGCCACTCGTCGTAGGCGAACCCTGACGTCCCGAGGTAGAAGCCGCCGCCCATGGCTTGGCCCATGGCTTGGGATGATGGCACGCATGGAACGCTTCGAGGTGACGACGCCGAAGGGTCCCGTGTCGGCCGCGTGGCATCCCGCGGACGGTCCCGCCATCGTCGTCGGCCACGGGGCCGGCGCCGGGATGGACCATCCGTTCCTCGTCGGGTTCGCGGAAGCCGTTGCGGCCGAGGGGGTCTCCGCGCTGCGCTTCAACTTCCCGTACATGGAGGCAGGCCGGAAGAGCCCCGACGCGCCCGCCAACGCGATCGCGGCGTTCCGGGCGGCGTTCGACGCGGCCTCGGCGCGCGCCGCCGGCCGGCCGGTGTTCGGCGGCGGCAAGAGCTACGGCGGTCGGATCGCGTCGATGGCCGCCGCCGACGGCATGCCGGCCGCCGGCCTGGTGTTCCTCGGGTATCCGCTGCATGCGCCGGGCAAGCCCACCCAGGTCCGCGACGCGCACCTGCTGGACCTCGCAGATCCCGATGCTCTTCCTCCAGGGCACGAAGGACCCCTTCGCCGATCCGACGGTCCTGGCCGCGACGCTGCGCAAGCTCGGCGACCGCGCGACGTACGTGCCGTTCGAGGGCGCCGGGCACTCGCTCGAACGCTCACGGAAGGACGATGCGCGCGCCGCCGGCGCCTCGGCCGCCCCGTACGCGGCGGCGTTCATCAAGGAGCACGGCTGATGCCGCGGAAGAACCGGCGCGCGCCGCTCGAGCAGGGACCCTCGGCGGCGCACCAGCCGCGCTCCGCGCCGCCGCCGTGGGCGATCGTCGACGGGTACGACGTGCGCCAGGTGACCGGCCAGAAGGAGTACCGGTGTCCGGGCTGTGACCACGTGATCCGGCCGGGGTCGTGGCACCTCGTCGTGGTCCCGATCGGGGAGGCGGACGAGCGCCGGCATTGGCACATCGCCTGCTGGCGCTCGGAGCTTCGGCGGCTCGGCGTGCTCCGCCGGTCGGTGGACGACGCGTAGGCGGGACCCTCGGGCCTTCCGCCGGCGGGCGACACCGTCATACACTGCGGCCGTGGCCTATCCGGTGCGTGCACGGATGTGGCGCTCGGGCGGGCGCTGGTACGCGCTCGTGCTCGACGCGCCGATGTACGTCGAGGTCACGGGCACGTCGAAACGCTCGTGCCTGGAGGAGCTCCGAACCGCGATCGGCGACGACGTCGTGTTGACGGTGGAGGTGGTCCCCGACCTGGTCGGCGTCGCCGAGGCCGCGGAGATCATGGCGTGGGACAAGCGGCGCGTGATCACGTACATCGATCGCGGCCACTTCCCCGAACCGATCTCGTGGCTCGCCGCGGGACGCGTGTGGCTGCGTGAGGACGTCGAGGCCTACGCCGAGGATTGGCGCGCGCGCCACCCGAACGCGAAGGGCGTCGGATGAGCGACACCGAACGGCGCCTCTACCTGATCCGTCACGGCAAGGCCGACCACCGGTCGCGCGGTCAGGCGCAGACGGCCCTGGGGCCGGTCGCGGATCCGCCGCTCGACGAGACCGGTCGCGAGCAGGCCGCCATCCTGTCGCGCCGTCTGCGGAAGATGCCCCAGCCGGCGGCGATCTACTGCTCGACGCTGACCCGAGCCCGCGAGACGATCGCGCCCTACGTCGAGGCCACCGGCGCGACCGTGACCTACCGTGAGGACCTCGTCGAGTGGTTCGGCGGCGACTGGGAGTTCAAGGAGTTCGAGGAGCTCCTCGTCGAGCATCCCGAGATCCCGCAGCGGATCCTGCTCCAGGACCCGCTCTTCTTCCTGGCGCCGGGCGGCGAGCCCTTCGACGCGTTCCAGCGACGCGTCGTCGACGCGATCGAAGGGGCGCTGGCGGCGCATCCCGCGGGCGACGTGTGGGTGGTGTGCCACGGCGGCGTGATCAACGCCTACCTCCAGCGCATCCTGGACGTCCGCGGCCAGGAGATGTTCTTCCTGCCGCCGAACACGAGTCTCAACACCGTGAAGGTGATCGGATCGCGGCGCCTGCTCTGGTTCCTGGCCGACGACACGCACGTCACCGCGCCCGAGCTGTTCCCCGACTGAGCCTCCCGGCGCACGCGGCCGTTCCCGGTAAGGTGGCGGTCCCCCAAGGTCCTCAGGTCCCCAGTCGTAAGGAGCCATCGTGAGCATGAAGTTCCTCTCTCCGGAATGGGTCGACGCGTTGAAGGCGGCGGTGAACGGCGGCCCCGACTTCAAGCAGGCAGCGGCGAACCAGTCGGCCCGGATCCAGCAGGTGATCAGCACCTCGGACGGGGAGACGCGCTACTGGACCACGATCGATGCCGGCACGATCGACATGGGGATCGGCGACCTCGAGCATCCCGACGCGACGATCAACCAGAGCTACGACACGGCCGTCGCCCTGGCCCGTCGCGAGCTGTCCCCGGTCACCGCGTTCATGATGGGCAAGATCAAGGTGGACGGGAACATGGGTCTGCTGCTGGGCCTCGCCGGCGCGCTCGGCAAGCTGGCCGACGCGATGGCCGCGCTCGACGTCGAGTACTAGGCGCGCGGCGCCGTCACGCTGTACGTCCCGGAGCCCTTCGCCAACAGCCGTTCGCTGCCGTCGAGCACGTCGGCCTCCGCGAAGGCGATCTGTCGCCCGACGCGCACCACGCGACCGACGGCGTGCACGTCGCCCGGCGAGGCCGGGCGCACGTAGTGCACGCCGAGTTCGATCGTCACGTGCCGGCGTCCCGGTTCGATCGCGGTCCGGACGGCGAGGCCCATCGCGACGTCGGCCAGCGTCGCGAGCACGCCGCCGTGCACCAGCCCTTGGAGGTTGAGGTGCTCTTCCTTCGCGCTCCATCCGAGCCGGACCATGCCGGCGGCGGCGTCCTCGACGGTCAGACCGAACCCGCGATGGAACGGTGAGTCGTCGACCCGCCGTCGCAGATCGTCGAGGATCGATGCGTCGGACATCCTCAGGCCCTCCCGAGCGCGTAGTTTGCCATGGGGATGGTCCCGCGGGTTTGACGGCCCCGAGGTCCGAACCCGACAATCCCGGGCGAGCCGAGTCCGGGGCCCGGCGTGTCACGCCAGAGGATCGAACAGAGGGAGGGTGTGCATGTCCAGATGGCTCCGGGCCGTCGCGGTGCCGCTCGTCGTGTTCAGCATCGCGGCGGCGTGTTCGAAGAGCTCCACCACCACGGGGGCCGCGGGGAGCGGCAGCCCGGGGTGCACGTCGGACCTGAAGGTCGGCCTGGCGCTGGACGTCGGCGGGCTCGGTGACAAGGGGTTCAACGACCTCGCGTACGCCGGCCTGAACAAGGCGATCGCCGACGGCATCATCTGCAAGGAGAACACGAAGTACGTCGAGGCCAACTCCGAGGGCTCGAACCTGGACCAGGAGGTCCAGTCCCTGATCGACGGCGGGTACAACCTGATCATCGGCACGGGCTTCGCGTTCACGGACAGCGGCAAGATCAACGAGATCGCGCCGAACTATCCCGACGTCAACTTCGGCATCATCGACGGCTTCGCGACGTGCGGCACCGCCTGCGGGCTCCCGAACGACGCGGACAAGATCCCGAACGTCGTGGACCTGACCTTCAAGGAGCAGGAAGGCTCCTACCTGGTGGGCGTCGCCGCGGCGCTCGAGGCGAAGAAGCTGAACTGCAACAACGTCGGCTTCCTGGGCGGCCAGACCGGCCCGCTGATCGGGAAGTTCGAGGCCGGGTACACCGCCGGCGTCCAGGCGATCGACAAGAACATGAAGGTGCAGGTCGAGTACATCGGTGACTCGACGAAGGCCTTCGACGACCCGATCCAGGGCGAGGCGCTGTCGAACAAGATGTACGACAACGGCGCCTGCGTGATCTACCACGCCGCCGGCAACTCGGGGAACGGCCTGTTCAAGGCGGCGGCCGCGCAGCAGAAGATCGCGATCGGCGTCGACTCCGACCAGTACAACGTCGTCGCTCCCGATCTGCAGAAGTGGATCCTCACGTCGATGATCAAGCGCGTCGACACGGCCACGTACGACACGATCAAGGCCGCGGCCGACGGGACGTTCAAGGGTGGGATCGACAAGGTCTTCGACCTGAAGAGCGAAGGCATCAGCTACTCGACCTCGAACACCGCGCTGATGACGCAGGACATCATCGACCAGGTCGAGGCGTACAAGACGAAGATCCTGAACGGCACGATCGTTCCGCCGGACACCCCGCAAGGGAGCTGACCATCGACGGATCGGCGCGCACGGCGCCGGGCGACGCATCGGGCGAAGGGGCGGGGGGCGCGAGCACCCCGCCCCTCGTCGTGATGCGGGGCATCACGAAGCGGTTCCCCGGCGTCGTCGCGAACGACGACGTCTCGCTCGAGCTCCGCGCCGGCGAGGTGCACGCGCTGGTGGGTGAGAACGGCGCCGGCAAGTCCACCCTGATGCGGATCCTCTACGGGATGTATCCCCACGAGGAAGGCTCGATCGAGGTCCGCGGACAGGCCGTCAGGATCCACTCGCCGAGGGACGCGATCGCGCTGGGGATCGGGATGGTCCACCAGCATTTCGTGCTCGTGGACCCGTTCACCGTGGCGGAGAACGTCATCCTCGGCCAGGAAGGTGGACCGATCGTCCGCGCCGACGAGGCGAACCGGAAGGTCACGGAGCTGGCCGAGGCCTACGGCTTCCAGATCGATCCCGCGGCAGCGGTCGAGTCGCTCTCCGTCGGGGAGGAGCAGCGTGTCGAGATCCTGAAGGCGCTCTACCGGGGCGTCGACATCCTCATCCTCGACGAGCCGACGGCCGTGCTGACGCCGACCGAGGCGGAGGCACTGTTCGAGAACCTGCGGCGGCTCCGGGACAGCGGCAAGTCGATCGTGTTCATCAGCCACAAGCTCGACGAGGTCCTGGAGATCGCCGATCGGATCACCGTGCTCCGGCGCGGCAAGGTGGTCGGCGAGACGACGCCGTCGGCGACGTCGAAGGCGCAGCTGGCCGAGATGATGGTCGGCCGCCCGGTGCTGTTCCGGCTCGAGAAACCGGCGACGCGGATCGGCGAGCCGGTGCTGCACCTCGAGGGCGTGCACGCCGGGCGGCTCCACGGGCTGGATCTCGAGGTTCGCGCCGGGGAGATCGTCGGCGTCGCCGGCGTGGAGGGCAACGGGCAACGCGATCTCGCGGACGCGATCATGGGGCTGCGGCCCGTGGAGTCGGGCCAGATCCTCCTGGACGACCGCGATCTGACCTCGATGGACACGGCGGAGATCCGCCGCGCGGGGACCGCGTTCGTGCCCGAGGACCGCCAGGAACAGGGCCTGGTGCTCAACATGAGCCTGTGGGAGAACGCCCTCCTCGGCCGACAGGCGGAGCCCGAGTACTCCGGCCGCGGTGGGGTCCTGTCGATCGGGAAGATCAAGCATCTCGCCGAGGGGCTCATCGCGAACTACGACGTCCGCGCGCGGAACATCGACACGACCGCGCGCACGCTCTCCGGCGGGAACCAGCAGAAGCTCATCCTCGCGCGCGAGCTGGACGGCGACCCGAAGCTGCTCCTGGCCGCGCAGCCGACGCGCGGCCTCGACGTCGGCGCGATCGAGTTCGTGTGGCGGCAGATCCTGGACCAGAAGGCCGCCGGCCGCGCGGTGCTCCTGATCTCCGCCGAGCTGGACGAGATCTACGCCCTGTCCGACCGGATCGTCACGTTGTTCGAGGGCAGGATCACCGCCGAGTACCCGCCCGACGCACCGCCGGAAGAGGTCGGCCGGGGGATGCTCGGCGACGTGGACGTGGCGGAGGCCGGCTGATGGCCGCCACCGGGGTCTCCATGCCGACCGACGTGGAACGCGAGCGGCCCGGAGTGGGTGGAGAACCTGGCCGGGCAGGCGCTCGCGCTCATCGTCGCGCTCCTGATCGCGTTGCTGCTCGGCTCGTTGATCATCTTCGCCTACGGCGAGAGTCCCGCCACCGTCTACGGCGCGATCTTCCACTTCGGGTTCGGGAGCAAGGACGGGTTCGGCTACGTCCTGACCGAGGCGACACCGCTGATCTTCTCGGCGCTCGCCGTCGCCGTGTGCTTCAAGGGCGGCATGTTCAACATCGGCGTCGAGGGTCAATACCTCGTCGGCATGGTCACCGCGTCGTGGGCGGCGCTGAAGCTCGACTTCCTGCCGGGACCGTTGCTGATGTGGACGGCGATCCTGTTCGGCATGCTCGGCGGGATCGCGTTCGCGCTCGTGCCGGCGATCCTGAAGGTGAAGACCGGCGCGCACGAGGTCGTCACCACGATCATGATGAACGGCATCGCGGTGTCCCTCGTCGCGTGGGCGATCAACGGCCCGCTGAAGTTCACGACGCAGGAGGGCATCCACAACGTCAACCTGCGCACCGACCCGTTCAAGGCGAACGCACGGATCCCCGATCTGGGCCACGTGTTCGGGATCCGCTCCGCGGTGCATCTGTCGTGGCTGTTCATCGGCGCCCTCGTCGTGGCGGCCCTCATCTGGTTCGTGTTGAAACGGATGCGGCTGGGCTACGAGGCCCGCGCCGTCGGCGCGTCGGCGGGCTCGGCCCGGGCGGGCGGCATCTCGATCGGGAACGTCCAGATCCAGCTGTTCATCCTCTCGGGCGCGCTCGCCGGCCTCGTCGGCATGCAGCAGCTCCTGGCGGACAAGAACTACCTGCCGATCGGCTACGAGGCGGCGCTCGGCTTCACGGGGATCGCCGTGGCGTTCCTGGGTCAGAACAGCGCCCCGGGCATCGTGTTCGCGGCGATCCTGTGGGGGGTCCTCGCTCGCGGCGAGACGGCCGTGCAGATCCAGACCGACGTGCCCCGAGAGTTCGTGATCATCCTGCAGGGGATCCTCATCATCTCCGTCGTCGTCACGTACCAGCTGGCGAAACGGCGGCTCCTGGCGCGGCAGCTGCAGCGCGCGGCCTCGACCGAGGACTTCGAGGACTCCGCAGCCACCCTGGATACCGAAGCGCATCGCGCAGGAGGACCGCTAGATGCTCGCGGCCGTCGACGCCGGCAGCCTGCGCTTCGGGGACATCGGCGCCGCCGTCGGCATCGCGTTCACCTACTTCACGATCATCTACCTGACCGGCCTCGGCGGCCTGTTCAGCGAGCGCTCCGGCATCGTGAACATCGGCCTCGAGGGCATGATGATCATCGGCACCGTCACCGGCTCGTGGGGCGCGCACCACTTCACGCTGCCGGCACCGGAGGGGCTCGGGTGGGGGCTCCCGTGGGGTCCGATCATGGGCCTGTTGATCGGGATGCTCGCCGGGGCGATCTTCGCGTCGATCCACGCGCTCGTGACCGTGACCTTCCGCGTCGACCAGATCGTGTCGGGCGTCGTGATCAACCTGGTCGCGATCGGCATCGCACGGTTCCTGTCCACGATCTTCTTCGGACAGGCGACGCAGTCCGATCCGGGACAGCCGCATCTCAACCCGATCAACATCCCGCTGCTGGCGAGGATCCCCTGGGGGTTCGGACGCGCGTTCCAACAGCTCTCGCCGATGGTCGTCGTCGCGGCGCTGCTGGTCGTACCGGTGTGGTATGCCCTGTACCGGACGCGGTGGGGCTTGCGGCTGCGATCGTGCGGGGAGAACCCGGAGGCCGCCCGGTCGCTGGGCGTGCGGGTGGCACCGCTGCGCTACGAGGGCGTGCTGCTCTCCGGCGCGCTCGCGGGGCTCGCCGGCGCCTACCTCTCGGTCGAGGTCACGAACAGCTGGGGCGAGGGGCAAACGCAGGGGCTCGGGTTCATCGCGCTCGCGGCGTTGATCCTGTCGAACTGGGACCCGATCCGGCTCATGCTCGCCGCGTTCATCTTCGGCTTCGCGCAGGCGATCCCGCTCCGCTTGATGGACGCGCCCGTGCTCCGGCTGATCCCCGATCCGTTCGTGCGGATGACGCCGTACGTCGTGACGATCGTGGTGCTCGCGGGGTTCGTCGGGAAGGTCCGACCGCCGGCCGCCGCCGGGAGGGCCTACGAGGGCGGCACCACGTAGCGATCTAGCGATCCGGCTCGATCGTGCCGTGCAGCCGATCGCCGAAGTCGCCGAGCCCGGGCAGGATGAAGCCGCTGCCGTTCAACTCCCGGTCGAGCGCGCCGGCGATCACGGGCACGTCCGGATGGTCCCGCGCGAGCTTCGCGACCCCCTCGGGGGCGGCCACCACGCACACGAACGAGATCGACCGCGGCTCGGCGTGCGCCTTCACGTGGGCGAGGGCGGCGCTGCCGCTCCCGCCGGTCGCGAGCATCGGGTCGAGGACGAGCGCGCGGCGTCCCTGCATCGGCGGCAGTTTCGCGTAGTAGTCGCGCGGCTGGAGCGTGACCTCGTCGCGTTCCATCCCGAGGTAGCCCACGATGGTGTCCGGGTAGAGGTCGGTCGTCGCGTCGAGGAGACCGAGACCGGCGCGCAGGACCGGGATCGCGACGATCGGCTCGGCGAGGACCCGTCCGCGCGCGGTCTCCAGGGGCGTGTCGACGTCGACGTCGCGCGTGGCGAGGTCGCGCGTGGCCTCGATGACGAGCAGCCAGCCGAGGCGCCGCGTGAGCGTGCGGAACCGGTCCGGCGGCGTCGTCCGGTCGCGGAGCCCGGCCAGGAGGTCGTGCGCGAGGGGATGATCCAGGACGGTCGGCGCCATGGGGTCGGCCATGGGGTCGGATGGTAGTGGGCGGGCCCGGTCGCTTGCCAGGTGCGGCCGGCGTCTGCCACCATGCCCGCGACATGCAGCGCGCGTATCGCTCCTGGTATCTCTTCGTCGGGCCCAGCCCGGCGTAGTCGCCAGCAGCCACCAGCAGCCAGCGACCCCGGGCCGGACGACCCGGGGTTTCGGCTTCCCGGGCCGTACGATCGGGCCGACCGAGGAGGTTCGACCACATGGTCGTCGTCATGACGGCGGACGCCACCGACATCGATATCGAGGCGGTCGCCGACCGCGTCCGCGCGCACGGCGGCGAGGCGTTCGTCTCTCGCGGCACGGTGCACACGATCATCGGGCTGGTCGGGGACACCGAGCGGTTCAAGTCGATCGAGTGGAACCAGATGCAGGGCGTCGATCACGTGATCCAGATCGGCAAGCCCTACAAGATGGTCTCGCGCGATCTGCATCCGGAGACCACGGTGGTCAAGGTCGGCACCGTGCCGGTGGGTCGCGACACGTTCACGCTGATCGCGGGCCCGTGCGCGGTGGAGGACCCGGAGCAGACGATGCTCGCGGTCCGGGCGGCGAAGGACGCCGGCGCCGCGATCCTCCGGGGCGACGTCTACAAGCCGACGGACGTCGCCGTACTCGTTCCAGGGACTCGGCGAGGAGGGCATCAAGATCCTCGAGGAGGTACGCCGCACGTTGGGCCTGCCGTTCGTCGTGGAGGTCACCGACGTCTCGCAGGTGGCGCACGTCGCCGAGGTCGCGGATTGCATCCGGGTCGGGACGCGCAACGCGCAGAACTTCGAGCTGCTGCGCGAGGTCGGCCTCGCGAACAAGCCGGTGATGCTGAAACGCGGGCTGGCGATGACGGTCGAGGAGTGGTTGCAGGCCGCCGAGTACGTCGCGCAGCGAGGGAACTCGGAGATCATCCTGTGCGAACGCGGCATCCGCACGTTCGAGCCGTCGACGCGCAACACGCTCGACCTCGCCGGGATGGCCGTGGCGCAGCACGAGTCGCACCTGCCGGTGATCGTCGACCCGTCGCATGCGGTGGGGAAGCGGCACCTGGTCGCTGCGATGGCGCGGGCGGCGGTGGCGGCGGGCGCCGATGCCGTGATGGTCGACGTGCACCCCGATCCCGAACAGGCCCTCGTGGACGGTGCGCAGGCGCTGACGCCGGCGGAGGTCATCGAGCTCGGCGGGCAGCTGGCCGCGATCGCCGAGGCGATCGGCCGGGCGATGAACCGGTAGCTCGGTCCGCCGCTACTCGAGCCACCACGTCGGTCGGGCAGGAGGGCGGACGGCCCGCTCGGCCTTCCGCAGGAGCGCGACGAGGTGCGCGCGCTCGGGACCGGACAGCTCTCGATCGAGCGCGGCCCGCACGTCGGCGACGCGTCGCAGGAGGCTGAGTCTCCGCCGAGCCAGCTCGGTGACTTCCAGATAGGTGACGTGGGGTTCACGGTGCAGGCGGAGGTACCCGGCGCGAGCGAGCTTCTCTGCGGTCGCGTTCGCCGCCTGCCGGGTCAGGCATAGGCGGCGAGCGAGCTCCGAAACGTGCATCTGCTTCGCGGCGAGGAGGAGCTCGAGGGCTCGGTACTGGGCGTAGGAGAGGCCCAGGCCTTCCAGGCACTGGTCCATCGCGACCTCGAACCGGTGCTGCACGCGACGCGTCTCGATCAGGACGTCCCAGCCGTCGGCGAACGGAGTGAGGTCGTCACCATCGCCCATCGGGAGGGTTGATACACCGCGCTGCCGACACGGTGATCGTGATGTCGGTGCTCGCGGAGGTCAGCTCGCGCCGACCATCGTCAACCACCTGCCGATATCGTCCGCGGTCGGGGTCGTGAGGCGATTGACAAGTCGCGGGACGAAGTCCGCGGAACGGCTGCTCGCGCGGCTACACCACCGCCGGGACGTTCGGCGTCAGCTCGAGGATGTCGGCCGAGCCGCGCCACCGCGCCAGCGAATCGGCCGGCGGGCCGACGCGGGACTTCCGCTTGTCGACGAGCGCCGCAGCCATCGCTTCCCATTCGGGGCCATCCAGGAGCCGGGGCGCCGCCGTGAACTCGTCGAGGGACGTGTCGCGGCCCTTGCGCCGCGTCGTGACGATGAACTCCTTCGCGCGGCCGATGCCGGGAACCGTCTGCTCCTGCGGGCCCGGCTCGCGCTGCGACAACACGTAGATCTTGCCGTCCTTGTAGACGAACCACGCAGGGATCTGCTGCCGGCGGCCGCCGACGTCCGCTCCCACCCAGATCACGTCCGAGCGCTTCAGCCCGTCCTCGATCTCCTTCGGCAGCTTCAACGGGGCGGCCTGCACGTAGACCGGCAGCTCGATCTCCCCGACGACCTGCCCGTCCAAGATGAACGATGCGACGTAGGTCCCCGTCTCGTCGAAGACGCCGTTCGTCACCAGGTCGATCTCGGTGGTGAGGTCGAACATGCCGTTCATCCGGCGGGGCACCGGCCCCCACCGCCAGACCATCCGGCCGGACGGCCCGTACATCCGGACCTCTTCCTCGACGATCCCGACGCCGACCTTCCAGGCGCGGTAGAGCACGAACGGGAGGGCCGGGCCGGGCTGGCCGGTCAGGTAGACGCCGTCGGGGGCCATGTCCCCCTGGGTCTGCCAGACGCGTTCGTCGACGATCGCCGCCGCGACGAGCTCCCCGATGGTCTCCACCCGCGAGAGGATAGCGGCTCGGGTACCCTCTCCGGCCGAGTCGCCGACCGCAAGGAGTGACGCCCATGCGACGCATCGCCGCCGCGCTGCTCGTCATCGTGATGGCGATCCTTCGTGCCGGCCGCGGGAGCCCCGCAGGTCGCGGCCTCGAGCGCGACCGCGGCGGCGACGCTCCATCTCGTCCGGTGCCCGCACGTGCCGCATGCTCGCTGCGGCACGCTCCGGGTCCCGCTCGATCGGACGCATCCGGCACGGTCGCACGATCGGCATCCGCGTGGAGCTGCATCCACGGCGGAACCGGAGCGCTGCCGCTGCTGGGCACGATCGTCGCGGTGCAGGGCGGTCCCGGCTACGCGACCCGCCAGTACCGCGACAGCTACCTCGACCTGTTCCGCCCCCTGCTCGGTCGGTATCAGCTCCTGCTGGTGGACAACCGGGGGACCGGCGACTCGGGCGCGATCGACTGCCCGAAGCTCCAGTCCTACCGGGGGAACTACGTCCGGAACGCCGGCGCCTGCGGACGGCAGCTCGGCGCGACCGCGGCCGACTACGGCACGGCGGACGCCGCCGACGATCTGGCCGACGTGGTCACGGCGCTCGGCATCGACCGGATCGATCTCTACGGCGATTCGTACGGGACGTTCTTCGGCCAGGTGTTCGCGGTGCGGCACCCCGACCTGCTCCGCTCGCTCGTGCTGGACAGCGCCTATCCGGTCGTCGGCCCCGATCCCTGGTACCGGGACACGAACCGCGCGCTGCGGGCCGCGTTCGGCCGAGCGTGCCGTCGCGATCCGGGCTGCGCCGCGGTCCCCGGTGGGCCGATGCAGCGCATGCGCCGGCTGGCGGCCGCACTGCAGCGGCACCCGATCGTCGGCACGGCCTTCGACGCCGACGGGGTCCTGCGTCACGTCACGGTCGACGTGGGCGCGCTGATCACGTTCGCGACGGCCGCCGCAAGCAGCTTCGACCTGTACCGGGAGCTGGACCCCGCGATCCGCGCCTACCTCGGACCGGACCACGACACCCGCCCGCTGCTGCGCCTCGCCGCCGAGAACCTGTACTTCTCCGGCGCCGGCGACCCGCACGCGTTCTCCGAGGGCCTCTACCTCGCGACGAACTGCAACGACACCACGTTGCCGTTCGACCGGAACGCGACGGTCCCCGTGCGTCGCCGTCAGTACGCGGCCGCGATCCGCCGGCTGACGCCGCAACGATCCGCGGGCGTTCGCACCGTTCACGATCAAGGAGTGGCTCTCGGCGCCGCTGTCGGGGGTGCAGCCCTACGACTCCTGCATCCTGTGGCCCCGGCCGGCACGGGCGAACCCTCCGCTGCCGCCGCATCCGGTGTATCCGTCGGTCCCCGTGCTGGTCCTGTCGGGCGACCTGGATCCGCTCACCTCACCGGAGGGCGCCCGGAGGTGGCGCGTCGGAGTTCCCGGACGCCACGTTCGTCGACGTCCGCAACATGGACCACATCGCGGCGCTCGACGACCACGGGCGGTGCGCGTCGACGATCGTCGTCCGGTTCGTGCGGACGCTCACCGCCGGCGACACGTCTTGCGCACGGCGGTACAACGAGGTCCGGGTCGTCGACCGGTTCCCGATGACGGCCGCGGGACTCGGCCCGATGGGCCCGGGCCGTCGCGCCGCGGTGGTCGCGGCGAACTCCGTGGCCGACGTGATCGCCCGGTGGTGGGAGATGTACGGCTACCACGGCGTCGGCCTGCGCGGTGGCCGGTTCGACACGGCGGGCTGGGTCGCCGTCTGGTTCGGACTGCACGACATCCGATGGGTTCGCGACGCGGGCGTCAGCGGCACCATCCATTGGGACCTCGACGACGGTCGGATCCGCGCGTCGGTCTCGGTGCGGGGCTCCGGCGTCGAAGCGGGGCATCTGCGGCTCGCGTGGAACGACTGGCATCCGCATGCCGTCGCCACCGCGCGCGGCAGGATCGGCGGTCGCGCCGTGTCCATGTCGTTCCCGGCCCCGTGAACCGTCGCTCAGACGGTGCGGGCGAGCCACAGGCGCGGCTCGTCGAGCTCCGGCAGGGACGGAAGCGCGTCGGCCGAGTCCCACATCCGGGCGAGGGTCCCCTCGTCGGTCAGCTCGACCACCGTGTCGCAGAACGCGCGCCCGGTCCGGTACTGATCCCGCTTCATCTCGACGCCGAGCAGCCGCTCGAAGACCGGGTCGGCGCGTTCGTCCTCGCGGTGCCGGCGCATCGCCTCGTCGATCTGTGGATACGTCGAGAGCAGGTGCGCGCCGACCCCGTGCATCACGTGGTCGCCGTAGCCCTCCGCCGCCGCCATGAACGCCTGGATCCGCCCGAGCTTCAGGCGCTGCTCGTCGTCGAGCACGGCGCCGAACATCCCGTCGTCCTCGTCGCCGGTCAGTGCCCGCTGGAAGGACTCCGGATCCGAGGGGTCGATCGTCGCCAGCCGCTCCTGGATCCGGTCGACGTCGATCGTCATCGTCGAGAGGAAGTCGTCGACGAGCCCGGCGAACCGCGGGCGCGCCCACGCCCGGGCGAACTCGAAGCGGTGGGTCACCTCGTGCAGCGCGACGTACGTCCGGAACTCGGTCGGGTCGAGCGCCCAATCGCGCTCGAACGCGGCGAGGTTCGGCACGACGAACAGCAACGCGCCACCGTCCTCGTCGCGCGGCACCGCGACGTCGTACTGACCGAGCACCCGTTGGGCGAGGAACCCGAGGACCTGCCCGACCTGCGTCCCCTGGAGCAGGGGACCGAGCTGCGTCACCAGACCGCCCATCGGTCCCATCTCCGCCGGCATCCCTTCCGCCATCGCGCGGCCGAGCGCCTCGCCCATCCGAGCCGCCGCGGGCTCGAGCAGGCCGCGGAGCCCGTCGACGTTCGCGAGCACCCAGCCCGCGCGGCGGACCGGGCGGACCTCGACGACGTCGGTCGGCGCCGCGAGGCCGGTGAATCCCGCGACCTGCAGCTCGGCGACCCGGACGGCCTGCGCCAGCGTCTCGCGATCCTCGTCGGTGGGATCGGGATCGGCGCCGGCCTCGACGGCGGTGGCGACCGCCACCTGCCGCGCCAGCTCCCAGTTCACCGGCCCGGACGAGGACGCCATCACGCGCTGGAGCTCCTGGAACAACGGCGCGTCGCGCAACGCGTCGGGGTCCATACCGAACGGGAAGCCGGGGTCGCTCATCCGGCCAGCCTACGACGTCCTCGCGCTACGATGGCCGCCGTGTCGTCCGACCGCACGCTCGTCCGCGTGACCCCGGAGCCGCTCGTCGTCGAGGATGCGTTGTCGCACGTCGACGACCCCGGCGCCGGCGGCACCTGCGTGTTCATCGGCACCGTCCGCGACGCCGGGCCCGACGGAGAGGTCGTCACGGGCCTCACGTACGAGGCCTGGGAGGAGCTCGCGGTCGCGCGGCTCGAGGAGCTCGCCGCTCGCATGTTCGAGCGGTGGCCCGTCGGCCGGGTCGCGCTGCTGCACCGTGTCGGGGAGCTCGAGGTCGGGCAGGCCAGCGTCGTGGTCGCGGTCTCCAGCGCGCACCGAGCCGAGGCGTTCGAAGCCTGCCGCTTCGGCATCGAGGAGCTGAAGCACGACGTGCCCATCTGGAAGCGGGAGTCCTTCGAGACGGGCGAGGCCCGGTGGGTGATGGGGGCCTAGTGGGTCGCGACCTGGCGATCGACCTGGGCACCGCGAACACGGTCGTGTACCGGGAGGGCGACGGCATCGTGTTCGCGCAGCCCACCGTGGTCGCGCTGCGGGTGTCGACCGGCGACGTGATCGCGATCGGCGACGACGTCGCGCGCGTGCGCGGCGGCGATTCGGGCAACGTGATCGCCATGCGGCCGCTCCGATCCGGGGCGATCACGGAGTTCGAGGTGACGCAGCGGTTCCTCGCCGGCGTCCTGCGGAAGACCGCGCCGGGCCGGTACCCGAAGCCGCGTGTGCTGATCTGCATCCCGTCGGCGAGCTCGCCGGTCGAGCGCCGCGCGCTCGAGGAGGCGATCGACGACAGCGGTGGCAAGCAGGTCACGCTCGTCGAGGAGACGCTCGCCGCCGCGATCGGCGCCGGCCTGCCGATCCACGAGCCGGTCGGCCACCTGATCGTGGACATCGGCGGCGCCCGATCGGAGATGGCCGTCGTGTCGATGGGCGGCGTCGTCTCGGGCGGCGGGGTCCGGGTCGGCGGGTTCGACCTGGACGCGGGGATCCAGGAGCACATCCGCTCCACGTACGGCGTCGCGATCGGCGAGACCTCCGCGGAGGAGTTGAAGCTCGCGCTGGGCTCGGCGTTCCCGTCGGCGAGCGGCCGCGCCGCGCTCGTCGTCGGGCGGGAGCTCGCGACCGGGAACACCGTCGAGGTCAAGCTCGACGAGGACGAGCTGCGCCACGCGATGGCCGAGCCGATCGGACGCATGATCGACGCCGCTCGCCGCACGCTCGCCCAGGCTCCGCCGGAGCTGACGCACGACATCTTGGAGACCGGGATGTTCCTGACCGGCGGCGGCAGCCTGCTGAAGGGCCTCGACCTGCTCCTCGCGCAGGAGTGCGAGGTGCCGGTGCACATCGCGGAGCGGCCGCTCGAGACGGTCGCGATCGGCGCGGGGCGCATGCTCGAGCACCTCGAGGAGTACCGCTCCGCGTTCCAGCTGGTCCGGCCGGGAGGCCGTCGGTGAGGAGGGGAGGGAGCCGATGACGTTCTCGATCGTGGCCTTCGATCCGGCGACCGGCGATCTCGGCGTCGCGGTGGCCTCGAAGTTCCCGTGCGTCGGCGCGGTGGTGCCGTGGGCGAAGGCGGGCGTCGGAGCGGTGGCGACGCAGGCCTGGGCGAACACGGCCTTCGGCCCGGACGGGCTGGGGCTCATGGCCGGGGGCATGCCCGCCGCCGAGGCGCTCGACGCGGTGCTGGAGGGCGACGACGGACGCGACGAGCGGCAGGCGGGGTTCGTCGACGGGCGGGGCGGCGCTGCGACCTTCACCGGGTCCGGCTGCGTGCACTGGGCCGGCGGGGTCACCGACGGAACCGTCGCGGCGCAGGGGAACATCCTGGCGGGGGAGGCGGTCGTGCAGGAGCTGGTGCGCGCGTTCGGCGCCGCGGAGGGCGATCTGTCGGATCGGCTGCTGGCGGCGCTGCTGGCGGGCGACGCGGCCGGCGGTGACCGCCGGGGGAAGCAGTCGGCCGCGCTGTTGGTCGTCCGCGAGGGGGGCGGCTACGAGGGTCGCAACGACCGCTACATCGATCTTCGGGTCGACGACCATCCGGACGCGCCGTCGGAGCTGGCGCGGCTGTTCGGCGTATGGGACGACACGATGCTTATCCGCAACGACCCGCTCCTGGACCCCACGCCGGATCTGGTCGCCGAGGTGCAGCGCCGGCTCGCGGGGGTCGGCCGCTACGACGGCGAGGTGAGCGGCGCCTACGACGCACGGACGCGGGCGGCCCTGGAGGACTGGGCCGGGTGGTACAACCTCGAAGGCCGTCTCCGCGAGGACGACCGTCTGTCGCAGCATCTCCTGAACGAACTGCGGGACGTCACGCCCGAGATCTCGTAGCCGGGCTCAGCCCCCGAAGCGGTGCACCAGGCGCCCGACGATGGCGAACGCGAGGTAGGTGGATGCCGCGAGGGCGACCGCGCCCACGATCACTGCGATGACCAGGCCGAGCGCGCTCGTGAGCCTCGACTCCCAGTCCGTCGCGGCCGCGACGACCGGCACGTAGGACCCGCCGAGACCGGGGTCGGCGACGCCGCCGCCCGCGGGATCCCGTTCCGCCGGGGCGCTCGGTGGGCCGACCGGCGGCTGCCGCAGGGTGAACACGTAGACCCCCACGCCCACGGCGGCGGCGACCACCAGCACCAGCACGTACGCCATCGCGCCGAGCCTACCGCTCCCCGGGCATCGGTTCGAGGAACCCGGACGAGGTCCGCGGCGAAGCACCCGTAGCATGGGTGCCCCGATGCGCCATCCGTTCCGCACCGCCGCGTTCGTCGTCGTCGTCGTGGCGCTCCTGGCCGCATCCTGGGTGCGCGTCCCGTACTACGCGCTCGGCCCGGGGCCTGCGCAATCGGTGACCCCACTGATCGACTATGCGAGCGGCGAGCCTCGCTACGAGCCCACCGGGCAGCTCGTCATGACGACGGTCCGGTACTACCAGCTCTCGCCCCTCACGGCGCTCTGGGCGTGGGTGAGTCCGGACCTGAGCGTGATCCCGAGGTCCGACCTGTTCGAGCCGGGCGTGCCCGAGGACGTTCAGAACCAGCGCGCGATCTCGCAGATGGACCAGAGCAAGATCGATGCCACCGCCTTGGTGCTGAAGAAGCTCGACGCCTATCCGAAGGAGCACGGGCGCGGTGCCCTCGTGGAATCGACCGTCCCGGACTGCCCGGCGGATGGTCAGCTCTTCCCCGGCGACGTGATCGTCGCGATCGACGGCACGCCGGTCGGCAGCGTGCGGGACGCCTCGAAGGCGATCGAGGCCGCGAAGCCCGGTGAGCAGCTGGACTTCCGCGTCAACGTCGACGGCACGATCGAGCACGCTCGGTTCACGCGCCGGCGCTGTGTGGCGAACGACCCGCGTCGCCTCGTCGGGGTGAGCCTCCTGAACCCGTTCCCGTTCGAGGTCTCGATCGCGAGCGCCAAGGTCGGCGGGCCCTCCGCCGGTCTGATGTGGGCCCTCGGGCTCTACGAGCTGATGACGCCCGGCGACCTGACCGCCGGAAGAAGGATCGCCGGCACCGGGACGATCGATCCGCGGACGGGCGCCGTCGGGCCGATCGGCGGGATCCGCGACAAGGTGATCGCTGCGGAGAAGGCAGGGGCGACCGTGTTCCTGGCGCCGGCGGACAACATGGCCGAGCTCCAGAAGGTGGATACCGGGGGCATGCAGGTGTTCTCGGTGTCGAGCTTCGACGACGCCCTCAAGGACCTGGAGGCCGACGGAACGAGCGCGTGAAGTAGGCTGGAGCGCGGGGCATCCTGCCCCGCCCGCGTCCGCGAGGAGCACCCGTACCCGATGTCGACGATCCGCCTCCCGTCCCGGTCGCGGCGCTGGCCGCTGATCGTGATCGGCGTGCTGGTGCTGCTGGCCATCCTGTTCACCGCGCTCTCCGGCGCCGTGGTGGACCTGCTCTGGTACCGCGAGATCGGGCACAGCAGCGTCTTCTGGACGACCATCCGCACGAGGTTCCTGCTCGGGCTGGTCTTCGGCCTCCTCTTCTTCGGGCTGCTCTACGCGAACCTCGATCATCGCCCGGCGGATCCGGCCGACCACCAGGATCATGACGCCGGACCAGGAGGTGCTGGCCCGGGTGCGGGACGCGTCCGATCCGTACCTGCGCTGGTTGGTGCCGGTCGGCGCCGCCGTCCTGGCCCTGCTCGTCGGGATCGGGGTCTCCGGCGAGTGGAAGACGTTCCTGCTGTGGCGCGGGGGCTCCGGCGTCCTGTTCGGCAACCCCGACCCGCTGTTCCATCGCGATCCCTCCTTCTACATCTTCACGATGCCGTGGCTCCGGTTCCTGCAGGGCTGGCTGTTCTCCTCCTTGGTCGGCGTCACGATCATCGTGGGCGTGGCACACCTGCTGTGGGGAGGCATCCGGCCGCAGGCCCCGATGTTCGCCGACAAGGTGACCCCTGCGGCGCGCGCCCACCTCTCGGTGCTGCTGGGCCTGATCATGCTGGTGAAGGCGTGGGGGTACTGGCTCGGCCGCTACGACCTGCTGACGTCGTCGCGTGGCGTGGTCGAGGGAGCGTCCTACACCGACGTGAACGCGCAGCTGCCCGCGCTCACGTTCCTGACGATCGTGGCGGTGATCTGCGCGATCCTGTTCTTCCTCAACATCCGTCTTCGGCAGTGGAGCCTGCCGGTGATCGCCGTCGGGTTGCTGCTCCTCGTCTCGGTCCTGCTCGGGACCGCGTACCCCTCGTTCGTGCAGCAGTTCCGCGTCAAGCCGAACGAGCAGAGCTACGAGACGCCGTACATCGACCGACAACATCAAGGCGACGAACGAAGCCTTCGCGCTTGAACACGATCCAGGCGCAGGAGCACAAGGTCACCGGCCCGCTCACGGCGCAGCAGATCCAGGACAACAGCGGGACGGTCTCGAACATCCGGGTGTGGCGCGGCGTGCCGATCCTGGAGGAGAACTTCCAGAGCCTCCAGCGGCAGCGCCAGTACTACAACTTCGACGACGTCGACGTCGATCGCTACAAGATCGACGGCCAGGAGCGGGTGTTGATGGTCTCGCCGCGCGAGATCGACCAAGCCGGGACTCGCGCCGGCGGCGCAGACGTGGCCGAACCAGCACCTGACCTACACGCACGGCTACGGCGCGGTGGCGGCGCAGGTGAACGAGGCGACGTCGCAGGGGCAGCCGGTGTTCCGGCTCCAGGACCTGCCGCCGAGCACGACCGACCCCGCGCTGACGATGAAGCAGCCCGAGATCTACTACGGCGAGAGCAACGACGTGCCGTTCGTCGTCACGAACACGAGCATCACCGAGGACAATCCGCAGGGCGGCTCGACCGCCCCGTACGCCGGCAAGGGCGGCATCCAGTTGTCGAACTTCATCCGGCGCGCGATGTTCGCCTGGAAGTATCGCGACTACAACCTGCTGGTCTCCAGCAGCATCACAGTCGAAGAGCAAGATCCTGATCAACCGCGACATCCAGACCCGCATCCGTAAGCCCGTGCCGTTCCTCGGCTTCGACAGCGACCCGTACTTCGCGATCATCGACGGGCAGCCGGAGTGGATCTGGGACGCGTACACGTACACCGACCAGTACCCGTACTCGCAGGCGGTCGACGTCGGCGACGCCACCGGTGGGCTCCTCCAGGGGAATGTCAACTACCTGCGGAACTCGGTGAAGGCCGTCATGAACGCCTACGACGGCACGATCACGTACTACGCCTACCTGAGCGGTGACCGCGCCGACCCGATCATCCAAGCGTGGTCGAACGCGTTCCCCGGGCTGTTCACCGACATCAACACCGCGCCGCCGGACATCCAGGCGCACTTCCGCTACCCGGAGAACCTCTTCCAGGTGCAGGCGTCGCAATACACGAACTACCACGTGACGAGCGCGTCGGCCTTCTACCAGAAGAGCGACTTCTGGGCGCTTCCCGACGATCCGACCGTGCCCGCGACGTCGGCCTCCGTCCCGATGCGACCGTACTACCAGCTGATCCGGCTCCCCGGCCAGGACACCGAGGCGTTCCAGCTCGTGATCCCGTTCGTGCCGGCCGACCGCCAGAACATGGTCGCCTGGATGGCGGCGTCGTCCGACCCGGCGGACTTCGGCAAGCTGACGGTGTTCCGCTTACCCGAGGGCCGCAACATCGAGGGCCCGACGCAGGTGATGTCGCGGATCAACCAGGACCCCACGTTCTCCGCACAGCGGACGCTGCTCGGCCAGGGGGGCTCGACGGTCCAGTTCGGCGACTTCCTCGTGATCCCGATCGACGATTCGTTCCTGTACGCCGTGCCGGTGTACGTCCGAGCCGTCCAGGAGGCGGCCGTTCCCGAGTTGAAGCAGGTGATCATCGTGAACGGCAGCCAGGGGCAGGTCTCGCTCGGGAGCGACCTCGACACGGCGCTCCGCGCGGCCGTCACCGGCCTGCCGTCGACCGGCGGCGGGAACGGCGGCAACCCGCCGCCCACCGGCAGCGTGTCGCAACAGATCCAGCGGCTGCTCGCCGAGGCGCAGACGCACTTCCTGAACGCGCAGGCGGCGCTGACCCGCGGCGACCTCGCGACCTACCAGTCGGAGATCAACGCCGCGCAACAGGCCGTCAACCAGGCCGCGAAGCTGTCGGGGCAGAGCCAGACGCCGACGACGTCGCCGAGCGCCTCGCCCTCGGCGAGCGCGTCGCCGTCCGGCTGAGTCAGCCGGGCAGCCGGAACGACAGATCGGCCGAGACGTCCATCACGTCCATCTGGGCCTTCTGCAGGCGCCCCGAGTAGTCCCAGTTCATCGCCTGCCAGCGCGTGAACTGGTCGAGCACCCACACGCCCGATTGCCGGCTGCCGTTGCCGCTCTTGCCGTTCCCGCCGAACGGCAGGTGCGCCTCCGCCCCGCTCGTCGAGTTGTTCACGCTGACCATGCCGGCCGAGACGCGTTCGCGGAACCGGAACGCGTGCAGCGGATCGGTCGTGTAGATCGAGGACGAGAGTCCGTAGCCGTGGCCGTTCGCGAGCGCCATCGCCTCGTCGAACGTCTCGAACGTCGCGACGCCGACGATCGGCCCGAACGTCTCGGTTCGGTACAGGTCGTCCTCCGCGGTGACGCCGTCGACGATCGTCGGGTGGTAGTACAGCCCGGCCTCGGCGTCGTCGCCGACGAACCCCTCGCGCGGCTCCGCACGGGTGATCCGTCCGATCGCGCTCGATCCGTGGACGGTGTGGTGGTCCCGGATCAAGCCGAGCCACCCCTCGAAGCGCTCCGCGAACCGCGCGTCGATCATCGGGCCGTACAGGACGTCGGCGGTCGGATCGCCGATCGGCGCCTCGGCCACCGCCTTCGTGAAGCGGTCGACGAAGTCGTCGTGCACGTCGGCGTGCACGATCGCGGTGCCGAGCGAGGTGCACCGCTGGCCGGCGGTGCCGAACCCGCTGAACAGCGCGCCCTCCACCGCGAGGTCGAGGTCCGCGTCCGGCATCACGACGAGCGGGTTCTTGCCGCCGAGCTCGAGGCACGGCGTCTGGAGGTTGCGGCCGCACAGCTCGCCGATCCGCCGGCCGACGTCGGTCGACCCGGTGAAGCCGACCTTGTCGAGCGACGCCGTCCTCGATCGCGCGCTCCAGCCCCGCGAACGTCGTCGGCCCGTCGGCGAGCACGAGCTGGAACGCCCCCTCGGGGAAGCCGGCGTGCAGGATCAGCTGCGCGAAGGACTCGGCCGTCGCGGGCGTGTACTCGGCGGGCTTCCACACCACGGCGTTCCCGCACAGGAGCGCCGGGACCAGGTACCAGGACGGGACCGCCACCGGGAAGTTGCCCGCCGTCACGATCGCGGCGGCGCCGACGGGGGAGCGGAACGTGAAGAGCTGCTTGTCGGGCATCTCCGAGGGCACGGTCATGCCGTAGAGCCGTCGTCCCTCGCCGAGGAAGAACGTGCAGGTGTCGACGACCTCCTGGACCTCGCCGCGCGATTCCCGGATCGGCTTGCCGATCTCGCGGGTGATGATCCGGGCGAGCGCCTCGGCGTTGTCCTCCACCAGCCGCCCGAGCTGCTGGATCGCCCGGCCGCGCACGGGCGCGGGGACGGCGGCCCACCCCGGCTGCGCCCGCTTCGCGAGACGGCACGCCTGCACGAACGTCGCCTCATCGGCCAGGGTCGCTTCGGCGACGATCTCGTCCAGCCGGGCCGGGTTCAGCGGTCGTCCGTTGCGAGCCGGGGTTGCCGGGCACCGGGGAGCCGTTCAGGAGGGAGCCGATCTGCCGCGTCATGGGGTCGATGGTACGCCGCCGTGTCGGCCGGGAGGGCCTCACCGGGTCGGGGGACCGGGACCGGCCGAAACGGTGGTCAAGGATCGAGCCCCGCGGAGCCGATGATGCGGGTATCGGCTGATGAGGGGGAAATCATGGCTGAGGAGTTCGATCCGCTTCGGATCCTCGCGGGGCTGCGGGCGCACGGCGTCTCGTACATCCTGATCGGCGGCGTCGCGGCCGCGGCCCACGGCTCGCCGGTCGAGACCGACGACGTCGACATCTGCCTGCCGCCGGACAACGAGAACCTCGAACGCATGGGCTACGCGCTGGAGGACCTCGGCGCACGCGAGGACGGGCCGGCCGGCGAGCATCGTGTCTCGTTCATGACGGTGGCCGGCCGCCTGGACTGCTTCGAGAACCCGACGGGGTTCGCGGAGTTGGACGAGGCCGCGACGAACCTGGACCTGGGCCGCGGCGTGACCGCGCGGGTGGCCCCGCTGGAGCAGCTGATCGAGTTCAAGCGGGCTTCCGGGGATCTCCAGGGGGCGGCCCACCTGACCGCGCTCGCGACGTCGGCCCTTCAGGAAGAGCAGGAGCAGGTCGCCGTCACGAGCGAACCGGAGAAGCCGCGCAAGACCGACCGGATCTGGAAGCTGCTCGAGGACGTCGACTCGTTCCTGACGGACCTCGACCGCGGCCAGCTACGCCGACACCGCCGGACCAACACCTAGACCGCGTCTCACAGGGCGAGGTACAGCGTGAGGTCCTGGGTCGGCGCCCCCGTCTGTTCGACCGTCGCCCACCCGCTGGCATGCGCGTAGGGCCCGGTGCCGCCGTTCACCGCGAAGCGAGCGACCCCGGAGCCCGCGAGGTAGGCGGGCTGGAGCCGGCCTGCGAGGGAGAGCTGCCCCTGGCCGTCGATGATCACGATCGCCGTGCAGATCGCGCGGCCGCCGGTGAACGTGCAGTTCCCGCCCGTGTGCCCGACCACGGCGCCGTTCTTCCGGAGCTCGCTCCATGACGTCACCTGGTCCCCGATGCTGGTCCCCGGCGGCGCGACGTCGTTCTGGTTGACCGCCACGGTCTTCACCTTGTAGTGCAACGTCCGCTGTCGCTGCCGCCGCGGCGGTCGGCCCGCCGGTCTGCGCGTACGCGAGGCCCGCGACCAAGGCGACCGCCAACGCGATGCCGAGCACGATCCTGAAACGCATACGTGGAACCTCCTCGGGGTTGGTCCGTCGATAGAACCACGCGAACGTCGCCGGAGGTGGGAGCGAGCTCGTCGGGCGATACGGTGATCGCCATGAGCAGCCCGACGATCCGACCGGCCTACCGAACGTGGCCCAGTACAACCGGCGCCTCCGTGACGTCGTCGCGGCGATGACCGAGGAGCAGCTGGCGATCCAGCCGTCGCCCGACCGATGGCCGATCTGGGCGACCGTTGGCCACACTGCCTGCCAGCGAGTGTTCTGGCTCTGCGACTTCGCAGGTGAGCCCGGCGCGGAGACTACACCGTTCACGAACGCCGCGTACGACTGCCCGGGCGACGACGACCTCGAGCACGTGCTCGACGCCGCGGCGCTCGTCGAGGCGCTGGACGCGACCTTCCGGATCGTCGAGCACTGCCTGGATCGATGGACCCTCGGCAAGCTCGACGAGGAGATCCGCCGGCGGTGGGACGCCGAGGAGCGCGTCCACCTCCGCGGCTGGGTCATCCAGCGCGTGTTCGCTCACGACGTCTACCACTGCGCCGAGCTGAACGAGACCTTCGGGACCGCCGGCCTTCCGCAGATCGAGCTGTGGGCGTGAGGACTTCGCGTGACGCGGACCACCCTGTTCGCTAGGCTCTCGTTGCGGGGTGGAGCAGTCCGGTAGCTCGCTGGGCTCATAACCCAGAGGTCACAGGTTCAAATCCTGTCCCCGCGACTCCAAGACGACGAAGGCCCCGCGCCGCCGGGGCCTTTCGTTTTCGCTGCTCAGAGGCCATTTTCATGGTAGGGTCAGGGCGTCCACCACTGGTGGAGCCGCCCAAGACGGGGCGTACCCGCGACCAGTTCGCGACCTTGCCTTTCCCGGTTCCTTGAGACCGAGGAGGCAGGTATGGCCCGACGGCCATCGACCGTCCAAGGGAAGCTGTTCGTCGCATCGATCGTCGTCGCCGCACTCGTGGTCTGGCTGACCGGTTCGGTCGTCTGGGCCATCGCCGCGGTGCTCGCACTGACCGGCATCGCGGTCCTCGTTTGGTATCGCCCGGTCCGGAGCAACGCGTCCTGAAGCACGAGGAAAGGGTTCGATATGGAGAGGAAAGCATGGGACAAGATGATCAGCGCCTCTGGCCTGGTGATCGCCGTCGTGTTGATCGTGGTCGGAGCGCTCGCCATCTACGGCGGGAACTTCGGGCGCCAAAGCGTCCAGGATCGCCTGACCCCCGAGCGGGTGTCGTTCCCGCCGCTGTCGAGCATGACGGCGGCCGAGCAGGCCTCCGTCGGGAAGTACGCGGGACAGCTCGTGGACACCGGCCCTGAGGCCGAGGCGTTCTCCCGCTACATCGCCGGGCACCTCGCGGAGGTCAACGGCGGGAAGACGTACTCCGAAACGAGCGCCGCCGCGCGAGCGGACGGGCTCGACCCGCAGACCGCCGCGGACCTCAGCGCGAAGGCGGACACCCTGTTCAAGGGCGAAACGCTCCGCTCGATCCTGCTCAACGCCTACGGCTGGTGGACCGTCGCGACGATCGCACTGTTCGCCGGCATCTTCATGGTGCTCGCGGGGATCGCGATGGCGTTCCTGTCGTTCCTCGGCTTCCGCCATGCGGGACGGCGGGAGGAGCCGGTCATGATCACGGTCCCCGAGACGGAGACCAGCGCGGCCGGTGAGCGTGGACGCCTGATCCATCGGTATCGCTCGAGGCCCCGGTGCTCACTTGGCCGGGGGCTTCGTCGTTCGAGGCCCGCTGCGGACGGCCGTTCGGGTGGACCCACCGAGCCCGGGCCGCGTAGCATCGGCCGTGGCAGCCCACGCGATCCGCACGGACGGAGGGGACCATGGCGAAGAAGGACGTGATGGACCGGCTGAAGAACGTCCCGATCTTCGCCGGGTGCTCGAAGAAGGAGCTGGAGGCGGTCGCGAACGCGGTCCGCGAGGTCCGGCACCCGACGGGGGCGGTGATCGCGGCCGAGGGCGAACCCGGCGCGGGGCTGTTCATCATCGACGAGGGCCAGGCCGACGTGACGATCGGCGGCAAGCGCGTGAACCAGCTGAAGCCGGGGGACTTCTTCGGCGAGATGGCGCTGCTGGACGGCGGCCCGCGGACGGCCACCGTGACGGCCACCACGGACGTCGTGCTGTTCGTGCTGACGGAGTGGGTCTATCGGGGGCTCCTCGCCGAGCACGCGTCGATCGCCGTGCACACCCTGGAGACGATGGCGGCCCGGCTCCGGAAGGCCACGAAAGCCGCCACGACGTAGGCGGCATCGATGGCCGAGCCGTCCCCGGACGTGGTTCGGCTCGCCGAGGAGCGTGCGGCGGCCCGCGCCGCGAAGGACTTCGCGACCGCGGATCGCCTGCGCGACCTGATCGCCGACGCGGGATGGACCGTCGCCGATACCCCCGGCGGTTGGACGCTGGAACCGCTCGAGGCGACCGTTCCGACCGGTCCGATCGATCCGGTTCGGGCCGGCGAGGTCGCCTCGGTGCTCGAGCTCCCGCCCACGACGGACGTCTCCCTGCACTGGGTCTGCGAGGGGTGGCCGGACGACATCCAGCGCGCATCGGATTCGTTCCGTGCGAACGCGGGCGGGCGCTCGGTCCAGTACGTGGTCGCCGACGTGACCGGTGAGCGGGCGGGCCGATGGGGTGAAGACGTCGAGGTCGTGTCGCTCGAGTCGGGCACCGGGTGGGCCGCCGCGCGGAACGCTGGCCTGCGCCGGTCCACCGGCGAGGTGATCATCGCGCTGGATGGATCCGTCGAGGCGACGGGCGACGTGCTCGGTCCACTCGTCGACGCGCTGCAGGACGACACGGTCGGCTGCTGCGGCCCCTTCGGGATCGTCACGACCGACCTGCGGGAGTTCGACGAGGCGCCCGGTCCGGGCGACTGCGACGCGATCGAGGGCTACCTGATGGCGTTCCGGCGGGCCACCCTGCTGGAGGCGGGCGCGTTCGACGAGAAGTTCCGCTGGTACCGCACCGCGGACATCGAATGGTCCTTCCGGGTGAAGGACCACGGCCGTCGCTGCGTGGTCGTGCCGGCGCCGGTGACGAAGCACGAGCACCGGATGTGGTTCGAGACGCCCCCGGAGCAGCGGGCGCGGTGGTCGAAGCGCAACTACTACCGGTTCCTGGATCGCTGGCGCGACCGGTGGGATCTGGTGCTCTCAGGCGAACCCGAGCATCTGCAGCGCGAGCTCGACCTGAGCGGACGTCAGTCGGCGGGCAGCGGCGGCGCGGGCGGGATCATCGGCGTGGGGGCCGGCGTCGGGTGCACGATCGGCGCGGGCCGGGATGCGATCGCCGCCGCGGAACGCTCTTCCAGCTCGCGCTTGGCCTCGGCCGGATCCGGCACCTGCTTCGCCCCGCTGGCGTAGGCCTCGAGGTCGGCGCCGTCGATCGTCTCGATCACGAGCAGCAACGCCGGACAGCGAATCGAGCAGATCGCGCTTGTCCTTCAGGATCTGGTCGGCGCGCGCGTGCGCCTCGGTCAGCAGCCGCAGGACCTCTTGGTCGATCTTCTCGGCCGTGCCCGCGGACATCTTCGGGCCGCCGGTCCAGAACGCGTTCGGGTCGTCGTGGCCGAAGGACAGCGGGCCGACCTCCGCGCTCATGCCGTAGTCCGCCACCATCGCGCGCGCGATCTGGGTCGCCTTCTCCAGGTCGTTCTGCGCGCCCGTCGAGATCTCGCCGAACACGATCTCCTCGGCCACGCGACCGCCCATCGCGAACGCCAGCATGTCCTTGAGCTCGGGCTCGGTGGCCAGGTAGCGGTCCTCCAGCGGGCGGGTCATCGTGAGGCCCAGCGCCGCGGTGCCGCGCGGGATGATCGTGATGCGGTGGATCGGGTCGAGGTTCTCGCAGAACTGCGCGACGAGCGCGTGCCCCATCTCGTGGGACGCGACGCGCGTCTTCTCCTTCGGGCTCATCACGCGGGACTTGCGCTCCAGGCCCATCGACGCGCGATCGATCGCCTCTTCCAGCTCGTCCTCCGTGACCGCGTTCTTCTCGCGGCGGGCGGCCAGCAGCGCGGCCTCGTTCACGACGTTCTCCAGGTCCGCTCCCGTGAACCCCGGCGTGCGCGCCGCGATCGTGCGCAGGTCAACCGTGGGGTTCAGCGCGACCCCGCGCGCGTGCACGCGGAGGATCTCCTCGCGGCCCTTCAGGTCGGGCCGGTCCACCACGACCTGCCGGTCGAACCGCCCCGGCCGCACGAGCGCGGGGTCCAGGACGTCCGGACGGTTCGTGGCGGCCATGATGATGACGCCCTTCGAGGAGTCGAAGCCGTCCATCTCGACCAGCAGCTGGTTCAGCGTCTGCTCGCGCTCGTCGTGGGCGCCGAAACCCGCGCCCATCGCGCCCGAGCGGCCCTTGCCGATCGTGTCGATCTCATCGAGGAACACCAGCGCAGGCGCCTTGTCCTTCGCCTGCTGGAAGAGCTCGCGGACGCGCGCGGCGCCGAGCCCGACGAACATCTCGACGAACTCGGAGCCCGACATGAAGAAGAACGGGACGTTCGCCTCGCCGGCGACGGCACGGGCCAGCAGCGTCTTGCCGCAGCCGGGAGGTCCGAGCAACAGCACGCCCTTCGGGATCCGGCCGCCGAGCCGCTGGTACTTCTTCGGGTTCCGGAGGAACTCGACGATCTCCTTCAGCTCCTCCTTCGCCTCGTCGACGCCCGCGACGTCGGCGAAGGTGGTCTTCATCTCCTTGCGGTCGTAGATCTTGACGCGGTTCTTCCCCATGTTGAGCGGGTTGGCCGCGCCGCCGCCCACGCGCCGGAACAGGAAGTAGTAGGCGATCCCCATCAACAGCACCAGCGGCAGGACGCTCGCGAGCAGCGAGACCCACGGGCTGGGCGTGGTCATCGTGACATCGATGTTCTTGGACTGGAGGTAGTTCACCTCGTCCTGCACCTGGAAGTTGCCGGCGAGCGTGGTCGAGAAGCTGGTGGTCTGCCCCGATTCGTTCGTCTGGCCACTGATCGAGCTGTCGGAGATCGTGACCTTGCCCACGATCTTGCCGTTGTCCACGTAGCTGCGGTACTGGGAGAACGTGACCGGGTTCCGCGATGCGCTCGAGAACCACTGGTTGAAGACCAGGAGCGCCAGCACGACGGCGCCGATCACGATCCACGGGGTCATCCGCGTGCGTGGCGCGTTCGGGCCCGGGCCGTCGGTGCCCGGGCGGCGTCCGCCGCTGCGATCGTTGTCCGGCATCTGCAACCATGATGACAGCCCCTCCCCTGATTGACAGTCAGCGCCCGCGGATCGTGTCCGCCGAGCGGTTACCCTGTGAGGCGATGCCCCAGACCACCGCGCAGGACGACCCCGCGCTCCGAGCGCGCTTCGAGCGGGACGTGCTGCCGGTGCTCCCGTCGCTCTACGGCGCCGCGATGCGCCTGACGCGCAACCCCACCGACGCCGAGGACCTCGTGCAGGAGACCTACCTGCGGGCGTTCCGCGGGTTCGCCGGCTTCCAGGAGGGCACGAACCTGAAGGCTTGGCTCTACCGGATCCTCACGAACAGCTACATCAACACGTACCGGAAGAAGCAGCGGGAGCCGCAGACCGTCGACGGACCGGACGATCTGGACGAGTGGTACCTGTTCGATCGCCTCGGCGCCCAGAGCGTGGAGGGGTCGGCCGAGGACGAGGTGCTCGATCGCATCCCCGACGAGGATGTGAAACGCGCCTTGGAGTCGCTGCCGGAGAACTTCCGCTTGCCCGTCCTGCTCGCGGATGTGGAAGGCTTCTCCTATAAGGAGATCGCCGAGATCATGGACAGTCCGATCGGCACCGTGATGAGCCGGCTCCACCGGGGAAGGAAAGCGCTCGAGCGGGCGTTGTGGGAAACAGCCAAGGAACGGGGACTTGTCGATGGTTGACTGCGGGCCCGAGTGCGAAGAGACGCTCCGTCAGATCGAGGGGTTCCTCGATCACGAACTGGACCCCGATCTCCGTTCGAAGATCGAACGGCACCTCTCGGGGTGCGGGTCGTGTACCGACCGAGCGTCGTTCCAGCAACATCTGAAGGACCTCGTGGGGTCCAAGTGCGCCGAGCGCCAGCTGCCGGAGGGCTTGAAGGAGCGGATCGGTCAGCTCATGGCGAGCGGCGAGCCCCCCGGGCTCGACGTCCATCCCTCCGCGTAGCGCCGCGGATGCACGGCGGGGCGCGGTGCGGCAGACTCCTGCAGCGACGCGATCCTCACCGCGGGACGATCCGGGAGGTGCGATGAGCATGGAGCGGCTCGGGACGCTGCTGTTGGTCTGGGCGCATCCCGACGACGACATCTACACGAGCGCCGGCGTGATGGCGGCCGCGGCCAGGGCGGGCGACCGGGTCGTCGACGTCACCGCGACGCGCGGCGAGGGCGGCTCGATGGACGAGGAGCGCTGGCCCCCGGCCACGATGGGCGACGTGCGGACCGGTGAGCTCCTGCGGTCGCTCGAGATCCTCGGCGTCGGCGAGCACCACTTCCTGGACGGGCCGGTCGACCTCGACATGGACGCGCACCTCGACGAGGCGGGCGCGGATCAGGTGAAGGCGATCATGGCCGACGTCGCGCCGGACACCGTGATCACGTTCGGGCCCGGACGGCATGACCGGCCACCAGGGACACAAGGACGTCAGCCGCTGGACGACCGATGCGTTCGCCGCGGTGGCGGAACCGGGTGCGCGGCTCCTGTACGCGACCCATACGCCCGAGTGGGCGACGGAATGGGGCCCGAAGCTCGCGCCGTTCAACATCTTCCGCCCCGGCACGCCGCCGCAGACGCCGATCGACGAGCTCGCGCTCCACTTCGTCGTTGCCGCCCGATCTGCGCGACCTGAAGTTCGAGGCGATCTCGGCGCACGAGAGCCAGGTCGAGGCGTTGATCCACGTGTTCGGTCGGGACCTGATGCAGTCGTTCGGGGAGGAGAACTTCCGCCTCGGCGCGACGAAGGAGGGCTAGGTGGGCACGCCATCGGAACAGATCGGCCGGCTCTGGGACGCGATCGGGACGTTCGCGTCGTGGGCCATCAGCGACGGCGCGGTTCCCGCGCCCGGGGGATCCGACTTCCTGTTCGGCAACCCGCACGAGCTGGCGCCGCCGGCGTACGTCGATGCGCTCCGGCGTGCGATCGAGCCGACCGGGCCGGATCACTACGCCTACACGATGAGCGCCCCGTCGGCCACGGCGGCCGTGGCCGCGGGTCTGCGCGCGCGGTTCGACATGCCGTTCGCCGCCGAGGACGTCAACATGACGAACGGGAACTTCGCCGGGCTCGCGATCGTGCTCCGCGCGATCGCCGATCCGGGCGACGAGATCGTGTACGTCTCGCCGCCCTGGTTCTTCTACGAGACGCTGATCCTCGCCGGCGGCATGACGCCGGTCCGTGTCCAGGCGACCCGCCCGACGTTCGATCTCGATCTGGAGGCGATCCGCGCCGCCCTGACGCCGCGGACCCGAGCCATCATCGTGAACTCGCCCCATAACCCCTCGGGCCGGATCTACCAGCCGGACGCGCTGACCGAGCTCGCGACCATCCTCGATGAGGCCTCCGCGGCGAACGACCGGCGCATCTACCTGCTGTCGGATGAGGCGTACAACCGGATCGTGTTCGACGGCCGGACGTTCGCGACGCCGACCGCCTTCTATCCGCACTCGTTCCTGCTGTACACGTACGCGAAGACGCTTGCTGTCGCCAGGCTCGCGCCTGGGCTACGTCGCGCTGCCGCCGACGATGCCCGAGCGGACCGAGTTGCGCGAGCCGATCCTGCTCAGCACGATCTCGATGGGCTGGGGCTTCCCGGTCTCGATCCTGCAGGCGGCGGTGCCCGATCTCGAGAAGATCGCGCCCGACGTCGCGGCGCTCCAGGCGCGGCGCGACCGCCTCTGTCCCGCGTTGCAGGAGCAGGGCTACGAGGTGGTCGTGCCGGAGGGGACGTTCTACGTGCTCGTGCGCTCGCCGCTGGAGGACGATCAGACGTTCGCGAAGATCCTCGCCTCGCACGAGGTCTCCGTCCTGCCGGGCGCGATGTTCGAGATGCCGGGCTGGATCCGGCTGTCGCTCACGGCGAACGACGAGATGGTCGAGCGGTCGCTCCCGGGGTTCGCCGCCTCGATCGCCGAGGCGCGCACGTGAGCGACCGGGCGTTCGCGTTCCTCGGGGCCGGCGAGTTCGGGAGCTGGCACGACGGCGTCGACCGCTGGTTGCTGGAGCGCGCGGACGGCGACGGCAGCGTCCTGGTCGCGCCGGCCGCCTCGGCGCCGGAAGGGAACGCGACGTTCGATCGGTGGGCGACGATGGGGCTCGAGCACTACGCGCGCCTCGGCGTCGAGGCGCAGGTGTTGCCGGTCAAGACCCGCGAGGACGCCGAAGCGCACCGACGTCGTGGCGACGGTGGACCGGGCGTCGTTGATCTTCTTCTCGGGCGGCAACCCCTGGTACCTCGCGACCGTGCTGACCGGCACGCCGCTGTGGCAGCGGATCGTCGAGCGGCTCGACGCGGGGCTCGCGTACGCGGGCTGCAGCGCCGGCGTCGCCTGCCTCACCGCGATGACCTTCGACAGCGATACCCAGGACTTCGACCAGGTCTTCAAGCCCGGCCTCGGGCTGATCCCCGAGACGGTGTTCGCACCGCACTGGGACATGGTGGACTCGTGGATCCCGGGCGCGCGCGCGGCGATCACGTCGGCGACGCCGCCGGGCGGCGTCCTGGTGGGGCTCGACGAGGACACGGCGATGGTCGGCGACGGATCGTCCTGGCGGGTCGAGGGCCGGCAGGGGATCCACGTCTACCGGTCGGGCGCATGGACCCGCCACGACGCGGAGGACACGTTCGACCTGCCGTTGCTGCCGTAGCCGGGGTCGCGGCGCCGCGCGGTAGCATCCGTCTCGTGCCCCCCGCGAAGGCGACGCTCACCCGGAACGATCCGATCGAGGCCCGCGCGCCCGAGGTGATCCGACGGCTCGACGCCGCCTATCCCGACGCGAAGGTGGCGTTGCACTTCTCGAACGCGCTCGAGTGTCTGATCGCCACGATCCTGTCGGCGCAGTGCACCGACGAGAAGGTGAACGAGGTCACCGCGACCCTGTTCGTCGAAGTACCCGACGGCCGAGTCCTACCTCGCGGTGCCGGAGGACGAGCTGAAGGAGGACATCCGCCCGACCGGCTTCTTCAACCAGAAGGCGATCTCGATCCGGACGGCGTGCCAGCGCATCGTCGAGGTCTACGGCGGCCAGGTCCCCGACACGATGGAGGACCTGATGACGCTGCGCGGGGTCGCCCGCAAGACCGCGAACATCGTCCTCGGCAACGCGTTCGGCATCGTCGAGGGGATCGCCGTCGACACCCACGTGAAGCGCCTCGCGAACCGCATCGGGTTCAGCGAGGAGTCCGACCCCGACAAGATCGAACGCGATCTGATGGGGCTGATCCCGCGGGACGAGTGGTTCGGGTTCACGTACGTGCTGATCGACCACGGGCGGGCGATCTGTCAGGCGAAGAAGCCGCGCTGCACCGAGTGCGTGATCGAGCCGCTGTGCCCGGCGAGCCAGGCGTGAGTCAGACCGCGATCAGCTCGTCGTCGGAGGCGGCCGTTCCCGCGCGCCGGGCCCGGCGGATCCGCCGGCGTTCCTCCTCGTCGAGGCCGCCCCAGACGCCGGCGTCCTGGAACGTGTCGAGCGACCACCGGAGGCATTCGGGCCGGACGTCGCATCGCGAGCAGACCGCCTTGGCCCGCTCGGTCTGCTCGATCGCCGCGGGCGAGGTGCCCGCCGGGAAGAAGAGGTCGGGGTCCTCGCCGATGCAGCCGGCGCGCGCGGCCCACCACGTGTCCCCGGGGTCGTGTCTGAATCTCGGTTCAGTCATCGTGGGTTATCGCAGCGTGGGAGGCATGAACGTGCGACGTCAGGGCGACAGTAATGTCTGAACGAGGATTCAGTCAAGCCGAGGTTCCGCTGGTCGTGGCCCACCGTGGCGCCTCCGCGGAGGAGCCCGAGAACACCCTCGCGGCCTTCGAGCGCGCCGTCGCCGCCGGGGCGGACGTGGTCGAGTTCGACGTCCGGATGACCGCCGACGACGTCGCCGTGGTGCTGCACGATCCCGACGTCGACCGGACCACCCAGGGCCACGGCCTCGTGCGAGAGATGTCGCTGGAGGAGGTCCGGGCGCTCGGGGTGGTGCCGACCCTCGAGGAGGTGCTCCTGCTCCTGTCCGGCCGGGTCGCCGTGGACATCGAGATCAAGAACATCCCGGGCCAGCCCGACTTCGACGGGGAGCGCGAGGCGGCCGTCGAGGCCACCCTGCTCGCGCTCGAGCTGACCGCCTTCGTCGGCCAGGCCATGATCTCGAGCTTCAATCCGTTCTCGATCGCCCGGAGCCTGGCGCTCGCGCCCGACGTGCCGACCGGGTTGCTGACCGAGCCCGAGGTCGACGTCCGAGCGGGGCTGACGTTCGCCAGCGAACAGGGCCACGTCTGGCTCCTGCCGTTCGCGGGCAGGGTCGTGGACGCGGGGCCGGACCTGCCGGGAGAGATCCACGACGCGGGGCTCCTGCTGGGCACGTGGATCACCGACGATCCCGACGACGCCGTGGCGCTGATGCGGGGCGGCGTCGACGCCGTGGCGACGAACGACCCGGCGTCGATCGTCGCGGCGCGGCGCGCGGCGTTCGGGCGCTGAGCGCGTCGCGATGCTCCGCCGTCGACGGATGCCGACGGAGCTGGCGGCGGCCTACGACGCCTTCCTCGCCGTGCTCGAGGAGCTCGAGCCGGCGAAGGCCGCACTCACCGAGGTCCTGCCGGGCACGCGGTCGCCGGGCCGACCCCTCCCCGATGCGCTGGCGGCGTTCGAGGCCGGGCTGACGCGCGCGGATGCGCGGATGCCGGGGTGGCGCACCGACGCGCTGGCGTCGCAGTGGGATGCCTGCTCGGAGGGGATCCGCACGTCGCTCGCCGGGGCAGCGGAGCGCCGAGCGCGCCGATCCGGCGGGCTTCGAGTCGCTGCTGTGGCTCGTCGAAGCGCTCCTGGACCCGCTGGATCCGTTCGTCGACGCCGAGCGGGCGTTCCTCGATCTTCGCCGATGACGCGAGCGGAGCTCGAGCGGATCACGGACGAGGTCGTCGCGTGCCGCGCCTGCCCGCGACTCGTGGCGTGGCGGGAGCAGGTGGCGGACGAGAAGGTGGCGCGGTTCGCGGAGGAGGAGTATTGGGGCCGGCCGGTACCGGGCTTCGGCGACGCCCGGGCGCGGATCCTCGTGCTCGGCCTCGCGCCGGCGGCGCACGGCGGGAACCGGACGGGCCGCATCTTCACCGGGGACCGCTCGGGCGACTTCCTGTTCGCGGGGCTGCATCGTGCCGGACTCGCGAACCGGCCGACGTCGGTCGCGCGCGATGACGGGCTCCGCCTGCGCGAGGTGCGTTCGTCACGGCGGTGAACCGCTGCGCACCGCCGGGCAACCGGCCGACGCCGGAGGAACGGGACCGGTGCCTGCCGTTCCTGGAACGCGAGATCGCCGCGCTCGAGGAGCTCCGCGTCCTCGTCGCGCTCGGCTCGTTCGCGTGGGACGGCGCGCTCCGAGCCTTCCGCGCGCTCGGTCACGCTCCCGACGGGCCGAAGCCTCGGTTCGGACACGGCCAGGAGGCGAGTGGTCGGGCCCTACCGGCTGCTCGGGTGCTTCCATCCGAGCCAGCAGAACACCTTCACGGGCAAGCTCACGCCCGCGATGCTCGATGCGGTCCTCGCCCGGGCGGTGGACCTGGCGCGTTGACCCCCGTCCCGCCCTGTGCCAGCGTCCTTCGGAGCGGCATAGGGAAGGGGGACGTATGCGACGCATCATCATCCCGGCCGCCCTCGCGGCACCGCTGCTCGCCCTCGCTCTGGGCTTCGCGCTCCCGGTCGTGGTCCACGCCGGGTCGAACGGCTGCACGATCACCGGAACGCCGGGCAACGACGTGCTGCACGGAACGGCCGGTCCCGACGTGATCTGCGGGCTCGGCGGGAACGACCGGATCGACGGCGGCGGCGGCGCCGACGTGATCATCGGCGGACCCGGCCGCGACGACCTCGACGGCGGCCCGGGAGCGGACTCGCTGGCCGGTGGCCGCGGGAGCGACACGGTCCAGGGCGGGGACGGCAACGACACGCTCAGCGGCGGTGCCGGCCCGGACCTCGTGAACGGCGGCCGAGGGAACGACGCCGTGTTCGGTGGCGCCGGCGCGGACATCGTCACCGGCGTGATCGGCAACGACCTGATGAGCGGCGGCCCGGGCAACGACACGTGCATCGATGGCCGCGATGGCGTCCACGGGAACGACGTCGATCGTCGGCGGGCCCGGCATCGACCATTTCACGGCGGACACCGGCGACGCCCGGATCGGCGCGGAGGTGCTGACGGTCAACTGCATCAACGAGTAGCGCGCGTGCCCATGGATACGCGGTGCGCCGCGTATCGTTGAACGCATGTGGCATGGTGGGGATGGGGCGCCCGCGCTTCGGTGGCCGTCCGGCGTCGGACGAGGACAAGCGCCCGATCAAGCGGGCCACCGTTCGCCGTGTCATCGATACGTTCCGTCCGTATCGCGCCCAGGTCGCCGTGGTGGGCGTCGCGATCGTCATCACGGCCGGCCTCGGCGTCGTCAACCCGATCCTGATCCGCAGGGTCTTCGACAACGCGCTGTTCGGGAACGCGAAGGCCACGCCACCGGGCTCGTGCCAGGGCACCGCGTGCCCGAACCTGCCGCTCCTCTACCGCTACGTCGCGCTGATGGTCGCGATCCCGATCATCTCGAGCGTGATCGGGATCGGACAGACGTACCTCGCGAACCTGGTGGGCCTGCGGGTGATGCGCGATCTCCGCGATGCCCTCTACCGGCACCTGCAGCGGATGCCGCTGCGCTTCTTCACCACGACGCGGACGGGCGAGATCCAGTCCCGTGTCTCGAACGACGTGAGCGGGGTGCAGAGCGTCGTGACCGACACGGCGGCCTCCGTCGTGTCGAACATCGTCGTGATCATCTCGACGCTGGCCGTGATGCTCTGGATGTCCGTGACCCTGACGATCCTGTCGCTGTTCCTCCTGCCGATCTTCGTCTGGCTGACCTTCAAGGTGGGAGGCGCCCGACGCAAGGTGGCGACCACGACGGCGCGGACGATGGCCGACCTCACGGCGGTCACCGAGGAGACCTTGAGCGTGAGCGGCATCCTCCTGTCGAAGTCGTTCGGCCGGCAGGACTTCGAGATCGGTCGGTTCCAGCAGGAGAACGAGCGCCTCACGGGCCTGCAGATCCGCCAGACGATGATCGGCCGGTCGTTCTTCGCGATCGTCGGGATCTTCTTCTCGATCACGCCGGCGCTCGTCTACCTGGTCGCGGGCTGGCACAACTCGAACAACCCCTGCTCAGACACCATCAGCTCGGGCACGCTGGTCGCGTTCACCACGCTGCAGGCGCGCCTGTTCTTCCCGATCGGCTCGATGCTCCAGGTGACGACGGACGTGCAGACGTCGTTCGCGCTGTTCGACCGGATCTTCGAGTACCTCGACCTGAAGCACGAGATCACCGACGCCCCCGACGCGGAGGAGCTCGTGAACGTCCGGGGCGAGGTCGAGCTCGACCACGTGCGGTTCCGGTACGAGGAGCCGCCCGACGTTGCCGAGGCGGATCCCGAGGACGGTGAGGTCGCACCCGCGGCCGCGGACGATGGCCAGGTCCGCGAGTGGACGCTGGACGACGTCTCGATGCACATCCTGCCGGGACAGCTCGCCGCGTTGGTCGGCCCGAGCGGCGCCGGCAAGACGACGATCACGTACCTCGTGCCGCGGCTGTACGACGTGGACGAGGGGGCGGTGCGGATCGACGGACGCGACGTGCGGAAGGTCACGCTCGCGTCGCTCGGCGAGGCGATCGGCATCGTGACGCAGGAGACGTACCTCTTCCACGACACCGTCCGGCGGAACCTCCTGTACGGCAGGCCGGATGCGTCGCAGGACGAGATCGAGGCGGCCGCGCGGGCGGCGAACATCCACGACAAGATCGCGGAGCTCCCGGAGGCCTACGACACCGTGGTGGGGGAGCGCGGGCTACAAGCTCTCCGGCGGCGAGAAGCAGCGCCTCGCGATCGCGCGCGTGATCCTCAAGGACCCGAAGATCCTGATCCTCGACGAGGCGACCTCATCGCTGGACACGACGTCGGAGCGGCTCGTGCAGGCCGCGCTCGAGCCGCTGATGCACGGCCGGACCACGATCGCGATCGCCCACCGCCTCTCCACGATCCTGGCCGCGGACGTGATCTTCGTGCTGGACCGGGGCCGGATCGCGGAGCAGGGCACGCACGGCGAGCTGCTGGCGAAGGGCGGCCTCTACGCGCAGCTGTACGAACAGCAGTTCCGCGATCAGGTCGAGCCGTCGGCCGAGAGCTCCTTGCGGTAGCTCAGCAGCACGAAGCCGTCGGGGAAGACGTGATCGCGGCCGCGGACGTAGCCGAGGCGTTCGTACATCCGCTGCGCGACCCGCATGCGCTCGGTGGTGTTCAGCGTGATGAACGTCTTCCCCGCCGCCCGCGCGAGGTCCTCGGCGCGTCGCATCAGCGCGGTGCCGATCCCTCGGGACCGGGTTGCGGGCGCCACGCCGAGCATCCGGATGTGCGCCTCGCCGGTGCGCAGCGGCGGGTCGCCGTCCCAGTCGCCGACCCGGCCCTCGAGCTCCAACGTCAGGCTGCCGAGGATCCGGCCGTCCTCGAGCGCCACCAGGATCGTCGTGCGTTCGGCGCGGCCGTCGATGTCGCCGATGCGCCGGAGGTAGGGCCGGTCGGGATCGGCCGGCTCGAAGTACTCCCGGTACGCGTCGGCGGTCACGCGGCCCGCTTCCGCGTACTCCTCCGCTCGCGCTTCGCGCACCTCCAACCCCATCGTCCGAGCGTACCCGCCGCGCGTCCCGCGCTATGGTCAACCTCGTTGACCATAGCCTCCCGCGCTGGAAAGATGCGGGTGATGACCGACCTCGCCCGGCTGCTGCTGGAGGCGCGGCGCGCGCTCGCGACCGAGCTCGACGCCGACCTCGAGGAACGCGGGTTCCCGGACCTCCGGCCTGGGCACGCCGCGCTGTTCCTGTCGATCGACCGGCGCAGCGGCTCCCGCCTGACGGACCTGGCCGAGCACGTTCGGCTGACGAAGCAGGCGATGATGGCGCTCGTGGACGACCTCGAGTCGCTCGGCTACGTGCGCCGCGTCCCCGACCCGAACGACGCGCGGGCGAAGCTGGTCCGCCTCACGGCGCGCGGACGGCGCGCGGCCGCCGAGTGCCGCCGCGCCGTCCAGAGCGTCGAGCAGCGCACGAAGCGGCAGCTCGGGGACCGCCGGTTCGACACGCTCCGCGAAGCGCTCGAGGAGCTCGCCGAGCCTTCCAGCACCGAGGGAGCCTGACGTGTTCTTCCAGCTCGGCATCCCGCTGAGCGCGATCGCGATCCGCACGGCGATCGTCTACCTCGTGATCCTGCTCGGCCTGCGTCTGTTCGGGAAGCGGCAGCTCGGACAGATGAGCACCGGCGACCTCGTGATGATCCTGCTGATCGCGAACGCGGTCCAGAACGCGATGGTCGGCCCCGACGTCTCGCTCGTCGGCGGGCTGCTCGCGGCGTTCGTCCTGCTGGCGATCAACTTCGTGGTCGTCCGGGTCGTCGGGCTCGAGCGTGCTCGGGGAGAAGCTCCTCGAGGGCGGCCCGACGCTGCTGGTGAAGGACGGGACGCTCGTCGACCAGAACCTGCGGCGCGAGGGCATCCGGCCGGAGGAGGTGGCGACCGCGATCCGTGAGCACGGCATCGAGGACATCACCGGCGTGCGCGTCGCGTACCTCGAGCCCGACGGCACCATCAGCGTGATCCCGATCGACGCGCAGGTCCTGCGGGGGAGCCGGCGGGTCAAGCACGTGCGGCAGTTCCGCCGCAACACCGGCTAGCATCGAGCCATGCCACAGGAAGCGACCGGCAAGACCGGCGTCCCCTCCGAGACCCGCCAGAAGCCCGAGCGACCGCGGGACGCGCTCGGCCGCCCGCTGCCCTGGGACGCGGAGAACCTGCTCCATCTCCCGAACTTCGACGCCCGCTCGATCGAGGAGAACCACGAGCTCGGGAAAGAGCTCCTCGCGGCGCGCAACGTGTTCGGCGCCCATGAGGCGTGGGAGACCGCGTGGAAGCAGGCGCGGGGGACCGGCGACGAGGAGCTGTTCAAGGGGCTCTCGCAGATGGGGGCCGGCTACGTGCATCTGCTCCGGGGCAACCCGCATGGGACCGTGACCCTCCTCCGCAGGGGGGCGCGCCGCATCGGTTCGTACCCGGAGGGACACCGCGGGGTCCACACGGTGGAGGTCGCCGCCCGGCTCGAGGCCGACGCCCGTGCGGTCGAACGGGGGGACCTCGTGCCCGGGCCCGGATGCGACGTTCGAACCTCCTGCCGTGTAGCCTGGATGCGACGGCCGTCACGTCGACGGCGCGCGCACGACGTCCACCATCAGGAGTGATATGGCCAGCAACCTGGAGATCCAATGGCGAGGGCGTTCCGGACCCTTCCCGCTCGTCCTCGGCCCCGGGGTCTTCAGCCCCACCACCACCAGCCGGACCCTCGCCGACGCGATCCAGATCCGACCCGGCGAGACGGTGATCGACGTCGGATGCGGCAGCGGGGTCCTGGCGTTCGTGGCCGCGAAGCTCGGCGCCGCGAAGGTCTACGGCGTCGACCTGTCGCAGCGGGCGGTCGAGGCGGCGCGCGAGAACGCGAAGCGGCTGGGGCTCGATCACGTCTGTGAGTTCCGCCAGGGGGACCTGCTCGAGCCGGTCCGCGACGTCCAGGCGAACGTCCTGATCGGCGACGTCTCGGGTATCCCCGACTCGATCGCGGCCGAGTCCGGGTGGTTCGACGACGTTCCGGCGGGCGGCCCGACCGGGGCCGAGCTCCCGTCGAAGTTCCTGCGTTCGATCGGAGAGACCCTGGCGCACGGCGGGCGTCTGTACCTGCCGACCGGCACGATCCAGAACGAGCAAGCGATCCTCGCGGCCGCGCGCGAGGTCTTCGGCGACCACATGGAATCGGTGATGGAGCGCGAGTTCCCGCTGCCGGATCTGGTCGCGAAGTCGAAGGCCGTCGCGAAGATGATGAAGGACGGCCTGGTCAGCTTCCGTCAGCGCGGCAGCCGGTGGCTCTGGCAGCTCCGGATCTGGCAGTGCGACCGCGTCTGAGCGCGGATCCTCACTCGGCGGGCCGCAGCACCGCGACCGCCTCCACCTCGTAGCCCGCGCTCCGCAGGCGATCGGCGCCGCCCCGGTCGATCGCGAGCACGATCCGTCGGACGTCGGCGCCCGCCTCGGTCAGGACCTCGGCCGCCGCCCGCACCTGCTGCCCGGTCGTGCTCACGTCTTCGAGGAGCGTCGTGACGGCGCCCGGGTGGCACGATCCCCTCCACCTGCGCCCGCGTGCCGTAGGCCTTCGGCTGCTTGCGCACGACGGTCACCGGCAGGCCGGTCCGTAACGAGACGGCCGCGACGAGCAGCATCGCGGCGCCCTCCGGCGCGCCGAGCAGCTCGGTGCCGGGCGCGAGCAGCGCCGCGGTCGCCTCGGCCACGTCGCGCAACAGCTCCGGCACGGTGAGGAACCGGAACTTGTCGAAGTAGACGCTCGAGGTCGCTCCCGAGGACAGCACGAACTCGCCGTGCAGCTCCGACGCGTCCAGCATCCGGCGGACGAGGTCGCCATCCACGCGGCCTAGTATGGGGTCTCGATGGGTTGGTACGAGGCCGTCGGCCGCCGGGCGTTCTTCGCGATGGACCCGGAGACCGCCCATCGGGTCGCGCAACGGCTGCTCGGGTTGCCGCTGCCGTGGCCGCGGATCGGCGGCGCGGTGGACCACCCCTCGCTCGCGACGTCGCTCGCGGGGATCCCGCTGCGCAACCCGGTCGGGTTGGCCGCCGGGTTCGACAAGGATTGCCGCCACCTCGACGCGCTCGGTCTGCTCGGGTTCGGCTTCGTCGTCGGCGGCACGGTGACCCTGCGCCCGCGCGCGGGCAACCGGCGGCCGCGGATCGCGCGCGACCCGGCGCGCCGCGCGCTCGTGAACGCGATGGGCCTGCCGAACGCCGGCGCCGAGGCGGCGGCGGCCGCGCTGGCCGGTTCGCGCCGGACGTGCCCGCGCCTGGTCTCGATCGCCGATGAGGAGCTCGACGACGCGGTCGCGGCGTTCGAGCTGGTCGCGCCCCACGTGGACGGCGTCGAGATCAACGCGAGCAGCCCGAACGCCGGCTGGGCGCATCGGGCCGACCATCTCGGCGCCCTCTGTCGCGCGATCCGTGCGCGAACCGACCTGCCGATCTTCGCGAAGCTCCCGCCGTTCGCCGGCGAGGGCGATCGCGACGGCGTGCTGGCGATGGCCTCGGCCGCCGAGGCGGGCGGTGCCAGCGGCTTGACCTGCACGAACACGATCCCCGTCGTCGACCCCCGGATGCCGACCGGGCGAGGCGGCCTCTCGGGCGGGCCGATGACGACCCGCACGCCGGAGCAGGTCGCGGCGGTCCGAGGCGTCTCCGGTCTGCCGATCGTCGCCTGCGGCGGCATCTTCTCCGCCGACGACGCGGCCGCCAGCCTGGACGCGGGCGCCGTCGCCGTCCAGGTGTACTCGGCGCTGATCTACGAGGGGCCGGCCCTGCTGCGGCGGCTCACCGAGGGCCTCGCCGCCCGCGTGCCGGCCGCGGACTAGTCCGTCCGAGCCCTGCCGGAGCGGCGAACGGCGGCCGGGGCGTTCGACGCAGCGGTCGGTTGCGTGGCTCCCGCGCCCCCGTCAAGATGACCGGCATTCCCGGCCCATCGAGGGGAGCGTCTTGGCCGAAGCTGCGCACGCCGTCCACGACCCTGTTCGCGACGAGGTGCAGGACGCGGTTCGCTTCGAGAGCGTCGTCAAGCGGTTCGGCGATGTCACAGCCGTCGACGGCGTTGATCTGACGGTCCGCGAGGGGGAGTTCTTCTCGATGCTCGGTCCCTCCGGTTCGGGCAAGACGACCTGCCTGCGCATGATCGCCGGGTTCGAGACGCCGAGCGAGGGACACATCTACCTCGGAGGCGAGGATGTCTCGCGGCTCGCTCCGTACGAGCGCGACGTGAACACGGTGTTCCAGGACTACGCGCTGTTCCCGCACATGACCGTGGCGGACAACGTGGGGTACGGCCTGACCGTCAGGAAGGTGCCGCGATCGCGAGCGCCGTGCTGCGGTCGCCGACGCACTCGAGATGGTGCGGCTGCCCGAGCTCGGGAAGCGCAAGCCGGGCCAGCTGTCGGGCGGCCAGCGGCAGCGGGTCGCGCTGGCGCGTGCGCTCGTGAACCGCCCCCGTGTGCTCCTGCTCGACGAGCCGCTGGGCGCCCTCGACCTGAAGCTCCGCCAGGCGATGCAGATCGAGCTCAAGCACATCCAACAGAGCGTCGGACTCACGTTCATCTACGTGACCCATGACCAGGAGGAAGCCCTCACGATGAGCGACCGGCTCGCGGTGTTCAACCAAGGCCGGGTCGAGCAGGTCGGGTCACCCGCCGACGTGTACGAGAAGCCGGCGACCGCGTTCGTCGCCGGGTTCGTCGGCACCTCGAACATCCTGCGAGGGCGACGCCGCGTCCGCGGTCACCGGATCGAGCGACGCGTTCACGATCCGGCCCGAGAAGATCGCGATGGCGCGCGCCCGACGCGCCGATCGCACGCAGGACGAGTACGGCGCAACCGGACAGGTCGAGGACGTCGTATACCTGGGTGCGGTCACGCGCTACATCGTCGATCTCGACGGAGGGGGGCGCCTCGTCGTGCTCCAGCAGAACCTGGCCACCGAATCGATGGAAGCGCTCGAGGTGAAGGGCGAACGCGTCGGCCTCCGGTGGAAGCGGCAGTTCAGTCGGAAGGTCGAACGGACGGACATGAACGCAACGGAAGGGGAGGGAACGATATGAGGAGGCTGGTCGGCGTCGTCGCCGTCATCGCTGCCTCTCGCTCGTTGGCGCGGCGTGCAGCAAGTCGAGTTCGACGTCGGCGGCAGTGCAGCGGCGCAGCCGCTCGAAGTACGACCCGAACGCCCAGCTCGAGGACAACTTGAACCTCGTGATCTGGCCGCTGTACGCGGAGAAGGACGTCGTGAAGCCCTTCGAGGCGGCGATGGGCGGGAAGTGCATCGTCAAGACGAAGGACGCCAACACCTCGGACGAGATGGTCAACTTCATGAAGCAGCCCGGCGTCTGGGACGGCGTCTCCGCCTCCGGCGATGCGACGCTGCGGCTCATCGCCAGCAACCTGGTGTCGCCGGTCGATGTCAACTCCTTCAAGGACTACAGCAACGTCATGCCGTCGCTGCAGGCCCCGGCGCACAACACCGTGAACGGGGTCCACTACGGCGTCCCGTACGAGTGGGGCCCGAACATCCTGATGTTCAACAAGTCGGTGGTGAAGCCGGCCCCGACCAGCTGGGACGTCGTGTTCGACACCGCAGCTGAACGGCGCTGCGAACCCGTACGCGGGCAAGACGACGATGTACGACAGCGCGATCTACATCGCGGACGCCGCGATGTACCTGAAGACGCACAGCCCCGACCTCGGCATCACCGACCCGTACGAGCTCACGTCGGACCAGCTCGATGCCGCAGTGAGCCTCCTGAAGCAGGCGTACCCCATGGTCAGCAAGCCGTGGAACGTCTGGTCGGACGAGGTGGACGCGTTCGAGTCCGGCGACATGGTCGCCGGCACGGCGTGGCCTGCGAACCAGAACGTGCTGGAGTCGGACGGCAAGGTGCAGGTCGCGTCGGTCACGCCCGAGCGAGGGCGTCACGGGATGGGCGGACACATGGATGATGTCGTCCACGGCGAAGGACCCGAACTGCATGCTGGCCTGGATGAACTACACACTGACCGATCAGGTCCAGGCGGACACGGCCTACACGTTCGGTGCCACGCCCTCGGTGACGACCGCCTGCGACACGCTCAAGAAGAAGCTGATCGCCGGCTACGGGGCCGCGGTCGGTGCTGCCGCGTACCCGCTCTACCACTGCGCGGACGACAGCTACCTTTCGAAGATCTACCTGTGGAAGACGCCGGTGTCGAACTGCGGCGACAGTCGGGGCACCACGTGCACCGACTACACGACCTGGACACAGGATTGGACCGATGTGAAGGGGAGCTAGCGGAAGGCCGAGTTGCTGATGGGGGGCCCGGGCGGGCCTCCCATCAGCTCCCGCGAACCCATGGCAGCATCGACCACCGACGTTCCACCACCGAAGCGATCGCTGGGGCTGCGCTCCTCAGCGTTCCTGTTCCGTCATCCCCGCGCGCAGCTCACCTTCACGCTCGGGCCGACGCTCGCGTGGATGATCGTGATCTACCTCTTCTCCCTCGCGGTCCTGCTGGTGTCTTCGTTGTGGAGCGTGAACCCACTCACATCGCAGATCGAGCACGTCTGGACCCTGGCCAACTATCAGACGATCCTGCACAACACCGTCTATTGGAAGATCACGCTCCGCACCGTGATCCTGGCGGCGGCGGTCACGATCACCGACCTCCTGTTGGCCTTCCCTCTCTCGTACTACGCGGCGAGGATGGCCAGCGACCGCGTCCGGAACGCGCTCCTGTTCGCGGTCGTGATGCCACTGTGGGCGAACTACCTGGTGAAGGTGTTCGCCTGGAAGACGATGCTTGCCGGCAGCGGCCCGGTCGACGCCCTGTTCGGCCTCTTCGGATGGCACCCCGACATCGCCACGAGCCTCATCGCGGTGTGGATCACCCTGTCGTACCTCTGGCTCCCGTACGTGATCCTGCCGATCTTCGCTGCCTTCGAGCGGGTGCCTTCCTCGTACCTCGAGGCCTCGGGCGATCTCGGCGCCAGATCCGGCAGGACGTTCCGGAAGATCGTGTTGCCGCTCGTCTTCCCGGGATTGGTCGCCGCGTCGATCTTCTCGTTCTCGTTGACACTGGGGGACTACATCACGGTCGAGCTCATCGGCAAGTCGGTCCTGCTCGGCAACACGATCGACGCCTACGCCGGGGGGACGGCCAACGATCAGCCGCTCGCGGCCGCGTTGGCGACGATCCCGATCGTGATCATGGGCGTCTACCTCCTCATCGCGCGAGCGCTCGGCGCATTCGAGGCCCTCTGATGGAAGGCAGGCTCGCGCGCATCCTGATCAAGCTGGGCTCCGCGATCACGCTCGCCTTCCTGTACGTCCCGCTGCTCGTCGTCGTGATCTATGCGTTCAACAAGAGCCGCTTGGGCTCGTGGCCGCCCCAGCTCTTCACGTTGCACTGGTTCTCCGTCGCCTGGCAGGACTCGACCCTGCGCGGCGCCATCGGAACGTCGCATCGTCGCTGCCGTCTGTGCCACCTCGATCGCGCTGGTCCTCGGGACGCTCGCGTCCTTCGCCGTGCACAAGTTCCGGTTCTTCGGGCGCGACACCGTGTCGTTCGTCCTGGTTCTGCCGATCGCGCTGCCGGGTATCGTCACGGCGCTCGCGCTCTTCTCGGCGGTGCAGCAGGCGAGTGGGCCGACCGGCATCACCCTCGGGCTGGTCGCGATCATCTTGGGGCATGCGACGTTCTGCGTCGTCGTGGTCTTCAACAACGTGGTCGCGCGGCTCCGCAGGACACCGGGATCCTGGGTCGAGGCGTCGATGGATCTGGGGGGCGACGGCCCCACGACCTTCCGCCGGGTCACGTTGCCGAACCTCCGGACCGCCCTGGTCGCGGCCGCATTGCTGGCGTTCGGGCTGTCCTTCGACGAGATCGTGGTGACGAAGTACCTCGCGGGCACGACGCTGACGCTCCCGCTGTGGATCTACAACCACATCGCGCGGCCCATCGATCGGCCGATCGTCAACGTGGTGTCGCTGGTGGTGTTGCTGGTATCGCTGATCCCGGTGTACATCGCGCAGCGCCTGACGGGCTCCGCGCAGGGCATCGCGTCGGGCTCGACCGAACGAGCGATCGACGAGGCAGGACCGGGCTAGCTCAGAGGTACTGGCCGCCGCCGCGCGGGTCCGGCTGCGGCTGCTCGCCCGGGTTCTGGGCGACCAATCCGCGCCGGCGCAGCTCGTCGAACTGGGCCCGAGCCGCCGCCTGCTGCGCGAACATCGCGGCCTGGATCCCGTGGAAGAGCCCCTCGAGCCAGCCGACCAGCTGGGCCTGCGCCACGCGGAGCTCCGACTCGGTCGGCACGCCCTCGACCGGCGGCGCCAGGGTCTCGAGCTCCTCGCGCAGATCCCCGGACAACACGTCGGTCAGCTCGCCGACGGCGCGCCCGTAGATGTCGGCCAGGCGTCGCCTGCCCGGTTCGTCCAGGGTGGTCTGGCGGGTCTCGTCCAGCAGCTCCCGCACCATGCTCGCGATCCGCAGGAGCTTCGCGGGCTCCGTGATCGTCTCGGACGCGGCCTCGTCCGGCGGCGCAGGCGGCGCGCCGACGGGCACGGCCTGCACGACCTCGGACGGCGCGGCGGGCAACGGACCGTCGGTTGGCTCATCCATCGGGCCAACCTAGCACCGGGCGACCCTACGCTCCCTTGAGCGACACCCCGAAGCCCTTCGCCGACAGCCGCAGGATCACCTGGCCCGGCCGCCGGAGGTCGGCGACCTTGTCCGCGGAGAGCTGCGCCAGCTCGTCCAGCCTGGCCTTCAACGCCGCGGGTCCTTCGGCCCTCGCCGCGGAGAGCGCCCGGGCGTTGCGCCAGACCTTCGCGCGCGCCTCCTTCAGGAACCGCTTCGTGCCCGCGCGGTTCGCCGGGTTCAGCGCCCGGTCGAGGAGCGTGCGGTCGCCCGGTTCCTCCGACGCGCGCAGCAGCCGGTCCTCCTCGGGCACGCGATCGGTGAGGATCCGATCGATGTGCTCGTGGTCCCGCCCGCGTCGCGCGAGGAGCTCGCGATCGCCGAACTCCTGATCGGAGATCACGCTGAGCAGCGCCTGCGGCAGGTCGTAGTTGATGTGGGCGTTCATGCCCAGGAGGAGGTGCCGGATCGGCGGGAGCCGCGGGCCGCTCCGGCCGGCCTCGAACGCGATCTGCCACGGCCCGGGCGCCGAGCCGTCCTCGTTCCAACGGGTCAGCGCCTCCAGGTAGAGGTCGGCGAACGCCACGTCCCACCGTTCGGTCCAGGCCGGATCCTCGAACCCGCCGAGCGTCGGGTGCTCGAGCTCGTCCTTCACCGCGGCGGTGGTCCGCATGTACACCGCGAGGAAGTAGCGTCGTTCGTCGCCGGCCGCGAGCATCGGCGCGAGCAGCTCGCCCATCCCCTCCAGCAGCTCGTCGATCGACCCGTCCACCCGTCAGGCTCCGACGGCCGACAGGAACAACGCCTCGGCGACCGCCATCCGCTCCAGATCGGCGAGGTCGACGCTCTCGTCGATGGAATGCCAGTTCGATCGATGGTCGCCGGCGCCCCAGATCAGGACCTGGATCTCCGGGAACGTCTCGACGAGCATCGGCACGAGCGGGATCGAGCCCCCGGATCCCATCGCGAGGACGTCGGCGCCGAACGCCGCCGCGAGCGCGTCGCTCGCGGCGGCGTACGCCGGGGTCGACTGATCCACGAGGTAGCCGGCGCCGGGATCACCCGTCTCGACCGTCACCCGGACGCCCCAGGGGGCGGCCGAGCGCAGGTGGTTCGCGACGGCGTCGGTCGCCCGCGCGTAGTCCTCGCCGGGGGCCATGCGGAGCCCGACGACGGCGCTCGCGGTCGGCACGATCTGGTTCGCGACCTCGTCCAGCCGCGGCGCTTCGAAGGCGAGCACGTTGATGGATGCCTTCGCGAGCGTGCGGTCGGCGATCGTGCCGGAGCCGAGCAGCTGCACCTCCGGGTACACGTGCGACTCCTCGCGGAAGTCCTCTTCGGAGATCTGCATCCCGGACCACGTGAACGCGTGCAGACCCGGCACGGCGACCTCACCGCGGTCGTCGTGGAGCGACGCCAGGATGCGGCTGAGCGCGATGACGGCGTCGGGGAGCGGCCCGCCGAAGGTGCCGCTGTGTTGCGCGATCGGCAGGACGTCCACGCGGACGAGGAAGGCGGTCGCGCCCCGGACGCTCGTGCCGATCGTCGGGACGCCCGTGCGGTAGTTGCCGCCGTCGGCGATGACCGCGACGTCGGCGCGCAGCAGATCCCCGTGCCCGCGGACGAGATCGGGGAGGTGCTCGGTCGAGCACTCCTCCTCACCCTCGACGACGATCTTCACGGTGCACGGCGGCCCCTCGCCGCCCGATCCGCGGAGCGCGCGCAGCGCCGCCGCGTGGATCGCGATCCCGCTCTTGTCGTCGGCGGAGCCGCGCCCGTACATCCGGCCGTCGCGGATCGCCGGCTCGAACGGCGGCGAGGTCCACGCGGCGGGATCGGCCGCGGGCTGGACGTCGTGGTGCGCGTACAGGAGCACCGTGGGCGCACCCGGCGGGCCATCGAGCTGCCCGAACACCGCGGGGTGGCCGCCCGCGATCTCGAGGAGCTCGGCGCTCTCGACGCCGGCGTCGCGCAGGAGGTCGCGGGTCCGCTCGGCGCTCGCCCGGACGTTCGCGGGATCGTAGCCGGCGTAGCCGACCGACGGGATCGCCACGAGGCTCGCGAGCTCGTCGACGACCCGCGGCATGTCGTCATGGATGCGGGAGCGGATCGCGTCAGGGTCCATGGCCGCGCAGCGTACCCGCTGCGATCAGGGTGCGAGACGCTCGAGCCGCCAGCCGGAGGGCCGTGCGTCGTCCCGCGTGTAGGCGAACCGGTCGTGCAGCCGGAACGCGCGTCCCTGCCAGAACTCGAGCACATCCGGCGTCAGCCGGAAGCCGCGCCAGAACGGTGGGCGCGGCACGTCGCGGCCCCGGAACCGTTCGTCCTCCTCGGCGAAGCGGCGCTCGAGCTCCGCGCGGTCGGCGAGCACCGAGCTCTGGACCGAGGCCCACGCGCCCAGCTGCGCGTCGCGCGGCCGGTCGGCGAAGTAGGCGTCCGACTCGTCGTCGTCGAGCGGCTCGACACGGCCCATCACCGAGACCTGCCGGCTGAGCTCGCGCCAGAGGGCGACGATCGCGGCGTTCGGGTTCTCCGCCAGGTTCCGCGCCTTGCGCGAGGCCAGGTTCGTGTAGAAGGCGAAGCCGCCGCTCGTACACGCCGCGCAGCATGACATGGCGAACCGACGGCCGGCCCTGCGCGTCGGCGGTCGCGAGCGCCACCGCCTGCGCGAGCGCGAGCCCGGCGCGCTCGGCGGCGTCGTGCCAGACCAGGAACTGCGCGATCGGATCGTCGAGGAGGTCGTCGCGGTCGAGCGTGCCGTCGGGATGGAAGTCGCCGTGATCGAAGAGGCCGCCGTCGTCCGTCACGGACGGTCAGCTTAGGTGGGGGAGGGCGCCATCTCCGGAGGCGGAGCGACACCGACCGCCGCGACGGATGCATCGCTCGCGCGCGGTGATGGTCCGAAGCGGTCTTCGAGCGACCGCAGCACGACGCGCAGCAGCGCGTTCAGGCTCGCACGCTCGGCGGGCGTCCAGCGCCTCGAACAGATCGATCTCCTTCGACGCCTCGTCCGTGACGGCGCGATCGATCAGGGCGGAACCCTCGTCGGTCAACTCGACCAGCACGCCGCGCCGGTCGTTCGGATCGGGGAGTCGCCGCAGGAGCCCGGCGCCCTCGAGGCGGTCGAGGCGGTTCGTCATGCCGCCGGAGGAGAGCATCAACGAGCGCGTGAGGTCGCCGGCCGAGAGCCTCCGCTCCGTCGGGGCGACCGCCAACCGAAGCAAGACCTTGTACTCGCCGTGACTGAGCCCGAAGCCGGCGAGCGTCTCCTCGAAGACGCGGGCGACGTACTTGTTGATCGCCGCGACGCGATCGACGATCCCCTCCACCTCTCGGTCGATCTCTCCGTACCGGGCCATGGCGTCGGCGGTGCAGACATCGATCGAGTCCTGGAGATCGTCCATGCCCGCACTATAGCTCATCGTCAAGAGTCTTGACAGAAACCTATGACCTAAGTATCTTGTCCTCAAGATTCTGCTGGTCGAGAGGACGTGTGACGAGGACAGAGCGAAGGCGGTACGGGATGATGGATCCGTTCAGGAACGAGGTGCTCCGGTCCTCCGAGACCGAGCGGCGACGCGCGGCCGAGCACGGCCGCCTCGTGCGTGCGCACCTCGCCCGCCCGCAGCGAGCCACCGCCGTCCTGGCGGATGCCCTCCGTGCAGCCGCCGACCGGCTCGACCGCCCGACGGTCCAGGCTCCATCCACCTCGGCCGGGTCGGCCGAGCGCGCGCACGCGCACGGCGGCTGATCCGAGGAGGCGGCGTAGGCTCCTGCCGTGCGAACCCGGCTGGCGGTGACGTTCCGCGCCGGGCCGACGTGGACCGGCGGGAACGTCCGCGAGCAGCCCGGCTGGGACGCGCACGCCGCGTTCGTCGACGGGCTGGTCGAGCGAGGCACGATGGTGATGGGCGGGCCGTTCTCCGACGACTCCGGCTCGCTGATCCTGTTGGAGGGCGTCGACGCGTCGCAGGCCGAACGGCTGCTGGCGGACGATCCGTTCATCCGCAACGGTGTGTTCGTGCTGGAGGCGATCCGGGCGTGGGACGTCTTCGTCGACGTCCTGACGGGCCCGAACGCGGAGGGAGGCACGGGCTCTGCCTGACGGTCCGCGGGATCGTGCCCCCGGCAGGACTCGAACCTGCGCACCCGGCTCCGGAGGCCGGCGCTCTATCCTCTGAGCTACGGGGGCGAGCGAACGCCGAGTCTAACAACCGGTCCGCGCTGCTCGGACCGTATGCTCCGTTCATGCCGCGCGTGCTGTTGGTGGACGACGACCCGACGATCCTGCGACTGCTCGAGGTGAACTTCCGCCTCGAGGGGTTCGAGACGCGGAGCGCCGCCTGCGGCGAGGACGCCGTCGCGATGGCGGCCGAGCGTCCGGACGCCATCGTGCTCGACGTGACCCTGCCGGATATGGACGGGCACGACGTCTACGAACGGATCCGCGGCGATCGTTCGTTGCCGCCGATCCCGATCGTGTTCCTCTCGGCGAGGGTCCGCGACGAGGAACTGGCGCGCTACGGCGCGGCGTCCGGTGACCTTCGTGGCGAAGCCGTTCGACACGGCCGCGCTCGTCCAGACCGTGCGCGCCGCGATCGTCGAGGGCGAACCGTGATCGAGGACGATCTCCGCGCCTGGTTGCGCCTCGGACTGGAAGGCGCGGCCCGACAGCTCGGCGTGGACGGCGAACTGCCCGAGCCCGAGCTCCAGGAGCCGCGGCAGCGGGAGCACGGCGACTTCGCGACGAACGTGGCGCTCGCCGTCGCGCCCCGGGTCGGCCTGCCGGCCCGAACGGTCGCCGACGCGATCGTCGCCGCGCTGCCGGAGGCGCCGTTCGTCCGGCAGGTCGACGTGGCGGGTCCCGGCTTCATCAACGTCTTCGTGACGCCCGAGTGGCTCCACGGCGTCCTGCGGCGCATCGTGACGGAGGGTTCCGCGTACGGCAGAGCGTCGCGGACCGGACGGCGCGTGCAGGTCGAGTTCGTCAGCGCGAACCCCACCGGCCCGCTCCACATCGGGCACGCGCGCAACGCGGTGCTCGGCGACGCGATCGCGCGGGTGCTGGACGCCCACGGCTGGGACGTCGAGCGCGAGCACTACTTCAACGATGCCGGCGGGCAGATGGACCGCTTCGGCGCCTCCGTCGAAGCGCGGTACCTCCAGCTGCTCGGGCGCGACGGGGAGCTGCCGGAGGACGGGTACGCCGGGGATTACGTCCGCGAACTGGCGCGCGAGATCCTCGACGCGGAGGGTCCGGGCCTGGCCGACCTGCCCCCCGAGGAGCGGTTCACGCGCCTCCGCGCCGAGGGCGCTCGGCGCGTCCTGGGATGGAACGAGCGCACGCTGGCGCGCTTCGGCGTCCGCTTCGACACCTACGTCTCGGAGGCGTCGCTCGCGGAGAAGGGACAGATCGACGAGGCGATCGGACGCCTGCGGACGGCCGGTGCCGTCTACGAAGCCGAGGGAGCGGTGTGGTTCCGTTCGACCGACTTCGGCGACGACAAGGACCGGGTGCTGATCCGCTCGAACGGGATGCACACGTACTTCGCGGCCGACTGCGCCTACCTCCTCGACAAGTTCGCGCGAGGGTTCGACCACCTGCTCTACGTGTGGGGCGCCGATCACCACGGCGACATCGCCCGGGTCCGGGGGGCGGCGCAGACGCTCGGGTTCGATCCCGAGGCGGTCGAGATCGTGATCTACCAATGGGTGTCGTTCCTGCGCGGCGGCGAGCCGGTGCCGATGAGCAAGCGGGCGGGGACGTTCGTCTCGCTGGACGAGCTGATCGACGAGGTCGGCACCGACGCGGCCCGGTTCCACCTGCTGCTGTTCAGCAACGACCACACGATGAGCTTCGACATCGAGGCCGTGAAGCGGCAGTCGATGGACAACCCCGTCTACTACGTGCAGTACGGGCACGCGCGGATCGCCTCGATCCTGCGGAAGGCGGAGGCCGAGGGCGTGCGCCTGCGGTCGATCGAGGAGGTCGATCTGGGCGCGCTGGTGGAACCGGCCGAGACGGAGCTGCTGCGCGCATTGGCCGACGTGCCGGACGTGATCGCGCGCGCCGCGGAGCTCCGCGCGCCCCACCGGATCGCGCACGCGTCCCAGGACCTCGCGGCGAGCTTCCATCGCTTCTACACCGAGTGTCGCGTCGTGAGCGACGATGCCGAGCTGACGCAGGCGCGGCTGTGGCTCTGCACGGCGTCGAAGACCGTCCTGGCGAACCTCCTGGAGCTGCTGGGCGTCTCGGCGCCCGAGCGGATGGAGCGGATCGATGGCTGAGGAACGCCGGATCGTGCGCGTCGGCATCCTCGGCGCCGGCACGGTCGGCGCCGCCGTGGTCCGCCTCCTCGATGCCTCGGGCGCCGACATCGCGCTCCGTGCCGGGGTGGATCTGCGCGTCACCCGCGTGGCGGTGCGCGATCTCGACCGGGATCGCGGGCTGCCGCTGCCGGCCGGCGCGATCACCGCCGACGGCGTCGCGATCGTCGACGACCCCGACGTGGACGTCGTCGTCGAACTGCTCGGCGGCATCGAGCCGGCGCGCAGCCTGATCCTGCGGGCGCTCGGCAACGGCAAGCCGGTCGTGACCGCGAACAAGGAGCTGCTGGCCACCGCCGGTCAGGAGCTCTTCGAGGCGGCCGACCGCGCCGAGCGTGACCTGCGCTTCGAGGCGTCCGTGGCGGGCGGGATCCCACTGCTCGCGCCGTTGAAGGAATCCCTGGCGGGGGAGCGCGTCGTGCGGATGCTGGGGATCGTGAACGGCACGACGAACTTCATCCTCACGCAGATGTCGGAGCACGGGTGGGGCTTCGAGGACGCGCTCGCCGAGGCGCAGCGGCTCGGGTACGCCGAGGCCGATCCGACGGCGGACGTCGAGGGCGCCGACGCGGCCGCGAAGTGCGCGATCCTCGCGTCGATCGCGTTCAACTCGCGCGTCGTTGCCGGCGACGTCTACCGCGAGGGCATCACGCGCGTGACCGCGCAGGACATCGCCGATGCGGCGCGCCTGGGCTACGTCGTGAAGCTCCTCGCGATCGCGGAGCTGGACGACGGAGGCATCTCCGCGCGGGTGCATCCCGCGATGGTCCCGGCCGCACATCCGCTCGCGGCCGTGCGCGACGCGTTCAACGCGGTGTTCGTCGAGGGCGAGCGAACCGGGCGCCTCATGTTCTACGGGCCGGGCGCCGGCGGCGACCCCACGGCGACCGCGGTCGTCGGCGACCTCGTCGCCGTCGCCCGCCACCTCGTCTTCGGCGGGCGGTCGTTCGGCTGCACCTGCGTCCTCGAGCGGCCGATCCGCTCGATGGACGAGACGCACGGCCAGTACTACCTGAACCTCCACGTCGAGGACCGGCCGGGGGTCCTGGCCGAGATCGCCGCCCTCTTCGCGACGAACGACGTCTCGATCGAGCGGGTCTGGCAGGAGGGGTTCGGTGAGGAGGCCGCGCTCGTGTTCATCACGCACCGGGCGCGCGAGGGCGCGTTCCAGCGGACGGTCCAGGAGCTGCGGAGCACCAGCTGCGTCCGTGCGGTCGCGAGCATCCTGCGCGTGGAGGGCGACGAGTGAGCGGCGCACATCAGTGGCGCGGCGTCATCGAGGAGTACCGCGAGCGCCTGCCCGTGTCCGACGCGACGCCGGTGATCACGCTCGGCGAGGGCGGGACGCCGCTGGTCCACAGCGACGCCCTGTCCTCGGAGACCGGCTGCGAGGTCTGGCTCAAGTACGACGGCGCGAACCCGACGGGCTCGTTCAAGGACCGAGGGATGACGCTCGCGATCTCGAAGGCGTGCGAGGAAGGCGCGAAGGCCGTGGTGTGCGCCTCGACCGGCAACACGAGCGCCTCCGCCGCCGCCTACGCCGCGAAGGCGGGGCTCACCTGCGCCGTGCTCGTCCCGAAAGGGAAGGTCGCCGTCGGCAAGATGGCCGCGACGCTCGTGCACGGCGCACGGATGCTCGAGGTGGAGGGGAACTTCGACGTGTCGCTCGACGTCGCGCGCGACCTGGCTGCGCGCTATCCGGTCACGCTCGTGAACAGCGTGAACCCGTTCCGGCTCGAGGGTCAGAAGACGGCCGCGTTCGAGATCGTCGACGCGCTCGGCCGCGCCCCCGACATCCATTGCGTGCCCGTCGGCAACGCCGGCAACATCGCGAGCCATCACCTGGGCTACACCGAGTACCTCCAGGACGGCACGATCGCCGAGCCGCCGCAGCTGTTCGGCTTCCAGGCGGCCGGCGCCGCGCCGATCGTCCGCGGCGAACCCGTGAAGGATCCGCAGACGATCGCGACCGCGATCCGGATCGGGAACCCGGCGTCGTGGGAGAAGGCGGTGGCGGCCGCGACCGCATCCGAGGGCGCGATCCTGGCCGTCACCGACCGCGAGATCCTCGCCGCCTACCGACGGGTGGCGCGCGAGGGACTGTTCGTCGAGCCGGCGAGCGCCGCGAGCGTTGCCGGCCTCCTGCACCTGCGGGATGCGGGCTCCTTGCCCGCCGGCGCCACGGTGGTCTGCATCCTCACGGGCCACGGCTTGAAGGATCCCGAGTGGGCGATCGCCGGCGCGGCGCCTCCGACCTCCGTCCCGGCCGACGCGAACGCTGTCGCGGCCGAGCTGGGCCTGTAGGGGCTCCGATGCGCGCACGCGTCTCCGTCCCGGCGACGAGCGCGAACCTCGGCCCGGGGTTCGACTCCTTCGGGCTCGCGCTCGATCTCCTCGACGACGTCACGGTCGAGACGGACGCGACGCCGGAGGTTCGGTGGGAGGGGGAGGGCGCGGCCGAGCTCCCGACCGATCGGACGGATCGGATCAGCGAGGCGATGGAGCTGCTCGCCCGGCGGTTCGACCTGCACCCTCCCCCGTTCGCTCATCACGGCGACGAACCGGATCCCGCTCGGCCGAGGGCTCGGCTCGTCGTCGGCCGCGGCGGTGGCCGGCATCGTGCTCGCGTCCGTGCTGCTCGACCTCGGGCGTGCACGAGGATCGCGACTCGGTGTTCGCGCTGGCCGCCGAGATCGAGGGCCACCCGGACAACGCGGCGCCCGCGGTCTTCGGCGGCTTCACCATCGCCCTGCCGGACGGATCGGTGCGGCGCTTCGATCCACATCCGGAGCTGCGGCCGGTCCTGCTCGTCCCGCCCGCGCCCGTGGCGACCGCCGACGCGCGCTCGGCGTTACCGGCGTCGGTCGCGCGCGACGACGCCGTCTTCAACGTGGCGCACGCGGCGCTCGCCGTCGAGGCGCTGACGCGAGATCCGTCGCTGCTCGCCGCCGCGTTGCAGGACCGGCTGCACCAGCGGGCTGCGGCTCGCGATGGCCGCCGGGGTCGTGCCGGAGATCGAGGACGTCGTCGAGGAGCTCGGCCGCCACCGGTGGCCGTGGTGCCTGTCGGGTGCGGGTCCCACGATCCTCGTGTTCGAACCGAAGGAGGGCGTCGGTCACCGCGGATGCGCTCGAGCATCCGGGGCGAGTGGCGGATCCTCCGGCCGGGCGTGCGGGCGACCGGCTTCGAGGTGCTCGTCGAGCCCTAGCCGCTCACGCAGGGGCCCGTGCCCGCCGGCTGCGTCAACGTGCGCGCCTCCTGGACGAGCGGCACGACCTGCGTCGAGACGATCGCGTACGCGATATGGACGTCGAACCGCGAGCTGGCGAACACGACGCCCGCGACCTGCCCATCCGGCAACACGAAGGGTCCGCCGCTGTTGCCGGGATGCACCTCGGCCTGCAGCTCGTAGATCCGCCGCGTCGTGTGTCCGTGTCCGTAGATGTCGTGACCGGTCGCGTCGAACACCCGGCGCACCGCGGCGCCGGCCGGCCCGCATCGGCGCGCCGCCGGGGAAGCCGAGGGTCGCCCCGCCGGCGCCGCGCGTCGACCTCGGCGTCATCGAGCGACAACGGCGCGGCCGCGAGGTCGGGAACGTGCAGCACCGCGATATCGAGCGAGGGGTCGAACAGCACGACGTCGGCGTGCAGCCGGAGGGTCCCGTCGATCACGGCCTGCTCGTCGGTCCCGGCCACGACGTGGGCGTTCGTGACGACGTACCCGCGCGCCACCGCGAAGCCCGACCCCTCGTTGCGGTAGCCGGCCGTGCAGCCGTCCGCGAGGATCTCGACGGTGGCGCGTTGGGCTTTCGCCGTCGCGGCCGCGACCTCGCTGTCGGAGGGCGGCGTGACCGGCGCGGCCGGGAGCGGCGGCAGCCCGACGAACGTGTTCTGCAGGCCGAGGAGATCGGCCGCCTTTTCGAGGCCCGTCAGGAGCGACGGAGGGGCGGGGAACACCTCGTCGATCGTCCGCACGATCGCGGAGGTCTGGATCTCGGTGGACACCACGGGGAACGGCCCGTGCAGGAGGTTCAGGGCGAGGAACCACACGGCGAGCAGCAGCGCCCCGACGGACAGCGCCGCCCCGCCGACCGCATCGGCGCGCGCCGGCCCGGGGGCCCGGACGTGCTTGCGAACGCGAGCGCCGATCAGCCAGCCGACGACGTTGCCGATGGCCATCCCCGCCAGCAGGATGCCCAGGACGATCGCCGCGCGCGTGAGGGGATCCGAGGAGAACCGCGTGGCGTACCGGGCCGCGAGGGCCCCGACCGAGATGCCGATGATCACCCCACCGAGCCCGAACCCCTGGAGCAAGGCGCCGCGCCGGTAGCCGCCGATCGCCGACAGGACGAGGAGGGCGATCAGGATCAGGTCGAGGAAGGACACGCGACCATGGTGCCACGGGCCGCGGCATCGCGGACCCTCGATACACTCGACGCGTGGTCACGATCGCGCATATCTCCGACCCGCACGTCGGCTCTCCCCACTTCGTTCCGAACCTGATGAACCGCGTGATCGCGGAGCTGAACGAGCTCCAACCCGAGGCGGTCGTGGTCTCGGGGGACCTGACGAACGAGGGCTTCCGGCCGGAGTACAAGGCCTGGCTCGCCTACGCGGAGCGGATCGAGGCGCCGCTGCTGACCGTGCCGGGCAACCACGATTCGCGCAACGTGGGCTACCTGCATTTCGAGGATCTGATCGGACCGCGGATGTGGTCGCACGATGTGGGCGACATCCGGATCGTGGGCGTCGACTCCAGCGAGCCGGACCTGAACGAAGGCCAGGTGGGCCGCGTCCACTACGACTGGATCACCGAGCGGTTCGCCGGCCCCGCGGCCCTCAAGGTGTTCGTCCTGCATCACCATCTGCTGCCGATCCCCGGCACCGGGCGCGAGCGCTCGACGGTGATGGACGCGGGCGACCTCCTCGAGGTCCTCGTCCACGCGGGCGTGAACGTCGTGCTCTCCGGCCACAAGCACGTGCCCTACGTGTGGCGCCTCGAGGACCTGTACATCGCGAACGCGGGCACCGTGTCGTCGCTCCGCGTGCGCGGCTTCGGGAAGCCGTGCTACAACGTCCTGGAGTTCGACGGTGACGAGGTGGGGATCCACCGCGTCTTCCCGTTCGGGGGCGAACGCCACCTGATGGCGCGCTTCGCCCTCTACGAGTCGGCGCGTCGCCACCGTGAACCGCCCGTGCAGCAGGCGGCGGGCGTGGGCGAAACCCGGTAGCCCGCCGGTCCGTTCGATCTGGAGAGGGGCCATCGCCACCACCCCATGCGCGCGCTCGTCCTGGTCGACGGCGAACACTACCCACCGGTCACCCGATGGGCGATCGAGGTCGCCCGTCAGCGCGGCATCGACGTGGTGGCGGCCGTGCTCGTCGGGGGGGCCGAGAAGCTCGGCGCGGGGGAGACGCCCGACTCGGCGTCCCGCTCCGGGGGGGCGCCGATCGGGCGGACGCGGTGGGCTCGGCGATCGACGAGCTGCGTCCCGACCTCGTGCTCGACCTGTCGGACGAGCCCGTCCTCGGCTACCGCGAGCGGATGGAGATGGCCGCCGTGATCCTCGGCAAGGGCATCCCGTATGCCGGGGCCGACTTCCGCTTCGATCCGCCGCCGGCCCTTCCACCGCCCGTGGGGGTTCCCACGCTCGCCGTCATCGGCACCGGCAAGCGCACCGGCAAGACGGCGATCGCGGGGGAGCTCGCCCGGCGTGCCTCCCATCTCGGGCTCGCGCCGATCGTGATCGCGATGGGCCGCGGCGGGCCCGCGGTGCCGCAGATCGCCGAGGCGGGCTCGGTCGGGCTCGAGACGCTCCTGGAGCTCGTCCGTTCCGGCGAGCACGCGGCGTCGGATTACCTGGAGGATGCCCTGACCACCGGGGTTCCGACGATCGGCGCTCGCCGCGCCGGCGGCGGGCTGGCCGGCGCTCCGTACGTCAGCAACGTGCACGAGGCGGTCGCCCTCGCGGCAGCGCGTCGTCCCGGCCTCCTGATCCTCGAAGGGAGCGGTGCGTCCATCCCACCGATCGCTTGGGACGCAGGTGTTCTGGTGGTTCCATGCCGACTGCCCGCTCGAATACATCACCGGGTACCTCGGCCCGTATCGCCTGTTGCGAGCCGACCTCGGGCTGGTTACGATGGTGGGCAGCCCGGTTCTCGGGCCCGAAGCTCTCTCCCAACTCACCGCACACCTCCGCCGAGCACTCGGAGATGCGCGAGTGGTGCTCACCGACTTCCGCCCGGTACCCCTGGCAGATGTACGAGGACGGGACGTGTTCTTCGCAACCACCGCACCGCGGATCGCCGCCGCCGGCCAGGTCCGGCACCTCGAAGCCGCCTCGGGCGTGCGCGTCGTCGGCTGGAGCGCCCGGCTCGCCGATCGAGCCGGGCTGGCCGAGGACATGGACGCCGCGGCGGACTACGAGGTGCTGCTCACCGAGCTGAAGGCGGCCGCCGTCGACGTGGCGTGCGAGCGCGCGGTGGCCAGGGGGGCCGAGGTCGTGTTCGTCGACAACCGGCCGGAGGTTGCCGGGGCCGACGCCGGGGACCTCGAGGCGGCCCTCACGGAGTTGATCGATCTCGCCGTCGCCCGCGGCATCGACCGGGGCGCCGCGGAAGGGACCGAAGGATGAACGAGCGGAGCCGCAGCGCCCAGATCGTGATCACCGACCGCGAGCCGGGCTTGCCCTTCTCGAAGGGGCTCCTCGCGTCGCAGGTGATGGTCACGGGGCTCTCGCCCTATCGCGCGTACCAGGTGGCCGAGGAGGTCGAGCTCCGGCTGCTCGAACGCCGGCATGCGTCGATCACGTCGGTGGAGCTCTCGGACCTGGCCCTCGACGTCATCCGGGAGCTGGCCGGCGAACGGTACGCGACGAACTTCGTCCGCTGGCGGGACGTCGAGAACCTCGACGTGCCCGTCGTGATCCTGATCGGCGGTGCGACCGGCGTCGGGAAGTCGACGATCGCCACGCAGCTCGCCGCGCGGCTGGGCATCGTCCGCGTCGTCGCCACGGACGCGATCCGGGAGGTCATGCGCGCGATGCTCTCGCCCGAACTGATGCCGACGCTGCACGTGTCCTCGTTCCAGGCGGACTCGGCGCTGCGGGAGCCGCCGACCCGGTCGGCGGACGCGTTGACGCTCGGCTTCCGCGAGCAGACGGCGGCCGTTTCGGTCGGCATCAACGCCTTGATCGAACGAGCCGCCGCCGAGGGGACCAGCATCGTGATCGAGGGGGCACACGTCGTGCCGGGATTCTTCGACGTGGACTCCCACGCGGACCGCATCCTCGCGGTACCCTTCGTGGTGGGTGTCGACGATGAGGAGCGGCACCGCTCCCACTTCGCCGCCCGAGAGGGCGCGGCGGCCTCCCGTCCCGCGACCCGGTACGAAGAGGGGTTCGACGGGATCCGCAGGCTCCAGCGGTACGTGAAGAGCCAAGCGCTCGCACACGGGGTGCCGGTGATCCCCAACCACAGTTTCGACCAGTCGATCGCATCGGTGATCGATCTGGTGATGGAGAAGGCGACCGCCCGCGCGGCCGAGCTTGCGGGAACGCGGGCGGACGCCGCGCGGAAAGGACAGACGGTATGAAGCTGTTCCTCGACACCGCGAGCATCGAGGAGATCCGCGAGATCAACCGCTGGGGCGTGCTCGGCGGCGTGACCACGAATCCCTCCCTGCTGGCGGTCGAAGCGGCCGATCCCGACAAGGTGTGGCGGCAGATCCTGGAGGAGGTCGCCGGCGACGTCTCGCTCGAGGTGACGGCCGCGGATGCCGATGGCATGTATCAGCAGGGCATCGGGCTGGCCGCGATGGGCTCCAACGCGATCGTGAAGGTCCCGATGACGCCGGACGGCCTCGAGGCCGGACGGCGGCTCACCGACGAGGGGCACCGGATCAACGTGACGCTCGTGTTCTCTCCCGCCCAGGCGATCTTGGCCGCCGAGATCGGCGCCTACATCGTCTCGCCCTTCCTCGGCCGCCTCGACGACGTCGCCAGCGACGGCATGGCGCTGCTGGGGAACATCTGCGACCTCTATGCTGTTCAGGGATACGAGACCAAGGTGCTGGCGGCGTCGCTCCGCCACCCGATGCACGTCGTCGACTCCGCCGTCGCCGGGGCAGACATCGCCACCATGCCGTACGACGTCTTCACGAAACTCGTGAAACACCCATTGACCGACATCGGTCTGGAACGGTTCTCCGCCGACTGGCAGAAGCTCCAGACCGAACTGGAAGGAGAGGCATCCGCTTGATGGACACCACGATGGACCGCAGCGTCCTCGAGGCGAAGCTCTTGCCCGAGCTGCAGGAGATCGCCCAGAACCTGGGCGTCGAGGGACCCCAGAAGCTCCGGAAGGCCGGCCTGATCGACGCGATCGTGGCCGCTTCCTCGAACGGCGACGGAGCCACGAACGGCGAGGTCGCCGTGGCCGTGGCCGAGACGCCCGCCCCCTCGCCCCAGCCCGGCGGCGACGGCGGCAACGGAGCGGGCGCCGACCGCGACGCCGACCGCGATCGCGACGAGGGCTCGGATCCGCGGAACCGTGACCGGACGCAGGGCGGCCAGGGTCCGGACCGGAACCGCAAAGGCCAGCCAGGGCCCGGGTTCCGACCGGAACCGCAACCAGGGCCAAAGCCAAAGCCAGAGCCCGAACCCGAACCCGAACCAAGGGGATAGCCAGGGCACCACCGACGCCTCCGATCTGAACGACCGCGAACGGCGCCGGCGACCCTCGCGCGAGGATCGCCGCCGGCAGCGCGAGGAGCGACGCGTCCGCGAGGAGCAGGATCGGGAGCAGGAGCTCGAGACGGCGCCGAGCCGCACGGGCATCCTCGATGTCCTGCCCGAGGGATACGGGTTCCTCCGGTGCTCCGGGTACCTGCCGGGGCCCGAGGACGTCTACGTGTCCTTGTCCCAGGTGCGGCGTCATCAGCTCCGCAAGGGCGACACCGTCGCTGGCAAGATCCGCGAGCCGAAGAACAACGAGAAGTACCCGGCGCTGCTGCAGGTCGAGTCCGTGAACGGCATGGACCCGGAGAAGGCGGCCTCGCGTCCGGTCTTCGACAAGCTGACGCCGCTGTTCCCGAACGACCGGTTCCGCCTGGAGACCGGGCCGCTCGCCGTGACCGAGCGGATCATCGACATGATCGCCCCCATCGGCAAGGGGCAGCGCGGGATGGTCGTGGCGCCGCCGAAGGCCGGGAAGACCACCGTCCTGAAGCAGATCGCGAACGGCATCATCAAGTCGAGCCCGGACACGCACGTGATCGTGCTGCTGGTCGACGAGCGTCCCGAGGAGGTCACCGACTGGCAGCGGACGGTCGAGGCCGCCGAGGTCGTGTACTCGACCTTCGACAAGCCGACCGACCAGCACATCCAGGTGACCGAGCTCGTCCTGGAGCGATCGAAGCGCCTGGCCGAGATGGGGCAGGACGTCGCGATCATCCTCGACTCGATGACGCGGCTCACCCGCGCCTACAACCTCGGCATGCCCGCCTCGGGCAAGATCCTGACCGGCGGCATCGACTCCGCCGCGCTCTATCCGCCCCGCCGCTTCTTCGGCGCGGCGCGCAACATCGAGGAGGGCGGGTCGGTGACGATCATCGCGAGCGCGATGGTCGAGACCGGGTCGCGCATGGACGACGGGATCTTCGAGGAGTTCAAGGGCACCGGCAACATGGAGATCCGGCTCGACCGGGCGCTCTCGGAGAAGCGGCTGTTCCCGGCGATCAACGTCGACGCGTCCAGCACGCGGAAGGAGGAGCTGCTCCTGCCGCCCGAGGAACTCGCCCTCGTGATCCGGCTCCGACGGGTGCTCCACGCGCTGGAGCCGGGCGCGGCGCTCGAGCTCCTCATCGACAAGCTGCGTTCCACCAAGTCGAACGAGCAGTTCCTGAAGGACATCGCGAAGGCACCCGCCGGCAACTGAGCCGGCACCGAAGGAGACGACCATGAAGCAGGGGATCCACCCCGACTACCAGATCGCGAACGTGCACTGCTCCTGCGGGAACACGTTCCAGACGCGCTCGACCGTGAGCGAGATCCGCTCGGACATCTGCTCGAACTGCCATCCGTTCTACACGGGCAAGCAGAAGCTCGTGGACGCCGGCGGCCGCGTCGAGCGGTTCCAGCGTCGGTTCGAGAAGACGCAGCAGGCCCAGCAGGCCGCCAAGCGCGGCTGAGCGCCCGTGGGGGACGCGGCGGCGGCCCACCTCTACGGCGGCCAGGCCGTCATCGAGGGCGTCATGATGCGCGGCGCCGACCATTGGGCGCTCGCCGTCCGCGAGCCGGCGGGCACGATCCACGTCGAATCGCACGCGATCGACTCCGTCGCGAACCGCCACCCGATCTGGCGCAAGCCGTTCCTGCGCGGGATCATCGTGCTCGGGCAGTCGCTCGCGATCGGCGTTCGCGCGCTGACGATCGCGTCGAACCACGCGCTCGAGGAGGATGAGCAGCTGTCGCGACGACAGGTCGGCGTGGCGCTCGCGGTCGCGATGATCGCGTTCGTCGCGATCTTCGTGTTGGGACCGACGACGCTGTTCGCCTGGGCGGAGGATCGCGTCGACGCGAACGGGGTGCTCGTGAACATCGCCGAAGGCGTGTTCCGTGTGCTCCTGTTCGTCGGGCTACCTCTGGTTGATCGGCAGGACGAAGGACATCCATCGCGTCTTCGAGTACCACGGGGCCGAGCACAAGACGATCGCGGCGTACGAGCACGACGATCCGCTCACGCCGGCGATGATCGACCGGTATCCGAAGGAGCACGTCCGCTGCGGCACGAACTTCCTGATCATCGTCATGATCATCACGATCTTCGTGTTCACGTTCTTCGGCACGCCGGGCATCGTGTGGCGGTTGCTGTCCCGCGTGATCGCGATCCCGGTCATCGCCGGGCTCGCGTATGAAGCGTTGCGGCTCGGCGCGCGGTTCCCGGACTCGCTCGTGATGCGGGCGCTCATGGCGCCGGGCATCTGGTTGCAGCGGATCACCACGCAGGAGCCCGATGCATCGCAGATCGACGTCGCGGTGGCCTCCTTCCGCGAGGTCCTGCGTCGCGAAGCCGAGGGAGCGGGCACGGTCTAGCGTCGGCCGAACGGGCGACACCCAGCAGGTCGTTGCATCCCGGTGCGTGGACGCCGAAGATGGGGGCCCAGCTCCAGACGCCCCGGGAGGTGCCTGCATGTCCAGCGACCTCGACGTCCCATTGCTCCCCAGCGCCGAACAGATCCGCAAGCGCGGTTTCGTCACCGTCCGCAAGGGCGGCTTCGATCCGGATCAGGTGCGTGAGTTCCTGGGTCGGGTGGCCGACCAGGTGGAGGTGCTCGAGAAGGAGTCCCGCGAGCTGCGCATGGCGACCGGCTCGAAGCAGGCGCAGGGGCAGGGGCAGCCGACCGCCGCGGCGAAGACGCAGGCCGGTGACCCGTACGAGGCGATCTCGAAGCGGTTCGCCGCCCTCCTGGAGAACGCCGACCGGGAGGCGACCTCGGTCATCGCCGAGGCGAAGATCGAATCGGCGCGGATCCTGGAACAGGCGCGCGCCGAGGCCGACCGGATCAACCTAGATTCGCAGGCCCGTGCCGAGGAGGCGCGGCAGCAGGCCGGTGAGGCGCTGGCGCAGGCCCACGAGGAGGCACAGCGGATCCTCGGCGGGCTCTCGGAGCGCCGCGAGTCGATGATGATGCAGATGAACGAGATGCGTTCGCGGCTGCTCACGGTGGCGGACAACCTCGACGTGTCGCTGGCCCCGTCCGCCGTCGCCGAGGCGAGCGCGACGGCGGACGTGGAGATGGAGCACCACGACGAGCAGGCGAAGCCCCCGTCCGCCCAGACGACATCGTCGAGTTCCGAACCGTCGGCGCCCATGGCATCGACACCCGCGGCGGCGACGCCGAAGCCCGCGCCCCCCAAGCCCGCGAAGAGCGAGGGCGACGACCTCGTCGATCCGCGCTACGAGGACCTGTGGGCCTCCACCGACACCGCGGTCGATCTCCCCGATCTGGCCGCCCTCGACGTGAACTTCGACGACGAGCCGGGCTCCGGCTGACCCGGGGCGAGGCCGACAGCGGCGCAACGCCGCCCTGAGACAATCCCGGCCATGGAGGCCGGGTTCGAGGCGAAGCTCGCGGAGATCGAGGTCGCGTACGACCAGGTCGCCGCGGAGATGGCCACGCCGGACGTCGCCGCCGACCCCGAACGGATGCGGTCGCTCGGCAAGCGGTTCGCCGAGCTCGAGGACATCGTCCGTCCGTATCGCGACCAGCGAGCTGCCGTCGCCCAGGCCGAGGAGGCGCGCGCCCTTGCGAAGGACGAGGCCGACCCCGAGATGGGGGCGTTCTTCCTCGCGGAAGCCGAACGCGCGCAGGAGCGGGCGGACGCGCTAGAGGCCAAGCTCGAGCACCTGTTGACGCCGCGCGACCCGAACGACGGCAAGGACGTGATCGTCGAGGTCCGCGCCGGCGCGGGGGGGCAGGAGGCGGCGCTGTGGGCCGGCGACCTCTACGAGATGTACCGGCGGCTCGCCGAGCGGCATCGGTGGAAGACCGACGTCCTCGCGTCCTCGCCGTCGGACCTCGGCGGGTTCAAGGAGGTGTCGCTCGAGGTGCGGGGGCGCGACGCGTTCACGCGGCTGAAGCACGAGGCCGGCGTGCATCGCGTGCAGCGCGTCCCGGTCACGGAATCCCAGGGGCGGATCCACACGTCGACCGCGACGATCGCGGTGATGCCCGAGGCCGAGGAGGTCGAGGTCGAGATCAAGCCCGAGGACCTCCAGATCGATGTGTACCGCTCGAGCGGGCCCGGCGGCCAGTCCGTCAACACGACGGACTCCGCGGTGCGGATCGTGCACAAGCCGACCGGGATCCGCGTCGAGGTGCAGGAGGAGCGATCGCAGCTGCAGAACCGCGAGAAGGCGATGCGCTACCTCCGCGCCCGGCTGCACCAGATGGCGATCGACGAGGCGCAGGCGAAGGAGGCCGCGCAGCGCAAGGCGCAGCTCGGGTCCGGCGAGCGCTCCGAGAAGATCCGGACCTACAACTTCCCGGAAGGCCGGGTCACGGATCACCGGATCAAGCAGACCTCGTACCAGTTGGCGGACGTCCTGGCCGGCGGCGAGGAGCTCGACGGCTTCATCGACGCGCTGCAGGCCGCCGAGCGCGCCCAGCAGCTCGCGGACGACGAGGGCTGATGCGCCCGGCCGAGGTGATCCGCCGCGGCGCCGCCTACCTCGAACGGCACGGCATCGAGTCTCCCGACGCGAACGCGGAACGGCTCATGATGCGCGTGCTGGGCGCCGGCAGGACCGCCGTCCTCGCGCGCGCCGACGGCCTCTCCTCCGCGGAGGCGCGCGCGTACGGCAAGGCCCTGTGCCTGCGCTGCACGGGAACGCCGCTGCAGCACCTGACCCGGGAGCAGGGGTTCCGGCGGCTGGTCCTCGAGGTCCGGCCGGGCGTCTTCGTCCCGCGACCCGAGACGGAGGTCGTCGCCGGCGTGGCCCTCGAGCGGATCACGTCCGTTCGCACGCCGGCCGTCGTCGATCTCGGCACGGGGTCGGGGGCGATCGCGCTCGCCGTGAAGGACGAACGGCCGGACGCACGCGTCTGGGCGACGGATCTGTCGCCGGACGCGGTCGAGCTCGCCCGGGCGAACGCGGTCCGGCTCGGCCTCGACGTGGACGTGCGGGTGGGGGACCTGTTCGATCGGGCTCCCGGCCGAGCTCCGGGGGGCCCTCGACCTCGTCGTGGCGAACCCGCCGTACGTCCCGACCGGGCGCGCGGACGAGCTGGCCCCGGACGCGCTCGCCGATCCGCCGCTGGCGCTCTTCGGCGACCTCGCGTTCGCGGAGCGGCTCTTGGACGCGGCGCTCGTGTGGCTGCGGCCCGGCGGGGCGGTCGTGCAGGAGATCGAGGAGCGCACCGGTTCCGCGATGACCGAGCTGGCTCGTCGCGTGGGCTTCGTCGAGCCGGCCGTGCTCCCCGATCTGAACGGGAAGGACCGCGTCCTCGTGGCGGTGAAGCCCGATGGGCGCTGAGGGCGGCCCCGCCGCGGAGGCCGCGGCGGCCGCGTTCCGGGGCGAGCTCATCGTGTTCCCCACCGACACCGTGTACGGGATCGGAACCCGCCCGGACGATCCCGACGCCACGGCCCTGCTGTTCGAAGCCAAACACCGGCCGCGAGGCCTGACCTTGCCGGTCCTCGTCCCCACCCGCGAGGCGGCGCGCGCCATCGCGCGGTTCGACGAGCGGGTCGAACGGGTCGCGCTCGGGACCTGGCCGGGTCCGGTCACGTTCGTCCTTCCGCGGACGCCCGGGTCCGCCGGATGGTCGCTCGGCGGGGACGAGGCCACGATCGGCGTCCGGCTCCCCGCGCACCCGCTCGCGCTCACGATCCTCGCCGCGAGCGGACCGCTCGCCGTGACGAGCGCGAACCGTTCCGGCGCCCCGCCGGCCACGACCTGCGATGAGCTCGAGGAGGCGTTCGGCGCCCTCGTCCGCGTCTACCTCTGCTCGGACGAGCCGCTCGTCGGCGCGTCGTCCACCGTCGTGGACCTGACCGGGCACGCCCCGGCGGTCCTGCGCGAGGGCGCGGTTGCGGCGGACGAGATCGCGCGGCTATGGGTCGGCGAGGACCCGCTGCTAGACTCCGGGCCCTCCTGAGATGAGCGCCGTCCTCGTCGTCTGCACCGGGAACGTGTGCCGCTCGCCCATGGCGGAGGGGTTCCTTCGAGCCGCGCTCGAGCGTCGCTTCGGCGGGGCGGCGCCCGCGGTGTCCTCCGCCGGCACCGTCGGCTGGGAGGGGTCGGGGGCGATGCAGGAGTCGGTCGAGGCGGCGGCCGAACGCGGGATCGACATCGCCGATCACGTCGCGCGACGCCTCGACGCGGAGATGACGGCGGACGCCGACCTGATCGTCTGCATGGCCGGCGAGCACCGCGACGCCGTGGGGGCGCTGGATCCGCCGGCCGCGGCCCGCGCGTTCACGTTGAAGGAGCTGACCGGCTTGCTCGAATCGAGCGGAGAAGGACGCACCGGGAGTCCCGACGACCTGCCGGGTCGCGTCGCGGTGGCGGACGGAGCTGCGCCGACGGGCCGCGTCGCCCGGGCCGTGGGACGAGGACATCGTCGATCCGCTCGGATCGCCGCCGTCGGTGTATCGGGCGGTCGCGTGGGAGCTGGACACGTGGATCGACCGGCTCGTCGCGGCGACCTTCGGGCCGGCGGAGCGGGCGGACGCGCCGGCCATCCCGGAGGTGCGCTGACGTGCGTATCTCGATGGGCAGTGACCACGCGGGCTTCGGATTGAAGGAGGAGCTCAAGGCCTTCCTGCAGGCCGAAGGCCACGCGGTCACCGACCACGGCACCGACTCCGAGGCGCCGGTCGACTACCCGGCGTTCTGCGCCGCGGCGGCGCGCGCGGTCGTCCGCGGCGAGGCGGATCGGGCGATCGTCCTTGGTGGATCCGGGCAGGGGGAGCAGATCACGGCGAACAAGATCACGGGGATCCGCGCCGCGCTGTGCCACGATCTGTACCTCGCGAGGCTCTCGCGTGAGCACAACGACGCGAACGTGCTGAGCATGGGCGCGCGCGTGATCGCGCCCGAGTACGCGAAGGAGATCGTCCGGCTGTGGCTGGCCACGCCGTTCGCGGGCGGACGACACATGCCGCGCCTCGAACAGATCGCGGCCATCGAACGAGGGGAGCGATAGGGATGCGCGAGTACGCAGCGGACTGGGACGCCCTGCAGGCCACCGACCCGGAGGTCGCCGCCGCCGTTGCCGGCGAGCTGGAGCGGGAGCGAACGACGCTCCGGTTGATCGCCTCGGAGAACTACGCCAGCCCCGCGGTCCTCGCGGCGGTCGGCTCGACCCTCAACAACAAGTACGCGGAGGGGTACCCGGGTCGCCGCTACTACGGCGGGTGCACGTACGTCGACGTCGTCGAGCAACTGGCGATCGACCGCGCGAAGGAGCTCTTCGGCGCCGAGCACGCCAACGTGCAGCCGCACGCGGGCGCCACCGCCAACATGGCGGTCTTCGGCGCGTTCCTGCAGCCGCACGATCCCGCCTCCAGCGTGCTCGGCATGGTGCTCGCGCACGGCGGGCACCTGACCCATGGCTCGCCGGTGAACGTCTCGGGCATGTGGTTCAACTTCATCGGCTACGAGGTCGATCGCGAGACGGAGCAGCTGGACATGGACCGGGTCCGCGACCTCGCGCTCGAGCACCGCCCGCGCGTGATCCTGGCCGGCTACACGGCGTACGCGCGCACGATCGACTTCGCCGCGTTCCGCCAGATCGCCGACGAGGTCGGCGCGCTGTTCTGGGTCGACGCGTCGCACTTCATCGGGCTGGTCGCGGGCGGGTCCTTCCCGAGCCCCGTGCCGCACGCGGACGTCGTGACGTTCACGACGCACAAGGCGCTCCGCGGTCCGCGCGGCGCCATGATCCTGTGCACCGAGGAGCATGCGAAGGCGATCGACAAGGCCGTGTTCCCGATGATGCAGGGCGGCCCGCTCGAGAACAACATCGCCGGCAAGGCCGTCGCGCTCAAGGAGGCGATGACGCCCGCGTTCCGCGACTACGCGGAGCGGATCGTGCGGGACGCGCGGGCGCTCGCCGCCGGCCTGGCCGAGGAAGGGCTCCGGATCGTCTCGGGCGGAACCGATTCCCACCTCGCGCTCGTCGACGTCCGGCCGCTCGGGTCGGACGGGAAGGCGGCCGAGGCGGTCTGCGACGAGATCGGGATCACCCTGAACAAGAACCAGATCCCGTACGACCCGAACCCGCCGTCGGCGCCGTCGGGGATCCGCGTGGGGACGCCGGCGTGCGCCACGATCGGGATGGACGAGCCGGAGATGCGGGAGGTCGCGAGCGTGATCGGCGAGGCGCTGCGGCACCCCGACGACGCCGGGACGAAGGACAAGGCGCGGGCTCGCGTCCGCGACCTGATGCAGCGCTTCCCGGTCTATCCGTAGCGCCGGCCCTAGCGCCGGGTTGCCGCTCCGGGGACGCCCGGCGAGACTTCGCTCGTGCACGCGTACCTGGCCCTGTTCCTCACCGCAGCCGGGGTCACGTTCGCGGTCACCCCGCTCGTTCGCCGCTTCGTGATCTCGGTCGGGGTGATCGTTCAGCCGTCGGTCCGGCGCGTGCATCCCGAGCCGAAGCCCACGATGGGCGGCCTCGCGATGTACGTCGGGTTCCTCGCCGCGCTCGGGCTGTCGCGGTTCCTCCCGTTCTTCGCCGGCGTGAACGCGGCGAGCCCGGAGCCGGTGGCCGCCCTGGTCGGATGCACGCTCATGGTGGGCCTCGGTTCGATCGACGACACGAGGGAGATCAGCCCCCTGTCGAAGCTCACCGCGCAGATCTTCATCGCCGGCGTCATGGTCCTGCTCGGCGTGCGGTTCGCCTACTCGTGGCTGCCGGGGCAGGGGATCGTGGTCCTGTCCGGCAACCTCGGGGAGATCCTCACGATCGTGTGGATCGTGGCGGTCGCGAACGCGGTCAACCTGGTGGACGGGCTCGACGGCCTCGCCGCGGGGATGGTGGCGATCGCCGCGACCGCGTTCTTCATCTACATGGTGCGGAGCCCGAGCCTGTTCGGCGACGCGTCCGAGGCGGCCCTCCTGGCCGCGATCACCGCCGGGATCTGCCTCGGGTTCCTTCCCTGGAACTTCTATCCGGCGAAGATCTTCATGGGGGACTCCGGATCGATGCTGCTCGGGATGCTCCTCGCGATCTCGACGATCGCCGGCGTGGGCCGCAACCTGTTCCCACCCGCGTACGGGGACCTCGCGGCGATCGGGGGCGCGGTGGTCGTGCCGTTGCTCGTGCTGGCGATCCCGTTCCTGGACGTTGCCCTCGCGGTGATCCGGCGAACCCGGCGCGGCGTCGGGCTCGGGGTCGCCGACAAGGAGCACCTGCACCACCGCCTCGTGGACATCGGGCACGGGCACCGGCAGACCGTCCTGCTGATGTACCTGTGGAGCGCCCTGATCTCCGGGTGCGGGCTGGCGATCGGCCTGATCAACGGCCGGCTCGTCGTGGGCATCATCCTGTTCGGGGCCGCGATCCTGTTCGCGGTCACGGCGTTCCCCCTGCTCGTGGGGCGACGCAACGGGAACGGGAACGGGTCCGAGGGGGGCGAGCCGCCCGGGCGCCAGGAACCCGCGCCGGTTCCGTGAGGCCGCCGGACCCGGCCGCTTCGTACAACCGGGAGTGAACGGCGAGGTTCCGGCCGGTGGCTACCCAAGGCCGTGCCGATCGTGTGATGATCCCTGCCGCCTCCTTGCGACGACGACCGTCCGCCGGGGGGCCTGCGGAGGGGGTGCGAGTGACCGAGATCGACGTACGCCTCGAGCGCGTCTCGAAGCTCTTCGGGGACGCGGCCGCCGTTGACGACCTCTCGCTCGACATCGAGGAGGGCGAGTTCTTCAGCATGCTGGGGCCGTCCGGCTGCGGGAAGACGACCACGCTGCGGATGATCGGCGGCTTCGAGGAGCCATCGCTCGGGACCGTCTACCTGGGCGGACGCGACGTGACCGACCTCCCGCCGTACAAGCGCGACGTGAACACCGTCTTCCAGTCCTACGCGCTGTTCCCCCACCTCGATGTCTCCGAGAACGTGGCGTTCGGCCTCCGTCGCAAGAAGGTGGCGAAGGACGAGATCGCCAGCCGGGTGAAGGAAGCGATGCAGCTCGTCGACCTCAAGGGCTTCGAGACCCGCAAGCCTCGGGAGATGTCGGGCGGCCAGCAGCAGCGCGTGGCACTCGCCCGCGCGCTCGTGAACCGCCCGAAGGTGTTGCTGCTCGACGAACCGCTCGGCGCGCTCGACCTCAAGCTCCGCAAGCAGATGCAGCTCGAGCTGAAGACGATCCAGCAGGAGGTCGGCATCACGTTCATCTACGTGACGCACGACCAGGAGGAAGCGATGACGATGTCGGATCGCCTCGCGGTGATGCGGCACGGCAAGATCGAGCAGCTCGGCGAGCCCGAGCAGGTCTACGAGAGCCCCGCGACCGAGTTCGTGGCGGGGTTCCTCGGCGCCTCGAACCTGCTGGACGGGGAGATCGTCGGCGAGAACGGGACGACGCAGGTCCGTTTGACGACCGGGGAGATGATCGACCTCCCCACCCAGCGTGTCCCGCACGAGGTCGACAAGTCCGTGCGGATCGGCGTGCGGCCCGAGAAGATCTCGATCTCGCCGGCGGACCGTGATGCTCCCGAGGGGAAGAACAGCGTCACGGGGTTGCTGCGGATGTCCACGTACATCGGCGTGAGCCACCAGTACAAGATCGAGGGCGCCGGGCGGGAAGGAGCTCACGGTCTACGTCCAGAACCTGGGCGCCGAAGCGCCGCCCGCACCGGGGGAGAAGGTCCGCCTCACGTGGCTCCCCGAGCACACGTTCGCCGTCGCAGCCTTCCAGTCCCGACGTCCGAACAGGAGGAAGAGGAATGACCGACGAGCCCGTCATCGACCCGTCGCTGCTGCGCGGTCTCACGCAGTCGCGGTTCACGCGGCGGGATCTCTTCCGCTACGCGGGCGTGGCCGGCGGCGCGCTCGGCCTCTCGGCGATCCTGGCGGCGTGCGGAACGAAGGGCGTTGCGACCGGGTCGGCCGGCGGAGCGTCCAAGCCGAACGCCAATATGGGGGACGCCGCGTGGTGGGGCCAGCAGACGCAGCACCACACGTCCTCGACTTCGACAACTGGCCGTACTACATGGACATCGGTGCCGAACGGGACACACCCGTCGCTGGATGAGTTCACGAAGAAGACCGGGATCAAGGTCAACTACACGGAGACGATCCAGGACAACCCGTCGTACTGGAACCAGCATCATCCGCCCCGACCTGCAAGCCGGGAACAGCATCGGTGAGGACATCATCGTCCTGACGAACAACGACTACCCGCTCGGGTACATGCTGAACTTCGGTTGGGCGCTCCCGCTCGATCACGGCAACATGCCGAACTTCGACAAGTACGCCAGCAAGCTGGTGACGAACCCGTCGTGGGATCCCGGCAACATCTACACGATGGCCTGGCAGTCCGGCTACACGCTGATCGCCTACAACACGAAGTACATGAAGGAGGACATCACCTCCGTCGAGGCGCTGTGGGACCCGAAGTACAAGGGCAAGATCGGCATGTTCGGCAACGCCAGCGAGCTCGGCTGCATCGGGCTGCTCGCGATCGGCAAGGATCCGGCAACCTCGACGCCGCGACGACTGGACGGCGGCGGCGGCGAAGCTGGAGGAGCAGAAGCCGCTGGTCCGTCAGTACTACGACCAGGGGTACATCAAGGCCCTGAAGTCGGAGGACACCTGGATCTCGATGGCCTGGTCGGGCGACATCTTCCAGGCCGGGCATCCAGGGATACGACACGCTGAAGACCGCCGTCACGCAAGAGGGCGTGATGTTCTGGACCGACAACATGCTCATGCCGTACACGGCTGAGAACCCGAAGGACGCCATGACGTACATGGACTACGTCTACGACCCGAAGGTCCAAGCCGTGATCGAGGACTACAACAACTACGTGTGCCCGGTTCCGTCATCGAAGGGCATCATCGCGACGGAGCTGCATGATCCGGCCGTCGCGAACAGCCCCTCGTCTTCCCGAACTCGCAGATGATCGCGGCCTCCAAGAACTACTACCAGTGGAAGGACTCGCAGGACCTGAAGGCGTGGAACGACACGTTCACTCCGATCTACCAGTAGATCCGCCGCCCGCCGCGCCGGTCACGGGCCGGAAGCAGACGGGCGCGTACCTCCTCGGGCTGCCCGCGGCGTCTGTGGCTGCTGATCCTGTTCATCATCCCGATGTTCACGATGCTGTCGCTGTCGCTGCAGACGTGCGACGTCGCCACGCTCGCCTGCTCGATGACCTGGCACTTCGGCGAGTTCGGGCAGGTGATCAGGCAGTATCCACGCCCAGCTGCATGCGCTCGATCGTCTACGCGGGACCGCGACCGTGATCGACCTCGTGATCGCGTTCCCCTTCGCGTACTGGATCGCGTTCTACGGAGGCCGTCGGAAGAACTTCTTCCTCCTGATGCTGCTGGTGCCGTTCTTCGTGTCGTTCGTGATCCGGACGACCGCCTGGCAGTTCCTGTTGGCGGACCAGGGACCGATCCTGCAGCCGCTCAAGAAGATCGGGATCGCTGCCGGAGAACTACCACGTGCTCGCCACCTGGATCGCCGTGGTCGCCGGGATCGGCGTACAACTACCTCCCGTTCACCGCGCTGCCGCTGTACGTCGCCCTCGAGCGGATCGATCGCCGGGTCGTGGAGGCAGCGGGCGACCTCTACTCGAACCGGACGAGCGTGTTCATGCGCGTCATCTTCCCCCTGGCGATCCCGGGCATCTTCGCCGCGTTCCTGCTGACGTTCGTTCCGGCCGCCGGTGACTTCGTGAACGCGTCGATCCTCGGCGGCACGAACAACTACGATGATCGGGAACGTGATCCAGGATGCGTTCCTGAATCAGAGCGACTATCCGACCGGCTCGGCGCTCTCGGCGATCCTGATGGCGGCGATGCTGATCGGCATCTTCGCTGTACTCGAAGGTCCTCGGATCGCGGACGATCGAGGAGTACGTATGAGCGCGACCGTTCCTGCCGACGTCGAGCGTCCGGGATCTCTCCGTCGAGATCCCGCCGAAACGGGGTCGGCGGCGCCGGTGGACGTCGTTCGTCTTGCCCATCTACTCGTGGCTGGTGATCGTGTACCTGTTGATCCCGATCGCGTTCATGGTGCTGTACAGCTTCAACCAGTCGCACTCGCGCCTCCCGCAGGTGAACTACAAGTGGGAGGGGTTCACGCTCGCAGTGGTACCAGCAGTGGAACGCGATCCCGGGACTGGCCCCCGCGTTCTTCCTGTCCATCAAGCTCGCGCTTGCCACCACGGTGGTCGCCGCGATCCTCGGCACGCTGCTCGCCCTCGCGCTCGTGAAGTACCGGTTCCGCGGGAAGGGCGTCGTGGAACAGACCCTGTTCCTGAATATCGCGGCGCCGGAGATCGTGCTGGGCGCCGCGCTCCTCGGCTTCTTCATCACGGTGAACGTGTCGCGCGGCTTCCAGACCCTGCTGCTGGCCCACGTGATGTTCAGCATCGCGTACGTGGCGATCACCGTCCGAGCCCGACTGTCGGGCTACGACCTCAACGTCGAATGGGCGGCGCAGGACTTGGGGGCGACGCCGTGGGTCACGTTCTGGAAGGTGACGCTTCCCCTGATCTACCCCGGCATCCTGGCCGGGTCGCTGCTCGCGTTCGCGCTGTCGATCGACGACTTCGTCATCTCGTCGTTCGTCGCCGGCAAGTCGCAGACGTTCCCACTGTGGGTGTACGGAGCGGTCCGGGTCGGCATCCCGCCACAGGTCTTCGTGCTGGGTACGGTGATCTTCACGGCCGGCGTGATCGTCGCCGTTTTGAACCTCGTGTCGCAGGGCCGGAAGAAGCGACAGGAGGAGTCGGCTCGGAAGAAGGCCGGCGAGGACGCCCCCGAAGAGAACGTCGTGGACGTCGAGTCGGAGTTCAACGTCGCGGTGCGGTGAGCCCGAGGAGCTTGTGAAACCTTTCACAAGCGACCGAAAGTGCCTTCTGACCTGCGGAAACGACTTTGACGGCCCGAAACGGCGCTGACTATACTTCGCGCGTGACTCCGCCCCGGCAACCCGAAGGCGCGTGGACGGGCATGGAGACGGGCTGGGCCATCACGTCGACGATGATCGGCGGCATGCTGGCCCTCGGCGGCCTCGGCTACCTGATCGGCCGGGTGGTCGGCGCCGAGCGTGTGCTCACGGGGATCGGCTTCGTCCTCGGCGCCGCCGCCGCGATCTACACGATCTGGCTCCGCTACGGGGAGGACGACGGTGGCGAGGTCTGACCCCGAGCACCAGCTGGTCCGCCGCGTGACGCCGTTCGCGCTGCCGGCCGCGGTGCTCGCGTTCGTGATCGGCGCCGCGTTCGGCGGGCCGACGGTCGGCTGGTCGGCCACGATCGCGATCGCGATCGTCTACGTGAACTTCGTCGCGAACGCGTGGTCCCTCGCGTGGGCGGCGACCGTGTCGCCGACGATGGTGTCGATCGTCGCGCTCGGGGGCTACGCGGTCCGGCTGATCGTGTACACGGTCGCGCTCGTGCTCCTGAACCAGCTGTCATGGTTCTCGCCGCTCGCGTTCATCCTCGCGCTCGTGCCGAGCGTCATCGCGCTGCTGATCTTCGAGGCGAAGGCGCTGACGGGCCCGATGCAGGCAGACCTCTGGACGTTCGACGGGGCGCGGCCGTGAGCGGCCTCATCGGATCCGCGACGTTCGAACCGCCGGGCACCGGCGATTTCATCTACGGGTGCGTCGGGCCTTCGTACCACGTGTTCGGCCAGACCTTCTGCTTCAACTTCATCATCCTGCTGATCGTCCTGACGACCCTCATCGTCCTGACGCTGTTCCTCGTCGCGTTCCGCAAACCGAAGGTCGTTCCGGGGAAGTTCCAGCTGATGATGGAGCTCGGCGTCGACTTCGTGCGGGAGAACATCGCCCTGCCGATGCTCGGGCAGGACGCGTCCAAGTACATGCCGCTGCTCACCACGTTCTTCTTCTTCATCCTGATCGGGAACCTCTTCGAGGTCGTGCCCGGGTTCAGCCTGTCGGCCAGCAGCCGGATCGCGCTCCCGCTCACGCTCGCGATGATCTCGTGGTTCACGTACAACGGGGCCGGGATCCGCAAGCACGGGTTCCTCGGCTACCTCCGCCATACGTGCATCATCCCGTCGGCGCCGGGGTGGCTGCGCTACACGCTCCTGATGTTCATCGAGTTCGTCTCGAACATCCTCGTGCGGCCGATCACCCTGACCGTCCGTCTCTGGGCGAACTTCCTGGCCGGCCACTTCCTGCTGGCGATCTTCTTCCTGGGCACCGTCTTCTTCCTGGAGGACGGCCCGAAGACCTGGCTGCTGGCCGCCGTGTCGTTCCCGCTCGGGGTCGTGCTGGTCGGCTTCGAGATCTTCGTCGCGGTCCTGCAAGCGTTCATCTTCGCCATCCTCAGCGCCTCCTACATCGGGCAGGCATTGGCTGAGGAGCACTAGCTAAGGAGGCAGGCAGTGTTGGGATTGTTGGGACAGGTGACCGACACCGGGTTGACGGCGATCGGGAAGGGCCTCGTGATCGGCCTGGCCGCGATCGGCCCGGGCATCGGCCTGGGGATCTTGATCGGCAAGTCGGTCGAGGCGATGGCGCGCCAGCCGGAGTACGCCGGCCAGGTCCGCACGACGATGTTCATCGGCATCGGCTTGATCGAGGCGCTCGCCCTGTTCGGCATCGCGTTCTCGTTCATCATCTGAGAGGGGATCGGATGCTCGGCAGCGCACTCGTGCTCCTCGCGGCAGCGAGCGACGACAAGACGAACATCTATCCCAAGGCCACCGAGTTGGTGGTGGCCGCCGTCGCGTTCTTCATCCTGCTGTTCTTCTTCTGGAAGTGGGTCCTCCCACGCGTGAACACGCTGCTGGAGGAGCGCCGGGAGAAGATCCAGGGCGAGATGGAGAAGGCCGAGGAGACGCGCGTCCAGGCCGACCAGGTGCTGGCGGACTACCGCGCGCAGCTCGCCACCGCCCGCGACGAAGCCAACCGGATCATCGAGGACGCGCGCGCCACGGCCGAGCAGCTGCGGCGCGACATCCAGGCGAAAGCCGAGGAGGAGGCGGGCGCGACCGTGGTCCGGGCCCAGGAGGAGATCCACGCCGAGCGCGATCGCGCGTTCCAGGAGCTCCGCGACCAGGTCGCGCAGATCGCCGTCGACCTGGCCGGCCGCGTCGTGAACGAGGAGCTGGACCCGGCCGCGCACGAGCGGCTGATCGACGAGTACATCGAGCAGGTCGCCGGCGGGGCCGGCGGGGGACGATAGGTGTCCGAGGTCCTCGACCGCCTCTTCGGGAAGGACCACCGCGTCCGCGGGTACGCGACGGGGTTGGCCGCCGTGGCGGAGGGCGAGGGCGTGCTCGACCGCGTCGGCGACGAGCTCTTCGCGTTCTCGAAAGCCGCCGAGCAGAACGCGGAGCTCCGCGATGCCCTGACGAACCCCGCCCTGCCGGTCGAGAACCGCGAAGCGCTGGTCCGCGACATCCTGGGGGCTCGGGCGCACGCGATGACGATCAGCCAGATCTCGTTCCTGATCGAGGCCGGCCGGACACGCGAGCTGAGCAAGATCGCGGAGGGCGTCGTGGCGATCGCGGCAGAACGGCGTGAGCTGGCGGTCGCAGAGGTCCGCTCCGCCGTGCCGCTGTCGGACGCGCAGCGCACGCGGATGGAGGAGGCGTTGTCCCGCGCCACCGGGCGCAAGGTCGAGGTCAAGGTGGTCCTCGATCCCACCGTCGTCGGAGGCGTGGTCGCACGCGTCGGCGAACTCGTCTTCGACGGCTCGGTCGCGACCCGCCTCGAAGAGGCCAAACACGCACTCGGGAGCTGAAGCGATGGCATCGGAAACGATCGACCCGGCACGGATCGTCGAGGCGCTGCGGAAGAACGTCGAGAGCTTCTCTCCGTCCGTCGAGCGGGAGGAGGTCGGCCGCGTGATCGAGACCGGGGACGGGATCGCCCGCGTCTCCGGCCTCCCGAGCGCGATGGCGAACGAGCTCCTGGAGTTCCCCGGTGGTCTGTTCGGCCTGGCGTTCAACCTCGACGAGGACGAGATCGGCTGCATCCTGTTCGGCGAGGGCTCGGGCATCGAGGAGGGAGATCCGGTCAAGCAGACCGGCACGGTGTTGTCGGTGCCGGTCGGCGACGGGTTCCTGGGGCGGGTCGTGGACGGCCTCGGACGGCCGCTGGACGACCTCGGCCCGATCGCCTCAGAGGAGACGCGGGCCCTCGAGCTCCAGGCGCCGAACGTCGTGTCCCGCCAGCCGGTGAAGGAGCCGCTGTACACGGGCATCACGGCGATCGACTCGATGACCGCGATCGGGCGCGGGCAGCGCCAGCTGATCATCGGCGACCGGCAGACCGGCAAGACGGCCGTCGCCCTCGACACGATCATCAACCAGAAGCAGTACTGGGGGACGCCGCAGGCCGTGAAGTGCATCTACGTCGCGATCGGGCAGAAGGCGTCCACGGTCGCGGAGGTCGTCGACACGCTCCGCGAGAACGGCGCGCTCGAGTACACGGTGGTGGTCAACGCGAGCGCGGCCGACCCGGCGCCGTTCCAGTACGTCGCCCCGTACGCGGGCGCCGCGATCGGCTCGCTACTGGATGTACGAGGGCGACCACGTGCTGATCGTCTACGACGACCTGTCGAAGCAGGCGGTGGCCTACCGCGAGATCTCGTTGCTGCTGCGGCGGCCGCCCGGCCGCGAGGCGTATCCCGGCGACGTCTTCTACCTGCATTCCCGGCTGCTCGAGCGCGCGGCGAAGCTGTCCGACAAGCTGGGCGGCGGCTCGATGACCGCGCTGCCCATCATCGAGACGAAGGGCGGCGACATCTCCGCTTACATCCCGACGAACGTCATCTCGATCACCGATGGCCAGCTCTTCCTCGAGTCGGAGCTGTTCTTCGCGGGCGTGCGGCCGGCGATCAACGTCGGCGTGTCGGTCTCCCGCGTCGGCGGCGCCGCCCAGATCAAGGCGATGAAGGACGTCGCGGGGCGGCTGCGGCTCGACCTGGCCCAGTACCGTGCGCTCGAGGCGTTCGCGCAGTTCGGCTCCGAGCTGGACAAGGCGTCCCAACAGCAGCTGTCACGAGGTGCGCGCGTCGTCGAGATCCTGAAGCAACCGCAGTTCCAGCCGCAGCCGGTCGAACGCGAGGTGCTCGCGATCTGGACCGTGACGAACGGCCACCTCGACCCGTACCCGGTCGAGGACGCGCGCCGGTTCGTGGACGGGTTCATCGAGTACGTCGAGGCGCGGCACGCCGAGGTCCTCGCCGCGATCCGCGACGTCGGGAAGCTCGATGACGACACGCTCGGGACCCTCGGGACCGCCGTCGCCGACTACGCGCAGTCGTTCGTGGCGACCGGGACGGGGGAGGGCCCGGAGTCGGGGATCGGCCGGACCACCCCCAAGGACCCCGTCAAGCCCGACGTGGGCTGGGATCGGATGTCCTCGGTCGACGACGACGACGAGGCCCCGGCCGGGTAAGCATGGGCGCGCAGCTCCGCGTCGTCCGTCGGCGGATCCGATCGGTCCAGTCGACGAAGAAGATCACCCGCGCGATGGAGCTCATCGCGTCCTCGCGGATCGTGAAGGCGCAGCAGCGCGTCGAGGCGTCCCGTCCCTACGCCGTCCAGTTGACGCAGGCGATGGAGGACGTCGCACGGAACGCCGCGGGCGCCCTCGGCCATCCGCTGCTGGAGCAGCGGCCCAACCCCGCGCGCGCGGGCGTGCTGATCGTGACCTCCGACCGCGGTCTCGCCGGCGCCTACAACGCGAACGTGCTGAAGGTCGGCGAGGAGTTGCTGCGGGGCGTCGGCGCGCGCGGCCTCGAGCCGGTCCTCTACGTGATCGGCAAGAAGGGCGTCGGGTACTTCCGCTTCCGCGGCGTCGCGGCGCGCGCGACGTGGCAGGGGTTCAGCGAGGTGCCTCCGTACGAGAAGGCGGAGGAGATCGGCCGCGCGCTGATGCAGGACTTCGCCGACGGCCAGATCGACGAGCTGCACTGCGCCTACACCGACTTCCGCTCGGCGTTCACGCTGCGCGCCACCGCGAAGCGCTTCCTGCCGATCGCGCCGGAAGAGGTCGGCGCCCACGCCGCCGGCGTGGTGCCGCCCGAGTACCTCTTCGAGCCGGAACCCGAGCAGATCCTCGATCATCTGTTGCCGCAGTACCTGATCACGAAGGTCTACGCGGCGCTGCTCGAGTCCGCGGCATCGGAGAACGCGGCGCGCCGACGCGCGATGAAAGCCGCGACCGACAACGCGGAGGACCTCATCAAGATCCTGACGCGCCAGGCGAACCGCGCGCGGCAGGACGAGATCACGACCGAGATCATGGAGATCGTCGGCGGCGCCGAGGCGCTCGCCGTAGAGAAGGGATGACGATGGCGGAGGCGACGCAGGAGAACGGGCATGCGGACGGTCGCGTCGTCCGGGTGATCGGACCGGTGGTGGACGTCGAGTTCCCTCCGAAGCATCTCCCCGAGATCAACACGGCGCTCACGGTGGACGTCACGCTCGACCAGCTGGTCACCACGATCACGTGCGAAGTCGCGCAGCACATCGGAGACTCCACGATCCGCGCGATCGCGTTGAAGCCCACGGACGGGCTGGTTCGCGGCGCGCCGGTGCGCAACACCGGAGAGCCGATCAAGGTGCCCGTCGGCGACGGCGTCCTCGGGCACGTCTACAACGTCCTCGGTGAGCCCCTCGACGCCGACGCATCCACGATCCACGCCGCCGACCACTGGGCGATCCATCGGGAGGCGCCGCCGTTCGCCGACCTCGAGCCGAAGAAGGTGATGCTCGAGACGGGCATCAAGGTCATCGACCTGCTCGAGCCCTACGTGCAGGGCGGCAAGATCGGGATGTTCGGCGGCGCGGGCGTCGGCAAGACCGTGATCATCCAGGAGATGATCCGGCGGCAGGCGCGAGCAGCACGGCGGCGTGTCGGTCTTCGCAGGCGTCGGCGAGCGCACCCGCGAGGGCAACGACCTGTTCCTGGAGATGACCGAGTCGGGCGTGATCGCGAAGACCGCGCTCGTGTTCGGCCAGATGGACGAACCGCCGGGCGTCCGTCTCCGCGTCGCCCTGTCGGCGCTCACGATGGCGGAGTACTTCCGCGACGTCGAGCACAAGGACGTGCTGCTGTTCGTGGACAACATCTTCCGGTTCACGCAGGCCGGCTCGGAGGTGTCCACGCTGCTCGGACGGATGCCGAGCGCGGTGGGCTACCAGCCGAACCTGGCCGGCGAGATGGGCGACCTGCAGGAGCGGATCACGTCGGCCGGCGGCCGCTCCATCACGTCGTTGCAGGCGATCTACGTGCCGGCGGACGACATCACCGACCCCGCGCCGCACGCCGCGTTCGCGCACCTCGACGCGACGACGGTGCTGAGCCGCGACATCGCGTCGCTCGGCATCTATCCGGCGGTCGACCCGCTCGACTCGACGAGCCGCATCCTCGATCCGCGCTACGTCGGCGAGGACCACTACGCGGTGGCGCGGCGCGTCCAGGAGATCCTCCAGCGGTACAAGGACCTCCAGGACATCATCGCGATCCTCGGCATCGACGAGTTGTCGGAGGAGGACAAGCTCATCGTGAGCCGTGCCCGCAAGATCCAGCGGTTCCTCTCGCAGCCGATCTTCGTGGCCGAGCAGTTCACGGGGGTCCCCGGCAAGTACACGCCGATCGACGAGACGATCGCCTCGTTCCGAGGGCTGTGCGAGGGCGAGTACGACCACCTGCCCGAGCAGGCCTTCTTCCTGGTCGGCGGCATCGAGGAGGCCGTCGAGCAGGCCAAGCGCCTGGAGGCTGCGTGAGCTTCGAAGCCCACGTCGTCACGCCCGAGCGAGAGGTCTGGTCCGGTCCCGTCGTGCAGGTGATCGCGCGCGGCGTCGACGGGACCGTCGGGATCCTGAACGGCCACGCGCCGCTGCTGGTCCAACTCGTGATCGGCGCGCTCCGGCTCGAGCAGCCCGACGGCGGCTGGCGGACGGCGGTGATCGACGGCGGGTTCCTGCACGTGACCAGCGACGCGGGGAACACGCGGGCGGACGTGCTCGCGACGCAGGCCGAGCTGGCCGAGGAGATCGACGTCGAGGCGGCTCGCCGTCGCCTCGAGGAGCTGCGCTCGCGCGTCGGCGAGGACGACGACGAGGTCGCCGAGGCCGAGATGGCGAAGGCGCTCGCCCGGATCGACCTCGCCGGCTAGCCGCGGCAACCCTCACTTTGGCCTACCATCGTCCGATGGACCGCCTCCTCGTGACCGGGGGCGCGCGTCTCGCCGGAACCGTCCGGGTCTCCGGCGCGAAGAACTCCGCGCTCAAGCTCATGGCCGCCTCGCTGCTCGCGCCCGGCCGCAGCGTGGTGCGCAACGTGCCCCGGATCCGCGACTGCTCGGTGATGGCCGAGCTCATCGGCCACTTCGGCGTCGACGTGCACCTGGAGGACGGCGTCGCGACGCTCGACGCGACCACGGTCGACGCGGTCGAGGCGCCCCACGAGCTCGTCGGGCAGATCCGGGCCTCGATCGTGGTCCTCGGCCCGCTGCTGGCCCGGACCGGCCGGGCGAAGGTCGCGCTGCCGGGGGGCGACGAGATCGGCGCGCGACCGGTGGAGCTGCACGTCCGCGGGCTCGAGCGGATGGGGGCGTCGGTCCGCTCCGAGCACGGGTTCCTCGTCGCCGAGGCGCCGGCGCTGCACGGCGCCTCGATCACGCTGGACTACCCGAGCGTCACCGCGACAGAGAACCTCCTGCTCGCCGCCGTGCTCGCGCGCGGGACCACCGTGCTCGACAACGCTGCGCGCGAGCCGGAGATCGCCGACCTGGCGGCGTTCCTCCGATCGATGGGCGCCGACGTCGAGGGCGCCGGCACGAGCACGATCCGCATCGCCGGCGTCGAAGGGCTGCGGCCGGCGGAGCACCGGGCCGTGCCCGACCGGATCGAGGCCGGCACGTGGGCAGCGGCCGCCGTCGCGACGATGGGGGACGTCACGATCGAGAACGCCCGGCCCGAGCACCTGGAGCTCTTCCTCACGAAGCTGGCCGACGCGGGGGCGGAGGTCTCGTTCAGCGACGACGGCCTCCGCATCCGGCAGCCCGCCCGGGCGCGCGCGGTCGATTTCGTGACGCTGCCGTACCCGGGGATCGCGACCGACTTCCAGCCGATCCTGCTGGCGATGCTCGCCACGGCCGACGGCACGAGCATCGTCACCGAGAACGTGTTCGAGGGACGCTTCCTCTACGTCGGCGAGCTGCGTCGGATGGGCGCCGACATCCGCACCGAGGGGCATCACGCGGTGATCCGCGGGGTGCCTCGCCTGTCGGCCGCCCCCGTTCGCGCGCTCGACATCCGCGCCGGCGTCGCGATGGTGCTCGCCGCGCTCGCCGCCGACGGTGTGACCCAGGTCGACGACGTGCACCACATCGACCGGGGCTACGAGGACCTCGAGCGCAAGCTCCGGGATCTGGGCGCCGAGGTTCGCCGCGACGCGGACCCTGTGATCGTGCCCGATCCGGCGGAGGCCCGGTGATCCCTTTCCCGCCGCCGCCGGACGCTCCGGAGGCGGCTCGGGATCCTCGGCACGGGCCCGGCGACCTGCCGGCCGTGACCTGGGGCGCGTTCGAGTCGCTCGCCCTGTTCATCGTCGGGAACCTCGCGCTCGGCCAGGTGCTCGTGGCCGGGATCGTGCTCGTCGCCATGGGGGTGCAACCCACCGAGGACGTCGCCGGCCTGCCGACGATCGTGGCGACGATCGCCGCCGACCTCACGTTCTTCGGGGTGATGCTGCTCTTCTTCCGGTGGCGGGCGCCGGATTGGCGCAGGCGCGTGGGCATCTTCCTGGACCGCGACCGCCTCCGCGACGTTGCCTTCGGGTTCGGCGGCGGCCTGCTCCTGTACGGGATCGTCGCGGTCGTCGTGGGGGCGCCGCTGCTCTGGCTGTTCCGGGAGGTCCTCGGGCAGCAGGTGAGCCAGCCCGAGCAGATCGCCTCGAACATCTCCTCCGGCGCGAAGGTCCTCGCGGTGCTGAGCGCGGTCGTGATCGCGCCGATCACCGAGGAGCTCTACTTCCGGGGCATCCTCTACCGGAGCGTCCGCGACCGTCGCGGCATCGCGCTCGGCGTGCTCGTGCAGGCCCTCGTCTTCGGCGCTGTCCACGCGCCGGCTGCACCCTGGCGCGACGTGCTCTTCCTGCAGACCCTGATGTGCTTCACCGGTGCCGGGCTGGCCCTGATCTACGAGCGGCGGGCGAACCTCGCGGCCAGCATCGCGGCGCACATGGCGTTCAACATCATCGGCGTGATCGCGATCTTCCACGGGGCCTGAGCGGGATGCCCGAGTTCCCGACCCAGCCCTGGTTCGACGCCTTCGTGGCGGAGGTGAACGCCTCCGAGGAGTACCGCGTGGCCGCGGCGGACTGGGAGGGCGACATCGCGTTCCTCGTCGAGGCCGAGCCCGACAAGAACATGCCCGCCGACGTCTGGGGCTACCTCGACCTGTGGCACGGTGCGTGCCGCAGCGGGGGCGTCGTGGAAGGGCACCACGGCGAGCGCGCGGCGTACGTGATCGCCGCGCCGTACACGCGCTGGAAGGACGTCGTCCAGGGCGACCTCGACCCGGTCAAGGGCATGATGCAGGGCAAGCTGAAGGTGCGCGGCGACCTGCCGACCATCATCCGCTACGTCCGCGCCGCGAACGAACTGGTGCGGCTCACCGGTGAGGTCGACACGACGTTCCCCGACGAGCGGTAGATGCGCGCCGTCGTGTTCGACGGGCCCGGCCGCGTCCGGGTGGCCGAGGTCCCCGATCCGAGCCTGCAGGCTCCGACCGACGCCATCGTCCGGGTCCTCCGAACCGCGATCTGCGGCAGCGACCTGCACTTCCTCCACGCGAAGGCACCGATCGAGCCCGGCGAGGTGCTCGGGCACGAGGCGGTCGGCGTGGTGGAGGCGGTCGGCGACGGGGTCCGGCGGGTCCGTCCGGGCGACCGCGTCGTCGTCTCGTTCGACATCGCCTGCGGCGCGTGCTGGTTCTGCGAGCACGGCCAGACCTCGCTCTGCGAGGACTTCATGAACCTCGGGGCCGGCGCGTTCGGCGGCGGGCTCCCCGGCGCGCAGGCCGACCGCGTCCGGATCCCGGTCGCGGACGTGAACCTCCTGGAGGTCCCCGACGACGTCGACGACGACCACGCGCTGTTCGTCGGCGACGTGCTCGACGACGGGGCTGTTCGCCGCCGGGCTCGCGTCGATCGGACCCGGCACGTCGGTGGCCGTGCTCGGCGTCGGTCCCGTCGGGTTCTTCGCGATCCAGGCGGCGCGGAACCGCGGGGCCACCGTGTTCGGGGTCGATCGGGAGCCGGCCCGGCTCGCGCTGGCCTCCGCCGCCGGCGCCGAGCCGATCGACGCCACCGCGGTGCATGCGCCGATGGCGCTGGCGGCGCGCACGGGCGACCGCGGCGCCGACGTGGTGATCGAGGCCGTCGGGACGCCGGAGGCCTACGAGACCGCGATCGAGATCGTCCGCCGCGGAGGCGAGGTCGTCGTGGTCGGCATGTACGCCGGCGAATCGGTCGAGGTCCAGCTCGGGGTGTACTGGGCGCGCGCGCTCACCGTCCGGTTCGCCGGCATCTGCCCGGTGCACGCATGGTGGGCGCGGGCGATGCAGGAGGTCCGGGCCGGGCGGCTGGATCCGGCGCCGCTGATCAGCCATCGTCTGCCGCTGGCGGAGGCGGCGGAGGGCTACGCGTTGTTCGACCGCCGTGAGGCCACGAAGGTGCTCCTGCTGCCGTGAGCGTCACGTTCCGGCGCGACGATCCGGTGGGTCTGGTGGCGATCGTCGGCGACCTCCTGGCGGCGAACCTCGCCCGCGACCCGGAGCGCCGCAGGCTGCTCCGGGACGAGGCGTCGGCCCTGCGGGCGATCGACGCCGGCGTCGGCGTGACGGTCCGGTGCACCCCCGCGGGCGTCGTCGTCATCCCCGGCGTGGATCCGGCGGCGCACGTGGTGGTCGCCGCGAGCGCCGACGGGCTGCTCCAGCTGGCGGCCGCCCCCCTCCGGTTCGGGTTGCCCGATGCGCTCACGCCCGAGGGTCGCGCGGTCCTCGCCGACATCCTCGCCGGCCGCGTGCGGGTGCATGGGCTCATCCGCCGCCTGCCCGCGGTCCGCCGCCTTACGATGCTCCTTTCGGCTCGCTGAGCGAAGGGAGGGGTCATCGCCACCGACGCGCCCGCGCGGCCCGAAGCGACCCCGCCGCCGGCGGTCACCGGGCGACGCTGGCTGGCCGTGCTCGTCGTGGTCGCCGTGCTGCTGTTCGTAGCCGGCGGCGCGGACGCGATCGCCCACGCGATCGCCGGACCGCCCATCCAGATCGCCGGCGTCACGTTGCATCCGCAGGCGGGCTGGGAGGTGCAGCGGCGCGGTGACGACGGGTCGCTGCACCGCGTGGTGCTTGCGCGCGGGAGCGGGGCGCTCGACGTCACCGTGATCGACGCCTACCCCGGGACCGCCGACGGTCTCGCCCGTCAGTACGAGGACAGCGTGCTCGCCGGCCAGCTGGATCAGCTCTCGGTCGGCGACCCGGAGGCCGGTGCGCTCGATGACGGAACCCCGACGGTGCGGTACGGCTACATCGGCATCACCCACACGGGGTGGCGGTCGAGGGCGTGGTCACGACCGCGGTCGGACCCGAGGGCACGGGCGTCGTGTTCGACGGGTACGCGCCGAAGGGCGGGCTCGCGTCGGTGGTCGGCGGCTTGGCCTCGATGATCGACCGGACCGAGGTGCGGTGAGCGTGCCGCGCGACGCCGGCATGCCCACGCGGATCCACACCTCGCTGTTCCAGCCGCGCCAGCCCGCGTTCTGGGTCTTCGTCGCGTTCCTCGCCTACGGCGTCGTCCGCATGACGAACGCGCTGGTCGCGCTCTCGCAGATCTCGCGGTCCGGATGGACGCTGTCGTGGCTGCTGCTCGCGCTCTACGCGCTCCCGGTGTTCGTCCTGATCTATCGCCTCGACCTCTACGAACGCGAGCCGATCTCGCTCGCCGTCGCCGCCTTCCTGTGGGGCGCGTTCGCCGCAACCGCGCTCGCCCTCGACGCCGCCGGCTGGGACCGCGTCGTCGCGCAGGCGTTCGGGCAGGACTTCGCCCTGCGGTGGGGGCCCGCGCTGACGGCGTCGTCCACCGAGGAGATCCTGAAGGGCGCCGGCGTGGTGCTCCTGTACCTGATCGCGCCCGACGAGATCGAGGACATGATGGACGGCTTCGTCTACGGCGCGCTCGTCGGGCTCGGGTTCGCCGTCGTCGAGGACGTCCTGTACTTCATGGCGGCGTTCGGCGGGACGCCCGCGGGCGTGCTCCAGGGCTTCTACGTCCGCGTCCTGTCGAGCGGTCTCTACGGGCACGTGCTCTACACGGGGCTGATCGGGATGGGGATCGGGTACTTCGTCTCGGAACGCGAGCACGAGCCCTTCGGGAAGCGGCTCCTCGTGGCCGGCGGGCTCGCCGCGGTGGGGATCGCCGGTCACCTGCTGTGGGACTCGCCGCTGTTCAACGTCGGGGCCGACGCGAACATGCTGGTCGCGCCGTTCGTGCTGGCGCTGAAGGCGCTGCCGCTCGTGGTGTTCGTGGTGCTGGCGGTGCGACTGGCGCGGGAACGCGAACGCCGGTGGCTGGACGCGGCGCTCGCGAGCGAGATCGGCGGGGACGGCATCTCCCCCGAGGAGTACCGGACGCTCCGGAGCCCGCATCTGCGCCGGCGCGCGGTCGCGGACATGCGGCGGCGGGCGGGCCGTTCCGCCGCCGGCCTGCTGAAACGGCTGCAGCGTGAGCAGGTGAACCTCGCGATGGTCGCCTCGAGGGTGGCCTCGCCGGACGATCCCGGGCTCGTGCGCCAGCGCGGGCTCTGCCGATCGCTCCGCGACGCGCTCGATGCCATCCCGGGCGCCGCGCCGGCCGTCGGCCAGGACGTCGTCGCGGTCCATCCGGGCGAGGATCGCGGCGGGTAGGCTCGCCGCCGTGGACGTCGCGGAGCTGGTCGCCGGGGTGCGCGCGGGCGACCGCCGCGCCGTGGCTCGCGCGATCTCGCTCGTGGAGGACGGCGGGCCGGAGCTCGAGCAGCTGTCGGCGGGCATCTACGCCGACACGGGACGCGCCACGACGGTCGGGCTGACGGGCGCCCCGGGCGTCGGGAAGTCCACCATCGCCACCGGGCTCGTGCGGCTGGGTCGAGCCGGAGGGCCGACGCGTGGCCGTGCTGGCCGTCGACCCCACCTCGCCGTACACCGGCGGCGCCCTGCTGGGGGACCGGGTGCGCATGCAGGAGCACGCGACCGACCCGGACGTGTTCATCCGGTCGATGGCGACGCGCGGGCATCTCGGCGGCATGGCCCTGGCGGCGCCCGAGGCGGTGCGGATCCTCGACGCGGCCGGCTACGACCTCGTCCTGCTCGAAACGGTCGGCGTCGGCCAGGCGGAGGTCGACGTGGCCGCCGCGGCTGACACCGCGGTGGTGGTGCTGGCGCCGGGCCTCGGCGACGCCGTGCAGATGGCGAAGGCGGGCATCCTCGAGGTCGCCGACGTCTTCGTCGTCAACAAGGCCGACCGCGAGGGAGCCGACGAGGTCGTGCGCGAGCTCCGCCAGATGCTGCACCTCGGGGCCGCGCGGCCGTGGGATCCGCCGGTGCTCGCCGTCTCGGCGTCAGAAGGCGAGGGGATGGAAGCCCTATGGGCGGATATCCGACGCCACGCCGCCTGGGCTGACGCGTCCGGCGCGCGCGACGCGAAGCGTCGCGCGCGCCTCCTCGACGAGGTCGAGTCGTTGGCCGCCGAACGGTTCCGGCGAGCCGCCGCGGCCGCGCTCGAGGCCGCCCCGGCGCTCGCCGACGATCTCGTCGCGCGTCGCGTCGACCCCTACGCGGCCGCCGCGGCCCTCGTCCGAGAGCCCGAGGCGTAGGCTCGAGGCGATGCGAACGCGGACGACCGCCGCGCCGGAGGACCGGCGCACGCACGCGACACGCTCGGGCGAGCCGCTCGCCGCCGTCTACGGTCCGGAGGACCTCGCCGGCTGGGACGCGGCGGCGCAGCTCGGTCCACCCGGCGGGTTCCCGTTCACGCGCGGCGTCTATCCGTCGATGTACCGGGGCCGTCTGTGGACGATGCGGCAGTTCGCGGGCTTCGGCACGCCGGCCGAGACGAACGAGCGGTTCCGCCTGCTGCTCGAACGCGGCCAGACCGGGCTCTCCGTCGCCTTCGACATGCCGACCCTCATGGGCTTCGACTCGGACGACCCGCGTTCCGAGGGGGAGGTGGGTCGCTGCGGTGTGGCCGCCGACTCGATCGACGACGTCGAGATCCTGTTCTCGGGCATCCCGCTGGACGAGGTGAGCGTGTCCATGACGATCAACGGGCCGGCGCCGTGGCTGTTCGCGTGCTACCTGGTGGCGGCCGAACGCCAGGGCGTCGCCTGGGAAGGGCTGGAGGGCACGCTCCAGACCGACATCTTCAAGGAGTACACGGCCCAGAAGGAGTGGCTGTTCCCGCCGCGCCCGCACCTGCGGCTGATCGGCGACCTGCTCGCGTTCTGCGCGGAGCGGGTGCCGAAGTACCACCCGATCAGCGTGAGCGGCTATCACATCCGCGAGGCGGGGTCGACCGCGGCGCAGGAGCTGGCGTTCACGCTCGCCGACGGGTTCGCCTACGTCGAGCTCGGCGTGCAGCGGGGCCTCGACGTCCACCGGTTCGCGCCGCAGCTGTCGTTCTTCTTCGACGCGCACATCGACTTCTTCGAGGAGATCGCGAAGTTCCGCGCGGCGCGGCGGATCTGGGCGCGGTGGCTGCGCGACCGCTACGGCGCGACCGATCCGGCCTCGCAGCGCCTGCGCTTCCACGCGCAGACCGCCGGCGTCTCGCTCACGGCGCAGCAGCCGATGAACAACGTGATCCGGACCGCCATCGAGGCGCTCGCCGCCGTGCTCGGCGGCACGCAGTCGCTGCACACGAACGCCCTCGACGAGGTCCTCGCTCTCCCGACGGAGCAGGCGGCGACGCTGGCCCTGCGGACGCAGCAGGTGATCGCGTACGAGAGCGCCGCGGCCGACGTCGTCGATCCGCTCGGCGGCGCCTACTTCGTCGAGGCCCTGACCGACCGCATCGAGGCGCGGGCCGAGGAGATCTTCGCCCGCCTCGACGAGCTGGGGCACGGCTCGATGCTCGAGGGCGTCCTGACCGGGGTCGAGTCCGGGTGGTTCGTGCAGGAGATCGCCGAGGCCGCGTTCGAGGAGCAGCGACGGTTCGAGGACGGCGACCTGGTCCAGGTGGGCGTGAACGCGTTCACGGAGGCCGACGATCGGCCCCTCGAGGTCCTGGAGATCCCGATGGCGACCGAGGTCGCGCAGCGCGCCGCCGTTTCGACCACCCGGAGCGAGCGAGACCAGGCCGTCTGCATCTCGACCCTCGAGTCGCTGGCGACGTGCGGCCCGCGATCCCGACGCGGAGCTGATGCATCCCTTGATCGCGTGCGCCCGCGCACGGTGCACCGAAGGGGAGGTCACCGAGGCGCTCCAGTCGGTCTTCGGTCCGTGGCGCGAGACGCCGCGCTTCTAGCAACGCATCGGCCGTTGACGCATACAGCGCTCCTGGGTACGGTGGACTGGAGCCAGTCGCAAGTAGTTGCAGTTGCAACAGGACGCCGGGAAGGGGAGGGCGGCCGTGCACATACCCGATGGGTACCTGAGTCCGCAGACGTGCGGCTTCTTCGCCGTGGTCATGCTCCCCATCTGGTACAAGGCCTCGCGCGCCGTCGGCAAGATCGTGAAGAGCCGGTACGTGCCGCTTCTGGCGATCGGCGCGTCGTTCAGCTTCCTCGTCATGATGTTCAACATCCCGGTGCCCGACGGGACCACGGCCCACGCCGTCGGCGCGACCATCATCGCGATCATCCTCGGCCCGTGGGCGGCCGTGATCGCGGTCAGCATCGCCCTCGTGATCCAGGCGCTGTTCTTCGGCGACGGCGGCGTGCTCGCGATCGCCGTCAACTGCTTCAACATGGCGTTCGTCCTGCCGTTCGTCGGCTACTACGTCTACCGGGCGATCGCCGGGCAACGCCCCGCTGACAGCGGGCCGCCGCGCGATGGCCGGCGGTATCGGCGGCTACGTCGGGATCAACGCGGCGGCGCTGTGCACCGCGATCGAGCTCGGCATCCAGCCGGACCTGTTCCACACAGCCGCCGGCGTGCCGCTGTACGCACCGTTCCACCTCGCCCAGACGATCCCCGCGATGCTGTTCGCGCACCTGACCGTGGCCGGGTTCGCCGAGTTCGCCGCGACGGCCGGCGTCATCGCGTACCTCCAGCGCGCGAACCTGCCGATCATGAAGATCAACCACGCGAACATCCCCGTCAGTGACGAGGAGCTCGCGGCGAAGCGGCTGGGGTGGCGCTGGGCGCTCATCGGTCTCGCGGTCATGATCGTCCTCACGCCGATCGGCCTCCTCGCTCCGGGCGGCGCGTTCGGCGAGGACGCGCCGCAGCACCTCGACCTCGCGAAGTACCACCTGTCGGCGGTCCCGACCGGGCTGAACACGTTCAGCAGCTTCTGGAGCCACGCCGTCCTCGGCGGCTACGGCTTCCACAGCGGCGATCACCCGGTGATCGGCTATCTGCTGTCCGCGCTCGTCGGCATCGTGTTCATCAGCGTGTTCCTCGTTGGCTTCATCTGGATCGTCCGGCTCCTCACCGGACGACGGGGGCTCCGCGACGACGAGCCGGAGGGTCCGGGGACGCCGACGAGCCAAGCAAGCCCCCGGTGACGGTATGACGGACGTCCTCGAGGCGCACGCGGAGCACGTCCCCACGCCGACGTGGCTCGTCACCGGCGAGCTCGCGCTCTGCCCCTGCGGCTGCATCGGCAAGCGGAAGAAGGGCAGCTTCATCGAGAAGACCCTCTCGGGGGCCGTCGGCGTCATGCGCAGCGCGATGTTCGGCGACGACGTCGCCCAGCAGCGCGGCTTCCTCCAGCGGCTCGACCCCCGCGTGAAGATCGTGTCGTTCCTCGGCCTGCTGATCGTGACGGCGTTCGTGCGGAACATCCCGACGCTCGTGGCGATGTACGCCGCCACGGTCCTGCTCGCGATCGTCTCGGCGCTGCCGATCGGGTTCTTCGTCAAGCGGGTGTGGCTGTTCATCCCGATCTTCACCGGCATCATCGTGATCCCCGCGATGTTCAGCTTCATCACGCCGGGGACGATCATCCTGCCGCTGTGGCATTGGAACGGCCATCCGGTCGGCATCACCGAGCAGGGCCTCACGGGCGCGGGTCTGCTGGTCATGCGGGTCGCGACGTCGGTCTCGCTCGTCGTCCTGCTGACCTTGACGACGCCGTGGACGAAGCTCCTCGCCGGTCTCCGCGCCCTGTACGTCCCGAGGATCTTCATCCTGATCATCGGGATGGCGTACCGGTACATCTTCCTGCTGTTGAACTCGGTGACCGACATGTACACGTCTCGCAAGGCACGCTCGGTCGGCAACCGGTCGAACGACTACAAGGAGGGCCAGCGCGTCGTCGGGGCGACGGCCGGCGCTCTGTTCGGCAAGGCCCACACGCTGTCGGAGGAAGTGCACATGGCGATGGTGTCCCGCGGGTACACCGGGGACGCGAAGACGTACTCGGCGTTCACCGTCCGCGCGATCGACGTCGCGTTCGCCGTCGGCTGCGTGGTCGCCGCCGTGCTCGTCCTCGGAGGGGACCGGCTCCTTGGCGTTTGACGCGGTCGATCCGGACGGGCCGGCACGGCCGCTCGGCGACGCGGCACCGGCGCCGGAGATCGAGCCGGGCGCTCCGCTGTTCGTGTGCGAGGGGTTGTCGTACGCCTACCTCGAACGCTTCCCCGCCCTCGACGGGGTCAGCCTCGAGATCCGCAAGGGGGAGAAGGGTCGCCCTCCTCGGCGCCAACGGGTGCGGGAAGTCGACGCTGCTGAAGGTCCTCGACGGTCTGATGTTCCCGGACTCGGGCACGTTCACGGCGTTCGGCGAGCCGGTGACCGAGGAGAACCTCGAGGACGAGCAGTTCTCGATGGGGTTCCGGTCGCGGGTCGGCTTCATCTTCCAGAACTCCGACGCGCAGGTGTTCTCACCGACGGTCCGCGAGGAGATCGCGTTCGGGCCGCTGCAGATGGGGTGGCCGAGGAAGAAGATCGACCGGCGGATCGGCGACGTCTTGGGGATGCTCGAGATCGCCCCGCTGGCCGACCGCGCGCCGTTCCAGCTCTCCGGCGGCGAGAAGAAGCGCGTCGCGATCGCGTCGGTCCTGGTCATGAACCCCGAGGTGCTGCTGTTCGACGAGCCCACCGCGGCGCTGGATCCCCGCACGCAGGCCTGGCTCGTCGAGCTGATCCTCGAACTGAACCGCGCCGGGAAGACGATCGTGATGGCCACGCACGACCTCGACATCCTCGAGACCGTCGCCGACCGGTGCCTCGTGTTCTCCGAGGACCACCGGATCGCCGCGGAAGGGACCGCCGGACCGAGGTCCTGCGCGACCGGGAGCTCCTGCTGCGCGTGAACCTGATCCACGACCACACGCACATCCACCGCCTCGGGAGCGAGGAAGAGGCGCACGAACACGAGCACGACCCCACGCATCACGCCACGCAGCACGCGTAGCGGCGTCAGCCGGCGAGCGCGGCGCAGTCCTCGCAGAGACCCGTGATCGCGAAGTGCGTCAGGTCCGCCTCGAACCCGTGGTGCGCGCGGATCAAGCCCGAGAGCTTCCCGGCCTCGCCGATCGAGAGCGCGTCGTCGCGGCCGCAGCGGCCGCACGTGAGGTGGACGTGCTGCGCCTCCTCGGCCTTGTGGTACTCGGCGCCGGACTCGAGGTGCGAGTGCTGGAGGAGGCCGATCTCCTCCAGGAGCGTCAGGGTCCGGTAGACGGTGGAAGCGTTGACGCCCGGCATCTCGCCCTGGACCTTGCGGGCGATCTGCGCGGGGGAGATGTGGCCCTGGGTCCGCATGACCTCCGAGACGATCGCCCGCCGCTGCGGCGTCATCCGGAGGCCCCGGTCGCGGAGCCGGTCCAGGACCTCTTCGTAGTCGACCACCGTGTCCACGTCCGGCATCCTACATCGTCTTGCAGGTGCAACGCGAGCCGTTGCAGGTGCCGCCTCCCGAAACGCTAGCCTGGGTCTATGACGGTGATGGTGACCGGCGCCAGCGGGGTGGTCGGCAGGGCGGTGGTCAAGGCGCTCCTGGCTCGCGACGAGGTCCGCGCCACGGTCCGGCGGCCGGTCGCCGCCGACTACCTGCGCCAACTCGGCGCCAAGGTTGCGGTCCGGGAGATCGACCGGCCGGATGACCTGGCGGAGATCCTGCCCCGCTGCCACACGCTCGTCCATCTGGTCGGCGGCCCGAACCAGCCGGACGCCGATCAGCTCTTCGCCGCGAACCACCGCTCCGTCCTGACGGCGCTCGCCGCGGCGCACGAGGCCGGCACGAAGCGGTTCGTCCTCCTGTCCGTCCCGGGCGCCGACGCGGAGGCGACGCAGCCGTTCCTGCGCGCCAAAGGGTTGGCGGAGGAGGCGGTCCGGGCCGCCGACCTCGATCACGCGATCGTGCGCGCCACCCACGTCTACGGGCTCGGCGGTCTCTGGTTCACGGCGGTGGTCGAGGGCGCGCTCGGCGAGCCGCCGTTCGTCTGCGGCGTCGGCGACCAGGCGATCGCCCCGGTGTTCGCCGACGACGTGGGTGCGGTGGTCGCCGCGATCGACGACGCGGCCTCGGCGCCCAGCGGGACCTGGGGCCTGGAGGGGCCGGACGCCCTGACGGCCGACGGCTTCGCTCGCCTCCTCCGCGACGACGACGTCCCGATCGCGCACGCGGACGGCCAGGCGGCGGCCGAGGCGCTCACACGCTCGTTGCAGATCCCGGTCGACGCGGTGACGGCGTCGTTCTTCGGCCTCCCGAGTCGCGCCGACGCACCGGATGCCGCCGCGGCGTTCGGCGTCCGGACGACACCACTGCTGGACGGGCTGCGGATCACGCTGGAGGCCGCCGCCGGTCTGGACACCGGGTAGGCTCGCGCGATGGGGGAGTTCGTCCGCCTCGAGGTGCAGGACGGGGTCGGCATCATCCGGCTCGACCGGCCTCCGGCGAACGCGATCGACCTCCAGGTGGGCCTCGAGTTGCAGGACGCGATCCACGAGGCGGAAGCCAGCGAACGGGTCGGCGCGATCGTCGTGTGGGGCGGGCCGAAGATCTTCGCGGCGGGGGCGGACGTCAAGGCGATGGCGACCTGGGGTCCCGAGGAGGTCCGTCCGAGCGTCGACGCGCTCGGCGACGCCGCGGACCTCCTCGAACGCATCCCGAAGATCTCGATCGCGGCCGTCAACGGCTACGCGCTCGGGCGGCGGGCTCGAGCTGGCGCTCGGCTGCGACCTGCGCTACCTGGCGGAGGATGCCTCCGTCGGCCAGCCGGAGATCCGCCTCGGCGTGATCCCGGGCGCCGGCGGCACCCAGCGGCTGACCCAGCTCATCGGGCCCGGCCTGACCCGGCGGCTCGTCTACACGGGTGAGCAGGTGGACGCCGCGTCGGCCGAGCGGCTCGGCATCGCGGAGCGGGTGCTCCCGGCCGACGACGTGCTTCCGCAGGCGGTCCGGGACGCCCGGGCCATCGCCGAGGGGCCCGAGACAGGCGATCGCGGCCGCCAAGAGCGCGATCCGCGCGGCGATCGAGACGCCGGGCCCCGACGGCATCCGCCGTGAGCGGGAGCTGTTCCTGCGATCTCTTCGGGACGCACGACCAGCGCGAAGGGATGCGCGGCCTTCCTGGAGAAACGGCAGCCCCGGTTCGGCTGACCACCGCGTCCGTGTCACCCTGCGTCGCTACCGTTCCCAGGGAACCTCCGCACTTCGTGCCGGTGGAATGAACCGCTCCCCGAGGCGGTTCGAAGACGGTACGAGGGACCCATCGTGCCCGCGGGGCCCCTGGAAGGGATGTGACGGCATGTCGGACGACAGATTCAAGGGGGCGGCCGTCCGGACGCTGCCCCGAGCCAACAGGACGTACTCCAGCGGGAGGGTTTGCGCCCAGCCGGGATGCGAGACGAAGCTGTCGATGTACAACAAGTGGCAATACTGCTGGCAGCACGAACCGGTGCACACCTACATCCCGCGCGGGAAGCGCAGATCGAAGAAACGCGCAGCGTAAGCCCGCTCTCAAGGCCCGAAGCCCTTCCATGCGGAAGGGCTTCGTCGCGTCCGGGGGACGTCGGAGGACCGATCGGGGGACCCGGAGGTCGCCGAAGGGGGGCGGACGGGTCAAGGCGGGGGTCGGCCCTGCCGATGCGTTGGGGGACCGCTCCCCCCGATGCGGCCGGGTCCCTATGGCGAACGAGACGACCGAGCCTCCTGCGATGCGGATGGGCGGCTGCCCGTACTGCGAGCGAACCGTGCTCGTCTACGAGGACCCGCCTCGATGCCCGCTGTGCGCATGCCCCCTGGACGCCTCGACCATGAAGCCCTTCGCGTTCCCGACGGAGACGGCGGCCGAGGCCGAGTCCGACTAGCCCGAGCGGGTCAGTCCACCAGGGTCGCGGCGCGCCACGGCCGGACCGAGCTGAGCACGGCGAGCCCGTCCGCACGCGCCAGGTCGGCGACCCGGATCCCTCGCTCGGTCAGCGTGCCGTCCTCGAGCAGCGCGGCCCGTTCGCAGCCGGGCACCAGACCGGCCGATCGCGGCGGCGTCCACCATCGGCCATCCAGCCGAACGGCGAGGTTCGCGACCGTCGTCTCGGTGAGCTCGCCCTCGGTGTTCACGAGGACCACGTCGTCCGCGTCGGGGAACCGTGCCGCGGCCTCCTCGTATCGGGCTCGCGCCGAGGTCTTGTGGAACAGGCCGACCTCGGTCGGATCGACGGGGTTGCCGCGGTCGATCGCGAGGCGGACCGGCTCGCGGGACGGCGCGATCGGCGCGGACCCCGTCTCGAGCCGTCCGCGGCGATCCACGAGGAGGCGGACGCGGGAGGGCTTGTCGGGGAACCGCCGGGCCTCGCGCTCGAGCGAGGCCCGCACCGCGTCCTCATCGATCGCGAAGCCGAAGAACGCCGCGGAGTCGCGCAGGCGGGCGAGGTGCTGGGGGAGGCGGCGATACCCGGTGCCGGGGTCGTGCAGGAGGGTCTCCAGCAGTCGGAACGAGGGACGGATCGCGGTGAGGACCCGCGCCTTCGCCACGACCTCGTCGTATTCGGCGGCGGCCCCCGAGTCCCAGGTGATGCCCCCTCCGACGCCGTACTCGGCCGTCCCCGTCTCCGCGTCCTGCACGACCGTGCGGATCGCGACGTTGAAGCGCGCCCGCGTCCCCGGGTGGCCGCCGGGCGTGAGGAACCCGACCGCGCCGCAATAGACCCCCCGCGGCGCGTCTTCGAGATCGGCGATGATCCCCATGGTGGCGACCTTCGGTGCGCCGGTCACGCTGCCGGACGGGAACAACGCGCGGAAGACGTCGGCGAGGGCCGCCCCCGGGGCGAGCTCGGCGGCGACCGTCGAGGTCAACTGCCAGACCGTGTCGAACCGTTCGGTCTCGAACACGTCCGCCCACGTGACCGAGCCCTCCCGCGCGATGCGACCGACGTCGTTGCGCAGCAGGTCGACGATCATCGCGTTCTCCGCCCGGTCCTTCGCCGAGCCGAGGAGGCGCTCGCGGTTGGCCTCGTCTTCCGCGAGCCACCGGCCCCGCGGGGCGGTGCCCTTCATCGGCTTCGTCACGATGCGATCCCCGTCGAGGCGGAAGAAGAGCTCCGGCGACGCGGACAGCACCCGGAAACGGCCGAGGTCGAGGTAGGCGGCGTAGCGCCCGTGCTGCGCGAAGCACAGGTCCCGGTAGAGGCCGCGAGGATCGCCGTCGACCCGGGCGTGCAGGCGCAGCGTGTAGTTGACCTGATACGTGTCTCCGTCGGCGATGTGGCCGTGGATCCGCGCGATGGCCTCGTCGTACGCGGTGCGATCGACCGACGGTTCCCACACGGAGGCTCCCGGCGCGGCGCCGGCCGGCGGTTCGGGGAGCGTCGTCTCCTGCCTGCCCTCGAACATCGCGAACCACGCGAGCGGGAGCTCCGCGAACGGATCGCCGAGCGGCCGGGGACGGACGCGGAGCGCCGGATCCAGGCCGGGCGACGGCCTCGTAGGCGACCATCCCGGCGACCCACAGGCCCCGCGCGGCCGCGGCGTCGGCCGCCTCGAGCACGCCGACGACCTCGTCGGTCCGCGTCGCCTCCAGGACGCCCACCGGCTCGACGAGGCGGAAGCTCGGCTCGGCCCCCGTCAGGTCGTCGAAGCGGGCCTCGATCATGCGGCACACGATACGGGCGGCCCGCGCGAGGCCGCTCCCGCGACCGGACGGGCGCCGCGGTAGCCTCGGAGGATGAAGCCCTCCGTCCTCGTCGCGATGTCCGGGGGCGTCGACTCCTCGGTCGCCGCCTGCCTGCTCCGGGAGCAGGGCTACGACGTCCGGGGCTCGCACATGTCGCTCGTGCACCTCGACGGGGTCGAGCACGGATGCTGCGGCCCGGCCGCCCGGGCGGACGCCGCCGAGGTGGCGCGGATCGCCGGGTTCCCGTTCGAGATCTGCGACCTGTCGGACGATTTCGACCGGACGGTGATCGACGACTTCGTGCTCGAGCTCGGCGAGGGTCGGACGCCGAACCCGTGTGCCCGCTGCAACGGCGAGATCAAGTTCGGGGCGTTCCTGCGGCGGGCGGACGAGCTCGGGATCGACCTCGTCGCGACCGGCCACTACGTGCGGTCGACGCGCGACGCCGCCGGCTACCGACTCCTGCGCGGCGCCGACCGGACGAAGGACCAGAGCTACATGCTGCACATGCTCGGCCAGCGCGAGCTGGCCCGGTCGCTGTTCCCGGTCGGCGAGCTCGCGAAGTCCGCAGACGCGCGACCTCGCCGAGCGCTTCGGTCTGCCCGTCGCGTCGAAGCCGGACTCGCAGGAGCTCTGCTTCGCTCCCGCGGGCGACGCCGGCGGGTTCCTGCGCTCCCGCGCCCCGGCGATGGTGCGCGAGGGGGGGCAGGTCGTCGACGTCGACGGTCGCGTCCTGGCCGAGCACGACGGGACGTTCGCGTTCACCGTGGGGCAGCGCCGCGGTCTCGGCGTCGCGACGGGCGCGCCGGCCTACGTCCTCGAGCTGGACGCCGACGCGAACCGCGTCGTCGTGGGCGCCGCCGAGCTCCTGGCCAAGCGCGGGCTCGTGGCCGATCGCGTCTCGTGGGTGGGCGGCGCCCCGCCGGCCGACGGCCCGTTCGAGGCACAGGTCCGGATCCGCTACCGGGGCCCGGATGTCCCGGCGGTGGTCACCCCGGACGATGGGCGCGTCGTCGTCGCGTTCCGGACGCCGCAGCGGGCGGTCGCTCCGGGGCAGAGCGTCGTCGTCTATCGCGGCGACGAGCTGCTCGGAGGCGGCCGTATCCGCGAAGCGACACGCTGAGGCCGCCGTCTCGTCCCCTCCGGGGTCGTCGGTGACGCCGACTATGCTCGCTGGATGAGGCTCCTCCGTCGCCGGTCGCGGACGTTCGAGATCCAGGTCCAGGATCTCGTCCTGCACATCACGGCGCCGGACGACTACGCGGAGGAATCGCGCGCCTCGGCGCTGTCGTTCTGGGAGCAGCTCCAGTCCTACGGCCTGCGGCACGCCGACTTCGGCACGTCGAAACGTCCGCTGGACAAGGTGGCGGTGGACGCGCCCGACATCGTGAAGGAGGTCGTCTCGGCGGCGAACGCGGCCGGCGTCGGACCGATGTTCTCGTTCCGGGGCGCCGTGGTCGATGCCGTCGGCCGCATCCTGAGCGACCAGGTGCACGAGGTCACCGTCGCGTGCGACGGGGACTACTTCATCAAGGCGAAGAAGCGGATGAAGGTCTCGGTGCGCCGGCGCGGGGGCGATCCGCTCACGGTGGCGATCGGAGGGTCGAGCCAGGGCATCGGCGTCTCCACCACGCTCGGCCGCGGCCGGGGGGGCCAGGGCCCGGACGGTCTGGCGGTGATCGCACAGACGTGCATGCTGGCCGACGCGGCCGCGGCCGGCGTCCAGGCATGCCTGCCGAAGCCCGACGGGTTCGGCATGGCCCTGCACTACCTCCAGCGGGTGCCCGGCGTTCGCGGGGGCGTCATCGTGATGGGGGACCGGATCGGGGTCGCCGGCGCGGTGGAGATCGCCGGATGACCGTCCGCGCCGAGGATCGGGCGCGGGCCGAGGCGAAGCTCCGCGTCGAGGAGCTGCGCAACCAGATCGACCGGCACAGCTACCTGTACCACGTGCTCGATGCGCCGGAGGTCGCCGACGCCGACTACGACGAGCTGATGCGAGAGTTGCTCCAGCTGGAGGACCGGTTCCCCGAGCTCATCACGCCGGACTCGCCGACGCAGCGGGTGGGCGCGACGCCCGCCGACCTGTTCGCGCCGGTGCCGCACCGGGCGCCGATGCTCTCGCTGGACAACGCGTTCTCGTTCGAGGAGCTCGACGCGTGGGCGGCCCGCGTGGCGAAGGTGGTCGCCGACGAGGCGCGGTTCGCGTGCGAGCTGAAGATCGACGGGGTCGCGTGCGCGCTCACGTACGAGCGCGGCCTGCTCGTCCAGGCCGCGACGCGCGGCGACGGCCGCATCGGCGAGGACATCACCGCGAACGTGCGGACGGTCCGCGGCGTGCCGGCGAGGCTGCTGATGGACGATCCGCCCGAGGTGATCGAGGTACGCGGCGAGATGTACCTGCCGGTCCGGGCGTTCGAGGCCCTGAACGAGCAGCTCACCGCGGCCGACCAGCGGGCCTTCGCGAACCCGCGCAACGCCGCCGCCGGCTCGCTCCGCCAGAAGGACCCGAAGGTCACGGCGTCGCGGCCGCTCCGGATGTGGGTGCACTCCTTCGGCGCGGCCGAGGGGGTCTCGTTCGCGTCGCACCTCGGGTTCCTGGATTGGGCGGCGAAGGCCGGGCTGCCGGCCGCGCCCACCACCGAGCTCCGCGAGTCGATCGACGGCGTGAAGGGGTTCCTCCGGCACTGGGAGGAGCACCGCCACTCGATCGACTGGGAGATCGACGGCACCGTGATCAAGGTCGACCAGACCGAGCTGCAGCAGCGGCTCGGCGCCACGTCCCACGCGCCGCGGTGGGCGATCGCGTACAAGTTCCCGCCGGAGGAGCGCACCACGATCCTGCGCTCGATCGACGTCCACACGGGTCGGACCGGGAAGGTCACGCCGTTCGCCGTGCTCGAGCCGGTGTTCGTGGGCGGCGTGACGATCACGTACGCGACGCTGCACAACGAGGACGAGGTCCACCGCAAGGACGTCCGCAAGGGCGACACGGTGATCGTCCGGCGGGCCGGCGACGTGATCCCCGAGATCGTCGGGCCCGTCGCGGCGAAGCGGCCGAAGCGGGCGCGGCGCTGGAAGATGCCGGCCACGTGCAACGCGTGCGGCACCGACGCTGGTGCGCCGCGAGGGCGAGGCCGACTGGCGCTGCCCGAACCGGCGCGGCTGTCCCTCGCAGGGCATCGAGTGGCTGTTCCACTTCTCGGGCCGCGGCGCGATGGACATCGAGGGCCTCGGCTACATGACCGTGATGCGCCTGCTCGAGAAGGGCCTGATCGAGGACCCGGCCGACATCTACGCGCTCGACGCCGACAAGCTCGCGCAGCTGCCGGGCTTCAAGGACAAGGCGATCACGAACGTCCTCGGCTCGATCGAGGCCTCGAAGGACCGGCCGCTGTGGCGGCTGCTCGTCGGGCTCAACATCCGGCACGTCGGCGGCCACGTCGCACAGGTGCTCGCCGACGCGTTCGGCTCGATCGACGCGCTCGTGACGGCCAGCGAGGACGAGATCGACGCCGTGCCCGAGCATCGGCCCGGAGATCGCGGCGACCGTGCGCGAGTGGTTCGACGAGGAGGAGAACCGGCAGCTGATCGAGAAGCTCCGGGCGGCGGGCGTGCGTCTGGCGGACGAGCGCCGCGAGGCGAGGAGGCCGCGCCGGGACCGCTCGACGGGCTCTCGGTGGTGCTCACCGGCGGCCTGGAGGGGATGAGCCGCGAGGAGGCCGCGGCGGCGGCCGAGGCGGCGGGGGCTCGTGTCACCTCCAGCGTCTCGAAGAAGACCGCGTTCGTCGTCGCCGGCGAGAACCCCGGAACGAAGCTCGCGAAGGCCGAGCAGCTCGGCGTCGAGGTGATCGACGAGGCGGAGTTCCGTCGCCGGCTCGGGGCCTGAGCGGGCCACTAGACTCGCCCGTATGCCGGTCGAGATCGACATCGAGCACGTCGCGCGGCTCGCGCGGATCGACCTCACCGACGAGGAGAAGGCCACCTTGCGGGCGCAGCTCGGCGTGATCCTCGAGCACGCGGCTCGGGTCGGTGAGGTCGCGGCCGCCGACATCCCGCCGACCTCGTACGCCGTGCCCCGTGCGAACGTGTTCCGCGAGGACGAGCCGGAGCCGTCCCTCCCGGTGGAGGAGGCGCTGCGCAACGCGCCGGACCGCGACGGCGACCGCTTCAAGGTGCCGCGGATCGCGGAGACGACGGCGTGACGGAGCTCTGCGACCTCACGGGCTCGGCGCTGTCGGCGAAGCTCGCGTCGGGGGAGGTCTCGGCCGTCGAGATCGTGGAGTCCTCGCTCGAGCGGATCGAGGCGGTCGACGACGACCTGCACGCGTTCCTGACGCCGACGCCGCAGCTCGCACGCGAGCGCGCCGAGGAGCTCGACGTCTACCGCGCGTCGGGAGCGCCGCTCTCGCCGGTCGCCGGTGTCCCGATCGCACTGAAGGACGTCCTGGCGACGAACGGCATCCGCACGACGTGCGGCTCGAAGATCCTCGAGGGGTACGTGCCGCCGTACGACTGCACGGCGTGGACGCGGCTGTCGGGCGACGGAGCCGTGCTGGTCGGGAAGACGAACTGCGATGAGTTCGCGATGGGCTCCTCGAACGAGAACTCCGCGTACGGCCCCGTGCACAACCCGTGGGATCTCTCCCGCGTGCCCGGCGGGTCGAGCGGGGGGAGCGCCGCGGCGGTCGCGGCCGGCGCAGCGGTGTGGGCGCTCGGGACCGACACGGGCGGGAGCGTCCGCCAGCCGGCGTCGCTCTGCGGCGTCGTCGGCCTGAAGCCGACGTACGGCTTGATCAGTCGCTACGGCCTGATCGCGTTCGCGTCGTCGCTGGACACGGTCGGCACGTTCACCCGGAGCGTCCGCGACGCGGCGACCCTGCTGTCCGTCCTCGGCGGGAACGATCCGCGCGATGCGACGAGCCTCGACGGCGAGCCGCAGGACTACGCCGCGGGGTTGGACCGGGGGGTCGCGGGGATGCGCGTCGGCGTGGTGGCCGAGGCGTTCGGGCAGGGGGTCGAGCCGGGCGTCGCCGCCTCGGTCCGCGCCGCGATCGACCGGCTCGAGCGGCTCGGCGCCTCGGTGGGCGAGGCGCACCTGCCGCACGCCGAGTACGCGCTGTCGGCCTACTACCTGATCGCGCCGAGCGAGGCGTCCTCGAACCTCGCGCGCTACGACGGCGTCCGCTACGGGTTCCGGGCGCCCGGGGAGCACGCCGACAGCGTCGAGATGATGTTCGCGACGCGCGGCCAGGGCTTCGGGCCGGAGGTGAAGCGGCGGATCATGCTCGGGACCTACGCGCTGTCGGCCGGCTACTACGAGGCGTACTACGGGCAGGCGCAGAAGGTCCGGACGCTGATCATCCGCGACTACGCGGCCGCGTTCGACGCGTTCGACGTGCTGGTGTCGCCCACGTCGCCGACCACCGCGTTCCCGATCGGCGCGAAGGCCGACGATCCGATGGCGATGTACCTGAACGACATCTTCACGATCCCCGCGAACCTCGCCGGCGTGCCGGCGATCAGCGTTCCGTGCGGCGTGGACGACGCGGGGCTCCCCGTCGGGCTCCAGCTCACCGCGCCGGTCCTCGGTGAGCGCACGCTGCTGCGGGCGGCCTCAGCCTTCGAAGCCGACCTCGGGCTGGAGTTCCGGCCGCCGCTGCTGGCGGCCTGAGTCGACGCGGGCGGTCCCGCCGGCGGAGACGATCAGCGCCACGCTGGACAGCACGATCGCCGCGGCCACGAGCACGCGCAGCGGCAGCTCCTCGTGCAGGACGACGGCGCCCAGGAAGACCGCCACGATCGGGTTCACGTACGCGTACGTCCCCACGAGCGAGGTCCGGACGTTCCGCAGCAGCCACAGGTAGACGCTGAAGCCGACGAACGAGCCGGCCAGGATCAGCCAGAGCAGGCCGAGCCACGAGCGCGTCTGGACCTGCGACACGTCGAACCCCGCGAACTGCCTGGTCACGACGGCGACGGCGAGGATCACGCCCGCCCCGGCGAGCTGCTGCATGCCGCTGCCGAGCAGGGCGTTCCTCGGCAGGGGCGCGTTGCGCGCGTAGAGCGACCCGACGGCCCACGCCAGCGACGCCCCGACCACGACGAGCATGCCGCCCAGCGGCACGTCGCCGTGCGCCGCGGCGGTGCCGACCAGCAGGGCCTCGCCGGTGAAGCCCGCGACCAGTCCGACCACGACGCGCCAGCCGAGCGGGGCGCTCTTCAGCAGGACCCGGTCGAACAGGGCGAGCCACAGGGGCACCAGCGCGATCAGCAGCGACACGATGCCCGTCGGGGTGCCGAGGTATTCCGACCACGCGACGCCGGCGTTGCCGCCGAAGAGCAGGAACGCGCCCACGACGGCCGCGCCGCGCCATTGCCTGCTCGAGGGGTGTTCGCCGCTGCGGACCCGCGCGAACGCGTAGAGCGCGGCGCCGGCGATCAGGAAGCGCGTGCCGGCGCTGATCAACGGGGGGATCGACTGGTTCGCTTCGCGGATGCCGAGGTACGTCGTTCCCCAGACGAAGTACAGCGCGCCGAGACACGTCCACGTCTTCGCGGTGCTCGGATGCGGGCTGCCGGGCAACGACATCCGACAAGGATACGGGCGGCGGCGGATGCGCTCGGGGGGTCGGGTAGGCTAGGCCGCGATGGCCGGATGGGAGACCGTGATCGGGCTCGAGTGTCACGTCGAGCTCGACACGCGGACCAAGATGTTCTGCGGGTGCCGCACCGGGTTCGGGGCCGAACCCAACTCGCAAACCTGCCCGGTGTGTCTGGGTCATCCCGGTTCGCTGCCGGTGCCGAACGCCGAGGCGATCCGCCGGATCGTGAAGATCGGTCTCGCGCTGGACTGCGAGATCGCGCCGCACTCGCTGTTCCACCGGAAGAACTACTTCTATCCGGACATGCCGAAGAACTACCAGATCAGCCAATACGACCTGCCCATCTGCGTCGGCGGGTCACCTCGACGTCGAGCTCCCCGACGGCTCGACGAAGCGCGTCGGGATCACGCGGGTCCACATGGAGGAGGACACGGGCAAGACGACGCACGGCAGCGCCTCCGGCAGGATCCACGACGCCGAGCACGCGCTGATCGACTACAACCGGGCCGGCGTGCCGCTGGTGGAGTGCGTGAGCGAGCCGGACATCCGCTCGCCGGAGGAGGCCGCCGCCTACCTCCGTGCGCTGCGCGCCACGCTCGAGGCGCTCGACGTCTCCGACGTGAAGATGGAGGAGGGGTCGCTGCGCTGCGACGGGAACATCTCGGTCCGGCAGGCCGGCGAGACGTCGTTCGGAACGAAGGTCGAGATCAAGAACATGAACTCGATCCGGTCGCTGGAGCGAGCCCTGACCTACGAGGTCGAGCGCCAGGTGAACGCGCTGGAGGCCGGCGAGCCGCTGGTGCAGGAGACGCGTCACTGGGACGAGGACGCGGGCATCACGAAGTCGATGCGATCCAAGGAAGAGGCGTTCGACTATCGCTATTTCCCCGAACCGGACATCCCGCCGATGGAGCCGATCACCGCGTGGATCGAGGAGATCCGCGGCACGATCCCGGAGCTGCCGCGCGCCCGGCGCGCCCGCTACGCGGCGCTCGGTCTCCGGCCGGAGACCGCGCGCGTCCTGGTCGCCGACACCGGCGCGGTCGCCCTGTTCGAGGGCGCGCTCGCGCTCGGCGCCGATCCGGTGGCCGCGGCGAACTGGATCACGCAGGACGTGGCGGCGCTCCGGAACGCCGCGGGCGACGACGGCGCGTTGACGCCGGCGCACGTCGCCGATCTGGTCGCGCTCCGCGCCGACGGCGCGATCTCCGGCGCCGGCGCGAAGCAGGCCCTCGAGGCGGCGTTCGCCTCCGGGGAGCCCGATCGACCGGATCGTCGAACAGCGCGCCCTCCGGCAGGTGTCCGATGCCGGCGCCCTCGGCGCGCTCGCCGACGCGGTGATCGCCGAGCACCCCGACGTCGTCGAGAAGTTCCGCGGCGGCAAGGAGGGCGTGATCGGGTTCCTGGTCGGTCAGCTGATGCAGAAGGCCGGCGGAACGGCGGACCCGAAGCTCGCGCAGGACGTCCTGCGCGAGCGCCTCCAGGGATAGCGCTCCCGGGTGGGGACCTCCCCGCACCCGCCGGAGCGGATCCCGGCGTGGCAGCTGGCCGTGCTCGGCGTGGTCCGCGCCTTCCAGGGGCTCGTGACGCATCCGCTCCATCGGATGTGGACCTCGCCGGATCCGATCGACGCGTACGGCCTGAACCACCTCACGAGCGTCGCGGGCGATGCCCTGCTCGCGATCTCGCTCGCCGACTCGGTGTTCTTCCACGTGCCGGTCGCCGAATCGCGCGTCCGGGTCGCGTTGTTCCTGGGGCTCACGATGCTGCCGCTCGCGCTGGCGGGACCGCTGATCGTGCCGATCCTGGACCGCGCGGGGCCGCGTCGATCGGTCACGTTCGCCGCCGCCGCCGGGCGCTGCGTGCTGGCCCTCTACCTGGCGCCGCAGCTGTCGTCGAACCTGCTGTTCCCCGTCGTGCTCGTGATGCTCGTCCTCTCGCGCGTGCACGGCATCGTGAAGAACGGCCTGACGATGGCGTACGCCTCGAAGCAGGAAGGTCTGATGCGGGCGAACGCCCGTCTCGGCCGGATCGCGGTCGCGGGCGCGCTCGGCGCGGCCCCGGTCGGCTTCGTGGTCCTGAAGGCCGTCGGCGGGGAGGGACCGGTGTACGTCGCCGCCCTCGTGTACGGGATCTCCGCCGCGCTGACCCTGCGGCTGCCGCGCCCCGACGTGCCCGGAGCCCCGGCGCCGGTGGACCGGAGCGTTCGCTCGCTCGGCAGGATGCCGCAGCTCGCACTGCCGGCGATGGGCGCGATCGGGATCCGGGCCGCGAGCGGCTTCCTGCTGTTCCTCCTCGCGTTCGCCCTGCGGACCGCGGAGGTCCCCGCGCTGTGGTTCGGCGTGCTCGCCGGCGCCGGCATCGTCGGCGGCTTCCTGGCCGACCTGTCCGCGCCGGGCCTCCGCACCGACCGGCGCGAGGAGGCGGTCGTGATCGCGTGCGTGTGTTCGGCGGGGATCGGCGCGCTCCTCGCGTCGGAGCTCTTCGGGCTCCCCCTGCTGACCGTGTACGCGGTGACGGCCGGTGCGGCCTCGGAGTTCGCCCGTCTCGCGTTCACGAGCCTGATGCAGCGCAACGCGCCGGTCGGAGCGCTCGGACGGGTGTTCGTCCGCTACGAGGTCCTGTTCCAACTGGCGTGGGTGGCCGGCGCGTTCGTGCCGGTGCTCGTGCAGGTCCCGTTCCGGACCGGCATGGTCCTGCTCACGCTCTTCTACGGCACGCTCGCCGGCGTTTCGCTCTGGCGTGCCCGGTCCCGCCCGGACGAACGGGGACGCTCCGCGTAGGCTCTGCTCGTCGCGAGCGAGGCCCGAACGAAGGAGGAACGATGGCGGAGTTGATCCCGGTGGGCGGAGCCGACGAGGTCGGGGACGGGTCGGTCAAAGCGTTCGAGGTCCACGGGGCCGAGATCGCGGTCGCGCGGTCGGCGGGGAAGCTCTACGCCTTCAGCGATATCTGCACGCACCGCCGGTGCAACCTGTCGATGGGCGGTGAGATCGACGGCGACGAGATCACCTGCGAATGCCACGGCAGCACGTTCAACATGGGGACCGGTGAGGTGATCGAGGGGCCCGCCACCGAGCCGATCGAGGTCTACCCGGTCAGCGAGCAGGACCAGCAGATCCTGATCGAGGCATAGGTCCGTGGCGGGCCGCCCGACGTTCGTCATCGTCGGCGCGGGGCTGGCCGGAGGAACGGCCGCGGCGACGCTGCGCGAGGCCGGGTTCGACGGGCGTGTCGTCCTGATCGGCGACGAGCCGGACCTCCCGTACGAACGACCGCCCCTGTCGAAGCGGTACCTCCGCGGCGAGCAGCCCAGGCAGGACCTCTTCGTGCGCCCGGACGAGTGGTGGGACGCGAACGACGTCGAGACGATGCTCGGCAGGCGCGTGCGCCACCTCTCCGCCGGCGACCGGTCCGTCACGCTCGAGGATGGGACCGAGGTCGCGTTCGACCGCGCGCTGGTCGCGACCGGCGTGCGGAACCGCCGGCTCGACGTGCCGGGCGCCGACCTCGAAGGGATCCACCAGCTGCGACGGACGGCCGACGCCGACCGGATCCGGCAGGCGGCGCTCGACGCCGACAAGGCCGTCATCGTCGGGATGGGGTTCATCGGCGCCGAGGTCGCCGCATCGCTGCGCCAGATGGGGCTCGAGGTGACCGTCGTCGAGATCTTCGAGACGGCCCTGTACCGGGTCCTGGGCCCGATGCTCGGGCGCGTGGTCGAGGCGATGCACCGAGAACCACGGTGTCGAGATGCGGTTCTCCGAGACGGTGGAGCGCTTCGAGGGCCACGGCCGCGTGGAGCGCGTCATCACGCAGGGGGGCCGCGCGATCGACTGCGATCTGGTCGTCCTCGGGCTCGGCACCGAACCGGAGATGGGCGCGGTCACCGGGGAGGTCGCCGGCGACGGCGTCGGGCTCCGCGCGGGTCCGACGCTGGAGACCGACCTCCCGGGGGTCTTCGCCGCGGGCGACGTGGCGACCCACGACCACCCGATCTTCGGACCGGTCCGCGTGGAGCATTTCGACAATGCGATCAAGATGGGGGAGCACGCCGCCCACGCGATGCTCGGCTCCACGGCGGCGTTCGACGATCCGCACTGGTTCTGGTCGGATCAGTTCGAACATGAGATACAGATGGGTGGGGTGGTCGTGACGAAGGACATGGTCGTGCGGGGCTCGCTGGAGGACGCGACCTTCTGCGCGTTCTTCCTGGACGAGGGCGGGGTCCTGCGGGCCTCCGTCAGCGTCGACTGGCCCCGCGACGTTCGCCGCTCCCTGCCCCTGATCCGCCACCAGGTGGTGTGCGATCCGGCCGACCTGGCCGATGCCGGCAAGGACCTGCGGACCCTGGCGCCCGAGGAGGCGACGTAGATGCAAGGACAGTTCGCGGTCTCGCACGTCGTCTGAGACCTGAACCTCCAACGCCGGATCGCGGACGCGAGGCGCGATTCGGTGGCCCGGTCGGTCGGCCGGAAGAAGGTTCGGGCGCGGTGGCCGTGGAGCCGCCGTGAGGTGACCGGCGTCGTCGACGGGTCGGCGCTCCGGCCCGCCTCCGAGGATCTGTCGCACGCGCTGCGGTTCTGATCGAACGCGTTCGCTCCCCGGTCCGTCCGGGACCCCCTGGTAGCCTGGAGCTTCCGAGCCGCCGAGGAGGAACGAGACACCGTGGACAGGCCGGAGATCATCCTGGCGCCCGGACCGACCCCGATCCCCCCCGAGGTCCTGCTCGCCCAGGGGAGTCCGCTCGTCTACCACCGCGGTCCCGGCTTCGGCGCGTTGATGACCGAGGTGACCGAGCGCCTGCGGATCCTCTACCGGACCGAGGCGGCGCGCGTGCTCCTCATGACCTCGAGCGGGACCGGTGGGCTCGAGTCCGCGATCCAGAACTGCTTCTCGCCGGGCGACGAGGTCTTCGTCCCGCTCGCCGGGTACTTCTCCGACCGGTGGCGCCGGCTCGCGACCGCCTACGGCCTCACCGTGCACACGCTCGAGGAGCCCTGGGGCACACGGCTGGACCCCGCGAAGGTGGCCGACGCGCTGGCGGAGCATCCGGAGACCGCGGCGATCCTGCTGACGCATTCCGAGACGTCGACCGGCGTGATCCAGCCGGTCGAGGAGCTCGCGCGCGTGGCGAACGAGGCGGGGGCGCTCGTGGTCGTCGACGTGGTCTCGAGCCTCGGCGCGGTGCCGTTCGACCTCGACGGGTGGGCGGTCGACGTCGCGGTCGGCGGGTCGCAGAAGGCGCTGTCCGCCAGCCCCGGCATCGCGTTCGTCGCGATCAGCGATCGCGCGTGGGCGATGTCCCAGACCGCGACGAACCCGCGCTTCTACTTCGACTGGCGGATCTACGACCAGTTCGCGTCGCTGCCGGACCCCGAGAACCCGTGGACGCCGGCGATCAGCGTGATGCAGGGCCTCCGCGCGGCGCTCGAGCTCTACTTCCAGGATGGGGTGGACGCCGCGCTCGAGCGGCATCGCCGGCTGAGCACCGCGGTGAAGGACGGCGTGCGGTCCCTCGGGCTCGATCTGTTCGGCGAGGGCATCGAGCAGAACTGGACGGTCACCGCGATCCGCGCGCCCGAGGGGATCGATGCGGACACGATCTGCGACCGGATCCGGAAGGACTTCGGCGTGGTGCTGGCGCCGGGGCAGGGGCCGCTCAAGGGCTCGGTGTTCCGGATCGGGCACTTCGGGTACTTCAGCGAGCTGGACATCATCCGCGGTCTCGCGGCCCTCGAGATGACGCTGGAGCGCCTGGGGTACCCCGTGAAGCCGGGGACCGCCGTCGCCGCCGCCGAGCAGGTGTTCCAGGAGGCCCGCTGACGTGCGGGTCCTCGTCACCGAGGAGCTCTCGCCGCAGGGCCTCGAGCTGCTCCGCAAGGACCTCCAGGTCGATGTGCGGACCGATCTCGCCAAGGGCGACCTCGTCGCCGAGATCGCGCCGTACGACGCGCTGATCATCCGCAGCGCGACGCAGGTCACCGCCGAGGTGCTCGACGCGGCCGCGAACCTGCGGGTCGTGGCGCGCGCCGGCATCGGGCTCGACAACGTCGACGTCGACGCCGCGACGCGCCGAGGCGTGATGGTCGTGAACGCACCGACCTCGAACATCATCAGCGCCGCCGAGCACACCGTGGCGCTGCTCCTCGCGCAGGCGCGAAGCATCCCGCAGGCGCATGCCGCCCTGACCCAGGGCCGGTGGGAACGAACCGCATGGGAGGGCGTCGAGCTCGCCGGCAAGACGATCGGGCTGGTCGGCCTCGGCCGGGTCGGGTCGCTGGTCGCCGCTCGCTCGCTCGGCCTGGGCATGCGCGTGATCGCGTTCGATCCGTACGTGAGCGTCGAGCGAGCCAAGGAGATGGGCGTCGAGACGATGCCCACGCTCGAAGCGCTGCTGGTCCAGTCGGATTTCGTGTCGATCCACCTGCCGCGGACCCCCGAGACCGAGGGCCTGCTCGGCGCGAAGGAGCTCCGGATGATGAAGCCGGGCGCCCGGATCGTGAACACCGCGCGGGGCGGCATCGTCGACGAGGAGGCGCTGGCGAAGGTGCTCGAAGACGGGCACCTGGCCGGCGCGGCGCTCGATGTCTTCGCGGTGGAGCCCACCACCGACTCGCCGCTGTTCGGGCTGCCCGGCGTGGTCGTGACGCCCCACCTGGGCGCCTCCACGCGGGAGGCGCAGGACAAGGCCGGCACGACGGTCGCCGAGATGGTCCGGCTGGCTCTGAAGGGCGAGTTCGTCCCGTACGCGGTGAACGTCTCCGCCGGCGCCGAGGTCACCGAGGTCGTGCGGCCGTTCGTGCCGCTCGCCGAGCGGATGGGGGCGCTGACCGCGGGCCTCGCCTCCGGCGGCGTCCGGTCGGTCGTGGCCTCGTACCTGGGGAGGATCGCCGAGCACGACACGCGCGTCCTGACCCTCGCGATCCTCAAGGGCATCCTCGGCCGGTCCGTCAACGAACCCGTGTCCTTCGTGAACGCCCCGATGCTCGCGCGCGACCGCGGGGTGACCGTCAGCGAGATGCGTTCCACGGTCAGCCAGGACTACGTCTCGCTGATCGCGATCAGCGCGGAAACGGACGAGGGACCGGTCAGCGTCGAGGGCACGATCGTCACGCGCAACGCGGAGCGGTTCACGAACGTGAACGAGTTCGACATCGAGATCGCGCCCGCGCCGCAGATGGTGTTCTTCGACTACGCGGACCGCCCGGGCGTCATCGGCACGGTCGGCACGATCCTCGGCGAGCACGCGATCAACATCGCGACGATGGACGTCGGCCGCAAGGACGTGGGTCCGGCGGGCCATCGGATGGAGGCGCTCATGTGCGTCACCGTGGACTCGGAGGTTCCGCCCGACGTGCTCGATCAGATCGCGGGCGCGATCGAGGCGAACCGGATCCGCGCGGTCTCCCTCCCGATGTAGATCCGTCACCCGGCTGCCGCGACGCCGTCCACGTTCGTGCTACCCTGCCTCGGTCATGGAGCGGAACGCGAACGCAGCAGGCGATACGGGCGACGTCTGAGTCGCCCGCGCGCCTCCGCGCGCGCCTGCCGTACCGCACCCCCCGCACGCACACCTCCCGAGGAGTCGCTCCATGAGCCACCAACCACAGTCCGCACGGACGAAGATCCGTCGCCTCGCGACCGGCCGCCTGATCTCCGTGACCGGCGGCGCCGCGGCCTACACGGCGCTGAACTTCACGGTCTGGAACCGGACGCACTCGCCCGGTCTCCAGGCGCTGTCGTTGCTGCTCACGTTCGGCGTGGCCGGCTTCCTGAGCCCGTTCGCCGGCGCGATCGGCGACCGGTTCGACCGCCGGACCGTCATGGTCTGGTCCGAGGCGATCGCGGCCGCGTTCTTCCTGGGCATGGCGTTCGCGAAGACGCCCGCGTGGCTGATCGGGCTGGCGTTCGGCTCGGCGATCGCGGAGCTGCCGTTCTTCTCGGCCTCCCGCGCCGCGATCCCGAACCTCGTGGAGTCCGACGACCAGATCTCGTGGGCGAACAGCCTGGTCACGGTCGGTGTGCACTCGGGCATCGCCGTCGGCCCGGTGATCGGCGGCATCCTGCTGGTGCGGTTGGGCGCGTCGTGGGTCTTCGCGTTGAACGCCGTGAGCTTCTTGATCTCGCTCGGCCTCACGCTGAGCGTCCGGGGGTCCTTCCAGGAGGATCGGTCGGCGCGGGGTGCGGCCGACGACGACCACGTCGGTCTCGCGGCCGGCCTCGCGTTCCTGTGGCGGGACCGGGTCCTGCGGCGGATGTCGATCGCGTGGTTCGTGTTCGTGCTCGGGATGGGCATGAGCATGGTCGCCGACGCGCCGCTCGCCGAGCACTTCGGCGCGGGCGCGGTGGGCTTCGCGCTGCTGATCACCTGCTGGGGGACCGGCTCGGTGCTCGGCGCGGCGACGGGGCGATGGATGACGCAGCGGAGCGAACCGGTGTGGCTCGTCGTGGGATCGTTCGGCATCGCGGCGGCGGCCCTGGCCGTCGGCGTCGCGCCGGTGTTCCCCTTGGTGCTCGTGGCGCTGTTGGTGATGGGCACGAGCGACGGGTTCACGCTGGTGGCCGAGAACGGGATCATGCAGCGCAGGACGCCCGACGCGGTGCGCAGCCGCACGATGGCGGCCTTCGAAGCGGTCCTGTCGATCGGCCTGGCGATCGCGTACCTGATCGCCGGACCCGTGCTGCGGTCCTTCCGGAGCGATCCGCAGGTGGTCTACCTGATCGGCGGCGCGTTCGCGTTCGCGGCCGCGCTCACGCTCGTGCCGATCCTTCGGCTCCGGCGGGACGCGCCGGTGACCGAACCGGCCGACGCGGGCCCGGAGCCGCGGCGCTTCGCCTCGGCCGAGGGGCTCGAGGCGGCGGAGGCGGCCGGGATCGCATCCGAGGAGAACATCGGCGCCTGACGGCCCGGGGTCTTGCCGGTTCTTCCGGGGCCCCGGGCTGAACGGCGTTCAGGCGGTCGCCGGGCGACGGCTCTATCGTGCGCGCATGCCTGAGGGCCTCGACGCGATCGTGATCGGCGGTGGACACAACGGCCTCGTCGCCGCGGCCTACCTCGCGAAGCGCGGAGCCCGGAGCGTGGTGCTGGAGGCGCGCCACAAGACCGGGGGTGCCGCCGACACGATGGCGCCGTGGCCGGAGGCGCCGGGGTTCAAGGTCACGACGCTCAGCTACGTGATGAGCCTGATGCCCGACACGATCCTGCGCGACCTCCGGCTCGCGGAGCACGGCTACCGCGGCATCCCGGTCGGCCCGTACTTCGTGCCGTTCCCCGACGGGCGCTCGATCACGCAGTCCGACGACCCGAAGGCCGACCGCGAGGAGTTCGCGAAGTTCTCGAAGAAGGATGCGGACGCGGTCGAGTCGTGGGAGGCGTACATCGGGGGCCTCGCCGACGTGCTGGGTCCGCTCCTCATGACCACGCCGCCGAGGCTCGGCTCCACGTCGTTCGCCGATCTCTCGGCGCAGCTGAAGCTGGCGTGGCGCTTCCGGGGGCTGCGGGTGGGCGGGGTCGGCGACCTCACGCGCCTGATGACGATGTCGATCGCCGACATCCTCGACCGGTTCTTCGAGTCCGAGCAGGTCAAGACGGTGATGGCGCTGAACGGGCTGATCGGCACGTGGGCGGGACCGCACGAGCCGGGGACCGGCTACGTGATGGCGCACCACATGATCGGCGACGTCGGCGACGGGCACCTCGGCTCGTGGGCCACGCCGATCGGCGGGATGGGCGCCGTCGCGGCCGCCTTGGAGTCGAGCGCGCGGAGCTTCGGCGCGGAGGTCCGGACGAACGCCCGCGTCGAGCGGATCCTCACCGTGGGGGGCGCGGTCCGTGGCGTGGTGCTGGAGGGCGGGGAGGAGCTGACGGCGCCGATCGTCGTGGCCGCCACGCATCCCCAGATCACGTTCCTGCGGCAGCTCGACCCGGCCGAGCTCCCGGACGACTTCCTGCTCGACATCCGCAGCTGGAAGAGCCGCAGCGGCACCGTGAAGATCAACCTCGCACTGGACCGGGCGCCGGTGTTCACCGCGGACCCCGAGCATCGGGACCTCACCGGCGGCTTCGAGCTGGCGCACTCGATCCCGTACCTCGAGACGGCGTTCGAGCAGGCGCGGGCCGGGACCGCGGCGACGGCGCCGTTCTCCGACGGGGTCATGCCGACGTTCCACGATCCGTCGCTCGCGCCGGAGGGCAAGCACGTGGTCTCGCTGTTCACACAGTGGTGCCCGGCCGAGTGGTCGCAGGAGCCGCATCGCGACGAGCTCGACGTCCTACGCGATGCGCGTGATCGACGGCTACGACGAGCTGGCGCCCGGGTTCAAGGACTCGGTGCTGCACCTGCAGGTGATCGGGCCGCACGAGATGGAGCAGGAGTGGGGCCTGATCGGCGGGAACATCTTCCACGGGGAGCTGTCGGCCGAGCAGCTGTTCCACATGCGGCCGGCGCCCGGCTACGCGGACTACCGCACGCCGATCCGCGGCCTGTACCAGTGTTCGAGCGCCACGCACGGCGGCGGCGGCGTGTGCGGCATCCCGGCGTACAACTGCGTTCGGGAGATCGTGAAGGACGTGCGGCGGGCCACCCGCTCCCGGGCCGGCCGCCGCGTCGGAAGGAGCGCGAGGTGACCCAGGCGACACCGCAGGAGAACACCTGGTTCAAGTTCTACCTGGCCAGCTGGTACAAGAAGTCCCCGTACTACGAGCGCACCGTCGAGGCCGGCTGCACGAGCTGGGATCTCTACAACCACATGCTGATCCCGACGTACTACGACGACGACGTGAAGGAGTACTGGCATCTCCTGGAGCACGTGACGCTCTGGGACGTCGCGGTGGAGCGGCAGGTGGAGATCAGCGGACCGGACGCCGCCGCGTTCACGCAACTGCTCACGCCGCGCGATCTCTCGACGTGCGCGGTCGGCCAGTGCAAGTACGTCACGATCTGCGCGCCGGACGGGGGGATCGTGAACGACCCGATCCTCCTGCGCCTGGCGGAGGACCGGTTCTGGCTCTCGCTCGCCGACTCCGACACGCTGCTGTACGCGCTCGGGGTGCAGGCGTTCGCGGGGATGGACGTCCAGATCCGCGAGCCGGATGTCTCGCCGTTGCAGATCCAGGGTCCGAAGTCGAAGCCGCTCGTGCGGGCGCTGCTCGGCGACGAGGTCGCGGACCTTCGCTACTACTGGTGCACCGAAGCCGACCTCGACGGTATCCCGCTCGTCGTGTCCCGGACCGGCTGGAGCGGCGAGATCGGCTACGAGCTCTACCTCCGCGACGCCGCCCGCGGTCTCGATCTCTGGGACGCGGTGATGGAGGCCGGCGAGGCGTTCGAGATCCGCGCGATCGCGCCGTCGGACCAACGGCGGATGGAAGCCGGGATCTTCAACTACGGCAACGACATGGACGTCACGAACAGCCCGTACGAGGTCACGGGGCTCGAGCGGCTCGTCGAGCTGGACAACGACAACCGGGTGGTCTCGCGCGAGGCGCTCGAACGGATCGCGCGTGAGGGCATCGAGCGCAAGCTCGTCGGCGTGCAGATCGGCGGGGATCCGCTGTCGATGTGGCTCGAGGACTTCTGGCCGGTGACCTCCGGTGGCGCGACGGTCGGGCAGCTGACGAGCGCGTGCCACTCGCCCCGCCTGCTGGTCAACATGGGCTACGCCTGGGTGCCGATCGAGCTGGCGGCGCTCGGGACCGAGCTCGAGATCGCTTCGCCTGGCGGTTCGGTCCCCGCCGAGGTCGTGCCGCTCCCGTTCTGGGATCCGGCGAAGGCCGTGCCGAAAGCGTGACGTCCCGGGATGATGGGTCCGTGACCGGGAACCTGACCGGCAGGCTGCTGCTGTCGAACGCCTCGCTGTTCGACCCGAACTTCCGTCGCACGGTGGTCCTGATCGGCCATCACGACGAGGAGGGGGCGGTCGGCGTGGTGCTGAACCGGCCGTTCGACGTCTCGGTGGACGAGGCGGTGCCCCCGCTGGCCGAGCTGGTGCGTCCGGGCGAGCTGCTGTTCCAGGGCGGTCCGGTCCAGCCCGACGCGGCGGTCGTGGTGGCCGACTTCGCCGACCCGTCCGAGGCGGGCGTGATCGCGTTCGACTCGATCGGGTTCCTCCCGGGTGAAGCCGAGCCGGACGCGCTCGTCGGGGTCCGTCGTGCGCGCGTGTTCGCCGGCTACTCGGGATGGGGTCCGGGGCAGCTGGAGAGCGAGCTGGAGGAAGACGCGTGGATCGTCGTCGAGCCGCTGCCCGGCGACGTGTTCCACGACGAACCCGAGCGCCTCTGGGAGGACGTCCTGGCGAGGCTCGGCCCCGGGTACGCGATGCTGCGGACGATGCCGTTCGATCCCTCCGCGAACTGAAGTAGGCTCCTCGCCGAACCGCAGTCCGTGCTCTCGCAGGAGGATCGTGTGGCGTCGGAGACCTTTCCGTTCTACGTGCAGCCCTGGTACCGGAAGTCCCCCTATTTCGAGGCGACGAAGCGGCACGGCTGTCGCAGTTGGGGCCTCTACAACCACATGCTGCTCCCGACGCTCTACGACGACCCGATCAGCGAGTACTGGGCGCTCGTGAACGACGTGACGGTCTGGGACGTCAGCGTGGAGCGTTGCGTGGAGATCGTGGGTCCCGACGCGTTCGAGCTGACGAACCTGATGACCTGCCGCGATCTGACGAAGGTCGACGTCCTGCAGGCCCGGTACGTGCTCATGACCACGGCGGAGGGCGGGATCGTGAACGACCCGGTGCTGCTGCGTCTGGCCGAGGACCGGTTCTGGCTGGCCCTCGCCGATTCCGACGCGCTGCTCTACGCGGCCGGCGTGGCCGCCGGGCGCGGGATGGACGTCCGGATCTTCGAGGCCGACGTCGCGCCGATGCAGATCCAGGGTCCACGCTCGAAGGACCTGATCCGGGATCTGCTCGGCGACGCGGTCGCCGACCTTCGCTACTACCACTGCGCCGAGGCGTCGGTCGATGAGATCCCCCTCGTCGTGTCGCGCACGGGGTGGACCGGCGAGGTGGGCTACGAGCTCTACCTCTGCGACACGGCGCGCGGCGACGACCTGTTCGAACGCGTCATGGCGGCGGGGAGCCCGTACGGCGTGCGCGTGATCGCCCCGAGCGAGGCGCGGCGGATCGAGGCCGGCATCTTCAATTACGGCTCGGACATGCGCGTGTCCGACACCCCGTTGCACGTCAGCGGGCTCGAGCGACTCGTCGAGCTGGATCAGGAGCAGGACTTCCTCGGGAAGGAGGCGCTCCGGCGCCTCGCCGCGACCGGGGTGGATCGCAAGCTGGTCGGGATCGAGATCGGCGGCGAGCCGATGACCGACGAGGGAGCGCTGAACGACTTCTGGCCCGTGCACGCCCCCGGCGGCGAGGTCATCGGGCGCGTCACGGCCGGCGCCTGGTCGCCGCGTCTGGAGCGCAACATCGGCTACGCGTGGGTGCCTGCCTCGCACATGGCGGAGGGGACCGGGCTCGAGGTGGCCGCCCCGTCGGAGCGGCGCCCGGCCACGGTCGCGGCGCTCCCGTTCTTCGACGCGACCAAGCGCCTGCCCGTGTCGTGACCGGGTCGCAGTCCTTCGATCGGGCGGCCGACTACTACGACGACACGCGCACGACGGATCCGGCCACGCTCGAGCGGATCCTCGAGCTGCTGCAGGAGGTCGCCGGCGACGAGCGGCGGCCCGGTCCTCGAGATCGGGGTCGGGACCGGCCAGCTGGCGGTGCCGCTGCGTGCTCGCGGGGTCGCCGGTGGTCGGCATCGACCTCTCGGACGCGATGATGGCGAAGCTCCGCGCCAAACCCGGCGGCGACGCGGTGGCGCTCGTCCGCGGCGACGCCACGAGGCTGCCCTTCCCCGACGGAGCCTTCGCCGGCGCCTACGCGCGCTGGGTCCTGCATCTGATCCCGAACTGGATGGACGCGATCCGCGAGCTCGACCGCGTCGTTGCGGCCGGAAGGATCGCGATGGAGCCCGGCGGCGAGTCGGGGATCTTCGCCGAGATCCAGCAGCGGTTCGTGGAGGTGCTCGGCCCGCAGGCGCTCACCCCGGGCATGGCCCCGATGGATCTCGATCGCGACACCGTGCTCGACGCCGCGATGGCCGAGGTCGGCCGCTCCGCTCGTCGAGGTGGTTGAGATCGCGTACGACCGCGAGGTCCGGCTCGGCGAGCACTTCGACCGGCTGCCGCGCAAGGAGTACTCGTGGACGTGGCACGTTCCCGACGAGGAGCTCCTCGGGGCGATCCCGCAGGTGCGGTCGTGGGCGGCCGAGCGATGGGATCTGGACGAGTCGCAGCCCGGCGTGCCGACGCGCTGGCGCGTCTACGGTCGCGCCGCATGAGCGGATCCATCTCGTTCGATCGGGCCGCCTCGTACTACGACCGGACGCGGCGCGATCACGCCGGAGGCGAGCGCGGATCTCACGCGCCTGCTCGCCGGCGAGCTCGAGGGGCGGGGGCGGGCGCTCGAGATCGGGGTGGGGACCGGCCTGATCGGGCTGCCGCTGCACCAGGCCGGGGTGCCGCTCGCCGGCGTCGACGTCTCGCCGGCGATGCTCGGGGAGCTGCGTCGGAAGGCCGGCGGTCGCCTGGCCGTTCCCGATCGCCGTGGCCGACGCGACGCGCCTGCCGTTCGCCGACCGCACGTTCGGCGGCGCGGTCGCGCGCCACGTCCTGCACCTGATCCCGGACTGGCGCGCCGCCGTCGCCGAGCTCGTCCGGGTCGTCGGCCCGGGCGGCGTCGTGCTGATCGGATACGGCGCCAGCGGCGGCCCGTGGCAGGAGGTCACCGACCATATCGAGGGGCTCGTCGGGCCCCGAGCCAGGCGTCCCGGCCTCGAGGCTCACGACGTGGATCGGCTCGACGCAGGCCCTCGCCGAGCTCGGCGGGACCGCCCGCGAGCTGCCGCCCGTGTGGCAGCTCAGCACCTACACGATCGGCGATCTTCCTGGCCGATGTCGGCGAGCGCGTCCACTCGTGGACCTGGCGGGTGGACCCAGAGGTCCTGGACGCGGCGATCGCGGACACGCGCGCCTGGGCGCTGGAGCGCTACGGCGCGCTGGACGAGGTCCTGGAACCGCGGTTCCCGATCCCCTTCCGCGCCTACGACCTGCACTGATCCGTCCACGGACCCCTCGGGGCCCGGTATCCTGTTCCGCACCTCGCCGGATGTCTCCGCAGGAGGACCCGATGCCGATCGCCGAAGTCGACAAGATCTGGATGGACGGCGAGCTCGTGGACTGGGCCGAGGCGAAGATCCACGTGCTGTCGCACGCGCTGCACTACGGGAGCGGCGTCTTCGAGGGGATCCGCGCCTACGAGACCGATCGCGGCCCGGCGGTGTGGCACCTCGAGCAGCACCTGGACCGCCTGTTCCGGAGCGCGAAGCTCTACCACATGGACCTGCCCTACTCGGCCGACGACCTCGTCCGGGCGACGAAGGACGTGATCCGGGTCAACGGCCTGGAGAGCTGCTACGTCCGGCCGATCGCGATCCGCGGGTACGGCGAGATGGGCGTGAACCCGCTGAACGCACCGGTGAACGTCGCGATCGCCGCGTGGCCGTGGGGCGCGTACCTGGGCGAGGAGGCCCTCGAACAGGGCGTGCGGATCAAGATCAGCAGCTGGCGCCGGAACTCCCAGAACGCGCTGCCGGCCGCCGCGAAGGCCGACGGCCAATACATCAACAGCGTCCTGGCGAAGATCGAGTCGCTGAAGGCCGGCTACGACGAGGCGATCATGCTGAACGAGGCGGGGTTCATCACGGACGGCTCGGGGGAGAACGTCTTCATCGTCCGCGACGGCATCCTGTTCACGCCGCCGACCCAGGCGGGCTGCCTCGACGGGATCACGCGGGGGTCGGTGATCGCGCTCGGCCGCGAGCGCGGGTACACCGTCCGGGAGGAGAACCTCGTCCGGACCGATCTCTACAACGCGGAGGAGTGCTTCTTCACCGGCACCGCCGCCGAGATCACGCCGATCCGCGAGGTGGACGACCGGCAGGTCGGCGCCGGGCACCGCGGCCCGGTCACGAAGGAGCTGCAGGACGCCTTCTTCGCCGCGACGAAGGGCGAGGACCCGAGGCACCACGACTGGCTCACGTACGTGAACGACTGAGATCCCGTGGACGACGACCCGGCGCCCGACTCGGAACAGACGTACCGGCTCCCGCGCACGGCCACGCCGTCGCGCTACGACCTCACCCTCGAGCCGTCGCTCGATGCGGGGACGTTCGTCGGCGACGTCGACATCGAGATCGAGGTCCACGAGCCGCTCACCGAGATCGTGGTGAACGCGAAGGAGCTGGACGTCCTCGAGGGAGCGCTGGGCGATGCACGCGGGGCGCTCGATCGAGATCGAGAAGACCGTCGCGGACGACGAGGCCGAGCGCGTGTCGCTGCATCTGTCCGAACCCGCCGAGCCCGGCGCGTGGACGCTGCACCTCGCGTTCCGGGGCACGCTGAACGACCGGCTCGTCGGCTTCTACCGCTCCCGCTACACCGACGACGACGGCGCGGAGCGCGTCGTCGGGTCGACCCATTTCGAGGCGACGGACGCCCGCATGTGCTTCCCGTGCTGGGACGAACCGGATCTGAAAGCGGTGTTCGGCGTGACGCTCGTCGTGGACGACGGGCTGACCGCGCTGGCGAACGCGCCGGAGGTCGAGCGCACGCCGCTCGGCGACGGGCGCGTCCGGGTGCGGTTCGCGGACACGATGAAGATGTCGACGTACCTCGTGTGCGTCGTCGTCGGTCCCCTCGAGCTGACGGAGCCGAGCGACGCGCGCGGCGTCCCGGTCCGCGTCGCCAGCCCAGCCGGGGCGCGGTCACCTGACGGCGTACGCGAACGAGGTCGCGGTGTTCGCGCTCAACTGGTTCGGCGACTACTACGGCATCCCGTATCCCGAGCAGAAGCTCGATCAGGCCGGGATCTCCGACTTCGCCCAGGGCGCGATGGAGAACACCGGCCTCGTGACGTATCGGGAGACGCTGCTGCTGCTCGACCCCGAGCACGCGACGTACGCCGAGCGGCTCGACGTGGCCGAGACGATCGCGCACGAGCTGGCGCACATGTGGTTCGGCGATCTCGTGACGATGCGCTGGTGGAACGGGATCTGGCTGAACGAGGCCTTCGCGACGTTCATGTCGTTCCTCTGCGTGGACGCGATGGAGCCGGAGTGGCGTGTGTTCGACGGCTTCCAGCGCGCCCGGGCGAACGCGTTCGAGATCGACGCGCTGGAGAGCACCCGGCCGATCGAGTACCCCGTCCACTCGCCCGACGACGCGAGCGGGATGTTCGATGCGCTGACGTACACGAAGGGCGGCGCGGTGCTGCGGATGCTCGAGCAGTGGCTCGGCCGCGACCGGTTCCGCGACGGGATCCGCCGCTACCTGCGGACGCACGCCTACGCGAACACGGAGACCCACGACCTGTGGGACGCCCTGGGGGAGGAGACCGGGGAGCCCGTGCGGCGGATCATGGATGCCTGGATCTTCCAGCGCGGGTATCCCGCGATCACGGTCCGCCGCGACGGCGCACAGCTCCGGTTCTCGCAGAAGCGATTCGTGCCCGTCGCACCCCGACGACCCGACGACGTGGCCCGTCCCGCTGATCGTCCGGCAGGTGAGCGCGGACGGGGAGCGCGTCGACCGCCTGCTGGTGGAGGCGGAGGGCGCCACCCTGCCCCTGGCCGGGGACGACGCGGTCGTCATCGCGAACGCCGGCAGCGCGAGTTTCGTGCGGGTCTTCTACGACGACGACCTCCGGGCGCGCTTGACGGAGCGAGCCTCGATCGACCTGACGCCGCCGGAGCGGCAGGCGCTGGTGGATGACACCTGGGCCGCGGTCGTCGCCGGTGACGCCTCCGCGAGCCACGTTCATCGACCTGGTGGCCGGCTTCTCCGGAGAGACCGATCTGTCGGTCTGGCAGGCGATCGCGTCGGGTCTGTCGTGGTGCGACCGGTTCCTCGACGGCGCGCCGCGCGAGCGCTTCCGGGACTTCGTGCGCACGCTGGTCCACCCGCAGCTCGAGCGCCTCGGCTGGGATCGCGAGGCGGGCGAGGCGGAGCGCGACCGCGAGCTGCGCGGCGACCTCGTCCGCGTCCTCGGGATCCTCGGGGACGATCCGGAGACCCAGGCCCAGGCCCGGGAGTCGGAGGCCGAGGCGCGGGCGAACGGGGAGGTCGAGCCCGCCGTCGCGGCCGCCTCGGTCGACGTGGTCGCCTCCGTCGGCGGCGCCGAGGACTACGAGCGGTTCCGCGAGCGCGAGCGGACGGCGCCGACGCCGCAGGAGAAGGAGCGGTACCTCTTCGCGTTGGCGCGGTTCCGCGATCCGGACCTGTTCCGACGCACGCTCGAGGCCACCCTCACCGACGACATCAAGCCGCAGGACGCCCCGTTCGTCCTGGCGAGCGCGCAGGTCAACCGCGACCGGGGCCCGGAGGCCTGGCGGTTCGTGCGTGAGAACTGGGACGCCCTGCTCGGAAGGATCGCGCCATCGAACGTGATCGCCCTGGCCGCCGGAGCCCGGACGCTGACCGACCCCGCGTCGGTGGCCGACATCCAGGCGTTCTTCGCCGAGCACGACATCCCGCAGAACCACCTGATGCTGCAGCAGGCGCTCGAGCGGCAGCGGGTCTTCGCGGCCGTGCGGGTCCGCGTCGCACCACAGCTGGTCGAACGGTTCGGCTAGCCGACCTCGATCCGCGACAGGTCGGCCGGGTCGGCGTTCCCGCCGCTGATGATCAGGGCGACCCGCTCGTCTTCCTCCGGCACGTAGGAGCGCGACAGGAGGGCGGCGAGCGGCGCGACCGCGCCGGGCTCGGCCGCGATCCGGCAGGCGTCCCAGAGGGTCGAGCGGGCGAGCATGACGGCGTCGTCCGGCACCGCGAGCACGCGGTCGACGTACCGTGCCGCGATCGCGAACCCGATCACGCCGGCGCGCCCCGCGCCGAGCGAGTCCGCCGCGACGCCGCCGACCTCGACGTCGACCGGTTCCCCGGCTTCGAACGCCGCGGTGAACGTCGGACAGCGTTCGGTCTCGACCCCGATCACCTTCACGTCGCCGGCGAACCACGCCGCGATGCCGCCGATCAGCCCGCCGCCGCCGACGGCGGCCAGCACCGTGTCCAGCGCCGGCACCTGGTCGGCCAGCTCGCGCGCGAGCGTCCCCTGCCCCGCGACGACCGCCGGCTGGTCGTAGGGGTGCAGGAAGGCCGCCCCCGTATCGAAGGCCCGCTCCTCGCACGCCGCGAACGCCTCGGCGTAGTAGCCCGGGACCACGTGGACCTTGGCTCCGTAGGAGCGGATCTTGTCGATCTTCATCGGGGGTGAGGTCGAGGGGACGTAGATCTCCGCCGGATGGCCGAGCTGCCGGGCCGCGTAGGCCACGCCGAGCCCGAAGTTCCCTCCGGAGGCGGCGAGGACGCCGCTGCGGTCGATGTCGCCCGTGAGCATCCGGTTGAAGGCGCCGCGAGGCTTGAACGAGCCGGTGTGCTGCAGGAGCTCCAGCTTCAGCACGAGGTGTCCGGGAACGCCGAAGGCCATCGGCTCGAGCTCGACGACCGGGGTACGCCGGACCCACGGACCGATCAGCGCCGTCGCCTCCTCGACGTCGAAGCGCGTCACGTCGAGCGGCTGATCGCCGGGGGACAGCGTGCCCATCGCGCGTATCGAACCACGCCGACCCCGCCGGGTCACCCGTTCCGACGTTTGACAGGGTCCGCGGCCCCACCATACCGTTCGTACCCGAACGACCCGGGCCCGCAGCCAAGGGGAACCACCACGAGCGAGCACGCGACGGTCGAGGGGGTCGAGGTCTCCACCGATCACTGGATCGGCGGGGAGCGCGTGGCGTCGGCGGACCGCTTCGACGACGTCTCGCCGATCGACGAGACCGTCATCGCGCGGTGTCGCCCGCGGCACCGCCGACGACGTCCGCGCCGCGGTCCGGGCGGCCCGCGACGCCTTCGAGGGCTGGGGTCGCACGTCGCCGAAGGAGCGCGCCGAGGTCCTGCACCGCGTCGCCGACGGCGTGGAGGGCCGGGTCGCGGACCTGGCCGCGGTCGAGACGCGCGACAACGGATCGCTGCTGCGCTCGCACCTCCGCTCCGTCATGCCGCGCGTCGCGCGGAACTTCCGGTTCTTCGCCGACCGGCTGCTGGAGCTGGAGGGGAGCGCCGACGCCGTCTACGACGGGAACGCCGAGCGGGTGAGCTGGGACCCGGCGGGCGTGACCGCGGTCGTGAGCCCGTGGAACGCGCCGCTGATGCTGGCCACGTGGCGGATCGCGCCGGCCCTCGCCGCCGGGAACACCGTGGTCCAGAAGCCGCCCGAATGGGCGCCGCTCACGGCGTCCCTGCTCGCCGACGTGGTGCGCGACGCCGGCGTGCCGGACGGCGTGTTCAACGTCGTGCAGGGCATCGGCGAGGAGGCCGGTGCCGCGCTCGTGGCCGACCCGGACGTCGATCGCGTCGCGTTCACGGGCTCGGTCGACACGGGACGGCTCGTCGCCCGCGCGGCGGCCGGCAACCTCACGCCCGCCTCGCTGGAGCTCGGTGGGAAGTCGCCGTTCCTGATCTTCGCCGACGCCGATCCCGACGCGGCCCTGCGGCAGGCGATCGGGCAGTTCGACAACGCCGGTCAGGTGTGTCTGGCGGGAACGCGCTTGCTGGTCGAGGTCGTCGATCTACGACGAGTTCCTCGAACGATTCCTCGTGGCCGCCGGCGGCGATCCGACAGGGAGATCCGCGTGCGCGACGACGACCGACATCGGGCCGCTGATCTCGCGGGAGCATTTCGAACGCGTCGAGGGGTTCGTGCGGCGTGCCTGGCCGACCGGTGCGACGCGCGACTGGTCGGCGGCGGCCCGAACGACGAGCTCGGCGGCCTGTACTACCGGCCGACCCTCTTCACGGACATGGCGCCGGGCAGCGAGATCCTGACGAAGGAGGTCTTCGGCCCGGTGCTGACCGTGCAGCCGTTCGCCGACGAGGACGAGGCGATCGCGCTCGCGAACGCGACCGACTTCGGCCTGGCGGCCACCGTCTACACGGGCGACCCGGAGCGCGCGCGCCGCGTCTCGGAGCGCCTCGTGGCCGGCACGGTCTGGGTCAACTGCTTCTTCGTCCGCGATCTGAACGCGCCCTTCGGCGGGGCGCGGGACTCCGGCGTCGGCCGCGAGGGCGGCGTCTGGAGCTTCGATTTCTACGCCGACGTGAAGAACGTCTGCATCGCACCGTGACCCAAGGAGGGTGAACGATGGGGGAGGTGGTGGGCGCCGGTCTCGTGGCGCACGTTCCGACGATCATGCTGCCCGAGGAGACGCGCAAGGAGATCAACGACGGCAAGGAGATCTCGTTGGTGCCGGGGTTCCGCAGGCTGCGGTCGGAGTGCATCGACCGGCTCGCGGCGGACACGGTGATCGTGTTCGACACGCACTGGGAGTCGACGTTCGAGCACATCGTGACCGCGCACGAACGGCGACAGGGGCATTTCACGAGCCACGAGCTGCCGCGCGGCATGTCGGCGATCCCCTACGACATCCCCGGCGATCCGGCGCTCGCGCGGCTGATCGCGAAGCAGGCGGAGGGCCGCGACGACGCGTGGATCCTCCCGTGCGACGACCCGTACCTGCCGATCTTCTACGGGACGGTGAACGTCTGGAGCTACCTCGGCGATCCGGCGACCGCCTGGATCAGCGTGGCGGTGAACCAGTGCTGCACCACCGAGGATTTCCTGCTGTTCGGCGAGCTGATCGGCCAGGCGGTGCGCGAGAGCGACCGCCGCGTGGTGCTGCTGGCGTCCGGGGGCATGACGCACCGGTTCTTCCCGTTCCGGGAGCTGCGACAGCACGAGAGCTCGGCGGCGCCGGACAACATCCTCGACCCGGAGTCCTACGAGTCCGATCAACGGGTGCTCCGCATGCTGCGCGACGGCGACCACGCCGGCGTCATCGGGTGGATGCCCGAGTACCGGAAGGCGGCGCCCGAGGGGCACTTCGGGCATTACCTGATGATGGCCGCGGCGATCGGCGGCGCGCGCTGCCAGGCGCCGGGCGAGCTGTTCAGCGAGTACGAGGCGTCGGTCGGCACGGGCCAGGTGCACGTGTGGTTCGAACGCCCGAACGACGGCTGGACCGGAGAGGGAACGGCGGCCTGAGGCCGCCGGCGGATCCCAGGTGGGAGGGGGACCAATGGCTGAGCAGGAAGGGTTGGGCTACGAGCGGCTCGGCGCGGCGAAGCTGTCGCTCGCCGACTGCATCGCCCAGTCGGTCGGGTTCATCGGGCCGGTGTTCTCATCGGCGTTCGTGATCCCGTTGATCGTCGGCGTGATCAGCGCGACGGGCAAGGGCGCCGGCGGCGCCGCGCCGCTCGCCGTGCTCATCGCAGCGATCGGGATCTTCGCGCTCGGCTGGATCGTCGCCACGTACGCGAGGCGCGTGCACGCCGCCGGCTCGCTCTACGACTACGTCTCGATGAGCCTCGGCGGGAACGTGGGGACGGCGTCCGGCTGGCTCTACTACAGCGGCACGATCGCCCTGACGGCCGGCCTCATCGTCCTCATGGGCGGCTACCTGCACGACACGCTCGACGCCGAGTTCCACCATCCGATCATGGCCGGCTGGCTGTGGAGCCTCGTGATCACGCTCGGGATCTTCCTGATCCTCTTCCTGGGGGTGCAGATCTCGACGCGCGTGCAGCTCACGCTGGCGCTCATCTCCATGGCGGTCGTCCTCACGTTCTTCCTCTACGTGATCGTCAAGCTCGGCAGCGCGAACGACGTCGCGAAGTCGTTCAACCCCTCGACCTCACCCGACGGTTGGTCCGGCGTGTTGTTCGGCGTCCTGTACGGGGTGCTGATCTTCGTCGGGTTCGAGACCGCGGCCAACCTCGCCGAGGAGACGGCCGAGCCGAAGCGACAGATCCCGCGCGCCGTGCTCATCTCCGTCGTGATCGTCGCGGTGTTCTACCTGATCGCGGCGTACGTCGAGGTTGCGGGGTTCGGCTTCGACCTGCAAGGTGATCTTCAGCGCGGCCGCGGCGCCGCTGTTCGCGCTGGCGTCGCCGTCGAGCGCCGGCGGCTTCGGCTCGACGACGCTCGTTCGGGTGATGGAGCTGGTGGTCCTGCTCGACATGATCGCGGTCGCGGTCGGGGCGTCCGTCGCCTCGACGCGAGGGGTGTTCGCGATGGCGCGTGACCGACGCCTGCCGAGCCCGCTCGCCGGCGTGTCCGCGAGGTACGGGACGCCGCTGGGCGCGATCGTCTTCCTGACGGTGATCGACCTGCTCTTCATCGCCGCGAACGAATGGTGGACGTCGCTGTTCGCGCTGCCACCGCCCAACCCGCACTACTTCGCGATCTTCTCGTGGGCCTCGACCTACGGCGCGTTCGCGCTCGTGGTCGTCTACGCGTTGATGTCGCTGGGCTCGCTCCGCGGGGTCGAGGGCAAGCTGACGGCCGGGCTCGTCGTCGCGGCGATCGCCGGTCTCGCGCTGTCGCTCGGCGCGATCTTCGGCGCGATCTACAAGGTGCCGAGCCCCACGAAGCTCGCTCCGTACTACTGCCTCGCGGTGTTCGTGATCGGGTTGATCGTCAGCTTCGTCGCGAAGGGGCGGGAGCCGGCGAGCCAGGCGCTGTCCGACCTGCGATCGGAGGCGGCCCCGACGAGCTGACCCGGCCGTACCATCGACGACATGGAGCCCGAGCGCCCGCTCCGACTCGACGCCACGCGCGAGGAGGCGCTCGCGCACGCGGCGAAGCTGGTGGAGGAGGCGTGGCGGAGCTTCGACCGGTTCCGGCCGGAGGAGCCGCCGCTCGACGCGCGCGTCCGTGAGCTGATCAGGGGCGGGCTCCCCGAGGAGCCCGCCCCGGTCCACGAGGTGCTCGACGACGCGGCGCGGATCCTGGACGAGTCGATCGCGCAGCCGCGGCCGCGCTACTTCGCGTTCATCGGTTCGTCCGGGCTCGAGATCGGCGCGATCGCCGACCTCCTGGCGCACACGTACGACATCAACCTGGCCGTTGACGCGCGGGCGGCGACCGTCGTCGAACAGCAGGCGGTCCGGTGGCTGGCGGAGTTCGTCGGCTTCCCGGCGGCCGGCGGAGCCTTCACGAGCGGGGGGACGATCAGCAACCTCACCGCGATCGCCGCGGCGCGAGAGCGGGCGCTCCCGGGATCTCGCCACGGCGGTCTGTCGGGCAGGCGTCCGGCCGTCTACTGCTCCGAGGAGGTCCACTACTCGGTCACGCGGGCGGTCGAGCTGCTCGGGATCGGCTCGGACAACCTGCGGGCGATCCCGCTGGACGGCTTGCGGCGGATGCGGCCCGACGCCTTGGCCGACGCGATCGATCGCGACATCGCGGCGGGGGTGACGCCGGTCGCGGTCGTGGCGACGGCGGGAACGACGCTGACCGGCGCCGTCGATCCGCTCGAGGGGATCGCCGGCGTCTGCGAGGAGCGCGGCGTGTGGATGCACGTCGACGGCGCGTACGGGCTGCCGGCGGCGGCCGTCCGGCCGGAGCTCTTCATCGGGCTCGCGCGCGCGGACTCGTGCTCCGTGGACGTGCACAAGTGGCTCTACCTGCCGAAGGCGTGCGGCGTCGTGATGAGCCGCCACACGGACGTGTTCGCGCACGCGTTCGCCCACGAGCAGGGGTACCTGCCGCATCAGCAGCACGAGCTCCACGCCGCGGACATCACGCTGGAGTACTCGCGGCCGTTCCGCGCGCTGAAGGCGTGGCTCGCCTTCCGGGCCCACGGCGCGCGTCAGTTCCGCGAGGCCATCGCGCGGAACCTGGACGAGGCGGCCCTGCTCTACCGCCGAGCGCAGGCGACGGAGGACGTCGAGGTGATGGAGGCGCCGCCGCAGCTCTCGATCGTGCCGATCCGCCACGCGCCCGCCGGCGTCGAGCCGAACGCCCACAACGCGGCCCTGGCCGAGGCCATCCAGGCCGACGGACGGGTCTACCTGGCCTCGGCGCTCATCGACGGCGAGGTGTGGCTGCGCCCGTGCTTCGTGAACTTCCGCACCACCGACGACGACGTCATCGCGCTCATGGACGTCGCGCGGGAGCTGGGCGAGCGCATCGCCGGGAGGTCCTCGTGAGTGGGGAGGGCCTCCTGCCGGCCGAACGGAAGGTCGCTCGAACAGCTCGGCCACATGCCGCTCGACTTCCGGGCGATGTGGGCGATCTCGAACGTGTTCCGGAGCTCGGCCGCGATCCGGCGACATCTGGAGGCGAAGGTCCTGGCGCCCGACCGGCTCTCCTGGACGTCGTTCGTGGGGCTCTGGGTGCTCTGGGTCTGGGGCGAGCTCGAGGCGCACGCGTTCGCCGACGAGGTGGGCATCAGCCGGCCGACCGCGACCGGCGTCCTGCGGACGCTCGAGGGACGTGGCTGGGTCGCGCGCGCGAAGGATCCCCGTGACGCGCGGACCGTGCTCGTGTCCCTGACGGCGGATGGACGCGAGAAGATCGGCGAGCTGTTCCCGCGGTTCAACCGGGAGGAGGCGGCGGTGGCCTCGGCGCTCACCGACGCGGAGCAGGACCAGCTGGCCTCCGTCCTTCGGACACTGCTCCGCGCCGTGTCCACCAGCGGCGAGGCTCCCGTCCGGTCCGCCGGGGCCCGATCCGCCGATGACGGCCCCGCGGCTGATCCTGGTCCTCAGCGAGAACTGGACGATGGTCGATCCACGCGACCTCCCGGCCCTCGTGCGGATGGCGGTCGACGCCGAAGAGGCCGGCTTCGACGCGGTCATGGTGAGCGAACACATCGTGCTGGGGCCGGGCGCCGACGCGAGCGGCCTGCCCGCGAACCCACGCGACTACGCGCTCCCCGGGAACCAGGATCCCCGGATGCCGTGGCCGAGCTCGCTGGTGCTCCTCGCGGCCGTGGCGGCGGCGACGGAGCGGATCCGGCTGGTGGCCGGCGCGATCATCCCGCCGCTTCGCCATCCGGCCCTGCTGGCGAAGGAGCTCGCGACGCTCGATCTGCTGAGCCGCGGACGGCTCGTCGTGCAGCCGACCGTGAGTTGGCACCGCGACGAGTACGAGGCCCTCGGCGTGCCGTTCGAGCTGCGGGGCGAGCTGCTCGACGAGCACCTGGCCGCCTGGCGGGTGCTGTGGCGGGAGACGCCGGCGTCCTTCGCGGGCCACCACTACGCGTTCGCCGATGTGACGCTGGAGCCGAAGCCGTTCCGGCCCGAGGGGCCGCCGTTGTGGTTCGGGGGGCAGCGGCTCCACGAGAGGCTCCTGCGCCGCCTCGTCAGCTACGGCGCCGGGTTCAACCCGCTCGGCGCCCCGAGCCCGGAGGACCTGCAGCGGCTGCGGACCGCGATGGGCGACGCCGGCCGGGCGGATGGACGAGCTCGAGATGGTGGGCGGCACGCGGGGGACCTTCCCCGATGCGTCGAGCGTGGCCGATCTGGACGCCGCGCTCGCGGCGATCCCGCCCCAGCTCGCGGCCGGCTTCACGTCGATCTGCATCAAGCCGTCGCAGTTCATCGACGATCCGGCCGGCGGTGCGCGCGCTCTGCCGAACCATCGTCGACCGCGTCGCGGGGATGGAGGTCGCCTGAGGCTCGGGCGGCTCAGGCCTGGCCGGGCTCGAACGCGAGGGCGGCGACGTCGACGGCCAGCTGCCCGCCGTCGGCCACGAGCGCGGCGCCGTTCACGATCGAGGACTCGTCGCTCGCCAGGAACAGGCAGCAGGCGGCGATCTCCTCGGCCGTCGCCGGCCGGCCGAGCGGCACGTGCTCCGTGGCGAGGAGGTACGCCTCCTCGCGGCTGATGCCGCGCGGCTCCGCGAGCTCGTCCATCGCCTCGTCGCCCATCGGCGTCTCGACCCACCCGGGGCACAGGGCGTTCGTCCGGATGCCGCGCGGGCCGTAGTCCACCGCGAGCGAGCGAGCGAGCCCGAGCAACGCGATCTTCGAGGTCACGTAGGCGGCCGATGCGGGGGAGCTCACCAACCCCGAGACGCTCGAGATGAGGACGATCGAGCCGCGTCCCGCGTTCCAGGAGCGTCGGCAGCGCCGCCCGCACCAGCAACAGCGGCCCGGTCACGTTCACGTCGAGGGTCCGTCGCCACGTCTCCTCGTCGACGTCGCCGGCCGCGCCGCCGAACCCGAGGCCCGCGTTCGCGACGACGATGTCGAGGCCGCCGAAGGAGCGGGTCGCCGCCTCCACCGCCGCACGTGCGTGATCGGCGTCCACCGCGTCGCCCGCGACCGCGAGGCCCCCGATCTCCTCGGCGATCGCGGCGATCGGCGCCGGCCGGCGCCCGGTCACGACCACGTGCGCGCCCTCCGCGGCGAACCGCCGGGCCGTCGCCGCGCCGATGCCCGTGCCGCCGCCGGTGACGATCGCGACCTTCCCCTCGAGCCGCACGCGAGCCTCAGTGGAACGGGAGGTAGTAGGCGAGCTCCCAGGGCGTGACGTCGGTCGTCGCCGGATCGGCCCCGGAGGCCAGGTAGCGCTCCCACTCGGCACGCTTGAGGATCGTGAACGACGCGACCAGCTCCGGCCCGATCGCGTCGACGAGCTCTCCGTCGGCGGCGAGGGCGTCCAGCGCCGCGTCGAGGCTCGGCGGGATGCGGACGTCGGTGTTCGGGTCCTCGCCCACCGGCTGCGGCGGGGGCAGCTCCAGCTGGTGCTCGACGCCGAGCCGCGCCGCGTGCAGGATCGCCGCGGCGGCGAGGTAGGGGTTCGCGGCGGCGTCCGAGGTCCGCTGCTCGAGTCGGGTCCCGGCGCCGCGGGCGGGCGGCACGCGGACGGTGACCGACCGGTCGTCGTGGCCCCAGTTCGCCCAGTAGCCGTTGAGCATGTCGGGCTGCAGGCGCTTGTACGCGTTCACGTGCGGCGCCAGGAGCGCGGCCATGCCCGCGTGGTGTGCGAGCAGCCCGGCGATGCTCTGCCGGGCGAGGTCGGAGAGGCCCTCGGGGTCGTTCGGGTCGTGGAACGCGTTGGACCCGTCGGGCCGGCGGAACGAGAAGTTGACGTGGAGGCCGCTCCCGCCGCGATCGGCGAGGGGCCGGCCGAGGAACGTGGCGAGCTTCCCCCGGCGCTCGCAGATCTCGCGGACGAGCAGCTTGAACAGGAACGCCTCGTCGGCCGCCGGGATCGCGTCGGCGTAGCGGATGTTCACCTCGTAGGCCGCGTTGTCGTACTCGCTGCACCAACTCTCGACCGGGAAGCCGCACGCGAGCGCCGCGTTCACGACGTCGCCGATCGTGCCGGAGGGGTCCACCGACATCCCGGTCCCGTACACGCGATGGCCGGGGATCGAGACCGGCTGCCACCCACCCGCCTCGGTGGGCTCGAGGAGGTAGAACTCGAGCTCGAACGCGAGCTGTGGCTCCAGGTCCATCTCTTGCCAGGCACGCGTCGCCTCGCGCAGGGCGTGCCGCGTGTCCCAGGGCGCGGGCTCGCCGTGCAACTCCACGTCGGCGATCCCGAGGAGCGTGTCGTCTTCCCAGCCCGGCCGGAGCGAGTCACGGTCCAGCATCGCCTCGACGTCGTGCAGCCCGACGTCGAACTGCGTCCTGGGCACCGGCAGGATCTCCTTGTCGTGCGTCAGGGGATACACGCCGATGCAGAACGCGGCCATGCCGGTCGCGGCCCAGTCGCCGAAGAGGTACTTCCCGCGCTCGAGGCCGTGGATGTCCGGGTAGAGCAGGCGGAGCCGCTTGCCCTGCGTGTCCATCCCACCTCCTTCCGCACCGTCCCGGCGAGCGTCTCGCCTTGCGCGGGTGCGATGATCGGTCGGAAGATACCCCAGCCGCCGGACCGCTGGGAGGGCGCGTGGGCATCGGCGACACGATCACGCTCGAGCAGCTCGAGACCGATCCGTACCCGATCTACGCGCGGTTGCGCGACGACGAGCCGGTCAGCTGGGTCCCCGCCGTGCAGCTCTGGCTCGTGACGCGCGCCGACGATGTGCGGACCGTCGACCTCTCGCCCGAGCGGTTCACCGGCGCGACGTCGCCGTCGACGCTGAACCGGACGATGGGCGTGAACATGCTCGGCTCCGAGGGCCCCGATCAGCAGCGGATCCGGCGGATCACCGAGGCGCCGTTCCGTCCGCGCGACGTCGAGGAACGGACGCAGGGGATGATCCCGACGCTCGCGAACGAGCTGATCGACAGGTTCGCGGATCGCGGCGAGGTCGACCTCTTCACGGCGTTCTGCGACCCGATGTCGGTGCGGTCGCTGCGGTTCCTGCTCGGGCTCGACGAGGTGGCGTGGGAGGACCTCCTCGCCTGGAACCAGGGCATGATGCCGGGCCTCGCGAACTTCGAGGGCGATCCGGCGAAGCAGGCGCCGGCCGACGTCGCGAGCGCGGAGCTCGGGGCCGCGATCGAGCGCGTCCTCGACCGCCTGGCGGACGAACCCGACGGCTCGGTCCTGTCGTGGATGCTCCACGCCGACGAGGACGGCGAGCGGATGACGCGGGAAGAGATCGTCGCGAACACGAAGCTGATGCTGTCCGGCGGGCTCCAGGAGCCGCGTGACCTGATCGCGCTCGCCGTGTGGGCGCTGGGGTCCGACCCGGATCAGCTCGAGGAGGTTCGGCGCGACCGCTCGCTCGTGAGGAGCGCGGTGGAGGAGACGCTCCGGTGGGCGGGGCCGGTCGGCACGTCGACCCGGCAGACGACGACGGCGACCACGCTCGGCGGCACGGAGCTCCCCGACGGGCGCGCTCGTCGGCGCGGTCCTCGCGTCGGCGAACCGCGACCCTCGCCGGTTCACCGACCCCGACCGGTTCGACGTCCACCGCAAGGAGGGGGCGCACCTCGCGTTCGCGGCGGGGACGCACTTCTGCCTCGGCGCGTGGTTCGGTCGTCACCTCGCCCGGGTCTCGCTCGACACCCTGCTCGACCGGTTGCCGAACCTCCGGCTCGACCGGGAGCGACCCGTCGAGCTGCGCGGGTGGGAGTTCCGCGCGCCGCTGTCCACGTTCGTGCGGTGGGACGCGTGAGGACGACGCGCTCGCCGGCGCGCGCCGAGACGGTCGGGAGCCTGCTGCGTCCCCCCGCCCTGCGCGCCGCGATCGAGAGGTTCTACGATGCAGGGCATTCGGCCGTCCTCGACGAGGAGCGCGGGCGGGATCGCTCCGACCTGACCGCCCTCGAGGACGCCGCGATCCGCGAGGCCGTTCGGCGGCAACGCGACTGCGGTCTCGACGTCGTCACCGACGGCGAGTTCCGCCGCTGGATGTTCATGAACAGCTTCTTCGACGCGGTCAGCGGCGTCCGGACCGGCAAGACCGTGACGTTCCGGAACGATCGCGCCGAGGACGTCGAGCTGCACGTGCACGAGATCGTCGACCGGCTGCGGCCAGTGGACTCACCGGCCGCCCGCGAGGCGGCGTTCATGGCCGAGGTGACCGACGGCGCGCCGTTCAAGGTGACGTTCCCCGCGGCGTCGATCTTCACGCATCCGCTCACCACCGTCGCCGCGCCCGACGGCAGCGGCTACGGCTCGTTGGAGGCGTTCGTCGAGGACGCGATCGCGATCGAGCGCCGCCTGGTCGTCGAGGCGGTCGCCGCCGGCGCCACCACGATCCAGTTCGATTTCCCCCTCTACCCGTACCTGGTCGATCCCGCCTGGATCGCGCGGTTCGAGGAGGCCGGTCATCGCATCGACGACCTGCTCGACCGCGCCCTCGCCGCGGACCGGTCGGTACTGGAGGGGATGCCGGACGGCATCGGCACCGCGCTGCACATCTGCCGCGGGAACTACCGTTCCTCGTGGATGTGCGAGGGCTCGTTGGAGCCGGTGGCCGAACGCGTCTTCGGCGCGCTGCCGTACGACGCCTTCCTGGTCGAGTGGGACGACCTCGGCCGGGACGGCGGGTTCGAGCCGATCCGCTTCCTCCGCGGTGACTCGATCATGGTGATGGGCATCGTCTCGACGAAGACGCCGGTGCTCGAGGACGAGGGAGACCTGCTCCGCCGGATGGACGAGGCGGCGGGCCTCGTGGGCGGGCTCGACCGCCTGGCGATCAGCCCGCAATGCGGCTTCGCGAGCGTCGTGCACGGCAACCAGATCGACGAGGACGATCAGTGGCGGAAGCTGGAGCTGGTGGGCCGCGTGGCCGATCGGCTCTGGATGTCGTGACGGCGGCGGTGGCTCAGGTGGCGACGGGAGGTCCGGGCTCCTCGGCGAGCGCCGCGGGAGGCACGATCGGCGCCACCAGCACGGGATCCTCACGGATCTTGAGGCTGACCCGGCTGCCCGCCGGCAGCGCCGACGCCTCCGACGTGTCGAGCTGGGCCATGATCGTCGCGTCGCCGAGGTCGACGGTGATCCGGCTTGTCGCCCCGAGGAACGTCGTCGCGATCACGGTGCCGACGAGCGGGCCCGAGTCGTTCGCCGTGTCGGCCGAGAGCCCGACCGCCTCGGGTCGGACCAACGCGGCGGCGGGCCCCTCCGGCGTCGAGGGATCGACGAGCGGGAGCGCCAGTCCGCGAACGTTCACGCGGCCGCCGCGCACCTCGCCCGCGAGACGGTTCGTCAGCCCGACGAACTCCGCGACGAACGACGTCGCCGGCCGCGCGTAGACGTCCGTCGGCGGTCCGAGCTGCTCGAGGTGGCCCTCCTTCATGACGCCGACCCGGTCGGCGATCGCCAGGGCCTCCTCCTGGTCATGGGTGACGAAGAGCGTCGTGATGCCGACCTCGAGCTGGATGCGCCGGATCTCGTCGCGCAGCTGCGCCCGCACCTTCGCGTCGAGGGCGGACAGCGGCTCGTCCAGGAGCAGCACCTGCGGTTGGATCGCGAGCGCCCGGGCGAGTGCGACGCGCTGCTGCTGGCCGCCCGAGATCTGGTGCGCGTACCGGTCCGCCTGCGTGGAGAGCCCGACGAGCTCGAGCATCTCGAGGGCGCGGCGGCTCCGCTCCTCCTTGTCGACCCCCCGCAGCCGCAGCCCGAAGGCCACGTTGTCCTGGACGGTGAGGTGGGGGAACAGGGAGTACGCCTGGAACACCATGCCCATGTCGCGCTTGTTCGCGGGCACGCGGGTGAGGTCCTTGCCGTCGACCACGACGCGGCCGCCGTCGGCGTCCTCCAGGCCGGCCAGCAGCCGCAGCGTCGTCGTCTTCCCGCAGCCCGACGGGCCCAGCAGGGCCACGAGTTCTCCGGGGGAGAGCGTGAGGTCGAACCCGTCGAGCGCGACGACCGGTCCGTAGGCGCGACGCAGGTCCTCCAGGCGGACCTCCACGCCGGCTCGGCCAAGCCCGGCGGCGGTCGGGTCGTGGTCGGTCGTCGGAACCGTCATCGGAGCTCCCCTCTGGTCCGAGCGCGGCGTGAGCCGACGTAGGACAGCAGCAGCAACAGCAGGAACGCGAACAGCAGCGAGAGGGCGGACGTCGAGAACACCACGCCGGCGGCCCCGCCCGAGCGTGCGATCTGGTAGAGCTGCGTCTGGAGGTTCACGTACAGGAGCAGGCTCGCGATCGTGAACTCGCCGAGGACCAGCGCGACCGTCAGCAGCGTCGCGTTCAAGATCGCCTGGCCGAGGTTCGGCACGATCACCCGGGTCATCGTCGTGAACCAGCCCGCCCCGAGGCTCCGAGCTGCCTCGGACAACGTGCGGGCGTCGATCGACTCCAGGCCGCTCGCGATCGCCCGGTAGGCGTACGGCAGCGCCAGCACGACGTAGATCCCGAACAGCATCAGCGCGGACAGGCTGGCGTAGATGCGGATCTGCCGGTAGATCGGGGCCAGGCCGACCACCAGCACGATCGCCGGGACCGTCAGCGGCAGCAGGCACAGGAACTCGATCACCCGGGTGAGGCGCGGCACGCGCAGGTGCACCCAGATCATCGTCGGCACCAGCAGGACGAGCATCACGGTCGCGCTGATCGCGGCGAGCTCGAGCGTGATCTCGATCGCGCCGAGCAGCGTCTTGTCGCCCACGATCCCGGTCCAGGCGCCCAGGGAGTGCGTCCCGGGCACGGTCCCACGGAACGAGAACGCGACCATCGCGCCGAGCGGCAGCAGGAAGAACGCGGCGAAGGCCAGCAGGACGACCGTGCGGAAGACCGTGAGCCGCCGCTGGCGCGACCGGTGGTGCCCGCCGCCGGGCGTCGCCGGGGCCTGGAGCACGTCGCCGGGCGTGGTTACCGCAGCCATCGGCTGGTCCTCCGCTGGAGCAGCGCGTACCCGGTCATGATCACCGCGACCATCACCACCATCCCGAGGGCGAGCACCTGGGCCTCGTTCTTCGAGGCCAGCCCGACCTCGCTCGACAGCGACAGGCTGATCTTCTGCGGTACGACGTAGGGGATCTGGTTCTCCCAGGCCTGGATCGTGGCGTAGGCCGAGAGCGCGTTCGCGAACAGCAGCAAGGTGCAACCCAGGAACGACGGGAAGAGCAGCGGCACGCCGACGTGGCGCCAGTAATCCCAGGACGAGCCGCCGAGGTTCTCGGTGGCCTCGCGCCATTGCGGTTTGATGCCCTCGATCGCCGGCAGGAAGATCAGCACCATCAGCGGGATCTGGAAGTAGATGTAGATCAACCCGATCCCCCAGGGGAAGTCGTAGAACCACGGCGCGTGGAACAGGAACCCGCTGGTCGGGCCGATCGACGCGACGAACGCGAACGCGAGCGTGACCCCGCCGAACTGGGCCAGCACGCCCGAGCCGGCCACCGACGCCTTCCGGACGAACCCGTTCGGGTTGCCCATGACGATCGCGTACGCCAGCACCGAGCCGAGGAGGGCGCCGATGAGCGCGGAGAGTCCGCTGAGCTGGATCGAATGCCAGAAGTACCCGCGGACCGCTTCGTCCGTGAAGATCTTCAGGCTCGCGAAGTCGAAGGCGCCGTCGTGGAAGATCGCGCCCCAGACGACGATCCCGGTCGGCAGCAGGAGGAAGACGCCGACGTAGGCGAAGAACGGGACCGTGCCGACCCAGGCGAGCGGGATCCTTCGATCCCGCCCGCCCGGGCCGGCGCCCGCCTCCGCGATCTCGATGCCGGCGGTCCCCATCGAGCTACGTGGTCCGCTCGATCAGGAGATCGCCTTGGTCCAGTTGGCGCCGACGTAGGTCGCGGCGTCCGTCGCCTGCTGCTGGGACAGGAACACCGGCGTGCCGTTCACCTTCGGCAGCTTGGCCGCTGCGGCCGAGTCGGCCGACCCGTTGCTGGTCATCGCCGCGAGCTCGACCGGGTGGGCCCCACCCTGCAGCCAGAGGTTCTGGCCGCCGTCGCTGTCCTGCGAGTAGAGGAACTCCTCCCACAGGCGAGCGGCCGCCGGGTGCGGGGCGTCCTTGTTGATCGCCTGGGCGTAGTACCCGCCGACCGTCGCGCCCGGAACGAGGATCTTCCAGGTCGGGACGCCGGCGCCGTCCGTGACGCTGAGGTAGTCCCAGTCGAACACGACGGGCGTCGTGCCGGCCTTGACGGTGGCCGCCGTGGCCTGGACCTTGTTGAAGTTCCCGGCGTTGTTGAGCTGGCTGAACCAGTCCACGCCCTTGGAGATGTCGTCGGCCGAGCCGCCGTTGTTGAGGCTGGCCAACATCACGCCGTTCAGGGCGGCGTTGGCTTCGGTCGGGTTCCCGTTCAACGCCACCGCGTTCTTGAACTTCGGGTCCATCAACTGGCTCAGCGAGGTGATCGTCCCGAACTTCGCGGAGTCGTACCCGACGGCCATGAAGCCGCCGTAGTCCTGGTACCACAGGCCGGTCGACTCCTTCTGGCTTGCCGGGATGTCGCCCCACGTCGCCACCTGGTACGGCGTGAAATCGGCGGTGTTCGCGTAGGCCACGGACATCCCGACGTCCACGACGTCCGGGGCCGCCGCGGTGCCCTTCTGCTGGCTCACCGCGTCGACCTCGTCCTGGCTGCTGCCGGCCGGGTTCGCTTCGTTGACCGTGATCCCCGGGTACTTCTGCTTGAACGTCTCGATGATCTTGCCGTAGTTCGCCCAGTCATGGGGCAGGGCGATCACGTTGAGCGCGCCTTCGGCCTTCGCGGCCGAGACCAGGGCGTCCATCCCGCCGCCGGACGACGCCGAGGTGGCCGTCGCCCAGTCGCTGCTGGAGCCGTTCTTCTTGGAACAGCCCACGGCGACCAGCGCGAGCGTCGCGACGATCGCGACGACAGCGAATCCACGTTTCCTCATCCGTTCGCCTCCCTTTCCGAACGTCCCTCTGACGCGGCGGAGTCTACGCTCGCCCTCGGCATCGCGCGACCCAGTCCCGGCCCCCGTTGGCCGACCGTTCATCGGCCCGTCGCCGGGAGATCCCGGCCGGCTCAGCGGGTCCGGATCCGCACCGGCATCCGCTTGATCCCGTTCACGAAGTTCGAGCGGATCCGCTCCACCGGCCCTGCCGGCTCGATCGTCTCGATGCGCGGCAGCAGCTCCTCGAACAGGATCTTCGTCTCGAGGCGGGCGAGGTGCGCGCCCAGGCAGAAGTGCGGGCCGCCGGGTCCGAACGTGACGTGGTCGTTCGGTGAGCGCGTGACGTCGAACCGGTACGGATCGGGGAAGATCTCCTCGTCCCGGTTCGCGCTGATGTACCACGTGACCACCTTGTCGCCCGCCGCGATCGGCTGGCCGCGCAGCTCCGTGTCGCGGGTGGCCGTCCTGCGGAAATGCATCACGGGGCTGGCCCAGCGCAGGATCTCCTCGACCGCCGGCGCGATGCGCGCGGGCTCGGCGCGCAGCAGCTCCAACTGATCCGGGTTCTGCATCATCGCGAGCATCCCGGCGCTGATCGTGTGGCGCGTCGTCTCGTTGCCCGCGATCATCAGCAGGGCGAAGTAGTTGTGGTACGCGCGCTCGTCCAAGATCCCCTCGGCCTGCGCCAGGACGAGCGCCTCGATCACGTCGTCGGCCGGTTCCTCCAGGCGCACGTCGCGCTGCCGATCCGCGTAGGCGAACACGTCGGCGGCGATCGGGGAGCGGAACGGGAAGTTCCGGTAGGCCTCGGTGTCCACCTTGTCGACCACCGCCGCCGACAGCTCCGGGTCCTGGTTCGCGATCATCTTGTCGCCCCAGGAGATGAGCTGCGGCGCGTCCTCCTGCGGGACGGTGAAGATCGAGCAGAGGAACCGGATCGGGAGCTCCCGGCTGATCGCCGCCACGAAGTCGAACGGCTCGTCGTCGACGAGCGCGCTGGTCGAGCACGCCGCGGGCCACGTCGCGGATCCAGTCCTCGTACTGGCCGACCCCGCGGGCGCTGAAGCGCTTCGTGCAGACTCGGCGCAGCTGGGTGTGCCGCGGGCGGATCCGTCTCCAGCATCGAGCGGCGGACCTCGAGCTGCTCGGGGTCCAGCTCCTCGAGGCCGACGGCGCCGACCTCCGAGGAGAACGTCTCCCAGTCCATGTGGACGGCCGTGAGGTCGTCGTAGCGCGTCACGGCCCAGAACCCGGCGTTCGGCGCCGGCTCGGGGTGCCAGACGACCGGATGCTCGTGACGGAGCCGGTCGAACCACGCGTACGGGACGCCCTCGACGTAGCTGTCGGGGTCCGCGAGGTCGATCAGCCCGAGCTCTCCGGTCATCCCTCGGCATCCTCAGGCCGCGCCCCCGGTCGTCGCCTTCGACTCCATCATCGTCTTCAGGTTCGTCAGCGACGTCATCGCGTCCTTCTTGATGGCGGGAGAGGCGATGAACCGGATGAGCGCGCCGGTGAACCCGGGCTCACTCACGACCTTCTTCGCGGACCGTGGTGCCACCGCCCTCCGGCGTGAACGTGAACGTGTGCCGGATCCACGTGTCCTTCTTGCCCTCCTGGTGCTGTGTGGACAGCAGCTCGAACACGGTCGACGGCTCGTACCGCGTGATCTCGATGTCGGCGCTCACCGGCTTCTTCACGAAGATCGCGTGCGAGACGTAGTGCGACGCCGCGCCCGGGCCGTCGCCGGCGGTCTGCTCCATCCGCATGTCCGCGGTGGGATTGGCCCACGACGGATGGCGCTCCACGTGGGACACCTCGTCGAAGACGAGCTCGGGCGGCGCGTCGATATGCGTCGTGAACTCGGACATCGGATCCCCCTTCCGGCGGATCGCCCCTGCGACCGCCACTCACCCGACGAACGAGCTCCGGCCGCTTCGACAGGGGGAGCATACCCAGGTGCATTCAGCGGGGCGGCCGGGGCGGGCGGATACCGCGGAACTCCCAGTCCCCGCCGAAGGCGGTCGAGGTGACCTCCTCGGAGGCGCTCGGCTGCGCGCCGACGTCCTCGCGGACCGGGACGTCGCCCTCGACGATCGTGTTCCGGAGCGTCCCGAGGCCCTCGACCTCCACCTCGACGACGTCGCCCGGCGTCACCGGCCGGGAGTTCGCGGGCGTTCCGGACAAGATGACGTCGCCGGGCTCGAGCGTGATCGTCCGAGCGATGTCGGCGACGAGGTAGTGCATGTCCCAGATCATCTCGTCGGTGCTCGCCGCCTGGACCGTGGCGCCGTTCACGCGGGTCTCGATCCGCTTGCCGTGGAAGTCCCACCCCTCGACGAGTCCGGGTCCGAGTGGGCAGAGCGAGTCGGATCCCTTCACGCGGAGCATCGAGCCCGCGTCCGTGTCCCGGAAGTCGTGCAGGCCGTAGTCGTTCGCGACCGTGTACCCGCGGATGTACGCGCCCGCCTCCTCCGGGGAGACATGCAGGGCGCGCTCGCCGACCACGATCGCGATCTCGCCCTCGTAGTTGAGGAACCGGCAGCGCGGCGGCCGGATCACATCGCCGCCGTGCGCGTTCAGGGCGCTGATCGGTTTGTGGAAGTAGGTGGGGGCCGCGCCGAGCGACGCCTGGAACTCCGCCCGGCGGCTCTCGTAGTTCAGATGGACGCAGATGATCTTCGTCGGTTCGACCGGTGGGAGGTGGATCGCGTCCCGCGCCGGGATCCGTCGGCCGTCCGGTGCCACCAGGTCGTCACCGTCGCGGAGCACCGTCGTCGGCGCGCCGTCGAGGACGACCCTCCGCGTTTCCACGGGCCGTAGGATAGGCCGCGTGCCGGAGCTGGGTGGGTTCATGGTGCCGCGCTCGCCCGAGGGGCGCGCGTCGATCGTCCCGGCGCCGCCATGGCACTACTCGGGCGACGTCCTCACGATCGAATACCGCGCGTCGCCGGGCGCGGTGGCTCGCTGGCTCCCGGAGGGCGTCGAGCCGGCCGAGGAAGACCCGATGCCGTCGCCGTGATCTTCGCGGACTGGCAGTCGTGCTCCGACGGCGGCGAGGAGCTCCTGGATCCCGTGCGCGGTCAATACAAGGAGTGCTTCGTGGTCGTTCGCTGCCGCTACGAGGGGCGGACCTTCTCGCGCTGCATCCTGATCTGGGTCGATAAGGATTTCGCGCTCGCGCGGGGATGGTTCCAGGGCTACCCGAAGAAGCTCGGGTCGATCTGGATGACGCGGCCCGTGACGGTCGGGCGCGCCGGTCCGCGCCTGGAGCCCGGCGGCGTGCTCGGCGCGACGCTCGCCGCGAACGACCGCCGCCTGATCGACGCTCGCTTCACGATCGAGGGCCCGAGCGAGGGCGGCGGCTTCGTGAACGCGCTGCCGATGCTCCACTCCCGCTGGCTGCCGGCGATCGACCCGTCGGCGGGCGACGCGTTGCACGAGCTCGTCACGATGCGCTCACGCGACGTCGAGCTCGGTCCGGCGTTCACCGGCAGTTTCGAGCTCACGTTGCACGAGGCGCCGGGCGAGGAGCTGTCCTCGCTCGCGTTCGTGGAGCCGATCGCGGCCTACTGGCGACAGGTCGGCGCGACGTTCGCCGGCGGCGAGCGGCTCGCGTGACGCGATAGCCTGCCGCGCGTCATGCGACTCCTCCGCTTCCGCCACGGCGAACGGATCGCCACCGGGGCGATCTCCCCGGGCGAGGACGTGATCCAGATCCTGGCCGGGACCTTCTTCGAAGACCCCGTGCCGACCGGCGAGCAGGTCGCGCTCGACGACGTGCTGCTCCTGGCGCCCGTGCTCCCGAGCAAGCTCGTGTGCGTCGGGAAGAACTACGCGGCGCATGCCGCCGAGTTCGGCATGGAGGTGCCGGAGGAGCCGCTGCTGTTCCTCAAGCCGTCGACCGCGGTGATCGGTCCGGGCGACCCGATCCGGCTGCTGCCGATCAGCTCGCGGACCGACTACGAGGGCGAGATGGCCGTCGTGATGGGGCGACTCGCGCGGAACGTCCGAGCCGAGGACGCGTCGCGCTTCATCCTCGGCTTCACGTGCGCGAACGACGTGACGCTCCGGGATCTCCAGCACACGAACGATCAGTGGGCGCGCGCGAAGGGGTTCGACGGCTCGTGCCCGCTGGGCCCGTGGATCGAGACGACCGTCGATCCGACGGATGTCCTCGTCGAGACCCGCCTGAACGGTGAGGTGGTCCAACACGCGAGCACCGCGGACCTCGCGTTCGGGGTCGCGACGTTGATCGAGTACATCACCGCGTTCATGACGTTGCTGCCCGGGGACGTCCTGTTGACCGGCACGCCCGAAGGGGTCGGGCGGCTCCGCTCCGGGGACATCGTCGAGGTCGAGGTCGACGGCGTCGGGACGCTCCGCAACGGGGTGACCGGGCCGTGACCGGCGTTCGGTGTCGGTTCGCGCCGGCTCCGTCGGGGTCCCTGCACGTCGGCAACGCGCGCAGCGCCCTCTTCTCGTGGCTGTGGGCCCGTCATCACGACGGCACGTTCATCCTTCGCGTCGAGGACACCGACGCCTCGCGGGTGACCGAGGAGGCGTTCCGCGGGGTCCTCGAGGACCTCCGCTGGCTGGGGTTGGACTGGGACGAGGGGCCGGAGGCGGGCGGCGACCACGGCCCGTACCGGCAGTCCGAGCGGCTCGCGATCTACCGCGAGATGGTCGAGCGCTTGCTCGCGGACGGCGGCGCCTACCGGTGCTACTGCACGCCGGAGGAGCTGGAGCAGCGCCGGGCCGGAGCGCTGGCGCGCGGCGAGCCGCCCGGCTACGACGGTCGGTGCCGCACGCTCACCGACGCCGAGCGCGCCGCGTTCGAGTCGCAGGGCCGCACCTCCGTGGTCCGGTTCGCGATGCCGGAGCGCGAGTGGGTCGTGCACGATCTCGTCAAGGGCGAGGTGCGATGGGCGGCGTCGGACCTGCGCGACTTCGTGCTCCAGCGTTCGGACGGATCTCCGGTGTTCCTGCTCGCCGTCGCGGTCGACGACATGCTGATGGACGTCACGCACGTCGTGCGCGGGGACGACCTGCTGGCGAGCGCTCCGCGGAACATCGCGGTGATCGAGGCCCTCGGCGGGACGCCGCCGGCGTACGCGCACCTGCCGCAGGTGCTCGGTCCGGACCGCAAACCGCTGTCGAAGCGGCACGGATCGACGAGCGTCGAGGCGTTCCGCGAGCTCGGGTACCTGTCCGAGGCGCTCGTGAACTCCCTCGCGCTGCTCGGATGGTCGCCGGGCGACGACCGGGAGATCCTGCCGCGCGAGGAGATGATCGCGCTGTTCGATCTGGCTCGCGTGTCGAGCAACCCGGCCGCGTTCGACGTCGAGAAGCTCACCTGGATGAACACCCAGTACGTGCAGCAGCTCGACGACGACGAGCTGGCGGCGCGGTCGGTCCACCTGTTCGCGCAGGCCGGACTCGGCGTCGAACCGGCGCTCCTGCGACGCGCGATGCCGCTCGTGCGGGAGCGCGTGCACACGCTCCGGGACGTGGTCGACCTCCTGCGCTTCTTGTTCTCCGACGACGTCGTGCCGAACGAGCGCGCGGCGGCGCTGCTCGAGAAGGCCCCCGAGGGATACCTCAAGGCGGCCGCCGATCCGCTCGATGCACTTCCCACATGGGACACGGGGGCGATCGCGACGACGCTGGACGATCTGGCGACGCGCGCCGGCCTGAGCCGGACGAAGGGCTGGCAGCCGATCCGCGCGGCGGTGACCGGCTCGAACGTGTCCCCGCCGCTGCCGGAGTCGATGGAGCTCCTCGGCAAGGAGCGCTCCGTCGCTCGGATCCGGGCCGTCGCGCGATGAGGAGCGCGGTGGCGGGCATGGTCGCCGTCCTCTCGCTGCTGTCCGCCGCCGCCGCACCGCCGTCCGCCCAGGGCATCCAGGCCTCGCCGCATGCCGCGGCCGCCGCGGTCCGCCCGGCGATCGTGTGGCGGCCGATCCCGTTCGGCGCGCGCAGGAAGGCCGAGATGGCCGCGTACTCCGCTCGCCATTACGGCGCGCGGACCTGGCGCCTCTCGGATCCGAAGGTGATCGTCGAGCACTACACGGCCGGCCTGACGTTCCAGGGGGCATGGAACACGTTCGCGTCGAACGCGCGACACAACGGCGAGCTCCCCGGAACGTGTGCGCACTTCGTGATCGACCGCGACGGCACCATCTACCAACTCGTGCCGCTGGGAACACGATGCCGGCACGCGGTCGGCATGAACTACACGGCGATCGGCATCGAGCACGTCGGCACGAGCGACGCGATGGTCCTCGGCGACCAGGCCCAGATGCGGTCGTCGTTGCGGCTGACGCTGTGGTTGATGCAGACGTTCCACATCGGGATCCGGAACGTGATCGGCCACCACGAGACGCTCTACAGCCCGTTCCGATACGAGCGCGTGCCGAGCTGGCGCTGCCTCGTCCACGCGGACTTCCCGCATCCGGCGATGCACATCTACCGGCAGCGGCTGCGGGCGCTCGCGAAGAGCCGGGGCGTGGCGGTCGGCCCCGGGCCACACTGGGTCAACGTCTACGGCTGCTGACGTCCTTGCGCTCGCCGGCGAGCGGGAGCAGGATTGGATGGTCGTAGGGGGTCCTGGATGGGGAAGGTCCTCGCGCTCCCCGAGCGCCAAGATGCTTCCGGTGCATGGCATCAGGTGCTGCACGACGTCTGCTACGGATGCGGCTGCCGGTACCTGCTGGCCGAGGACGACCGCGACCTGATCTGGGAGCCCGGGAGGCAGCGCGGACCGGGCTGCTCCGATGACCGTTGCGACTGCCACACGCATCCGATCGTCGGCGAACGTCGGGACTGACCCTCAGCGAGCCGAGGCGTCCATCGCCAGCAACTGCACCGACGCCGCGTGGTCGATCGTGCTCCGGCCGTCGTAGGTCCCGATACCACCGCGCGTGAACGTGCCCGTGGCGGCATCGAACGCGTCGCGCCGCATGCGATCGACGTGCTCGCGGAGCGACGCGAGCCCATCGGACCGCGTCGCCGGGTCGTCGAGCAGCGCGCGGTGCCAGATCGCCAGGAACGGCGGTGGCTCGCGCCACCGCCGCTCTCCGGTGAACGTCGCGAGCGACGCCGCCGCGATCGCGGCGGCGTCGTCGCCTCGCCCGAGGAGACGCAACGCCGCCGCCGTCGCGCCCTGGTTGTACGACCACACCGTGCGGTCGATCCGACCGCGATCGATGCGATCGGCGATCAGGCCGTCGGGGCCGAGGAGCGTCGCGACGAGCCAATCGATGATCCGCTCGGCGAACGCGCGGTCGTCCGGCCCGTCGACGAGCAGCGCGAGCCATGCCGCCGACGCGGTGCTGCACGCGTTGCGGGTGCTGCGGCCCTCGACCCAACGGATCCCGCCGGCCGGATCCTCGCCGGTGCGCACGAATCGGAGCACCATGGCGGCGCGCTCGCGATGCGCCGCCGCACCGGTGGTGGCTGCCAACCGGAGGGACGCGAGCCCGAGCCACGCGTCGTCGTCGAAGTACCGGCGGCCGGCGCGCCACGACGGCGCGTACCCGGCGCCGCGACGGTACCGTTCGAGGAGGTCCGTCAACTCGGCGATCGGCGCGCTCACGCCGGCGTCGGCTCCGTCGCAGGCCGCCCACAGCACGTGCACGAGCGTCCAGAGCGACGCCGGTCGATCGCTCCGTCGATCCTCGCGCACGACGAGGCCCCGTCGTGTCCACCGGAAGGCCGTCCGTTCGAGCGCCGTCCAGACGTCCGACACCGACGGGCCATCTCCCACGGCGACACTCTACGGACGACGCGCACGTCGGCCGAACTGGTGGGTTGCGCTTCGCGCGCGTTGGGAGTATCCGTTAGGGCGGAACCATGGCCGATCTTCCCCGCCGGGCCGACGGGTACCGGCGGGTCAGCTCGCTCGACAGCGTGAGGAGTGAGCAGCATCCGATCTGCGGTCGCGCACGCCCAAGAGGCGTCATGCCTGGTGTGCGGCGCTCGGCTCGATGCCGAGCACGTCGAACCCGCCGGGCATGGTTTCGCCTGCGCGTTCTGCGGGGCGCTCCTGGAGGACGGCGCCGGCGAGCAGATCCACCCGCTCTCGCTGGTCGAGGGACCGGTCGAACATCGCGCCGACATCGGACCGACGCTGCATGACGCTCGCGAAGAGCTGGGGCGCACCATCGAGGAGGCCGCGACCGAGACGATGATCCGGCCGCGCTACCTCCAGGCGCTCGAGGAGGATGCGTCGCTCGACCCGTATCCCGGACGGATCTACCGGCGGTTCTTCCTTCGCGAGTACGCGGAGTACCTCGGCCTCGATCCCCGTCCGTTCCTCGATGCGTCCGACGCGGAGGATGACGACGAACCGGCACCGCTGCCGCCGATCAGCGTGTCGCGGCCGCCCCGACGATCGTGGCGCACGGCCGCGGTGGTGTCGGTCGCGACGCTCGCCGTCCTCGCGGGCGCATGGGCACGCGCCCGTGAGGGCTCGCCGCCGACGTTCGCCTCGCCGCCGGGAGCATCGGCCGCAGCACCGATCCAACCGAACCACCCGGCATCGACCGGGCCGCACGTGACGCGTCCGTCGGGGATCCACGCCCTCCTGGTGTTCAGCGCCCGGAGCTGGGTGGCGGCCACCGCGGACGGCGCTTCCCTGGGTGCGGGCCGCAGCTACCAGCCGGGCGAAACGGTCCGGTTCGCCGGGCGGCAGACGATGGACCTCACGATCGGCAACGGGGCCGGGACCGAGCTGACGGTGAACGGCCAGATCGTCCCGACGGACTCCTCCGGTCAGGTGGTCCACCTCGTCTTGCGCTGGCAGGGAGGTCGGCTGCTCGTTCAGCACGGCTGAGCCCTCGAAGCGGTCCCCGCGCCCGTGATATCTGGGCGGATGGCCAAACAACTTCCCCGAGCGCTGGTGGCCGGGCGCTTCTGGCGGTACGGTGTGGCACGTACGAATCGGTGGCGAACGAGGGGAGAGGGTCGGCACGATGCCGTCCGAAGGCCATCGGGGCCGTGATGGGTGGGATGAGGTCCTTGGGAGGGCCGGCCGTCCGCACGCACGACACCTGAGCACTTGTTCTCGGTCGGTTCGCTCGGTGTGGGGCGTCGGATGAACGGGAACTGGAGGTAACACATGGATCGCAAACGGGCTCTGGTCGTGATCGTGGGGGCGATCGCCGCGGTCGTGCTCGGTGCGTCGCCGGCGTTCGCCCACGACGCCCTCGTGACGGGCACGGTGACGTGCACGCCGGCCGGGGATCAACTCGTGACCTGGTACAACCAGCAAGGCCCGCCCGGATGGGGCCCGGCAACGATCACCGCCTCCAATCGGGCGTCGGTCGCCGTCGGCCAGTCGATCCCGGGTACCACGCCGGTCCAGGTCGGAACCGAGACCTTCCCGGGCGCGGCCTCGGGGACCGCGGACGCTGGACGGTGTCCTGGCATTGGGCCGACGGCGCCAACGACAGCTCCTCCGGTCACGGTGACCTTGGGGATCGATTGCACGCACCCGACTCCACCGCCGACGTCCCCGCCACCGACGAGTCCTCCTCCGACGTCCCCGCCGCCCACGTCTCCTCCGCCCACCTCGCCGCCACCGACGAGTCCTCCGCCGACGAGTCCTCCGCCGACCTCGAGCACCTCGACGTCGCCGCCCCCGTCGAGCAGCAGCTCGACGCCTCCGAGCGGAACCAGCTCCTCGACGACGACCGGTCCGCCGAGCGCGACGTCGGGATCGACCGGCCCGGGCACGGCGTTCACCGGGATGTCGTCCGCGCCGCTGATCGGGCTGGGCGCGTTCCTGGTCCTCGGGATCGCCGGGCTCGCCATCAGCCGCCGGAAGGTGGACGAGGTCTGAGCCTGACGGGTCGTTGACCTTCGAGGGGACGCGACGTTCGCACGCGACCCGACCGAGGGAACCGAAGAGCGCGGTAGTCCCAACGGGATTCGAACCCGTGTCTCCACCTTGAGAGGGTGGTGTCCTAGGCCCCTAGACGATGGGACCGTGCCAGGTCGGGGCGGCGCTCAGGATACCAGCGGTCCTTCCGCGCCAGGGTTCCGGAGGTACGATTCGATCCCCGAAGACGAAGGACCCCTCCCGATGACCACCGTCCGGCCGGTCGTTCCCGAACGCGTTGCGGAGGTGCCGCCGCGCGAGCGGTTCGACAACCGAGAGTTGTCGTGGCTCGAGTTCGACGCCCGCGTCCTGGCGCTCGCCGAGAACGGCGACCTGCCGCTGCTGGAGCGGGTCCGCTTCCTGGCGATCTTCCAGGACAACCTGGACGAGTTCTTCCAGATCCGCGTGGCCGGCCTGAAGGAACAGGTGCGCGCGGGGCTGCCGCCGACCTCGCCCGACGGCATGACGCCGTCCGAGCAGCTCGAGCGGATCAGCGAGCGCGTGCGGACCTTGCTGGCGCGCCAGCACCACACGTGGTCGCGGTCCCTCCGTCCCCGGCTCGCGAACGCCGGCATCCGCATCCTCGACTGGGGGCAGCTCGACGAGGCCGCGATGCTCCATGTCCGCGCGGCCTTCGAGGAACGCGTGTATCCGATCCTGACGCCCCTGTCCGTCGACCCGGTGCATCCGTTCCCGTACATCTCGAACCTGTCGTTGAACCTCGCGGTGGAGGTCCGCGACCCGGCGACCGGCGTCGAGCGGTTCGCCCGGGTGAAGGTCCCCCCGAACCTGCCCCGCTTCATGTCGCTGCCGGACGGCGAACGATTCGTGCCGATCGAGCAGGTGATCGCCGCGCACGCCGAGATGCTGTTCCCGGGCATGCAGATCGCCGCGGTCCACCCGTTCCGGATCACACGCGACGCCGATCTCGAGCTCGAGATCGACGAGGCCGAAGACCTCCTGTCGCAGATCGAGTCGATCCTTCGCCAACGCGAACGCTCACCGGAGGCGGTGCGCCTGGAGGTGCCGCGCACGATGCCGAAGGCGACGCGCCACCTCCTGCGCGAGGAGCTCGAGCTGGATCAGCTCGACGTCTACGTGTTCCGCTCGCCGCTCGGCCTCTCCGACCTGTTCCAGCTGACGAGCCTCGACCGTCCGGATCTGAAGTACGAACCCTGGAGCGGGAAGACGCAGCGCCGGCTGCAGGCGGCGGTCGCCGGGCGGACGGACATCTTCAGCGAGCTCCGTCAGGGCGACATCCTCGTCCAGCATCCCTACGACGCGTTCGACACGTCGGTCGAGCTGTTCGTCGACCAGGCCTCCCGCGACCCCCAGGTGCTCGCGATCAAGCAGACCCTCTACCGGACGTCGGACAAGGACAGCGCGATCGTGCGGTCGCTCGTGCGCGCCGCCGAAGCGGGCAAGCAGGTCGCGGCGCTCGTCGAGCTCACGGCTCGCTTCGACGAGGAGGCCAACATCACGTGGGCCCGCGTGCTCGAGCAGGCCGGCGTGCACGTGGTGTACGGCGTCGTCGGCCTGAAGACCCACGCGAAGGTCTCCCTCGTCGTCCGTGACGAGGGCGGCTCGATCCGGCGCTACTGCCACGTCGGCACGGGCAACTACCACTCGGACACCGCGCGTCTGTACGAGGATCTGGGCCTGCTGACGGCCGAGCCGGAGTTGACCGCCGACGTCGCCGACCTCTTCAACTACCTGACCGGGTACTCGAACCAGGCCGACTACCGCCGGATCCTCGTGGCGCCGGTGACCCTGCGCCGGAGCCTGATGGAGCTGATCGAGGAGCAGAGCCGCCCGGACGGCCGCATCGCCATGAAGATGAACTCCCTGGTCGACGCGCCGATGATCGACGCGCTCTACGAGGCCTCCCAGCGGGGGTGCAGGATCGACCTCATCGTCCGCGGCATCTGCTGCCTCCGGCCGGGTGTGCCCGGCCTCTCCGAGCGGATCCGCGTCCGTTCGATCGTCGGCCGGTACCTCGAGCACTCGCGGATCTTCCGCTTCGGTGTCGGCGAGGAGGCCCGGCACCTCATCGGGTCCGCCGACCTCATGCCGCGGAACCTGGACCACCGGGTGGAGTGCGTCACGGAGGTCGTCGATCCCGAGCTGAAGGGCCGTCTCGACGAGATCATCGCGCTCGACCTGCGGGACGACGTGCTCGCGTGGGAGCTCCGGCGCGACGGCTGGGCGAAGGCGGAGCCGACGACGGGGACCGACGCCCAGGTGGAGTTCCGCCGGCTCGCCGAGGACCGGGCCAAGCCGTGACGACGGGCGCGGCCCCGGCCGCCCCCGACGTCGTCGTGATCGACGACGGCGTGACGGCCGAGGCGGCCGTCCGGGCCGCCCTCGCGGCGTCGATCCGACGGCTCGCTCGCGCCGAGCCGGTTGCGGCCGCGGGCCAGGACCCCGAGGGGGTCCGTCGGATGCGTGTGGCGACCCGCCGGCTGCGCTCGGATCTCCGCTCGTTCGCCGGTGTCCTCGATCCGGCGTGGGCCGAGTCGCTCCGCCGCGAGCTCCGGTGGCTCGCGCGCGCGCTCGGGAGCGTCCGCGAGGTGGACGTGCTGCGGGCCCGGATCGACCGCCGGCTCGAGCCGTTGTCCTCGGTCGAGGTCTCGTCGGCCGAGCCGTTCCGTTCGGCCCTCGGGCGCGAGGCGGAGGCCGCCGCCGACGTGCTGCGGGTGACCCTCGGATCGGCGCGGTACGTGGCGCTCCGCGGCCGGCTCGAGCAGGCCGCGAGCGAGCCGCGCCCGGGTCCCGCCGCGGACGCGCCGGCCTCCCCGACGCTCGCGCCCCTCGTGCATCGACGGCTGCGGGCGCTCCGACGGGAGGTCCGTGCCGCCGGCCCGGATCCCGGCGACGCCACGCTGCACGTGATCCGCATCCGTGCGAAGCGCGTCCGGTACGCGGCCGAGGTGCTGGCGCCCATCGGGGGACCCGACGTCGCACGGTTCGCCCTCGCGGCGAAGCGCGTGCAAGCGGTGCTCGGCGCCCATCAGGACGCCGTCGCCGTCGCCGCGTGGCTCCGCTCCTGGGCGGACGGTCAGATCGGGCACGACGAGGCCGTGCGCCTCGCCCGGCGTCTCGCCGCGGCGGAACGCGAGGAGGGCCGTGCGGCGGGCGGTCGCTGGCGTCCCGCGTGGCGCAGCCTGAACGATCCCGCCCTCCGGAGCTGGATGTGAGGTTGGTCCGCGCCGCGGGCGGCCTCATCGTTCGCGGAGGCCGGCAGGCGACGGACGTCGTCCTCGTGCACCGCCCCGCCTACGACGACTGGTCGTTCCCGAAGGGGAAGCTCGAGCCCGGCGAGGACGAACGCGCCGCCGCGGCCCGGGAGGTGGAGGAGGAGACGGGGCTCGTCTGCCTGTTCGGCGCGGACCTCGGCGCCATCACGTACGTGGACGCGCGCGGCCGGCCGAAGGTCGTGCGCTACTGGGAGATGACCCCGCCGGAGGGCGCCGAGCCGCACGCGGGCCACGAGATCGACGACGCCCGCTGGGTGTCCCTCGACGAGGCCGGCGACCTGCTGACGTACGCCCACGACCGGTCGCTGCTGCGCCGCCGGGGCGGCGGGCTCCCGCCACCGGGGGCGGTCACGATGCCCGTCTACCTGATCCGCCACGGCAACGCGTTCGCGCGGAAGGGATGGCCGGCGAACGAACCCGACGAGCTCCGGCCGATGTCGAAGACCGGCCGCACGCAGGCGAGACGACTCGCCGAGCATCTGGCCGACGTGCCGTTCACCCGGCTCGTTTCGAGCCCGTTCCTGCGATGCATCCAGACGCTGGAGCCCTTCGCCGACGCCCGCGGCATCGACATCACGATCGCCCGCGAGCTGTCCGAGGCCGAGCCTCCCTCCGGAGCGGAAGCGTGGGTCCTCGCGACGGCCGCCGACGGTCCGGCCGCGCTCTGCACGCACGGAGACGTCGTCCGCGGCTTGATCGATGATCTGATCGAACGGGGCGTCGAGCGGGCCGACGAGCCGATGGGGTACCGCAAGGGATCGGCGTGGCGCCTGGATGTCCTGGACGGGCGCGTCACCTGCCTGACGTACCTGCCGCCGTTCGACCGATCGGTCGCCGGTCAGTCCTCGCCCTGGTCGCGCGTGAACGCGAGCTCCCCGTCGAACTCCTGGAGCTTCTCGATGTGCATCCAGCGATGCCGCCTCGAGATCCGGGTCAGCAGCGCATGCACGTCGTCGTCCGAAAGGTCGCCGGGGTCCTGCTTGATGATGAACCGGCAGCGGAAGTGGTCGCCGCTCTCGGTCAGGGCGCCGGTCGGCGGGAAGACCTTCGTGCCCCGTGACGAGACCATCTTCAGCGACAGGTTCGTGTCGTGGGTCAGCTCCATCAAGGACGATCCGAGCTCGGCGGGCGACATCGGCGATTCGACGAACACGTCGAGGCCGACGACCGCGCGGCTCGACGGCCGGACGTAGTCGGGCGCCGGATCCAGTTGGGGGAGTTCGAGCGGCCGGACCTCGCGGATGTCCCAGGTCTCGGTGCGCTTGCCGAGGTTGCCGATCACCGCGTCCGTGTACGCGGTCGTCGGGGTGCCGCGGTCGTAGCCCAGGACGTCGCCGGTGAGGATGCCCGCCTCGAGGGTGACGAAGATCGCGTGCTCGATCGCCGCCGCCTCGTCGAACAGCCCGAGGTAGCGCAGCATCAGCACGGCCGAGAGGATCACGGCCGTCGGGATTGATCACGTCCTTGCCGGCGTACTTCGGCGCCGAGCCGTGGACCGCCTCGAAGATCGCGGCCTCGTTGCCGATGTTCGCGCTGGGCGCGAAGCCCAGCCCGCCGATCAGGGCGCTGGACAGATCCGACAGGATGTCGCCGTTCATGTTCGTCGTGACGATCACCTCGAACTGCTCCGGCCGCTTCACCAGCTGGTGCGCGCAGTTGTCGACGATCACGTGCCACGGCTCGATCTCCGGGTAGTCGGGCGCCACCTTCTCGAACGCCCGCTTCATGTTCCCCTCGGTGAACTTCATGATGTTGGCCTTCGTGGCGCACGCGACCTTCGTGCGGCCGACGCTGCGGGCGTACTCGAACGCGAACCGTGCGATCCGCTCCGAGCCCTTCACGCTGATCAACTTCAGCGCCTCGGCGGTGCCCGGCGTCTGGAGGTACTCGATGCCCGCGTAGAGATCCTCGACGTTCTCGCGCACCATCACCAGGTCGACGCCGCGGCCGCTGTACGGCGTCGTCACGCCCGGCATCTCGCGGACCGGGCGGACGTTCGCGTACGTCTCGAAGAGCTTGCGGAGCGTGACGTTCGCCGACTTCTCGCCGAACCCCACCGGCGTCTCGAGCGGGCCCTTCAGCGCGACGCGCGTCCGCGAGATGGAGTCCATCGTGTCGCGCGGCACGCCGGACGGGCAGGCCCTTCTTGAAGACCTCCGCGCCCGCCTCGTGCTCCTCCCAGGCGATCGGGGCGCCGGTCGCCTCGACGATCCGGCGGGCCGACCTCGACGCACTCGGGGCCGATGCCGTCGCCCGGGATGAGCGTCACGGGGATGCGCTGGGCGTCCTGGCTCACGGCGTCATCTCCTCAACGGGTACCCCTCGGAAGCTGGCGGGCAGGGACTCGAACCCCGACTAACAGGGCCAGAACCTGTCGTGCTGCCGATTACACCACCCGCCACCAGCGAGCCAGCCTACAGGAGCGAACGGCCCTCCGAGGCATCTGTGGCCGACCGCGGGCCTACCGGCGGGCCCACCTGCGGGATTGACCTTGATTGCGGCGCAGGACTACGGTGGGGTCACGACCCGCTCGTCGGAGGGGAACGCGATGAACAAGGGTGGCCTGGTCTCAGAGGTCGCGAAGAGGACCGGTCTGTCGAAGGCCGATGTCGCGAGGGTGATCGACGGCTCGATCGACGCGATCCGCGACGCCGTGGTCCGCGGCGAGCGGGTGACGCTCGCGGACTTCGGGACGTTCGAACGCAAGCATCGGAACGAGCGGATCGCGCGGAACCCCCGGAAGCCGGATGTCCCGATCGTGGTGCCGGCCCGCGACCTGCCCGCGTTCACGCCGGGCAAGGAGTTCCGGGCCCAGGTCCTCGGCTAGGCATCGTCGCCTCACTCGAAGGTGGCGATCGTGAGGCGCCGCGCGACCTTCGTGCCATCCTCCTCTTCGACGTCGAAGCGGACGCGCTGACCGAAGCGCAGCGTCCGGATGGCGTCTTCCTGCAGCGACCGTTCGTCGATCGCGATCTCCGTCCGGTCGTCGGTCAGCAGCGAGCCGGTCCGGGCCGTCTCATCGAACTCCTTGATCGTTCCCTGCATCGGCGCCTCCCCGATCGATCGAGCGCACCTGCAGCCGTGCCGGCACGTCGAGCTCGCGCAGCACCTCGCGCGTGCGACCCGCCCGCCGGGCCGTCAGCACGGCGAGGATATCCTCCGGCACGTCGACGTCGAACCCCAGCTCGGGATGCTCGACCACGGCGACCGGCACGTCCGCCTCGGCCGCCGCCTGCAGGTGCTTGCGGTAGGAATCGGGGCCGAACCGGGCCTCGATCGCGCCCGGCGGACGCCGCAGCAGCAGGTTCGTGCCGGTCTCGTCCGCCGAGGGCGCAACCACCACGGGCCCCAGCGTGTGGATCGCGCGCGTGAGCGCCGCGGCCGTGACGAGCGGCGTATCGGGCAGCAGGACGGCGAGCGCGTCGAGCTGCCGGCCGGCCGCCTCCGCCTCGGCCTGACGGATGGCTTGCAGGAGCGGAGGCGACTCCTCGCGCATCGGCTCGGCGCCCCGGCGGGCGGCGACCTCCAACACGGCTTCGTCCGGCGAGATGACCCAGCTCTCCCATCCGGGGAGCAGCGAGGTGGCGTCCAGGACGTCCTCGAGCATCGCGAGCGTGAGCGCGGCACGCTCCAGCGGCGAGAGGACCGGCCCCAGCCGGGTCTTCGCCTCGTCGAGCGACTTCACGGGCAGGACGATCGCGCGCACGCGTCGCCAGCCTAGCCGAGCCGTGCGATACCCTCACGGCGCCCGCCGGACGACCACCGCGAGGAGGTTCCCAGCCGTGCCCGAGCCCTGGTACCCGGCCGCGTGGCTCGTCGTGATCCCCCCTGCGTGGCTGCTGTTCGCCTGGCGGTTCGAGGGCATCGAGCGGATCCCGGCGGAGGGCCCGGCGCTGATCGCGTGCAACCACGCCTCGTACCTCGATCCGATCGCGAACGCCTACGCCGTCGTGAAGGCGGGCCGCCGGCCCCGGTTCCTCGCGAAGCGGGACCTGTTCGACGTCCGGCTCGTCGGGACCGTCCTGCGCGGTGTACGCCAGATCCCCGTCGATCGCGGGACCGGCGACCGCACGCCCCTGCGTCGCGCGGAGGAGGCGCTCGCCGCCGGGGAGGTCGTGTTGGTCTATCCCGAAGGCACCGTCACGGATCGGCCGGACGGGCTCCCCATGCAGGGCAAGACCGGCACGGTCCGGCTCGCGCTGGCCGCCGGGGTTCCCATCATCCCGATGGTGAGCTGGGGCTCGGCGCCCGTGTGGCAGAAGTCCGGCCCGGGCTCGCTGAAGCCGGGCCGGCCGATCTGGGTGCGCGTCGGCGAGCCGATCGACCTCTCGGCGCGGCGCGCGGAGGCCGACGACTACCGGGCGTTGAAGGAGATGACCGGGGAGGTCATGACGGTGCTCGGGCAGATGGCCGCCGACCTGCGCGACCGCTATCCGAAGCGCTGGGCCCCGGGCGGCTAGGCTGGTCGGGTGACCGACCGGGACCCGGGGTTCCAGACGCGCGCGGTCCACGGCGCGTCGCTGCCGCCGGTGGAGCAGCAGACGCCGAGCGTGCCGATCTACCAGACGTCGACCTTCCGGTTCGACGATGCGGAGGCGTACGCCGAGACGATCGCGTTCCGGCGGCCGGGCTACACGTACACGCGGGGCTACGGGAACCCGACGCTCGACGCGTTCGAGCGGCTGGTGGCGTCGCTCGAGGACACGCCGGCCGCGATGAGCTTCTCGAGCGGGATGGCCGCGATCCATACCCTGTGGACCGCCCACGTCCGCGCCGGCGACCGGATCGTCGCGACGAACGCGCTGTACGGAGGCGCGTTCGCGCTGGCCACGAAGGTGCTGCCGCGCTTCGGCGTGACGGTCGATCTGGTGGATGGGCACGATCTGGACCGCGTCGCCGAGGCGTTGCCGGGCGCCGCGCTCTTCTACACGGAGACGATCGCGAACCCGACGATGGCGGTCGCCGACCTCGACGCCCTCGGCGCGTTGTGCCTGCGGCACGGCGTGCCCGCGGCGGTCGACAACACGTTCGCCTCGCCGGCGCTGTGCGTTCCGGCGCGGCACGGGTTCGCGTTCTCGCTGCACTCCACGACGAAGTACCTCGGCGGGCACCACGACCACACCGGCGGCGTGATCGCGTGCGACGACGCCGGGCGCGGGCTGCTCCGCGACACGGTGATCGACACGGGCGGCACGATGGCTCCCTTCGAAGCATGGCTCGCGATGCGCGGCATCATCACGCTCGGCCTGCGGATGCAGCGCCATTCGGCGAGCGCCCTGCGGATCGCCACCGAGCTGGAGGGGCACCCGAAGGTCGAACGCGTCCACCATCCCGGTCTCGCGTCGCATCCCGATCACGCGGTCGCCGCGCGCCTGCTGCCGAACGGGTGCGGCGGCATGTTCGCCGTGGAGGTCGCCGGCGGCGTCGAGGGCGGCGCGGCGTTCTGCGACGCGCTCGAGCTGGCCTGGGTCGCGACGAGCCTCGGCGGCTCGCACACGCTCGTCGGCCACGCGGCCTCGACGACGCACCGTCAGTACGCGCCGGAGGCGCGCCGCGCGGCGGGCATCACCGACGGTCTCGTGCGGATCAGCATCGGCCTCGAGGATCCCGAGGACCTGCTCGACGACATGCTGCGCGCCCTGGAGAAGGTGTGATGGCGAAGCGCCGCATCGCGGTGCTGTTCGGCGGGCGTTCCGCCGAACACGAGATCTCGTGCCTCTCGGCTCGATCGGTGATCGACGCCCTCGATCCGGCGCGCAACGACGTCCTCGCGATCGGGATCACCCGGGACGGCCGCTGGCACGTGCTGCCCGGGCCGCCCGCGCTCCCGTCCGAGACCGGCCGGATGCCGGAGGTGACGGCGTCCTCGGGCCCGGCGGCCGAACTCGTGGAGCGCGAGGGGGTCGGGGAGCTGGCGCTCGCCGACGGATCGCGCGCGCCGATCGACGTGGTGTTCCCGGTGCTGCACGGTCCCTACGGCGAGGACGGTGCGATGCAGGGGCTGCTGCAGCTCGCCGGCGTCCCGTACGTGGGGGCGGGGGTGCTGGGTTCCGCGCTGGGGCTCGACAAGGCCGTCCAGAAGGTGCTGTTCGCCGCCGCCGGTCTTCCGGTCGTGCCGCACGAGGTCGTGCGGGAGCCGGCGTGGCGGGAGGATCCGGAGGGCGCCCGCGCTCGGATCGAGGCGCTCGGCTATCCGGTGTTCACGAAACCCGCGACGCTCGGCTCCTCCGTCGGCATCACGAAGGTGCACGGACGGCAGGAGCTCGATGCGGGCATGGAGGAGGCGTTCCGCTACGCGCCGAAGGCCGTCGTCGAACACGGGATCGAACCGATCCATGAGATCGAGTGCGCGGTGCTCGGCAACGACGACCCGGTCGCGTCGCTCGCCGGCGAGATCGTGCCTCGGCGCGCGTTCTACGATTACGAGGCGAAGTACCTCGACGAGCACGGTGCGGAGCTCGTGATCCCGGCGCGGATCGGCCCGGCGGTGCAGGAGCGCGTGCAGCGGATGGCGATCGCCGCGTTCCTCGCGGTCGAGTGCGCCGGCATGGCGCGCGTCGACTTCTTCCTCCGCGGCGACGACGAGCTCTGGCTGAACGAGCTGAACACGATCCCCGGGTTCACGTCGATCTCGATGTACCCGAAGCTGTGGGAAGCGAGCGGGCTGTCGTATCCGGATCTGATCGAGCGCCTCGTCGACCTGGCGATCGAGCGGCACCGCGACGAGCGGGCCAAGGACGTGCGCGTCCGCGAGCTGCAGGGCGATGCGGGATCGTGAGGGCCGGAGCGGCTACAGGTGGACCACCGGGCAGGTCAGCGTTCGCGTGATGCCTTCGACCGACTGGATCCGCGCCACGACGAGCTTGCCCAGCGCATCCACGGTCTTCGCCTCGGCGCGCACGATCACGTCGTAGGGACCCGTCACATCCTCGGCGTCGGTCACGCCGTCGATCGACCGCACCTCGCTCGCCACGGCCGCCGCCTTGCCAACCTCGGTTTGGATCAGGATGTAGGCGTTCACCACGGTGCGATCCCTCCTGTCGTCGCGGGGAGGTCATGCTAGCCCCGGCTCCCGAAGGGGCGCAACGCGAGCGCCTCCCCGGTGGTGCATCATGAGCGGCGTGCGGTTCGTCGATCGGACCGACGCCGGAGCACGACTCGCGGCCGCGGTCGCGGCCGTGGTGACCGGCCCCGCGGTGGTGCTCGGCATCCCTCGCGGCGGCGTGATCGTGGCCTCGCCGGTGGCGCGCGCCCTCGGCGCCGCCCTCGATGTGATCGTGCCGAAGAAGCTGGGCGCGCCGTTCCAGCCGGAGCTCGGGCTGGGCGCCGTGGCACCGGGTGTCGTCATCCTCGACGAGGCGCTGATCGCGCGGCTCGGGGTGCCCCAGCGCTACCTCGACGCCGAGATCGATCGCGAGCGAGCGGAGGTCGCCCGCCGCACGGAGCTCTACCGCGCCGGCCGGCCGCCCCTCGATCTGCACGCGGGCGCCGCGGTCATCGTGGACGACGGGGTCGCCACCGGCGGTACGGGGCTCGCGGCCATCGCCTCGGCGCGCGCCCAGGGCGCCGCGGAGGTGGTGTTCGCCGCCCCGGTCGCGCCGCCCGAGTTGGTCGAGCGCGCCTCGCGGCGGCGGCCGACCGGGTCGTGATCCTCGCGACGCCGGCACGGTTCTCCGCCGTGGGAGAGTGGTACGAGCGGTTCGACCAGGTGAGCGACGAGGAGGTGCAGGCCGAGCTGGCCACGACGACGTGAGGGTGTTCGAACTCACGATCGCCGTCGTGCTCACCGCGTTCGGCATCCGCTCGATGCTGATCTGGGCGCGGCGGCCGTTCGCCTCCACGGCGGTGGCCGATCAGGTGCTCTATGCGCTCTACCGGACCGGACGCGTCGGGATGTGGTTCGCGTTCGCCGGGCTCTTCTGGGTGTTCGCCTTCGCGCCCGGCACGTCGGCCGACGGCCAGCGGTTCACGCGGGAGGACGTGTCGAGCTACTCCTGGTTCGTCGTGCTGTTCGCCGTGCTCGCCGTGCTGCAGCTGATCGGGGGATGGTTCCTCGGCCACCGTCCGTCGAGCGATGCGGAGGACCCGGGGGCCGCGCAGGACCCGTCGCCGGAGTGAGCGGCCGTCAGCCGACGGCCTTGATGATCTCCTCCGACAGCTCCGTGAATCGCTGGAGATGCTCGACGCGATCGGCCTTCAGCCGCTCGACGATCCCGGCGTACTCGTCCGAGCGCCCCTCCCGCTCGTACAGCCGGCGCGGCTGCAGCAGCTCCGGATCGTCGAACCCCGGCACCTCCGAGGCCACCAGGTAGCCGAAGTCCGGATCCTCGTCGAAGGTGATGGAGCCCTCGGCGATGCCCTTCACGCAGGCGGACGTGTGCGGGATCTTCACCTTCTTCGAGCGGTCGTCGCCGTCGGTGCCCCCGACCCGGCCGGTGTTCAACAGGTAGGTCTCGATCGGATGCGTCGCCAGGAGGTCGAGCAGTCGGTTGCCCTGCAAGCCGTGGGGGAGGGGGAAGAACGGGTTCGTGCCGGGCACCCGGAGGAACTTGCCCTCCTCGGCCGCGCCGCCGGCCGCGGTGCCCGTCGTCTCGCCGAGCATGAAGTACGCCGCCGCCTGCTCCTGGGACAGCCTCGCCACCGCCGGGATGATGTTCTCGTTCCGGTTGAGGATCAGGAGGTAGTCGACCGGCCCGACGTTGCGCGCGTCCTCGTAGGACAGGAGGTCCTGCATCTCGAAGACCGCGCGGCCGTTCTTCGTGTAGTGCTCGTTGAAGAAATCGACCCGCCCGTCGTCGTCCTGGGAGACGTTCTCGAGGTACGCGCTCGGCTTGATCACCGCGCCGTGGATCGACGGCTCGAACCCCGGATCGAGCCCGAACGTCTTCGCGAAGCATCCGTTCTCCGTGCCGAACGCGCGCCCGCCGGGCAGCAGCCCGACGAAGTCGTCCTGGATCGGCCGGGAGCCGTTCTGCGTGGTGAACGTCGTGGTGGTCTTGCCGGTCCCCGACAGCCCGATGATCATGAAGACCTTCTCGCCGTGCGGCGTCGGGATCACCTTGAGGCCGGCGTGCAGGGCGAGCCCTCCCTTGCCGTAGACGATGTCGTTCCACATCCGCAGGCCGCCCTTCTTGGACTCCCCGAAGTAGTCCGAGTGCAGGACCCGCGTCACGTAGGAGTCCAGGTCGACCGCGATCACCCGGTCGTCGGGGAAGCCCGGCGCGGCGAGGCCCGGCGTGTAGAACACCTGGACCTCGGGCTCCTCGCCGTCGTCGCGCGGGAAGTAGAGCTTCCGCTGCATGCCCGCGATGTTCGCGTAGCGCTTCTCCATCACGAGGCGGGCGCGGGTCCGCAGCTCGGGGTCGTTGCCGATCCACCCGTCGATCTGGATCACGTCGTGCTCGGCGAGGTACGCGTCCTGCATCGCGGCGACCCGCTCGTAGTCCTCGCGCGCCATGACCTTCCCGCTGGAGGGGCGGTCGACGACGTAGGTGCTGCCGGCGCTCCGAGACAGCACGGTCGTCTGCACGTTCACGTTGCCGAACTCGGTGATGCGCGCCTCGGGCATCTGCTCCGTGAACGTCCGGAGCTCCTCCGGGGTCGGGTCGTGGAACACCTGCGCCACTCGGGCCTCCTCGTTGCCTGCCTCGGAACGCCGCGGGGGCGTTGGTACGTGGTGGGAACATTAGAGTCTATCGAACGGACCCCCCGCACTTCCCGCGCCGTCCGGCGCGAGAGTGGCTGGGGCGGAAAGGCCTTTCTATCCGTGGAGCTCACCGAGGACGGATTGCTCTCGGCCGTGCGCAAGGTGCTGTCCGGCGCCGGTCCGGAGGTCGTCGTCCCGATCGGGGACGACGCGGCGGTCGTCCGGCCCGGCTCCGGAGATCTGGTCCTGACGACCGACGCGCTCGTGGAGGGGACGCACTTCGATCGGGGGCTGAGCACGGCCCACGAGATCGGGTACAAGGCGATCGCGGTCAACGTCAGCGACATCGCCGCGATGGCGGCCTCGCCGCGCTACGCGCTGTGCGCCCTGACGCTCTCCGGCGATCTGGACGCGGCCTGGGCGATGGAGCTGTTCGGCGGGATGCGCGAGGCGTGCGGCGAGTTCGCCTGCACGTTGGTCGGCGGCAACCTGGCGCGCGGCCGGGAGATCACCGTCGCCGTGACGCTGACCGGAGAGGTCGCACCGGGGCGACGCGGTGACGCGATCGGGCGCCCGCCCGGGGCAGGCCGTCGTCGCGACGGGTCTCCTCGGCGGCGCGGCGGCCGGCCTCCGGTTCGCGCGACGCGGGCCGCCGTGGGACGAGCAGGAGCGCGACGCGATCCTCCGCCTCGCCAAGCCGGTGCCGCGGGTCGGGGAGGCGCAGCTCCTCGCCGGCCGCGGCGCGACCGCGATGATCGACGTCTCCGACGGGCTCGCGATCGACCTGTCGCGCCTGTGCGCGGCCAGCGGTGTCGGGGTGCGCCTCGAGCTGGCCCGGGTCCCGGTGCATCCGGCCGCGACCCTCCCGGACGCGCTCGGCGGCGGCGAGGACTACGAGCTGGTGGCGACGCTTCCGGCGCCGGCGGTCGCCGACGCGGCGGCCGAGCTCGACCGGACGTTCGGCACGCCGCTCACGCAGATCGGCTCCGTGACCGACGTGGGCCTCGTCGCCACGGACCCGGACGGTCGCGAGCACGCGCTCGAGCCCGACGGCTGGGACCACTTCGCGTGAGCGCCGTGCCGCGACGCGCGCGGGCGCTGACGATCGCGGGGAGCGACTCGGGCGGCGGCGCCGGGATCCAGGCGGACCTCAAGACCTTCAGCGTGCTCGGGGTGTACGGGATGACCGCGATCACCGCCGTCACCGTGCAGGACACGCGGGGCGTCCGGCGGGCCGAGACGATGGCGCCCGAGGTCGTCGCGGAGCAGATCGCGGCCGTCGCGTCCGACATCGGCGTGGACGCGGCGAAGACCGGGATGCTCGCGACGGCGGCGATCGCCGAGGCGGTCGCGGAGGCCGTCGTCGCGGCCGGGATCGGCGTCCTGGTCGTCGATCCCGTTTCGGTCTCGAAGCACGGCGATCCGCTGCTGGCGCCGGACGCCGTCGGTGCGCTGCGCCTCGCGGTCCTGCCGCTCGCGACCCTCGTGACCCCGAACCTGCCGGAGGCCTCCTCGTTGGCGGGGATCGACGTCCGTTCGCACGAGGACATGCGGCGCGCGGCCGACGCCATCCTCGAGCTCGGCGCCGGCGCCGTGCTCGTGAAGGGCGGGCACCTCGACGAGGAGCGCGCCGCCGATCTGTTCGTCGACGCCGGCGGCGAGGAGTGGGTCGTCGCGGATCGGATCGACACCCCGAACACGCACGGGACCGGCTGCACGCTGTCCGCGGCGATCACGGCGCACCTCGCGAAGGGCGCGACGCTCCGGGACGCCGTGCTCGCCGGGAAGGCGTTCGTGACGGAGGCGATCCGGTCGTCGCTCGCGATCGGAGGCGGGATCGGTCCCGTCGATCCGCTCTGGCCGATCGAGCCCTGAGACCGGATCTAGCGATGCGCCGGGCGGAGGACCTTCCCGGCCTTGATGCAGCTGGTGCACGCGTAGACGCGCTTCGGAGCTGCCGTCCACGATCGCGCGGACGCGCTGGATGTTCGGGTCCCACCGGCGGTTGTTCCGCTTGTGCGAGTGCGTCACCGACTTGCCGAACCAGGGTTTCTTCCCACAGATGTCGCACACGGCTGCCATGAGTCCACGAAGGGTACCAGAGGCTCCCGCGGCGACCGGCGCTCAACCCGCGATGACCTGCAGGTTCCGTTGCAGATCCTGCGCGGAGAGCTGGCCGGGCGAGCTCGCCGCCAGATGACCCGCGGCGTCGTAGAAGAACGTGCCGGGGGGGCCGAGCAGGCTGTACGCGGTGCCGATCGCGTTCGACGGATCGAAGACGCTCGGGTACGTCATGCCCTGCTGCGCGATGAAGCGCCGCGCCCCGTTCGCGGAGTCCTGCACATCGACGCCGAGGAACTGGACGCGGTCGCCGTAGCGCCGATGCGCGGCGACCAGCAACGGTGTCTCGGTCTTGCACGGCTCGCACCAGGAGGCCCAGACGTTCAGGACGACCGGCGTGCCCTTGAGCTGGGCGAGGAGCTCCTTGAGCCCGTCCGGATCCATCGGTGGGAGGGCGTCGGCCGTCGTGGGCAGCAGGCTCGCGGTGGCCGCGTTCGTCGCGGGGATCGAGGCGGTCTGGCTCGCGCCGGACGCGCACCCGGCGAGGGTGAGCAGCGCCGCGACGGCGAGGACCGAGCGCGGGACGCCGGGCCGTGTCACGACACCATGGTAGAACCGGCTCCAGCGTGAGGAGCCCCCGGTGCCGCTGACGCTCGCCTCCCCGGTCGTCCAGGTCGACCGCCGGCTCGCGACCCGGCGCACGGGGTCGCGGTCGAAGGGCCCCGAGGCGCAGGAGGTGCTCGCGGAGGCGTTCGGCATCGAGACCGTCGGCCAGCTGCTGCACCACTACCCGCGGCGGTACATCGATCGCTCCCGCGTCGCCACGATCCGCGGCCTGAAGATCGGCGCCGAGGCGACCGTGATCGCGACCGTCCGATCGGTGGCGAAACGGCAGACCCGGCAACGACGCTCGATGGTGACCGTGACGCTCGCCGACGGCACCGGGTTCCTGGATCTCACGTTCTTCAACCAGCCGTGGGCCGCCGAACGCTATCGCTCGGGCATGGAGCTCGCGGTCTCGGGCGTCGCGCAGCTCTACCGCGGCCGGCTCCAGATGGCGAACCAGGAGGTCGAGGTCCTTCGCGGCGCGGAGCAGGAGCTGGTGCACACGGCGAGGATCACCCCCGTGCATCCGGCGTCGGAAGGCGTCACGCCGAACACCGTCCGCGAGCTGATCTGGTCGGCCCTCGAACAGCTCCCCGCGCAGCCCGACCCGCTGCCGCCGGAGGTGATCGCGGCGGAGTCGCTCGCCGAGTGGGACGCGGCCCTGCGGCGGATCCACTTCCCGGCCGACGATGTCGAGCTCGCCGATGCGAGGGAGCGGCTGAAGTTCGACGAGCTCTTCACGCTCGAGCTGGGGGTCGGGTTCCGCAAGCAACGACTGGAGGCCGAACGGAGCGGCGTGGCGCACGACCTGGACACCCCGCTCGCCCAGCGCCTCCGCGCGAGCCTGCCCTTCGAGCCGACGGGCGCGCAGCTCCGCGCGATGGACGAGATCGGCGAGCGGATGGCGCGTCCGCAGCCGATGAACCTGCTGCTCCAAGGAGACGTCGGCTCCGGCAAGACCCTCGTCGCGCTGCACGCGTGCCTCCTCGCGATCGGCTCGGGGCACCAGGCGGCGATCATGGCCCCGACCGAGGTGCTCGCGGCCCAGCACGCGCGTTCGGTGGCGGCGCTGCTCGGGCCGGTCGGCGCGGTCGCCTCGAAGCCGGGCGGGTCCGCCACGACGCCCGGGGACACCCAGGCCTCCCTGTTCTCGCCGGGCGACGGTGAGCCGGAGCCTCGGCCCGAGCCGTCCCTGACGTACGCCCTGCTGAGCGGGGCGGTCACGGGCAAGGACCGGAACCGGATCCTGGCCGGCGTGGCCGACGGGACGATCGACCTCGTCGTCGGCACGCACGCGCTCGTCCAGGAGGCCGTCGCCTTCCACGACCTGTCGCTCGCGGTCGTGGACGAGCAACACCGGTTCGGCCTGCACCAGCGCACGGCGCTCCGCGGCAAGGGCGACGGCGACATCGACGTGTTGATCATGACGGCCACGCCGATCCCGCGGACCCTCGCGCTCACGTACTACGGCGACCTGGACGTCGCCGTCCTCGACGAGATGCCGGCGGGCCGCGTGCCGGTCGAGACGCGGGTCGTCCGGACCCCGGTGGAACGGCGTCGAGCCGAGGAGCTCGTTCGCGAGGAGGTCGCCGCCGGCCACCAGGCCTTCGTCGTCTGCGCCGCGATCGACGAGGCGAACCGGACGCAGGTGCGTGCCGCCGAGGCGGAGGCCGAGCGCCTGCGGACCGAGGTGTTCCCCGAGCTCCACGTGGCGCTGCTCCACGGCCGGATGCGGCCGAAGGAGAAGGACGCCACGATGGACGCGTTCCGCGCAGGCGAGACCGACGTGCTGATCTCGACGACCGTGATCGAGGTGGGCGTCGACGTCCCGAACGCGACCGTGATGCTGGTGGAGAACGCCGAGCGCTTCGGGCTCGCGCAGCTGCACCAGCTGCGGGGCCGCATCGGCCGCGGCGGCGACCGCTCGTTCTGCGTCCTGTTCGACGCGTCGGAGCCGACGAACCTCGAGGCGCGCGCGCGGCTGGACGCGATGGTGCGCACGGCAGACGGGTTCGAGCTGGCGGACGAGGATCTCCGGCTCCGGGGCGAGGGCACGCTCTTCGACATCCGGCAGTCGGGGATGCCGGACCTGAAACTCGCACGTCTCGCCGAGGACATCGAGCTCGTGCGGCGGGCGCGCGCTCGGGCGTTCGCGCTCCTCGAGGAGGATCCCGGTCTCGAGCGGCACCCCGCGATGCTCGAGGAGCTCCGGCGCCGTTTCGAGCGCTCGATCGAGTGGCTGTTCCGGTCCTGAGCCCCGCGAGCCCCCGGGTAGGCTTGAGCGCGTGCGCGTGATCGCCGGGACCGCCAAGGGATCGCGACTCGGCGCCGTCCCGGCGGGTGTCCGGCCGGTCTCCGACATGGCCCGCGAGGGCCTCTTCGCGAGCCTCGGGCGCGCGGTCGAGGGGACGCGCTGGCTGGACCTGTTCGCGGGAACCGGCGCCGTCGGCATCGAAGCGTTGTCTCGAGGGGCATCCCACGCCACGTTCGTGGAGCGCTCGCGCGCGGCGGTCGTCGCCATCGGAGCGAACCTCGAACGGACCTCCCTCGGCGGGCTCGCGACCGTCCGGCGAGCGGAGATCGGGCGGTTCCTGGAGCGTCGACCCTCCGATCCGGACCTCTACGACGTGGCCTTCCTCGATCCGCCCTACGAGATGGGGGACCCGTCCCTGGCCGCCTCGCTGGCGGCGCTCAACGTGGGATGGCTTGCCCCGGAGGGGTGGACCGTGATACTGACCCGAGGTCATAAGAGCCCTTGGCCTGCGGTTCCGGTACACTGGGCCGTCTGGAGGCAGCTCCGGTACGGAGACAGCCTCCTGACCCTGTACCGGGAGGAGCGATGGGCTTGACCGCCCTGTGTCCGGGAACGTTCGACCCGGTGACGAACGGACATCTGGACGTCGTGGGCCGCGCCGCGGATCTGTTCGAGTCGGTGGTCGTCGCCGTGATCGAGAACCCCTCGAAGGCGCCGGTCTTCCGGCTCGAGGAACGGGTCGCCCTCCTCGAGGAGGCGGTGCGGGACCTGCCGAACGTCCGCGTCGGGTCGTTCCAGGGGCTCCTCGTGGAGTACGCGCGCACGCAGGGGGCCTCGGTGATCGTGAAGGGCCTGCGCGCGGTGAGCGACTACGAGTACGAGATCCAGATGGCACAGATGAACAAACGCATCGGCGAGGTCGACACCCTGTTCCTGGCCACCAGCCCGAGGTGGTCGTTCCTGTCGTCCTCGCTCGTGAAGGAGGTCGCCCGCCTCGGTGGGCGACGTCGAGGGCCTCGTGCCCGACCACGTCCGCACCGCGCTCGACGCCAGGCTGGTGGAGGTCTAGATGGACCTGGCGGGCAGGTTGGAGCAGCTCGTCCAGCTGATCAACGAGGCGAAGTCGATGCCGCTGTCCTCCTCCGTCCTCGTGAACCGCGACGAGATCCTGCAGATGGTCGGCGAGATGCAGGAGAGCCTGCCGGAGGAGATCAAGCAGGCGCGCTGGATCGTGAAGGACCGTGAGGACCTCCTGGCGAAGGCGCGGGCCGACGGGGAGCGGGTCATCGAGCAGGCGCGCGAGGAGCAGCGCCGGATGGCGCTGAAGGAGGAGGTCGCACGGCGGGCCGAGACCGAGGCGCAGGAGACGCTCGAGGACGCGCAGGACCGGGCCGACGCGATGCGACGTGAGGCCGAGGACTACGTCGACGGCAAGCTCGCGCAGTTCGAGATCTCGCTCCGTCGGATCCTCGAGGACTCCCAGGCCGCCACCCGGAGCCTCGCGAAGACGCTCGATCAGGTCGAGCTCGGCCGGGAGCGCCTCCGGGCGCCGTCGACCGTCGCGGAGGAGCGGCTCTCGCCGTCGGAGCCGGAGAGCACCGAGCTCTACGACGAAGGGGACGTGCCGGAGGCCTGATGCTGAACGCGATCGACGTCCGTGACCTGGTCGGCTCCCCCGGAGCCTCGAGGCGCGCCCCGGTGCGTGGCACCCTGGAGGATCTGGGGACCGAGCTCGCTCGCGTGCCCGACGACGCGCCGATCGACGCCGACCTCCTGCTCGAGTCGATCGTCGAAGGGATCCTCGTGAGCGGGAGCGTGCGTGGCACGCTCGCGCTCCACTGCGCCCGATGCCTGAAGGCGTTCGACGGCTCCTTCGCCATCGAGGTCGAGGAGCTCTTCACGCCGGATGCCGACGAGGATGCCGACGAGTACCCGCTGGATCCCGCGGGCGAGCTGGATCCCGAACAGATGATCCGCGATGCCGTCGGCGTGGAGCTGCCGTTCTCGCCGCTGTGCCGGCCGGACTGCCTCGGCCTGTGCGAGGTCTGCGGCGGCGATCGCAACCTCGGCGAGTGTCCCGGCCACCAGCCGGTCGACCCGCGGTTCGCCGTGCTGTCCGACCTGATCCCCGAGCTCCCCGACACCGACTGACGATCGAGAGGAAGAGGAACCCCCATGCCCGTCCCGAAGAAGAAGCAGAGCAAGACGCGGACCGCGAAGCGCCGGGCCACCTGGAAGGCCGAGCCGACGGCGTACAGCGCGTGCCCGCAGTGCAAGCAGCCGAAGCTTCCCCACCGCGTGTGTCCGAATTGCGGGTACTACGCAGGACGCCAAGCGGTGGAGGTCGAATAGCCGCGTGAGCACCGCTCCCGTCGGGCCGCCGCTCGAGGCTCTCGATCGCGCGCTCGGGATCTCGTTCCGGGACCCGGCGCTGCGAGAAGCCGCACTGACGCATCGGTCCTTCGCGTTCGAGCACGGTCTCATCGTCACCAACGAGCGGCTGGAGTTCCTCGGCGACTCGGTGCTGGGGCTCGTCGTCACCGACATGGCCTATCGCGCGTATCCCGAGCTGCCCGAGGGACAGCTCGCGAAGCTCCGCGCCGCGATCGTGAACATGACGGCCCTCGCCGACGTGTCTCGCGCGCTCGGTGTCGGCGACGTCGTGCTGCTCGGCAAGGGGGAGGAGCAGTCGGGCGGGCGCGACAAGGCCAGCATCCTCGCCGACGCGCTCGAGGCGATCTTCGGCGCGGTCTACCTGGACCTGGGGCTGGACGTCGCGCGCGAGCTGATCGAGCGGCTGTTCCGCCCGCGGATGGAGGCGTACGTGCGGGGCGAAGGCGACCGCGACTACAAGACGATCCTGCAGGAGATCGCGTCGCAGGAGCTGCACGCGCTGCCGGTGTACGCGATCGAGGAGCGCGGGCCGGACCACGAGAAGGAGTTCACGGCGACCGTCGCGATCGGCGGCGAGTCCCTCGGGACGGGCTCCGGCCGGTCGAAGAAGGAAGCCGAGCAACAGGCGGCTCAGGAAGCGTACGCGCGGCTCGCCGAGCGGCGGGCGACGCGCAACGGCCGGTGAGCGTGGGAGAGGGCATGGAGCTTCCCGAGGTCGAGGTGATGCGCCGGGACCTTGATCGCGACGTCGTGGGTCGCAAGATCAAGGACGTCGACGTCAAGGGCACGAAGAACGCGATGCGGGTGATCCGCCGCCACAAGTCCCGCAAGGAGTTCACCTCGCGCGCTGGCCGGCCACAAGGTCATGAAGACGGAGCGGCGCGGGAAGTACATCCTGCTGCACCTGGACGGCGGGGACGTCTGGGTCGTGCACTTCGGCATGAGCGGGCAGTTCGTCCGCGCGAACGGCCGCGTGGCGCTCGCACCGCACACGCACGTCGTCGTGACCTTCCAACAGGGCGGCGACCTCCGGTTCATCGATCCGCGCACGTTCGGCGAGATGTTCGTCTCGACCGCCGACGACCTGGGCAAGGTGAAGGAGCTCCAACACATCGCGATCGATCCGCTCGATCAGGTGTTCACGTGGCCGACCTTCCAGTACCTGTTGGCGCAGCGAGCCACGAAGATGAAGCAGCTCCTGATGGATCAGAAGTTCATCAGCGGCCTCGGGAACATCTACTCGGACGAGGTGTTGTTCGCGGCGGGGATCCGCTACGACCGGCTGAGCGATTCGCTCTCCTCGCAGGAGGTGCGCCGGCTCTACCGGGCGATCCAGGAGATCCTGCAGGACGCGATCAAGGCGCGGGGAACGACCCTCGACGACGAGGCGTACCTGGACCTGTTCGGCAAGCCGGGCGAGTACCAGAACGAGCTGAAGGTCTACGGTCGCGAGGGCCTGCCGTGCCGCCGGTGCCGGACGCCGATCCAGACGGTCAAGGTGCAGCAGCGGACGTCCTACTTCTGTCCGCAATGCCAGAGCTGACGCCAGGCTGAGGCCGTTCAGGCGAGCTCGGCGCCGGCCTCGCGCATCTGCCGGATCGCGCGCTCGCCGTCGCCGTCGTGCAGATCGACCGCGCGGATCGCCTCGGTGATCACCTCCGCGCCGAAGCCGAGCGTCCGCGCGTCACGGACGGTCTCCAGCACGCAGTAGTCCGTCGCGAGACCGACGATGACGACGCGTCCGATCCCGCGGTCGCGCAGCAGCCGCTCGAGCAGGGTCGCGGAGACGATGCCGCTCGCCGGATCGCGCACGCTGAACGCGGAGTAGCCGTCCTCGCCGCCGCCCCCCTTGCGGATCACCTCCCCCGCGACCTCGAGCGCCGGATGGAACGCCGCACCCCAGGTCCCCTGGACGCAGTGCACCGGCCAGATGCCGCCGTCCTGCGCGAAGTGCGGCGTGTGTGCGGGATGCCAGTCCTGCGTGTAGACGACCGTCGCCCCGCCCGCCCGGGCCCGGGCGATCGCGGCGTTCGCGGCCGTCACCACCTCGAGGCCTCCGGGCACGGCGAGCGACCCGGCCGGATCGGCGAAGTCGTTCTGGACGTCGACCACCACGAGCGCGGTTCTCGGATCGAAGGTGGTCATGGCTCCCGCCCAGCGTACCCTCGGTCCATGTCGACGCGTCGCGTCCACGTCGTGGTGTCCGGCCGCGTCCAGGGCGTCTTCTTCCGCGCGACGTGCGCGAGCGAGGCGCGGGCACGCGGGGTCGTCGGCTGGGTCCGGAACCGGTCCGACGGCGCCGTCGAGGCGGCCTTCGAGGGGCCGCCGGAGCAGGTCGAGGCGCTCATCGCGTGGTGCCGGCGGGGGCCGCCGCACGGGCGCGTCGACGGCGTGGAGATCCGCGAGGAGCCGCCGGTCGGCGACCGAGGCGTTCGCCGTGCGGTGAGCCCGGCGCCGCAAGGAATCAGGACGCGCTTCCCGGCCGGGAATCACATGCCTGTTAGCATCCGCGCGATGTTCCTCCGGCAGATCCAGATCCGGGGCTTCAAGAGCTTCGCGGACAAGACCGTCCTGGAGTTCGTCCCCGGCGTGTCCGTCATCGTCGGGCCGAACGGGTCGGGGAAGTCGAACCTCGTCGACGCGATCAGCTGGGTGCTCGGCGAGCAGGGCCCGCGTGCGTTGCGCGGGGGCCAGATGGCCGACGTGATCTTCGCCGGGACCCCGTCGCGCGCCGCGCTCGGCATGGCGGAGGTCAAGCTGGTGATCGACAACGCCGCCGGCATGATCCCGGTGCCGATGTCCGAGATCGAGATCAGCAGGACGATCTTCCGCTCGGGGGAGTCCGAGTACCGGATCGGCGGCCAGCTCGTCCGGCTGATGGACGTCCAGGAGCTGCTGTCGGAATCGGGGATCGGGCGCGCCCTCCACACGGTCGTCGGGCAGGGGCAGCTGGAGGAGGTCCTGCTCTCGAAGCCCGAGGACCGGCGGCGCTACATCGAGGAAGCGGCGGGCGTCGCGAAGCACCGGCGCCGGAAGGAGCGATCCGAGCGGAAGCTCGCGGGGCTCGACCAGGATCTGCTGCGGCTCTCCGACGTGCTCACCGAGCTCCGTCGCCAGCTGAAACCCCTGCAGCAGCAGGCCGAGATGGCCACGAAGCACGAATCGCTCACGCAGCAGGCGGAGGACCTCTCGCGGAAGCTCGCGGGCGCGCGTCTGCGGGCGCTCCTGCGCGAGCAGGAGCGGCGCCGCGGCGGCTGGGAGCAGGGCCTCGACGAGCGCGCGTCGGCCCGGACGCGACTCGACGAACTCGACGAAGAGGTCCTCGCCGCCGCCGATGCACGGGCGGCGGCCGCGGTCGGCCTCAGCGAGGCGGAGCAGCGCTTCCGGGCGACGGCGGTCGATCGCGAGCGCGCGGAAGGGTCCTACCGGGCCGCGATCGACGCGGAGTCGGCCGCCCGGAACGAACTCTCCGCCCAGGCGTCGGGCGCCGTCCGTCTCGAAGCCGTGGAGGCCGAGATCGGCCGGATCGAGACCCAGCTCGCGCAGGTCGTCGATGGACTTGCCGTCCACGAGCGGGAGCTCGACGGCGCGGAGGATCTGTACCGGCAGGCGGAGGATCGCCGTCGCGAGGTCGAGGAGGCTGCGGCGGCGGATCGGCGAAGAGGCCGCCGGCCGCCGCGCAGAGATCGAGGCGATCGAGCGCTCGCTCCTGGCCGAGGAGCACGAGCGCGAACGCCTCGAAGGAGAGCTCTCGACGCTCCGCGCGCGGATCGGCGCGGCCGAGACCGAGCGGGAGGCCGTCGAGCACGACATCGAGACGATGGACGGGCAGACCGCGCCGCTCGCCGAGCGCCGCTCGGCGCTCGAGGACGAACGTCGGAAGCTGAACGATCGGATCGAAGAGCTGGAGGAGGCGCGGCGGCGCATGCATGCCCGGCGGGATCTGCTCGAGGCCCGCCGCCGCGACATCGAGGAGACCCCCGGCTCCCGCTTCATCGAAGGCCATCGTGGCCGCGCCGTGGGGTTGCTCCGCGACCTGGTGCAGGTCGAGCCGCATCTCGCGGCCGCGCTCGCGGCGGCGCTCGGCCCGCTCGCCGACGCGGTCGTGTACGACGACGGTGGGCGCGCGCTCGCCGACGCGCCCGGCGGGGACGGCGCGATCCTCGCGATCGCCTCGGGTGGTCCCGTGCCGGCGGGGCTCGAGGGCGAGGAGAAGCTGCTGGCGTTCGTCGAGGCGGAGCCGGCGGCGCGCGGCATCGTGAGCACCGTCCTTCGAGACGTCTACCTCGCGACCTCGATCGACGATGCGGCGGCGAAGCAGGCGACCAACCCGCGCGCCTCGTTCGTCACGCCGGAGGGGGTCCTCATCGGACCCGCCGTGATCCACACGGCGCGGACGGCCGACGACCGCCTCCGCGAGATCCGCGCCGAACTCCAGGTGCTCGCGCACGATCTCACCGCGACGGAGCAACAACTCCGCCCCCGTCGCGAGCGCGCCGAGGAGATCGGGGGGGAGCTCACGTTCCTCCTCGAGCAGATCGACGCCGCGGATGCCCACATCACGGGCGCCGCCGAGCGGCTGACCGCGTTCGAGCACGAGCTGACCGGCGCGCACAAGGAGCGCGACCTCCTCGAGCAGCGCCTCGCGGCCGTCGTGGACGGCGCGACGATGTGGCGCGATCGGCTCGCCGCGATCGGCGCCGCCGGGCCGGCCGAGCTCCCGGATCTGCCACCGCTGCCGCAGGCGCCGATCGGGGCCCGCGTGACGGTCGAGACCCTGCGTCGCGAGCGCGCCGACCTGGATCGCCGGCTCGCCGAGCTCCGGACCGAGCGCGATCGGCTGGCCTCGCTCGATCCGGTCACGCTGCGCGAGGCGCTCGCGGCCGCCGAGCGCGCCCGGGGCGATGCGGAGGAGCTCGTCCGGTCGGCGGATGCGGCCTTCGCCGATGCCAGCACCGCGCGCGAGGAGGCCGGGACGGCGGAGCGAGCCGCCGCCGACGCCGAGGCACGGACGAACAAGGCCTGGCGCGACGCCTCCACCGAGCTCGATCGGCTCCGCGAGAAGTACGAGGAGGACGATCGGTTCCGCGGCGATGTCGAGCGGCGCATCAAGGAGGCCGAGCGCCTCCTCCGCGAAGGGTTCGGGGCCGAGCCCGCGGACGTCGTGGCCGCGCTCACGGAGGACGACTCGGTCGACTCGATCGAGAAGAAGCAGGAGCTGGTGCAACGGCGGCTCGCGCTCCTCGGGCGCGTCAACCTGCTGGCCGCCGGCGAGCTCGAGTCGATGCAGGAGCGGCACGACTTCATGCAGCGTGAGCTCGACGACGTCCGGAAGGCCCGTCGCGACCTCCTCGAGGTGATCACCCAGATCGACCGGGAGATCACGGAGACCTTCACCACCGCCTACCGTGACGTCGCGGTCCAGTTCGAGCGGCTCGTCGGCGAGCTGTTCCCCGGCGGCGAGGGACGCCTGATCCTCACGGATCCGATCAACCCGCTCGAGTCCGGGATCGAGATCGAGGCCTCGCCCGGACGTAAGCGCGTGAAGCGCATCTCGCTGCTCTCGGGGGGCGAGCGATCGCTGACCGCGCTCGCGTTCCTGTTCGCGATCTTCACGGCGCGGCCCTCGCCGTTCTACCTGATGGACGAGGTGGAACCGGCGCTCGACGACGTGAACCTCCACCGGTTCCTCCGCCTCGTCGAGAGCTTCGCGTCGGCCTCGCAGGTGCTGATCGTCACGCACCAGAAGCGGACGATGGAGATCGCCGGGATGCTCTACGGGATCTCGCTCAGCACGGACGGCACCACGAAGGTCATCGCGCAGCGCCTCGACGGCACGGACGTGACCCCGCTCGAGGTCGCGGTCGACGTGCCGCCGGGCGAACGCGTCGGCTAGCCTGCGCGGCATGCACGCCGAGTTCTGGTGGTACATCTTCATCTTCGGGATCCTCGCCTTCCTGACCGTCTTCGTGGGCCTCGTGGCGCGCCGGCGGCGTCGCTCCGAGATGCGCACGATGCAGGGAACGACCCACACCGGCCGTGGGCACGTCCGCGATCCGGCGGTCGCCCATCCCGCGGCCCAGCGCACCGGTCCGGCGCCGACCGAGGCCGGCGCCTCCGGCGGAGCCTTCCGGGCCGAGGGCCTCGGCGGGCGGCTGAAGGGCCTGTTCCGCGGCGAGGTGAACGACGGCACGTGGAAGGAGCTCGAGGACCTGCTGCTGCGCGCCGACGTGGGGCCCGCCGCCTCGACGGACCTCGTGGGGCGCATCCGCGGTGCGTACCACCACGGCGCCAATCCCACGCATCTGCTCCGTGACGAGGTGCTCGCGATCCTCGGCGACGAGGAGCCGCTCCAGCTCGGCGACGATCTCACCGTCGTGCTGGTCGTCGGCGTGAACGGCTCGGGCAAGACGACGACGATCGGCAAGCTCGCGAAGCGCCTCGTCCACGAGGGACGGTCCGTGAGCCTCGCGGCGGCGGACACGTTCCGGGCAGCGGCCGGCGAGCAGCTCGAGGTCTGGGCGCGGACGTCCGGCGCGCACGTCGTCGGGCAGGAGCGGGGCGCCGATCCCGGCGCCGTCGCCTTCGACGCCGTGAAGTCCGCCGAGGCACGCGGTGCCGACGTGTTGCTCGTGGACACGGCCGGGAGGCTGCACACGAAGCAGCCGCTGATGGACGAGCTGACGAAGGTGAAGCGCGTGATCGAGAACGCCGGCGCGAGCGTCGGCGAGACGTTGCTGGTGCTCGATGCGACGACCGGTCAGAACGGGATCGCGCAGGCGCGCGCGTTCACCGACGCCGTGGAGCTCACCGGGGTCGTGCTCACGAAGACGGACGGATCGGCGAAGGGTGGGGTCGTCCTGGCCGTGCGTGAGGAGCTCGGGCTCCCGATCAGGTTCGTGGGCGTCGGCGAGAAGCCCGACGATCTCCGCCCGTTCGATCCCGTCGCCTTCGCGGAGCGCTTGGTCTCCTGAGGTCGCCGTGCAGGGGCGCATCCTGATCGTCGAGGATCACCCGACGATGCGCGGAGCGCTCCGCCTGATCCTCGAGTCGGAGGGCCTCGACGTGGAGGAGGCCTCGGACGGGGCCCTCGCACTCGTCGCGATCCGCGACGCGCCGCCGGACGTCGTGTTCCTCGACCTCAACATCCCCGGCACGAGCGGCGCCCAGGTCCTCGCCACGATCAAGGGCGATCCGTCGACCGCCGACGTCGGTGTGGTCGTGATCACGGCGGAGGGGGAGGAGGGACGGGCGCCGGCGATGCTCCTCGGCGCCGACGCCTACCTGACGAAGCCGTTCAGTCCGAGCGAACTGCTGCGGACGGTCGAGCGGGCGCTGGGAGGGTCCGGGCCGACGGCAGCGTCACCGTGAACGTGGAGCCCTCGCCCATCTGCGAGCTCACGTTCACCCATCCACCCATGGCCTCGGTCAGCAGCTTCGTGATGTAGAGGCCAAGCCCGAAGCCCTCCGCGTGGGCCATGCTGCTCTCGCGCTGCTGGAACCGATCGAAGATCCGCTCGAGGTCGTCGCCAGGGATCCCCCCGCCTCGATCGATCACGTCGAACGCGACCGTCCCCTCGGCGGGAGCCCGCCACCGCAGCACGATCTCGGAGTCCTCCGGCGAGAACTTCGTGGCGTTGTGGACGAGGTTCGTGATCACCTGCGTGAGGCGGTTCGGATCCACGACGATCCGCTCCGGCGCGTCGGTCCCTTGCTGGACGAGCACGCGACGGGCGGCCTCGCCGAGCCCGCGCACCACCTGCTCGAGCAGGGGACGGATCTCGACCTCGCCCGGCTCCAGCGAGAGCATGCCGGCCTCCACGCGCGAGACGATCAGCAGGTCGTCGACCAGCCGGATCAAGCGATCGGTCTGGCTCAGGACGATCCCGAGGTATTCGTCCCGCTCGTGCTCGGCTCATCTCGTCGCTGCGCCGCCGGAGCATGTCCACGAACCCGCGGATGCCCGACAGCGGCGTGCGGAGCTCGTGGCTCGTGATCGCGATGAAGTCCGACTTCATCTCGTCGAGCTCGCGGAGCCGATGGACGGTCGATTCCTGGTCGGCGCGGAGGCGGGCCGACTCGAGGACGAGCCCGAGCTGATCGGCCAGTCCCGAGAGCACGGCGACGCGCTCGGCGTCCGGCGGCGGACCGGCGTCGGCCCGCTCGTGGAGCGCGCCGACGACCTCGCCGCGGACCCGCATCGGCGCCACCGCATCGGGCGCCGCGAGGACCGGCTGGCCTTCCATCGCCGCCGCGGCGACCGGATGGGAGACGGGGAAGAGGCGTTCGCCGCGAACGTAGCCGGGGTTGCCGTGCACGCCGAGGACGTTGAACGCCACCTCGCCCGCGATGCCTCGATCGCGGACGAGCACGCCGAGCGCGTCGCATCCGAGCTCCGCGCCGATCGCGTCGGCGGTGGTCTGCAGCGTCTGCCCGAGCCGCTCCATGTCGGGGTCGGTGAGGGCCGCGGCGTGGAAGGCCGCGACCTCGCCGCGAGCCTGATCCTCGAGGGCGGCGGCCGCCTCGGCGCGCGCGGCCGCCTCCTCGATCTGTCGGGCGCGGGCCTCGGCCACCGCCGCGGCCCGCCGCGAGGAGGCGGAGAACGTGCCGGCGACGACGCCGACGATGAAGGCCATCGCCGAGCGGAACGCGATCGCCGGCCACCCGGTGTGGAACGAGGCGCGCGCGGCCGTGCCCGCCTCCCCGACGACCTGGCCGCCGAGGAACAGCCCGGCGCCGACGAACGCCCCGGTGAGCCCCCAGCGGGCCGCCCCCTCCAGCGGGAGCAGGTAGCCCACGACCCAGACCGGATCGGCGGTGCCGTCGGTCGTGAGCCACACGAGCGAGAGGATCACCGCGGCATCCAGGGCGAACGCCAACACGGCCAGCACCTTCAGCTGCCGGTCGTCGGCCCTGCGGACGGCGTTGGAGATCACGAGGTTGCCCACGGCGAGCCCCACGACCAGGGCGACGCCCAGCGGGACGACGAAGGCCGGGTCCTTCGGCCGGTCCCGGATCGCGAACCCCACCTGCACGGCGCCGAACGCGGCCACGACCCATCGCAGCAACACCAGCTGCTGCTCGAGGCGGCGCGCGTCCTCGCCCGTGCGTGGTATGCCCATCCCAGATCCCCCGGCCGATACACTAGGTCGCGGATCGGTCCCGGCCCGCATCCGATCCCCACCGATATGTTCGACACGCTGACCGAAAGCCTGGACGGCGTCTTCAAGAAGCTCCGCCAGCGGGGGAAGCTGCACCCCAAGCAGGTGGACAACGCGCTGGCGGACATCCGAACGGCGCTCTTGGAGGCGGACGTCGCCGTGGAGGTCGCCGACGACCTCATCGCCCGGGTGCGCGCGCGCGCGCTGTCCGAGGAGGTCCTGCGGAGCCTCACGCCGGCGCAGCAGGTCGTGAAGGTCGTGGACGAGGAGCTGACGGTGACCCTCGGCGGGTGAGCATCGCCCGTTCGCGCTCTCCGGTCCGGCCCCGGTCGTGGTCGTGATGGCCGGCGTCCAGGGCTCGGGCAAGACCACGGCCTGCGCGAAGCTCGCGAAGCACCTGAAGGCGAAGGGCCGCCGCCCGCTGCTCGTCGCCGCCGACCTCGAGCGGCCGGCGGCCGTCGAGCAGCTGCGGACGCTCGGTCGCGAGATCGGGGTGCCCGTCTGGTCCGAGGGCCGCGATCCCGTGAAGCTCGCGAAGAACGGCGTGAAGGAGGCGGAGCGCTCCGGCGCCGACGTCGCGATCATCGACACGGCCGGCAGGCTCCACGTGGACCCCGAGATGATGCGCCAGGCGCGCAAGATCAAGGACGTCACGCGCCCGACCCACGTCCTGATGGCGTGCGACGCGATGACCGGTCAGGACGCGGTGGTGCAGGCGCGCGAGTTCATGGCGGAGGTCGACACCACGGGCTTCATCCTGACGAAGCTCGACGGCGACGCGCGCGGCGGCGCGGCCTTGTCGATGACCGCGGTGACCGGTCGGCCGATCTACTTCGTGGGCACCGGGGAGCGCGTGGACGACCTCGAGGCGTTCTACCCCGACCGGATGGCCGGCCGGATCCTCGGGATGGGAGACGTCCTGACGTTGATCGAGAAGGCGCAGGACACCGTGGACGCCGAGCAGGCCGCGGCGGCGGCGGAGCAGATCATGAAGGGGCAGTTCAACCTCGAGGACTTCCTCGGGCAGCTGCGGGAGATGAAGAAGCTCGGCCCGATCCAGGACCTCATGAAGATGCTGCCCGGGATGCCCGGCGGGAAGAACGCCATGAAGGAGCTCGCCGAGGCCGTGGACGATGCGGAGCTCAAGCGCGCCGAGGCCATGATCCTGTCGATGACGCCCGAGGAGCGGCGTCAACCCGCTATCATCTCCGGGTCCCGCCGGCTCCGGATCGCGAACGGATCCGGGGTCACGACCGCCGACGTCAACCAGCTCCTCAAGGACTTCGAGGGTGCGCGGAAGATGATGCGGTCCATGATGGGCGGCAAGCGGGTGCCGGGCATGATGAAGGTGCCCAGCGCGAAGCTCCAGAAGTAGCGCCGAGGAACGAGGAGAGCACGAAGGATGTCGACGAGGATCCGGTTGCGGCGGATGGGCTCGAACAAGCGGCCCTTCTACCGCGTCGTGGTGGCCGACCAGCGTTCCCCGCGTGACGGTCGCTTCATCGAGATCATCGGGAAGTACCACCCGCTCTCGGACCCCTCGCTGATCGAGATCGACGAGCAGCGCGCGCTGCACTGGCTCCGCGTCGGCGCGCAGCCCTCGAACCAGGTCCGCAACCTGATGGCGAAGATCGGGATCTGGGACACGTTCGTGTCCGAGCGACCGTCCGCTGCGATCCCGCCGAAGCCCGAACGCGCCGCGAAGGAGAAGGTCTCGAAGAAGGCGCAGGCGCGCGCCGCGGAGGCGGCGGCGACACCGGCCCCCGAGCCGGCGTCGACACCGGAGCCGGCGCCGACCGAGCCGGCCCCCGTGGTCGAGGCGGAGGAGCAGGCTCCGCCCGCTGAGGGCGCGGCCGAGGAGACCTCCGAGGCCTGATCGTGAGGGAGCTCGTCGAGTTCCTGTGCCGTGAGCTCGTCGACGACCCCGACGCCGTGCGCGTGCAGGAGTCCTTCGACGATCGCGGACCGGTCTACACCGTGCAGGTGGGACCCGGTGAGCTCGGGAAGGTGATCGGTCGCGGCGGGCGCACCGCTAAGGCGATCCGCACCGTCGTGCGCGCCGCGGCGACCCGACAGCACGTATCCGTCCGCGTCGACTTCGAGGACTGAGGTGGAGACGCCGACGATCGTCGTCGGCGTCGTCGCGAAACCGCACGGGGTCCGGGGCGAGGTGGTCGTCCGGAACCGCTCGGACAATCCCGATCGATGGACCGCCGGATCCGTGGTCTTCGACGCGGCCGGGACGGCCTTCACGGTCTCCGATGTGCGAACCGCCGGCGACCGGCTCCTGGTCCGGTTCGACGGTGTGGCCGACCGCGAGCAGGCCGAGGCGCTCCGCGGACGTGAACTGCTCGTGCCGCGTTCGTGGCTCCCCGAGCTGCCGCCGGGCGAATGGTGGCCCGATCAGCTCGAGGGGTGTCGGGTGCTCACCGAGGCCGGTCGCGACCTCGGCGTGCTGTCGGAGGTCGTACCGCATCCGGCGAACGATCTCTGGGTCGCCCTCGACGAGGCCGGCGTCGAGACGCTCGTGCCGGTGGTCGAGGAGTTGGTGGTCGAGGTCGACCTCGCCGGGCGTCGGATCGTGGTGCGCGAGGTCCCGGGTCTCACGGCCCCGGAGGACTAGATCTCGGCGAGCTTCGCGAGGGCGGCCACCTTCCGCAGGACGTAGCGGTGCCCGTCGCGGCGGATCAGCCCGCGCCGCTGGAGGTCCGAGAGGATCCTCGAGACGTTCTCGCGGCTCCCGCCGCACAGGCTCGCCAGATCCGCGTGCGTCACGGGCGGTATCGTCGTGCCGTCGACGGGCAGTTCCGCAAGGCTCGGGGTCCCCATCTGCAGGAGCCGTTTCGCGACGCGGCCGCGAAGGTCGAGGAAGAGCAGGTCGTCGACGAACGCCTGGGATTCCTGGACCTGACGGGCGAGCGCGGCGAGGACCTCGCGAGCCGCGGCCGGTTGGGCGATCACGAACCCCAGGAAGTGCTCGCCGGGGCCGCTCCAGACATCGGATTCGTCGAGCGTCAGGAGGTCCGCGCTGCGCGGCAGGTCCCCGAAGACACCGAGTTCACCGAGGAACTGCGGCGTGTCCACGGTGGCGTGGAGCACCCGGGTGCCGGTCGGCGCGATCGAGCTGATCTCCACGCGTCCCGAGACGAGGAAGAACACGTCGTCGGCCGGGTCGCCCTGGTGGCACAGGTAGGTCCCCTTGCGGAAGCGATGGACGGTGCCCTGCATCCACGAGCGCACGCACGTCGGACCGAGGCACGCGCTGCAGGATCGGGCTGGCGGCCATCGAGGCCTCGAGACCATCCGTTGCGGTCGCCTTCGCCATCGATGTGCGAGCCTAGCCGGGTCGGTCCGGGCGCGCGAAGCCGGGACGCACGAAGACCCGGGCTGAGCGCCCGGGTCTTCCGTAGGATCAGGATCGATTCAGCCGGTCTTGCGGACCGCGCCCGTCTTCCGGACCGCACCGGTCTTGCGGACCGCGCCCGTCTTGCGACGGCGACCGCGTCTTGCGCACCGCGCCGCTCTTGCGCTTCGACGCGCTCTTGCGCTGCTCGGCCTTCCTTGCGCCGGCGGCGGGTTCGGAGACCTCCGGGTCCTTCGGGTCGATCTTCTTCTTCTCCGCCATGTCTTCCCCCTTCATCCGCGGGCTTCCTGTGGCCCGTCCACGCAGGGATCATGTCGCACCGAGCGCAGGGAGCCGAGCGCAGACGTCACTCCTCGAGAGTGTCGTTGGTCACAGCGGGCGCTGTGACGGCGTCCCCTCCGGCACTGTGACGTGCGTCACGCATCAAGCTCCGGGAGGTCGATCAGGTCCGGACGCGGGGTGCACGCGCCGCAGAACAGCGCATCCTCGACCACGAGCGCCCGCGTCGGCCCGTTCCCCGAGAGGAGCTCGAGCACGAACGGCTGGGTCTGCGCGTGGTCTTCACAGATGCCCCTGCCGCAGAAGCGGCACACCCCAACCGCGTTACGTCGACAGTGCCAACAGTCCACGGGACCTCCTAGTGTTCCATCGTTCGATCTTCTGGCCGTTCGATGCCGCCGCGTGAGGCTCTCGGCCACGACCGCTTCGAAGCCCTCGCGGTCGAGACGGAACGCGCGGGTCGGAGCGATCGTCGTGACGCTCGCGTTCCTGGGAACGTCGTTCAGGAGCGCCAACTCTCCGAAATGGTCTCCGCGTCCGAGCGTGGCGACCGGGCGGCCGTCGCGCTCGACCCGGACCTGCCCGGAGCCGACGACGTAGAACGCGTCGCCGGGCTCACCTTGGCGGATCGATCTGGTCTCCCGGGCGCGTACATGCGCCACGATCCGTGGTCGAGGAGCACGCCGATCGCATCGATCGACGCCGTCCGGAACGGGGGCAATTCGCGAAGCTCCGCGAACGCCTGCATCGTCGGCGCGAACGTCGGCGCCTCGATCGAATCCGCGAGGAGACGTTCGAACGCGCTCTTCGTCACCTCGAACAGCTCGGCCGTCGAGCGCGATGAGCACGAGTCGCGCGCCGCGGGACCGACTCGAGCAGACCGATCTCGCCGAACGACGACCCCGGACCCAAGGTTCGGAGCGTGCGCATCTCGCTCGGTCGCCGGATCCTCCTCCTCGACCGAGACGGTCCCGCGCCGCACCACGTAGAAGCTGTCGGGCCGGTCGCCCTGTCGGAACACCGCGCGGCCAGGCGGGAACGTGCGCAGCCGCACGCGCCCCGCCAGGTCCGACAGGACGTCGCCCGGCAGATCGTCGAAGACCGGAAGCCCGTCGATCAGCTCCGCCGCCTCGATGCGCCAGGAGCGTTCGAACCGGAACCGGATGCGACGCCACCGAGACCGGATCCGCTTCGTGATCGCGCGCGTCGAGCGAGATCGCGCCGCGGATCACGGGGCCGAGGAAGAGCAGGAGCAGAGGATCACCAGCAGGAGGCGTGGGAACAGGCCTCCGCGCCACAGCGAAGTGATCAGCCCCCCGAAGATCTGCTCCCAGAAGAAGATCGCCGGCGCAGAAGACGAAGACCGTGAACCCGAGCCCGACGAAGCCGTAGACCGCGAGCCCGACCTCCTGGACGCTGAACCGCTCCCAGCGGATCAGACCTTCCTCCAGAACTCGCGCTGGATGAACGCGAGCGAACGAGGGCGGAGGTCGGGGACCTCGATGAAGTCCGACAGGATCCAGTACCCGTCGAGCAGGAGCAGCGGGATCAGGTTCTCGAGGATCACGAAGTAGTTGACGAACGCGAACCGGAACAGCAACGGCGCGAACGCGGCGCTCGGGTGCCGACGAACAGCGACGACGGACGCGAGTGCCGGCGAGCACGAGCTCGGCGAACGGCCCGGCGAACGACTGTCGGATCCGCTTGGCCTTGTCCAGCATCATGACGTCCGTGGCTTCGACGAAGAACGCGGGCGACCCGAAGAAGATGAAGAAGCCGGCGGACAGCACCCGCCGGTCGTAGCGGATCAGCACCAGCGCGTGCGCGAGCTCGTGGAAGAAGGTCAAGACGAACGCCAGGGCGATCAGGATCGCGGTCTCGGCGGGCGGCTGCCGGAGCACGAAATGGAAGCGATGCGAGAACGACCGTCGAGACGAACGCTCGCCAGGCCTCCGAGCGCGATGAGCGCCAACAGCGAGAACCCGACGCGCGTGAACGCGTAGCGAAGCCCGCCTCGGTAGACGCGTGGGCGAACGCCTCCGCGCCTCCCAGCCGATGGTCAGGTCGCGCTCGAAACGCCGGAGCTTCCGCCGGCGGAGCGACGAGGGGTCGAGCTCGTCGCTCGACGGCGGCCATCACGTCGAGTCGGCGCCGGATCGAGCAGGCCGCCGCTCCAGCAGCGTGTCGACCAGGCCCAGCACCGCGCTTGGATCGAGGTCGCCGCCTTCCTGGAGGTGCTCGACGATCAGCTCGCCGACCGAGCGAGACCCGTCCATCGACCTGGCCAGCTCGGCTTCCCAAGGTTCGATCGAGTAATGGATCGCGTGGTCCGGCGACGCTGCCATCGCATAGTCCTCGCCCCATCGCAGATGGAACGTCGTGATCTCGGTGCCGGCCGCGAGCTTCGGGCAGAACGCCTCGAGGTCCAGCGATCGCCTCGAGGACATCCCAGATGACCCCCAGACGGTCGTCCGACAGGCTCGGGACGGACGCTGCGTCCCCGAGCGCACGGACCAGCGCCTCCGGCGAGATCGACCGAGCCGACGGTGCCCAGGTGGCTCGCGAGCGCCATGTGAAGATGCGGCCGTTCCCGCCGGCGTCGTCGCTGGCGGACGACGTCCAGCCCGATCACGAGTCCCGCGACGATGAGCGCGGCCAGGATCACGTACTGCACGAACCCCTCCCACGGCGGATGGAACGCGGGCATCGTCGTCGCAACGTGGGGGCGGGCGCAAGCCGGCGAAGTAGCCTCGGGTCGTGCGGATCGACGTCATCACCGCGTTCCCCGCGATCTTCGAGAGCCCGCTGCAGGCCGCGCTGCTGGGCAAGGCGGTCGCCGGCGGTCCGCTCGAGGTGCGGATCCACGACCTGCGCACGTGGGCGACGGACGCCCATCGCACGGTGGACGACGAGCCCTTCGGAGGCGGTCCCGGCATGGTCCTGAAGCCGGAGCCGATCTTCGCCGCGGTCGGATCGCTCGACCCGGATCGGGGGCGCGTGCTGCTCATGTCGCCCGCCGGGCGGACGCTCCACCAGGCCTTCGTTCGTGAGCTCTCGGCCGAGCCGCACCTCACGCTCGTCTGCGGCAGGTACGAGGGCGTGGACGAGCGGGTCGTCGAGGGACTCCCCGCCGAGGAGGTGTCGATCGGTGACTACGTGCTCTCGGGAGGGGAACTGGCGGCGCTCGTCGTGATCGAGGCCGTCACGCGGTTGGTCCCCGGGGTCATCGGCAGGGAGGAGTCGCACGCGCGCGACTCCTTCTCCCAGCCGGGGATGCTCGATCACCCGCAGTACACCCGGCCGCAGGAGTTCCGTGGCCTGCCGGTGCCCCCGGTGCTGCTCTCCGGCAACCACGCCGAGATCGAGCGCTGGCGGCGCGACGCCGCGGCGGCCAAGACGCGACGCAACCGTCCTGACCTGCACGGACCCGCAGAAGGTCCGGACTGAGCCGCTGGTACACTCATCGGCCGCTGCCATGAACAAGACCGACCTCGTCGAGAAGCCGTTCCTGCGCACGGACCTCCCGGATCTCCGCCCCGGCGACACCGTGAAGGTGCACGTCCGCGTGGTGGAAGGGAACCGTGAGCGCATCCAGGTGTTCCAGGGCGTCGTGATCCGGCGCTCGGGCGGCGGCATCCGCGAGACGTTCACGGTGCGCAAGATCTCCTTCGGGGTCGGCGTGGAGCGGACCTTCCCGCTGCACTCCCCGTCGATCGGCACGATCGAGCTGGTCCAGCGGGGCCGGGTCCGACGCGCGAAGCTGTACTACCTGCGCGACCTCCGCGGGAAGAAGGCGCGGATCAAGGAGCGCCGTGTCGACGATGCGAAGCTCGCCGCGCTCGAGGCCGCGTCGGCCGCGAAGGTCGTCGATGAAGACGACGACGCGCAGACCGAGGAGGTCGTCGAGATCGTGCGGGACGACGACATCGTCGGGTCCGACGACAGCGAGGTCGACGCCGAGGCCGCCACCGACGCAGCGACCGAGGACGTGGCCGAGGAGCCGGCAGAGGCCTAGGCCGTGGCCGAGGGGCCGCATCCGCCAACCGAAGCACCCACCGACGAACCCGCTGACGGCCGCCCTTGGCGTGAGCTCCCGATCCTGATCCTGGTCGCCATCGTCGTGGCGATCGTGATCAAGACCTTCCTCGTCCAGGCCTTCTTCATCCCGTCGACCTCGATGGTGCCGACGTTGCGCGAGGGCGATCGGGTGCTCGTGTGCCGCGTCTGCAATCACTTCTCCGGCATCCATCGCGGGGAGATCGTCGTGTTCTCCGATCCGAACCCGTCGGCCGGACAGGAGCGCGGGCTGATCGGCGGGGCCCTGCACTGGCTGGGCGAGGGGATCGGCGTCGCGCAGCCAGAGAACCCCGACTTCATCAAACGCGTGATCGGCCTGCCGGGCGACGTCGTCGAGATCGATCGAGGCCAGGTCATCGTCAATGGGGAGAAGCTGGACGAGCCGTACCTCGATCCCGCTCGCGACACACGCTCGTTCGGCAAGGTCGAGGTCCCGGAGGGCATGCTCTACGTCCTGGGCGATAACCGCCTCGTGTCGGGTGATTCGCGGTTCCCGCCGGGAACGGGCGTAGGCTTCGTCCCCGAGGACAAGGTGATCGGGAGGGCGTTCGTGACGGTGTGGCCACCGGGCCGGTGGCGATGGCTGTAGCGCGCGACCTCGACCGGTACGAAGCGGTCCTGCGCGCGCAAGGGTTCTCGCGGGTCGCCGGCGCCGACGAGGCGGGGACGAGGCGCGCTGGCAGGCCCTCTCGTCGCGGCGGCCGTCATCCTCCCCGACGGGTTCGATCGAACCGGCATCCGAGACTCGAAGCTGCTGACGCCCGCGCAACGCGAGGTCCAGTTCGAGCGGATCGTGGCGTCATGCTCGTTCGCGATCCGCAAGATCGAGCCAGCAGGTGCTGGATGCGCGCGGGCTGCATCGCAGCAACATCGCCCTGCTTCGCCGGTGCGTGAAGGCGCTCGATCCGGTGCCCGACTACGCCTTGACGGACGGGTTCCCGATCCCTCGCATGCCCTGTCCGGCGCTCGGGGTGAAGAAGGGGGACATGGTCGCGGCCAGCGTCGCCGCGGCCTCGATCCTCGCGAAGGTGACCCGCGACCGGATCATGTGCCGGATGCACCGCCGCTTCCCCGAGTTCAACTTCTTCGAGAACAAGGGCTACGCGACGGCGGAGCATCGAGAGACGTTGGACCGCATCGGTCCTTCCCCGATCCATCGGCTGAGCTTCGCGGGGGTGGGGCAGACGGCCCTGCCGGGCTTCGGACGCGCCGAGACCGTGCCGGCGTGAGACGATGCGTCGAGGCATGGAAGACGACATCGAGCGCTTCGAAGAGGAACGTGAGCTCGAGCTCTATCGCGAGTACCGGGACGTGCTCCCGATGTTCGCGTTCGTGATCGAGACCGAGCGGCGCTTCTACCTGGCGAACAAGGTGGATCTGACGACGGCCGCCGACGGTTGGGTCCAGCTGGATCTGACGGATGCATGGGTGTGGGACATGTTCCGCCCGGCGCGGTTCGTCTCGAGCGTGCGGGTGATGACCCGCCGCGACGTCAACGTCGAGGAACTGCGGCACGACGACACGACGACGATCCCGGATACGCCCGTCAGCTGAGCCTCAGCGCGTCAGCCAGCCTCAGCGCCGCCCCGCGCTCCCGTCGTGTCGTTGCCGGAGCCTATCGTTCGGCGGGATGGACGTCCGACCCACGACCGGCAGGATCGGCGAGGACGCCGCCGAGCTCCTGTACGTCCGCCGGGGCTATCGCGTCGTCGCGCGGAACTGGCGGTGCCGGATCGGCGAGCTCGACCTCGTGCTGGGTCGCGGCGAGCTCCTCGTGTTCTGCGAGGTCAAGACGCGCCGCGGATCGCGTTTCGGCGGCGGGTTCGAGGCCGTCGATCGGCGGAAGCAGCAGAAGGTGCGCGCCCTCGCACAGGCCTACCTGCTGCAGGTGCGCGCCGGCTCGCCCGCGGTGCGGTTCGATGTGGCCAGCGTGTTCGTTCACCCCGACGGATCAGCGTCCGTCCAGCTCTTCGAGGACGCCTTCTGAGATCCGCCGGAGCGCCAGCACGGTCGCATCGATCTGCGCGCGATCCGCGTGGTAGTTGACGATGCCGGCGCGCAGGTACGTGCGTCCGCGGAGCGTCGTGACGCTGACCCACGCGGTGCCGTCGCGTTCCAGCGCACGCTGCATGCCCAGCTGGTAGGCGTCCAGGCGCTCCGACGGCCAGGCGTCGCTGCCCGCCGGCAGGTGCCGGAAGCAGACCACGGAGAGCTCGGGGTCGACGGCGAGGTCCAGATCGGGCGCCTCGCGGATCCGTTCGGCGAAGTACGCGGCCAGATCGACGTCGCGTTCGATGAGGCTCCCGAACCCGCGGGTTCCGAGGTGCTTCCAGCTCATCCAGAGCTTCAACGCGCGGAACCGGCGCGTCCCCTCGATCGAGTACTCGTACCAGTTCAACGGCGCGTCCTCGGGTCGGTTGGAGGCGTAGTACTCGGGCGAGCGGCTGAACGTCTCGCGCAGGTCCGTGCGCCGCCGTACCACGAGACCCCCGATGTCGTAGGCCTGGAAGAACCACTTGTGCGGGTCGATCGTGACCGAATCGGCGAGCTCGAGGCCGGGCACCCTCGGGGCGATGCGCTCCGAGAGCAGGGCCGCCCCCGCGTACGCCGCGTCGACGTGCAGCCACACGCCCTCCCGGCGGGCGACCTCGGCGAGGCCGGGGATGTCGTCGACAGAGCCGGTGTTCGTCGAACCCGCGACCGCGCTGATCGCGAGCGGTGTCAGTCCGGCGGCCCGGTCGGCGGCGATCGCCTCGGCCACCGGCTCGGGCCGGAGCCGGAACGCGTCGTCGGAGCCGAGCACGCGGAGCGTCCCCTCCGGGAACCCGAGCACGTCCAGCCCGCGCGCCACCGAGAAGTGGGTCTGGTCGCTCGCGTAGACCCGCACACCTTCGAGCGCCGCGCCCCGGGGCTCGCGGCCGCCCAGGAGCCGGCGCAGATGGATCTCGCGGGCCACGTCGAGCGCCATGAGGTTCGCCATGACCCCGCCCGATGTGAGCACGCCCCACGAGCCCTCGGGCATGCCGAGCAGCGCGCGGAGCCAGCCGACCACTTCCTCTTCGATGAACGCGCCGCCGGGACCGGCATGCCACACGTCCACGCCCTGCTGCGTCCATCCGGCGAGCACCTCGCCGGCCACCGACATCGGCAGCGGCGGCGGCGTGAAGTACCCGAACGATCCCGGGTGCTGGGGTCCGTAGGTCATCGGCGCGATCCGTTCGCGGAACTCACGCAGGACCTCGGCGGCGGGCTCGCCGCGCTCGGGAGCTGGACCGGGCTGGCCCCCCGGCCCGAACGACCGTCGGCGGGAGTCCGGGTACGGCTCCGGGTCGAGCGGGCGGACCAGCGCCTGGCCGTAGATCCAGTCGAGCGCCTCCGACCACACGAGGGCGCCGAGACGCTTCGAGCGCCGGGCGCGAGACGTCGGGGTTCCGAAGGTCGAGCAGCTCGGGCTCGGGGATATCCGGGAGATCGTCGCGGACCATCGCGCGATGCTACCGAGCGTCGAACGTGACGACCGTCACGGCCTGTGGAGGCCGGCGCTCGTAGCGTTGCCCGACGTGTACGGGCGCGTCGTGGGCGTGACGGTGTTGGGGGTGGGCGGTCACGCGGTGACCGTCGAGGCCTCGGTCGGGCGCGGCCTGCCCTCGCTCACCGTGACCGGGCTGCCGGGTGCCGCGGTCCAGGACGCGCGCGACCGGATCAGGCCAGCGATGGAGCAGGCGGGCCTGGAGTGGCCGCTGCGTCGCGTGGTCGTGAACCTCGCACCGGGCAACCTCCGGAAGGAGGGCGCGGGACTGGACCTCCCCATCGCCGTGAGCGTGCTGGTCGCCACGGCCCAGGTGCCGGCTCGGTCGGTCCCCGGGTTCACCTTCTTCGGCGAGCTCTCGCTCAAGGGCGAGGTGCTCCCTACGCCCGGCGTGATCTCGGTGGCGATCGCGGCCGCCCGGCGAGGATCGTCCGGCGTCGTGGTGCCCGCCGCGAACGCCGTCGAGGCGGCCCAGGTGGCCGGGCTCCGGGTCGTCGGCGTCGGCACGCTCCAGGATGTCGTGGGCTTCCTGCGCGGATCCTGGACGGCGCCCGACGTGCAGCCGGTCGAGCCGCAGCGGCGCCCGGACGCCGCGGCGGATCTCGCCGAAGTGCGCGGACAGGAGCAGGCCCGCCGCGCGCTCGAGGTCGCGGCCGCCGGCGAGCACAACCTCTTGATGGTGGGATCGCCGGGCGCCGGCAAGACGATGCTCGCGCGACGGCTGCCGACGATCCTTCCCGACATGACCCATGACGAAGCGCTCGAGGCGACCCAGTTGCATTCGGTTGCGGGACTGCTCGCCGGGCGCGGCGTGTTGCGTCAGCGGCCGTTCCGGGCGCCGCACCACTCGGTCTCGACCGCCGGCCTGCTGGGCGGCGGCTCCGCCGTGCTTCGGCCGGGTGAGGCGAGCCTCGCGCACCGTGGTGTGCTGTTCCTCGACGAACTGACGGAGTTCCGGCGCGACGCCATCGAGGCGCTGCGCCAGCCGCTCGAGGACGGACGGATCGTGGTCACCCGCACCGGCGGCTCCGTCGAGTTCCCGGCCCGCTTCACCCTGGTGGCCGCGGCGAACCCATGCCCGTGCGGGTTCGCCGGCGATCTCCGGAAGGCCTGTCGGTGCCGCGAGGATCAGGAGGCGCGGTACCGCCAGAAGCTCTCGGGCCCCCTGCTCGATCGGATCGATCTGCGGTTGACCGTGCCGCGCCTGACGAAGGACGAACTCCTCGGCGCGTCGGCCGCCGAACCCTCGGCCGTCGTGCGCGACCGCGTGGTGGCGGCCCGCGAGCGGCAGCGACACCGGTACCGGCGTCTCGGCATCACGTGCAACGCGCACCTCCCCGGTCCGCTCGCTCGCCGCGAGACCCGCCTGTCCGCCGGCGCGGAGGAGCTGCTGGCCAGGGCGGTCGACACCATGGCCCTGACGGGCAGAGGGTTCGATCGGATCGTCAAGGTCGCCCGGACCGTCGCGGATCTGGAAGGGGTGGGCGACGTGGAGGCCGGGCACGTCGCGGAGGCCCTGTCGTTCCGGACGGCCTTCGAGCAGGACGACGGGCTGGCTCGTGCCGGATAGCGGCGCGCCGCTGCCACACGGGTTCCCCGACGGCTTCGGCGAGGGTCCTCGCGAAGCCGACGCGGTCCTGGTGCTCCGGTGCCTGTTGGGCATCACGCCGCGCGACCTCTTCGCGTTGATCTGGCGCGTCGGCGGCGCCTCCGCCGCCCGCACGGCCATCCTCCGGGGCTCGGCGGGATCGGACAACGACCGGGCCTTCCTCGCCGACGCCGATCCGGGCGCGATCCGGGATCGGATCGGCGCCGCGGGCGCACGGTTCGCGGCTCCCGGCGACCCGGAGTACTGGCCGGCCTTCCTGCGACTCGCCGATCCGCCGGTGGGGATCTTCGTCGGGGGCGAGCCGCTCGCGGACGGCCACGATCGTGTCGCGCTCGTCGGCTCGCGTCGGCCGACGCCGACCGGCCGGGAGGTCGCGACCCACCTCGCGCGCGGGCTCGCGGCCGCGGGCGTGGTGGTCGTGAGCGGTGGCGCGGTCGGCATCGACGCGGCTGCGCATCGGGGTGCGCTCGATGCCGGAGGTTCCACGGTCGCCGTGCTCGGCTCGGGGATCGACGTCGACTATCCGCCGAGCAACGGCCGGCTGCTCCGCGCCGTCGAGCAGGGCGGCACCATCGTCGGCGAATATCCGCCCGGCGTGCCGGCGGAGCCGTTCCGGTTCCCCGCGCGCAACCGGCTGATCGCGGCGCTGTCTCGGGGGATCGTGGTGGTGCAGGGCGCGTCCCGCAGCGGCACGCGGATCACGGCGGAACACGGCCTGGAGCTCGGGCTCGACGTCTTCGCGGTGCCCGGATCGGTCACCGATCCGCTGGCCGAAACGCCCCTCGACATGATCCGAGAAGGCGCGACCATGATCCGTGACGCGGACGACCTGCTGCTCGATCTCGGCATCGATCCGCAGCGCGGGATGGACCCCGACGGGCTCCCCGGTCTGCCCGCGGCACAGCGGAGCCTGCTCGACGCGCTCGCTGCGCCCATGCTGCCGGACGCGGTTGCGAGGGTCGCCGGGGTGCCGGTCTCGGACGCGATCTCGGCGCTCGTCGAGCTGGAGCTTCGCGGGTTGGTACGCGGGGTCGGCGGCAGGTACGAGCGGACGTTCCGCGCTGCACCGCAACGAGGATCGAGCTGACCCACAGACGTGGAACTCCGGCCGACCCCCGTCCGGGTGATTGCGCCGCGGCCGGGGCGCTGGGACGATACGCCCGGCCGACGGCCGGAGATGCCGGCTGGCCGGAGAGGAACGCGTGGTTCAGGACGACCTTCCCCCGTCCCAGTCTCGGCTCATCGCGGCATTCGCCGACCATCTGCGATTGGAGCGTCACCTCTCGCCGCATACGGTCTCGGCCTACCGGCACGATCTGGGAACCCTCGCGACGTTCCTGGCCCGCGACGGATCCTCGCTCGAGGCCGCCGACCACCGTCTCCTGCGACGCTTCCTCGCCCAGCAGCACACGCTCGGCTACGCGCGCGCGTCGGTCGCCCGCCGGGTGGGCGCGATCCGAACGTTCTACCGGTGGGCCGTCGCCGAAGGCCTGATCGACCCGGATCCGTCCCTCCTGCTGGGGCGGCCCAAGGTCGTCAACCGGCTGCCGACGGTCCTGCGACCGGCCGAGGCGGTGGTCCTCGTGGAGGCTCCCGGAACGCCGGGTGTCGACGACCCGGTCGGACGAGCCGTCTCCCAGCGCGACCGCGCGGTCCTCGAGCTGCTCTACGGCTCCGGGATCCGGGTCGGCGAGGCGGCCGGGCTCCGCGTGCAGGACGTCGACCTGGCTCGCGGCCGCGTGATGGTCCTGGGGAAGGGATCGAAGGAGCGCGAGGTCCCGATGTCCGACGACGCCGTGGCCAGGGTCGCCGAATGGCTCCGCGAAGGCCGCCCCGCGCTGGCACCCGAGGGGTCCCCGGCCCTGTTCTTCAACCGGAAAGGCAAACCGCTCGGCCCCCGCGATATCCGCGCGCTTGTGGAAGGATATGGGGGACGTTCCCTGCCGGGGCGTCGGGTCACGCCGCATACGCTGCGGCACTCGTTCGCGACGCACCTGCTGGAAGGGGGAGCAGACATCCGCGCGGTACAGGAGCTCTTGGGACACGCCAGCGTGGCGACCACGCAGCGGTACACCCACGTCTCGCGCGCCCGTCTGTTCGAGGCCTACGAGCGCTCCCACCCGAGGGCCTGATCGTGGCGACGACGAAGAAGGCTCCCGCGAGGCTCGCCACGAAGCCGGCCGCCAAGGCGCCGACGAAGGTCGCGGCGAAGGCCCGATCGCGGGGGGCGACGAAGCCAGCCGCGAAAGACGGGGCCGTCACCACGATCCCGCCGCACGTCGACGACGAGCTCGGGCTCGTCTGGCACGCGTTCAAGGGCGGACGCGAGCCCGAGGCGCGGGAGAAGCTCATCCTCCACTACGCGCCGCTCGTGAAGTACGTGGCCAGCCGTGTCGCCACCGGCCTGCCGGCCAGCGTCGAGCAGGCGGACCTCGTCTCCTACGGGATGTTCGGCTTGATCGACGCGCTCGAGAAGTTCGAGCCGGGGCGGGGGAACAAGTTCGAGACGTACGCGATCCCGCGCATCAAGGGCGCGATCATCGATGAGCTCCGCGCGATGGACTGGGTACCCCGGTCCGTGCGCTTCAAGCAGCGCGAGATCGAGAAGGCGCTCGCCGATCTGGAGTCGATGCTGAAGCGCCAGCCGACGGAGAAGGAGCTGGCGGAACGGCTCGGCGTGTCCCTGTCCGAACTCCACGAGGTGATCGCCCAGATCTCGTTCGTGTCGGTGCTGGCGCTCGACGAGACGGTGAACGTCGGGCAGGACCGGGGCGAGCGCGTGTCCCTCGTCGACACGCTGGCCGACAAGGGCTTCGATCCGGGGTCGGGCGTCGAGTCGCAGGAGACCCGTGGGCTGCTTGCGGCCGCGATCAACTCGCTGTCCGAGCGGGAGAAGATCGTGGTCACGCTCTACTACTTCGAGGGGCTCACGCTGGCGGAGATCGGGGAGATCCTCGGCGTCACCGAGTCCCGCGTGTGTCAGATCCACACGAAGGCCGTCGGCGTGCTCCGCGGCCAGCTCTCCGAGTTCGACTAGTCGCCCGACGATGTGCGCGACGTCACGGTCGCGCCCGCGTCCGGCGCGTAGCGTCGACGCATGCGATCCCTGGTTCCGTTCGCGCTGATCGTGTCGCTCTTCGCGGCGGCCCCGTCGCCCGCGACCGCCCCCGGCGTCGTCCCCCCGACGGCCTGGACGTGGCCGGTCGTCGGGCCCGTGATCCAGCCGTTCGATCCTCCCGAGGATCCGTACGGCTCGGGTCATCGCGGCATCGATATCGCGGCACCGGTCGCGACGTCGATCGTGGCGCCCGCCGATGGCGTCGTCACCTTCGCCGGCCCCGTGGGCGGCAGGCTCTTCCTGACGATCGACCACGGCGGCGGCCTCGAGTCGACCTATTCGTGGCTGACCTCGGTGCTCGTCCACAAGGGCGATGCAGTCGTGCGTGGGCAGCCGATCGCGCTCACGGGTTGGGGCCATCCGAACGCCCCGATCCCACACCTGCACTTCGGGGTCAAGCTCAACGACGTCTACGCCGATCCGCTCGCCTACCTCGAGTCGGCGCCGATCGGCGGGCTCATCCGGTTGGCGCCGCTGGCCTGAGAACGCGGCCTGAGAACGCGGCCTGAGAACGCGAACGGTCCCGCGAGGGCCGCGGGTAGGATGGCGCACCTTGCGTCCCGTCCGTGTCGTCATCGCCCTGCTCGCCGCCGTCTTCGCAACGCTCGCCGTCTGTCTTCCCGCGATCGCGCAGGCGGCGGCCGGCTGGCCGCAGTATCAGCAGGGGCCGGGCCGGGTCGGCTCCGCAACGGCGGCGCCGGCCGCTCCATATCGCGCCGCCTGGCAAGCGAAGACCGGCATCGGCGACTCGACGCACGTGGCGGGTCTGCCTGCGCCCGTGATCGAGGGCGACGACGCCATCGTGGTCGGGAGGCAGGACGTCACCGCCATCGACATCACGAGCGGCGCCACGGCTTGGACCGTCGCCCGCGAGCTCGGCCCGAGCGCCCCGGCCGCCGTCGCGCCGGGGTCCGGGGTCGGCGGGCTGATCCTGTACCCGGAGGGCGGCGGCGACGAGTCCTCCTCGGCGACCGCGTCCGCCTCGCCGGCCGCCGCCGCCTCCGCGTCGCCCACCGCCTCCACGGCGTGCCGAACGACCACGCCGGCGTCTCCGGGCGAGCCGCGGCTCGTCGCGATCGACGCCGACACACGGAAGGTGGCGTGGCGCGTGCCGCTGCCCGGCGTCTCCCGAACCGGGGCCGTGGTCGACGGCGCGATCGCGGCCGTCGGGACCGACGGCGGGTCGGTCTTGGCCGTCGATCCCTCGTCGGGCAAGGTGCTGTGGACGAAGGACGTGGGCGACTGCATCGACGTTCCGCTCGCCGCCGCGAACGGCACCCTGTTCGTCGCCGTCCGATCGATCCAGCGCCAGGCCCCGCAGATCGTCGCGTTGCGCGAATCGGACGGCTCGACGGTCTGGTCGCAGCCGTACATCCCTCGCACGTCCGGCTCGGCGGCGGGCGCGCCGTCCGTGGCGGACGGCACGGTGTACGTCGCGCTCTCCGACGCGACCGTGCGGGCCGTCGACGCCGCGACCGGCGGTGAGCGCTGGGCCGCACGCCTGAACGCGTTCGTGGGGGGAGCGCCGCCGGTGATCGTCGGCGACGCGGTCGTCGTCGCGGACACGCGAGGTCAGGTGTACCGGCTCGATGCCGCCACCGGCGCTCGGGTCTGGGACTTCGCGCTGAACACGCCGGTGATCGGAGCGGCCGCCGTGGCCGCCGGCACGGTGATGGTGCCGACCTCGGCCGGCGACGTCGTCGCGTTCGATCTGGGATCCGGCCGGGAGGTCGGACGCGTCGGGCTCGGCGAGGGGGCCGGCCTCGCGATGGGGCTTTCGTCCCAGACCATCGTGCTGTCCCGGACCGGTCCGGCCGCCGGCCTCGTCGGGTTGGTCCACGACCCGGACGGCTCGTTGACCGCCATCGAGAGCCCGACGGTCCTCAAGCCCCCGCTCCTGCTCGGCGCCTGGGCGCTGGCGGCGATCCCGATCGCCGCGCTCCTGCTCCTGGCGGGCCGCGCGTTGCAGGCGCGCCTGGGCGCGGTCGGCCCGATCGGCTCGGCGGCGGCGCAGGACTGGGACCCGGACGACCCGGACCTCGACGGCGTCGGTGAGGGCACGGGGAACGACGACGGGGAGGGCGACGGATGACGAGCGGCAAGAAGAAGAAGCGGCGGCCCGCGGGCTCGTACCGGGCGCCGGCCGCCGCGCCGCCGCCGAAACGGGGGATGCTCGACTCGCTCTTCTCGCGCCCGACCGGCGTCTCGCCGATGCCGAAGATCCGCACGACGTTCGCCCGCGGTCTCACGACGGTGCTCGGCGCACCCGTGCTGGTGATCGCCGTGCCCGTGGTGCTGCTCGCCGAGTGGGGGATCCTCCTGGCGTTCGGCTTCCAGGGCCCGTTCAGCCTGCTGAGCGCGGTGTTCGGTGTGCCGCCGATCTCGACGTACGCGGACGTGATCCTCAGTTCGAGCGCGTTCGCGCCGGCGAGCGGCGGCGGGGTGGGGTCCTCGATCGGGCCGTTGATCGGGATCGTCCTGTTCCTGACGGTGAACGCGGCGCTCCACGCCTGGGTCACGACCGCCTCGGTCGAGTCGTTGCGGACGGGCGGGATCAGCTCGTGGGCCGTGCGTCGCGCGATCCACGTCCTGCCCGTCACGGTCGCGGTCGGCATCGTGAACCTCGGCATCCTCATCCTCGCGAACATCACGCAGGTCCTCGGCGGCGGCATCGGGTTCCTCGCGTTCATCGGGCTGCTGACGCTCGGCGTCTACCTGTTCGCGTTCGCCCCGGCGATCGCCGCCGACGAGGACCGCCCGATCACGGCGACGCTGTCGCGGTCGGTCCGGGCCGCCCGGATGCCCGGGTCGAACAACCTCACCCTCGCGGCGATCTACGCGATCCCGGCGTTCTCGGTCCTGCTCGCCCCGGTGCCGGGCGGCCTGATCGGCGTCAACCCCTCGGTCGCGGCATGGGCGATCTCGATCACGGTGAACGTCGTGCAGATGGCGGTCGTCGCCACGTTCGCGTACCGCTACCTCTGCGTCGCCGAGGAGGTCCCCGACGCGCCGGAGCGGTCGCGCGCGCGCTGAGCAGCGCGAACGCCGCTGGTAGACTCCCCGGCGCCGGCGCTCCGCGCCGAGCACACACGTCCGGGGACCGCCGGCCGGGGTCCCGCGCACGCGGGCCGGTCACGGGCTGAGCCGGACGGAGGGACAACCGAAAGGAGCAGCGCCATGCCGGTCGTCACCCGGCGGGAGCTCCTCGAGGCGGGCGTGCACTTCGGCCACCAGACGCGCCGGTGGAACCCGAAGATGCAGCGGTACCTCTTCGGGGAGCGTTCCGGGATCTACATCATCGACCTCGAGCAGTCGCTCTCGGGCCTCGAGGAAGCCCACGCGTTCGCGCAGAGCCTCGGCCGCCGACGCGGGATCATCCTGTTCATCGGCACGAAGAAGCAGGCCCAGGAGGTCGTCGCCGAGCATGCGACGCGCGTGGGCATGCCCTACGTGAACAACCGCTGGCTCGGCGGCATGCTCACGAACTTCACCACGATCCGCACGCGGCTCCTGCGCCTGCGCGAGCTGGGCGAGATGGAGGAGACCGGCGCGATGGACCGCCTGCCGAAGAAGGAGGCGATCCGGCTGCGCCACGAGCGCGACAAGCTGGAGCGGAACCTCGGCGGCATCCAGAACCTCGAGCGGCTGCCCGACGCCGTCCTCGTGATCGACACGAAGAAGGAGCACATCGCGGTCACCGAGGCGCGGAAGCTCGGCATCCCGATCATCGCGATCGTCGACACGAACTGCGACCCCGACGAGGTCGACTACGTGATCCCCGGCAACGACGACGCGATCCGTGCGGTCAACCTGGTCACCCGGGTGATCGCGGACGCGCTCGCCGAGGGATACGGCATGGCGAAGGAGGAAGCGGTCGAGCGCGTCACCGCGCGCACGCCGCGGCCTCCGACCGGGCCGAAGCCGCAGGCCGCGCCGGCGGCGGTCGACGAGACCCCGTCGGAGGAGGAGGCCGCCGCGATCGCCGCGAGCACGGTGTTCGAGCCGGACCTCCCCGAGGCCGAGATCGTGGCCGAGACGGACGCCGATGCGATCGTCGAGGACGCGCCGGTCGCGACCGCGGACGATGCCCCGCCGGAAGACGCACCGTCGAACGCCGACACCGCCGAGCAGGGCGCCGTGGCGGAGGACGGCTGAGATGCCCGACATCACCGCCGCGATGGTGAAGGCCCTGCGCGAGGCGACCGGCGCCGGGATGATGGATTGCAAGAAGGCCCTGATCGAGTCCGACGGCGACGCCGAGCGCGCCGCCGAGATCCTCCGCGAGAAGGGCCTCGCCGGCGCCGCGAAACGCGCCGGCCGCTCCGCGAAGCAAGGCCTCGTGGATTCGTACATCCATTTCAACAACACGGTCGGCGTGCTGATCGAGGTGAACTGCGAGACGGACTTCGTCGCGAACACCGACGTGTTCCGAGGGCTCGTGAAGGACCTCGCCCTGCACATCGCCAGCCCGTCGGCGCCGCGGTGGCTGAGCCGCGACGACGTGCCGGTGCAGGTCCTCGAGCACGAGCGGCGCATCTTCGAGGCGCAGGCGAAGGAGTCGGGCAAGCCCGAGAACGTGGTCCCCCGGATCGTGGAGGGCAAGATCGAAGCGTTCCTGAAGGACACGGTCCTGCTCGACCAGCCGTTCGTGAAGGACGACTCGAAGTCGATCCAGGACCTCCTCGACGAGGTCGGCGCGAAGACCGGCGAGAAGGTCGCGGTGAAGCGCTTCACCCGCTACCGGCTGGGCGAGGACGAAGTCGAGGCGGGTAAGCTGCCCGGAAGGCCCAGCACCGGTCGGATAGAGGAGGGACAGCGGCGGGCATGAGCGACGGCGGAGCGGCACGGCCCACGTACCACCGTGTGCTGCTGAAGCTCTCCGGCGAAGCCTTCGCTCCCGACTCCGGCTCCGGCATCTCCGACGTCGCGACGGCGCTCGTCGCCCGGCAGCTGGCCGAGATCATCGACCTGGGCATCCAGCCGGCGGTCGTCGTCGGGGGCGGCAACATCTGGCGCGGCCGGCAGGCGCCGGGCATCGATCGGAACCGCGCCGACTACATGGGCATGCTCGCCACGGTCATGAACGCGCTCGCCCTCCAGGACGCGCTCGAGAAGATCCACGTGCCGACGCGGGTCCAGACCGCGATCGCGATGAGCCAGGTGGCGGAGCCGTTCGTGCCGCTGCGCGCCATCCGGCACCTCGAGAAGGGCCGCGTCGTGATCTTCGCGGCCGGCCTCGGCGTGCCGTACTTCTCCACCGACACATGCGCGGCGCAGCGCGCACTTGGAGATCCACGCCTCCGCGTTGTTGAAGGGGACGAAGGTCGACGGCGTGTACACCGCCGATCCGTTCCTCGACCCCTCCGCGCAGCGCCTCGAGCTGCTCGCGTACGGCGACTTCCTCCGGGAGGGGTACGGCGTGATGGACGCGACCGCGGTGTCGCTGTGCATGGAGAACGCGCTGCCGATCGTGGTGTTCGATCTGCGCGAGGAGGGGAACATCCGCCGCGTCGTGACGGGCGAGGCCATCGGGACGCTCGTCCACTGAGGGACCATCATGTCGATCGACTCCGCGATGAAGGATGCGACCCACAAGATGGAACAAGCCGTCACGCACCTGAAGGACGATCTGGGCGGGATCCGCACGGGACGGGCGACGCCGGCCGTGCTCAACCGCATCACGGTGGAGTACTACGGCACGCCGGTCCCGCTGAACCAGCTCGCGGGGTTCTCGGTGCCGGAGCCGCGCCTGCTCCAGGTGCAGCCGTTCGATCGGAACGCGATCGCCGCGATCGAGAAGGCGATCATGCAGAGCGACCTGGGCATCTCACCCAGCAACGACGGCAACGTGATCCGCCTGTCGTTCCCGCCGCTGACCGAGGAGCGCCGCCGCGACCTGGTCAAACAGGTGCACCACCGGGCGGAGGACGGGCGGGTCGCCGTGCGGAACGTCCGCCGGCACGCGAAGGAGGAGATGGAGAAGCTTGAGCGGGACGCCGCCATCTCCGAAGATGACCTGATCCGAGGCGAGAAGGAGTTGCAGAAGCTCACGGACCGGTACGTGGCCGAGATCGACGAGATCCAGGGCCACAAGGAACAAGAGCTGATGGAGGTCTGAGGCCTGTGCCGAACGACAAGGGCGACGACGAGCTGTTCGAGGACCTCGACAAGTTCTTCGCCCCGATCCGAGACGTCGATTGGGACGAGCCCGATGACGCGACCACCCAGGCGCCGCAGGAGGCGCACGTCGAGGTCCGCGCCGAACCCGCCGCGCCTGCGCCGGAGCCCACCGGCGAGCTGCCCGTCGTCGCCGCTCCGGAGGAGCCCGACGCCGGCGACGCCTGGTACGACTCCGGCGCCCTCGCACCGATCGATGAGCTCCTCGGCGAGCCCGAGCCTGCGGATGTCGACGACGACGTCGTGCTGGTCGTGGACGAGGAGGACGGCGAGGACGAGGCCGGGCAGCACGGTCTGTTCGAAGAGGACGACGACGGTGTGGACGACGAGGTCGACGAGCGCATCGTCGGCGACGCGCCGTCGGACGAGGACCTGGAGGCCGCCACCGCCCACTTCGCCGGCTCACTCGGCAACCAGGAGACGTATCCGACGGAGCCGGTCGACGTGCTCGGTGGACCGGATCCCGACCGGGACCTCCTGAGCGAACTCGGCGCGCCGGAGGACGTCGAGGAGTCGCTGCTGTCGGACCTGCAGGAGCAGTCGCCGGCGCGCACCGTCGTGGTCGGCGCCGAGGGGTTCAGCGGGCCGAGCTGGCAGGAGCCGGCCGCCGTCGAGGTGGGCGGTGAGCTCGAGCGCCGGGGGCCCGGGCCGGGCGAGCGCGACGTCCCGGCGGCGTTCCTGACCGGGGTGCTGTTGGCGGGCGTGGCCCTCGCGGCGCTCTGGCTGGGGTCGTGGGCGTTCGCGATCGTCGCGGGCATCGCGGTCCTGATCGCCCAGGGCGAGCTGTTCGGCGTGATGGTCAAGCACCACCATCAGCCGGCGACCCTCGTCGGGCTGCTCGCCGGCGTGCTGATGATGGCCGGCGCCTACTTCAAGGGGGAGGCGGCCACGCCGGCGATGTTCGCGCTCGGCGTGATGGCCAGCTTCCTGTGGTACATGACCGTGCCGGTCGAGCATCGGACCGACGTCACGCGCAACATCGGGCTGACGGTGTTGAACATGGCCTGGATCCCGCTGCTGGCCGGCTACCTGATCGCCACGCTGAAGCTTCCCGACGGCCGGGCGCTCGTGTTCTCGATCATCGCTGCTGACGTTCCTGTTCGACACCTCCGCTTTCCTGATCGGGTCGGTCTCGGGCGGCGGGTGGTTCCCGCGGCCGCTGGCGCCGAACGTGAGCCCGAAGAAGTCGTGGGAGGGCCTCCTGGGCGGCACGTTGCTCACGGTGGTCGCGTCGGTGGCGCTCGTCACCGCGTTCGTGGACTCGTTCAGCGGCAGACGGTTCGATGCGCTGTTGCTCGGCCTCGTGATCGCGCTCGCGGCCACGCTCGGCGACCTCGCCGAGTCGATCGTGAAACGCGACGTGGGGATCAAGGACATGGGCACGATCCTGCCCGGGCACGGCGGCGTGCTCGACCGGATCGACTCGCTCCTGTTCGTCGCGCCGGCCGCGTTCCTGCTGTTCCGCGTGATCTTCGCCTGAGCGCACGTTCGCCGCGTTCCCCCTACCTCGGGGTAAGCTCGACGCTATGAGATCCGTGACCATCCTCGGGTCCACGGGGTCGGTCGGGACCCAGGCGCTGGACGTCGTGCGCCGTCATCCCGATCGGTTCAAGGTCGTCGGACTGTCCGCCGCGGGCATGAACCAGGACCTCCTGGTGGGCCAGGCGCGTGAGTTCCTCCCGCCGTACGTCGCGATCGCCGACGAGACGGCGGCCGCCGACGTGAAGGAGAAGCTCGGGGCGGTCCGCGGTATCGAGCTGCTGGTCGGCCCCGACGCCGCGGAGATCCTCGCCGGCAAGACCGAGGCGGACTTCGTCCTGAACGCGCTCGTCGGATCGGCCGGGCTCGCGCCGACCCTCGCGACGCTCCAGGCAGGCAAGACGCTCGCCCTCGCGAACAAGGAGTCGCTCGTCGTCGGCGGCGAGCTCGTGATGGACCTGGTGAAGGGAGAGCCCGAGCGGCTCCTGCCCGTCGACTCCGAGCACGCCGCGCTCGCGATGGCGCTGCGGAACGAACGCCGGGAGGACCTCAAGCGCGTCGTGATCACCGGTTCCGGCGGACCGTTCCGCGGATGGACCCGCAGCGAGCTGGCGCGCGCGTCGGTCAAGGAGGCGCTGCAGCACCCGGTGTGGTCGATGGGCCCGAAGATCACGATCGATTCGGCGACGCTGATGAACAAGGGCCTCGAGGCGATCGAGGCGCACTACCTGTTCGACCTCGACTACTCCCAGATCCACGTCCTGATCCACCCCGAGGGCCTGGTGCATGCGCTCGCCGAGTTCCGGGACGGGAGCCTCCGGGCCGAGATGGCGTCGGCTGATATGCGGCTGCCGATCCAGCTGGCGCTCGGGTGGCCGGAACGGCTCTCGGACGGCGTCGCGCCGGTCCCGCTCGTGGACCGCCATCTCACGTTCGAGCCGGTGGACCGCGAGGCCTTCCCCGCCGTCGACCTGGCGTATCGCGTCGGCGGCCTCGGGTTGACGTTCCCCGCGGTGATGAACGCCGCGAACGAGGTCGCCGTCATGGCGTTCCTCGAGGGGAAGATCCCGCTCACCCGCATCGTCGAGATCGTGCAGGCGATCGTCGATGAACACGAGCCCGCGTCGATCGTCTCGGTGGTGAACATCGAGCGCGCCGACCACTGGGCGCGCGCCCGCGCCGCCGAGATCGTGGACGAACGGTAGAGGCACCGCCGTGAGCGCACTCGCGATCGTCGCCTTCTTCGTCGCCCTGATCGCGATCATCCTGATCCACGAGTTCGGGCACTACCTCACGGCCCGCGCCTACGGGTTCCGCGTGCTCGAATACTTCGTCGGGTTCGGGCCGAAGCTCTGGTCGTTCCACCGCGGCGAGATCGAGTACGGCGTGAAAGCGATCCCCGCCGGCGGCTACGTGAAGATCGCCGGCATGGACCCGTTCAACGACGACGTGCCGCCGGGCGACGAGCATCGCGCGTACGCCGCGAAGCCGGTGTGGCAGCGCGCGCTCGTGATCCTCGCGGGTCCGATGTCGCACTTCCTGGTGGCCGGCTTGATCTTCGCCGCGCTGCTGTTCTTCGTCGGGGACGGCTGGCGCGTCAAGGTGGGCGACGTCACGCCGACGATCGGGGGCGCCGCTTCGCCGGCCGTCGCCGCGGGCCTGCGCCCGGGCGACACGATCGTGCGCATCGGCGACGTGCAGGACCCCTCACGCGATGCGCTCGGCGCCTACCTCGCGGCGCACCCCGGACAGCAGGTCCCGCTGACCGTCGAGCGCGACGGCCGGACGTTCGAGGTGACGATCACGCCGGTGTACGACACCTCGCTCACGCCGGCCATCTGGCGGATCGGCGTGGTGCTCGGGCCCGTCCGGCGCCCCATCCTGTCCTCGGTGACCGGCGGCGCGACGCAGGTCTGGCAGTACACGAAGGTCTCGCTCCAGCAGATCGGGCACGTGTTCGGGCCGCAGGGTGTCCATCGCATCTTCACGCTCCTGTTCACGAGCGCCCCGAGGAGCGAGGGGGACGCGACCTCCGTCGTCGGCGTCGGCCAGCAGGTCGGCGCGATCGGCGGCTCCGGGAACTGGGCGGCGTTCTTCTTCGTGTTCGCCTACGTGACGCTGTTCATCGGCCTCGTGAACCTGCTGCCGCTGCCGCCGTTCGACGGCGGTCACCTCGCGATCCTCCTGATCGAGAAGGTCCGGGGCCGCCGGATCGATATGCGCCGGGTCGTGCCGGTGTCCGCGGCCGTGCTGGTGTTCCTCGGTTTCTTCGTGCTCTCCACGATGCTGCTCGACGTGGTGAAGCCGATCCCGATCGGCCCCTGAGCAGCGCGAACGCCCGATCCGCGTCACGATTTCTCCATCCGGCCGCGGGGCCGCGCGCCTCGGCATCCGCGTACGATTGCCCGGTGAGCGAGCAGACGGTGCTGGTCGTCGACGACGAGGAGGCGATCGCGGAAGCGGTTCGGGCTCGGCTCGAGAGCGAGGGCTACCGTGTCGTCGTCGCGCTCGACGGCCCCGAGGCGATCAAGGCCCACGCGGAGCATCGCCCCGATCTGGTCGTGCTCGACCTCATGCTGCCCGGCATGGATGGGCTCGAGGTCTGCAAGGTGATCCAGCGGGACGGCTGGACGCCGGTCCTCATGCTGACGGCGAAGGCCGAGGAGGCCGACAAGGTCGCCGGGTTCGCCGTCGGCGCCGACGACTACCTGACGAAGCCGTTCAGCCTGCGGGAGCTGGCGGTGCGCGTGCGCGCGATCCTTCGGCGGGTCGAACGGATCGAGGGGTCGCGGACGCAGGACGCCGGCCCCATCGAGCGGCACGGCCTCTCGGTGGATCCGGCGCGCCGCCGCGTCGAGGTCGACGACGAGGAGATCGGGCTGACCCCGCTCGAGTTCGAGATCCTGCTCGCGCTCGCCCGCGAGCCCGGCGTCGTCCAGAGCCGCGAGCAGTTGATGGATCGCGTCTGGGGCTACCGCGATTACGCGGGTGGCCGGGTCGTCGACTCGCACGTCGCGAGGATCAGGCGGAAGCTCGGGGAGGACGGCAACGATCCTCGCTTCATCCGCACGGTGCACGGCGTCGGCTACGCGTTCAAGGAGTGACCGTCGTGGCGATGCGGCCCCTCGAGAAGCTCCCGACGATCCGGGCGAAGCTCGGGTCCACGATCGTGCTCGCCGTCGCGACGACGCTGTTGATCAGCTTCGGTCTGATCGCCTTCTGGCTGCGGAACTCGCCGAAGGACACCGAATCGATCAGCACGCTCGGGTGGGCGCGGTCGGTCGCGCTCGGGCAGCCGAGCCACATCCCGCACGACGCGATGGTCGTGATCCGCCAGCCCGACGGGACGCTCACGATCTCGGGCTCGAACCTGGGGCTGCTGCCGCCGGTGTTCACCGACGGGGTGCCGCACTGGGGGGTGCTGCGCAGCGTGACCTACGCGACGGTCCCCACGACCGACGGGCGGTGGGTCTCGGTCCTGAACCCCTCGCCCTCGCGCGGCTCGCTCGGCCGGATCTCCGCCACGCTCGGCTTCCTCCAGAGCGCGTGGTGGCAGTTCCTGCTGGCGGGCGCGGCGGCCGGTCTCATCGCGCTCCTGCTCGCTCGCTGGATGGCGCGCGGGATGACGCAGCCGCTCCGGGACATGGCGGCGGCGGTCCGGCGGATGGAGGTCGGCGACTACACCGCGCGCGTGCAGACGAGCAGCCGCGACGAGGTCGGTCAGCTCGCGCAGGCGTTCAACCGTATGAGCGCGGAGCTGGAGAACCTGGAGCGCAGCCGGCGGGATCTCGTCGCGAACGTCTCCCACGAGCTGAAGACGCCGATCGCGGCGATCCGGGCCCACCTGGAGAACCTCGCCGACGGCGTCGAGGAGCCGGACCCGCGTACGCTGCAGGTGATGCTGCTGCAGACCGAACGGCTCGGCCGGCTCGTGGACCAACTCCTCGATCTCTCGCGGCTCGAATCCGGCGAGGTGCTGCTCGATCGGGCCGTGATGCCCCTCGCGCCGCTCGTGTCGAGGGTCTTCTCCGAGATCTCGGTCGGCCGCTCGGTCACGGACGTGCGCCTGGAGGGCGACATCGACCCCGATCTCGAGGTCCGAGCCGATCCGGAACGGATCCATCAGGTCCTGTTCAACCTGGTGGACAACGCCGTCCGGTTCACGCCGCCGGGTGGCGAGGTGCGGATCACGGCGAGGCTCGAGGACGACCGCGTGCAGGTGACCGTGGCCGACACCGGGGTCGGCATCCCGCAGGAGCACCTCCCGCGCCTGTTCGAACGGTTCTACCGCGTCGACCCCGCCCGCTCGCGGGACGACGGCGGCACCGGCATCGGCCTCGCGATCGCGCGCTCGGTCGTGGAGGCCCACGGCGGCCGGATCGTCGCGGAGAGCATCCCCGGGCACGGCAGCACGTTCACGTTCGATCTCCCCGCCGTGCGGGCGCCGGTCGCCGTGTCGGATCGGGGCTCGGCGTGAGGACGGTGATGACCACCGTGACGATCACGGCCCCCGAGCGCTACGCGTTCCTCGACCTCACCGACGACCTCGTCCGGGCGATCAAGGACGCGGGCGTGACCGACGGCGCCGCCATCGTCTTCTGTGCGCACACGACCTGTGCGCTGCTGATCAACGAATGGGAGGACGGCGCGCTGACGCGACTTCCGGGCGCATCTGACGAGCATGGTGCCGCACGAGGGCGTCTACTACGCGCACGACGACTTCGAGATCCGGACGCAGAACATGCACGAGGACGAGCGGAAGAACGGCCACGCGCACGTGAAGTCGATGCTCCTGTCGGCGACGTCGCACGCGATCCCGGTCGTGGCGGGCGAGCCCGGCTTCGGCCGGTGGCAGCGGCTCATCTTCTTCGAGATGGACGAGCCGAAGGAGCGTTCGATCGCGATCCAGGTGCTCGGTGACTGACGCGGCCGAGACACTGGCGGGCATGGCCCCACGACGACCGACGCGGCAGATCCACGTCGGATCCGTCGCCGTCGGCGGCGACGCGCAGATCAGCGTGCAGTCGATGACGACGACGAAGACGGCCGAGATCGACGCCACGCTCCAGCAGATCGCCACGCTGGTCGCGGCCGGGGTCGACATCGTCCGCGTGGCCGTGCCGCACAAGGAGGACGCCCAGGCGCTCGTGGCGATCGCCGCGAAGTCCACCGTGCCCGTCGTCGCCGACATCCATTTCCAGTGGAAGTACGCGATGGCGGCGCTCGAGGCCGGCATCCAGGGCTTGCGCATCAACCCGGGCAACATCAAGTACCAGGACAAGGTCCGACTGATCGCCCGCGAGGCGAGCGCCCGCGGCGTGCCGATCCGGATCGGGGTCAACGCGGGATCGCTCGAGAAGGACCTGCTGGAGCGCTACGGCTCGCCGACCCCCGAGGCGCTCGTCGAATCCGCGCTGCAACGAGGCCAGGATCCTCGAGGACGAGGACTTCACCGACATCAAGATCAGCGTGAAGCACTCGAACGCGCGCGTGATGATCGAGGCCTACCGGCAGCTGGCGGAGAAGTGCGACTACCCGCTGCACCTCGGCGTCACCGAAGCCGGGCCGTTGCCGATGGGCGGCGTGAAGAGCGCCGTCGGCATCGGCACGCTGCTCGCCGAGGGGATCGGCGACACGATCCGCGTGTCCCTCACGGACGATCCCGTCGAGGAGGTCAAGGTCGGCAACGCGATCCTGCAGTCCCTCGGGCTGCGGCGCCGAGGCCTGGACCTGGTGGCGTGTCCCTCGTGCGGGCGCGCGGAGGTGAACGTGCTCGAGCTGACGCGCCGCGTGAACGCGGCGATCGAGAAGGAGAAGTTCGGCGTGCCGATGCGGGTCGCGGTCATGGGCTGCGTCGTGAACGGGCCGGGCGAGGCGCGTGAGGCCGACGTCGGCATCGCGAGCGGCAACGGCCTGGGGTTCATCGTTCGCCAGGGCGAGGTCGTCGCGAAGGTGCCCGAGCGCGAGCTCGTCGACGCGTTGCTGGTCGAGGCCCGCAAGGTCGCCGCCGAGAAGGCCGCGGCGGAGGCCTAGCTCGCCGCCGCGGGCACGACCGCGCGGCTCCGCGACCGGAGCCAGAGCACCACGACGCCGATCGTGACCACGTTCCGCGCGAGCACGAGCCAGCGGAGCCAGGTCGCCGGCGTCGCCGTCGGATCCGTCCACGCGAGGGCGATCAGTCCCGTGAGCGCGATCGCGACGGTGGCGGCCGTCGCGGCTCGCCGATCGACCTCGTCGCCCTCGAACGCGAGCGCCGTCCACGGCAAGAACCAGGCGGCGAACTGCGCCGCGAACAGGGGTGAGAACACCGTGAGCGCGGCCACCGCCGCGAGGGAGGGACCGCCCGCCGGGTCGCCCCCGCGGCTGCGACGCGCGGCGCCAGATCGCCAGTTCACACGCGAGCAGCCCGAGGAGCAGCACGCCCTTGACCCACGTCGCCGCGTGCCCGATCCGAAGGGCATCGGCCTCGACGTAGGCGGGGCCGCGTCCGAGGAGCCACAGCACGTCGCCGACGACGCTCTGCGTGTGCCATCCGCGGGCATCGCGGAACGTCGCGACCTGGAACGGCCCCTTCGGGCCGCCGGTCAGGTACCACCAGACGCCGAGGACGAGGACGACGCCGAGGAACGCGATCACGCCCGAGCGGGCCCGCCGCACGAGCAGGAGGGGGGCCAGGACGATCGGCCAGAGCTTCGCCATCACGGCGACGCCCAGCGTGGCGCCGCCGAGGGTCTCGCCCCGATGCCGGATCCACGCCGCCGCCCAGACCGCGAGCGCGACCGACACCAGGTCGAAGCGGAGGTAGACGATGCGGCAGCAGCGGCAGCCCGAGCAGCAGGTAGACGACCGACGGCCGGCGCCCCCACCCCCAGGCGAGGGCCGATGCCGCCGCGAGGTCGGCGACGAACGCGAGCACGGCGATCCGGATCGCGACCGACGATGCGGATCCGCCGACCGAGGATCCGGTCCGCGAGGGTCTGCAACGGCATCGACTCCACCGGGAAGTTCCGGTACGGGATCGCCGGCGATGAGGCGATACGCTGGGCCCGTAGGACGGCGACGTCCGTGACCGGGTTCCGGACGGCGGCCGCGATCAGGGAGGCCAGCACGAGGATGCGGACGGCGACGAGGGCCACGACCAGCGCGGTCGGCGCGCGCTCGAGCAGGCCGCGCCCGCCGCGGATGTCCTCCGCCATAGGGGCTCAACCGTAGCGGCCGCCGATGCCGATGACGAGGTCATGCGCACGAAACTGACCGTCCTGCTGAGCGTCGTGGCCCTGGGCGCGGCCATCTTCGCACCCGCGCTCCCGTCCCGCGCTCCCCGGCGTCCGCCGTGCCGGTGGCGGGAACGGCGTGCGAGGTGTTCCCCCCGGACAACGTCTGGCACCTGAACGTCTCGAAGCTCCCCGTGAACCCGAAGAACGCGGTCTGGAAGGCGGCGATGCACGCCGGCACCACGAACCTGCATCCGGACTTCGGGCCGCCGAACTACGGGATCCCGTTCGACGTGGTGGCCCCGTCCCATCCGAAGGTGAAGATCCGCTTCCAGTACGCGAGCGAGAGTGACCACGCCCCGTACCCGTTCGGTCCCGGCATCCACGTCGAGGGAGGCTCGGACCGCCACGCGATCATGCTCGATGAGGGCACGTGCACGCTCTACGAGCTCTTCGCGGCGAGATGGAACGGGGGCAAGCCGACCGCCGGCTCCGGCGCGATCTTCCACCTGACCGGCCCGAACGCGAACAAGCTCCGGCCGGCGGGATGGACGTCGGCCGACGCGGCGGGCCTGCCGATCTTCGCCGGCCTCGTGCGCTACGACGAGGTCGCGGCGGGCAACGTCGATCACGCGATCCGGATGACCGTGGATTGCACCTCGAACGCGTACCTCTGGCCGGCGCGGCACAAGGCGGGGAGCGGCGGCGCGAAGTGCCCACCGATGGGCGCGCGGTTCCGGCTGCGGGCCGGCTTCGCGATCGGGAGGTTCAGCCCCAAGGTGCAGGTCGTGCTCCGCGCGATGAAGCGCTACGGGATGATCGTGGCCGACAACGGCAGCGATTGGTACTTCCAGGGCACCGTCGATCACCGGTGGACCTACACGTTCGTCGACCAGCTGAAGCGGATCCCGGCCAGCGCGTTCGTCGCGGTGGACGAGCGCGCGTGCCGCGTCGGCGGCGGCTCGGCGCGGTTCGCGTACGGGCCCGGCTGCCCGAAGCCGTAGGGAGCCCTCAACCGGCGCGTGCGAGGAAGTTCTCGACGATCCGCGGGCCCTCGGGCGTGAGGATGCTCTCCGGGTGGAACTGGACGCCGAAGCGCGGCAGTCGCCGGTGTTGCGTGCCCATGACGAGCCCGTCCTCGGTCCAGGCGGTCAGCTCGAGCTCCTCCGGGAGATCGTCGCGCTCGACCACGAGGGAGTGGTAGCGCCCCGCCTCGAAGGGGACCGAGACGCCCTCGAGGATCCCGCGCCCCTCGTGGAACACGAGCGACGCCTTCCCGTGCACCGGCTCGGCACGATCCACCGTTCCGCCGCATTGCAGGCCGAGGGCCTGGTGGCCCAGGCACACGCCGAGGACCGGCGTCGCGTCGGGCAACGTCGCCAGCAGCTCCGTGAAGCAGCCGGCGTCGCGCGGATGTCCCGGTCCCGGCGAGAGCACGACGGCCTCGGGGTCCATCGCCACGAGCTCGGCGGCGGGTCGCTCGTCGGACTTCACCACCGTCGTATCCCGCCCGAGGCTCTCGATCAGCTGGACGAGGTTGTACGTGAAGCTGTCGTAGTGATCGACGACGAGGATCATGCGGGGTGCTCCATCGGCGCATCCATCGTAGGGGCCACCGCGGGGATCAACGCGGCGGCCTTCGCCTTCGTCTCGCGCAACTCGTTCTCGGGATCGGAATCGGCCACGACGCCCGCGCCCGTCTGCACGGTGGCCACCCCGTCGGCGACGACGACGGTCCGGATCGTGATGCAGAAGTCGAGGTCGCCGGCGAACGTGAGGTAGCCGACGGCGCCGGCGTACGGACCCCGTGCCGTCGGCTCCTGCTCCGCGATCAGCTCCATCGCGCGGCGCTTCGGCGCGCCGGTGACCGTGCCCGCCGGGAACGTGACCGCCAACGCGTCGAACGGCTCCATGTCGTGGCGCAGGTCACCCTCGACGGTCGAGACGATGTGCATCACCTTCGTGAAGCGCTCGACCTGCATCAGCTCGGTCGGGCGCACCGTGCCCGGCGCGCAGACGCGCCCCAGGTCGTTGCGGGCCAGATCCACGAGCATCGCGTGTTCGGCCTGCTCCTTCGGGTCGGCGAGCAGTTCGTGCTCGAGGAGGCGGTCGCGCACCTCGGTCTGGCCGCGCGGCCGGGTGCCGGCGATCGGGCGCGTCGAGACGCGCCGGCCCTCGACGCGGACGAGCGGCTCCGGGGACGATCCGGCCAGCTCCATGCCGAGGGCTCGGAGGTAGAACATGTACGGCGCGGGGTTCGAGACGCGGAGCCGCCGGTAGATGGGGAGGCCGCCCTCCGGGGCGGGGAACGACACGCGCCGCGAGGGCACCGCCTGGAAGATGTCGCCGGCCAGGATGTGCTCGCGGAACCCGTCCACGATCGTGCGGTATCGCTCGTCGTCCATGTTCGGCTCGCCGTCGCCGGAGGAGGTCTCGGAGACCGGCATCAGCGGGAGTCCGGGCGCGGCGGCCACCTTCGTCGCCAGCTCGTCGAGGGCCGCGACGCCCTCCTCGTAGCGACCCCGGGGGACGTGCGCGATCAGGAGGAGCCGCTGCCGCCAATGGTCGAACACGACCGCTCGATCGATGAGCAGCAGACCGATCGGCGGACAGGGCGCCTCGTCGGCACGCGGGGCCGGGTGCCCGTCGAGGAGGGAGGCGGCCTCGTAGGCGGCGTAGCCGAGCAGACCGCCCGTGATCGGGGGGAGGCCGTCGATCCGGGGGGCGCGGAGCCGGTGCACGGCGGCCCGGAGGGCCTCACGGGGACGCAGCCGTCTCGACGGCTCGCCCGTCGGCAGGTCGCGGACGACGTCGCGCAGATGCAGGCCGCCGTCGTCGACCACCATGATCGCGGCGGGGTCGCCGGCGACGAACGAGTACCGGCCCCACCGCTCGGAGCGTTCGACGGATTCCAGCAGGATGCCCGGCCCCTCGCCCGCGACGGCCGGGAACAGGGCGACCGGGGTCGCGACGTCGGCGAGCAGCTCGGTCCACACGGGGACGAGCGGCCACTCGGCGGCCAGGCCGTCGAACGTGTCGCGGTCCGGGCGGACGCGGTGCTGCCGGTCCATCGATCCCTCCTGCGGTCCGAACGTGGAAAGCCCCGGACCTCGGGTCCGGGGCTCGTGGGCGCTGCTGGCGGTGTCCGCGCGCTATCGGCGAGGCGGCACCGGGCTCCACGAGCCCGTCCGCCACCACCAGGATCCGCCGCACCGCGTCATGGGTCCGCGATGCTCGCACGATGCGGCAGGTGCGTCAACGGGCGCTCGGACACCGTGGGGCTATACTCGGCCCAGAACCGATCTGTGCACGAGCCGGAGGTGGGCACGCGCCCACCTTTTGTTACGAAAGGGATGGTCGAGCGTGGACGCGGAGTCGCTCGCGCGCCCGGTGGTCGAGGGCGCGGGACTGGAGCTGGTGGAGGTTGCGTTCGGTCGCGAACGCGGCCGGACCGTGCTCCGCGTCGTCGTCGACGGCCAGCGGCCACTCGACCTCGACACGATCGCGGCCGTCTCCGAGAAGCTGTCGCGCCGGCTCGACCTCGAGGATTTCGGCCGTGGCAGCTACGAGCTCCAGGTCAGCTCGCCCGGCATCGAGCGGCCCCTGAAGACGCCCGGGCAGTTCGCCCGCGCCGTGGGGGAGCGGCTCACCGTCCGGACGGCGGGGGCGCCGGACGGCGCGGCGACCCATGCCGGGCGCCTGCTCCGGGCCGACGAGGACGGCATCGTCCTCGAGGTCGACGGCGCCGAGCGCTCGATCGCCTTCTCGCAGATCGCCTCGGCGAGGACCGTCGTCGACTGGGCCGCGGAGCTCAAGGGGTCGAACGCATGAACGCCGAGATGATCGCCGCGCTCCGGGAGCTGGAGCGGGAGAAGGGCATCGCGTTCGAGACGATCCTCCAGGGTCTCGAGGAGGCCATGGCGGCCGCCTACAAGACGGCGTGGAAGCAGGAGCACCCCGACGCCGACGACGACTTCGTCGGGTTCCGGGCGGAGATCGATCCGGAGACCGGCGATCTGCGCATGTTCCAGCAGGCCCTCGAAGAGGTGGAGGCGGAGGACGGCGAGACCCTCGTCATGAAGGTCCTGTCCGAGGAAGAGGTGAAGGTCACCGACGACTTCAAGGGGCGCATCGGCGCGCAGACGGCCAAGCAGGTGATCTTCCAGAAGCTCCGCGACGCCGAGCGGGAGATGACGTACGAGGAGTTCGCCGGCCGCGAAGGCGACATCGTCACCGGCATCGTCCAGCAGTCCGAGCGCCGGTACACCCTGCTGGACCTCGGGAAGGTCGAGGCACTCCTGCCCCAGGCCGAGCAGGTGCCCTCGGAGCCCTACCGCAGCGGGGAGCGCCTCAAGGCGTACATCACCGAGGTGCGCCGCGGCGCGAAGGGCCCGCAGATCGTGGTCTCCAGGACGCACCCCGGCCTGCTCAAGAAGCTCTTCGAGCTCGAGGTGCCCGAGATCGCCGACGGCGTCGTCGAGATCAAGGCGGTGGCGCGCGAGCCCGGCCACCGGTCGAAGATCGCGGTGTGGTCGAACGAGCCGGCCGTCGATCCGGTCGGGGCCTGCGTCGGGCCCAAGGGGTCGCGCGTCCGCAACGTCGTGACCGAGCTTCGGGGCGAGAAGATCGACGTGGTGCCCTGGTCGGAGAACCCGAGCGAGCTCGTCGCGAACGCGCTCCAGCCGGCGAAGGTGCGGGAGGTCCGGGTGGACCCCGACACGCAGACCGCGCAGGTCATCGTGCCGGACTACCAGCTCAGCCTGGCGATCGGGAAGGAAGGGCAGAACGCCCGCCTCGCGGCCCGCCTCACGGGCTGGAGGATCGACATCAAATCCGAGACGCAGGCCACCGCCGCCCCGGAGGCCCCCGCGGAGGGCTGAAGGCCGTGGACGGCCGCGCGCCCCTCCGCACCTGCGTGGGTTGCCGCGGCCGGGCCGCGAAGGCGGCGCTGGTCCGTGTGGTGCGCACGGCGGAGGGGACGGCCCGGGTCGATCCGAGCGGCACGGCGAGCGGGCGCGGCGCGTACGTGCACCCCAGCCCGGCGTGCGTGGACGCCGCCGAGCGGCATGGTGCGTTCGGCCGGGCGCTGGGGTCCGAGGTCGGGCCGGAGGAAGCTCGTAAGCTGAGGGAGATCGTCGACGTCGATGCAGGAGCGCATGTGAGGGTCCACGAACTGGCGAAAGAGCTCGGCGTCACCAGCAAGGAGCTGCTGGAGGCGCTGGCGCAGATGGGGGCGGAGGGGAAGTCTGCCTCCTCCAGCGTGCCCGACGACCTCGTGCCGCGCCTGCGCGCCTCGGGAGGGAAGGCCACCGCCGCGACGGCCAAGCCCCGCGAGGTGCTCGAGCCGCCGCCGCAACCACGCAAACCCCGGGCCAAGCCCAAGCCCGCCGCGAACACGGTCGTGCGGGAGGCGCCGGCGCCCACGCCGCCGGCCGAGGCGCCCGTCCCCGCGCCCGCCGCCGCGGTCGCACCCACGAAGACCCAAGCCCGGCGCGAACGCGAGCCGAAGCCGGAGCCCCCGAAGCCGTCGGGGCCCGTGTTGCACGTCGTGCACGGCGCGACGCCGCAGGTGCTGGCCGAGAAGCTCGGGAAGTCGCCCGCGGAGGTCGTGAAGGTGCTGTTCCTGGCGGGGGAGATGGTCACGGCCACCACCTCGCTGTCCGACGAGGCGATCAAGCTCGTCGCCGACCAGTTCGGTTACGCGGCCGACATCGTCGCGCTCGAGGACGAGCTGAAGTTCGAGGAGGAGCAGGACGACGAGGAGAGCCGGCGAGCTGGTCCCGCGCGCGCCCGTCGTCACGATCATGGGCCACGTCGACCACGGCAAGACGAAGCTGCTCGACGCGATCCGGTCGACCGACGTCGTCGCCGGTGAGTTCGGCGGCATCACGCAGCACATCGGCGCGTACCAGGCGCACGCGGGCGAGCGGGAGATCACGTTCATCGACACGCCCGGCCACGAGGCCTTCACCGCGATGCGGGCGCGCGGTGCCGGCGTGACCGACATCGTCGTGTTGGTGATCGCGGCGGACGACGGCGTGATGCCGCAGACGGTCGAGGCGCTCGATCACGCGCGGGCGGCCGGCGTGCCGATCATCGTGGCGGTCAACAAGGTGGACAAGGACGACGCCGATCCGAACCGCGTGCGGACCCAGATGGTCGAACGCGGCGTCGTGCCCTCGGAGTGGGGAGGCGATAACGAGTTCGTCGACGTCTCGGCGAAGTCGAACCTCAACCTCGACTCGTTGCTCGACACGATCCTCGTCGTCGCGGACCTCGAGGAGCTGACCGGCGACCCCTCGGGCCGCGCGCGCGGGACCGTCCTGGAGGCTCACCTCGACAAGGGTCGCGGTCCGGTCGCGACCGTGCTGGTGCGCAAGGGCACGCTCGCGGTCGGCGACGCCCTGATCGCGGGCACCGCGTACTGCCGCATCCGGGCCATGCAGGACGAGAACGGTCGCGCCGTCGACCGCGCCGGTCCGTCGAAACCCGTCCAGATCCTCGGCTGGAGCCACGTTCCGAGCGCCGGCGACGAGTTCCGCGAGGTGGAGGACGAACGCGAGGCGCGGCACATCGCGGAGGAACGTGAGGCGAAGGCGAGGCAGGCCGAGCTGGTCACGACGCGTCGCGCGACGCTCCAGGATCTCCTGCGCCGCTCCGAGACGGCCGACGTCGTCGACCTGAACCTCATCGTGAAGGCGGACGTCCAGGGATCGGTCCAAGCCCTCGAGGACTCCCTGCTGAAGCTGCCCCAGGACGAGGTCAAGGTCAACATCGTGCGCGGCGGGGCCGGCGGCATCACCGAGAACGACGTCACGCTCGCGCTGGCCTCGGACGCGATCATCGTCGGGTTCAACGTCCGACCCTCGGCGGGCGCCCGCGAGCTCGCGGAGAAGGAAGGCGTGGACATCCGCACGTACAAGGTGATCTACGACGCGATCGACGACATCAAGGCCGCGCTGTCCGGGCTGTTGAAGCCGGAGGAGCGCGAGCGCATCCTCGGCGACGCCGAGGTTCGCCAGACCTTCCGGGTGCCGAAGCTCGGCGTCGTCGCCGGCTCGTACATCCGCAGCGGGGCGATCCGGCGCAACGCGAAGGCCCGGCTGGTGCGCGACGGCGTGATCGTCTACGACGGCAGGGTCGGCTCGCTCCGGCGCTTCAAGGACGACGTCGCGGAGGTCCGCGAGGGGTTCGAGTGCGGCATCGGCCTGGAGAACTACCAGGACATGAAGGAGGGCGACGTGATCGAGGCCTACGAGGTCGAAGAGGTCGCCCGGACCCTGTGAGGCGTGCGCGATGGTGGTCGCGCTCCAGCGGTTCGATCTGCGGGTGCCGGCCAGCCGGTCCCTGAAGGCCAAGCGCCACGTGATCGCGGGGCTCACCGCGGCGCTCCGTCGCCGCTTCCCGGTCAGCGTCGCCGAGGTCGACCATCAGGATCTGTGGCAGCGTGCGGCGATCGGCGTCGCGGCCGTCGGCGCGGACCAGCATCACCTCCGGCGGGTCATGCACGAGGTGGAGAAGCTCGTCGAAGGGTGGGATGGCGTCGAGGTGATCCAGGGCGAGCTCCAGCTGCTGTGGCCCGAGGCGTGAGCGACGGTAGGCTGACCGGCATGCCCCAGGGACCGAGGACGGAGCGGGTCGGCGAGGGGTTCCGCGAGATCCTCGCCGAGGAGATCCAGCGGCTGAAGGACCCGCGCGCCGGGTTCATCACCGTCACCGGCGTGAAGGTCTCGCCCGACCTGCGGGTCGCGTGGGTCTACTACACGGTCCTCGGGGACGATCGGGCGCACGCCGGCTCGCGCGCGGCGCTCCGTTCGGCCTCGCCGCATCTGCGCCGCGAGCTGGGTCGCCAGATCCGGCTGAAGACCGTGCCCGAACTGCGGTTCGAGGAGGATCCGACGGCCGCGGGCGGCGAACGCATCGACCGGATCATCGAGCAGATCCATCGGGAGGACGCGTCGTGAACGACGAGGACCTCGCGCGCGCGGCGGCGGTGCTCCGCGACGCGCCGGAGGTGGCGATCGCCTGCCACGTGAACCCCGACGCCGACGCGCTGGGATCGATGCTCGGGTTGGCGGCGCACCTGCGTTCGCGGGGCGCGCACGTCACGTGCTCGTTCCCGAACGAGCCGCTCGCGCTGCCGGGCTGGGCCGCGATGCTGCCCGGGACCGACCTGCTGGTCGAACCGAGCGCCTTCCCGCGGACGCCCGCCGTGCTCGTCACCTGTGACTGCGCGTCGTTCGACCGGCTCGGGGTGCTCGGGCCCGCCGCCGAGGCCGCCGGCGAGCTGATCTGGATCGATCACCATCGGTCGAACGACGGGCTCGGCACGATCCGGCTCGTCGATCCCACGGCCTCGTCCACCTGCGAGCTGGTCGTCCGGCTGCTCGACGCGATCGGCGGGCCGATCGGCGACGCCTCGGCGCTGTGCCTGTACGCCGGCATCGTCACCGACACCGGGCGGTTCCAGTACGAGGCGACGTCACCCGAGACGCTCCGCGTGGCCGCGCGCCTGCGGGAGCACGGGTTCGACCACGCCAGGCTGTCGCAGGCGCTGTTCGAGGACCGGCGCGTCGCGGCGCTGCGGCTGACGGCGATCGCGCTCGACCGGCTCCGGGAGGAGCGGGAGGCGGATCTGGTCTGGACCTACCTCACGCAGGCCGACCTGGACGCGGCCGGCGGGGACCCCTCGGACGCCGACGATCTGATCGACGTGATCCGCACGGTGCGCGGCGCCGACGTCGCGGCGTTCCTGAAGCAGCAGCGCGACGGCAGGTTCAAGGTCAGCGTGCGATCGCGGGGCGATCACGACGTCGCCGCCGCGGCCGCGACGTTCGGCGGCGGCGGACACCGGCTCGCCGCCGGCTACACGAGCGAGCACGGCCCGGCCGTCACGATCGAGCGGCTCCGCGCCGCGCTCGAGGGCCAGCCGGCGGTGGCGTGAGCGGCGGCTCGCCCGAGGGCGTGGTCCTCGTGGACAAGCCGCCGGGCATGACCTCGCACGATGCGGTCGATGCGGTCCGCCGAGCGCTCGGCACGCGGAAGGTCGGGCACGCCGGCACGCTCGATCCGATGGCCACGGGCCTGCTCGTGATCGGCGTGGGACGGGCCACGCGCCTGTTGCGGTTCCTCGGTGAGACCCCGAAGACCTACGAGGGGACCTTCCGGCTCGGGATCGAGACCTCGACGCTCGATGCCGACGGCGAGGTGACGCGGACGCGCGCGGTCGAGGTGACGGACGAGGCGATCGCGGCCGCGATGGCGGCGAAGGTCGGCACGTCGGAGCAGACGCCGCCGGCGTTCAGCGCGGTGAAGGTCGGCGGCCGCAAGCTCTACGACGCCGCCCGCAGCGGCGAGGTCCTCGACGCGCCGCCGCGGACGATCCGCGTCGACCGGTTCGAACCCGTCGATCGCCGCGATGACGACGTCGACTTCATCGCCGTCGTCGGCGGCGGGACCTACGTCCGCGTGCTGGCCGCCGACGTCGGCGCGTCGCTCGGCTGCGGCGCCCACCTGACGAGGCTCCGGCGCACCGCGATCGGCCCGTTCGACGTGGTCGACGCTGTGGCGCCGGACCTCGTCGCGACGCCCGAGCCGGTGGAACGGGCCGTGGCGCACCTGCCGAGGGTCGTGCTCGACGCGGAGGAGGCGCGGGCGGCCGCCAACGGACGCGTGCTGGCGCCGGCCGGCATCGACGGCCCGTACGGCGTCTACGACGCCGGACGGGCGCTTGATCGGCGTCTGGCGCGACGGGGGAGCGAACGCGCGGCCGGAGATGGTGCTGGCCCCGCCGGGGTAGGCTTCGCGGATGTCGACGTCCCAGGTCGCGCCGCGGCCGCGCACCGACGGCGAGCCCCGCGGGGAAGAAGGGCCTCTCATGGAAGAGGATCGTGGGCTACATCGCCTCGGTCGTCATCGTCGTCGGCATCTTCGCGTGGGCGATCCCGAAGTTCGCCGATTACGGCGACGTGTTCGACTGCGATCCAGACGCTCACGCCGCTCGAGTCGCTCTCGCTCGTGCTCGCGATGATCTTCAACCTCGTGACCTACTGGTGGGCGAACCAGGCCGCACTGCCCGGGCATCGGCATCGGCAAGGCGGCGGTGCTCACGCAGACCACGACGTCGGTGGCGAACACGCTGCCGGCCGGTGGGGCGATCGCGATCGGGCTGACCTACTCGATCCTCGACTCGTGGGGGTTCACCGGCACGAACGTCGCCCTGTACGTCGGCGTGACCGGGCATCTGGAACATCTTCACGAAGCTCGGTCTGCCGGTCCTGGCGCTCGTGCTGCTCGCACTCAGCGGGCACCTGACTCCCGCGTACATCGCGGCCGCCGTCGTCGGCGTCGTGGTCCTGAGCGTCGCGGTGGGCCTGTTCGCCCTGGTGTTCCGAAGTCCGAGGCCTTCGCGATCAGATCGGCTACGGGATGGACTGGTTCTCGTCGCGTCGTCTCCGCCGTCAAGGGCTGTTCCACAAGCCGGCGGTCGACGGGCGTGGGGCCAGGGCGCGGCGCGTTTCCGCCGGGACACGATCGCGCTGGTCGAGCACCGGTGGTTCCGGCTGACCTGGACGACCGTGCTGAGCCAGCTCGCGCTGTTCTCGGTCCTGCTGCTGTCCCTGCGGCACCTCGGCGTCTCCGAGCACGAGGTCTCGACCGCCGAGGCGTTCGCGGTCTTCGCGTTCTCCCGGCTGCTGTCGGCGGTGCCGATCACGCCCGGCGGCGTCGGCATCATCGACCTCGGCTACATCGGCGGACTCACCGCGTTCGACAGCGTGGAGAAGGCGCAGATCGTCGCCGCGGTCTTGCTGTTCCGGGTGCTCACGTACGGGATCCAGATCCCGATCGGCGGGTTCACGTACATCATCTGGCGTGCGCAAGACGGACTGGCGCCGCGCGAGGCGGACGCGACTGCGCAGCGGGGCGCGCGTCAGCTACTTCGCCTGAACGCGACCCGGCTCCGGTTCGGGCGGGGGCGGCCTGGGGAGCGGCTCGAAGCCCGAGGCCGGCGCCTTGCCCCGGGCGCGCCAGATCAGGTCGCGGCACTCCGTCACGGCGGCCGCCCAGAAGATCGCGATGCCGGCGCCGAGGAGCGTGCCGACCACCACGTCGGAGAACCAATGCGCGGCGAGGTACACGCGGGAGAAGCTCATCACGAACGAGATCGCGACCGCGAGCCACTCCCACTTCCGGCGTCGGTCGCCGGGCGGCATCAGGGCCAGCACGAGCGCCACGCTCGTGGCCGCGGTCGCGACGGCGTGTCCCGACGGGAACGAGAAGTCGTGCGTGACGACGAGCGGGTTCGGCGGCCGGCCGCGGTGGAACGACGCCTTGAGCATCGTCAGCGCGAGCTCGCTGGTCGCCCACGTCAGCGCGAACGCGATGCACCGCGCCCAGTGCCGGCGGAACGCGAGGTAGAGCACGGCGCCGACCCTGACCGGGATCGTGACGACGCCGCTGCCGATGACGTTGAGCACGCGGCAGAGCCACGTGAGGGGCAGCGTTCCGGATGTCGCTCCATCGCGTGGTCGACCGTGAGCGTCGAACCGGCCGACGAACCGGACCGTCGTCAGCGGGGCGAGCTCGGTCGGGTGCTTCCCCACGATGAACAGCGACGCGGCGCTCGCGGCGAGCAGCACGAGGGACCACCCGAGCGCGCGGCGGTGATCCTGCGAGCAGCCTGGGGTCGGCGCTCATGTTCCTCCCGGGCACGGGGGAGCGTCGGCGCCGCAGAGCGTCCGGCCGAAGCTGTCCTGGACCGCGCGCACGACGTCGGACCGGGGGACGAACGAGAAGGCGTCGTCGGCCTGCAGGGACAGGGTGGCGGGCACGTCGGCGGCGAAGGTGTAGCGGTAGGTCACGCAGCCGCCGTCGAACACGACGTACCGCGTCGCGCGGAACGGGTCGAGGCTGTCGGGCGCCTCGAAGACGCGCGCGCCGGCCTCGTCGGGCGCCGGCACGACCTCGGGCGCGGTCCCCGGATCGCACGTGGGCGTCAGCTGCGCCTGCACCGCGTTCTGCCCGGCCACGGTCGAGCTCAGCCAGAGCTTCGCCACGTTGTTCTGTACCGAGCTGCCCGTGAAGGACCACCCGACGGGCATCGAGCCCACGCAGGGGATCAACGTGGCGCTCGGCACCGACTGCGCCATGAGGATCACGAGCCGGTCGGAGCCGACGCAGTCCGGGACGACGCCCGCGCTCGTCGTGCAGCCGGTGAGCGAGATGAGGATCGCCGCGCACGTGATCGTCGCGGCCGCGCGGCGTGCGGCAAGTCTCACGAGAACACCGTCCAGTTCGACACGAGCATGCCGATCGCGAGGAACGCCAGCAGCGCGACCCACGCGGTCAACGCGATGCGGCGGAGGCTCCAGCGCTGGATCCGGATCGGATCGCGATGGGGCGCCAAGGCGCGGAACTCGTCCACGAGGCCGCGCTCGTCGGCCTTCAGCAGGTTCCGGAGCTGGGTCGGGCTCGCGACGCCGCGCGCGGCGGCGAAGGCCTCGGCGATCTCGTCGGGCGTGAAGTCCTGCAGGGCGTGCTCGTAGACGGTCTGCGCGTCCGAACGCAGGGCGAGGACGAGCATCATGTTCGCGAGGTCGACGGCCTGGCGCCAGGGCGACGGGCGCACCTGCACGAAGAACACGTCGATCAGACGCAGGTGGCCGTCTTGGACCATGAGGTTCGCCGGCTTGATGTCGCGGTGCGCGACGCCGAGGTGCCACATCCGGCGGATCATCTGGAGGCCCTCGTCGATCACCTCCGTCGACACCTCGGCCTCGCTGATCTCGACGGCGCCGTCGAAGAACTCCATCAGGATCATGTACTCGCGCTCGGGGGTGATCTCGACGATGCCGAACGGCTCGGGGCTCGCGAACCCGGCGTCGTAGAGCAGGCGCAGCGCGTAGTCCTCGTACTCGACGAACCGCCGGACGGAGCCGAACGGCGTCTCGTCCTCGAGCGCGCCGTAGAGGATCGTGCGGCCGAGCTTGTACCACCGGTCGGCCCGGACGTGGCTCATCGCGTAGAGCTTCGCGAAGACGTACCGATGCGAGCCGTCGGCCCGCTCGATCGTGAGCCGCAGCGGCGTCGACCCGCCGGAGCCCTCGAGGCCGATCGGCTTGATCTCGCCGACCTGTTCACCCAGCTGGTCGGCGACGGCGTGCCGGATCGCCTCGCCCCGCGAGCCGCCGACGTCGAGGTGGGCGGCCTTCCCGCGCTTGTAGGTCACCGGGAACACGTCGTTCGGCACGAACAGACGGAAGGCGCCGAGCCCGACGGCGACGCCGAGCACGGCGCCGAAGATCGCCGACGTGGGTGCCTCGATCGCCAGGATGAGCCGCGCCACGAGGACCGCGCCGAGGACGATCGTCACGGTCCACTTGCCGAGGTCACGCGCCCGTCCATGCGGCAGGACCGTGTAGAGCACACCCATCAGCGAGATCGCGAGCGCGGCGAGCGGCCGCGACGGCATCGAGAATCCCGTCCAGGGCCCCAGCACCGTCACGCCGAACGGTCGCGCCCGCCCGAGCGACAGCGTCGTCTGGTACACGAGGAGCTCCACACCCAGGATCGCTCCGACGTAGACCAGGAGGTGCCGCCAGCGCCGGAAGATCACGAGGATCAGGATCACGATCCAGCGGATGGCGCGGATCGACCACAGCGCGGCCAAGCCGTTCACCGCGAGCGAGACGTCGTTGACGACCGGCGAGCGGAGCGCCACGAACCGTTGCAGCACCGCGGCGTCGAGCGACTCGAAGAACCGGCTCATCGGGTTGAACAGCAGGACGCCGAGGAACGCCAGGCCGAAGTACGCCGCGAGCGCCAGCCAGAAGCGGCCGCTGCGGCCGAGCGTGTGCGGCAGGGCCGGCGGCTCGCCGGACGGACGGCGGTGCCGTCGCCCGGTGCCGAATCGCCGGCCGCTCCGCGCGGCCGGCGATCCGGTCGCGGCCTCGGACGTGTCCACGATGCGACTCTAGCCCGACCCCGTCGGGTGGGCCGCCACCCACGCCGCCGCGACGTCGGCGATCGACCGGCCGTCCTGGACCTGGGCGTTCATCCGCCGGAGATCGGCCGTCGTGAGCGTGGGTGGTCACGGCCGCGAGCGCCTCGGCGACGCCGGTCCCGAACCGCTGGAGCACCTCGGGTCGGATCACCGGGACGATGTGTTCGGCGGGCTCGAGGTGGCGGTCGTCGCGCAGCTCGACGAGGTCGCTGCTCTCGAGCGCGGCGCTCGAGGTGAACAACAGCCCGACGTCGACGAACCCTTGCCGCAGCGCCTGCACCGTGAGCGGTCCGCCGGTGTCGAGCGGCACGAAGCCCGCGAACCGGATGCCGTAGACGTCCTCCAACCCGCGCATGCACAGCGGCCGGTCGGCGCATTCCTCCGGACCGCCGAGGCGCAAGGCTCCGCCCGTCCTCGCCAGGTCGGACAGGTCTCGCAGGTGCAGCCGCCGCGCCGTTGCGTCGGTCACCACGAACGCGTTCTGATCCTGCGCGGGCGCGGCCGGCAGTCCGCGGAGGTGCCGGGCGGCGAGCGCCGCGAGGAGGGCGGCCTGCGTCGCGGCCTCGTCCGCGCTCGGCACGCCGCCGAGGAAGCCCAGGGCGCTGCCCTGGTACTCGGGCACCAGCTCGATCAGCCCGCGTTGCATCGCCGGCAACACCAACTCGCGCGGCCCGAGGTCGAAGTCCCGCCGGACGGAGAACCCCGCCCGGGTCAACGCCTGGGCGTAGATCTCGGCGAGCAGCTCGCTCTCGGGGAAGTCGTAGGAACCGACGGTGATCGCATCGTCGCCCAGGACGGCGGCCCCACCCGTCGCGCTCGAGCCGCGTGTGCACGCGCCCAGCAGCAGCGCGCACGCGATCGCTGCCCCCAGCGGCGCTCGCACGGCGCCCGCGCGACGGTTGCGTCGGCTCACCCGTCCCCCTCGGTAGCGCTGGAGGGTCCCACGGGCGCGCCGCGGCGTGCAAGGCAGCTACGCTCTGCGGCCGTGGAGATCGTGCGGGGGCTCGATGCGTTGCCGCTGGACGGCGGGCCCGCCGTCGTCACGGTCGGGTTCTTCGACGGCGTCCACCTCGGGCACCAGGCCGTGCTCGGGACGGTCGTCGAGGGCGCGCGCGAGCGCGGCATCCGGTCGGTCGCGATCACGTTCGACCGGCACCCGCGCGAGGTCCTGAGCCCCGGGAACGAGCCGCGACTGCTCACCACCGTCGAACGCAAGGCGCGTTCGATCGCCGAGCTCGGCGTCGACGCGCTCGTCGTGCTCGAGTTCGACCGCGATTTCTCGCTGATGCCGGCCGACGTGTTCGTGCGCGACGTCCTCGTCGGGGGCGTGCACGCCGTCCACGCGGCGATGGGCAGCAACTTCACGTTCGGCTTCAAGGCGCTCGGCACGATGGAGGCCCTGCCGGTCCTCGGGGCGCCGTTCGGGCTCACGGCCGAGACCGTCGGGCTGGTCGCCGTGGCCGGGCGAACGGTGTCCTCCACCTCGATCCGAGAGGCGTTGTCGGCGGGCGACCTCGAGTGGCCACGGACGGCGCTCGGCCGGCGCTTCGTCCTGGACGGCGAGGTGGTCACCGGGCACGGCCGCGGCCGGGGGCTCGGCTATCCGACGGCGAACCTCCGCACCTGGCCGCGGCTGCTGCTCCCCGGCCCCGGCATCTACGCGGGCGTCGCCGAGCACGGCGGCCGCCGGTACCGTGCGGCGCTCGACGTGGGCACGAACCCGACGTTCGGGGTCGAGCCGCTGCACGTCGAGAGCTTCCTGCTGGGCTTCGAGGGCGATCTGCCCGGCGAGCCGCTGGCGATCGAGTTCTGGTCACGGCTGCGCGACGAGGTGCGCTACGACTCGGTCGACGCCTTGGTGACGGCGATCGGGCAGGACGTCGAGCGGACCCTCGAGCTGATCCCCGACGACGCCCTCGGCTGAGCCCTCCCGCCCTGGCCGAGGCCTCGGAACGCGGTATCGGGCCTCCGGTCGGACCCCCGTCGTCGCTGGTAGCCTTGGTCTTCGACCATGACCCTGACCCAAGACGACAAACGCACGATCATCCAGGAGCACGCGCGTTCGACGAACGATACCGGCTCCGCCGAGGTGCAGATCGCGATCCTGACCACGCGGATCTCGCAGCTGACCGACCACCTCAAGACCCATCCGAAGGACCACCACAGCCGCCGCGGCCTGCTCATGCTCGTCGGGCGCCGGCGCCGGCTGCTGGATTACCTGCGGCGCGAAGACATCGGGCGATACCGCGACGTGGTCGCGAAGCTCGGGCTCCGTCGCTGACGTTTCGTTCCGGGAGCCCGAGGCTCCCGACCCATGAAGGGGTGATGCCGCAAGACCCAGACCAGGCCGACGGGAGGGAAGGCCCAACCCGCGGTCGGTTCTCAGTGGCGAGCTTCCGAGGCCCCTCGGCGGCTGACCACTGACAACCGGCCGGAACCCTCCACCGACGCGGCGCGCGCCGCGCGCCCACGACTCCTGAGGAGGAGATCGACCGGATGGTCACCACGATGTCGCGCCAGATCGGCGCACTCGACATGACGCTCGAGGCCGGCAAGCTCGCGAAGCTCGCCGACGGAGCCGTCGTCGTCACCTATGGGCAGACCCAGGTGCTCGCCACCTGCGTCAGCTCCAACCCCCGCGAGGGGATCGACTTCTTCCCGCTCACGATCGACGTCGAAGAGCGGATGTACGCCGCGGGCAAGATCCCCGGCTCGTTCTTCCGGCGCGAAGGCCGGCCGGGCGAGACCGCGATCCTCACCGCCCGCCTGATCGACCGCCCGCTGCGGCCCACCTTCAAAGAGGGCTACCGCGACGAGGTGCAGGTCGTTTGCACGATCCTGTCGGTCGACGGGGCCAACCCCTACGACGTTCCGGCGATGAACGCCGCGGCCTGCGCCGTGAGCCTCGCCGGCCTGCCGTTCGACGGGCCGGTCGGGTCCGTCCGGCTCGGCCTGATCGGGAGCGACTGGGTCGTCAACCCGACGTTCCAGGAGACGGACGAGGCCACGTTCGACATCGTCGTCGCGGGCTCGAAGAACGCCGAGGGCGGCGTCGACATCCTCATGATGGAGGGCGAGGCCCCGGAGGGTACGTGGCCGCTGCTCGCCCAAGGTGCGGGGGCCGTCGCGCCGACCGAGGAGATCCTCGCCCAGGGGCTCGAGGTCGCGAAGACCGAGATCGCGAAGGTGATCGCGTTCCAGGCGGAGTTCGTCGCCGCGCACGGCGTGACGCTCAAGGAGTTCACCCCGACGCCGCTGTACGGCCAGGACATCTGGGACGAGCTGTGGACCAACTTCGCCGGCAAGCTCGAGGCCGCGATCGTGCCCGACCGCCAGGCTCGTGAGGATGCGTTCGCCGCCGTGAAGGAGGAGGCGAAGACCCACCTCGCCGGCGTGCTCGGCGAGGGCTTCGAGACGCGCGGGCAGGAGTTCTCCGCGGCGTGGAAGTCGCTGCAGAAGAAGGTCATGCGCCGTCGCGTCGTGGAGCAGGGCGTGCGGCTGGACGGCCGCGGGCCGACGGACATCCGCCCGCTCAAGGCCGAGGTCGGCCTCGTGCCCGCGGGCGCACGGCTCCGCGCTGTTCGAGCGCGGCGACACCCAGGCGCTGAACGTCACGACGCTCGGGATGCTCCGGATGACCCAGATGATCGACACGCTGGATCTGGAGGACTCGAAGCGCTACATGCACCACTACAACTTCCCGCCGTACTCCACCGGCGAGACGGGCCGGGTGGGCTCGCCGCGTCGCCGCGAGATCGGCCACGGCGCGCTCGCGGAGCGCGCGCTGATCCCCGTGGTGCCGAACGAGGAGGAGTTCCCCTACGCGCTGCGGCTCGTCTCCGACGTGCTCAGCTCGAACGGCTCCACCTCGATGGCGAGCGTCTGCGGCTCGACCCTGTCGCTGATGGACGCCGGCGTGCCGATCAAGGCTCCCGTCGCCGGCATCGCGATGGGGATGATCGCCGACGAGGGACGGTTCGTGACCCTCACCGACATCCTCGGCGCCGAGGACGCGCTCGGCGACATGGACTTCAAGGTCGCCGGGACCAGCGAGATCGTGACCGCGATCCAGCTGGACATGAAGGTCTCGGGCATGCCGGCCGACGTCCTCGCCGGCGCGTTGCAGCAGGCGAAGGAGGCCCGGCTGAAGGTCCTCGACGTGATGCTCGCGGCGCTCCCCGCGCCTCGTGACGAGGTCAGCGACAAGGCCCCGCGGATCATCACGATCCACATCCCGGTCGACAAGATCGGCGAGGTCATCGGCCCGAAGGGGAAGAAGATCAACGAGATCATCGCGATGACCGGCGCCGACATCAACATCGAGGACGACGGCACCGTGTTCATCGGCTCGCACGACTCCACCGGCGCCGACGAGGCCGCCAAGATGATCGAGGAGATCGCGAACCCGCGGCCGGTGCTCGTGGGCGAGACCTACGAGGGCAAGGTCGTGAAGACCACGACGTTCGGCGCCTTCGTGAACCTCGTCCCGGGTCGCGACGGTCTCGTGCACATCTCGAAGCTGGGCAAGGGCAAGCGCCTGGCCAGCGTCGAGGAGGCCGTGCACGAGGGCGACGCGATCACGGTCCTCGTCGAGGACGTGGACGCGCAGGGCAAGATCAGCCTGAAGCCGGTCGGCCCCGAATGGGAGGTCCCGGAGGGCCAGGAGGCCCCGGCCGGCGGCGGCGGTGAGCGTCGCAGCGGTGGCGGCGGTGGCGGGGATCGCAACCGCGACCGCGGGCCGCGGACCGACCGTCACGGCAAGCGCTTCCGTGACCGCGACGGCGGCGGCGAGAGCCGCTCGAGCTCCTAGCGAACGATGCCGATCACGCGCTCCGAGTTCACCTCGGGCCTGCGCGTCGTGACGGAGCGGATGCCGGGCGTCCGCTCCGTCTCGCTCGGCTTCTGGGTCCTCGCCGGCAGCCGCGACGAACGGCCGGCGATCAGCGGCCACTGCCACTTCCTCGAGCATCTGCTCTTCAAGGGCACGACCACGAGGACGGCGCTCGACATCGCGGAGGCGTTCGACGCGGTCGGCGGCGACGTGAACGCGTTCACGGCGAAGGAGTACACCTGCTACTACGCGCGGGTGCTCGACCGTGACCTCGAGATGGCCGTCGAGCACCTCGCCGACATGCTCGAGCACTCCACGATCCAGGCGGACGACCTCGAGGCCGAGAGCCGCGTGATCCTGTCCGAGATCGACATGCACGAGGACTCGCCCGAGGACGTCGTGCACGACCTGTTCACCGAGACCCTGTGGCCCGGCCATCCGCTGGGCCGGCCGATCCTCGGCACCCGCGCCCGGATCCGCGCCGCGACGCGCGCGTCCGTCCGCGGCTTCTACCGCCGGCACTACGTGCCCGGCCGGCTCGTCGTCGCGGCGGCCGGCAACGTGAAGCACGAGGACCTGGTCCGGCTCCTGTCGGATCGGATGGACGTCGGGCGGGAGCGGTCGGGCCGTGGACGGTCCGCGTGGAGCGTGCGCGACGCACGCCGGCCGCCGCGGCCCTCCGGGCAGCACCTGATCCGTCGGAAGAAGACCGAGCAGGCCCACATCGTGCTCGGCACGAACGGACTGCCGCGTACCGACCCGGACCGGTTCGCGTTCCTGATCGCGAACACGGCGCTCGGCGGCGGGATGTCCTCGCGGCTGTTCCAGGAGATCCGCGAACGGCGCGGTCTGGCCTACACGGCCTACAGCTACCACGCGCAGTACACGGAGACCGGCCTGTTCAGCGCCTACGCGGGAACGACCGGCCAACCGCGCGAAGCAGGTCGTCGCGCTGATGCGACAGGAGATCGAGGCGATCCGCGACGGCGGGCTGACCGAGGAGGAGTTCGAGCGGGCGAAGGGCCACGTGAAGGGCTCGACCGTCCTGTCGCTCGAGGACCCGGGCGGCCGGATGTCGCGCCTGGGCAAGTCGGAGATCAGCCACGGCGAGATCCTCACGGTGGACGAGACGCTCCGCCGGGTGGACGACGTCACGCTGGAGGACGCGCGCCGCGTCGCCGCGCAGGTCCTGTCCCAACCGATGACCCTGACGGTGCTGGGTCCCGTCGCGCCGAGCCTCGAGAAGGCCCTCGCGTGATCCGTGTCGGCGTGCTCGGCGCCGCGGGCCGGATGGGCCGCGAGGTGGTTCGGGCCGTCGGAGAGGCCGGAGACCTGGAGCTGGTCGCGGCCGTCGATCCCCATCACGCCGGTTCTCGCGTGGAGGGCGTGCCCGTCGTCGCGGATGCGCAGGCGCTGCACGCCGGCGACGTCGCCGTGGACTTCACGCGACCCGACGCCGTGCTGGCGAACGCGCGCTCCTGCCTCGAACGCGGTGTGCACGCGGTGATCGGCACGACGGGCATCGGTCCCGAGGGACTGGAGCAGATCCGGGCGCTCGCGGAGGGCGGTGCGGCGAACGCGATCGTCGCATCGAACTTCGCACTCGGCGCGGCGCTCCTGCTGCGGTTCGCGGCCGAGGCCGCGCGGCACTTCGACGCCGTCGAGGTGATCGAGCTGCACCACGAGGGCAAGGTGGACGCGCCCAGCGGGACCGCGATCGCGATCGCCGGCCGGATCGCCGCCGCGCGCTCCGGCGCGCGGCCCGCCCCGGGCGGCGACGACGGGCATCCGGGTGCGCGCGGCGCCGACGTCGAGGGGATCCAGGTGCACAGCGTCCGCCTGCCGGGGGTGCTCGCGCACCACGAAGCGATCTTCGGCGGGCCCGGGCAGACCCTCTCGATCGGCCACGACACGACGGACCGGACCTGTTACCTGCCCGGCGTGCTGCTCGCGATCCGCGCCGTGGCGACGCGGCCCGGCCTCACGATCGGCCTGGACGCGCTCCTGTCCTGAGGCGCGCGTACCCTGGGTGCCATGGCTCGCCGCCTCGCCGTGGTCGTCGCGCATCCCGACGACGACACCTTCGGTTGCTCGGGCACCGTCGCGCTGCACGCCGACGATCCGGCGTTCCGGTTCGCTGCTGATCCACGCGACGAACGGCGCCGCCGGGCAGATCGCGGAGGGGAGCGGCGCCACGCGGGAGACCCTCGGCGCCGTCCGCGAGGAGGAGGATCGCCGGTCGTGGGTCGCGCTCGGGCGCGAGCCGGATCGTCACGAATGGCTCGGCTATCCGGACGGCGGCGTCGCGGACGAGCCGTTCGAACGGCTGGTCGACCGGATCGCGACGATCCTGGGCGAGGAGCGACCGGACGTCGTGATCACGTTCGGTCCCGACGGCATCACGGGCCATCCGGACCACATCACGGTCGGCCGGGCGGCCACGGCGGCGTTCGACCGGCTCGCGGAGCGGCGCGGACGGGTTCGACCGGCTCCTGCACCAGGCGATCCGCCGCTCCGAGATCGAGGCGTGGAACGAGCGGCTCGTCGCCGACGGCAAGGAGCCGTTCGACCCGACCGAGCTGTACCAGCCGCGCGGCGTCCCGGACGACACGATCGGGGTCGAGGTCGACTGCTCGAGCGTGGTCGATCGCAAGCTCGCGGCGCTCCTCGAGCACCGGACGCAGGCCGGCGACATCGACACGTTCGACGACGACGGGATGCGCGAGGCCCTCGCGCGCGAGACGCACGTGATCGCTCGGCCGGAGCGCGGAGCCGGCGCCCCGCCGCTCGGCGACGTCTTCGAGGGCCTCTGACCGACGCTAGGCTCTCGGCGTGGAGTTCCGCGCGATCGAGCCCGAGGAGTTGGACGCCTTCCTGGTGTCCCTGTCGAACGCGTTCAGCGAGGTCGAGCCGGACGAGGAGGAGGTTCGGAGCGACAAGCGCCGCCTCGAGCCGGATCGGTGCTTCGCGGCGATCGACGAGGGCAGGATCGTGGGCTGCGCGGGCGCCTTCTCGCTGCGGACGACCGTGCCCGGCGCCGCCGCGGCGGGCACGGCGGGGATCACCACCGTCGGGGTCCTGCCGACGCATCGCCGGCAGGGCATCACCCGCCAGCTGATGGGGCGGCTCCTCGAGCAGGCGCACGAGCGCGAGGAGCCGCTGGCGTCCCTGTTCGCGTCGCAGGGCGCGATCTACGGGCGGTTCGGGTTCGGCGTCGCGACGACCTTGCTCGATCTGGACGTCTTGGTGGAACGCGCATCCTTCGTGCCGTCCTACGAGCCGCACGGCCGCACGCGGCTGCTGGATCGAGCCGAGGCCCTGCCGCGGATGCATCGGGTGTACGAGGCGGTGGTGGCCGTGCGACCGGGGATGATCGCCCTCAGCGAGGAGGACTTCGAGTGGCTGCATCCCGCGCACGAGAAGCGCGAGGACAAGAAGTTCTACGCGGTCCACGAGGACGACGCCGGCGAGCCCGACGCGTACGCGGTCTACCACGGCAAGCACGAGTGGCCCGAGGGCCTGCCGCACGTCGAGCTCAAGATCCAGAACCTCTTCGCCGCGACCGCGCAGGGCGCGGCGGACATGTGGCGGTTCCTGCTGGACATCGACCTCGTGTCGAAGGTGATCGCGGAGAACCGGGCGATCGACGAACCGTTGCGATGGTTCCTCAACGAGCCCCGCGCCGTGCGGACCAAGCTCTTCGACGGCATGTACGCGCGGCCGGTGGACGTCGCGAGCGCCCTCGCGGCGCGATCCTATGCGGAGGACGGCCGCCTCGTGCTCCGCGTCACCGACCGCTTCGTACCGCGGAACGAGGGGACCTACGAGCTCGTCGCCGGCGACGGGGCGGCGCTGTGCGTGCGGACCGACGCGGAGCCCGAGCTCGAGACGGACGTGAACGGTATCGGCGCGGTGTACCTGGGCGGCGCGTCGTGGCGCGAGCTCGCCCGCGCCGGCCGCAGCCGCGAGCTGGTGGACGGGACCCTCGCGAGGGCCGACCGCCTGTTCGCCAGCGACCCCCCGCCCTGGGAGCCGATCGGCTTCTGAGGGCTAGCCGCGCACGCCCTGCACGACGAACGCGACGCCGATCAGGACGAGCAGCGCCGCCAGCCCGATCCGGATCGCCCGCAGGCCCCGCTCGCCGAACAGCCGACGCCCGCCGCTGCCGAGCACGGTGAACGTCGCGTCCGAGCAGCTGACGCCCACCGCCATCGCAACGACGGCGAGGACGGCGTCAGCCGTGCCCCCCTCGTGCGTCGCGTTCGCGATCACCGCCGACGCGGTCGTCGCGAAGAAGATCCACGCGCCGGGGTTCAGCAGGACCGAGACGATGCCCTTGAGGGTCGGGCCGTACGCGGCGGCACGGCGCGTCACGTCGTCGGCCTCGGCCGGTTCCGGCCGGGCGATCGCGCGCAGCTCCGTCGCGCCGAGCACCACGAGGAACGCGCCGCCGACGATCCGGAGCGCGCGCAGCACGCCGGGGCCGAGCTGGAGCGAGGAGAACCCGAGCGCGAGCACGACGAGGATCGCGAGCAGCGTGAGGTTCGCGCCGAGCATCACGCGGAGCCCGCCGGCCAGGCCGCGCTTCGCGGTCTCCGACAGGATCAGCACCTGCACCGGCCCCGGCGCGGCGCCGAGCGCGAACCCGAGGGCGAACGCGGAGGCGGCGAGGCCCCAGAGATCCGTCATCCCGCGTCGCGGTCCGGCAGCCGAAGCTCCTCGACCTCGAGGGTGCCGTCGTCCCGCTGCGTGATCAGCAGCCCCTCGCCCGGGCGCATCGGCTCGACCTCGCGGCCGGTCAGCCCGAACGCCGCGCGCTCGACGAACGGCGTGTGGCTGATCGCGAGCGCCCGCCCGCCGTCGGGGAGCTCGGCGAGCATCGCCCGGACGCCCGCGGCCATGCTCTCGGGCGAGCCGCCGGAGGCGTCGGCGCCGGCGAGGCCCGGCACCACCTGATGCGCCGGCGGAAGCTGCTGGTGCGCGCCCCGGAGGATCCACGCGGCGGTCTCCGCCGCCCGCGCGGCCGGTGAGACGAACACGACGTCGTACGCAACGTCGGCCTGCGCGCGGCCGACATCCTCCGCGAGCGCGCGCCCGGAGGCCGACAGCCGGTCGGCGGCGGGGTCGCGGGTCGCGTGCCGGCGAAGCTCGAGCCGCTTCACCGTCAGCGGCTCGCCGGCTCCGCCTCGCCGGCTTGCCAGCGCGCCATCACGAACAGCAGATCGCTCAGGCGGTTGAGGTAGCGGCGCACCGCCGGATTCACCTCGCGCTGCGCCTGCTCGAGCGCGACGACGGCGCGCTCGGCGCGCCGGACGACCGAGCGCGCGACGTCGATCGCCGCGCTCGCCGGGTTCGCGCCGGGCACGATGAACGTGGTCGGGAGCGGATGCAGCGCGACGAGGTCGTCGATCCGCCGCTCGAGCCGCCCGACCATCCCGTCGGTGACGGCGGAGACCTCGGGTTCGAGCTTCCCTCGCTCGCGGGGGTTCGTCGCGAGGTCCGCGCCGACCACGAACAGCTCGCGCTGGAGGGTCAGGAGGTCGGCGGCCAGCGCGTCGTCGTCGGCCAGCGACCGGGCCAGGCCGAGCACCGCGACGGCCTCGTCGGTGGACCCGTACGCCTCCGTGATCAGGTCGGATTTCGGCACCCGGCTCCCGTACAGAAGCCCTGTGGTGCCGTCGTCTCCGGTCTTCGTGTAGATGCGCGGCATCGCGGGCTAGCATAGGCGGGTTCGGCGCCCCGCCGGACGCGTCCGACGAAGGAGGGGATCGCGATGACCGGAAGGTTCGGGTCCGTCATCACCGCGATGGTGACGCCGTTCCGTGAGGATCACGCCGTCGATCTGGACGCGGCCCAGGAACTGGCCACGTGGCTCATCGCGAACGGGTCCGACGCGGTGGTCGTGGTCGGCTCGACGGGCGAGTCGCCGACGCTCACGTACAAGGAGAAGGCGGAGCTGTTCCGGGTCGTCGCCGAGGCGATCCGCGGTCGCGGCAAGGTCCTGTGTGGCACGGGGACCTACTCCACCGCGGAGACCCTCGAGCTGACGCAGGCCGCGGAGGATGCCGGCGCCGACGGCATCCTCGTCGTGACGCCGTACTACAACAAGCCGCCGCAGAGCGGTCTGCTCGCCCACTACGCGCGCGTGGCCGAGGCGACCGACCTGCCGATCATCGCGTACAACATCCCCGGCCGGACGGCTACGCGCATCGAGCACGAGACGCTGCTCCAGCTCGCGGAGAAGGCGAACATCGTCGCCGTGAAGGATTCGACGGGCGACTTCCAGGGGCTCTCCCGCCTGATCGCGGAGGCGCCGGCCGGCTTCGAGGTGTACTCGGGAGACGACTGGGCCGCGTTCGGCTACGTGTGTCTCGGAGCCGTCGGGGTGATCAGCGTGGCGAGCCATCTCGTCGGCCCGCAGATCCGCCAGATGATCGACCTGATCGAGACCGGCGACGTTCCCGCCGCCCGGAAGATCCACGAGTCACTCTCGCCGCTGTTCAACGCGCTGTTCATCACCTCGAACCCGATCCCGGTGAAGGCCGCACTGCAGATGGTCGGCAGGCCGTGTGGCGAGCCGCGGCTCCCGCTCGTGCCGGCCACGGCCGAGGAGCGCGACCGCATCCGTAAGGCGCTGGGGGACGCGGGACTCCTTGCCTGATCCCGTCTGCCGCCTCGTCCTGCTTGGAGGGATCGGCGAGGTCGGCCGGAACATGGCCGCCCTCGAGCTCGACGGCAAGCTCCTGATCCTCGACGTGGGCCTGTCGTTCCCCTCGGCGGACATGCCGGGCATCGACCTCGTGCTGCCCGACATGGAGTTCGTCCGCGATCACGCGGCCGACGTCGTCGCGGTCGTGCTGACCCACGGCCACGAGGATCACGTCGGGGCGCTCCCGTACCTGCTCCGCGACCTCGGACGCCGCATCCCGGTCTACGGCACGGCGTTCACGCTCGAGCTGCTCGGCGGCAAGCTCGAGGAGCACGAGGTCACCGACCTCGTCGAGACGCGCCTGGCCGTGCCGGGCGGGTCGGCCACGGTAGGCCCGTTCTCGATGCGCTTCTACCACGTCACGCACTCGATCCCGGACGGGATGGCCATCGCGATCGACACGCCGCACGGCACCCTGCTGCATACCGGCGACTTCAAGCTGGATCCGACCCCGATCGACGGGCGGCCCACCGATCTGCACGGCCTCGCCGAGGAAGCCGGCGCCGGCGTGCACCTGCTGCTGTCGGATTCGACGAACGCGGAGGAGCCGGGCCACACGGCCAGCGAACGCAGCGTCGGTCCGGTGCTGCACGACATCGTGGCGCAGGCGCCCGCGATCGTGGTGGTGGCGTGCTTCTCCAGCCACATCCACCGGATCCAGCAGGTGGTCGACGCGGCCCTCGGCAACCAGCGGGTCGTCTGCTTCCTGGGCCGCTCGATGCGCAACGCCGTCGAGGCCGCGCGCCGGCTCGGGATCCTCCACGTGGACGACCGCGACGTGATCCAGATCGAGGAGGTCGACGCGATCGACCCCAGCCGGGTCGTGATCGTCTGCACCGGCTCGCAGGGCGAGCCGTACAGCGCCCTCAGCCTGATGGCCGCGCGCGATCACAAGTGGGTCAAGCTCAAGGAACGGGACACGGTGGTCCTCTCGTCGAGCCTGATCCCCGGGAACGAACCCGCGATCCACCGGGTGGTCGACGCGCTGTACCGCAGCGGCGCGAACGTCTTCCACGTGCCGGCCGACGCGGTGCACGCCTCGGGTCACGGCGCGCAGGAGGAGCTCCGGCTGCTGCTGTCCCTCGTTCGGCCGCGCTGGTTCGTGCCGGTCCACGGCGAACGTCGTCACCTCCAGCACCACGCGCGCCTGGCCGAGGAGGTCGGGATCCCCCACGAGCGGATCTTGATCTGCGAGGACGGCGACGTGCTCGAGATCGGTGCGGAGGTCCGCAAGGTCGACCGCGTCCGGGCGGGGATGACCTTCGTGGACGGTCTGGGCATCGGGGACGTCGGCGGCGAGGTCCTGCGGGACCGGCGCAAGCTCGCCGGCGACGGCGTCGTGGTGGTCGTGGTGGGCGTCGACATGCAGACGGGCGACATCGTGAGCGGGCCCGACGTCGTGAACCGGGGGTTCGTCCACGAGGAGACCTCGGGCGACATCCTTGAAGAGGCGCGCAAACGCGTCATGCTTGCCTTCCAAGGCAGCGCGTCAGCTCATGTGACGGACCCGTCCGTCTTGCAGCAGAACGTTCGCCGGGTGCTGAAGAAGTATTTCTTCGAGGTGACCCAGCGCAAGCCGGTGATCCTGCCGGTGATCATGGAGGTGTAGGTGCCGACGAAGACTTCCCCCTCGCGGCGCTCGTCGTCGCGAGCCTCGAAGGCGACGCGTGCCCGGAAGCCCGCCGCGCGAACGCCCGCGAAGCGCACCCCCGCGAAGGCGAAGCGGCCGCCGAAGACGCCGGTCCGGCAGATCCTGTCGCCGCACGCGCGGGACGCGCTGGGCATCTTCCTCGTGGTCGTCTCGCTCCTCGGTGTGCTCGGCATCTGGTTCGGAGCGGCCGGCCCGGTCGGGGGCTTCCTCACGTGGCTGTCGCGGGGCGCGTTCGGGATCGCCGCGTACGTGTTCCCGTTGCTCGGCGCGTACTGGGGGATCGTGCTGCTCCGCGACACCGCGCGCGAGGACCGCGTGCGTATGTTCATCGGGTTCTGCATCCTGGTCGCCGGCACGCTCGGCACGCTGTCGCTCCTCGGCGGACGGCCCGCGCCGACCGACGGCTACGACGCCGTGGAGGGCGCCGGCGGCGTCCTCGGCGCCGCGATCGCGCACCCCCTCACCCGCGTGATCTCGCCGATCGGCGCCGCCATCGTGTGTCTGGGCCTCGTCGTGCTCGGCCTGCTGATCTTCACCGGCACCCCGATCGCCGCGGTCTGGACCCGCACGCGCGACTTCTTCACGGCCGCGGATGTCGAGGACCCCGAGCCCTCGGACGAGCCGCGGAGCGCCCCGGCGCTCCGGATCGAGCCGGAGCCGATGCCGGCGGCCGCGCCGAAGCAGCGACGGGTCGCCCGGCTCAGGGAGGCCTTCGGTCTCGTCGAGCCCGCGTACGACGAGGTCGTCGTCATGCCCGATGGACCCGACGACGAGCTCGAGCAGCCCGGGGAGGGGGAGGAGGACGCGCCGCCCGCGAGCACCACCGCCCGGGCCCCGCGCGGCAGGACCGTCGAGACGAACAGCGGCCCCTACCAGTTGCCACCGCTCGACCTGCTCCGCGTGGCCCCGCCCTCGAACGCCGACCTCACCGACGAGCGGAACATGCAGACGGCCCTCGAACTGACGTTGCACACGTTCGGGGTCGACGCGCGCGTCTCGGCCGCGCACCGCGGGCCGACGGTGACGATGTACGAGGTCGAGGTCGCCTCGGGCACGAAGGTCAACAAGGTCCTCGGACTTTCGAGCGACATCGCGTACGCGCTCGCGACGCCGGACGTCCGGATCATGGCGCCGATCCCCGGCAAGTCGGCGATCGGCATCGAGGTCCCGAACAAGCACCGTGACTTCGTGATGCTGGGCGACATCCTGCGCTCGCCGGCGGCCGCGGAGGCGATGCATCCGCTGGAGGTCGCCCTCGGAAAGGACGTGCACGGCCGCGCGCGCCTGGTCAACCTCGCGAAGATGCCGCACCTGCTGATCGCGGGGGCGACCGGCGCCGGCAAGTCCTCGCTCGTCAACTCGTTCGTCACATCGCTGTTGATGCGCACCACGCCCGACGACGTGCGGCTCGTGCTCGTGGACCCCAAGCGCGTCGAGCTGAGCCACTTCGCCGACGTGCCGCACCTGTTGAGCCCGGTGATCGTGCATCCGAAGCGCGCGGCCGAGGCCCTGCAGTGGATCGCGCGCGAGATGGAGCAGCGCTACGAGATGCTCGCGACGGTCGGGGCGCGCGACATCGACGGCTACGAGGAGGGCCTCGCCGCCGGGACGCTCCGGATCCCGCCGGGGCTCGAGCACCGGTTCGAGCACCTGCCGTTCATCGTCGTGGTGATCGACGAGCTGGCCGATCTGATGATGGTGGCGCCGCGGGATGTGGAGGACGCGATCTGCCGGATCGCCCAGATGGCTCGCGCCGTCGGGATCCACCTCGTGGTCGCGACGCAGCGCCCGAGCGTCGACGTCGTCACCGGCCTGATCAAGGCGAACATCCCCAGCCGGATCGCGCTGATGACCTCCTCGCAGGCGGACTCGCGCGTGATCCTCGACATGAACGGCGCCGAGAAGCTGGTCGGGCACGGCGACATGCTGTTCGCGCCGTCCAGCATCTCCAAGCCCGTCCGCCTCCAGGGGGCGTGGGTCACCGAGCAGGAGATCTTCGCGATCTCGGATTTCATCCGCGGGCAGCGCGAGACCGTGTACGAGAACAGCGTGGAGGGCCTCGGCCTGCCGCCGACCGAACCGGAGGGCGGCGCGGCCGGGCTCGGATCCGACGACGAGCTGCTCGAGCAGGCGGCCGAGCTCGTGATCCGGTCCCAGCTCGGGTCCACCTCGATGCTGCAGCGCAAGCTGAAGGTCGGCTTCGCGCGCGCGGGTCGCCTGATGGACCTCATGGAGGACAAGGGGATCGTCGGGCCGTCGCAGGGTTCGAAGGCGCGCGACGTCCTCGTCACGTGGGAGGAATGGGAGGAACGCCGCAGCGCGTGAGCGCCTACAGCGCGCCGACGCGCCGCGCGACCTGGAACAGCGTGTCCGCGTGCATCTGCGGGTCGATCATGCAGGTGCCGGCCACGCCGACCAGCTTCTGCCAGTACCGGTAGATCGTCTCGGCGGTCCAGCCGCGCGACGTCGCGCTCTTGAAGCTGCGCACCATCTCGGAGCCTTGCCAGATCGCCTGCGGCGAGACGAGGAACCCGCCGCGGCTCCCGTCGATCGAGAGCCAGAACGCGCCGACCAGGCCCCACGTCGCGTCGTCCAGCTCGCCGGAGACCAACAGGAACCGGATCGGACCCTCCGACAGCGCGTAGGACGCCGCGATGCGATCGTTGTACGACGCGAGCGGCGAGCGCTCGAACTGCGCCAGGGTGCTCTTGTCAGGCTCCATCCCGTGGCTCCCCTCCACGAGGCGATGCTAGTCACCCATCCGGGGGACGCCAGCCTCCATATGGCTCGTTCCGGCGCGGCATCGGACCTAGGGCCGACGACCCGTCATGCAACCCTGGTCACAGGGCTGGTCACACGGCACGACCACGCGGATCCTCGGCGAGGATCGCCCAGTGTTCGTGGTCCCGCCAGCGGCCGCCGATCTTGAGGTACCGGCGGCTCAGCCCTTCGCGGCGGAACCCGGCGCCCCGCACGAGCGCGATCGAGCGCTCATTCTCCGGCTGGATGCTCGCCTGGAGGCGATGCAGCCCGAGATCGTCGAAGGCGAAGCGCAGCACCAGGCGGAGACCGTCGCGCATGTAGCCCTGACCTGCGTGCGGCACGAACGCGTAGTAGCCGAGGTACGCGCTGCGGAACGGCCCGTAGAAGATCTGCGAGATCGAGAAGAAGCCGCAGAGGTCGTCGTCGTCGAGCCGGAAGACGCCCAGGGGGAGCCGCGTCGGGTCCGGTTCCGTGTAGGCGGCGTACCCGACGTCATCCTGGGGCGGATACGACCAGGGGCGGTGGAGGCTCCGGCTCCGGCGCGCGGCGGCGACGAATGCGTCGCGGTCGGCCGGGCCGAGCGGACGCAGGCCCACCCGAAGGGAGCCGCCCGTGCTCACGCGCTCGAGACCAGCCGGGAGCGAGCCTCGTCGATGATCCGGGCGGCCGCGTGCCGGCCCTCGAACCCGTCGGTCGAGACCGTGTGCCCCTCCAGGTCCTTGTAGACCTGGAAGAAGTGCTCGATCTCGTTCAGCAGCGGCTGCGGGATCTGGTCGAGCTCGGTGACGAGCGACCACATCGGGTCACGCGGCGGCACGCAGAGGATCTTCTCGTCCTTACCCTTCTCATCCGTCATGTGGAACATGCCCACCGGGCGGCCGACGATGTGGCAACCGGGGAAGGTGGGCTCGCTGACCAGCACGAGCGCGTCGAGGGGGTCGCCGTCGCTGCCGAGCGTCCCCTCGATGAAGCCGTAGTCGGCCGGGTACTGGACGGACGTGAACAGCATGCGGTCCAGGAAGATCTGGCCGCTGAGCGTGGTCCATCTCGTACTTGTTCCGCGAGCCCTTCGGGATCTCGACGACGATCTCCACCTCGCCGGCGTCCATCGGGGCAGTCTCGCACACGGCCGTGGCGCTACCATCACGGCCCATGGCCGGCAAGACCGCCCGCCCCGGGACGATCGGGGTCGGGTCCGCGCTCCGACGCGCCCGGGAGATCGGCGGCATCTCCCTCGAGGAGGCGTCGCGCGACACGAGGCTGCGCGTCGAGCAGCTCCACGCCCTCGAGGACGAGGATTTCGAGGCGCTGGGCGACGACGTCTACGCGCGCGCGATGCTCCGGACCTACGCGCAGTACCTCGGGCTCAAGCCCGGCAAGGTCGCCGCGATCTACGCGAGCCACACGGACGCGCCGGAGCCACCGTCCCCGCCCGCGAAGATGGGACGGCTCGAGCGCGGCCTGGCCGCGTCGCGGATCCGGGACAACCAGAAGTTCCTGTTGATCGCGGCGGCGGTCACGCTGATCGTCCTGGTCTCGGTGGGGCTCGTGTCGCGCTCCGGCGCCCCGGCGCCGGCCGTGATCCCCTCGACCACGGCGTCCGCCGCGTCGCCCACCAGCCGACCCGGCATCGACGTCACGATCGACGCGACCGGCCCGGTCCAGGTCGCCGCGATCGTCGACGGCACGCAGCAGGCGCCGACCACGCTTCGACCCGGTGAGTCGGTGTCGTTCATGGCGCAGGAGCAGCTCGTGGTGACGGCGTCCGACGGCGGCGCCGTGCGCGTGACGGTGGACGGTCAGGACTTCGGCGTGCCGGGGTCGCACGGCGAGCCCTGGACGCGGACCTTCGGGCCCGTGGGATCGTCGTGAGGGCAGAGATCGTCGCGGTCGGCACGGAGCTGCTCCTCGGCCAGATCGCGAACACGAACGCCCGGTGGATGTCCGAGCAGCTCGCCGCCGTCGGGGTCGACGTGCTGCATCACCAGACGGTGGGGGACAACGTCGACCGCGTCGCCGAGGCGCTGTCCCTCGCCGCCTCGCGCGCCGACGTCGTGCTCGTGACCGGCGGTCTCGGCCCGACGCAGGACGATCTCACGCGCGAGGCGATCGCGCTCGTGGCTGGGGTCCCGCTCGTGCGGCGTCCGGAGCTGGAGGCGATGCTCCGCGAGAAGTTCCGGGGCTTCTCCGGCCGGTCGATGCCGGAGAACAACCTCCAGCAGGCCGACGTCCCGGAGGGAGCCCGCGCCGTCGTGCCCGAACGCGGCACGGCGCCGGGGCTCGTCGTCGATCTCCCGGGCGGGGTGCGGCTCTACGCGATGGCCGGCGTGCCGCTCGAGATGGTCGAGATCATGGAGGGGACGGTCCTGCCGGAGCTCGCGACGCGCACCGGCGCGGCGATCGTCTCCCGCGTCCTGCGCGTCACCGGGATGGGGGAGTCGGCGGTCGCCGAGGCGCTCGCGGACCTGTTCGACGCCTCGACGAACCCGACCGTGGCGTTCCTGGCGACCGGCGGCGAGGTGAAGGTCCGGCTGACGGCGAAAGCGGCGACGCGGGAGGAAGCCGAACGACGCATCGCGCCGCTGGCCGACGAGGTCGCGGCGCGGCTCGGGGACGTCGTCTTCTCGACGCGAGACGAGACCCTCGAGGGAACCGTGCTGCGGCTCCTCGTCGAGAAGGGCCTCACGATCTGCACGGCGGAGTCGTTGACGGGAGGGAGCGTGAGCGCGCGCCTGACCGGTGTGCCGGGCGCCTCGGCGGCCGTCGTCGGCGGGGTCGTCGCGTACTCGGCCGCGGTCAAGCGGGACGTGCTCGGGGTCGCGCAGGCGACGCTCGAGGGCGATGGGGTCGTGAGCGAGGCGTGCGCGCGCGAGATGGCCGCCGGCGCCAGGCGCCTGCTCGGCGCGGACGTGTCCCTCGCGCTGACGGGGGTCGCGGGGCCGGAGCCCCACGGGGGTGAGGAGCCCGGGCTGATCTGGATCGCGCTCGAGGCTCCGGGCGTGAGCCACGCGCGCGGCTTCCGGGTCTCGGGGGAGCGGGATCGGGTCGTGCGGTGGGCGCAGCAGGCCGGACTCGACCTCGTCCGACGCTCCCTGGACGGCTCGTCGCTCCCGGTCTCCGAGACCACGGTCTAGGCCGTGCGGAGCGACCGCGCGACGGGGCCGGAGACCAGGTCGCTGCGACTGTTCGTCGCGTTCGACGTTTCGTCCGAGGCCGCCGACGCGATCGAGCGGGCGATCGACCCGTGGCGCGCCGCGTTCCCGGCCGCCCGGTGGGTCCCACGCGAGAACTGGCACGTCACGCTGAAGTTCCTCGGGCAGACCTGGCCGCGCCTGGAGGCCTGGGTGGGTGAACGGGTCGGGGAGACGGCGGCCTCCTGCGAGCCGGTGCAGACCCGCCTGCGCGGTCTCGGGCGGTTCCCGGCCGGCGGACGCGCGCGGGTGCTGTGGGCGGGGCTCGACGACGACGCCGGGCTCCTCGGCCGGATCGCCCGGGCGCTGGACGCCGCGCTGGCGGCGGAGTTCCGGCCGGAGACGCGGGCGTTCTCGCCCCATCTGACGGTGGCCCGGAGCGACCCGCCCCTGGAGCTTCCCGCGGCGTTCGTCGAGACGCCGGTGGAGCCGGTGGGGACCCGGATCGGGTCGATCACCCTGTTCCGCAGCCACCTGCAGCGCCCCGCGCCTCGCTACGAGGCCCTCGCGACGTACCGGCTCGGCGGCTGAGTCGGCGTGCTTGCACCCGAACATCTGTTCGACTAGCGTTCGCTGGGTCCGCGTCCCGAATGACAGGGGTGTAAGTTATGTCAGACACAGCCGCTAGGGTCCTCGAACGTTCGTCAGGCACGCTCACCCGTTCCTCCTCCGGGATGGGCAGGGATCGGAAGGAGGATCGCGTGGACCGCGACAAGATGCTCGACGTCACGCTCCAGCAGATCGAGAAGCAGCACGGCAAGGGCGCCGTGATGAAGCTCGGAGAGCACCCGATGAACGCCGGGATCGGCACCATCGCCACGGGGTCGCTCGCGCTCGACATCGCGCTCGGCATCGGCGGCATCCCGCGCGGCCGCATCCTCGAGGTCTTCGGGCCGGAGGGCTCGGGCAAGACCACGGTGTGCCTGCACATCATCGCGGAGGCGCAGCTCGCCGGCGGCATCGCGGCGTTCATCGACGCCGAGCACGCGCTCGATCCCACCTACGCGCGCGAGCTGGGCGTCAACATCGACGAGCTCTTGGTGAGCCAGCCGGACTCGGGCGAGCAGGCGCTGGAGATCGCCGACATGCTCGTGCGCTCGGGCGCGCTCTCGCTCGTCGTGATCGACTCCGTGGCGGCGCTCGTGCCGCGCGCCGAGATCGAGGGCGAGATGGGCGACTCGCACATGGGCCTGCAGGCGCGGCTGATGTCGCAGGCCATGCGCAAGCTCGCCGGATCGCTGTCGAAGTTCGACACCAGCGCCATCTTCATCAACCAGCTGCGGGAGAAGATCGGCGTGATGTTCGGCAGCCCCGAGACCACCACCGGCGGCCGGGCGCTGAAGTTCTACTCGTCCGTCCGGCTCGACGTGCGCAAGATCGAGAACCTGAAGGACGGTACCGAGGTCGTCGGCTCGCGCACACGCGTCAAGGTCGTCAAGAACAAGGTCGCGCCGCCGTTCCGTCAGTGCGAGTTCGACATCATGTACGGCAAGGGCATCTCCAAGGAGGGCTCGCTCCTGGACGTCGGCGTCGATCTCGAGATCGTGAAGAAGGCGGGCGCCTGGTTCACGTACGAGGGCGAGCAGCTCGGCCAGGGGCGTGAGAACGCCCGCGCGTTCCTCGCCGAGCACATCGACGTGCGCGACGAGATCGAGCGGAAGGTCCGTGAGGCCGTCGGTCTCGTCGGGTTCACCGACGCGGACGATCAGCCGATCCAGATCGAGCCCGATCTCGTCATCGAGGACGAGCCCGCTCCGAAGGTCGCGGCCGCGGCGAAGGACTGATCGGCGTGTCGCGCCGGCCGCGGACCGGCGGTACCGGCCAGCCCAAGGACGTCCACGAGCGGGCGCTCGGCCTCCTCGCGGTGCGGCAGCGGAGCCGCCGTGAGCTCGAGCGGCGCCTGACACAGGCGGGGTTCCCCGCCGAGGAGGTCTCCGAGGAGCTCGTGCGGCTCCAGGCGGTCGGCCTGATCGACGATGAGGCCTTCGCGCGCGCGGTCGCCGAGCACGCCTTCGGCACGAAGAAGCAGGGACGCCGGGCGGTCGCCACGAAGCTGGCCGCGGCGGGGGTCGCGGCCGATACCTCGGCGGCCGTCCTCGAGGAGCTGGGTGGGGGCGAGCAGGGCCGCGCCGAGGAGCTCGCGGCGGCCAGGGTCGGCCGCATGCGCGGCGTGCCGCCCGACAAGGCGTTCTCTCGCCTCTACGGGGTGCTGGCCAGGCGAGGCTTCGCGCCGGGGGTCGCTCGCGAGGCGGCTCGGAAAGCACTTGCGCTGGAGGCGTTCGAGGACTGAGCCTTGCCTCGCCGGAGGTCCGGCCGTATCGTGGTGGCAGACCGAAAAACCCCGAGAGGCAACCGAACGGACACCCGACGTACACCGAGCGGCTCGTAGACGTGAGCGAACGGATCCTTCCAACCGAGACCTGTTGCGACAGGGGGCGTCGACCCGGGTAAGCCGGGGCCCTCGAAGCTCACCATCACGCCGCATCTGCACGGGCGGGACCGCAGGCCCTCTCCCTGACCTCAGGGAGGAACCATGGCTCCGGTCATCGTCGGCGTCGCCGCCCTCATCGTGGGCGTCGCCGCCGGGTTCCTGATCCGAACGAACATGGCCCGTTCGAGCGCCCATTCGCTCGAGGCCCAGGCGCAACAGCGACTCGTCCAGGCCGATCAGCGGACCGTCCAGGCCGAGCAGGAAGCCGCGCAGACCCTCCGCAAGGCGCTGGAGGATGCCAAGAACGACGCCGCCCAGGTCCGCCGGGAGGCCGAAGAGGACGTGAAGGCCCGCCGGGACGAGATCGCCCGCTTGGAGCGGCGGATCGCCGACACGGAGGACGAGCTCCGGAGCCGCACCGCGAAGCTCGATCTGAAGGCGGGGGAGCTGGACGAACGCGACGAGAAGCTCCAGGAGGTCCGGGCTCGCCTCGAGCGGTCGGCCGATCAGCAACGGATCCAGCTGGAACGGGTCGCGAGCATGACCTCCTCGGAGGCGCGCGACCAGCTGATGGCCGAGGTGGTGGACGACGCGAAGCGCGCGGCGATGGCGCAGGTCCGCGAGATCGAACAGCGCGCGCGGGAGGAAGGCGAGGAGCGGGCGCGGAAGATCCTGACGATCGCGATCCAGCGCGTGGCGTCCGAGCAGACGGCCGAGTCCACGGTCAGCGTCTTCACCTTGCCGAGCGAGGACATGAAGGGACGGATCATCGGTCGCGAGGGCCGGAACATCCGGGCCTTCGAGGCGACGACCGGCGTGAACCTCATCATCGACGACACGCCCGAGGCGGTCGTCCTGAGCTCGTTCGATCCGGTGCGTCGCGAGGCCGCCCGGCTCACGCTGGAGAAGCTGGTGCAGGACGGCCGGATCCATCCCGCGCGGATCGAGGAGGTGCACGAGCGGTCGCTCGCGGAGATCGACGAGCAGATCCGGCGCGCCGGTGAGGACGCGGTCGCCGAGGTGGGCATCACCGACGTCCACCCGGAGATGGTGAAGCTCCTCGGCCGGCTCCAATACCGGACCAGCTACGGCCAGAACGTGCTGAAGCACCTGGAGGAGTCGGCGTTCATCGCCTCGGCCCTCGCGTCCGAGCTCGGGGTGGATCCGGCGATCGCGAAGCGCGGCGCGTTCCTGCACGACATCGGCAAGGCGGTCACGCACGAGGTCGAGGGCTCCCACGCGATCATCGGCGCCGAGATCGCGCGCCGGCTGAAGGAGGACCCGGAGGTCGTGCACTGCATCGAGTCGCATCACGGCGAGGTCGAGCAGCGGACGATCCATGCGGTCCTGGCGCAGATCGCGGACGGCATCAGCGGCGGCCGGCCCGGCGCACGACGCGAATCGCTCGAGACCTACGTGAAGCGTCTGGAGCGCCTCGAGGAGATCTGCAACTCGTTCGGCGGCGTCGAGAAGGTCTACGCGATGCAGGCCGGGCGCGAGGTGCGCGTCCTCGTGCAGCCGGAGTCCGTCGATGATCTCCAGGCGCAGATCATCGCGCGCGACATCGCGAAGCAGGTCGAGGAGGAGCTGCAGTACCCCGGACAGATCAAGATCACGGTCGTGCGCGAGATCCGCGCCACGGAGTTCGCCCGATAGATGCTGTGCGGCGCCCGCCGTCGGCCGCGGTAGCCTCGTCGACATGGAACGGACGTTCCTGATCCGCACCTTCGGGTGCCAGATGAACGAGCACGACTCGGAGCGCATCGGCGGGCTGCTGCTGCGCGACGGGATGACGCCCACCGAGGACGTCGCGGAGGCGCGGCTCGTCGTCCTGAACACGTGCGCGATCCGGGAGAACGCCGACAACAAGCTCTACGGGAACCTCGGCCACCTGAAGCCGCTGAAGGATCGGAACCCGGAGCTGCGGATCGTCGTCGCCGGGTGCCTCGCGCAGAAGGACCAGGGTGCGATCCAGCGGCGAGCGCCGTGGGTCGACGTCGTGGTCGGGACCCACGCGCTGCCGAACCTGCTCGAGCTCCTCCGCCGCTCCGAGACCGAGGGTCCGTTGATGGACGTCCGGGAGTACACGGAGGTCTTCCCGAGCGCGCTGCCGGCGGCACGGCAGGACGCGTTCCGGGCCTGGGTCTCGATCGCCACCGGATGCGACAACGCGTGCACGTTCTGCATCGTGCCGTTCGTCCGCGGGGCACAGCGGTCGCGGTCGATCGGCGACGTCCTCGCCGAGGTGCAGGGCCTGGTCCGGACCGGCGTGGTCGAGGTGACCTTGCTGGGGCAGAACGTGAACACGTACGGCCGCGACCTCACCGTCGCGGGATCCGCGAACGCGCCGCTGTTCGCGCGCCTCCTTCGAGAGGTCGACCGGATCGACGGTCTGCGGCGGATCCGGTTCACGTCGCCGCATCCGCACGACTTCACGCCCGACGTGATCGACGCGATGGCGTCGTCCGAGCACGTCTGCGAGCACATCCACTTCCCGTTGCAGTCCGGATCGGACCGCGTCCTGAAGGCGATGCGGCGCTCGTACCGTCGGGACCGGTACCTCGGGTGGTTGGAGGCGATCCGCGCCGCCGTGCCCGGCATCGCGATCTCGACCGACATCATCGTCGGGTTCCCGGGGGAGACGGAGGAGGACTTCGCCGACACCCTCGACGTCGTGGAGCGTGCGCGGTTCGACGCCGCGTTCACGTTCCAGTACTCGCCGCGGGCCGGCACGCGGGCGGCCTCGATGCCGGAGCAGCTCCCGAAGGAGGTCGTGCAGGAGCGGTTCGACCGGCTCCTGGCCCTCCAGACGCCGATCACGGCGGCGGGGAACCGGGCGCTCGTGGGGCGGACGGTCGAGGTGCTCGTGGAGGGCAGCGGCAAGCGCAACGGCTCCACGCAGGCGCGGACCCGGACGAATCGGATCGTCCACCTCCCCGAGCCGCTCGCGCCCGGCACGTTCGTCGACGCGCGCATCACCGAGGCCGGCGCGCACCACCTGTTCGGCAGCGTCGCGGCGCCGATCGCCGTCTAGCGGATGCTCCTCGCGCTGGTCGGGCCGACCGCGAGCGGCAAGACCGAGGCGGGCATCGCGCTGGCCGAGCGGCTCGGCGCCGAGATCGTCTCGGTCGACTCGATGCTCGTCTACCGGGGGATGGACATCGGCACCGCGAAGCCGACCGCCGCGCAGCGGGAGCGCGTGCGTCATCACCTGTTGGATGTGGCCGAGCCGTCCGAGCGGTTCACGGTCGCCCGGTACCAGGAGCTCGCGCGGGGCGTGCTGCCCCACGTCGACCGGCCGCTGCTGGTCGGCGGCTCGGGCCTGTACTTCCGCGCGATCGTCGACGGGCTGGCCTTCCCGCCGGAGGACGCCGAGGTTCGCCGATCGTTGGAGACCGAGCTCGCCGTGCTCGGGGCCGCCCGCCTGCACGACCGGCTGCGATGGACCGATCCGGCGGCCGCCGGGAAGATCGACGCGCCGAACGCGCGCCGGACGGTGCGGGCGCTCGAGGTCGCGGCGCTGACCGGGGAGCCGTTCAGCTCCTTCGCCGAGCCGTGGACGCGCTACGACCCGGCGAGCGTGCGCGCGGTCGGGATCCGGATCGACCGGGCCGCGATGGCGGCGCGGAGCCAGGCGCGCGTGCACGCGATGCTGGACGCGGGCTGGCTCGAGGAGGTGGCCGGTCTGGTCGCCCGCGGCTTCGGTGGATGGCTCACCGCGTCGCAGGCGATCGGCTACGCGGAGTTCGCGCGGCACCTCGACGGTAGGCTCTCGTTCGACGAGGCGGTCGACCGGACCGTGCGTCGGACGAAGGAGCTGGGGCGCCGCCAGATGACGTGGTTCGCGAGGGATCCGCGGATCCGGTGGATCGACGCCGGCTCCGGCGGCGCGATGGACGTCGTGGACGAGCTCGGCGCCGCCCTGGAGGGCGCGTGAGCGCCCGGCTCGCCTTCACGAAATACCACGCCTCGGGCAACGACTTCCTGCTCGTCGACGAGCTCGACGGCCCGGCCCCGGTCGCCGACGTCCCGGGGCTCTGCGACCGCTGGCTGGGCGTCGGCGCCGACGGGGTGATCCGCCTGTCGGCCGGCAGCGCGGCGCCGTTCCGCTTCGACCTCACGAACGCCGACGGCTCGCCGGCCGCCGTGTCCGGGAACGGGCTGCGATGCGCGGGGGCCTTCCTGCACGACCGCGGGCGGGTGACGGGCGACGTCGTCGAGCTCGAGACGCCGGCCGGCGTGCGCCGCGTCACGCTCGAGCTCCGTGAGGGCTGCGTCACGGGCGCCACCGTGTCGATGGGTGCGCCGAACTTCACGAAGGCGGCGATCCCGATGGCCGGCCCGGCGTGGGAGACGTTCCGGGAGCAGCCGTTCGACGTGGGCGGGGGCCTCACGTTCCCGGCCACGGCGCTCACGATGGGCAACCCGCACCTCGTCCTGTTCGTCGCGGAGGAGCCGGAGCGCTACCACGTGGAGCACATCGGGCCCGCGATCGAGCACGACGCGCGGTTCCCGGAACGGACCAACGTCGAGTTCGCGCACGTGCGGCGACGGCGAGATCGCCGTGCGGGTCTGGGAACGGGGCGTGGGTGAGACGCTCGCGTGCGGCTCCGGCGCGTGCGCGGTCGCGGTGGCGGCGAACGAGGCCGGCCTGGCGCCGGCGGCGGTGACGGTCCGCTTCCCGGGCGGGCCGCTCACGGTCGAGCGCCGGGCGGACGGTGAGGTCCTCCTCGGCGGCCCGGTCGCGCACGTCTTCGACGGCACGGCCGATCCGGACGAGCTCGCGTGAGCCTCGCGGAACGACTGGCCGCCTCGACGCTCGAGCTCGTCGACGTCGCCTCCGTCAGCCGCGACGAGGGGGCGCTGCTCGACCTGCTGCGCGAGCGGCTCGCATCCGGCCCCGGCCTCGTGCTCGAGGACGACGGGGACGCCGCGCGGCTCTTCCTGCCGCGTGCGCGACGCCCGGACGTGCCGCTCGTCGTGTTCGCGGGGCATGCGGACACCGTGCCGGTCGGCGGCGCCGCGTTCCCCGGACGGCGCGAGGACGACGCGGTGATCGGTCGCGGCGCGGCGGACATGAAGGGCGGCCTCAGCGTGCTCCTCGCGCTCGCCGAGGCCGGCGCGTCGTCGCCGTCGATGGACGTCGGCTATCTGGTGTTCGGCCGGGAGGAGCTCCCGATCGCCGAGTCCGCGCTCCTGCCGCTGCTCGAGCGATGCCCGGCGCTCCGCGACGCGGCGCTCGCGATCGTGCTCGAGCCGACGGCGAACGCGATCGAGGCCGGCTGCAACGGCAACCTGACCGCGCGCGTGACCGTGGACGGCGTCGCCGCGCACGCCGCGCGACCGTGGCTGGGCGACAACGCGATCACGACGGCCCTCGACGTGCTCGCGCCGTTCACGCGCCACCCGATCCGCGACGCCGAGATCGAGGGGCTCGTGTTCCGCGAGGTCGTCTCGGTGACCACGATCGAAGGCGGGTCGGCCGCGAACGTGGTTCCCGATCGCGTGACGGCGACCGTCAACCTCCGGTACGCGCCCGACCGCTCGCCCGACGCGGCGGAGGAGGTCCTGCGCGGCCTGCTCGGCGCCGATCCGCGCGCGCACCTGGAGATCCTCGGGAACGCGCCGCCCGGACCGGTCCGGCTGTCGAACCCGCTCGTGCGGCGGCTCCGGGCCGCCGGCGACCTGGCGGTCGGTCCGAAGCAGGCGTGGACGCCGGTCGCCGAGTTCGCGATGGCCGGCGTCGACGCGGTGAACTTCGGCCCCGGCGACCCGCGGTACGCTCACCGCGACGAGGAGCGGGTCGACGTCGCCGCGCTCGTCCGCGCGCACGGCGTCCTGACCGCGTTCCTCGCGGAGACCGGAGGGAACTGACGGGATGATCCACCTGTCGCCCGGGTTGCGCGCGATGCAGGCGTACCCGTTCGAGGAGCTCGACCGCGCCGTGGCCGCGGTCCGCGACGCCGGCCGCGAGGTGATCGACCTGGGCGCGGGCGATCCTCGCGAGGAGACGCCGGCGTTCATCCGCGAGGCCCTCGCGGCCGCGATCGCGCCGGTGTCGTCGTATCCGCGCGCGGCCGGCCTGCCGGAGCTGCGCGTCGGCGATCGCGGACTGGATCGGTTCGCGCTTCGGCGCTCGCGTGGACCCGGACACGGAGGTCCTGCCGACCCTCGGATCGAAGGAGCTCGTCTTCTCGCTGGCCCAGGACGTGCTGGATCCGGCGGCCGGGAAGGACCTGGTGCTGACGACGTCGCCGGGGTACCCGGTGCCCGAGCGCGGCGGACGGTGGGCCGGCGGCGAGGTGCTCCGGATGCCGCTCCTGGAGGCGAACGCCTTCCTCCCCGACCTCGACGCGATCACGCAGGAGCAGTGGGACCGCGCCGCGGTCCTGTGGCTCAACTACCCGAACAACCCGACCGGGGCGACGGCGCCGCTCGCCTTCCTCGAGGACGCCGCGGCGCGGTGCCGGGCCGCCGGCGTCGTGCTCGCGTCGGACGAGGCGTACTCCGAGCTGTGGTTCGGCGAGCAGCCGCCGGCCGGCGCGCTGCAGGTGTCCGATCGGACGAACGTCCTCGTGATCAACACGCTGTCGAAGCGCTCCTCGATGACCGGCTACCGCAGCGGGTTCGCGGCCGGGGATCCGGCCCTGATCGCGGCGCTGAAACGGCTGCGGCCGAGCACCGGGGTGACGCCGCAGGAGTTCGTGCAGACGGCGTCGGTCGCCGCGTGGCGCGACGAGCGGCACGTCGAGGAGAACCGCGCGCGGTACGCGGCGAAGCGCCGCGTCTTCCTCGAGGTGTTCGCGCGACACGGGCTGCACGTCGCCGCGAGCGAGGCGACGTTCTACCTGTGGGTGCGCGTGCCCGGCGACCGTCCGTCGCTCGCGTGGGCGCTCGAGCTGCTGGATCGCACCGGCGTCGTGGTGGCGCCCGGCTCGTTCTTCGGGCCGGAGGGCGAGGGCTCCGTCCGCCTCGCGATGGTGCCGGCCCTGGCGGCCTGCGAACGGGCCGCCGAGGCCCTCGACGGTGTGCTGTCCGAGGTCCCGGCGTGATCGACACGGCCGAGCTCCGCGAGCGCGTCGAACGATCCTGGGCCGCGGCCGGCGCCGATCCGGCGGCGCCGATCGACGCGGAGGCGGTCGAGGCCACGATCGCGCTCCTCGACGCCGGCCGGCTGCGGGTGGCCGAGCCGTCGGCCGACGACGGCGGCTGGGTGGTGAACGCCTGGGCGAAGCAGGCGGTGCTGCTGTACTTCCGGGTCCGCGGGCTCGAGACGACCGAGGCCGGGCCGTTCGAGTACCACGACCGTCTGCCGCTGAAGCACGGGTACGAGGAGCAGGGCGTCCGGGTCGTGCCGCCGGCCACCGTGCGCTTCGGTGCGCATCTGGAGCCCGGCGTCGTCCTGATGCCGAGCTACGTGAACATCGGCGCCTACGTGGGCTCGGGGACGATGGTGGACACCTGGGCCACCGTCGGGTCGTGCGCGCAGATCGGCGCGGACGTGCACCTGTCGGGTGGCGTCGGCATCGGCGGGGTGCTCGAGCCGGTGCAGGCCGTGCCCGTCGTGATCGAGGACGGGGCGTTCATCGGCTCGCGCTGCATCGTCGTGGAGGGCGTGCGCATCGAAGAGGGCGCCGTGCTCGGCGCCGGCGTGGTCCTCACCGCGAACACGCCGGTGATCGACGCGCGAGGGGCCGAGCCGATCGAGTACCGCGGTCGCGTGCCCGCGCGGTCGATCGTCGTGCCCGGCACCCGTCCGCGCGCGTTCCCCGCCGGCACCTACGGGATGCCGTGCGGCCTCATCATCGGTGAGCGATCCGACGCGACCGATGACAAGGTGCGGCTGAACGAGCTCCTGCGCGACTTCGGGTCCTCGACGGGCTGATGCCGCCCGACCGCCCCGACCGCCCCGCGCGCGGACGACAGGATCCTCGAGTCGCCGATCGCGGCGACCTGGCGTTCGGTCGCGCACGAGAAGGCCGTGCTGGTCGGCGTCGGCCCCGGCATCCGCGAGGAGGACCTCGACGAGCTTGCGGCGCTCTCGGCGTCGGCCGGTGCCGAGCCGGTCGGCAGGCTCGTGCAGAGCCGGAGCCAGCCCGATCCGCAGTACTGGATCGGCAAGGGGAAGGTCGAGGACCTCCAGCGGCTCGTGGGTTCGCTCGGCGTCGGGCTCGTGATCCTCGACGACGAGCTCGCACCCGGGACGCTCCGGTCGTTGGAGAGCCGGCTGAAGGTCAAGGTGATCGACCGCACCGCGCTGATCCTCGACATCTTCGCGCTGCACGCCCGGTCGAAGGAGGGCAAGGCGCAGGTCGAGCTGGCGCAGCTGAACTACCTCCTGCCGCGGCTGCGCGGCTGGGGCGAGGCGATGAGCCGGCTCGGCGCCGGCATCGGCACGCGCGGTCCCGGCGAGACGAAGCTCGAGGTCGACCGCCAGCACATCCGCCGCCGCATCGCGAAGCTCCGCCGCGACGTGAAGGACCTCCAGAAGACGCGGGACGTGAAGCGCGCGCGGCGGCAGTCGTCGAACGTGCCGCAGGTCGCGATCGCCGGGTACACGAACGCGGGCAAGTCGACCCTGATGCGGCGCATGACCGGCGCCGACGTGATCGTCGCCGACCAGCTGTTCGCGACGCTCGATCCGACCACCCGGCAGGATCACGCTGCCCGGCGGCAGGAGGGCCACGCTCACGGACACCGTCGGCTTCGTCTCGAAGCTGCCGCACGACCTGGTGGAGGCGTTCCGCTCGACCCTCGAGGAGGTGACGCTCTCGGACCTGGTGCTCCACGTGGCCGACGCGTCCTCGCCCGACCTCGAGGCGCAGATCCAGGCCGTGCGCCGGGTCCTGGAGGAGATCGGCGCGGCGAACATGCCCGAGGTGCTGGCCCTCAACAAGGTGGACCGCCTCCGAGGCAGCGAGCGCGCCCGCCTGGCCACGCGGTATCCGGGATCGGCGGCCGTCTCGGCGTTGACCGGCGAGGGCGTGCCCGGCTTGCTCGAGAGCATCGGTGCGGCGGCGCCCGATCCGCCCGTCGAGGTCCAGGTCCTGATCCCGTGGTCGCGCGGGGATCTCGTCGCGATGCTGTACCGGGAGGCCGAGGTGCTGAAGGCCGAGGCCGAGCCCGACGGCACGCGCGTGCACGCGCGCGTGGGCCTGCGGGAACTGGCGGAGGTCCGCCCGTTCGCCGAGAGCGTGCGAGGTGCGCCGGAGCCGGTCGAGTAGCCGATCAGCCGTGCGCGGGAGCGCCGATCGACCACAGGGCCGGGTCGTCCCAGCTCCCGACGATCACCTTGTCCGGGTCCTGGCCCCGTTCCTTCGCGAACCGGAGCGCGAGCAGCTGGAGCCGGACGGTCAGCGGGACCTGGGCGAGGGCGCCCGGGAGCGTCGCGGTCTCCGCCAGGCGGCTCACGCCGATCCCCTCGGCCTCGGCCGCGGCCGCCACGCCCGCGACCAGCCCGTCGTCGTCGGGCGTCGTCAGCGCGAGCACGTGGTCCTGGGCGCCGAGCGGCACGGCGGTGCCGTGGAGGAAGAACTCGGCGTCGTGGCCCTCGGCGAGCACCCGCGCACCTTCGCGCACCTTCAGGGCACCCTCGCGGGCGGTGATGGAGGCGTGGCCGGCGCCGACGATCTGGAGCGACCGCTCGGGGACGCGGGATCGCGTCGACGCCGGGGGCGTCGAGCGCGGCGCGCACCGCGGCCGGGACCTGGCCGATGCGGTCGACCGTGACGTCGTTCGCGCCCATCTCGGCCGCGAGCAGCCCGAGCGCGAGCAGCGCGGCCGTGTAACTGACGGTGTACGTCTCGGAGGTCTCCTTCGGCACGGTCTCGATCGAGTCGTTCATGCCGAGGCCGTCCCGCGTGATCATCACGGTCTGGAGGCCGGCGTTGAAGGCGAGCGCCCGGGCGGCCAGGGCGTAGGACGTCTCGCCGGTGTGCGAGATCACGACGACGCCGTCGTGCGGGCCGACGATCGGCGCGTTCCGCACGAACTGCATCGAGGAGACCGAATGCGCCGCCCGACCGGCGTCCTGGAGCATCGCGGCGCCGAGGGCGGCCGCGTGCTGGCTCGTGCCGGTGCCGACCAGCCAGATGCGCCGGACGCGGTGCAGCGACTCGGCCGCGCCGTGGACCTGCAGGCGCGTGCGGCCGGCGGTGAGGAACTTCTCGAGCTCCTCGGGCTGCGAGCGGATCTGCTGTTCGAGCTTGGTTTCGGTCTCTTCGGGCATCGGAGGCGCTCCCCTCGTCGTGGCCGGCGGAGGGAGCCTAGCCCACTCAGACCCGCCTGAGAACCGCGACGACCTTCCCGAGGATGCGCCCGTCGAGCATCTCGAGCGGTTGGAAGGCAGGGTTCTCGGGGAGCAACATCGCGCGGGGCCCGTCGTGGCCCAGGCGCTTCACGGTGGCCTCGTCCTCGGCCGGGCCGGGCAGGAGGGCCGCCACGATCTCGCCGTCCCGCGCCTGGTCCTGGCTGCGCACGACGACCATGTCGCCGTCCAGGATGCCCGCGCCGATCATCGAATCGCCGGCGACGCGCAGCGCGAAGTGATCCCCGCCGCGGAGGTACTCCGTCGGCACCGCGAGGTAGTCCTCGACGTGCTCGGCGGCGAGGGTGGGGGTGCCGGCCGCGATCCGGCCGAGGACCGGCACGGCCGTGCCGTCGGCCCGGGCGTCGGTCGCGAGCGTCATGGCCCGGGGCTTCGTCGGGTCCTTCCGCAGGTAGCCCGCCCGCTCCAGGTTCGCCAGCTGGGCGTGGACGGAGGACGAGGAGGTCAGGCCGACGGCCTCGCCGATCTCCCGGACGGTGGGGGGGTAGCCGCGCTCCCGCACGGTCTCGGCGATCACGTCGAGGATGCGCTGCTGCCGCGGAGTGATGTCAGACACGGTGCGTAGCCTCCTGAGCTGCCGGTTCGGTGAGCCGGACGCTACCATCCGATCCGGGGGGGTGCAAACATATGTTCGACCCGACCTTGACACCGAACACGTGTTCGTCCAGGGTGATGGGGTGAGCCGAACACGTGTTCGACGCCGGCGCCTCGCCTGCTCCGTGATGATCCTGCTGGCGGTGCATCTGTGGGTCCCGGTCGCGGCCAGGGCGGTCCTGCACCGTCACGCGGACGCGCGGCCGGCGGTCGCCCGCACCTACGTCGTGCAGCCCGGCGACACCCTGTGGCGGATCGCGGCCAGGGTCGCGCCCGGCGCCGATCCGCGCCCGGTGATCGACGATCTGGCCCGGGCGAACGGCCTCCAGGCGGGCTCGCTCGTGCCCGGGCAGGTCATCCGGCTCCCGTCCGCCGCTTGACGCCCCATCATGTCGCGGTTACCGTTCGCGCGGCCACTACATCTTGTGGCTCCATGCGATGCGTTGTCCCTGGTGTGCCGCCGACCACGACCGCGTGGTGGATTCACGACCCGCCGACGCGGGCGGGTCCATCCGACGTCGCCGACATTGCCTCGCCTGCGGGCGCCGGTTCACCACGTACGAGCGCATCGAGGGCGTGGGCGTGGTCGTCACGAAGCGGGACGGCTCCAGGGAGCTCTTCGACCGGGACAAGCTCGAGGCGGGGATCCGGAAGGCCCTGGCCGGGCGGCCCACCTCGAACATCGCGATCGAACAGATGGTCGACCGGATCGAGCAGCGGATCCGGCGCAAAGGCCCGGAGGTCTCTTCGCGGCAGGTGGGGGCCGAGGTCCTGGCCGCCCTGAAGCGGGCCGACGAGGTGGCCTACCTCCGGTACGCCAGCGTCTACAAGGACTTCCAGGGGATCCCGGATTTCGAGCGCGAACTCGGCCTGCTCGGGGACAAGAAGGAGCCCGCGAAGCGTCGTTCCCGTTGATCCGTGAGACACTACATGTAGCGGTAGAGCACGATTCTCGCCACAACCCCTTGACCTTCGGGCGTCGGGGCGGCATCATGCGCGAGCGCGAATGACACGGATGTAACTCTATCCACACGGTTCGCACAGGTTGTCGACCGGTTGTCCACACGAGGGGGGCTCGGAAGAGCCGTCGGCGGGGGAAGGAGGGGTCACGTGGCGACACGCCAGGGGGACGTCGAGGTGATCCGGGAAGGGCTGACGTTCGAGCGGTTCTTCACCCGGGAAGGGGTCCATCCGTTCGAGGAGATCGGATGGGAGACCCGGGACGCGATCATCCCGAACTACAAGGAGGGCGGGAACGCCTTCGAGCAACGCGACGTGGAGTTCCCGATCGGGTGGTCCCAGAACGCCACGAACATCGTCGCCCAGAAGTACTTCCGCGGCACCCTCGGCACACCCGAGCGTGAATCCTCGGTCCGCCAGCTGGTCTCGCGTGTCGTCGACACGATCACCGGCTGGGGGACGAAGAACAGCTACTTCGCCTCGGACGAGGACGCGAAGGTCTTCGCGGACGAGCTGACGCATCTCCTCGTGAACCAGCGGGCGGCCTTCAACTCGCCGGTCTGGTTCAACGTCGGCGTCGCGAACACCCCGCAGCAGTGCAGCGCGTGCTTCATCCTCGCGGTCGAGGACCACATGTCGTCGATCCTCAACTGGTACGTCGAGGAAGGCACGATCTTCAAGGGCGGCTCCGGCTCGGGCATCAACCTCAGCCGCATCCGGTCCTCGAAGGAGCAGCTCGCCGGCGGCGGGACCGCGAGCGGACCGGTCAGCTTCATGCGCGGCGCCGACGCCTCGGCCGGCACGATCAAGTCCGGCGGCAAGACGCGGCGCGCCGCGAAGATGGTGATCCTCGACGTCGATCACCCCGACGTGCGCGACTTCATCTGGTGCAAGGCCACGGAGGAGAAGAAGGCGCGCGCGCTCCGTGACGCCGGGTTCGACATGGATCTGGACGGCCGCGACAGCTACTCGATCCAGTACCAGAACGCGAACAACTCGGTCCGCGTGGCCGACGAGTTCATGCAGGCGGTCGGCGAGGACCGGGACTGGAAGCTGAAGGCGGTCACCTCGGGCGAGGCGCTCGAGACCGTGCGGGCGCGCGACCTGATGCGCGAGATCGCGCAGGCCGCGTGGGAGTGCGCCGACCCCGGCATGCAGTACGACACGACGATCAACGAATGGCACACGTGCCCGGCCACGGGGCGGATCAACGGCAGCAACCCGTGCTCGGAGTACATGCACCTCGACAACAGCGCGTGCAACCTGGCCAGCCTGAACCTGATGACGTTCCTGGACGCCGAGGGCAACTTCGACGTCGCCAGCTTCAAGCACGCGGTCGAGATCGTGTTCACCGCGCAGGAGATCGTGGTCGGCGAGTCCGACTACCCCACGCAGAAGATCGGCGACAACGCCCGCGCGTTCCGCCAGCTCGGCCTGGGCTACGCGAACCTCGGCGCGCTGCTGATGGCGCGGGGCCTGCCGTACGACTCCGATCAGGGGCGGGCGTGGGCCGGCGCGATCACCGCGATCATGACCGGGTGGGCCTACCGCACCAGCGCGCGGATCGCGGAGGTCACGGGTCCGTTCGCGGGCTACGCGCCGAACGCCGACGCGATGATCCGCGTGATGCGCAAGCACCGCGCCGCGGCCGACGAGATCGACGGCGACATGGTGCCCGAGGCGCTGCTCTCGGCCGGCCGGCAGGCCTGGGACGAGGCGATCGCGCTGGGTGAGCGGCACGGGTACCGCAACGCGCAGGCGAGCGTGCTGGCGCCGACGGGCACGATCGGCCTGATGATGGACTGCGACACCACCGGCATCGAGCCCGAGCTGGCGCTCGTGAAGACGAAGAAGCTCGTGGGCGGCGGGACGATGCAGTTCGTGAACCAGACCGTGCCGCGTGCGCTCGAGCGCCTCGGCTACGACCCGGAGCAGATCGAGGACGTCGTCGCCTACATCGCCGAGCACAACTCCGTCGTCGACGCGCCGCACCTGAAGCAGGAGCACTACGCGGTGTTCGACACGGCGATGGGCGCGCAGCCCATCCACTACATGGGCCACGTCCGGATGATGGCCGCGGCGCAGCCGTTCATCTCCGGCGCCATCTCGAAGACGGTGAACATGCCGGAGGAGGCGACGGTCGAGGAGGTCGAGCAGCTGTTCCTCGAGAGCTGGCGGCTGGGGCTGAAGGCCGTCGCGATCTACCGCGACAACTGCAAGGTCGCGCAGCCGCTGTCGGCCGACAAGAAGAAGACCGCCGAGGTCGTCGAGGCCGAGCCGGTCACGCTCGCGTGGTCGGCGAAGAAGCGGCTGCCGCAGTCGCGTCCGGCGATCACCACGTCGTTCCGCGTCGGGGACGCCGAGGGCTACATCACGGCGGGCTCGTACCCGGACGACGGCCTGGGCGAGATCTTCCTGAAGGCCTCGAAGCAGGGCTCCACGCTCTCGGGGATCATGGACGCGTTCTCGATCGCGGTCTCGGTCGGCCTGCAGTACGGGGTGCCGCTGGAGGACTACGCCTCGAAGTTCATCAACATGAAGTTCGAGCCGAGCGGCCTGACGAACGACCCGGACATCCGGTTCGCATCCTCGATCGTCGACTACGTGTTCCGGCGGCTCGCGCTGGATCACCTGACGCCCGAGCAGCGCGACGTGCTGGGGATCCGGTCGATCGACGAGCGCAAGGAAGAGGCCCAGCGCAAGATCGGGCAGCTCGAGGATCCGTCGGAGCAGCCGTCGCTCCTGCCGCCCGCGCAGCCGGTGGAGATCGTCGAGAAGACGAGCGCCCGGACCCTGGACGCGCCGCTGTGCTACCAGTGCGGCTCGAAGATGCAGCCGGCCGGCTCGTGCTACGTGTGCGGGAGCTGCGGCAGCACCAGCGGATGCTCGTGAGCCGCGGCCGCCCGTAGACTCCGCGCGTGGGGGACAACGCCGCGAGGCTGATCGGGTTGCATCACGTCCAGCTGGCGATGCCGCCCGGCGAGGAGGAGGCGGCCGCGAGGTTCTACAGCGCGATCCTCGGGTTGCAGCAGGTCGCGAAGCCGCCGGAGCTGGCCCCGCGCGGCGGGGTGTGGTTCCGCGAGGGCGACCTGGAGGTGCACCTCGGCGTGGAGGAGCCGTTCACGCCGGCGCGGAAGGCGCACCCGGCGTTCCTGGTCCGCAACCTCGAGACGCTGCGCGCACGGATCGAGGCCGCCGGCTACCGCGTGACCGACGACGTGCCCGCTGGAGGGCTTCCACCGCTGCCACGTCCGCGACCCGTTCGGCAACCGGCTGGAGCTGGTGGAGCCGTCCTGATGGATCTGCCGTTCAAGCGGCTGCGGCCCGAGGCCGAGCTCCCGGCCGCCCAACACGACGGCGACGCCGGGCTTGACCTGCGGTCGGCGGTCGAGGTCGTCGTGGGGCCGGGCCAGCGAGCGATGATCCCGACCGGCGTCGCGGTCGCGATCCCCGAGGGACACGCCGGGTTGGTGCTCCCGCGGAGCGGCCTGGCATCCGAGCGCGGGCTCACGCTCGCGAACGCGCCCGGCCTGATCGATGCCGGGTATCGCGGCGAGGTGATCTGCGCCGTGGTGAACCTCGATCGCGACGGGAAGGTGGAGATCGGCGTCGGCGATCGCATCGCGCAGCTGTGGTCGTCGAGCTGCCGTCCGTGTCGCCCTCGTGGGTCGCCGAACTGCCCGAGAGCGCGCGCGGTGAGCGCGGGTTCGGGTCCACCGGCATCGCGTGAACGTCCGACTGGAAGGAACCCAGCGTCCGGCGATACGGTTGAAGGTCGCGGCGTACCGAACAGGTGTAGCGCTTCCACGCTTTTCTCTCGGCTCGGGGGTGTCACGTGGCGAGGACCCCGGCACACTCGCGGCATGCGTCGCGGGTTGGTCCTGTTGCTCTCTTCGCGGCGGCGTGCACGGCTCGCACCAGCGCGCCTCCGACCGTGCCGGCCACCTCCGACACGGCCGCGGCGACCCCGACCCCTACCCAGCCACAGGTGCAACCTCCCGTCCCACCGAAGCCTCGATGGCCGCTCCCCGGGTACCTGTTGATCGCCGATCGGGGGAACGACCGGATGCTCCTCGTCGACAGCGGGAAGCACATCCTGTGGCGGTATCCGAGCTCCGGGGCAGGTCCCGGCGATGCCGTTCCGGTTCGACGACGACACGTTCTTCACGCCCAACCACACCGCGGTGATCAGCAACCAGGAGGAGCAGCACACGATCCAGGTGATCTCGTTCCCGGGTCGGCGGATCCTGTGGAGCTACGGCCACGTGAACGTCGCCGGCTCGGCCCCCGGCTTCCTCCACACACCGGACGACGCCTACATGCTCCCGAGCGGGACGGTCTCCGTGGCCGACATCAGCAACTGTCGCATCGTGTTCATCGGGCGACATCACGCGATCACGCGGCAACTGGGCTCGCTGACGACGTGCGTGCACGACCCGCCTCGGTCGCTCGATCTGCCCAACGGGGACACCCCGATGCCCGATGGCGGCACGCTGGTCACCGAGATCGGCGGATCGTGGATCGACTCGATCGGGCCGAACGGCAAGCTCCGGTGGGCGGTGCAGGCTCCCGTGTCGTATCCGTCCGACGCGCAATGGCTCGGGCACGGGCGGATCCTCCTCACCGACTACCACGCGCCGGGAAGCGTCGTGGAGATGACGCGCTCGGGACAGGTCCTGTGGCGCTACGGTCCGGCGAGCGGACCCGGCGAGCTGCTCTTCCCGTCGCTCGCGCTGATGCTGCCGAACGGGCTCGTCGCGGTGAACGACGACTTCCGGCACCGCGTCGTGGTGATCGATCCCAAGACCGACGCGATCGTGTGGCAGTACGGGCATACGGACGTGGCCGGCTCCTCGGCCGGATACCTCGCGAGGCCGGACGGGATGGACTTCCTGCCCTACGAGGTCGCGATCCAGGTGCCGCGGGTCCGCGCGTACCTCCTCGGCCGTCTCGGGTCGGCTACCGGGTCCGGTTGAAGCTCCGTGTGGAGCGCCCTAGTATCGAGGTGCCGCGCGGACGTGGCTCAGTTGGTAGAGCACCACCTTGCCAAGGTGGGGGTCGCGGGTTCGAATCCCGTCGTCCGCTCCATGGAACGCAGCTCAGGTTAGGCCGCGTTCCGCCGAGAGGGCCGACTATCCTGCGGGACTCGGGTCATCGAGTGAGGGTTCTACGAACCTAGGATGCGGAGACGATGACCGACTTCGCGAAGCGTTCGTGGTGGGCATTGCTCCTGATCGGAGGGATCCTGCTGTGGCTGGTCGGCATGGCCGGCTGGCCGAACCCGGTCGTGTCGGCGCTGATCTTCATGTTGGGCCTCGCCGTGATCGTGGCCGACGGCCTGCTCGTGGGTCGCTCCTCCTCCAACGGGTAGCCAGGATCGGCGTGGCGCGTCGCCCGCTCGTTCTAGGCGGGGCGCCTCGGATCACGTCGCCGGAGCTTTCCGTTCTCCTTGCCGTCGTTGGCGATCTGCTGCAGCTCGTGGCTGAGGTGCGAGGCACGTCGTTCGATCAGATGCTGGACGTCCGCGGCTTCCCGCGAGTCGGGGTGCTCGGCGAGCACATGCTCGAGCCACGAGCCAGACCCCTCCCACGGCAAGTAGACGTTGCAGTAACGGCAAAGGCTTACGACGCCGTCCATGTTCGAGGAAGCCAGCCCTCCGACTCTCCCGTCATGCGGTTCTCGCCGTCGTTCCAGGCCATCGACGATCACCGCGCTTCGCGTCCGCGTACCGGGGGACCGTAGCGCGTCGAGGACGCGTTTGCAGGAGATTTCGTGAACTGCCGAAACGAGTTGGCCACGAAGGTACGCGCACGCCGGCGGTCAGATGTCGCTCCGCGACCTAGACTGCGACGTCGCTCCGGCGGGGTGGCCGAGTGGTTAGGCAGAGGCCTGCAAAGCCTCGTACACCGGTTCGATTCCGGTCCCCGCCTCGGTCGCCCCGCTCGGGCGCTGTAGCATGAGTCGTCTCTCGGGCGCTTAGCTCAGGGGGAGAGCGCTTCCCTGACACGGAAGAGGTCAGAGGTTCAAATCCTCTAGCGCCCACCCGAGAAGTCGCAGGTCAGAGCGCCGAGCCGCAGCCTCGGCGGGAACCACGAGAGCCGCGAAACGCCCAACGGTCAGCAGATGGTCACCAACGCCGGGGTTATCTGAGCCGAGTGAGACATGCGACGTTCGATGAAGTTCGGGAGGCCGTGAAGGCCTCCCGAACCTTCGACCCGAAGGCCTTCGCTAGATCGAGGCCGTCCCGACACAGACCTGGCCGGACATCGCATTGGTAGCCCGGACCGTGAAGTGGTCCGTTCCCGCCTTGTCGCGCACGAACTTGTCCACCTCGATGTGCGAGGGAGAGTCGTGCGAGACTCGCCTGCCGCGGAAATACACGGCCCCGTTGTGACGAGCCACGACGCGCCAGGTCTGGCCGGCCACACTGAACACCTTGTAGTCGACCTCGATCTTCCCGCCCGCCGTCGTGCTGAGCTCCAGCCTCCACCGGCCGCCACCCGTGCACTTCCCGCGGGCGATCACATCCTCGCTCTTGGCGCCCGCGGCGGGTGCGACGGCGAACAACGCGGCGATCATCGCGGTCATCACCGCGCTCGCGAGTACGAGTCGCATAGGCTTGCTCATCTCTTCCTCCTTCAGAGCTTCCGCTTGCGTTCCATCGTTCGGTCCCGAACGAACACGACGCTATGCCTCGGCCGGCAAAGCCCCATCCAAGCCAGGGGTTCGATGGGGCTAAACATCCGTGTCGCAGCATCAGGCGTGCGGCCGTCGAGCGCGCAGAGCGAGAGGATCGCGGCTCGGCCGGGCTTCGATCGAGACGAAGAGCGCGGAGGGCCACAGAGGCCGCCCGCTCTTCGTCTCCGAGAACAGCCTTCCCTTGAGCCGTGTCGCATCTCTCCGGCTCATCGCACCCGACACGTGCGCGATAGCTCCTCCGGCCCTTCCTGCACCCGGCGCCCGTTAGCGCATCGTTCGGGCTGCGACGCGAACAACGCGGCGATACACGTGGTCAACACCGCGGTTGCGGTTCACGAGTCGGATCGGTCTGATCCATCTCTTCCTCCTTTCCCACCTTCCCCTACCGTTTCCTCGTTCGGTCCCGAACGAACACGACGCTAAGCCTCGGCCGGTAAAGCCCCATCCAAGCCAGCGGTTCGAGAGGACTAACATCGACTTGGAGAACGGGAAGAGGCGGCCCCGGGTGCATCCGGGCACGCGGTGCGACCAGCACACACGTCGATGCGCAGGGAGGGGAGAACGCTCCGGTTCCTCGATACGATCGAGGTGGCCCGTGAACGACGGTCAGCTCCACGCGGAGGCTGTCTGCGTGATCCGGTGGACGCGCGCGTTGATCGCCGTTGTCGGCGACGATCCTCGCGTCGTGCTCGCACCATCCGCAGACGGTCGTCGGCGCGTTCGAGAAGCTCGGTTCGGCGTGTTCGCCGGTCGCGCAGAAGGGGGTCGCCTCGAGCTTCGTGTGCAGCTGGCGTGGCGACAAGGTCCTCGTGGAGACGTTGACGCCGGATCAGTGGATCGCCTACCGGTCCCGACTGCGCACGCTGTGCGGGGCGGGAGGATTCATCCCGAACCCGATGCTGACGGATGGAAGGTCCCTCCACATCACGGTCGGGAGCGACCCTCCGACGCCGATCGCGTCGCTCGCCCGAAGCTTGCACGACGCCGGACTCGACCTCCAGGAAGTCACCGACTGCGGGCTGGCGAACGGAGATCTCAGCGGCGCGTGAATGGGTGCTCGGCAAAGGTCGTGGGCCGACCGGGGCTCCCTGTGGGGCACGCGGCCGATGCCGATACGGCCGACAGCCACTACCCTTCGTGCACGCACGTCCCGGTCTGCTCGTACGTCTGAGGTCTGGAGGGGAACGACATGCCCGAGTCGCTGCCGAACGAGCCCGCGCCCCCGAGCTCGAGGGACCACAGCACGCTCCGCGCCCGTCTGTTGGGTCACACGCTGGAGAACAGGTCGATCGAGGCCGAACTCCGTACCGCCATGACCGAGCGCGAAGAGCTCGAATCGAAGGAGCCCGAGACCGACCGACGGTAGGAGCTCAGTCTCGGGACGACGCGGGCCTTACCTTCAGCCGCTCTCCTTCAGGATCCACCGGGCAGGAACCACGCCCTGGTGCGCCAGGAAGTCGTACGCCGGAGCCACTTGGGCGGGAACGGGTTGGATGGCCCACCACGTGCCGCACTCCGGGCACTGCCACTCACTCGAGGCGGAGGCAGGTCGCTGCTCCATCGGCGGCTGGCAGATGTGCAACTCGTCCATAGGCCCCACCTTAGACCCGTTGCGTCACCCGCCGCAGGGACAACCGGCGAGCCTGGCCCGCCGTCCGAGGAGGGTCTATCCTCGAGGCATGGAACTCCTGCTGGTCGGGCTCGCGTGGGTCCTTCTCGGTGGGTTGGTGATGGGCGGCGCGGCCGTGATCCTCGAGTATCAGGCGTCCGGCTCGCTGATGGATCAGATCCTCGACGGCCTCCGGCAGGTATTTCCGAAGAGCAGCGACTCGGCGCCGGCTCGCCGGGTCTCCTCGGGCGAAGGGCACGCGCACTGAAGACACGCCGCCCTTCCCTCCTCGCGGTGCTCACCCTGATCGCGCTGTCGGTCCCGATCGTCCTCGCCGCACCGCTCGGCGCACGGTCTCGACACGTTGCTGCCCGCAGCCCGCCCGGTCTCGGTCGCGCGATCGATCGGTGGGATGCGACGCTCGTACGTGCCCCACGAGGTGCTGGTGCGATTCGCCGACGCCTCGCCGCGCCGTTCCCGCGCGGAGGCGGTGGCGCGGGCGCTCCCGTTCGCCCGGATGACGTCCATCCGCGGCACCGAGCTGGACCGGATCCGGCTGCCGCTCGGCACGAGCGTGTCCGAGGCCGTCGCGTCGCTGAGCGCCCAGCCGGGCGTCGCCGTCGCGCAGCCCGACTACCTGTACCGGCCGACGGCCGTGTCGACCGACGCGTACTTCTCGCAGCAGTGGGGACTCCGGATGCGGGCAGTGCACGACCGCTTGGAGCACCACGAGGGGCGACGCCGGCTCGGCGCGGTCACGACCGCCGGGACACGACGACGGGCGTCCACGGCGTGATCGCCTGATCGATACCGGCGTCGACGGCACGCATCCGGACCTGATGGCCGAACAGTGGCAGAATCGGGCGAGACGTCGGGGGCGTCGACGACGATCGACAATGGGTACATCGACGACGTCCACGGCTGCGACTTCGTGGACAACGACGGCAACCCTTCGCCGATGTTCGATGGGGAGTGGGACATTCACGGGACCCACGTCGCCGGGATCATCGCGGCCGCCACCGACGGCAGGTCGGCACCGAAGGCGTCTGTCCCCTGTGCCGAGATCATGCCGCTCGAGGTCGGGACCGACTGCGGGGGGCTCGACGACGGCGCCGTGATCGCCGCGATCCACTACGCCGTGCGCAACGGCGCGAACGATCATGAACATGAGCTTCGGCGGCCAGGGCTGGTCCAGGCTGCTCCGCTACGCGATCCAGCAGGCAGGCTATGCGGGCGTGCTCTCGGTCATCGCGGCCGGCAATGCAGGGTTCGACAACGACTCGCTCTTCTTCACCGGGAGAGGCGCTGCTGAAGGTGCTGCACTCGCCGTCCTACCCGGCGAGCTTCGACCTGCCGACGATCATCTCCGTCGCCGCGAGCGACGAGCAGCGATCGCTACGCGTCGTTCAGCAGCCGTGGCCACGTGTCGGTCGATCTCGCCGCTCCCGGTGTCGACATCTACAGCACGGTCCCGCGCGAGCAGCTACGGGACACCCTCGACGGCACGTCGATGGCGGCGCCGTTCGTCGCCGGCGTCGCCGGGCTCGTCGAGACCCAGCACCCGAGCTACACGCCGGTCGCGGTCAAGAACGCGATCCTGCACGGGGTCGACAAGCCGCACGGGCTCGCCGGCGGTTGGACGCTCACGAGCGGTCGCCTCGACGCGGCGAAGGCGCTCGGCGCCTCAACGGCGAACGCGACGCCGAGGTCGGACGGCACGATCGCCGGCGCGATCCGGTTCGTCCATGCGAAGAAGGGAACGCTCAGCTATCCGGTCGACGTGAACGACGTGTTCCGCGTCCGGCTCAAGAAGGGGCACAGGTACCTCGCGCGGCTCGACGTGCCGAAGAACCGGAACTTCGACCTGTGGGTGTGGGCCCCCGGGACCCTGGACGTCTGGCAGGTCGAACCGGGATGCGGCCCCGCGACGTGCCACGTCGTGAACGCGGGCACGAGGCCGAAGGGCAAAGACGAGGCGGTGAGGTTCACCGCGAAGGCGACCGGCGTCTTCTACCTGATCGTCACCGCATCGGGCGGGCGCCGGGAAGTACGCGCTGACGCTGACGTCGGCCTAGCCGGCCGCGTCGTCCACGAGCCACCGGACGACGTCGATGTGTTCCTCGATCACGCTCGTCCTCGTCGACGGCCCACGCGAGCGTCTGCGCGAGGCACCAACCACGGGCGCGCTCGCGGTCGAGGCCGAGCTCGGCGGTGAGCCGGTTCAGGCGGTGCAGGACGTCGTCCCGGGCCTCGCCGAGCTCGCCGCCGCGCACGAGCGCCGCGATGCCGAACTCACGCTCGCCGGCGAGCGGCTTCGGATCGATCGTCAAGCCACGGCTCCCGCTCGGCGCGAAGGACGTTGTCGGCGTGCATGTCCTGGTTCACCAGCACCTGCTCGCCCTGGGTCCCCGACAGGTCGGCGATCGCCTCGAGCGCGGCATCGAGCAGACTGCGCTCGAAGGGACGGCCGGTCGACGCCCAGTCGGCCGGGAGGGAGCCGGCCCACCACGCCGCCTCCTCGGCGAGGGAGGTGAACGGGGGTCCCGCCGGCTTCCACAGGCGGGGGAGGAGCCCGATCGCGACGTCGAGCGCCTCGTCCTGCGGCACGTCCGCGAGCGACGTCCCGGGGCGGCAGCGCTCGAGCAGGAGCGCCCAGCGATCGGGATCGTGCTCGAGGAGGCGGACCGCGCCCTCGCCGTCCCACGAGCGGAGGGCCGCGGCCTCGTGTTCGCTCTCGCGATGCGGGAACTGGACCTTCAGGACGGCGTCGGAGCCGTCGGACGCGCCGGGCCGGGAGCGCCAGGGACGCGGACGCGTACGGCGAAGGGCGGCTCGGTCAGCTCGAGGGACCATCGCGACGCGCACGCGCGCACGGTCTCGGGCAGCGCGCCGAGCCAGGCACGGCCGTCGACGTCGTCGCGGAGCCAGGCGAGGCCGGGATGGTTCGGGAGGTCCTCGAGGGCGATCGGCTCAGCCGTCGCTCGAGCTCGCCGTCGACCGCATGGCCCATCCCAGCCAGAGCGCGAGCGGCACGATGGCCATGACCCCGAGGATCGCGAAGTAGAGCAGGACCTCGGCCGGGTGTTGGAGCTTCTGGGGGAGCCACGACGTCAGATGGCCCATGAACGTCTGCATCGTTGCCAGCAGCATCCGGTCCCTCCTGGCGGCTCCGGGTCGGTCGTCGGCCATGCTACCGCGCCGCCGATGCCCCGTCGCCGAGGACGGGATGCCGGATGAAGGAACCCCTGCGCCTGAACGGTTCTTTCCGCCCTTGCGTCGCGTCGGGAGGCCGTGGCACACTGCCCGGGTCCGGCGCCAGTCCGGACCACGACGGCGGCACGACGCGGGCACGTGCCGCCGTCGCCTTTTCCCCTCCGGTTGCTATCGTGACGTGCTCTTCCGGGCGCGTAGCTCAGCGGGAGAGCGCTCGCCTCACACGCGAGAGGTCGCTGGTTCGATCCCAGCCGCGCCCACGACGGTCGGCCTCGTGCCGGCCGCTTCATCTGGTGGAGGGAGATCGATGAGCGACACGATCACGAGGGTCGCGGCGCGAGCCGACGCCCTGCGGAAGGTCTACGGCGAAGGAGATGCGGCGGTCGAGGCGCTCCGCGGTGTCACGGTCGAGTTCGGATCGGGCCGGTTCACCGCGATCATGGGCGCCTCGGGCTCGGGGAAGTCGACGCTGCTGCACTGCATGGCGGGGCTCGACACGCCGACGAGCGGCCACGTGTTCATCGGCGACGTCGACATCACGACGCTGTCGGAGAAGCGCCTCACGCAGCTGCGCCGCGACAAGGTCGGCTTCGTCTTCCAGGCGTTCAACCTGATCCCGACCTGACCGCGAAGGAGAACGTCACGCTGCCGCTGGACATCGCCGGCCGCGACGTCGATCAGTCGTGGTTCGACTCGGTCGTCGACACCGTCCGGTTGCGCGACCGACTCGACCACCGTCCCGCGGAGCTTTCCGGCGGGCAGCAACAGCGCGTCGCCGCCGCGCGCGCGCTCGTGTCGCGGCCGGAGATCGTGTTCGCGGACGAGCCCACGGGCAACCTCGACTCGAAGGCCGGCGCCGAGCTGCTCACGTTCCTGCGCGGCGCCGTCGACGACCACGGGCAGTCGATCGTGATGGTCACGCACGACGCGAACGCGGCGAGCTACGCGGACCGGATCGTGTTCCTTGCCGACGGCCTGGTGGTCGACGAGATGCTCGAGCCGAACACCGAGAAGATCCTCGACCGGCTGAAGGCGATGGAGGCCTAGCCGGCCGATGCTCCGCGCCACGATCAAGAGCCTCCTCGCGCGGAAGCTGCGCCTGGCGCTGACCGCCCTCGCGGTCGTGCTGGGCGTCGGCTTCACGGCCGGCACGTACGTGCTGACCGACACCGCGCTGAAGAGCTTCGACGATCTGTTCTCGAACGTGTATGCGGGGACCGACGTCGTGGTGCAGGGGACCACGGCATTCACGCCGAGCGCGGGCGGCGGCGGCGGCGGGGGCGGAGGCAGCGAGCGCAAGCCCATCCCCGAGAGCCTCCTTCCGACCGTGCGAGCCGTCGATGGCGTGCGAGCGGCCGACGGCGACGTCTCGGGCTTCGCGCAGATCATCGATCCGGCGACCGGCAAGGTGATCCAGAACGGTGGCGCGCCGACGATCGGGAACTCGTGGGATCCCGACGTCACGCTGGCCACGGTGGCGAAAGGAGCGCCCCCGTCCGGCCCGGACGCCGTGGCGATCGATCTGGGGACCGCGAAGGCGCACGATCTCTCGGTCGGTCAGACCGTCCGCATCGTGGCGCCGACCGGTCCCGGGTCCTTCACGATCTCCGGCTTCGTCACGTTCGGCGGGTCCGACAGCCTGCTCGGCGCCACGCTCGCGGTCTTCGATCTGCCGACGGCGCAGAAGCTCTTCGATCGCGAGGGGCACTTCGACTTCATCTACGTCTCCAGCCAGTCGGGGGTGACGCCGGACGAGCTCGCGAAGCGGATCTCCGGGGTGCTGCCGAAGGGCTTCCAGGCGATCACGGGCGCGAGCGCGGCCGCCCAGCAGCAGGATCAGGTGAAGCAGGGCCTCGGCTTCCTGCGCACCGGCCTGCTCGTGTTCGGCTTCGTGGCGCTGTTCGTCGGCGCGTTCATCATCTTCAACACCTTCAACATCGTGGTGACCCAGCGGAGCCGCGAGCTCGCGCTGTTCCGCGCCCTCGGCGCCAGCCGGCGACAGGTCCTGACGTCGGTGATCGTCGAGTCGGTCGTCGTGGGGGTGGTGGCATCGATCGGCGGGGTGCTGGTCGGCATCGTGCTCGCGATCGGGCTGAAGGCGCTCCTCGCGAACATCGGGCTGGACCTGCCGCCCACGTCGCTCGTCGTCTCCACGAGGACGATCGTCGTGTCGCTGATCCTCGGGACCGGCATCACGGTGATCGCGGCCGTCTCGCCGGCCCGCCGCGCCTCGCGCCTGGCGCCGGTGGAGGCGTTGCGCGACACCGTCGCGCCGAGCGCTTCGATCCGGCGCCGCGTGATCGTCGGGTCGCTCCTCACGCTGGCCGGCGTCGGGCTCGTCGGCCTCGGGCTGTTCGGCCACGTGTCGAACGCCGGCCTCGTGGTCGGCCTCGGCGCGGCGCTCACGTTCAACGGCGTTGCGGCGCTGTCGCCGTTGTTCGCCCGGCCGCTGGCGTCGGCCATCGGCCGTCCGTTCCGTGGACGGATCGCGGGCAAGCTCGGCAGCGAGAACGCGAACCGGAACCCGCGGCGCACCGCCTCGACGGCGGCGGCGCTGATGATCGGCCTCGGGCTCGTCGCGTTCGTCGCGGTGTTCGCCGCGTCGCTGAAGGCCTCCGCGACCGCGACGCTCGACAAGGTCCTGCGCGCCGACCTGACGCTGAACTCCTCGCAGTTCTCGCCGTTCTCTCCGCAGCTCGCGCGGGACCTCGCGAAGAACCCCGACTTCGCGGTCGTGTCCCCGATGCGGCAGATCGAGACGAAGGCCGGCACCTCGGACACCTTCGCCGTGGCGATCGATCCCGCCACGATCGAGAAGGTCGCGAACATCCAGATGGACGCCGGGTCCGTCGCGGGCCTCTCGAAGCCGAACACCGTGATCGTGTCCAAGACCGCGGCCGACGGGAACCACCTGAAGGTCGGCGACACGATCGACATGAAGTTCGCGGCGACCGGCACCCAGGAGATGACCGTGGTCGGCATCTTCGAGCCCAATCAGCTCTTCAACGACTACACGATCTCCCTCGACACCTACGACGCGAACGTCGAACAGATCGTGGATCAGGCGGTATTCGTGAACGTGGCGCCCGGCGTGTCGGTCGACGCGGCGCGCACCCAGCTGGAGGGCTTCCTCACGAAGAACTACCCGTCGGTGCAGGTGAGCGACCAGGAGCAGTTCAAGCAGCAGCAGCTGAAGGCTATCGATCAGCTCTTCGCGATCGTGTACGTCCTGTTGTTCCTGTCGGTGATCATCTCGTTGTTCGGCATCGTGAACACGCTCGGGCTGTCGATCTACGAACGGACCCGCGAGCTGGGACTGCTCCGGGCGGTGGGGATGAGCCGCAGGCAGGTCAAGCGGATGGTGCGCGTGGAGGCGGTGATCATCGCGGTGCTCGGCGCGCTGCTCGGCCTCGCGATCGGGATCTTGTTCGGCTGGGCGATGGTTCAGGCCCTGAAGGACCTCGGCATCAGCACGCTGAAGATCCCGGTCGGCCAACTCGTCGCGATGCTGATCGTGGCGGCGTTGCTCGGCGTCGTCGCGGCGATCTGGCCGGCGCGCCGCGCCGCGAAGCTGAACATGCTCGAGGCCATCTCCTACGAGTGAGGCGGTGAGCCTCGCGGGAGCCGGAAAACGCGTCGGCTATCCTTCCCGCCATGCCGAAGCCTGACCCTGCCCGACGGCACCACCGTGGAGCTCCCCGAGGGGGAGCCGGTCGGCGCCGCGCTCTCGCCCTCGGCCATCGCGGCGCGCGTCGACGGCGAGCTGCGCGACCTGTCCTTCGTGCCGTCGGGGGACGTCGCGGTCGAGCCGGTCGACGTGCGGACCGACGACGGGCTGCACGTCCTTCGGCACTCGACCGCCCACGTCCTGGCCCAGGCCGTGGGACGCCTGTGGCCCGGCACCCGCTACGCGATCGGCCCCGCGATCGCCGACGGCTTCTACTACGACCTCGACATCCCCGCGCACGTGTCGGCCGAGGACCTGCCGCGGATCGAGGACGAGATGCGGGCGATCGTCGCCGCCGACCAGCCGTTCGTCCGTGAGGACGTACCGCGGGCAGAAGCCTTGAAGCGTCTGGACGGCCAGGAGTTCAAGCGCCAGATCATCGAGGCGATGGAGAACGAGGCGGGCGAGGTGGCCGCCGGCGACACCGTCAGCCTCTACCGCAACGACGGCTGGGAGGACCTGTGCCTCGGGCCGCACGTGCCCTCGACCGGCCGGCTCGGCGCGTTCAAGCTGACCGCGATCTCCGGCGCGTACTGGCGCGGCGACGAGAAGAACCCGCAGCTCACCCGGATCTACGGCACCGCGTGGGCGACCCAGGAGGACCTCGACGCGTACCTGCTGCGGCTGGAGGAGGCCGAGCGCCGCGACCACCGGAAGCTCGGCGTCGAGCTCGACCTGTTCTCGTTCCCGGAGGAGATCGGCTCGGGGCTCGCCGTGTTCCATCCGCGCGGCGGCCTGATCCGCCGGATCATGGAGGACTACTCGCGCCGCCGGCACGAGGAGGGCGGCTACCAGTTCGTGAACTCACCCCACATCACGAAGGCCGACCTGTTCGTGACGAGCGGGCACCTCGACTGGTTCGCCGACGGGATGTTCCCGCCGATGCAGCTCGACGGCGTCGGACTACTACCTCAAGCCGATGAACTGCCCGTTCCACATCCTGATCTACCGGAGCCGGGTGCGGAGCTACCGCGAGCTGCCGCTGCGGCTGTTCGAGTTCGGCACCGTGTACCGCAACGAGCTGTCCGGCGTGATCCACGGCCTGACCCGGGTGCGCGGCATGACGATGGACGACGCGCACATCTTCACCACGAAGGAGCAGATGGGGGAGGAGCTCGGCTCGCTGCTGACCTTCACGCTCACGCTCCTGCGCGACTACGGTCTCGACGACTTCTACCTCGAGCTCTCGACGAAGCCCGAGGGCAAGGCGATCGGCACCGACGAGGACTGGGAAGAGGGCATCGCGGCGCTCCGCGAGGCGGCGAGCACGATGGACCTCGAGCTCGTGCTCGACGAGGGCGGCGGCGCCTTCTACGGCCCGAAGATCAGCGTGCAGGCGCGGGACGCGATCGGCCGGACGTGGCAGATGTCGACGATCCAGGTGGACTTCCAGATGCCGGATCGCTTCGACCTGCACTACACGGGCGCCGACAACGCCCGGCACCGGCCGATCATGATCCACCGTGCGCTGTTCGGCTCGATCGAGCGGTTCTTCGGGGTGCTCACCGAGCACTACGCCGGCGCGTTCCCGTTGTGGCTCGCGCCCGAGCAGCTGCGGCTGGTGCCCGTCGCCGACCGGCACGTCGCCGCCTGCGAAGAGCTCGCGGCGACGGCTCGGCAAGCAGGGCTTCGGGTGAACGTTGACGACGCGAAGGAGTCGGTGGGCAAGAAGATCCGCGCCGCGCAGCTGATGAAGGTGCCGTACATGGTGGTCGTGGGGGACCGCGACCTCGAGGCCGGCACGTTCAACGTGCGCGATCGCAGCGGCACCGAGACCCCCGGGGTGCCGTTCGACCGGATCGTCCGGACGCTCGTCGACGAGGCCGCCGCGCGGGCGCTCGAGCCCGATCGGCTTCGCGGTCTGAGGGGGCACGTGGAGCACCTCTGGAGCCCGTGGCGGATGGAGTACCTCGAGGCGGAGAAGGACGCGCCCGACGACGCGGCCTGCGTCTTCTGCGAGCTCCTCTCCGGTGAGGGAGCCGAGGGAGGAGATGCGCATCCTCGCTCGCGACGATCTCGCGTTCGCGACGCTCGCGAAGTTCCCCTACAACCCCGGCCACGTGCTGGTGCTCCCGACGCGGCACACCGGCGACCTCGAGGAGCTGTCGCCGGCGGAGAACGCGGCGATCACCGCGCTGATCCAGCGGAGCGTCCGGGCGCTGCGCGAGGTGTCGGCGCCGCACGCGTTCAACGTCGGGCTGAACCTCGGCCGCGAGGCCGGCGCGGGCATCCCCGGTCACCTGCACTGGCACGTCGTTCCCCGCTGGAGCGGCGACACGAACTTCATGCCGGTGATCGGCGAGACCCGCGTGCTGCCGGAGCTGCTGGCCGACTCGTACGCGAAGCTGAAGCCGCGCTTCGAGGGGGCCTGACACGATGAGCCGCATGGGCTTGCTCGACCTTCCCGACGGCGGACAGCTGCGGTTCGACGAGGCCGGCGACGGCCCGGCCGTCCTGCTGCTGCACCCGGGCCTGTGGGACCGCCGGACGTGGGACGACCAGATGACCTCGTTCCCCGCCTCGGGCTACCGCACGATCCGCTACGACCAGCGCGGCTACGGCGAGTCGAGCCGGCTGACCGGCGAGCCGTACTCGCGGGTCGCCGACCTGATCGCGATCCTCGATCACCTGGACGTCGAGCAGGCGGCGCTGGTCGGCGTGTCGATGGGCGGGACGCTCGCGATCGACGCGACCCTGGAGCATCCCTCGCGCGTGTGGGCCCTGGTGGCCGCCGCGGCGGACTTCAGCGGCTTCGAGCCGCTCCAGGAAGAGGAAGACTGGTGGGACGAAGCCGGGCAGGGCATCGAGGAGGCGATCGAGGCCGGCGACCTCGAGCGCGCCGAGGACCTGCGGCTGAAGATCTGGGCGCCGCTCGGCACCGACGATCCGGCCGGCGCGACGATCCGCCGGATCGCGTTCGACAACATCCACGAGATGACGATGGACGAGAGCTCGGCGATCGAGCTCGACCCGCCGGCGTCGGTGAGGCTCGGCGAGATCGACGTGCCGTCGTTGGTCCTGATCGCCGAGCACGACCCGCCGTTCATGCGTCGGGCCGGTGAGCTGCTCGCCCGCGAGATCCTCGACGCGCGGAAGGTCGTGATCGAGGGCGCGGACCATGTGGTCAACGTCCGGCAGCCCGAGGCGTTCGAGGACGCCGTGCTGCCGTTCCTGGACGCCGCGCGTCCATGAGCAGATGGCTGGTCGCGTGCGGCCGGCGTGGCGGGCGCTCGTCGCCGTCGGGTTCGGGGCGTTCGGCGCCCACGCGCTTCGCAAGAAGTTGCCCGAGGACCGCCTGGCGACCCTCGAACTCGGTGTTCGGTACCTCTTCTTCCATATCCCGGCGCTGCTCGCGGTCGCGTGGCTGTCGACGCTCTGTGGCGGTGGAACCTCTTCGACGACGTCGCGGCGTGGTCGTTCGTCCTAGGGATGGTCCTGTTCTCGGGGAGTCTCATCGTCCTTGCGCTCACCGGCGAAAGACGATGGGGGCGCGTGACTCCGGTCGGCGGTGTGCTCCTGCTGGTCGGGTGGGCCGCGTTGATCGGTGCCGGGTTCGCGGCCTCCGCGGCGCCGTCAGGTCCCTTCATCCGCAGCTTCCTGCAGACCTGCTGAAGGACGGCGCAGTTACTTCTTCTGCGCCTCTTCCCGCGCCTTCCGGTACTCCTCGATCACCTTCGAGGCGAGCTGCGACGGCATCTCCTCGTAGTGCGAGAACGTCATCGTGAAGGCGCCGCGGCCGCCGGTCATCGAGCGCAGGTCGATCACGTAGCGCGCGACCTCGGCCTGCGGCACGAGCGCGTTGATCCGCTGCTTGCCGCCGCCGATCTGCTCCATGCCCTGGATCTTGCCGCGCTTGGAGTTGAGGTCGCCCATGACGTCGCCCGTGAAGCTGTCGGGCACCACGACCGAGAGCTGCACGACCGGCTCCAGCAGCGCGACGCCGGCCTTCTCGACACCATCCTTCAACGCGAGCGATCCGGCGATCTGGAACGCCATGTCCGAGGAGTCGACCGCGTGGAACTTGCCGTCGACGAGCGTGACCTTCACGTCGACCATCGGGTTGCCGCTCAGGACGCCCTCGGACATCGTCTTGACGATGCCCTTCTCGATCGAGGGGATGAACTGCTGCGGGACGGCGCCGCCGAAGATCTTCACCTCGTACTCGAATCCCTCGCCGCGGGGGAGCGGCTCGATCTCGATGTTGCAGACCGCGTACTGGCCGTGGCCGCCGGTCTGCTTCACGTGACGGCCGACCGCGGCCGCCTTGCCCTTGATCGTCTCGCGGTAGGCGATCTTCGCCGGGGCGTGCTCGACCTCGACGCCGAACTTCGTCTTCAGGCGGCTCATCTGCACGTCGAGGTGCGCCTCGCCCATGCCGTAGATCACGGTCTCGTGGGTCTCCTCGTTGCGGGCCACCCGGAACGACGGGTCCTCCTCGCGCAGGCGCGAGAGACCGGTCGCCAGCTTGTCCTCGTCGCCCTTCGTCTTCGGCGCGATCGCGTAGGCCAGCAGGGGCTCCGGCAGCTCCACCGGCTGCAGCTGCACCGGGTCGTCCTTCGTCGACCAGGTGTCGCCGGTGTGCGAGGCCTGGAGCTTCGCGACCGCGCCGATGTCGCCGGCGGAGACCTCGGGGATCGACTCGTGCTCCTTGCCCCGCTGCGTGAAGAGCTGGCCGAGGCGCTCCTCCGTGGTCTGCGTCGCGTTGTAGATCGACGAGTCCGGCCGCACGCGCCCGCTGAACACGCGGAACATCGTGATGTGCCCGACGAACGGGTCGGAGACCGTCTTGAACACGAACGCGGTGAGCGGCGCGGCCGGATCGCATCCGCGTTCCTTCTCGTCGCCGCCCTTGCCGAGCACGGTGATCGGTCCCCGATCGAGCGGGGAGGGGAACTCCTCGACGAGGAAATCCAGCAGGCGGTCGATGCCGATCGCGTTCGTCGCCGAGCCGACGAGGACCGGCGCCAGCCGCGCGGCCGCGAACCCGGCCTTCGCGCCGCTCACGATGTGCTCCTCCGGCAGCGTGCCCTGCTCGAGGTACTCCTCGATCAGCGCGTCGTCGGACTCCGCCACCGCCTCGACGAGCTTCTCGCGTACCGGGTCGGCCATCGCGTGGATCTCGTCGGGCCAGGCCGACTCCTCGGCCATCGGGCCGTTCGGGTACAGGTCGGCCTTCTCGTGCAGCAGGTCGGCGATGCCGCGGAAGTCATGTTCTTGCCCGATCGGCAGCTCGAAGGGCGCGACCTGGTTGCCGAACGAGGACACCAGCTGGCGCGAGCGTGGCCTGGAAGTCGGCGCGCTCGCGGTCGAGCTTGTTCACGAAGATCGCGCGGGGCAGCCCCTCTTCGACGGCGAGCTCCCAGGCGTACTCGGTCTGGACCTCCACGCCGTCGACGGCCGAGACGACCACGAGCACGGCGTCGGCCGCGCGGATCGCGCTGCGGACGTCGCCGATGAAATCGGCCGTGCCGGGCGCGTCCAGGACGTTGATCTTCACGCCCTTCCACTCGATCGGCGCCATCGCGAGCGACACGGAGATCCCGCGTCGCTGCTCGTCGGGGTCGTGATCGGAGACCGTATTGCCGTCCTCGACGGTGCCCATCCGGGTGATCGCGCCGGCGGTGAAGAGCATCGCCTCCGAGAGCGAGGTCTTCCCCGCCCCGCCGTGCCCGACCAGCAGCACGTTGCGGATGTCCTTCGCGTCGTACGTCTTCAACGCGGATCCTCCCTGGCTGGCTCGAGGTCCCGGCATCCTACCGAGTTGCTAGGCTCGCGCGTCTCGATGGTTCGATTCCAACGACAGCCTCCCGGAACCGCCATCACCCGCGCGTCCTTGCTGGTCGGAGCCGTGTTCGCGGTGGGCGCCGGCTGGTTCATCGTGGCGGGCGAGCTCCGGACGGCGGGCTGGCTCGCCGGGGCGGCCGCGGCGCTCCTGTTGTTCGGCGGGCACCGCGCGAACCACGGGGAGGGCGGACCGGTCGACCGGATGCTGACCGAGCTGCTCGATCGCGGATGGGACGCGGCGGTGCTCGGGCCGATCGCGTGGGTCGAACGCGACGTCGCGCCGCACATCGCCGTCGGCGCGCTCGTCGCCCTCTGCGCGAGCTTCCTGTCGTCCTACGTCCGGGCCCGGGGAGCGGCGCTCGGGTACTCGATCGAGGAGAGCCACGTCACGCGCGGTCTTCGCTACGCGTTGTTGTCGATCGGGCTGCTGGTGGACGGCCTCGGGTGGGCCGTGTGGGCGGCCGCGATCATCTCGGTCCTCGCGGCGGCCCTCCGCACCGGGCAGGTCGCGCGCGAGGAGCGGGCGTGAGCGATCCGGAGGCGCGCGAGACCCGGCGGGAGCGGGTCGCGTACCGCGTGTTCGCGACCGTCGCCTGGCTCGGCGCGAAGCTTCCGACGCACACCGGCCGGATGCTGTTCCATTGGGCGGGCGTCGCGGCGTTCCACCTGGCCGCCGGACCGCGCGCGGTCGTCGCGGAGAACCAGGCGCGCGTCCTCGGCCGCTCGGTCGACGATCCGCTCGTCGTCGCGAACACGCGCGAGGCGTTCCGGCGCTACGCGCGGTACTGGTTCGACGCGTTCGACGTCGTCGGCTGGTCCGATGAACGGATCGAGGCGGGGTTCATCTGGGAGGGCATCGAGCACCTCGCGGGCCCGGTCGAGCGGGGGACGGGCGTGATCGCGGTCCTGCCGCACATGGGCAATTGGGACGCGGCCGGCCGGGCGATGGAGCAGCAGGGCCTGCCGGTCGTCGCGGTCGCCGAGCGACTGCGTCCCGACGCGCTCTACCGGTTGTTCCTCGAGCACCGGCAGTCGCTCGGCATGGAGATCTTCGGGCTGGGCGCGAACGGTCATGTCGGGCGGTCGCTCGCGAACCGGATCAACGCCGGCAACGTGATCGCGCTGGTCGCGGACCGTGACCTCACGGGCCGCGGCGTCGAGGTCGAGATGTTCGGCGCGATGCGACGGCTTCCCGCCGGCCCCGCGATGCTCGCGATCTCCACCGGCGCGCCCATCACGGTCGCCGCGATCTACGAGACGCGCGAGGGGTGGCGCTGCGTGCTCAGCCCGTTGCCGGAGGTGCCGCGGACGGGCGACCGGCGCGCCGACGCGACGGCGATCACGAAGGAGATCGCGCGCGCGTTCGAACGGGCGATCTCGGCCTCGCCTCCGGACTGGCACCTGTTCCAGCCCGGCTGGCCCGCGCCTGGACCTGGGGACTGAGCCGTGCGCGTCGCGCTCGCCTGTCCGTATGCCTGGGACGACCCCGGCGGCGTGCAGGTCCAGGTCCGCGAGCTCGCCGAGCGCCTGCGCGACGGCGGGCACGAGGTCCTCGTGCTCGCCCCCGCGCGCACCGCGCCGACCGAGCCGTGGGTGCGCGCGGTCGGGCGGCCGCTCGACATCCCGTACAACGCCTCGAACGCGCCGATCGACCCTCGGCCGTGGTCCCGCGCGGCCGTGCGGCACGCGTTGGCCGGGTTCGGGCCCGACGTCGTGCACGCACACCAGCCGACCGCGCCCTCGACCGGGTTGTGGGCCACGCTCGAGGCGCGCGCGCCCGTGGTGGGCACGTTCCATTCGGGGGCGGGGCGCGCGCGCCTCTACGACCTGGCCGCGCCCGTCCTCCGTCGGGTGATGCGGCGTCTGGCGATCCGCACGGCTGTCTCGGAGCGGGCCGCCGCCTTCGAACACCAAAGGATCGGTGGCATCTTCGAAGTCATCCCCAACGGGTTGGACGTCGTTCGGTTCTCCAAGGCCCAACCCGCCGACCTTGGCCCCGGGAGGAAGTTGTTGTTCGTCGGCCGACTGGATGCGAGGAAGGGATTCTCCACGGCCCTTCAAGCCTTCCAGGTCCTTGCCGAACTTCATGAAGATCTTCGGTTGGTCATCGTTGGGGATGGCCCGGAAGGATCGGTCGTTGCGACGCTTGGCGAAGATCTTCGGGAACGCGTCACCATGCTGGGCGCCGTCAGGAATGCCGATCTTCCCCCTCTGGCAACGTCGTGCGACCTCTACCTCGGCCCAGCCATGGGGGGCGAGTCGTTCGGGGTCGTCCTGATCGAGGCGATGGCGGCCGGGCTCCCGGTCGTCGCGAGCGACATCGCCGGCTACGACGAGGTCGTCACGGACGGGGTCGACGGGCTGCTCGTCCCGCCGGGCGACCCCGACGCGCTCGCGAGCGCAGCCGGCCGGATCCTCGAGGACGCGGAGCTCGCCGAACGACTGGCGACCGCGGGCCGCGAGCGCGCCGCCGCGTTCGACTGGTCGGTCATCCTGCCGGCGATCGAAGACGTCTACGCCAGGGCGCTCCAGAGCGGACCCGCGTCGCTACGATAGGCGTCATGCCGAGCTGGGGTTGGGTGCTGCTGGCGGTCGTCGTCCTGGCCGTGCTGTGGACGATCCTCGCGTTCAACCGGCTGGTGACGTTGCGGAACCGGGCGGCCGAGGGCTGGTCGCAGATCGACGTCCAGCTCCGGCGGCGCTACGACCTGATCCCGAACCTGGTGGAGACCGTGAAGGGCTACGCGTCGCACGAGCGGGAGTTGTTCGAGGAGGTCGCGGCCGCGCGGTCGGCGGCGATGGGCGCGACCGGCGTGGCCCAGCAGGCGTCGGCTGAGAACGCGATCACGGCCGGCCTGGGCAAGCTCTTCGCCGTGGTCGAGAACTACCCGGACCTGAAGGCCAGCGAGAACTTCCTGGCGCTCCAGGAGGAGCTGACCGGCACTGAGTCGAAGATCGCGTATGCGCGCCAGTTCTACAACGAGCAGGTCCGCCTGCTGAACACCAAGATCCAGTCGTTCCCCTCCAGCGTGCTCGCGAACGCGTCCGGTTTCACGCCCCGCGAGTTCTTCCAGATCGACGACCCCGTCCGGGCCCCCGTCCAGGTGGACCTCGGCAACGCCGAACCGCAGGGGACGTAGTTGTACGAGCAGATCGCGGCGAACAAACGCAAGACGATCCTGCTGTTCACCGTGGCGATCCTGTTCACGGGCCTGATCGGCTACGTGATCGGCGCCATCTGGGTTTCCGGCCCGGTCGGCGTGGGCTTCGCGATCGTCCTCGCGACGGTCCTGTCGATCGGCAGCTACCTCTACGGCGACCGTGCGGTGCTCGCCTCGACGCACGCGCGTGAGGTCACGGCGGCCGAGGAGCCGCGCCTGCACAACGTGGTCGAGGGGATCGCGATCGCCGCCGGTATCCCGAAGCCCCGCGTCTACGTGGTCCCCGAGCAGGCGCCGAACGCGTACGCGACCGGCCGTAACCCCGAACACTCCTCGATCGCCGTCACGCAGGGCCTCCTCGATACGATGAACCGCGTCGAGCTCGAGGGCGTGATCGGCCACGAGATGTCCCACGTCGAGGACCGCGACATCCTGCTCGGCACCGTGATCGCCACCGTCGTCGGCGCGGCGGTGCTGATGTCGGAGTTCTTCATGCGCTCGCTGTGGTGGGGCGGGATGGGTGGCCGGCGCGGCGGGAACAACGACTCGGGCGGGAACAACCCAGTCGCGCTGATCCTGTTCGCGGTCGGGATCGTGTTGCTGATCATCGCGCCGCTCGCAGGCCAGCTGATCAAGCTGTCGGTCAGCCGCAACCGCGAATACCTGGCGGACGCGCAGGGCGTGATGCTGACGCGCTATCCGCCCGGGCTGATCAGCGCGCTCGAGAAGATCCGCGACGCGCCCCACGCGATGCGCTCGGCGAACAACGCCACCGCGCACCTGTGGCTGGATCAGCCGTCACGGGTTCCGGGACCGGAGACGAGCCGGATGGAGAAGCTCTTCTCGACCCACCCGCCGATCGAGGAACGGATCAAGCGCCTCCAGGAGATGTGAGCGGGAGCGGCTGTCGCCAGCGGTCGCGAGCTTCAGATCCGCTCCCGACCGCTGGCGACGGTACCGTCTGCCGGATCGCGACCCTAGGCCGCCACGACGGCCGTCGGTGTCTCGACCGTAGCGACATCGGCCGCAGCGCTCTTCGCGTGGCGGAACCCGAGGATCGACAGGATCAGCAGGACGATCCCCGCGGCCACCATCACGTACCCGGCCCAGAGGGCGATCGTCGCGACGGTCCACCAACCGTAGGCGTTCAGCATGATCGAGCGGAGCGTCTCGCCCTTGAACAGGGTGTCCGCCTTGGCTTGAAGCTCCGCAGCCTGGTTGGCGGGGAGCCCCTCCGCACGTGCGGCGGCGCTCGTTTCCGAATAGGTCTTGCCGCCGTTGACCTCCTGCAGATGCCCCGCGATGTACCGAGCGAAAGCTTCGGCCTGCGGACCCGTCGTCACTTGCTGCCCTGCGAAGTCACCGAGCGTCGCCTGCTCCTCGGCGGACATCGCGGAGAGCGGCGCGAAGAAGACCTTCTCCGGCGTCAGCCGGTCGCGCACGTTGTTGCGGCCGAAGTTGCCGCCGTAGATCGCCATCGCACCCATCGCGAGCAAGACGATCGCGATGACCAAGCCGGCGGAGCTCACCAACCGGTCCCACGCTTTCCTCTGCATGTCTCCCAACCTCCATCCGTTTGTCGCACCCTCCCTCAAGCACGAGGAGGCGTCTCGGGCCATCAGGAGTGTCGAGTACGGGACCTATCCCGGGTCGGTAGAGCCGTTGGTCCTGTCGGCCTCGCGTGGATCTGACGATCCTCAGCCCGCACGCCGCGTCCCGATCCGCCCGGGGGCCTGCATGACCCCGTCGAGGGTCAAGAAGGTGCTGACGATCAACCGCCGCATGGCTCGTGTCCTTCCGTTCGGATCGCTTGCTCGCGTGAAAGCCCATCGCAGCTTAGGACGGCCCGCAACGACCCACGCCCAGCACCTAGGATGGGCGCATGGACGCAGACAGCCTGCTCGCCCTCGTCCGGTTCCACGCGTGGGCGAACGACAAGATCCTGACGACGATGGCCGGTCTGTCGGATGAGGAGTTCCGCAGGACGGCCAACCTCGACCACGGGAGCGCCTTCACGACGGTCCGGCACCTCGTGGACGTCGATTGGAGCTGGCGCGAGGTCGTGATGGGGCATGACGTTGGAGAGACCTACGTCTGGGACCACGGGTTCGTGCTCGACGACCTCCCGGCCCTGCACGCGTTCAGCATCGAGGAGGATGCGCGCCTGCGGAGCTACGTGGAGTCCCACGACGACGCGGCGCTGAACGGGTCCCTGCAGCTCGCCCCCGACTTCGCGAGGCCGCCGTGGCTGATCGTCGCGCACATCGTGAACCACGGGACGCAGCACCGCAGCGAGCTCGCTCGCTACCTCACCGAGTGCGGGCACTCACCGGGCGACCTCGACCTCCTGGACGCGCTCGAACTGCCGTGGCCGGGCGGCGACTAGATCCGTTCCGTGGCCACAGCTGATCTTCCCTACCGACTCGATCGGTAACGGGCCCGGTGCGCCGCCACCTGTCGGATGACCCCCGCCGTGTCGAACCAGGCTTGCTCGCGGCTGATGAGGCCGTCGCGGATGTCGAACACGTGCAGCATCCGGAAGCGGACCGGCGCTCCGCCGCCATCCACACCGACGAACGAACCGCGGATGTGCCCCGTGGCGATCGACTCATCCACGACGTGGTCACCGCACGCGAAACGGGCGACGGATTCCAGGTGCAGATCGGGGATCGCGTCCATGATCCCCTCGTAGATCTTCGCCGCGGCAGCCTTGCCGGAGACGGGACAGTCGGGGTTGCCGATGTCGTCCCAGACCAGATCCTCCGCATAGGTCGCCAGCGTGGCCGGCACGTCTTGCGCGTTCTCGGCCGCGAAGTGCCGATCGATCAGATCCATGGTTCCCCTCCTACGCGTCGGACACTCCCGGGTTCCAGCCGACCGCTCGAGCCCAATCCTCGGCGGCGAAGTAGATGAGGTCGCACGCGGCGTCCTTCACCTCCGGGTAGGTGTCGGGGTCTTTGAGCAGGACCGCCAGGTCCCGCTTGAGGGTCGCGTACGCCTGTGCGCTGTCCGGGTGGGCTCGAAGGTAGTCGCGGAACAGGAGCGGGTAGCGCTGATTCGCACGACCGATGACCCGGACGTGGAGGTTCACCTGCCGGGAACCGGGAGGTTCCCGGAGGAATCGCTTCCGCCGGGCTCGTTCGTCCTCGGGCCAGCCGGGTACCTGGTGGTCCATGTTGATGATGTAGGGCCGTGTGGTCCAACCGGCCGCCAGCAGTTGCTGGGCGACACCATCGAGCTCGGCGTCTCGTTCGACCGACACCTGGCTGTCGATGACGTCCTTGGAGGCGAGCCCGGGGACCGAGGTGGAGCCGATGTGGTCGATCCGAGACGCTTTGTCACCGAGGGTCATCCGAAGGCGGCCGGCGACCTCGCGGAACGCGTCCGGCCAGCTCGGGTCGTACCCGACGATCTCGACGACGTCCACGCACGGATGGTCGTCGCTGCGAGGTCACGCTGTCCAGAGGCTGCCGGGCAGAAGCCCGGCCCCTCACGGGACCGGGCTTCCAGGCGAGGCGGGTCGATCAGTTCGTTGGGTTGCCGATGCTCAGCGTGTTGTCGTCGATCCACTCTGGGTTGCCGCCGCCCTCGGCGACCTTCGTGATCGAACGGGTGGCGACGTTCAGCACGTAGACCGATCCGTTCTTCGTGTAGGCGATCCGCGTCGCATCAGGGGACCATCGCGGCCACGAGAGTTCCCCGCCGCCGACGAACGGCATCGGGCGCTCCATCGCGGGAGCGGTGGTGACCCAGAGCTTCCCACCCTTGAAGGTGGTGCCGCTCACCGGAGAGAGCCACGCGAGCGCCGTGCCATCGGGTGCGTAGCCGCCCCACCCGGCTTTGGGCATGACGAGCGCAGGGGTTCCGCCGCCGACCGGCACCGACCAGAGATCCCAGACCGCATCCTTCGAGCTCGACCTCGGGAGCTGGTAGAGGACCGACCCACCGTCCGACGAGAAGCTCGGGAAGATGAACCACCAGCCGAACTTCTTCGTTTGATCGAAGTCGGTGATCCGTGTGCTTCGGCCCGTGGCGATGTCCAGGACGAACAGGTTGCCGAGCGCCTGGGTCGTTGCGTGCCGCTGCTGATACACAAGCGTCGATCCGTCCCTGGACCATTGGGCGCCGTACGCGTCCCATCCTGCGGCGCTCACCGGGTGGACCTGCGTCCCATCGATGTTGGCCAGCTGGAGGGGCCCCGGGTTGCTGCAACATGCGTTGAACGCGACCTGCGTCTGATCGGGCGAGACCGCGTAGAAGGTCCCGGCCGACGCGATGCTCGCCGGGAGCTTCGTCAGCTGGCCCGTGCGCAGGTCCAGCGTCGACCCGGTGGTCGCGGTCGGGATCTGTGTGGGCTCCAACGGCGGGCTCTGCGTTTGTGGCCGGGTGAGCGTGAAGATCGCGACGGCGGCCGCGACGAGCACCGCCACCGTCGCGTACGCGCCCACACGCCGGTTCCGGGCCGCCTTCTGCTGCCTGGCGATGTGTCGTTCCATGGCCCCGGGATCGCGGCGAACCTTCTGCGTCGCCATGCGGAACACCTCCTGCACCTCAGGCATCCCGCGCTCCTTCCGCTCGTAGGGCCCGCCGGCCTTGCGTGGCAAGTGACCGAACCGTGGACGGTCGGACGCGCAGGATGCGCGCTGCCTGCTCGGACGAGTACCCGAGCAGGTCCACGAGCAGGAGGGCCGCCCGCTGCCGCTGCGTGAGCCCGAGGAGGAGCTGCCGCACGTCGGCGCGCATCTCCGCCTCTTCGAACGCATCCGGGAGCTCCGTGACCGGCATCAGCTTCCGGACGGCCATCGCCGCCCGGCGCCGACGGCGCCGGAACGCGTTCAGCGCGACGCGGAAGAGGTACGCGGTGGGATCGTCGATCCGATCGATCTGGTCCCATCGCTCCCAGAGCTTCAGGAACGCGTCCTGGGTGAGCTCCTCCGCGTCGTGCCGGTTCCCGGTCACGAAGTACAGGGCTTTGAACAGCCGGTCGCCCTCCTCCTCGAAGAAGACGTCGAAGCGGGCCCATGCTTCGGCATCTCTCGAGGGGAGACTCACGACCTCTTCTTCTGCTCGCACCCTCCATGGAGCCATGAGGACCATGTTCTGCTCATGTTGCCCGAAGAGAGAAACCTCGGTTCCCTCGGGAACGACACGCGAGGCCGTGTGACAGGCTGAACCGTGATCCGACTCGCGGCCGTCAACGTCGGGACGCCGACCGTCCTCGCCGAGGCGCAGGGCGATCGCGTGTGGAGCGGCATCCGGAAGCGCCCGGTCGATCCGACGGCCGTGCTCTGGCTCTCCGAGCTCAACCTGTCCGGCGATGGCCAGGCCGATCTCAGCGTCCACGGAGGTCCCGACAAGGCGGTCTGTGCCTACCCGTCGGAGCATCTCGGTCCGTGGACGGAGGAGCTCGACCGGGAGCTCGGCGACGCCCCGTTCGGGGAGAACCTCAGCACCGTCGGCGTCCTCGAACGAGACGTGCGGATCGGTGACGTCTGGGAGTGGGGCTCGGCCACGCTGCAGGTGACGCAGCCCCGCTGGCCGTGCTTCAAGCTCACCCTGCATCGGCGGGAGGCGCACATCGGGGAGCGGCTCCGGGCGACCGGTCGCACCGGGTGGTACCTGCGCGTCCTCGAAACGGGCGAGGTGCCGGCGGCGGGGCCGATCGAGCTTGTCCTTGAGGATCCCGCGGGCATCAGCGTCCTGGACGCGCACCGCGCCATGCTCGATCGCGCTCGGGAGGAGCCGGACCTCGTGCGTGCCGTCAGCGCGCATCCGGCGCTGGCCGAGCAGTGGCGGGTGCCGCTGCGGCGGCAGCTCGAACGCTTCGGTCCGACGTGACGAGCCGCTGCATGTCGTCTACGAGGAGGCCGAGATCGTTCATCGGACGCTCCTTCGATGGAGGTACCGCGCTGTTCGACGGTGTTTCCTGTTAGGTTGGCTGCGTCCACCACTGGTGGAGCCGCCCAAGACGGGGCGTACGCGCGAGTTCTTCGCGACCTTGCCTTCCCGGTTCCTTGAGAACGAGGAGGCACCCGTGGCCCGATGGCCCACCACCGCTCGTGAACGCGTGTTCCTGTTGTTCGTCCTTTTCACTGCGTTCGCGATGTGGATGTCCGGTTCGATCTCCTGGGCCGTCGCCGCCGTGGGCGCGGTCGCGACCGTGGTCTTCTTCGACTGGTACCGCATGGGCCACATGCAGGTCGTCACCCAGCGAACGCGCCGCGACGACAGGAGATCCCGATGATCGAAACCCTCAGCCGCTTCGACGCATCGCAGGGTCCGCGCATCGTCGGCCCGAAGGACGGCAGGTCGGTCGACATCGGCGCGATCGGCGCTCGCTTCATCCTCTGGGGCGAGGAGTCGGGCGGCGGATTCTCCTTGGTCGAGCATCCGATCCCGCCGCGTACCCTCGCGGCACCCCTGCACCGGCACTCCCGGGAGGACGAGTACAGCTTCGTCCTCGAAGGCCGCCTCGGGGCGCTGCTGGGCGATCACGTCGTCTACGCGGAGGTCGGTGAGCTGGCGTTCAAACCGCGAGATCAGTGGCACACCTTCTGGAACGCCGGCGACACGCCGTGCCGGATCCTGGAGATCATCTCGCCGGGCGGCTTCGAGCACTTCTTCGACGCCGCCGCAGCGGATCCCAGCATGCTCGCGGAGCTGGCCGAGCGATACGGGCTCGAGTTCAACATGGACCGTGTCGCGTCGTTGTGCGAGGAGCATGGACTCCGTTTCCCGCCGCTGGAGGCGATGAGCCCGTGAACCCGACCCTCGTCGGCTGGGAGGACGCCGCGGCAGGCTTGCGCGATGCTCCATCGGACCAGCGCGAGGAACAGCTCCGGGGGATCCACACCTTGATCGGACAGGGGATCCGAGGGTTGGGCGGGGGTCCGCGGTTCATCCGCTACGAGGGCCGCCGTCCCATCTCCGACGCCTCGGTGGCGGTCGTCGCGGCGCGCCTGGACGCGTTCGATCCCACGTCGCTCCCCGAACTGAAGGACCTCAACCGGCTGCTGAACGCGACGCTGCCGTCCCCCCGCTACGTCGTTCGCTGATCCGGCGAGCGATCGGTGGCCGCGCGACGCGCGGCCTGCCCGTAGAGGAAGAAGTCGCCGGTCCGGTGCGCCTTCGCGTCCCAACCGAGGTCCGCCAGACGGTGCTCCAGCTGCTTCGGCCCGTGGAGCACCTTCCACACGTGGAACGCCCGGCCGTCCGAGAGTCGCCGCATGACCGATCGCTCGTCGGGTCCGAGGTGCTCGGGGTCCAGCTCGGCGGCCGCGCCGCTCGCGATGTTGTCGATGAAGAACACGCGCCCGCCGGGCCGCAAGGCCTCGGCGACCAGATCCCAGAAGCGTTGGAAGAGCTCGGGCGGTACGTGGGAGAGCCAGAACGAGAAGAAGACGACGTCGTATCGCCGGTCGGGCTTCCAGGAGAACAGATCCGCCTGGATGTGGCGCACGCCGTCGCCGACGCGCTGCCGGTTGAACTCGAGGACCTCTTCGGAGGCATCGACGACCGTGAGCTTGTCGGCGTGGCGCACCAGGCGCTCCGTCCACTGCCCGGTGCCGCCGGCCAGCTCCAAGACCTTCCCCGTGGGGTTGAACCGCTCGAGGGCGTCCTCCAGCTTCGCGATCTCGGCGAACCACTTCGCGTTGTCCCGGCCGCGGTCGAACGGCCCCTCGCGGAGCGCCCAGGCGTCGTACTCGGGCGCACGGGCCCGGTAGTAGGTCAGCTGTTCCTCCAGGCGATCCTGCAGCTCATCCGCCATCGAGTGCTCCTACCGGCTGGGAAGGAGGCCGGGACATGAACAGTAGCCGAACGCGGACCCCGCCGGGTACGGGCCGCTAGTCGGGGTCGGCCGAGGACCGGGCCGCGCTTGCCCGGGCGATGATGCCCTCCACGAACCCGGTCTTGGCGTCCACGTAGTCCTCGACGTACGGCCAGTCGCGGGGTGCGAGCTCCCGCTTCAACGCCTCGTCGGCCTCACTGAGGGTCTCGCTCCAAGAACTCCACGAGGGCCACGTCGACCGCCCGTCCGCCGCCATCGGCGAACAACACCGTGGCGTTCACGTACGAGGCTTCGTCACTGGCGAGGAACAGGATGCAGGTCGCGATCTCCTCCGGCTCGCCTGCCCGCCGCGCCGGCACGGATCGGGTCGCCAGCGCATACGCCCCAGTTCGATCGACCCCGCGCTCTTCCGCCAGCCAGTCCATCTCCTCGTCGCCCATCGGGGTACGTACCCACCCCGGGCACACGACGTTCGCGCGGATCCGCGACGTGGCGTGGTCGACGGCGATCGACCGCGCGAGCCCGATCATCGCCGCCTTGGAGACGGAGTACGCCGCTTCTCCGGGGAACGCGGCAACGCCACTGATCGAAGAGACGAGCACGATCGACCCGCCGCCCCGCTCGCTCATCGGCGCGATCGCCGCTCGCACGAGGTTCAACGAGCCGGTGAGGTTGGCGTCCAGTGTCGAGCGCCACGCCTCGTCGGTCACCGAACCTGGGGATCCGCTCCAACCGGTACCGTGGTTCACGACGAGGATGTCGAGTCCGCCGTAGGTCCCGGTCGCCGCGCGAACGGCATCGCGTGCGTGCTCCGGGTCCGCCGCGTCTCCCGCGACCGCCAGCCCGCCGACCGCGTCGGCGACGGCCTGGATGGGCTCGGGACGGCGTCCGGTCACGACCACCGATGCGTCCTCCCGAGCGAACAGCCGCGCCGTCGCGGCGCCGATCCCCGAGCCGCCCCCGCTGATGATCGCGACCTTGCCGTCGAGCCGCACCTATCGATCCCTCCTCGTTCCGTGTCGGCTCAGTGTGCTCCGCCCATCCGTCGGCGTCAGCATCGCGCGCAGCTTCCGAACCGGCATCCCGTGGTAGATCGCGTCGGACGCTCGGCCCGACGCGGACCGGGACCACAGGTCCAGGACGACGCCGGAGCTGAGCAGCCCGAGCACACGACCCCACCGCATGTCGCGGATCCTGCCCTGCGCGTTCTGGAATCCGCGCGCCTCTGCCTCGATGCGGGCGATCAGCTTCGCTCGGTCATGCGTGGCGCTCA
>CAWFNS010000003.1:0-21357 GCA_963817235.1 uncultured Actinomycetes bacterium
ACTCGGTCTCCGACGATCTTCACGTCGATCACACCGGAGATGCTCCCCGCCTTGATCATCAGCACCGCGATGTTGAACTGAAGTCCTCGCACGCGCAGGCTCGCCCGGGCATCCCCTTGATGACCCCGGACGTCGCGAACTTGACCTCGGCCTTGTCCTGGTTCGGGCCTGAGAGGCGCACCACGAAGTGCATCGGCTTCCAGCCGGAGTTGCCCTCGACCACCTGGGCATCCGAGATCCTCGCCGTCGGCGGTTCGAAGTTGTAGACCTTCACGTTCCCGGCGGGACCGAGCTTCGCCGCGTCCACCCACGAGGTGCCTCGGGTGCCCATGAACCCGAAAGCGCTCACGGTCGAGGCAGCAGTGTGTCCCGGAAATCGGAGAGGTTCCGTTGGCTCGAACGATCCGTTGCCGTCGCAGTCCCACTCCCAGTGCGGATAGGTCATCGCGTTGACCTTGGACCACCGACTGGTGCTGTCCGGCGTCATCCTCGCGGACTCTCCGCCCGGGGCCAGGACGTAGAACGAGGCATACCCCGAACCGTTCACCGCGAAGGACGCCGTGAAGCCGGCGAGGTTGACGGGCGAGCTCAACGTCATCTGCAGGCGATCCTTCGTGGGCGCCAACAGGTGCAGGCTGCCCTGCCCGAGCGGCGCTTTCGCGGGTCCGGTGTCCCAGCGGCCGTAGGACGCTTTCGTCCCGCTGGTCGGGACCCAGCCCGCGAGATGGCCCGGACGGACGACCACCGTCGGAACGGCCGACGCGCTGAAGACCGGCGTCAGCGCGAACACCACCAACGACAGGGCGAGGACCGGGAGGACACGCTTCATCGAACGAACACCTTTCGTTCCGGGGGGAGAACGACGCCGAGATGGCCATCGGCTGACCGCGCAGAGACTACGAGGTTTCGCGCCGGCGCGACCATGCGACCTGCGGCCATCCCCGGTCCGACGAAAGTCTCGGTCGAGTAGGCTGGAGACGTCCACCACTGGTGGAGCCGCCCAAGACGGGGCGTACCCGCGACTTGTTCGCGACCTTGCCTTCCCGGTTCCTTGAGATCGAGGAGGCACCCGTGGCCAACCGGCCGAGAACCATCTCCGGCAGCGTGATCGGCGTGTTGATGATCGCCGCGTTCGTTCCGTTCGTGATCTGGCTCGCCGTCATCCTCTCGAGCCCGATCGTCTGGGTCGCCTTAGCGGTCATCGCCTGCACGTCCGTCGCACTTTCCGTGCGGCACCGCCGTGCGGAGTCGGCGCGCGAACGAGCCTGGGTCGACACCTTCTCGTTCAGCGAAGCGGTCCGTCGCAAGCGTGCGAAGGATGTTGCGCTCAAAGCTGAGGAGTCGCTGCAGCGGACGGCGCGTCACTCCTTCAGCGCCTGATCCAGCCGACCGCTCGAGCGTTCGTCTTCGTCGTTCAGCGACGCGAGCGCGCGGCGTTCTCGGCGACGCGCGCGCGGACGATCGACTTCACGAGCGCGGTAGGGAGGCGCTCGTCCATGCCGAAGCGGATCGTGCCCTTCCCCGAGAGGTAGGGCTCCAGCTCCTCACGGTGTGACTCGATCACCTGCATGCTCATCGGGAACAGGCTGCAGTGATCCTTGAACGCGGCGTAGCACACGAGCGACCGGCCGTGCATCGTGAACGCGGGCATCCCGTAGCTGATCGCGTCGGTCGCCTCCGGCGCGGCCGCGTGGATCGCCGCTCGCAGCCGTCCGAGCGCGACGCGCGATCGCTCAGGAAGCCCCTCGAAATAGTCCTCGACGCTCGTGGGCTTCTCCATCTCAGGACGCGAGCCTCCCCGCCGCCATCGCGCGGCCCATCTCGTGGTGATCGCGTTCGTTCTGATCCGCGTACGCGGTCGCGAAAGCCGCGATCGCGCGGTCGAACGCATCGCTCCCGCCCAGGTAGGCGGCGATCGCGATCCGGTCGCCGGAGCGTGCGTGCGCCCGGGCGAGCGTCCACCCGCACATCTTCGCGTAGAGGGTCATGCCGGCGACGGTCATGTTGGCCACCTCCGCGGACCCTTTCCAGTCCCGGAGCTGCCGGACGTAGTTGTCGTGCTGCGAGTCTCCCCACGTCTGTCGCTGCCAGCCCAGGAAGAGGTCGCTCGTGGCCTGCATCAGGCGCTGCCCGGCCACCACGCGATGACCGTGGTTGCGGAACGTGCTCTTCGGCAGGAAGTTCTCCAGGACCGAGGCCTGCGCCTCCTTCACCTGGAGGAACAGCGGCGAGCCGGATCCGCGATCCAGCAGGAGCACGATCCAGCAGCGGGTGCCGACGCTCCCGACCCCGACCACCTTGTGCGCGACGTCGGCCAGGCGGTACTGCGACAGGAGGTGCCGGCGGTCCCACTGGAGGGTCTGCCGGTACGAGAAGACCATCGCGTCCAGCGACGCCAGGATCTGGTCGTGCTCGACGCCGGCCAGCTCCGCGAGCGGCACGACGATCGGCGGGTCGTGCACGATCCGGGGTTCGCCATCGACGATCTCGGTGAGCCGATCGAACGCCTGCATCGAGTCGTGCGCGCGAGCCGTGGTGATCGCCTTCCACACCGCCGGCGTCCGCACGCGGTCGAGTGCCTGCAGGAACTCCGGGATCAGGCGATCGACGTCGAGATGCGCGTACCAGACGTCGAGGCTCGACATCGGCGCGAACCCCGCCATCGCCTCCCGGTAGGCGCCGACGGCGCTCAGGATCGTCTTCCGCCGCTGCTTCGCGCCGAACCCCCGCTCGCGCGCCGCCACCTCGAGGCTCGCCGCCAGGCGCTTGACGTCCCACTCGAACGGGCCGGGCAGGGTCTCGTCGAAGTCGTTCACGTCGAAGTAGAGGTGGCGCTCCGGCGAGCCGAACATCCCGAAGTTCGACAGGTGGGCGTCGCCACAGAGCTGCACGGTGATACCGGTCGTCGGCGTGCGGGCGAGGTCCCACGCCATCGGGAGCGCGGCGCCCCGGAAGTACGTGAACGGCGAGATCGACATGCGTTCGTGCCGCAGCGGGACGAGCGTCGGCTCCCGCTGCGCGGCTTGGAGCTCCAGCAGCGCGATCGGATCACGGTCCGGCGCCGGCGTGAACTCCGCGTGCGCCGACCGCGGCACCTCGCGTCGCATCGCTCGCCCGACGTCGCTCATCTCGGGACGGGAGCTTACGCCGACCGATACGCCGGGAACGAACTACCCTTCTGGCAGATGAACCAAGAGGACGCCGAACTCCGCGCCGCCCTGAGCACGATGAGCCCCGATGCCCTGGCCGAGCTGCAGACGATGGCCATGGCCGAAGACTCGACCGCGTTCTACCGAGCGCTCGCCCGGCGGCCGGAACTGGCGACCATCACCCAGCAGCTCGCCCACGCCACGTCGGACGAGGTCGCTCGGCTCAGGGTGCTCCGGGCGATCCGCGACCTGGGGAGCAAGCGCCGGTATTGACGGCGTCCAGGCCCGACGCTCACTCACTGGGACAGATAGTCATACGTCCAGGCGGGAACTCTTCCCCAGCCACACCCAGACGACATGCCCGAACCCCACAGACCAATTTGCCGTCGTGCCAGGGATGGTGAGCCAGGCGTTCGCGTAGTTGACGGGTGGCCCCGGATCGGGGATTTCGAGAACTGCCAACTGTCGGGGCAGTATTGAACCGAGTAGCTGAACGAAGCCACGTAGGCGATCCCGATGTTCACCTCGGAGCAGCTCCCGCCCGAGCGGTCTGACTTCGGCGTCCAGTCCACCCAATGTTGAGCAGGAGAGCCCGACTTCTGAACGGCGGCGACCTCCAGGCCGACCAGCGTGCTAAAGCCGGTCCACTCCTTTCCCGTGCCATACATGGTGAGCTGGAAGTAGTCCCTCGTCGTGCTGCCGTCGTTCGTCAGCTTGTGCAATTGGTAGCAGGCGTCGATGTACGTGCCTCCCGTGTACTTCCTGGCGAAGCACTTCGTGGTCACCAGGTTCCAGCTTGAAGCGGCGAAAGCGGAGGGCATGCCAACGGTCAACGAAACGAGGACGAGTGCGATGACCATTGCCGCTCGCAACCGGAGGCTCGATCGTGAAGACATCTCCGTCCCCTCCTCGCCAAGCAGACGTATCCGATGGAGCGAGAATCACGCCCATCCCGGTGGAACGCAAATCGTGGCGTCTTCGCACCTTGAGCACGGGCCGCGTCTGCCAGCCGAGCGATCAGGCCCGGCTTCGAGTGATGCTCGTCACATCGGAGATCTGCACGCGGGCCACTTCCTCCCCGAGGATGTAGAAGACCCATTCGTCTCCGTCGCGTTCATATGACTCGGCCTGGATCTCGTTTGACCCACCCGACGGGAGATGAAGCGGAGGTACGTTCACCGGTCGACCCTACCCCCAGCGGACATGTATCCGTGCGTGGGGCGGGCAGGACTCGAACCTGCGACCGGAGGATTATGAGTCCCCTGCTCTAACCGACTGAGCTACCGCCCCGCTGCAGGTCAGGGTACCCAGAGGCGTCGCCGGCAGCACCAACCGCGTGCGCCGCGCCGATACTGAGCCCATGGACGACGAACGACGACCGCTCAGGGTCGCCGCCGCGGGCTGGGTGTTGACGGTCCTCGGATGCCTCGTCGCCGTGCCGGTCGTCGCGGGCGCTCGCACCGTCGCGGATCCGACGACGATCCTCACCGTGGGCGGTGTGTTGACGGCCCTGCTGCTCACGAGCGGGATCGGGCTGATCTTCGGACGGCGATGGGCGTGGCCGCCTGCGGTCGTCCTCGGCCTCATCATCCTGGCCGGCGCCGCGAGGATGCCGGGGCGGCCGGCGGATCTCGGCGGTGGGCCTCCCTTCCTCATCCTGTCGCTCACGCCGATCGTGTTCGGCCTGGCGCTGGTCGGCTGCCTCCTCACGCCGAGGTCGTTCAAGTGGCTCTGGGCCGACGACCCCGATCGGACTAGCCGGATCTAGAAGCCCTCGGCGTACTCCTCGTCGGTGACCGGCTCGGCCCATTCGGGCGCGCCGCCACCGTTCACCGCGACGTGGACCATCGGCGCGTCCGGGGACCCACCGTGGAAGTGCCACTCCTCGGGCCCGATGAACACGACGTCGCCCGGCTCCAGCACGTGGCCGGCCTCGCCGCGGGTGCGCACCCGGCCGCGACCGCTCACGCCGTAGAGCCATTGCCCCTGCGGGTGCCGGTGCCAACGGGTCCGCGCGCTCGGGGAGAAGTGCACGATCCCGACGTTCGTCCCGTCGGCCGACGTGAGCGTGCCGCGCAGCCACACCTCGCCGCTGAACCGCCCGTCGTCGCCCCGCTCGAACGTCCCTTCGCTCGCGTCTGCGATCTCCATCCGTTCCTCCTATCCCAGGATCAGGTTCTCGCCGTAGCCGGCCGCCAGCGACGTGCCGGCGGCGAACCGCATCGGATCGAACGCCGCCAAGCCCGGATCTGTCCGTTCTCCCAGGACCATCGCGGCGACGTGCGCGCCCAGCGCGGGCGCGAGCTTGAAGCCGTGGCCGGACGTGCCCGCGTCCACGAACACACCGGACGCGATCGCGCCGATCACGGGCTGCCAGTCCGGACTGACGTCGTACAGGCTCGCCCACCCGCCGCGGACCTCGGTTGCTGCGAGGCGCGGCACGCGAGCGGTCACCGCCCGCGCGAGCGCCTCGACCTCGTCCGGCCGGATCGAGCCGACGTCGTCGTCGGGATCGACCCTCGGCGCCGGACGGGTCGGCCCGACCAGGTACAGATCCCGGCCCTCCGGACGGAAGTAGTAGCCGGCCAGGAGATCGGTGTGCGCCGGCGCCGGATCGACCGAACCCCAGCGGAAGGTCGCGACCACGTGCCGCTCGACGGTGAGCGGCAGCTCGGCGCCGGCCTGCGCCGCGAGCGGCCGCGTCCACGGTCCGGCCGCGATCAGCACGCGTCCGCACGCGAGCTCCGCCCCGTCGTCGAACGTCAGGACCGCGCCCGCGGGCACGGTCGTGGTGAGCCGGACGACCGCCGGCCCGATCCGAGCCTCGGCGCCCGCCCGCGTCGCTTGTCGGAACAGCCCGTCGGTCACGGCGTGCGGGTCGGCGTAGCCCGCATCGTGTTCGAACGCGGCGACGCCGACACCGGCGAGGTCGAAGCCCGGCGCGCGCTCGGCGATCGCGTCGGCGGGCACGACGTCGACCGCGATCCCGAGCTCGCCCAGCCGCGCGGCCGATGCCGCGACGCCGTCGGCGTCTTCAGCAGGATGCAGGTAGAGGAACCCGGTCCGCACGAAACCGGCGCTCGTGCCCGTGACGGCCTCGAAGTCCTCGAACATCGCGATCGAGTCGCGCGCGCACCGCGCAAGGAACGTGTTCGTGTAGTAGGCGCGGCAGATCGCGCTGGAGCGGCCGGTCGGCCCGCCGGCGGGCGGCCGAGGATCGACGAGCACCACGCGAACGCCGCGGCCGGCCAGATGGGAGGCCGCCGAGACGCCGTGGATCCCGGCCCCGATCACGCCGACGTCGAAGGACTCCATGGAGCGCCGACGCTACCATCGCGGCGCCGCGTTCCTGCCAGACTGGATGCGTTCGCGCCGCGGAGGTTCTCCCAGGATGGGCGAGAGATGACCGAGTTCCGCACCGAGACCGACTCGTTCGGCCCGATCGAGGTCGACGCAACCCGCTACTGGGGGGCGCAGACCGAACGCTCGATCCACCACTTCTCGATCGGCTGGCCGGGTGTCGACCGGATGCCGCTCGAGATCGTCCACGCGATGGGCATCCTCAAGAAGTCTGCGGCGCAGGCCAACATGGAGCTCGGCGTCCTCGATCCGGCGATCGGCGACCTGATCGTGACCGCGGCCGACGAGGTCATCGCCTGGTCGCTCGACGACCATTTCCCGCTCTTCGTCTGGCAGACGGGCTCGGGGACCCAGACGAACATGAACGCGAACGAGGTGATCGCGAACCGCGCGATCGAGCTGGCCGGCGGGCAGCTCGGGTCGAAGACGCCCGTGCATCCCAACGACCACGTCAACCTGTCGCAATCATCGAACGACACGTTCCCGACCGCGATGCACGTGGCCGGCGCGACCGTGATCGTCGAACGCCTCCTGCCGCGCGTCCGCGAGCTGCGCGACGCGCTCGACGCGAAGGCGAAGGGGTTCGCCGACATCGTGAAGATCGGGCGGACGCACCTGCAGGACGCCGTGCCGCTCACCCTCGGGCAGGAGTTCTCCGGGTACGTCGCGCAACTCGACGCGGACATCGACAGGATCGAGGGCGCGCTGCCGGGCCTGTACGAGCTGGCGATCGGCGGCACCGCCGTCGGCACCGGGCTGAACGCGCCCGAGGGGTTCGGCGCGCTCTGTGCCGCGAAGATCGCCGCGCTGACCGGCCTGCCGTTCGTGCAGGCGCCGAACGCGTTCGCCGCCCTGGCCGCGCACGACGCGATCGTCTTCATGAGCGGCGCGCTCGCGACCCTCGCCGCCTCGCTGATGAAGATCGCGAACGATCTGCGCTGGCTCGGCTCGGGGCCGCGGGCCGGCATCGGCGAGCTCCGCCTGCCCGAGAACGAGCCCGGCTCCTCGATCATGCCGGGCAAGGTGAACCCGACGCAGGCCGAGGCGATGACCCAGGTCGCGGTGCAGGTGTTCGGCTACGACGCCACGATCACGTTCGCGGGCTCGCAGGGGAACTTCGAACTCAACGTGTTCAACCCGGTGATGATCCGCGACCTGCTGCACGGGGCGGTGCTCCTCGCCGACGCGTCGCGGAACTTCCGCGCGTTCTGCGTGGAGGGCCTCCAGGCCGACCGGGAACGGATCGACGACCTGCTCCATCGTTCGCTGATGCTGGTGACCGCGTTGACGCCGACGATCGGCTACGACAAGGCCGCGGAGATCGCGAAGAAGGCGCACCACGAGGGCACCACGCTGAAGGAGGCCGCGCTCGCGCTCGGCTACCTGACCGAGGCCGAGTACGACGAGACCGTGATCCCCGAGGACATGGTCTAGCCGTCCAGCGTCACGATCACGGGTGCGTGATCCGACGGCTTGCCCTCGCCGAACGTCGGCTTGCGCTCGTCGCGCTCCACCATCACCGACGCCAGGCGCTCGGCGACCGGCGCCGTCCCGAGCGCCAGGTCGATCCGCAGGCCCCAGCCCTTGTGGAACGCGCCCGCCGTGTAGTCCCAGTACGCGAACGGCCCCTGCACGTCCCCGGCGGCCCGCCGTCCGAGGTCGGTCAGCCCCCACGCCAGGAAGGCACGGACCCGTTCGCGCTCGGGCTCGCTCGCGAGGTTCTTCCCGCGCCACAGGTCCGGATCCCAGACGTCGCGGTCGTCGGGCGCGACGTTCCAGTCCCCGCAGATCACGAGCGGCCGAGTGGGCTCGTTCGATGCGATCACCCAGGCGCGGAGGGCGTCGAGCCACGAGAGCTTCGTCTCGTACGCGGGATCGCCGACCTCCTTGCCGTTCACGACGTAGACGCAGATCACGCGCAGGTCGCCGACGGTCCCCGAGAGCACGCGCGACTGTTCGGGGACCGGATCGCCCTCGAACCCGAGCGTGACGTCCTGCAGGCCGGCCTTCGAGAGGATCGCGACCCCGTTGTACCCGCGCTGCCCGAGCGTCGCGACCTCGTACCCGGCCGCCGCGATCTCCATCGTCGGGAAGGCCGCGTCCTCGACCTTCGTCTCCTGCAGGCACACCACGTCGGGCTCGTGCCGGCCGAGCATCGCGAGCAGGCGCGGCAGGCGCTGCCGGATCGAGTTCACGTTCCAGGTGACGAGCTTCACGCGCGCGCCAGGATAGCCGTGACGCGTTCGGCCGCCTCGGTCCCCTGCCGGATGCAATCCGGCACGCCGACGCCGTGGAACGCGCTCCCGGCGACCACGACGCCCGGCGGCAGCGCGGCCTCGATCGACGCGACCCGCTCGAGATGCCCGACGTCGTAGCGCGGCATCGCCTCCGGCCAGCGAACGACCGCGGACGCGAACGGCATCGCCGGCAGCGGGTAGACGTCCGCGAGCGCGGCGCCGACCGTGCCGATCAGCTCCTCGTCGTCGGCGCGCAGGAGCGCGCCGTCCGCGACGAAGGCCCGCACGACGGCGCGCGAGCCGAACGCGGGGTCGGGCCATTTCCTCGACACGAGCGTGGCGGCGGTGATGGGCAGCGAGCCGGGCGTCGCCACGAATCCCGAGGACGCCGGGAGCCGCGCGTCCGTCCCGTCCGGGTAGACGAGCACCGCAACGGCGGTCGAGGTCGATCCGAGCGTTCGGAGCCCGGCCGCGGCCTCGGGCGCGATCGCCGTCAGGAGGCCGGCGCTCATCGCCGCGGGCGTCGTCACGATCACGGCGTCCGCGTCGATGTCGCTCCCGTCCGCGCGGAGGACGAACCGGGACGCCTCGCCTCCTCGGATGTCGCCGACGGGGGTGCCCGTGCGCAGGACGTCGGGGCCGAGCGCGGTGACGAGCGCGTCGATCATCCGGCGGAGCCCACCCCGGACGGTCAGGAACGTGGCCGGGGCGCCGCCCCCGGCCTCGGCGGCGCTGTCGCCGACCGCCACCGGGCGGCGCCCCGCGGCCATCGCGTGCGCGCCCCGGATCAGGCTGCGCCGCTCGTGCTCCCAGGCGACCAGCTCAGGGAAGGTCGCCGCCGCGCTCACCTGCCCGGGATCGGCGGCAAGGACCCCGCCGAGGAGCGGCTCGACGAGCTCGGCGGCGGCTCGACGGCCGAGCCGCCGCCGCAGCAACGAGCGCAGCGACTCGTCGGCGGTGCCGCGACGGCGTGGGAGCACCAGGTCGAGGCTCGCCCGGAGCTTCGCGGAGGACGGGAGAGCATCGGCGCGCCAGAGCTCGCCGACGGAGGTCGGGATGCCGAGCGGCCCGGGCGGGAACGGCACGAGGCCGTGCTCGGTCCACAGCTGGGTGGAGCCCACAGCCGCCGGAACGAGGTCGTCGCCGAGCCCGAGGTCCCCGCACAGGTCGACCGCCCACGGCTTGCGTGCGAGGAAGGAGTCGGGTCCGGCCTCGAGCTCGAGACCTCCGACGGTGACGGCGCCGACCTTGCCGCCCGGGCGCTCCTCACGCTCCAGCACGAGGACGTCCCGTTCGGGCGACGCCGACCGGAGGCGGTGTGCGGCGGCCAGGCCGGTCACGCCGGCGCCGACCACCACGATCCGCCCCGTCATGCCGGAGCGGTCCGATCGAGCTGCGCCTCGACCACATCGGCGAGCATCGTGAGGAACGCGGGATCGGCGTTCGGCATCTCGGTCCTGGCGAACGCCATGCCGGCGTCCTCGGCGATCGAGCGGGCCTCGATGTCGAGGTCGTAGAGGATCTCGAGGTGATCGGCTACGAAGCCGGCCGAGCACACCACCACCGCCGGCTCCCCGGACGCGCCCAACCCGCGGATCACGTCCTCGACGGGTGGACCCCACCACGGGTCGGCCGTTCGGCCCGCGCTCTGCCACGCGATGCCCGTTCGGTCCAGGCCGGCAACCGCCGCGACGAGGTCGGCGGTCTCGCGCAGCCCGTCGGCGTATCGGCAGGAGGCCGCGCACGACGGATCGGCGCACCGGAGGCACCGCGACGTGCCGTCGGGCTCGCGCCGGACGGGGAGGCTGTGGGCGGTGAACAGGACCGTCGCGTCCCGACCCTCGGCGGGCAGGGTCGCGAGCGCCGCGCGCACCCGCTCCGCCAGCAACGCGATGAACGCGGGATGGTCGGAGTACCGCTGCACGAACGTGAAGGCCGGAACACCGTCCTCGACCGCGGCCTCCACGCGCTCCTCGTAGGAGGGGATCGACATCCCCGACCAGTGAGGAGCCATCACGATGCCGATCGCGCGCTCGATCCCGTCCGCACGCATCGCGCGGACGGCGTCGGCGATCCACGGCGGCGAGTGCTTCATGCCCACGTACGCGCGGAACCGTCCCGGCTCGTGTTCGTCGAGGGCGGCGACGATACCCCTCGCCTGAGCCCGCGTGATGTCCAGCAGTGGGAACCGGTTGCCGATCGCCGCGTACCGATCGCGCAGCTCCTGGAGATGCTCGGGGCTCGGCGCACGGCCGCCCCGGATGTCGGTGTAGTACCGCTCGATGTCCTCGGGCCCGTCGGCGGTCCCGTAGGCCATCACGAGCACGCCGATCGGTGCGGTCGATCCCACGGGCGTTCCCTCCACGATCGCGCGCCCACCCGGCGCGACGCCCACAGGATAGGGGCCGCGATCGGATCAGCGCGCGGCGGGCTCCGACGATGGCATCGCGCCGGCGCTCAAGCGGGTCGAGAGCTCGACCCGGTCACGTCCCGCCCATTTCGCGCGGTACATCGCGGTGTCCGCCTCCCGGATCAGGTCCTCGGGACGGACGTGGGGATCGGTGCAGACGGCGACCCCGAGGCTGGCGGTGCAGGCGAGCTGGTGACCGCTCACGTCGAACCCCGCCTTGAGCTCGCGCGCGAGCCGCTCCCCCAAACCGGTCGCCTCCTCCGGGCCGGCCACGTCGCCCACCGCGACCACCACGAACTCGTCGCCGCCGTAGCGGGCCACGGTGTCCGCCGGGCGGACCGTCGCCGAGAGCCGCCGCGCCACCTCCGTCAGGAGCTCGTCGCCGACCGGATGCCCGAACGAGTCGTTCACGACCTTGAAGTCGTCCAGGTCGATGAACACGACCGTGACGCCGACGGACGGCTCACGGCGGGCGCGCGCGAGGGCGACCCCCAGCCGGTCCATCAGCAATTGCCGGTTCGGAAGGCCCGTCAGTGCGTCGTGCACCGCGCGGTGCGTGAGCTCGTCCTCGACGAGCTTGCGGTCGCTGACGTCTTCGAGCATCCCCATCGCGTAGAGGGGCCGAACGTCCGCGTCGCGGACCAGCGTCAGGACGGTCCGGCACCACATGAACGATCCGTCCTTGCGCCGCAGTCGATGCTGCGCCCGACAGCGATCACGATGGCCGGCGCAGAGCTCCCCGAGTTCCTGCAGCATGTCCTCGTCATCGGGATCGAAGAGGTCGGCGAGACGAACGCCCGCGAGCTCGCCGACGGCGTAGCGGCCGAGCCACTCGATCGTGGGGTTCGCTTCGATGATCGTCCCGTCCAGTGCGAGCGTGAACACGCCGATCGCGGCCGCGTCGAACAGGGTGCGGAACTTGCGCTCGCTGGCGGCCATCGCCTCCTCCGCGCGCTTGCGCTTCGAGATGTCGACCATGACGCCCTGCCAGTAGAGCGTGCCGGTCGAGACGTCGCGGACGACCGCCGAGCGCTCGCTGATCCACACGTCGTGCCCGTCTCGATGGAGCAGCCGGTACTCCTCGCTGAGCGACTGCATCTCGCGGCGCGCATCCGCATCCGCCGCGATCAGACGATCCCGGTCTTCGGGGTGCAGGATCCGGAGCCAGATCTCGCTCTCGTCGAGCCACTCGCTCAGCGGATACCCGAGGATCTGCTCGATCTGCGGACTGATGTAGAGCGGGATCGAGTGGCCGGGGTCCTCGACGATGACCCGATCCAGGTAGGTGGCGACCCCCGGTATGTTCTCGACCAGGGTTCGGAAAGGTTCCTCGGCCTCGGCCGCGATCGGGACCGTCCGAGCCATGGGCTCAGCCGGCGCGGCCGCCGGGACCGCGCCGTCCGAAGGCAGATCGTGCTCGTCGACCGGGCGCATGCAGACTCCCTCGCCGGGCGGATCGACGCCGCACCGGCCCTTCCAGATGCATCGGACGGCATCGGCCCGCTCCTGAGCCCCGGTCACGCTCTGGCTAGTGTTGCGCCGTGCGGGTCCGTCACGACACCGGCTTCGAGCGCAGGAACCTCGACGTCGCCACGGCGCTGGCCGGCCTCGCGATCCTCGCTGCCTGCGCGGCGGTGGCCCGCTCCGGGAGCGTCGGTCCGCTGGAGCGGAAGGCGTTCGAGGCGATCAACGGGCTCCCGGATGCCCTCTCGCCCGCGATGCGAGCGGCCCAGTTGCTCGGCATCCTCGCGGTCGGGCCGATCGTGGTGATCGTCGCCCTGGTGCTCAGGCGCTGGCGGCTGGCGATCGCGGCCGCCCTGGTGACCGTCGGCAAGCTCGCGGCCGAGCGCGTCGTCTGGCAGGTGGTGCAGCGCGACCGCCCCGGCACCACGATCGCCAACGCGATCGTCCGCGGCGGCACCGCCACGACGGGGCTGTCGTTCGTCTCCGGTCACGTGGTCCTGGTCACCGGCCTCGCCTGGGTGGTGACCCCCTATCTGCACTCGTGGTGGCGGCTCGCACCGTGGGCGGTCGTCGTGCTGGTGGCGTTCGCCCGGATCTACCTGGGCGCGCACGCACCCCTCGACGTCCTCGGCGGCATGGGGCTCGGACTGCTGATCGGAAGCCTGGCGTGTCTCGCGGCCGGGGTTCCTCGACGCTCAGCGTGAAGCGTCGTCGTCGTGGTGGCCGTGATGGCCGTGCCAGCCGGAGCCGGTCACCGTGGTCCGGACCGTTCCGACGTTGTTCCATGGGTCCGGGTCGCGGACGCGCGACGAGGCCCCCGCGAGCGCGAACAGACGTCCGTCCCACCCGCGGGTCGGCGCGGTGAGCTGGATCAGGTATGTGACCGAGGCGCCCGACGCGAGCGTCACGCGCGGCCACGCGAGCGAGTTCCGGCAGCGGAGGGTGGCCTGCGGTGAGGCCGAGACGAACGAGGCGCCCCACGGCATCACGAAACCGACGCCCACATCCGTCGCGGTGCCCGGGCCCGCGTTCGTCACGGTCAGGGTGTACGCGAGCGGCGCGCCGGGCGCGACGCTCGCCGGACCCAGGAGTCGGACGCTCACATCGGCCACGCCCTTCGCGGGCGGGGCGGGCACCGGCGGCGGATCCGGCGCTATGGTCGCCGCGCTGACGACATCGGCCGCTGCCGAACCGGGCGCCTTCTCCGCGAGGTGCACGGTCACGCCGAAGGCGCCGGGCGCCGCGTACGTGTGTGTCCCCGCGACGGAGAACGCGCCGGGGCCACCCGCGACGACGGTGCCGGCGACCGGCGCTCCCCCGTCACCCCAGTCGATCGTGGCGGAGAAATCCGAGACGGTGCTGCCCGTGTAGGCATCCGAGAAGATCGCGACGGTCCCCGAGAACGCGGCGCCGGCGGTCGCCCCGATCGCGACCGGCGAGCCGGTCAGGACGTCGGCGTCGGCGACCGGGAAGGTCATCGTCGCCGACCCCGAGGCCGAGGTCTGGATGTGCCGGACGGACACGACCACCGACACCGACGGGGCCTCGTCGACGTAGGTGTGGGAGCCCGAGACCGAGAACGAGCCGTTGGCGCCGGCGACCGCCCCCGTGCCGGAGGTGCCGTCGCCCCAGTCGATCGTCGCCGCGAAGTTCGACGACACGAGTCCCGGGAGCGGATCGGTGAAGGTCGAGATGACGCCGCTCACGGGTGCGCCCTCGGTGGCGCCGCCGAGCACCCCATGCACGGCGACCCGCTCGGCGACGTTGGCCGTGCTGTCCACGGTGGCGCTCGCCGTCCCCGGCGAGGAGTCGTCGATCTCCACCAGGACGTCGAACGTCCCCGGCGCGGCGAACGTGTGCGAGCCGGCGACCACCATCCGGCCGGCGCTCCCGCCCGCCGAGACGACGCCGGCGCTCGGCGCGCTGCCGTCGCCCCAGTCGATCGTGGCGGTGAACTCGGTCACGATCACGTTCACGTTCTGATCGGCGAACGTCGCGACCGTGCCGCTGAAGGCGACGCCGGGCGAGGCATCGAAGCTGACCGGCGAGCCGGTGAGCATGTCGCCCTCGCTCACCAGGAAGCTGACGTGGGCGGCCCCCGCGGCCGCCGTCCCCACATGGCTCACGGTGATCGTGACGCCGACGGGATCGAAGGGGAACTCCTCGAGGTACAGGTGGGAGGCGTCGACCGTGAAGACGCCGTTCGCGCCCGAGACCGTGCCGATCGTCGCGGGCGTCCCGTCTCCCCACTGGATCGTGGCGAGGAACGCGGACGCGGCGAGGGTGTGGTCGGTGTCCGTGAAGGCGCCGACCACCCCGCTGACCGGGGAGCCCTCGGTCGCGCCGCAGATCTTGCCGCCCGTCACGACGAGGCCCTCGCCCGAACCGGATGCCGGGGCGGCGACGTCGAACCAGAACTGGACGGCGCCGGAGACGGCGGTGACGTTGTTCCAAGCGATCACGGAGACCGGGATCAGCGAGGCGGCGCCCGTGTAGGTGTGGGTGCCCGAGACGGCGAACGCCCCGCCGGCGCCGGTGAGCGAGCCGTTCGTGACGGCGCCGTCGCCCCAGTCGATCCTCGCGCGGAGCGTGGCGGCCGCGACCGCCGTGTCCGTGTCGGTGAAGGTCGCGATCGTGCCGGCGACCGGCGTTCCCTGCACGGCACCGCAGAGCGCGCCCTGGACGTTGATCGCCTCCGGCGTGTCGGCGGCGGCGGGGAGCGCGGAGAGCACCGGCAGGACGCAGGCCAGCGCCAAGCCGATGCTGAGGATGCCCCGCAAACCGGGGATGGTTCGTCGACCTCTCCGCACTTCGAACCCCCTCCGTCGCCGTCGCGACCGAGCACCTGAGGTATCGGCATGCGGGGGTGCTCCGGAGCATCATCAGAAAGGACCCAGGGGCCGGGCTTCCGGAGTAGGGCGGTGAGGGGACGAACGACGGCTCAGATCGGCAGCGGCCTCGCCGTGCGGGCGCCGTGGATCAGCGGCAGTCCGAAATGCCGCTCGAGACCGGCGAGCAGCCCGAGATGGGTGTACGGGTGGTGGTCCCTGCGGTGCGCGGCCACGCCGGGCCCGCGAGCGGCGCAGTAGATGCGCTGATCGCTCCCCTCCCCCTCATCGAACGTGATGATCACGATCGCCCCGCGGCGCAGCAGCGGCGGCACGTGGGCATGTAGCCACGCGCTGCCCCTCGCGATCGACCCACCGGCCCCACAGCCGGTGTCGTCGTGCATGTCGCTGCACAGGTTCGGCGTGATGAACGTGAAGTCGGGCAGCCGCTCCGGGAGCGTCGCGGGGTATGGGAGGACCCGCTGGGGGCATCCGTCCGGGTAGAGGTTGCGGAAATAGGCGGCCGGATCGTGCCGCACGGCGTAGTGACCGGCGTCGGACAACGCACAGTGACCCGGCATCGACTCCTCCCAGGCGCGCCAGCGGCGACCGGCGCGCTGGAGCTGATGGAAGAGGTTCGGTGAGCCGTACGAGCGGGTCGGGCACGCGTCGTCGTGGCAGCCGAGCGTGCTCCCGGCCGTCATCGCCAGGTAGTTCGGAAGGGACGGGTGGGCGACCGCCGTCATGTCCGTGAACAGGGTGCCGGCGCGGGCGAAGCTTCGGAAGTACCCCGCGTTGGCCGAACCCATGATCTGGGTGGAACTGTGGTTCTCCATGACGATCAGCACGACCGGCGAGACGTGCTTCGTGGGCTTCGATCCGGGCGCCGGCGCGGGCGCGACGACGGAGGGAGCCGAGGACGAGGGGGCGCTACACGCGAACACGGCGAAGCAGCACATCGCGAGACCGAGGCGGATCAACATCGACGACCAGCGTACGCGCCGTTCCTGGAGCGATGCGGTGCTGGGGGTGGATGACCAAGCGCTACTTCGCGCCGCGACGGCGATCGCTCTTGCGACCGCGCCGAGGCTCGTCCGGGTTCGCGTCGGTCCGGTCGCGCGCGATGCTGTGCAGCTCCGAGAGGCCGGTCGTCTCGACCTGATGCCCCTGGAGACGGTGCCGCAGTTCCTGGTTGTCCCACGGAACGGCCTTCACGGCAGGTTGTTTCTGGGTGCTCGGGTCCGTCCGCATGAGGGTGAGCCTATGCGGCCGACACGGGTGACACCATACGGCCGTCGGCCGTCTTCCCTCCGCCGAAAGTCTCGATCGCCCGCGAGCCACGCGGTTCGATCGGACGCAGAGCGACGCGTGTGGATGGTGGGGCCATCGGCCCTAAGGCGCAGGTCCGATGCGAGGAGTCCCCGCGCGACCTACACTCCGGCGCGGCGGGGTGGCCGAGTGGTTAGGCAGAGGCCGGCAAAGCCTCGAACTCCGGTTCGATTCCGGTCCCCGCCTCTACGCGGGTGTAGCTCAATGGCAGAGCCCCAACTTTCCAAGTTGGTGATGTGGGTTCGATCCCCGCCCCCCGCTCCACATCACCGCGCGAGCTGCGACAACCACGTCTGCGTGCGAGCGGCCGAGACCACGTTGCCCTTTCGTTCGAAGAGCTCGAGCGCCCGTTCGAGGATCGGGACGGCGTCACCTGGACCCCGCGCCAACTCGACCACTTCGGCCTGGGCCGTGAGCGCCAGGCCCTTGAGGTCGTAGGTCTCCGTGGTCTCGGCGAGGGCGACCCCTTGCTCCGCGAGCGCCAGCCCCTGGTCAAGATCGCCCAGATGTGCGAGCGCGCGGGCCCCCGTTCCGTACCGGGAGATCGTGCCGAAGACCTGCGAGTCCCCCAACCGTTCGCTCTGCTCGAGGTACCGGATCGCTTCCTCGTACCGCCCCTGGCCGCACACGGCGAGGCCGATGATGGTGTTGATGTCCGCGCGAGCGATCGTCTCGCCGTCGCTGGGCAGCGAGTCGAGCGCCGAGCGCGCGACCCGTTCGGCAGCGACGAGGTCCCCCGCCAACCGCTCGACCTCCCACCGCATCCACGCGGCCTCCCATTCCCCGTACCAAAGGCCGAGGTCCCGCAGGATCTCCGCATGGCGAGCCACGAGCGCTCGCGCCTGCTCGAAGTCGCCGAGCATCGCGTGCAAGGCCCCGAGCGCCGCGTACACCTCGGCCGCGGTCCGCCGGTCCTCGGCCACCGCTTCGAGCACCTCCTCGCAACGCCGGATCCCCTCCGCCGCGGGCGTGAGTCCGCTCCAGGACAGGTAGGAGAGTCCTTGCAACGCCTCGGAGGCCTCCAGGCGGTCGCCTGACTTCCGCGCGTGTAGGACCGCCCGCTCGAGCGGCTCCCGCATCGACTCGTACAGACCCTGTCTCCCATACCCCTCCGCGAGGAGCTGCCACGCCTTCGTGAGCGCGAGGTCGTCGCCGGCGGCTTCGAGCGCAGGGATCAGCACACGCACGTCGCGCTGCATCTCCGATGCTTTTCCCGGACCACCGAGTAGAACGCCCTCGGAGAAGAAGCGGTCCAAGGTGGCTCGGGCGACCAGCCCTTCGTCACCGCTCGCGGCCGCGAGCTCGATCGCCTCGCTGAGGACCGCCTCGGCCTTCATGTCCTCCGCCATCCGATTCAGGGCCGTCCCCAGCTCCCAAAGCCGTTCCGCTCGCTCCGGGGCTTCGACCGAAAGCGCGGCGGCGCGCCCGAACAAGCCGACGGCCGCCGGGAGATCGATCCTCGCGACCGCTCGCTTGCCCGCCGAATCGAGGAGATCGGCGGCGCGGCTTCCGAGCTCGCGCGCGTGCTCGCCGAGCGGGCCGAGCTCCTCGCGGTAGCGGAACGCCTGCTCCAGATGGAAGCCCACCACCTCCTCGTGTTCGAGCACGCGAGCCCCGGACGCCTGGAGGAGCCAGGCGCCGAACCGCTCGTGGAGGTCCGCACGCACCTCCTTCGGGATCGCGTCGTACGCGGCATCCCGGATCAGCACGTGCCGGAACCGGAAGGCCTCGTCGCCGGAGAACGACGAACGGTCGGGGCGGATCAGCTCCCGCCGGAGGAGGGCGGCGAGGTGCCGATCCACGTGGCCATCCAGCTCGCCACCACACAGCTCCACGACCGCCCCGCGATGGAAGATCCTGCCCTCGATCGACGCCCGTTCGGCGACCGATCGCTCGTCGGGATCCAGCTGATCGAGCCGTGCCGCGAGGAGCGCGTGGATGCTGGGCGGAACGGGCACCGTCGACAGATCGGTCGTCGGCATCCATCGACCGTCCCGGAGCGCGAGCGACCCGTCGTCGATCAGCATCGAGATCAGCTCCTCGACGAACAGCGGGTTCCCGTCCGCCGCCTCGGCGATCCGGCGTTCGACGTCCGGTTCCAGGGACGCGCGCCCGAGCAACTGCTCGATCAGTCTCGCCGCTTCCGCTTCGGTGAGCGGCTCGAGGTGGATCGTGGTCGCGTTGAGCTTGCCGCCGCCCCACACCGGCCGGCGATCGAGCAGCTCGGCTCGCGCCAGGCACAGCAGGAGCATCGATGCGTCGCGCGACCAGTCGGCGATGTGCTCGATCAGATCCAGGAACGTGGGCTCGGCCCAATGGATATCGTCGAAGACGACGACCAGCGGCGTCCGTCGAGCGACGTTCTCGAAGAGCCGCCGGATCGACCACAACGTCTCGTCGGGTGCGCCGGCCACTTCGGAGAGCCCGATCGCCTGGGCGACGCCGTCGAGGACCCGTGGAGCTTGCTCGTCACCCTCGAGCAGCGCTCGGAGCTTCGCGGCCACCTCCGCCGGTGCGTCGTCGTCCGAGACGCCGGCGGCCGACCTGATCGCCTCCGCGACCGGCAGGAACGTCACGCCCTCCCCGTAGGGCGCGCAGTGACCGCGTACGACGGTCGCCCGATCCGCGACGGAGGTGATGAACTCCTCGACGAGACGCGACTTTCCGACCCCCGCCGTGCCGAGCACGGTGAACAGATGGCACGCACGGTCCGTGACCGCCGCTTCGAACGCCTGGTCGAGCATGACCAGCGGCCGCTCGCGACCCACGAGCGGCGCTTGGAGCCGGCGTGGCGTCGCCACCGCGTCCGGATGGACGTCGAGAAGACGCATCGCCACAACGGACCCGGACTTCCCCTTCAGCGAGAGCGGCTCCACCGGCTCGACGACCACCCCGTCGCGGACGAGCCGGTAGGTGTTCTCGCCGATCAGGATCTCGCCGGGGTCGGCGGCCTGCTCGAGCCGCGCCGCGACGTTGACCGCGTCCCCGGCGACCATCGGTCGTTCCGCGGTGGAGGCGGTCACCAGCACCTGTCCCGTGTTCACGCCCGTCCGCGTGCGGATCGAAACGCCGTGCGATCGCTCCAGCTCCCGGTTCAGGTCATCCAGCGCCCGCCGCATCTCATCGGCGGCTCGGACGGCGCGCAACGCGTCGTCCTCGTGCAGCACGGGCACGCCGAACACGGCCATCACCGCGTCGCCGATGAACTTCTCGACCGAGCCACCGTGCCGTTCGATCACGACGCGCATCGCCTCGAAGTACGAGCCCATCACGCGGTGGAGCGTCTCGGGGTCCAGCCGCTCACCGAGCGACGTCGATCCCGTGACGTCGCAGAAGAGCACGGTCACGACCTTCCTGGCTTCGCGGGCCTCCGGGCGGGAGAGCGCCGTGCCGCAGGCCATGCAGAACTGCGCGTCGTCGGGATTGTCCTTGCCGCAGTTCGCGCAGGCGCTCATCGGATGAAGCCTATGCCGGAGCGGCCTGATGTCGCTTCAGGAACGAGCGCCCGTGTCCGTCGTCCGCCAGTCGAACGGGCTGACGAAGCTCGTGACCAGCCGCGCGTAGTTCGCACGCGCGTACGACACCGGATTCGGGACGTTCGCCATCGACATCGAGCCCTTGAGCTGTTCGACCGACTCGTATCCACGCTCGTCGAGCCACGCTTGGATCTCACCCAGCACCACCGCCGGGTACCTAGGTCCCTCGTGCAGGAGCGCACTCGCCATCATCACGACGTCGGCCCCCACCAGCAATCCCTTCAGCACATCGGACGAGGTATGCGCCCCGGTCGTGAGCGCCAACGATGCGTGGACGCGGTCGCGAAGGATCCCGATCCACCGCAGCGGCAGGAGCAGCTCCGACGGCGTCGAGAGGTGCAGTATCGGATCGATCTTGAGGTCCTCGAGGTCGATGTCTGGCTGCATGAAGCGGTTGAAGAGCACCAGTCCGTCGGCTCCGGCCGCCACGAGGCGATGCGCCATGTGGCCGATCGAGGAGAAGAACGGCCCGATCTTGACCGCGAGCGGGATCGAGATCTCACCCCGGACCGCCTCGACAAGCTTGACGTATCGCATCTCCACGTCGTCGGTGGTCTCGTCGGGATCCGCGGCCAGGAAGTAGACGTTCAGCTCGAGTGCGTCGGCGCCGGCCTCCTGCAGCCGCCGCGCCTGCCCGATCCAGCCGCCTTGCGAGATGCCGTTCAACGATGCGATCACCGGGATCTCGAGCTCGCGCTTGCACGCTTCCAGGTGCCGGACGTAGGCATCGGCCCCGGTGTTGTAGTCCTCGAACTCCGGGAAATACGTCAAGCCCTCAGGGTTCGAGTCCGCGTACGCGTCGAGCACGCCGTGGAGCTGCATCTCGTCGTGCTCGATCTGTTCCTCGAAGAGCGACGGCAGCACCACCGCCCCTACGCCGGAGTCCTGCAGCTGCTTCAGGGTCTCGATCCGCTGACCCATCGGGGACGCCGACGGGACGAGGGGCGACCGGAGCTGCATACCGAGGTACCTGGTCGAAAGGTTCGCGCTCATGATGGCTCCTCCTCAGCCAGCGCGACCTCATGGTCGGGGCCGCGTTCGACA
>CAWFNS010000004.1:0-252934 GCA_963817235.1 uncultured Actinomycetes bacterium
GGCCATCGAAGCCTGACCGCCGTTACCGTTCCACTCCGGCACATCCCCTCAGGTTCGTTCGTCCTGCGTCCGATGACCTAGGCGCGGGGGGAACCGCCCGCCTGCGCGAGACCGAAGGGCGCGCATGACCGAGGAAGACGGCCGAAGGGCAACGCTCCGCGGGCGCTTGGTGGAGGGCGTCCGCCTGATCTTCGTGGCGGTGTTCGGGGCCGTCGGCTATCAGCTGGGAACGCTCGCCACCGGGTCGACGGGCGGCGCGGCGCTCCTGTACGTCTTCCTGGGCGCCGCATCCGGGTACGTCCTGGGCGGCGTGCTCGGGCGGCTGACGCTCCAGGCGGTCCGCGGCATCGAGACGGAGTTCGCACGCCGCCCGGCCGCCGAGCTGGCGGGGGGCGTCGTCGGCGTGATCCTCGGGCTCGTCATCGCGATCCTCCTGTCCGCCCCGCTGCTGCTGATCCCCGTGCAGTTCGCGTGGCCGGCGATCGTGTTCATCTTCCTGGTGCTCGGATCGTTGGGCCTGCGCCTGGGCCAGGCGAAGTACGAGGACATGTTCGCGTTGTTCGGCATCAAACCGCGCGCCAGCGGGCGGTCCACGGGCGGACCTGCACGTCGTGGACACCAGCGCGCTGATCGACGGCCGCATCGTCGACCTCGTCTCGACCGGATTCATCTCCGGGACGCTGTTGCTGCACGAGGGGGTCCTGCACGAGCTCCAGGCGATCTCGGACTCGTCCGACCCGAAGCGCCGGGTCCGCGGGCGTCGCGGCCTCGACATCCTGGTGGAGCTCCAGAAGGCGCCGACGGTCCAGTTCCAGCTCGTCGAGGAGGCGGGCGTGCTGGACGTCGACGCGGCGCTGGTGCGTCTCGCGCGCGAGAGCGGCGCGTCGCTGATCACCGTCGATCACAACCTGGCGAAGGTGGCCGAGGCCGTCCGTGTGCCCGTGGCGCAGATCAACGCGCTGGCGACGAAGTTCCGGATCCCGTACTCGGCGGGCGACGAGCTGATCGTGCGCCTGGTGAAGGAGGGACGCGAACACGGCCAGGGGGTCGGCTACCTCGACGACGGCACGATGGTCGTCGTCGAAGAGGCCTCGGCGATGATCGGCTCGCAGATCGAGGCCCGCGTCCGCAACGTGATCCAGACGACGACCGGCCGGATGATCTTCGCGAGCGTCGAAGCACACCGAGCCCGCGCCGCACTGAGCGGCGGCGTCGCGCCCGGTTCCCCGGGGTCTGCCATGCTTCGAGCGTGACCGAGGGAGACGTTCGCGCGGCCGCGATCGTGCTCGCCGCCGGCGCCGGCAGGCGGATCGGCGCGGAGCGGCCGAAGGCGTTCCTGCCCATCGGCGACCGGCCGATGCTGGCCGTCGCCGCCGCCGCCGCCGCCGCCTCGCCGGCGATCGAGGCGATCGTGGTCGCGGCCCCCGCCGGCTTCGAGGACGAGGCGCGCGCGTGCCTCGAGGGCCTTCCGGTCCCCTCGGAGGTCGTGACCGGCGGGAGCTCGCGGCAGGCGTCGGTCCGCGCGGCGCTCGCCGCCCTGGGTGAGGGGATCGGGATCGTGGTGGTGCACGACGCCGCCCGCCCGTTCGCGCCGCCGGATCTGTTCACCGAGGTGGTGCGGGCGGTCGCCGAGGGCGCGGACGGCGCGATCCCGGTGGAGCCCGTCACCGACACGGTGAAACGGATCGTCGGCGGCCACGTCGTGGGGACCGTGCCGCGCGACGACCTGGGGATGGCGCAGACGCCGCAGGCGTTCGGCGTGGCGGCGCTCCGGGCCGCCCACGACCGCGCCGCCGAGGCCGGGAAGCACGTGACCGACGACGCGGCCCTGCTCGAGATGGACGCCACGGTGATCGCGGTCGTCGCCGACCCGATGAACGTGAAGATCACGACGATGCTCGACCTCGCGCGCGCCGACGCGCGGATGGGCGGGCTCCGTGCCTGAGGGCGTGCCCCGCACCGGGCTGGGGTTCGACGTCCATCGGTTCACGACGGACCGCGAGCTGTGGCTCGGCGGCGTGTTGTTCGACGGCGAGGACGGGCTCATGGGTCATTCCGACGGCGACGTCGTGTGTCACGCGGTCGCCGACGCGCTGCTGGGCGCCGCGGCGCTGGGCGACGTGGGCGAGCACTTCCCCGAGGACGATCCGTCGTTCGAGGGGATCTCCGGGCTCGACCTGCTGGACGCGGTGCGCACACTTCTGGACGCAGCCGGGTTCCGGCCGTCGTCGTTCGACGTGACGGTCGTGTGCGACCGGCCGCGGATCGCGACGCGTCGAGACGACATGCGCTCGGCGATGGCTCGCGTCTTGGACCTCGAGATCGATCGGTGCTCCGTGAAGGCCACGCGACCCGAGGGCCTCGGGCTCGCCGGCGACGGCGTCGGCTGTCTTGCCGTCGCGGTGGTCGTGTGACCTCGAACGAGGGGTCGGTCGTCGGTGGGAAGCGGGCGGTCCTCGAGGCGATCCGCGCCGGCGTCGCGAGCGAGGTCCTGGTGTCGGAGGGCGCCCGCCGGAACGACGCGATCCGCGACGTGCTCTCGTCGGCGGCGCGAAGTGGCGTCCCCGTGACGGAGGTCGACCGTGCCGAGCTCGATGCCGTGGCGGCCGATCATCGCGGGATCGCGGCGCGAGTGACCCCGGAGCCGGAAGGCCGCAGCCTCACGGAACGCGATCTGGGGAGCCGCGCGTGGGCGGAGGATGCGATCGCGGTCGTCCTGGACGGGGTCGAGGACCCGCAGAACCTCGGCGCCGCCGCGCGCTGCGCCGAGGCGGCCGGCGCCGCCGTACTGGTGACGCGGACGCATCGGGCGGCGCCGGTCTCGCCGGCGGCGATCCGTGCGTCGGCCGGCGCGCTGCTGCACGTCCCCACGGCGCGCGTCGCGAACATCTCCCGCGCGATCGACCGGCTCCGCGACGCCGGCTTCACCGCCGTCGGGCTCGACGGTGACGCGGAGCGCTCGATCTACGACGAGCCGTGTCCCGACGGCCGCGTCGCGCTCGTGGTGGGCGCCGAGGGATCGGGGCTCTCGCGCCTGGTCCGCGAACGGTGCGACCTGCTGGTGTCGCTGCCGATGCGCGGCCGGGTGGGCTCGCTCAACGCGTCGGCGTCGCTCGCCGCGGCGCTGTACGCGTACGTCCTTCCGGCGCGAGCCGGAGCCGCGACGAGCCCGGGGTAGACTCGGGCTCCGGCCGGCGTGGCGCAGTCCGGTAGCGCAACCGACTTGTAATCGGTAGGTCGTCGGTTCGAATCCGACCGCCGGCTCTGGATGTACCTGCGGGGATGCGGAGTACCCGTTCGGCGTCCCCATCGATCACGCGCGCTTCCAGACGAGCTCGTCGCGCACCCGCTGAGCGACGACGTTCGCCGTGCCTTCGCTCCCGACCAGCAGCCAGGTGATGACCCCGTCTCCGAGCCGAGTCCCCACCTCCCAATCGAGGCTGAAGCTGAGCACTTCGCCGGCGTTCTCCCTCAGCCAGCTCAGCCGCCTGAAGGCCTGCCAGCCGTCCGCGTCCTCGGTCAGTGACAGCCGGATAGACCAGGACCCCCCGGAGCGTATCAGGCGATAGCGGTGGCAACGCTGACCCCGTCCATCCTCCGCAAGGCGGCGGCCAGCAACACCGGGTCATCGGGTGCGCTCATGCTGAGGAGCCTCCGATGAGAACGAGCTCCGGGTCAAGAGGCCGGGGTCTGTCGCGGGAGGCTATCGGAACGAGCTGGCGAACTAGTCGGAAGGATCAGCGGCGCCAAGTGCGAAGTCGATGTCGACGTCGGCCATCACACCGGAAAGGGCCAGGCCCTCAGAGGCAGGGCCTTTCGGATCGTAGAGAACGCTGAACCCAGCGGGTCGGGAGTGGATGATCCTCGCTGCATAGCGCAGCGCTCGTTCCGCCCCGTACACGAACCCCTCCAGCTTCCTGATGTCGAGGGTGACGAGAGAGCGCCTATCCCAGTCCTCGGTCTTGAGGAGACTCTCGATCACTCGACCGTCTTGAGGCTTGAGCAGTCCGGACCGAACGACGAGCCACGGTCCCAGACCTCCTACGGTCTGCGTGACGATCGTGGCCATATCGCATCCTCTCACCAGCGGTGACGGGCAGCACAGGAAGAGGCTGCCGAGGGAACGGCAGAGCCCGTGCGGTGAGCGGCCGCCTCCGATCAGGAGTACAGTCAGCGTGTGAGGACCGAAAAAGACCGCACCGTCAAGCAGGCGTGCGACGAGTGGGGACCGGTCCTGAAGCGTCTCGTCCGTGAGCGTGGGATGACGGCATCGCCGCCCACCCGCGACGACGAGGACCTCGTGGAGCTCACGATCCAGCTCGACGAGTCGCTCCAGCTCATCAGGTCCGATCAGCAGGAGCGCGATCGCCTTCCGGACATCGCGGCCACCTTGCGTGCCGAGGGTGTCCCCGAGGCGAAGATCAAGGAAGAGGCGGCGAAGACGCAGGAGAACGTGGACCGGCTGGGCGGCGAGGTGGACGTCATCCTCGATTACCCGCGAACGGTGCGCGATATCGAACGCCTGTTGTCGTACATCCGGGCAACCCCGTAGACGCAACGAGAACGCCACCTCGCTCGGAACGGTCGATACCGCACGGCATCGATATGCTCGGTTGCGTGCCCGACGAACGCCCCGACGCTCGTTCCAGACCGGCCGGCGACCGATGACCGCGGATCCTCATCCGCGGCCGCTCAGTCGCCGTCGGTTCCTCGAGCGCTCGGCGATGGCGGTCGCCGGCGGCGTCCTGTTCTCGTGCACCGGCGGCAAGGTCGTGCCGCGGGTCAGTCCATCGAGCACCCCCGCCGTGCGGCGCGACACGCGCTGGCCCATCAAGCACGTGATCTACCTGATGCTCGAGAACCGGAGCTTCGACAACCTCTTCGGCCGGTTCCCGGGCGTGAACGGGGCGAGGGTCGGCAACATGCTCGGCCAGGAGAAGCCGCTCCTGCGCTGCCCGGACTGGCTCCCGGGGGATCTGGCCCACGACCGGGCCTCGGCGGTCGGGGAGTACCACGGCGGGCGCAACGACGACTTCGGCATCGCCAACTACGGCGATCCGTTCGCGTACACGCAGTTCTTCGGTCCGGAGATCCCCGCCTACTGGCTCTGGGCGCGTGAGTTCGCGATCAGCGACAACTTCTTCGCGTCGGTGCTCGGTCCGTCGCTGCCGAACCACTACTTCTTCATCGCCGGCCAGTCCGGCGGAACCGTCGACAACCCGGAGAACATCTCGGGCCGCCCGTCCGAGGCCACGGCCGGGCAGCCCGGCGGCGGGCACTTCAAGAGCTGGGGATGCGACGCGCAGGCGAAGCCGGGCGAGCAGGTCTACGTCGTCACCGTCGACGCGCAGGGCCACGAGACGAACCGCGGACCGTGCTTCGACTTCCCGACGGTCGGCGGGCAGCTGACGCGCCACGGCATCGACTGGCGCTACTACGCCCCCCTCCCCGGCTACCTCGGCTACATGTGGAACGCGTACAACGGGATCGACGAGGTGTTCCACACCGACCTGTGGAACGAGCACGCGCAGCACAACATCGACGACCTGGCTCGCGACATCGAGGCGGGCGACCTGCCGCCGGTCACCTGGGCGGTCCCGCACTTCCAGCTGTCGGACCATCCGCCGTCGTCCTCGTCGTTCACGCACAACTGGGTGATGGACGTCGTGAACGCGCTGATGCGCAGCGACCTCTGGAAGGACACCGCACTGTTCCTCACGTGGGACGAGTGGGGCGGCTTCTACGACCACGTGCCGCCGCCGCAGATCGACCCGTACGGGCTCGGCTTCCGGGTGCCGCTCCTGACGATCAGCCCGTACACGCGGCGCGGCGTGATCGACGACGAGCTGGGCGAGTTCTCGACCCCGCTCCGGTTCATCGCGGACAACTGGGGGCTGCCCCACCTGACCCCGAGGATCGCGAAGGCGCACAACATGCGCCACATCTTCGATTTCCACGCGAAGCCACGCCCGCCCGTGATGGCGACGCAGCGTGCGAAGACGTTCGGGAACCCGTACACGTTCCCGACGAACTTCCCCGACTGGCCGCCCGGGACCGTCCCCGTCACGGACCCGTTCCTGTAGCCGCCGACAGGCGCCGCCACGGTCTACGCTACGCGCCAAACGTCCCGGGAGGTCTCGTGAAGAGGTTCGTGGTGCCGCTCGGCGTGCTCGTGGTGACCGCTCCTGCAGCTCGCCGCCGCGCAGGCCGCCGGCGCGAGCGGATTCGGGGGCCACGATCGCGCCCGCACCGGCGACGGCCTCGGCGACGTCGTCGGGCGGCGGGCATGCCTTCCTGATCTTCGTGTTCTTCATCGCGATCGCGATCTTGATCGTCGCCGGCGCGCTCGCGTTCCGGCGCTTCGCGCAAGGATCGGAGTCGTGACCTACGGGGCGTAGGCCGCCGCGGCGGGTCCGGCGCCCAAGGCGCCCTCCCGATCGTTCGAACACTTGCCGGTCAAGAAGACGAGCGAGCCGATCACGAGCCACCCCCAGAGCAGGGCGATCAGGAGCCGTCGCACGAGGCCGAGCATACCGGCGGCCCGCGCCGTCAGCGTCGAAGCACGGCGCCGTTGCGATGGATCCGCGACGCGTCGCTCGGCTCCCACGCCACGGTCCCGTTCACGACCACGAGCTCGATGCCGAGGGGGAACGCGTGTGAGGCCTCGTAGGTCGACACGTCGCGGACCGCGGCCGGATCGAACAGGACGAGGTCGGCGAACGCGCCCGCACGCAGCACGCCGCGATCGCGGAGGCCGAACCGCTCGGCGGGCAGCGACGTCATCTTCCGGACGACCGCCTCGAGCGGCAGGAGCGCCCGGTCGCGCGCCAGCGCAAGCGCGCGCGGGAAGGTGCCGTACTCACGGGGATGGACGGGGTGATCCCCGCCGGGACCGTCGGGCGCCGTCGCCGACGCGTCGGAGGCCACGAACACGCCCGGATCGCGCAGGATCGCCTCCACGTCGTCCTCGCGCATCGCGTGCCCGACGATGCTGCTGGTCGGATCGGCGACGAGGAGCCGGACGAACGCGTCGATCGGATCCTCGCCGAGCCCCTCGGCGATCGACGCGACGTCCATCCCGTTCCACCGCGCATCCGACGTCTGGATCACGACGATGTGCTCCCACCCGACGCCGTCGACCTCCTCGGAGACCGCGGCCGCCAGCCGCTCATGATCGGTGCGCGCCAAGCGTTCCAGGTCGCCGACGGGTGCCCACGCCGGCAGGAGCGAGGCCAGCGACGAGTTCCACGCGGTGTACGGGTACTGGTCGGCGCTCGCGTCCGGCGCGGCGTGGAGCCGCTCCAGCAGCTCCGCCGATCGTCCCCACACGTGGGCGCCGTCGCACTTGAGGTGACTGATGTGCACGGGCAGCCCGGCCCGCGCGCCGACGGTGGATGCCTCCTCGATCGCGGCGAACAGCGTGCGCGCCTCGCCGCGGATGTGGCTCGCGTAGAGGCCGCCGGCGTGCGCGGCCGCCTCCGCCACCGCGACGATCTCGTCGGTCGCGCTGAAGAGGCCGGGCACGTAGATGAGGCCGGTCGAGAGCCCGAAGGCGCCCGCGTCGATCGCCTCCGTCACGAGCGCGCGCATCCGCGCCAGCTCGGCGGCCGTCGGCGGCCGGCGATCGAGCCCCAGGACCTCGTGGCGCACGGAGCCGTGCCCGACGAGCGTGGCGACGTTCACCGCCGGGCGGGCGGCGGCGAGCGCGTCGAGGTAGTCGCCGTAGCTCGTCCACCCGGGGCGGGGGACCTCGTCGACGCCGCCGTTCGCGAGCCAGATCGCGTCCTCGAGACCCGCGAGCGGGTAGGGAGACGAGCCGCAGTTGCCGACGACCACGGTCGTCACGCCCTGCCGGACCGTGCTCGGCATCTCGGGGAGGATCAGCGGCGACAGGTCGGAATGGTTGTGCACGTCGATGAAGCCGGGCGCGAGCGCCAGACCGGCGCCGTCGATCGTCCGTGCCGCGTCGGGCATCCCGCCGTCGTCGCCGACGTCGACACGGACCACGCGATCGCGTTCGACGCCGATCGAGCCGATGACCGGCGGGTCGCCGGAGCCGTCGAGCAGCAGCGCGTCGCGGACGACGAGATCGAGCACCGCCCGAGGCTACCCGCCGGGCAGGTAGACCCGGAACGAGGCGCCGCCGCCGGCGCGCTCCTCGATCCACGCGCGGCCGCCGTGCAGCTCGGCGAACCGCTTCACGAGGGACAGGCCGACGCCGACGCCGGGCGAATGCTCGGCGGCCGAGCCGGGCGCCTGCCGGAACGGTTCGAAGACCTCTTCACGGAGCTCGGCGGGGATCCCGGGCCCGTCGTCCTCGACGACGAGGAGGACGCCGCCGTCCAGCCCCCGGGCGCGAACCCAGACCCGCGCTTGGGGCGGCGTGTGGCGGAACGCGTTGGACAGCAGGTTCTCGACGATGCGCTCCACCTTCGGGGCGTCGACCGAGACGACGAGCGGCTCGGCCTCCACCTCGACCGCTCGATCGCGGGGGTTCTCGGTCTCCGCGACCGCTCGGAGCACGAGCGCCGCGAGGTCCGTCGGGCGGCGTTGCGGCGAGACGATGCCGCGCTGGAGCCGGTCGAGGTCGAGCAGGTCGCCTAGGAGACGCTCGAGCTTCCGGGCGTTCGAGGCGATCCGCCGGACCAGGTCGATCGCGTCTTCCTTCGGCAGCTCCAGGTTCGACTGCTCCAGCGTGAGCGCGGAGCCCAGGATCGAGGTCAGGGGCGTCCGCAGGTCGTGCGAGACGGCTTCCAGGAACGTGTTCTTCATGTCGTCGAGCGCGCGGAGCTGCTGGGCGGCCTCGCGCTCGCGGCGGAACGCTTCGGAGTACTTCCGCTCCGAGGCCCGCAGGGCCTGTTCGGCCTGCTTGCGATCGGTGATGTCGACCATGAGGCCCCGCAGCTGCCGCGGTCCCTGCGCGCTGCGGACCACGTGGATCAACTCGCGGACCCACAGGATCTCCCCGTTCGGCGCCTCCACCCGGTACTCCAGGCCGGTGTCGCGTCCTTGCTCGGTGGCCAGGCGGACGGTCGCGACGGCGTCGCCTCGGTCGTCGGGCACGATGTGGTCGCCCCAGGTCCGGCCGCGCAGCGGCCACGTCGCCGCGTCCGGTCCGAACACCGCCTCCGCATGTCCGCCGACGAAGGTCAGCCGCAGGTCCGCGGCGTCGGCCTCCCAGAAGATCGCGTCGAGGCTCTCGACCAGCTCGTGGAACCGTTCGAGATCGGAGAGCCGTCGCGCGTTCCCGAGCGCCAGCGACGCGATGTCGGCCACCCCGCGCGCGAACGCCAGGTCCGCCTCGCCGAAGCCGGGCCCCTCCGGCCGCGCCACGACGACGATCGACCCGAACCCGTCGGGATCCCACCGCAGCGGGGTGACCAGCACCTCGCCCGGCGCCTCCATGAAATGGAACTCGGTGGGGACCTGCGCCACGATCTCGCGCGGGATCACGAACGGCTCGGTCTCGCTGAAGAGCAGGCCCGCCGCGACGTCCTTCGGGACCTCGGCGATCTCGGATCGGGGCTTCGTGTGATGCTCGCCGACCGCGTGGATCCGTGCGATCCGGAAGTTGCCCGTCTCGGGATCGCGCGTGTACGCGGCGATCGCGGCGCAGGACAGGATCGTCGGCACCGTCTCGAGCGCCTGTTGGAAGATGTCGCCGATGCCCCGCTGCGCGGTGAGCGCCTGGGAGAGGTGCAGGAGCGCCCGCGACGTCTCCGCCGCCTGCCGCTCGGCGCGGAGCAGGTCGGCGTTCTGGAAGGCGACCGCCGCGTGCGAGGCCAGCACCTCCAGCAGGCGCTGATCCTCTTCGTCGAACTGCCCGTAGCCGAGCTTCGACAGGACGATCACGCCGACGACGTCGTCGCCGCCGATCATCGGGACCGCGAGCATCGACTCGAGCAGGTCCTCCTCGGTGCCGTCGATCGTGACGGAGAACGGGACCTCGCGCGCGTCGGGGGTCAGCAGCGATTCGCGGGTGAGCGCGACCGTGCCGGTGATGCCCTCGCCGACCCGCGTCACGAGGCTCTCGAGGTCCTCGCGCTCGTACTCGGTGAGGAGCTCGCCGCGGAACGCGACCGGGAGCAGCAGGTGCTCCGCCGGGTGCATCAGGTACACGCGGCAGTTGTGGTAGTCGATGATCGTGCGGAGCTCCGCGGTGATCGCGGCGCCGATCTCGCCGACGTCGCGGAGCGCGTTCAGGGACGCGGCGAGGCTGTGCAGCATGTCGAGCTGCGCCACGGACCGGGTTCGGTCCGTCGCGGCCCGGAGCTCCCGGTCGTCGTTCGCTGCGTCAGCCACCGATCGCCTTCTCTGGCGCCTTCTCTGGCGCCTCGTCTTGGCGGGATCAGCCCATGCTCTCACCCGAGTGGGGCTCCCCATTGCGGTTTCGGCGTCCGTCCGAGGGTGCTTGAACCGCCTCCCCGTGGGTGGAACCCTCGCGAACCGTGACCGGAACCTCGATCCCCACGCGGGTCTCGGCCGGATCCGACCTGGACGAGCGGTCCAGGGCGATCTTGGACTTCGAACGCGAGGCATGGGCGCTGACGGTGCCGAAGCACCGGGCGATCCGTGAGCGCTTCGGCTTCTCGGCCGCCCGCTACCACCAGCTGCTGCTCCGCGTCGTGGACCGGCCCGAGGCGCTCGCGTACGACCCGATGCTCGTGCGGCGCCTCCGCCGGATCCGCGACGCGCGCCGCCGCCGGAGGACCGCCGAACGCCTCGGCATCCCGCTGTAGAGCGCCCGCGAGCGGGCCCCGGGAGCCGCGAGGCCGTGGGGTAGGATGGCGCCGTGAACCTCGGCACCGGCCGCATCCTCATCCTCGTTGCGCTCGTGGTCGTCGGGGTCGTCGTGCTCGCGAACGGCTTCCCGGAGGGCGGCGGCGCCGTCGCGGCGCCCTCGGCCTCGTCCAGCTCGCCGGGCGCGAGCACCAGCCCGACGGGCGGCGGCTCGACCTCGCCGCAGCCGACGGCCACACCCTCGCCGCAGGTGCAGGGCGTCACGGTGATGGCGTTGAACGGCACGAACGTGACGGGCGCGGCCGCCGCGGCGCAGGCCATGCTCGTGCAGAAGGGCTACACGGCGCCGGTGCCCGCCGCCGATGCGCCGAACGCCGGGGTGTCCGCCACCACCGTGTACTACCGGACGGGCGCGGATGCCGCGCAGAACAAGTCGAACGCCACCCAGATGGCGAAGAAGTACTTCAACGGCGCGCCCGTGAAGAAGCTCGACCAGACCTTCGCCAACGTGGTGCCCACCACGGTCTCGATCGTGGTCGTCGTCGGGTCGGACTACGCCAGCACGCTGCACCCCTGATGCGGTAGCCCGAACCACGGCAGCACGCCGGCCTCGAACCGGGTCATGCCGCAGATCTGGTCGCTGGCAAGGGTGAGCACGTAGAAGCCGGTCGCGTGGCTGATTCCGGCCGGGCCGCGCAGGTATGCCCCGAACGCGGGCTGGCCGTTGGCTCGGGTCGGCACCAGGTCGAACCTGCGGCCCGCGCCGAACTGGCGGGCGCAGTAGCGGGCCACGAGTTCACGGCCCTCGTATCCAAAGGGCTCCGGAGGCATAGCGATGAAGACGTCGTCGGTCAGCAGGGCCACCAGCGCGTCGAGATCGGCCGACTCCCACGCCCTCGCGAACATGGCGACGATTGCGTCCTCGGCGGACGAGTTAGCGGCGGGCGGCCGCTGGTGGTCGGCGGCCGACTGCTGTCGGCGCTGCAGGCTAGCGCGGGCTCGTTTGAGGGCGCTGTTGACCGATTGGACGCTCATCTCCAGCATACTCGGCCACCTCGCTGGCGTGGAATCCAAGGACGTCGCGCAAGATGAGGACGGCGAGCTGGCGCGGCGGCAGCAGCTGCAGGGCGGTCACGAAGGCAAGCGAGATGGCTTCGGTCTGCTCGTAGCGAGCCTCCGGCGCGAGCGGCCCGTCGGTGGCGCCCTCGAGAAACGCGTCAGGAAACGGCTGCAGCCAGACGGGCTCGTCGCGCGGCGTCGGCACGGGCGCTTCGAACTGCGACATGTCCCACTCCCTGGCCGGGCGCCGGCTCGCCGCGCGGCGCGCGTTGAGGCACCGGTTGGTGGCGATCTTGTACAGCCAGGTGCGCAGCGACGCGCGTTCCTCAGTGAACCCGCCGATGCCCTGCCAGGCGGCTAGCATCGTCTCCTGGACGGCGTCCTCGGCGTCTGCCAAGGATCCGAGCATCCGGTAGCAGTGCACCTGCAGCTCCCGCCGGTGCGGCTCGGCCAGCTCCCGGAACGCCTCTCCATCTCCTGCCCGGGCCCGTGAGAGCAGATCGGCTGTCACCATCCTGCGCGCCTTGCCGACCCGCGTTGACGTGCGGGAAGCCGGTCCCTAGCCTGGTTGCGAAGGGAGCCCGTTCCCGTGCTCAAGGTCCCCCAGAAGCTCGAATACGCGATGCGCGCGATGATCGAGCTCGCCCAACGCAGGGATGAGGACACGTTGGTTCCCGCCCGGGAGATCGCGGAACGGCAACAGGTGCCGCTGCGCTTCCTCGAGCAGCAGCTGGGTGCGCTGTCGAAGGCGGGCCTCGTGGAGAGCTTCCGTGGGGCCGGCGGGGGCTGCCGGCTCGCCCGTGACCCGGCCGGCATCACGGTCGCGCAGATCGCGGACGCGATCGAAGGGCCAGATGCACCCGGTGTTCTGCCTGGAGCCGTCCGATCACACGTGCTTCGCGGACTCCCGCTGCGGCCTCCAGGGCTTCTGGGCCGACGTGGCACGGGCGGTGCAGACGGTGTTCGAGGAAACGACGGTGGCGGACCTCGCGGCCCGCCACCAACGGTTGACGCCGAAGCAGGTGTTGATCAGCCCCGAGGAGCTGCTGTCCCGGTCGAGCTGAGCCCCGGGCTCAGCCGGTCCACCCCATCGCCTTCGCGGCGTCCATCCCCATGATCTTCGTGAGCTTCGTGCCGCACACCGGACAGGTCCCCTGTAACGCGGGCCGCCCGTTCTTGAGCGTGACGAGCGATCCGGTGAACTCACGCTTCGCCCTGCACTTCATGCAGTAGGCCTCATCGGCCATCCGACGCCTCCCTTCCCCTCGCGGCCGCACGAGCGGCCGAACGTCGCCTGCACGGAACGCATATCCCGAGGCCGCCCTTCAGGGCGGCCTGGCCGCGATGGTGCGCCCCACGGACGGCCGATGCAAGCACGCTCGCGGGGTCGCCCCCGAAGGGTTCCGTGCGTACGATGGCGCCGATCGAACGCACCTCCGGCTCATCTCCGGCCCGTTCCGGCCTCCGCGGGGGCCCGTCCGAGGAAGGATCGACGACGTGAGCGATGCCCAACAGCACATCGAGGCGCTCCTGTCGGAGCGGCGCGAGTTCCCCCCGTCGGACGCGTTCCGTGCTCAAGCCCTGGTCAACGACCGTTCCCTGTACGAACGGGCGGACGCCGACCACGAGGCGTTCTGGGTCGAACAGGCGGAGCAGCTGACGTGGTTCCGCCGGTGGGACACCGTCATGGACTGGAAGCCGCCGTGGGTGACCTGGTTCGCCGGGGGGTCCCTGAACGCCTCCTACAACTGCCTCGACCGCCACGTCGAGAACGGCGGGGGCGACAAGGTCGCCTACCACTGGGAGGGGGAGCCCGGGCGATACCCGGACGATCACGTACACCGAGCTCCTGGAGGACGTCTGCCGGCTGGCGAACGCCCTGCGGTCCCTCGGCGTGGGCAAGGGGGACCGCGTCAACATCTACCTGGGCATGGTCCCCGAGCTCCCGATCGCGATGCTCGCGTGCGCGCGGATCGGGGCGCCGCACTCGGTCGTGTTCGGCGGGTTCAGCGCCGAGGCGCTGCGGGACCGGATCAACGACGCCGAGGCGAAGGTGCTGATCACGGCGGACGGCGCCTGGCGGCGCGGCCAGGTCGTGCCGTTGAAGGCCAACGCCGACGAGGCCGTGCGCGAGTGTCCCTCGATCGAGCACGTGATCACGGTGCGCCGCTGCGGCAACGAGCACGGGTTCACCGAGGGACGCGACCTCTGGTACCACGAGCTGGTCGCCGAGCAGGCGCCGACGTGCGAGCCCGAGCCGATGGACGCCGAGGACTTCCTCTACCTGCTGTACACGAGCGGCACGACCGGCAAGCCGAAGGGGATCGTGCACACCACGGGCGGCTACATGACGCAGGTCGCGGCGACCCACCGGCTGATCTTCGACATCCGCGACGACGACGTGTTCTGGTGCGCGGCCGACTGCGGCTGGGTGACCGGCCACTCGTACATCGTGTACGGCCCGCTCGCGAACCACACGACCGGCGTGATGTACGAGGGCACGCCCGACCACCCCGACAAGGATCGCTGGTGGTCGATCGTCGAACGCTACGGCGTGACGATCCTCTACACGGCGCCGACCGCGATCCGCACGTTCATGCGGTGGGGGATCGAGCATCCCGCGAAGCACGACCTCTCGTCGATCCGCCTGCTCGGCTCGGTCGGCGAGCCGATCAACCCCGAGGCGTGGGTGTGGTACTGGACGTACATCGGCGGCGAACGCGCGCCGGTCGTCGACACGTGGTGGCAGACGGAGACGGGCGCGATCCTCATCACGCCGCTCCCGGGCCTCACCACGCTGAAGCCGGGATCGGCGACGTTCCCGTTCCCGGGGATCGCGGCCGACGTGGTCGACGAGACGGGCGTCTCGGTCCCGCTCGGCGGCGGGGGCTACCTCGTGTTGACGCACCCGTGGCCGGCGATCGCGCGCACGATCTGGGGCGACCCCGACCGGTACGTGCAGACCTACTTCGGGCGGTACGGGCCTGAGGTGTACGTGGCCGGCGACGGCGCCCGCCGGGACGAGGACGGCTACTTCTGGCTCCTCGGCCGGATCGACGACGTGATGAACGTCTCGGGCCACCGGCTGTCGACGTTCGAGATCGAGTCGGCGCTCGTGGACGATCCGAAGGTGGCCGAGGCCGCCGTGGTCTCCCGTCCGCACGACATCAAGGGCGAGGGCATCGTCGCGTTCGTGACGTTGAAGTCGGGCTACGAGGGCGACGACGCGATGGCGCAGGAGCTCCGCGAGCACGTCGCGAAGGTGATCGGTCCGATCGCGAAGCCGGACAACATCGTGTTCACGACCGACCTGCCGAAGACCCGGTCGGGCAAGATCATGCGCCGGCTGCTGCGCGACGTCGCCCGCGGGAACACCCTCGGCGACGTGACGACGCTCGCGAACGCCGAGATCGTCGAGCAGATCCACGACCAGGTCGCCACGGCGCCGCCCGAGGAATGAGCGGCGAGCTCGCAGGGCCGCAGGCGGCGTTCGTCGACGCGGCGCGGGTCGCGCACCTCGGCACCGTGACGCTCGACGGCACGCCGCACGTCGTGCCGGTCTGCCCCGCGCTCGACCTCGATCGGATCTTGATCGCGTCGGCCTACGACCGGAAGGTCGCGAACATCCGCGACAACGACAACGTGTGCATCTCCTTCGACGAGTACTCCGAGGACTGGGAGCACGGGCTGAAGCAGGTGATCGTGTTCGGGAAGGCCTACCTGGTGGACGGCGGGCCCGAGTTCGACCGCGACGCGGCGCTGCTGAACGAGAAGTTCCCCCAGTACCCGGTGAGCACGTATCCGATCGTGCCGGAGACCACCGTGATCATCGAGATCCGGCCGGTCCGGGTCACCAGTTCCGGGCTCTAGGCTCCGGGCTCTGCGGCTCAGCGGTATCGGTCGAAGAAGTCGAGGATCAGCTGCATGTGCTGCACCTGGCCCGCGACGCTGTTCGTGTGGTGGCCCTCGGGGTAGTACTCGACCTCGACGGTCCCGCCCGCCGCGCGGACGGCGTCCACCCAGGGGTCGACCCCTTCCGGCGGGCACCGGGGGTCGTTCTTGCCCGCGATGATGAGCACGGGCGCGGTCACGTTCGCGGCGTAGGTCATCGGGTCGCTCCGCCGGTAGGCGTCGGGGACGTCGTCGGGGCTCCCGCCGTAGACGGCGTCGTCCCACGCCTGGAGCTCGGGCGCGGAGGCCCAGTGGGCCGCGACGAAGTCCCCGGCCGGGATCCCCGCGAACACGGCCCGCCAGCGTTCGGGATGCACGCCGGCGTTGAAGCAGGCGAGGCAGCCGCCCCAGGACCACCCGTGCCAGAACACGCGCGCCGGATCGACCACGCCCTCGGCCACGAGCGCGTCGAGGCTCGCCAGGAGGTCCTCGGTCTCGGTGAAGCACACGTTGCCGATCAGCGCCTCGCGGAACGGGCTGCCGTAGCCGGTCGAGCCCCGGTAGTTCACGAGGACGACCGCGTACCCCGCGTCGACGAATGCCTGGACCTCCGGGTCGAACGCGTCGCGTTCGTGCCACTCGGGGCCGCCGTGCACCGAGAGCACCGTCGGGAACGGCCCGTCCCCCTCCGGCGTCACGACGAACGACTGGATCTCCTCGCCGTGCGGGTTCGCGACGAACACCGAGCGGAACGGGCGGCCGGCCGGCGCCGGCTCGTCGGGGTTCGCGAGCACCTCGCGACCGTCGCCGGCGAGGATGCGCGTCGGGCGCACGCCGTCGCTGGCCTCGAACCACACCTCGCCGTCGGGGCGGACGGCGGCGTCGCCGATGTCGCCGTGCGGATCGGCCACGAGCTTCAGCGCGCCGGAGCCGATGTCGCAGCCGATAGAGCTGTGCGCGCCCGTGGTGCTCGTGCCGGAGCAGCAGCGCCGACCCGTCGGGCCACCAGTCCACCGGGAAGGCCGCGCCCGGCAGGTCCACGTCGATATCCCGGCGCTCGCCGGTGTCGAGGTCCCAGATCGCGGGCCGCTCGAACGCGCCGCGCTCGCTCGTGCACGACGAGGCGGTGATCGCCCGCGATCGGCGACCAGACGCCGGGGTCGAGGTTGCGCCCTTCGTCGTCGAGGTCCGCCACGGTCGCGCCGGTGTCCGCGTCGAGCACCCGCAGCGCGGTGTGGAGGATGTCGCCGTGCTCGGTGTGCGACAGGCACACGAGCCGTCCGTCCGACGAGAGGCCGCCGACGCCCTGGGGCCAGGTGCGGCCGACGCCGGCCGGGCCGTTGAGTTCGTAGAGCATCCGCACCGGCGCGCCGGGATCGGCGACGTAGACGCGGTAGATGCCCTCGTTCTCCAGGCCGATCGCCACCCTCGATCCCGCGAACGACACGCCCATGGGCCAGCCGTCGGGCAGGTCCGGGATCAGGGGTTCGGGATCGCCCACTGCGAAGTCGACCGCCAGGGCGTGCCCGCGCTCGCCGCCCGTCGCGTCCCGCCACCAGCAGATCCGGCCGTCCGGCAGGACGTGGACGGCCTCGACGCCGACCGGCTCGTCCGTCACCTGCCGCCAGCCGCCGTCGGCAACGTCGTGCGCCCAGACCTGCCAGGAGCCGCTCCGGTTCGTCACGAGCGCGAGCCTCCCGGGAGCGGCGGCGGCCCAACGAGGGAAGCCCAGCGTCGTCGCCGCGAAGCGCCGGATCCAGGCGGGGTCGGTGGCGGCCATGGCGCGCTGAGCCTACCGGGTCGCCGTTTGCCACTGCGGCTCCTGTCGGGCTACCATCGGTTAGCACTCACCCCTATCGAGTGCTAGCAGTCGATAGGCCAGGCTGAGAACGGAGCAGAGGAGGAAGACCGATGGCAGCGAAGCTCATCAGCTTCGACGAGGAGGCTCGGCGCGGGCTCGAGCGCGGCATGGACCAGCTCGCGAACGCCGTGAAGATCACGCTCGGCCCGAAGGGCCGCAACGTCGTCCTCGAGAAGAAGTGGGGCGCCCCCACCATCACGAACGACGGCGTCTCCATCGCGAAGGAGATCGAGCTCGACGAGCCGAACGAGAAGATCGGCGCCGAGCTCGTGAAAGAGGTCGCGAAGAAGACCGACGACGTCGCCGGCGACGGGACCACGACGGCCACCCTCCTCGCACAGTCGATCGTGAAGGAAGGCCTCCGCAACGTGGCCGCGGGCGCGAACCCGATGTCGCTGAAGCGTGGGATCGAGCGGGCGGTCGAGCTGGCCGTCGAGTCGATCAAGAACCAGGCCAAGGACGTGGATTCGAAGGAAGAGATCGCGAACGTCGGCGCCATCAGCGCGGCGGACCCGGAGATCGGCGAGAAGATCGCCGAGGCCGTCGACAAGGTCGGCAAGGACGGCGTCATCACGGTCGAGGAGTCGAACACCTTCGGGATGGACCTCGAGTTCACCGAGGGCATGCGCTTCGACAAGGGCTACATCTCGGCGTACTTCATCACCGACGCCGAGCGCATGGAGGCCCACCTGGACGAGCCGTACGTCCTGATCGCGAACCAGAAGATCTCCGCGGTCAAGGACATGCTCCCCGTGCTGGAGAAGGTCATGCAGGCCGGCAAGCCGCTGGTGATCATCGCCGAGGACATCGAGGGCGAGGCGCTCGCCACGCTCGTCGTGAACAAGATCCGCGGCACGTTCAACAGCGTCGCGGTGAAGGCCCCCGGGTTCGGGGACCGTCGCAAGGCGATGCTGCAGGACATCGCGATCCTCACGGGCGCGACCGTCATCTCCGAGGAGGTCGGCCTGAAGCTCGAGAACGCCACCGCCGACCTGCTGGGCTCTGCGCGCCGCATCGACATCACGAAGGACGAGACCACGATCGTCGACGGCGCCGGCAAGTCCGAGGACATCACCGGCCGGATCAACCAGATCAAGGCCGAGATCGAGAAGACGGACTCCGACTACGACCGCGAGAAGCTCCAGGAGCGCCTCGCGAAGCTGTCCGGCGGCGTCGCGGTGATCAAGGTCGGCGCGGCCACCGAGGTCGAGCTGAAGGAGAAGAAGCACCGCATCGAGGACGCGGTGCAGTCGACGAAGGCGGCCGTCGAGGAGGGCATCGTCCCCGGCGGCGGCACCGCGCTCCTGGTGGCCCAGGGCGCGCTCAGCAAGGTGGACCTCGAGGGCGACGAGCTCACGGGCGCGAACATCGTCCGTCGTGCGCTCGAGGAGCCGCTGAAGCAGATCGCCGTGAACGCCGGCCTCGAGGGCGGCGTCGTGGTCGAGAAGGTCCGCTCGCTCATCGAGAAGCCCGGCGGCAAGGACGGCCTGAACGCGGCCACCGGCGAGTACGTCGACATGATCAAGGCCGGGATCGTGGATCCCGCGAAGGTCACCCGCTCGGCGCTCCAGAACGCGGCGTCGATCGGCGCCCTGTTCCTGACGACCGAGGCCGTCGTGGCCGAGAAGCCCGAGAAGGAGAAGGCCCCCGCCATGCCCGGCGGCGGCGACATGGACTTCTAGGGTTCCGTTCCAAGAACTCGGAAAGAGGCCCCGTTCGCGGGGCCTCTTTCGTTACAGAACCGCAACAACTCGCCTCGAACCGCCCGGTCACACCGGCCGAAAGCAGGGGTGGAGCCCCTCTCTCCGACGAGAGGCCCCGGATCTCGATCCGGGGCCTCTCGTGTTGTTCCGGGCCGGTATGCTCCGCCCGCCGTGGAGGAGATGGCGATCCGCATCCGGTGGCGCGACATGGACGCGTACGGCCACGTGAACAACGCCGTCTACCTCACCTACCTGGAGGAATGCCGCGACCGCTGGGTCCGGAGCGTCCTGGGGGACGCCGCGTTCGTCATCGTCCGGATCGCGATCGACTACCGCCGCGAGCTGTCCCTGGCCGACGAGGAGGTCACGGTGCGGTGCCGGGGGATCGGGGTCGGGACCTCGTCGATCCGCACGGCCGAGCAGATCGTGGCGAAGGCCGGCTGGGTGGCCGCCGAGTCGGAATCGGTCGTGGTGTCCCACGATCCCGTGACCCGGACCTCGGCGCCGCTGAGCCCGGAGCAGCGTGCGACCCTCGAGGCGGCGATCGCCGCCGACGCCGGCTAGTTCGGGAGGATCTGCCGGCCGTACTTGAAGTGGTCGCGGTACCAGCCGCTGCCGACCCACATGATCGTCACGCCGCCCGGCGTGCTGCTGGAGTCCAGCGCGAACCCGTTGCCGATGTACGTGTCGACGTGATCGATCACGCCGTTGCCCTCACCGTCGTAGAACATCAGGTCGCCGGGCAGCAGCTTCGCGTACCCGAGCCGCTTCGGCGTCCGCGCCGCCATATCCATCGAGGTCCGCTGCGGGAGCGCCCAGCCCTTGTAGGGCCGAGGCGGCGCGACCTTCCACACCCCGTCGTCGGCGCGCAGGAGCCACCACGAGAAGCCGGAGCAATCGAACCCCGACCGCGGCTGTCCGCCGAGCCCCGCCGGCTCGGGCTTCGTCAGCCCCCACTCGCCGCCCCAGACGTACGGGTAGCCGACCCACTTGATGCCCCACTGCACCAGCGCCGTCCGCCGCGGCCCGAGGTGCGGCAGCTCGACGTCCGCGTACTGCGTCAGCAGGTCGTCGATGTTCCACGACGGCTGCGTGGCCGCGTGGAACAGCGAGTACGCCACCTGCGCGCGCGAGAGATCGTCGAGCGGCCCGACGTCCATCGACTCCTTGCCGGTCGGCGCGTTGTAGCGGAGGCCGAGGCGCATCCCCAGCAACGTCGTGCCGAAGTTCGCCGGGACCTTGAACGTGCTGCCGTCGGCGGTGTGGATGTGGTTCAGCGCGACCGCCGCGGGCCGCAGTCCGAGCGCGAGCACGAGCGCGCGGTGGACGATCGCCATCGTGACCGGGTCGTCGGGGTGGAACGCGCCGTTCGCGTCCGCAGGGAGCCAGCCGTTCGCGACCGCGACCGCGACGTACGGGTACCAGGGCGACGTCGGGTCGACGTCGCTCAGGACGATCGACGGGTCGGGCAGCTGATCCGGCGCGAACGCCTCGACCACCGACCGCGCGAAGTACTTCCGTGTCTCGAGCACGTCGGGCTGGAACGCGTAGGAGCCGTCGGGGTTCGGCTCGAAGTCGAGCATCCACGGGTTCGTGGCCGCGACGTACTTGATCGCCGGCTTCGCCCATGCGTCGGCGGGGGTCAGGTCGGAGAACGTCACGGTCTTCGCGCTCTGGATCTTGGTTCGCGTGGTTGCCGGGATCACGACGGGGATCTGCGGCGGACCGGAGTCGGCGTCACCGGCGCGGATGCCGGTGTGATCGCGATCTTGGCCGGCGTGAGCGGGCGAGCCTCGGCCGGCGTGTGTCCGAGCGGCAGGAGCGTGACTCCAACGGCGAGCGAGACCACGATCGAACGCGCTCGACGACGATTGAGCCAGACCCCCGGCGCCATACTTCCGTGGTCGGCAATGGCGTCGTGAACCTTGAGCCAGGCGTGCCATGGTAGGGGGCGAGCGTCGCCCGACCTTCCGAGAACCGTTCGGCTGACTTGTGGCTTCATGCAACAGGGCGAACAAACCGTTCCCGTACCGCACAACGGCAGACCGGATGAGGTGCCGCCGGCTCGGATTGGTCGATACGCAGACGAGTCGATGCGCATCCATGGTCGATCGCTGATTCCTTTGTTCGTTGCCGGTGGGCAGGTTGATCGACGGGTAGCCGAGATTGAGTCGATGCCAGGGAATGGGTCATCCGATGGCGACGAGTCGTTCGCTTGCGATATCCGACAGCGTCGGCGTATTGCCCGAAGTCAGCCCGTCGCGCCGAGTTCTGGTGATGTCGTCTTACATGAGCAGGATGGAGCTCGCTCAACCTCTTCAACGCGACGCCAGCGGAGACCTCCAGGGTTCAGTTAGTCGGCGTCTTGGACATCGCCTTTGCCGCGCCATCACCGTGTGCGTCCGTCTACTTCACGATCTGGCCCCTGAGGGCTGGAGTTCTTCTCTCGGCAGGCGTTCTCTCATCGTCCTCTGGGCGTGCATCGGCATCACTGATCGGCGGGCTCGACCGTCGAGCCGCTCGGCGGTGGCAGAGCCTCTCCGAATGGCACGGTCGGGCCCGAATCTCTGCGGTTGGAAGCCAACGGCTGCGGTCAGGCGCGCGGGCCCTTCCTTGCGGACCTCTTCGACCGACTTCATGGCTTCGCGGAGGTCGGCGAGCCACTCCTCCTGGCGTTCGGAGACCAGCCGCACGCACCACGCGAGCGCGTGGCTCCGTGACCGGGCGACGCCGGCGTCCACCAGCGTGTCCAGGACGTGGCGCTCGGGCATCCGCAGGCGGGTCATCGCCGGGATCGCGAGGGTCGTGAACAGGTGCCGCTGGTCGCCGCAGACGGCGCCCCAGCTGATCTTCGCGCCCGAACCGGCGCTCGGCCTCGTCGGCGATCCGCATCCGCTGGGCCCGCGTGTCCTCGCGGAACCCCTGGATCCTCGCCTGCATCGCCGCGGACCGGGTCTCCGGGCCCGCGTCGGTCGACAGCTCCGGCTCGGCGAGCGTTCCCACGACCAGGATCTCGTCGCGGTCGAACGTCACCTCCGGCGCCCCCACGAACCAGTCGGCGGTGAGCCGTCCGGTGAACCAGCCTTCGAGATGCTCCTGGAAGTCGCCCTTTTCGCTCATGCGGCGAGATTACTTCATTACATCGATACGTCAAGCCCCGATCCGCAGGACGGGCGATATCGCTGCGGGGCAGGCCGTTGCTACTCTTGCGCGATGCAGGATCTCCCGGTGCTTCCTTCTGAGGTACCCGAGGACGGCCTGATCGCCGAGGCGATCGCCGCCGAGGCGGACTGGATGCAGGAGATCCTGGCCAGGCTGGTGGAGAAGCCCACCACCCTTGGGAACGAGGAACCCGGCCAAGCGGTGATGCGCGAGGCGATCCGCGAGATCGGCCTCGAACCGGTGGACGTGCCGATGGACGCCGCCGCGCTCCGGGAGCATCCCCTGGGGTCCCCGTTCGATTGGGACGTGGACGGCAAGGCGAACGTGGTGTCTCGGTGGGCGACCGGCGGCCGGGAGGGCGGCTCCTCGCTGATCCTGAACGGCCACATCGACGTCGTCAGCCCGGAACCCCTGTCGCAGTGGACCGCGATCCGTTCGTGGCCCACGTCGAGGACGACTGGCTCTCCGGACGCGGGGCCGCCGACATGAAGTGCGGCCTGGCCGCGATCCTCGGGGCGGTCAAGGGCCTGCGGCGCGCCGGCCTGCACCCGCACGCGCCGGTGACGATCGAGTCGGTCGTCGAGGAGGAGTGCACCGGGAACGGGACGCTCCAGACCCTGCTGGCGGGCTACGCGGCGGACGCCGCCGTGATCACCGAGCCGTTCGGATCCTCGATCACCACCTCCCAGGTCGGGGTCCTGTGGTTCCAGGTGAAGATCGAAGGGATCGCCGGCCACGCCGCCGAGGGGCACGGGGTCAACGCGATCGAGGAGAGCCTGCGGATCATCGAGGCGCTCCGCGCCCTCGAGATCGAACTGAACGTCGAGCCGCCGGTCCCGTACGACGCGTACGCCCATCCGATCGGGCTGAACGTCGGCACGATCGCCGGCGGCGACTGGCCCTCCACCGTGCCGGGCGAGTGCATCACGGGCTACCGGATCGCGCTCTACCCGGGGATGAGCGTGCGGGAGCTCCAGGCTCGGATCGAAGGGGTCGTCGCGGCGACGGCGGCCGACGATCCGGCGTCGTTCCCGCTGCCGCCGGAGGTGCGCTACAGTCGGGTTCGGATGCGAGGGGTACGCGATCGAACCCGACCACGCGTTGGTGCGTGCGCTCTCCGGCGCGCATGCACGCATCGCCGGCTCGCCGCCCGCCGAGATCGCGACGACCTCGACGACGGACGCGCGCGTGTTCGGCCAGGCGGCGGGCATCCCCGCCGTGTGCTTCGGCCCCTACGCGGAGGGCGCGCACGGCTCCGGAGAGCGGGTGTACCTTCCGAGCGTGGTGCAGACCGCGCAGGTGCTGGGCCTGCTGATCCGCGACTGGTGCGGGCTGTCGTGACCTGGCTGGTGCTGGTCCTCGGTTTCTTCGTGCTTGCCGCGATCGGGTGGTGGCTCGTCGCGCGGGCGGATCGGCGTCGCCCGACGATCGCGCCGCCGGCCGGAGCCGACCTGGTCGTCCGCACGACGTCGCTGACGCGGCATGCCGGCGATCCGGCAGTTCTTCCGCACGAACGAGACGCCGATCTACTTCGTGAGCGCGACGGCGTTCAACCTGCTCGGCATCGACCGGTGGGTCCCGCAGCTCCGCTACATCAACTACTACGACTCGTTCGACGGCTGGCATCCGAACGTGTTCGTGCCGAAGGAGCAGACGCAGCGGTCCGTTCGCGTCGATCGAGGAGATCGTGAACTACCTGCTGGGCCACAAGGAGGTCGCGGACCTCGTCGCGTCGCGCGGCGGCGGCGGCAAGGCGGCGTTCCTGATGTTCGACGAGGAGACCGAGGAACTCGCGGGGGAGCTCGGGCTGGAGGTCGCGTTCCCGTCCGCGGCGCTGCGCCATCGGCTCGACTCGAAGATCGAGACGACGCGCCTGGGCAACGAGGCCGGCGTGCCCTCGGTCCCGAACGCGATGGGGCTCGGCACGACGTACCGGGAGCTGCGCGCGCTGGCGGAGGGCGCCGGGCTCGGCGACGACCTCGTGGTCCAGACGCCGTACGGGGACTCGGGGCAGACCACGTTCTTCATCGCGCGCGAGCAGGACTGGAAGCGCGACGAGAAGAAGATCGCCGGGAACCAGATCAAGGTGATGAAGCGGATCGATCCCCGCGAGCTGGCGATCGAGGGCGTGATCACGCGGCACGGCACCCTGGTCGGCCCGCTGATGGCCGAGCTGGTCGGGTTCGAGGAGCTCACGCCGTACGACGGGGGCTGGTGCGGGGACGACGTCTCGCCCGATCTGCTGACGGAGGCGCAGCGGCGCGTCGCGCGCGAGCGCACGATCGCGATGGGCGAGCGGCTCCGCGCGGAGGGGTACGTCGGGTACTTCGAGCTGGACTTCCTGCTGGACGCCGACACCGGCGACATCTGGCTCGGCGAGCTGAACCCCCGGGTCACCGGCGCGTCGTCCATCACGAACGTGACCGCGGTGGCCTACGGCGACATGCCGTTGTTCCTGTTCCACCTGCTGGAGTTCATGGACGTCGACTACGAGATCGACGTGGCCGAGCTGAACGAGCGATGGGCGCAGGTGGCGAACCTCGACGAGTGGACGCAGTTCATCCTGAAGCAGACCGAGGACACGACCGAGCTGATCACGTCGGCGCCGGGTTCCGGCATCTGGAAGATGCGGGACGGCGCGATCGGCTACGCGCGGCGCGAGACGGACTGGCACTCGGTCGCCGACCAGACCGAGGCGTTCTACCTGCGGATCGCCGGTGCGGGCCAATACCGGTACCCGGGCGCCGACCTGGGCATCCTCGTCACGCGCGGCCGGTTCATGGACGCCGACTTCCGGCTGCTGGAGCGGGCGCGGAGCTGGATCACCGGGATCAAGGATCAGTTCGCGAGCGTGCCGCTGTCGCCCGAGCGAGCCGCCCGTGCGCGAGCCGGAGCCGTTCGGCTTCAAGCTGCTCTAGGGTCCGACGGTGCTCGACGCGGCCCCGGATGCCCTGAGAACATCTGCCTCGATGCGCATGTTGCCGTTCACGTTCCGCGCGTACGAGGAGCTGGAGCTCGGGCCCGTGTGGCAGGCGATGTTCGAGGAACGCTGGCCGCACTACCGATCGTGGTTCCTGCGCGACGGCGAGGAGGCCCGTCCCTCGTACGCGACGAGCGTCCGGATGCTCCGCGCGCACATGCCGGAGCTGATGCCGGCGTACGAGCGCGTCGTGGAGCTGGCCGGCGGCGGGGACCTGGCGGCCCGGATGCTCTCGCTCTACCGGCCGCCGCCGTACCTCGCGGCGTGCTCGCAGGGCGCGTGGGTGCGACCCGGCGGCCCCGTGCTCGTGCGGAACTACGACTACGCGCCGTCGCGGTTCGAGGGCGCGATCTGGTCGACGCACCTGCTGGAGAAGCGCGTGCTGGGGATGTCCGACTGCCTCTGGGGCCTGCTGGACGGCATGAACGACGACGGCCTCGCCGTCTCGCTCACGTTCGGCGGCCGGCGGGTCCTGGGCGACGGCTTCGGGATCCCGATCGTGCTGCGCTACCTGCTGGAGACGTGCACGACCGTCGACGAGGCCCGGTCGGCGCTGGCGCGGCTGCCGTACTCGCTCAGCCACAACCTCACCGTGATGGATCGCGACGCCCGGGTGATGACCGCGTACCTCTCACCGGACCGGGAGCCGATCTTCCGGGAGTTCCCGGCCGCCACGAACCATCAGGGCATCGTCGAGTGGCCCGAGCAGGCCAAGGCGACCCGGACGATCGAGCGCGAGCAGACGATCCTCGGCCTCCTGGAGGATCCCGCGGTCGACCTGGCGTCCTTCGTCGAGAGCTTCCTGCGGGCGCCGCTGTTCTCCACGTCCTACGCGAACGGCTTCGGCACGCTGTACACGGCCGTGTACCGTCCGGCGGAGCGCGTCGTGGACTACCTGTGGCCGGCGTACGCGTGGCGACTGGGGTTCGACGCGTTCGACGTCGCCGAGCACACCGAGGTGCTCGCCGAGCCGACGTTCGCGACCGGCGGCTGAGCGACCGGGGGATGCGCGATGCGAACCGAAACCTTCCGGATCTCGACGCGTGGGAGCCGGGTGATCGACCTGACCGACCGCGTCCGGGCGTTCGCCCGGGGCTCGGGCGACGGCCTCGTCAACGTGTTCGCCCCGCACGCCACGGCCGGCATCGCCCTGATGGAGACCGGCAGCGGCTCCGAGGAGGACCTGGAGGATCTCCTCGAGCGGATCTTCCCGCGCGAGGACCGCTACCGGCATCGCCACGGGAGCGTCGGGCACGGCGGCGATCACCTGCTGCCGGTGTTCGTGTCGCCGTCGCTGACGGTGCCCGTCGTCGCCGGCGAGCTCCAGCTCGGGACCTGGCAGTCCGTCGTGTTCGTGGATCCGAACCACGAGAACGACGAACGGACGGTGCGGCTGAGCTTCGTCGAGGCCTAGAGGTACTAGAGGTACTGGCCCGGCGACCGGTCCTTCGCGTCGGCCGGCCCGGTCGAGACCGCCTGCACGTCGCGTTCGCGCAGCAGCACGAGGTCCTCGCCCTCCAGCTCGACCTCGAGGCCCGAGGACGGGAGGAACAGCACGCGGTCGCCCTTCTTGGCCACGCGGACGTCCGGGCCGACCAGGGTCACGTCGCCCCACGCGAGCCGCTTCGGCGCGGGCATCGCGGTGGCGGGGATCAGCAGGCCGCCCGAGGTCTTCCGCTCCCCGTTGCCGGGGATCCGCACGACGAGACGGTCGCCGGTCAGCTCGATCGTCGCCGTCGCGTCCGGCGGGTCGGGCCGCTTCGGGCGCGACGTCCTCGTCTTCGGGCGCGCGGCGGGCTTCGCGTCCTTCGAAGCGGGCATGGGGCGAGTGTACCGAGCGCACCCGGTACGATGGGCGGCCGATGAAGGCCCGGAAGCTCGTCGAGAGCGCCACGCGAACGCTGAAAGCCTCCGACGCGATCGACCATTGGCAGAAGGGTCGCGAGCGCATCGAGGCCGAGGTGCTGCTCGCGTTCGTGATGGGCGGCGAGGAGCCCGATCCCGACGAGAAGATCTCCGACGAGGACGCGGCGACGTTCGAGGCGGCGATCGCCCGGCGCGCGACCGGCGAGCCGATCCCGTTGATCACGGGGTACACCGAGTTCCGCGGGCTGGAGCTGAAGGTGGTTCCGGGGGTGTTCATCCCGCGCGACTCCACGGAGTTCCTCGCCGAGCAGGCGATCCGGCGGCTGCGCAAGCGGAAGGCGCCGGTCCACGTGGATCTGGCGACCGGCCTGGGCACGGTGGCGCTCTCGGTCGCCGACGAGGTGCCCGGCTCGACCGTCTACGGCACCGACCTCTCGGCCGATGCGACGGCGCTCGCCCGCCGGAACGCGAAGCGACTGGGGCTCGACGCGCACTTCGTGACCGGCGACCTCTTCGCGAAGATCCCGCCGACGCTCCGCGGGAAGGTCGACGTGATCACGATGCACCCGCCGTACGTCGCGCGCGAGGAGGTCCAGGACCTGCCGGACGAGATCCGCGAATGGGAGCCGGTCCACACGCTCACCGACCAGAGCGACGACGGGCTCGGATTGGTGCGCCGCACCGTCGATGAGGCCCCCGCGTGGCTCCGTCCGAAGGGATGGCTCCTGATGGAGACCGACCCGGACCGCGCGCGCGAGGTCCGGAAGGTGTTCACCCAGGGCGGGTTCCGCGACGTGGAGAGCACGAAGGGCGGGGAGCTCCAGGTGACCCGCGTGGTCGTCGGCCGGCGGCCGCGGTGACGGAACCGCACGTCGCGCCGCACGGCGCCTGGTCCTCGCCGATCACGCCCGCGATGCTCGCCTCGGCCTCGGTGCGCCTCGGGCTGGTGGCGATGGACGAGGGGTTGGTCTACTGGACCGAGACCCGGCCGGAGGAGGCGGGGCGGGTCGCGCTGGTCCGCGCCGACGCGTTCAGCGCGCCGGCCGACGTGGTTCCGGCCGGCTTCAGCGTCCGCACGAGGGCCCACGAGTACGGCGGCGGCGCGTTCGTCGTGCACCGCGGCGTCGTGTTCTTCTCGAACTTCGACGATCAGCGGCTGTACCGGCACACGCCCGGCGCGGGCGAGCCGGTCCCGATCACGCCGGAGACGGGCGGCGCGCATCGGTTCGCGGACGGGCGCGTCACGGCCGACGGCGCATGGTGGCTCGGCGTGCGCGAACGGCACGTCGGCGAGCGCGTTCCCGAGGACGTCCTGAACGAGCTCGTGGCGATCCCGACCGACGGCTCGGCGGAGCCTCGGGTGATCGCGTCGGGCCGCGACTTCTACTCCGATCCGCGCATCTCGCCCGACGGCACGAAGCTCTGCTTCCTGGCGTGGGATCTCCCCTGGATGCCGTGGGACGGCACCGAGCTGTTCGTGGCGGACCTCGCCGCCGACGGGACGCTCGGGGAGGCCCGGCACGTGGCCGGGCGCGGCGGCGAGGAGTCGATCTGGCAGCCGACGTGGAGCCCCGGCGGCGAGCTCTACTGGGCGAGCGATCGCAGCGATCGGTGGAACCTCGAACGCGAGCGCGACGGCGAACGCCAGACGGTGCATCCGGCGCCGGCCGAGTTCGGCTGGCCGCAGTGGATCTTCGGGGCGTCGTCGTACGCGTTCCTGGGCGACGGCCGGATCGTGTGCCATTCCACGGACGGCGGGGTCGATCACACCGGGATCCTCGATCCGGAGACCGGCGAGCTCACCGAGATGGACCTGCCGCAGACCGTGATCCCGCATCCGAGCCTCGTGGCCGAGGGGACGTCGGTGGCGTTCGTCGGCGCGTCGCCCTCGACGGCGCCGCAGATCGTGCTGCTCGACCTGACGACGCGGGCGGTGGACGTCCTCCGCGAGAGCAACCCGGTCGACGTCGATCGCGCGTTCCTGTCCACGCCCGAGCCGATCGAGTTCCCGACGGCGGGCGGGCTGACCGCGTTCGCGCACTTCTATCCCCCCTCGAACGCCGGCTTCCGCGGCCCCGAGGGGGAGCTCCCGCCCCTGATCGTGATGAGCCACGGCGGGCCGACGTCGCAGGCCGACCCGTCGCTGGACGTCGAGACCCAGTTCTGGACCAGCCGCGGCTTCGCCGTGGTCGACGTGAACTACGGGGGCAGCACCGGGTTCGGCCGCGCGTACCGGCAGCGCCTCAACGGCAACTGGGGGGTCGTCGACACGACCGACTGCATCAACGCCGCTCGCTTCCTCGCGGACGAGGGACGGGTGGACGGGGCGAGGCTCGTGATCCGGGGCGGGTCGGCCGGCGGGTACACGACGCTCTGCGCGCTGACGTTCCACGACGACTTCGCGGCCGGCGCGAGCTACTTCGGCATCGCGGACCTCGTGCCGTTCGCGGCGGGCGGCACGCACAAGTTCGAGTGCGCGTACGAGCACACGCTGATCGGGCCGTGGCCGGAGGCCGAGGACCTCTACCGGGAGCGCAGCCCGATCAACCACGTCGAGATGCTGTCGACCCCGATGCTGGTCCTGCAGGGGGCCGAGGACGTGATCGTGCCGCCCGCCCAGGCCGAGCTGATGGTCGGCGCGCTCCGCGCGAAGGGCCTCCCGTACGCGTACCTGTTGTTCGAGGGCGAGCAGCACGGGTTCCGCAAGGCCGACACGATCCGGCGAGCGGCCGAGGCCGAGCTGTCGTTCTACGCGCAGATCCTGGGCTTCGAGCCGGGCGATCCGATCCCGCGGCTCGCGATCGAGAACCTCCCGGGCTGAGCCTCGGTCGGGCCTCAGCCGCCGATCATCGACATCGACCGCGCGGGCTGCACGAAGTCGGCGTGGTTGATCCGGTGGCCGGACCACTTCGCCCAGACCCCCGCACGGATCAGCTGCGCCAGCTCGAGGTCGCTCGCGCCCTCGCGCATCGGTCCGCGGAGGTCGGTCTCCTCGAGGGCGAACAGGCAGCTGCGGAACTGTCCCTCGGCGGTGAGGCGGAGCCGGTTGCAGGTGTCGCAGAACGGCTCGGTCACGCTCGCGATCACGCCGATCCTGCCGGGCGCGCCGTCGGCGAACGTGTAGGTGGTGGCGGGCTCGCCGTCGCGATGGGCCGACGCCAGCGGGAACGCCCGGTCGATCCGCTCGAGGATCCGCGCGGCCGGCACCACCTTCTCCCGCTCCCACGCGTGCTGCGCGTCCAGCGGCATGTACTCGATGAACCGGACCTCGTAGCCGGTCTCCCGCGCCCACCGCGCGAAGCCGACCACCTCGTCGTCGTTCGTGCCGCCGATCACGACGACGTTGATCTTGATCGGCGTGAGCCCGGCCGCCTCGGCCGCGCGCACGCCGCCCAGCACCCGCTCGAGCGCGTCCCGCCGCGTCATCTCGGCGAACCGGTGCCGCAGGAGCGAATCGCACGACACCGTCGCGCGATCGACGCCGGCCTCCGCGAGCGCCTCGGCGAGCGGCTCCAGCAGCATGCCGTTCGTCGTGATCGAGATGTCGAGGTCGGGGCCGACGCTGCGGAACATCCGGATCAGCGTCGGGAGGTCGGCGCGGACGGTCGGCTCGCCGCCGGTCACCTTCAGGGAGCGCACGCCGAGCCCGACGAACACGCCGAGCATCCGGGTCAGCTCCTCGAAGGTCATGATCTCGTCCTTCGGGAGCCACTTCACGCCCTCGGCCGGCATGCAGTACGTGCACCGGAAGTTGCAGCGGTCGGTGACCGAGATGCGCAGGTCGTCGGCGACGCGGCCGAACGTGTCGGTCAGCGGGCCGGTGGTGGGCATCGTGGTCGGGGTCGTGGTGCGGCTCCATGGCTCCGCCCAGCGTACCCCGGGCGTCGCGCTCCGGCCTAGGCGTCCCCCTCGGCGACGGGGGGCAGCGCGGCGCGCAGGTCCGCGATCGCGGCGTCGAGCGCCTCGCTCCGGGTGGCGCCCTCGGCGATCCGGCGCTGCACGCTCATGCCCAGCAGGAGCGTGGCGAGCGGCGTGATCCTCCGCTCGGTGCCGTGGGCGACGTCGCGCGCGAGGTCGAGGACGCTGGCCGTTTCCTGCCGCGTGGGGGCCTCGAGGTCCAGCGCTGCCGCGAGCTGCTCGAGCGGATCCATCGGGTCCTTCCTCGCGCCTTCCCTCGCACGCTCTTGGGGGCCTCTCGGGGTCGGCGCCAGCCTAACGTGCTATGCATATCGGCCATGCGCGTGCTGATCCTCTACGAGTCCCATCGAGGCTTCACGCTGACCGTCGCGCGGGCGATCCGCGACGAGCTGATGTCGCGGGGCGTCGCGGCGTCGACCGCGCCGCTTCGGAGCGTCGACGTCGGCACCGTCGCCGCGGCCGAGGCGTTGATCGTGGGCACGTGGGTCAAGGGGGCGATCGTGTTCGGCGTCGGCCCGGCCGCCGGCGTCCAGGAGGCGGTCGCCGCGTTGCCGCCGCTCGAGGGGCGACCGGCGGCGGTCTTCTGCACGTGCGACGTCGCGCCGCGCGGCACGCTGCAGACCCTCGCCACGTGGCTCGACCGGCAGGGTGCGACGATCCTCGTCGGGCAGGCGTTCCGCCGGAAGAAGAGCCTCCGCGCGGTGCCCGCGTTCGTCGGAGCGAACGATCGACGCGTTCGAGGCGTTCGACGCCAGCCCGGCCGAGGTCTGAGATGCCCGCGCAGCCGACGGCGGCGGTCGTGACGGTCTCCGACGGCGTGGCGAACGGCACGCGCGAGGACGCGTCCGGCGACGCCGCGGAGGAGCTGCTCCGCGCGGCCGGCTTCGACGTCGCGGAGCGCGTCGTGGTCCCCGACGAGCGACCCGCGATCGAGGAGGCGCTGCGGCGCCTCAGCGATGCGCACGCGCTGGTCGTGACGACGGGCGGCACCGGGTTCGGCCCGCGCGACGTGACCCCCGAGGCGACGCGCGCGGTGATCGAGCGCGAGGCGCCGGGTCTCGCCGAGGTGATGCGCACCGCCGGTCTGGCCTCGACGCCGATGGCGGCGCTGTCCCGCGCCGTGGTCGGCGCCCGCGGATCCTCGCTCGTCGTGAACCTCCCGGGGAGCCCGGGCGGCGTCCGCGGGTCGCTCGAGGCGATCGTGCCCGTCCTGCCGCACGCGGTGGAGCTGCTCGCGGGCGCGACCGGTCCGCATCCCACCGGCGAGCCCGCGCCGCACCGGCACGCAGCGACGCGCAGCATGCGCGCCGCGGAGCCGCGTTCGCCCGGCCGCGTCGACGTCACCGCCGTCAAGGTCGTGGCCGGCGCGCCGCCGTGCCGCGTCGGGATGCACCTCAGCGTCGAGCCCGGCGGTCCGGTGCGCGGCACGCTCGGGTGCGCGGAGTTCGACGAGCAGGCCGTCGGAGCGGCGACGGCCGCGTGGGAACGCGGCGAGCCGGCGACCGCCGTCCTGCACCACGACGACGGCGACGTCGAGGTGTACCTGGAGCCGCACCGGCCGCGGCCGCGACTCGTCGCCGTCTCGGCGACCGACGTCGCGCGCGCGCTCCGCGCCGACCTGACCGGCGTGGGCTACGACGCGGTGATCGTCGAGCCGCGCGCCGAACGCGTGGTGCCGGGCGATGCGCCGGTCGCCTCCTCGATCGAGGAGCTGGACCTGACGTCGGACGACGTCGTCGTGGTGACCGATCACGACGCGCCCTACGCCTCCGACGCGCTGGCGGCGGCGCTGCGATCGCCGTCGCGGTTCGTCGGGATCATGAGCTCGCGGCGGCACGTCCAGCGGCACCTCGACGCGCTCCGCGCCCTGGGTCTGTCGGAGGACGAGCTGGGCCGCCTGCGCAGCCCCGTCGGCCTCGACCTCGGCGGACGCCGGGCGGAGGAGATCGCGCTGTCGATCGCGGCCGGGATCGTGGCCGACGCGAACGGGCGCGACGGAGGGTGGATGGACCGATGAGCCGCGACGACGTCCGCGCGAACCTCGCGTCTTGGGAGGCCGACTCGGCCGAGTACCAGGCGACGCACCGTTCGCAGCTGAACCGGTGGGACCGGGTCCGCTGGGGGACCTGGGGGATCACCGACGACGAGCTGGGTGCGCTCGGCGACGTGCACGGCCTCGACGCGCTGGAGCTCGGCTGCGGCGCGTGCCAGGTGGGGATCGCGGTCGCGATGCGCGGCGCGCGGGTGATCGGCCTCGACTTCAGCGCGAACCAGCTGGCCGCGGCGGCGCCGAACATGCGGGACAGCGGCGTCCGGTACCCGCTCGTTCGCGCGAGCGCCGAGGAGCTGCCGTTCGCCGACGCCAGCTTCGACCTCGTGTTCTGCGATCACGGCGCCACGACGTTCACCGATCCGCACGTCACGATCCCCGGAGCCGCCCGGGTGCTGCGTCCCGGCGGCCGGCTCGTGTTCAACATCGCCACCCCGATCATCGCGATGGCGTGGGGGGAGGGAGAGGACGCGCCGCCCGATCGCGAGCTCCACCGGCCGTACTTCGAGCTGGGCAGGATGGTCTGGGGCGACTCGGTCGATTGGCAGCTCCCGTACGGCGAGTGGATCCGGCTGTTCCGCGCGAACGGGTTCGCGATCGAGGACCTGATCGAGATCCGGCCGCCGCCGGACGCGACCAGCACGTACGACTTCGCGCCCCTGGCGTGGGCTCGCGACTTCCCCGGGGAGCACATCTGGAAGGTCCGGAAGGAACCGCGCTGAGGCGGTGGCTCGCCTTCGGGCTGGCCGTGCTGCTGGCCGCCATCGTGATCCGGGTCATCCGGTCCCCGTCCCCCGCGCGGAGCACCGCGCCGAACATCCTGCTGGTCCTCACGGACGACCAGTCGCTCGACACCCTGCCGACCGAGCCGGCGGCGATGCCGTGGTTCCAGTCGCAGCTGCGCGATCCGGCCGGGCACTGGCTGTGGTTCCCGAACGCCGTGGTCTCGACGCCGCTGTGCTGCCCATCGCGCTCGACCCTGCTGACCGGGCGATACGACGTGCACACCGGCGTCCGCGACAACACAGGAGGGGCCCGAACCTGGACGACACGAACACGCTGCCGGTGTGGCTGCACGATGCCGGCTACACCACCGGCCTCGTCGGCAAGTACCTCAACAACTACCCGTTCGGCGGCGCGCCGTACGTGCCCCCGGGATGGGACCGGTGGTTCGCGAAGGAGAACACGAACGAATCGACCGCGTACTTCGACTACGACGTGGTCGACCAGGGCGTCGTGCGGTCCTTCGGCGACGCGCCGGAGGACTACGCGACCGACGTGCTGGGCGGCGCCGCCGACGCGTTCCTGCGCGCGGCGCCGGCGTCGGAGCCGTGGTTCCTGTACTTCTCGCCGAACGCGCCGCACGGTCCCGTCGATCCCCGCGCCTCGGTACGCCACGCGTTCGACGGGTTCCGGCCGCCGATGGCGTCCCCGCAGGGAGCTGAACGACGTGCGCGGGCAAGCCGGGATACGTCCGCGCGATGCCGCCGATCGGCCCCGCGGCGCTGGAAGCGCTCCGCGCCGGAAGACCTCGCGGAACGACGGACGCTCCTGTCGGTCGACGACGTCTTCCGCGAGCTGGTCGCCACGATCACCGCGCGAGGGGAGCTCGACCGCACCGTGATCATCTTCATGACGGACAACGGGTTCGAGTTCGGCCAACACCGCCTGCAGAGCAAGCGGTTCCCGTACGAGCCGTCGATCGGGGTGCCGTTCGCGATCCGGACGCCGTGGGCGAAGGCCGCGACGATGCCGGACCTCGTCGTCGAACGTCGACGTGGCCTCGACGATCGCCGCCCTGGCCGGGACCTCGCCACGCCTGCCGCAGGACGGCATCAGCCTGGCGCCGCTCGTGTACGGCCGGGCGCCGCCTCCCCGAGCGCCGGCGTCTGGCTGGACTGGGGCGGCGACGCGTTCATGCCGCCGTGGACCGGCGTCCGCACGGCGCGCTTCACCTACGTGGACAACGCCGACGGGACCGAGGAGCTCTACCTCCACGCGAGCGATCCGGGCGAGCTGCGGAACCTCGCCGGCGTGCCTCGGTTCCGCGCGTTGCTCGAGCGCGCGCGATCGCTTCGGGATCGTCTCGCTCCCGCAAGAGGCGGCGGCTAGACTCCGCCGGATGCAGCAGGGACCGAGCTCGCCGATCCGGCCGGCATCCACCCGCCGTCGGCGGCCGACCCGACGCCAGATCGCGGCGCGCCGGGTGTTCGCGGCGATCGTCGTCGTCCTGGTGGCCTTCCTGCTGTGGCAGTTCCTGCCGTCCGGCGGCGGGACGAAGGCCACGGGCACGAAGACGTCCGGCGCGCCGTCCGGTTCGAGCGGCGGCGGCGGCGTCCCGACGTCGGCCGCGACGATCGTGCCCGGGAAGAACCCGATCAAGCACGTGATCTTCCTGGTGAAGGAGAACCACTCGTTCGACAACTACTTCGGCCGCTACCCGGGGGCCGACGGTGCGACCACCGGCAAGATCGTCAACTGCGGCAACGGCTACCCGTCGGCCGGGACCGTGCCCCTGAAGGACGCGCCGCTGATCTATGCCCACGACCTGGGCCATTCCTTCTTCCCGGGCATGATCTCGATCAACGGCGGCAAGATGGACGCGTTCAACTGCGTGCCGCTGGGCGAGGACCTCGAGGGCTACACGCAGTTCGATCGCGACACGCTGCCGGTGTACTGGACGCTGGCCGACCGGTTCGTCCTGGCCGACCACTTCTTCACGTCGATGTACGGCCCGACGTTCCCCGAGCACCTCTACACGGTCGCCGCGCAGGCCTACGGCATCGTGGACAACAAGTCGACGGGCACCACGCCCGGATCGGGCAGCTACTGCGACGACCCCACCGAGTTCACGAAACGCTTCCCGATCGAGAAGCTCACGCCGCAGGACATCAAGACGATCATGCACCTGGAGGAGCACGTCACCGACAGCATCGTCAACCAGTACAAGATCGCGTCGTACTGGGTGAACACGCGGACGTGCGTGAACATCAAGACCCTGCCGGACGAACTCGAGCAGGCCGGCATCAGCTGGAAGTACTACGCGACGCCGGACGTGTGGATGAACGCGCTCCAGGCCGTGCGGCACATCCGGTTCGGGCCGCTGTGGAAGAACGTGCAGTCGCCCGACCAGTTCCTCACCGACATCGACGACGGCGACCTGCCCGAGGTCTCGTGGTTGATCCCACCGGAGGGGAACCCGAACGAGCACCCCGGCGCCGGCGTCAGCGTCTGCGAGGGACAGAACTGGACGGTCGAGTACCTCAACGCGCTGTTCCACAGCACGTTCTGGGCCAGCACGGCGCTCGTGATCGTGTGGGACGACTTCGGCGGGTTCTACGACCACGTCGTGCCGCCGCACTACGACATCATGGGCCTCGGCCCCCGGACGCCCGCCCTGATCATCTCGCCGTACACGCGCGCGGGGGACAACCCGGCCGGCGGCTCGATCGACCCCACGACCTACGAGTTCTCCTCGGTCCTGAAGTTCATCGAGGAGCTGCACGGGTTGCAGCCGCTCACGGACCGCGACGCCCAGGCCTCGCCACTGGCGGGGGCGTTCGACTTCACCGACCCGCCCCGGATGAACTATCCGAAGCTGCAAGACCTCAGCTGCCCGACGTGATCCGGCGGATCGTCGCGGCCGCGATCGTCCTGTTGTCCCCGCTGCTGCTGGCGGCCGCGGATCCTCCGGGCGACACCGGCGCCTGCCGCGGGCACGGCACCGCGCCGGGCACCGTCCCCGACCTGCTCTCGGCCGAGGGCTGGATCGGCGAACAGGGCACCTCGGCCGTCTGGCGCCTGCGGTTCGCGCGCGCCGCTCCCGGTCCCCGATCCGCAGATGCCGGCGTTCCGGATCGACATCCTGGTGCGCGATCCGACGATCCCGACCGTCTCGTTCGCGTACCGGGGGCTGCACTACCGCGACCTCAACCGGATCATCCGCTTCGACGCCACGTCGACGGAGCAGCCGCTCGAGCTGCTCTTCATCCCGGAGGGCGGCGCGGCGCCGTTCGATCCGCCGGTGATCGACGGCGGCACGTTGACGCTGCAGGTCCCGGGGCGGCTCCTGTTGGGCGAGGTCGGCGACGACCTGGGGAAGGTGGATCTGACGGAGATGCGGTGGACGGTCGTCGTCCGCGACATGGACACGTGCGACTTCCTAGCCGGCGACGACGGCCGTCCGTCGCGGCCGCTCGAGACGCCGCCGCCGGCCGAGGTTGCAGGGCTGTCGCCGGCCAACCCCGTCGTCGCGACGACGGACACGGCAGGATCGTCCACGATCTGGATCGTGGTTGGCGTGACGGTGGCGTTGCTCGTGCGATCGGTGCGGGTCTGGTCGCGGCTGCGAAGCGCAGGCGAACTACCTCGCAGCCGTGACGCCCTGCTCGCGTTCGAGCTCGGCGAGCAGGTCGTCGACGCCGGCCGAGATCTTCGCGCGCCACCACGCCTGACCCTCCGGGCCGAGGGTCGAGATCGGGTCGTAGTAGTGGTAGTGGCGTTCGGTCGCGTCGGGATCGTCGGCCTCGATGCCGGTCCGGTAGTTCTTCCGCCAGTGCGAGATGCCGCGCTCGCGGTCGTACCGGTCGGTCATGTGCACCCACCGCTTGCCGACGTACGGCACGTCGCAGATGAAGCGCGGCGTCGCGAAGCCCGGCAGGTAGCCGAGGATCGCGTGCTGGAGCTCCTGCGCCTCCCAGACCGCCAGCCGCCAGTGCTCGGCGTTCGGGATCATGTCGCACATGTAGAAGTAGTACGGGAGGATCTTCCCGTGATCCAGGAGCGTGAAGCAGAGCTCCAGCAGCTGCTGCGGCGTGGTGTTGACCCCGCGGAGCAGGACGCCCTGGTTGCGCACGTCGCGGTAGCCCATGTCGAGCAGGCGTCGCACGGCGTCGCCGACGAGCGGCGTCACCTGCTGCGCGGCGTTCACGTGCGTGTGCACGGCGACGTCCACCTCGCGTTCGCGCGCGCGCACGGCGATCGCCTCGTACGCGGCGAGCACATCGTCCTGGAGGAAGTGCTGCGGCAGGCCCATCAGGCCCTTCGTCGCGATCCGGACATCGCGGATGTTCTCGATGTCCATCAGCTTGAACAGCCACTCCTGGAGGCGCTTCGCGGGGACGTTCGCCATGTCGCCGCCGGAGACGACGACGTCGCGGACCTGCGGCGTGGATCGCAGGTAGTCGAGCATCGCGTCCCAGCGGTCGTTCTGCTTCAGCTCGAACTTGTACTTCAGCACCTGCGCCGTGTCGTTGCCGACCAGGTCCATCCGCGTGCAGTGCCCGCAGTACTGGGGACAGGTCGGGATCATCTCGGCGAGGACCTTCGTGGGGTACCGGTGCGTGAGCCCCTCGACGGCCCACATGTCGGCCTCGTGGAGCGAGTCGCGTGAGGCCATCGGGTGGCTCGGCCACTCGGGCTCGCGCTCGCTGTAGGCCGGCGCCATGTAGCGGCGGACGGGGTCGGCCCGCAGATCCTCCTCGATCATCGTGTTGAGCATCTGCGGGGGGATCAGCATCGACATCGTCGCGCGCTCCACCTGGTCGCGTTCGATGTCGGCAAGGAGGTCGTCGTCGAGGAGGTCCCCGAAGACCTCCTTGAACTCCTTCAGGTTCTTGACGCTGTGGGCGCGCTGCCACTGCGCGGAGCGCCACTGCTCGTCGGTGACGTCGCGGTAGCCGGGGAGGCGTCGCCAGTCGGGCTCGACGAACGGCCGCTCGAGCGGGTAGCGGAACGGCTGCTCGGCCGCGTGCGCCTGGGGGTCGCGAGGGCCTGGGCGGACGTTCGAGGGCTGGGTGTGGAACTCGGTGCTCAACGTGGTCGCTCCGTATCTCTGGTCGCTGGCACAGGCCGAGCTGCCGCCCGGACATCCTGGGGAAGGACTTGATGATACTCGATGTTTGTCCGGCGCTGACGACCTTCAACCGAAGGATATTCGGTGGTTAGGGGTACTTCGAAATTCGGAGGAAGTGAAAGGGCCGTGAACGGAAGAGGGTGGTCGGGGAAAGACGAACGACCTACCGACGACCCCGGGGGCCGCCGAAGTTCTGACCATCGCGGCGAGGGCGGCGCTGGTCACGGATCTCGGGGCCCTTCTTCGGCAGGCGCGCCTTCATCGGCGCGTGGCCGGTCCGCTCGTAGCGGATCTGGATGTAGTCGGGCGTCTGGGTGCGCTCGATCTCGCGCCATCCGTTGGCCAGCAGGTGTTTCACCCGGGCGGAGGCGGTCTTGCGGAGCTTGTCGGTCCCCGGCACGCGGACGTAGAGCCGCTCGTGCAGGACCTGCTTGTACTCGGCCATCGGCGCAAAGGGTAGCAGGCCACCAGGTCTCGCCAGCCGGGCTGCCTTCAGGCTGCCTTCAGGGGCATCGGGGCCCTGCCGATGGTTCCAGCGTGATGGGGGCTTCGGAGCACGACCCCGCGGGTTCGACCACGCCCGTGACCGGCCCGCTGCGAGCGGCGGAAGGTGACTGGCGGTCGGTCCTCCCCGACGTGCTCACGGCGGCCGGGGAGGCGACCGGCGTCGACCGCTGCTACGTGTTCCAGAACCGCCGCGGCCCCGACGGGCGGCTGTGGATGGACCTGTGCGGGGAATGGGACGCGCCGGGCATCCGCCAGCTCTTCGACGACCCGCGCAACCACCTGCACCCCTACTACCCCGACTTCCAGCGCTGGATCGACGTGATGGGCGGGGGCGAGGAGATCGTCGAGACGATCCACGACCTGCGCGAGCCCGAGCACCGGGTGCTTCGCGCGGAGGGAACGGTCGCGACCTGGCAGGTGCCCGTGACGGTGACCGGCGAATGGTGGGGGTTCGTGGGCATCGACCTGTGCACGGAACGGCCGTGGACCGCCCGGGACGAGGCGGTCGTACGGGAGCTGGTCGACGCGCTGTCGGCATCCGTCGCCGTGCAGCGGGCGGCCGAGGACGAGCGTCTGCGCGACGATCTGTTCCGTTCCATCGTCGAGGAGGGGCCCGCGGTCACGTACATCGACGCGATCGACGACAGCGCGTCGTCGATCTACGTCAGCCCGCAGATCGAGACGTTGCTGGGCTACGCGCCGCAGGAGTGGTGCAACGATCCCGGGCTCTGGCCGCGGGCGTTGCATCCCGACGATCGCGCTCGCGCGCTGGCGGAGAACGCGCGCCACAACGAGACGGGCGAGCCCTTCCGCCTGGAGTACCGGATGTTCGCGAAGGACGGGCGGGTGGTGTGGGTGCACGACGCCGCGCGCGTCGTCTGTGACGACCGCGGCATGCCTCGATACTCCCACGGCGTGATGATCGACATCTCCGAACGCAAGCGCACCGAGGAGGAGGTCGCGTTCCAGGCGTATCACGACGAGCTCACCGGGCTCCCGTCGCGCGCGATGTTCGAGGAGCTCCTGGACCTGTCCGTCTCCCGCGCCCGGCGCCACGACGGGTCCGTGGCGGTGCTCTGCGTCGATCTGAACGACTTCAGCCTCGTGAACGATTCGCTCGGCCACCAGGCGGGCGACGCGCTGCTCATCGCGGTCGCCGATCGCCTCCGCGAGGCGGCGCGCGAGACCGACCTGGTCGCTCGCCGCGGCGGCGACCAGTTCCTGCTGCTGCTCGCCGACCTCGCGCGCGACGACGGCGGGATCGACGGGGCCGTGATGCGGGCCGAGTCGGTCGCGCAGCGGATCCAGGAGTCCCTGCTGGCGCCGTTCGGCGTCGACGGCACCGAGGTGTACGTCGCGGCGAGCGTGGGGATCAGCATGTTCCCCGACGACGCGGCCGACGCCGGCACGCTCCAGCGGAACGCGGAGTCGGCGATGTACGAGGCGAAGAAGGGCGGCCGGTCCGGGTTCGTGCTGTCGGCGGGCAGCGCGCTCGACTCCTCCGCGAAGCTGCAGTTCGTGACCCGGCTCCGCAAGGCGGTCGAGACGCAGCGCTGGGTCCTGCACTACCAGCCCGTGGTCGACCTGGAGAGCGGCAGGATGATCGGGGTCGAGGCGCTGATCCGATGGATGGAGGCCGACGGAACGCTCGTGCCGCCCGGCGAGTTCATCCCGCTCGCCGAGGAGCTGGGGCTCATCGAGCAGATCGGCCACTGGGTGGTCCGGGAGCTGACGTATCAGGTGCAGGCGTGGCGGGAGCTCGACATCGATCTGGAGGTCGGGTTCAACCTCTCCCCGCGGCAGTTCTGGCAGCCCGATCTCGCGCGCCGCATCCAGCAGGAGTTCCGCGCGAGCGGCGTGGACCCGTCGCGGGTGCTCGTCGAGGTCACCGAGACCTCGGCGATGCTCGATCCCGACCGGGCGCAGGAGATCCTCCACGAGCTGCACGCCGCCGGCTTCTCGATCGCGATCGACGACTTCGGGACCGGGTACTCCTCCCTGTCCCGCCTCCGCGAGATGCCGGTCCGGGTGCTGAAGATCGACCGGTCGTTCGTGTCCGGCGTCAACGAGGACCGGCAGTCGGCCTCGATCGTCTCGGCGTTCCTCGAGCTGGCGAACGGGCTCGACATGACGACGCTCGCCGAGGGGATCGAGACCGCGGAGGAGCTCGCGTTCCTCCGGGAGCGCGGCTGCAAGCTCGGTCAGGGCTTCTTCTTCTCCCGGCCGGTGCCGCCGGAGGAGATCATCGCGTACGCCTTCGGCGGGATCCCCGGGGCGATGGCCTCGCGGTCGGCCTAGCGGAGGAGGTCGCGAACGCGCGCCGCGATCCCCGCGGCGTCGATGCCGGCCCACGAGCGGAGCTGTTCGGCCGTGGCCGAGCCGGGCATCCGGTCGACGCCGATCTTCACGACCCGGCCGTGCAGCGGTCCGGTCGCCGCGAGCGCGTCCAGCACGGCGTCGCCCAGGCCGCCCTCGACGCGGTGATCCTCGACCACGACGAGCAGCTCCGTCTCGTCGAGGGCGCGACGGAGCGTCGCCGCGTCGATCGGCTTGACGCTGTAGCAGTCCAGCACGCGCGCCGCGATGCCGTCGGCGCCGAGCAGGTCGCGGGCGGCCAGGCTCTCGTGCAGCGTGATGCCCGCGGCGACCAGGGTGACGCGGTCGTCGCCGGATGACGCCAGCGTCTTCGAGCCGCCGATCGGGAACGCCTCGTCCGGCGGGTACAGCGCCGGCGTCGCCTCGCGCGTGCTCCGCAGGTACGAGATGCCCTCGAGGTCGAGCATCGTCGTGACGAGCTGCACGGCGCTGTTGCCGTCCGCGGGGTAGAGCACGGTCGATCCGTTCAGCGTCCGGAACAGCGACAGATCCTCGACCGCCATCTGCGAGGGGCCGTCCTCGCCGATCGAGATCCCCGCGTGCGAGCCGCTGATCCGCAGATCCGCGCGGCTGATCGCGCCCATCCGGATCTGGTCGGCCGCCCGCGTCAGGAACGCGCCGAACGTGGCCGCGAACGCCGTCTTGCCGAGGGCCTGCAGCCCGGTCTGCACGCCGATCATGCTCTGCTCGGCGATGTACATCTGGACGAACCGTTCCGGCGCGACCGCCTCCACCTCTTCGGTGTACGTCGAGTTGCCGACCTCGCCGTCGAGGACCACGAGGTCGAGATCCCGGCGTGCGAGCCACGCGAGCGCGTCGCCGACGGCCTTGCGGGTCGCGATCGGGCCGTCGTAGACGGGCGTCGGCGCGTCCGCGTCCTCGCGTTCCAGGTCGAGGTGCACCAGCTCCGGCGGCGAGGGCGGCGTCACGACCAGGTGCCGTTCGCCGCCGAGCTCGGCGATCGCCGACGGCATCTGCTCGGCCGGCACCGCCTTGCCGTGCCATCCCTCCTGATCGGCCAGGAACGACACGCCGTGGCCCTTCTCCGTCCGCGCCACGATGAACGTCGGCCGGTCGTCGGACGCCGCGTCGCGATAGGCCCGGTCGATCTGCTCGACGTCGTGCCCGTCGATCTCCAGGACCGTCCAGCCGAACGCCTGTGCGCGGTCGCGGAACACGTCGGCGTGCCACCCGTGCATCGTCGGTCCCCGCTGCCCGAGCCGGTTCAGGTCGAGGATCGCGGTGACCGCGGCCGCCCCGTGGAACGAGACCGCTTCCATCGCCTCCCACACCGATCCCTCGGCGACCTCGGAGTCACCGAGCAGCACCCACACGCGACCGTCGGTCCCGTCCAGACGCATCGCGAGCGCCATGCCCAGTCCGACGGCGAGGCCCTGGCCGAGCGAGCCGGTCGCGACGTCGATCCACGGCATCTCCGGGATCGGCGCGGGATGACCCTGCAGCGGTGAGCCTTCCTTCCGCAGCGAGAGCAGCTCGGCGTCGCCGAACGCGCCGATCGCCTTCAACGTCGCGTAGAGCCCGGGCGCCGCGTGGCCCTTCGACAGGACGAACCGGTCGTTGCCGCGGAACGCGGGATCCTTCACGTCGTAGCGCAGGTGATCGGCGAACAGCACCGCCAGCAGGTGTGCGGCCGACATCGACGAGGTCGGGTGCCCGGAGCCGGCGGCGGTGGTGGCGCGGATGCTGTCCACCGCGATCTGCGCGGCGAGCTCGTTCCACAGCTGCGTTCGATCCTCCACCGCGCCCTCCGCTCTTCCGGCCCGCCAGCCTACCGCCGGGGCACGATGAGGGCCGAGACGGCGGGCCGCCGCGGTAGCCTGATGGCGTGAGCGAACCGTCCGAGAGCTTCCGGGAGCTGGGCGTCTCGGACGAGGTCATCGAGGCGCTCGTGGGCCATGGCATCACGGCCCCGTTCCCGATCCAGGCGATGGTGTGGCAGGACGCTCGCGCCGGCCGCGACACGCTCGCGCGGTCGAAGACGGGCTCGGGCAAGACGCTCGCCTTCGCGGTGCCGATCGTGGAGCGCCTCGACCCGAACGCCTCGCCGCTCCCGTCGGCGCTCGTGCTGGTGCCGACGCGGGAGCTGGCGCAGCAGGTCCGCGGGGACTTCGACGCGATCGCGCGCGCGAAAGGGTTGAAGGTCAAAGCGGTCTACGGCGGCACCCACGTGAAGGAGCAGGCCGCCGGGGTGAACGCCTCGCACGTCCTGATCGCGACGCCGGGACGCCTCGAGGATCTGGCGACGCGCAAGTTGGTGCGGCTCGACGGCATCCGGATCCTCGTGCTGGACGAGGCCGATCGCATGCTCGACATGGGCTTCCAGCCGCAGGTCGACCAGATCGTCCGCCGGCTGCCGAAGGACCGCCAGACGATGTTCTTCTCGGCCACGCTCGACGGGGCGGTCGGGCGCATCGCGGAGGTCTACACGCGCGATCCCGTGCTGCACGAGGTCGCCGGCCTGGACCGAGCGGTGGTCGAGGAAGCGGATCATCGGTTCGTGCCGGTGCCCGTGCACGACAAGCTCTCGATGCTGATCGAGCTCGCGAACGCGCAGGCGGGGCTCACGCTCGTGTTCGTCAACACGAAGCGGGCGGTGGACGACCTGGCCCGAGGGCTGAAGGGGCAAGGGCTGCCGGCGCTCGCGCTCCACGGCGACATGCGGCAGGAGGCCCGCGACCGCGCGCTGAAGCGGTTCTCGCAGGGGCACGTCGGCGTGCTGGTCGCCACCGACGTCGCCGCTCGCGGACTCGACCTGGACGACATCACGCTCGTCGTGAACTACGACGCGCCGCTGGACGACAAGGCGTACGTCCACCGTGTGGGCCGCACCGCGAGGGCGGGCCGCGCGGGCACGAGCATCACGTTCGTCACCCCGCAGCAGCAGGGGGACGTCTCGCGGATGGCCGCGCGCCTCGAGCTCAACGAGGAGTTCGAGCAGGAGGGCATGAAGGTCGTGCCGCCGAGGACGGTGTTCCGGGGCGGGCCGAAGGGCAGACGGAGCGCGTTCCGTCCGCCGAAGCGGAAGTAGCGGCCGCATGGGGCACGGGCTCGATCACCTGGCCGAGGAGCTGGCGACGCTCGAGGCGGACGGCCTGCTCTTGCATCCTCGGACGCTCGACGGGCCGACCGGCGCCCGCGCGTCGTTCGACGGCCACGAGGTCATCAACCTCGCCTCGAACAACTACCTCGGTCTGGCGAACCATCCGCGGATGAACCGCGCGGCGTCCGACGCCGCCTCGCGCTGGGGCGCGGGGACCGGCGCCGTCCGGACGATCGCCGGACAGATGACGTTGCACCGGGAGCTGGAGGAGCGGTTCGCGGCGTTCAAGCACGCGCCGGCGGCGCTCATGTTCCAGTCGGGCTTCACCGCGAACGCCGGCACGGTCGCGGCGATCCTCACGAAGGACGACGTGATCGTGAGCGACCGGCTCAACCACGCGTCGATCATCGACGGCGCGCGCCTGTCCCGGGCCGAGATCAAGGTCTTCGAGCACCGCGACGCCGCGCACGCCGAGGCGTTGCTGACCGAGTCGGCGCGTCCCGGCCGGCGGCAGCTGCTGATCACGGACGGCGTCTTCTCGATGGACGGCGACATCGCGCCGCTGCCGGACCTGGTCGAGGTCGCCGAGCGTCGCGAGGCCATCATGATGCTCGACGACGCGCACGCCAGCGGCGTGCTCGGCGCCGGCGGCGCCGGCACGGTGGATCACTTCGGGCTGCACGGCCGCGTCGACATCCAGGTGGGCACCCTGTCGAAGGCGATCGGCGTGCTCGGCGGGTTCATCGCGGGGCCGCCGCACCTGATCGAGTGGCTCCAGAACCGCGGGCGCCCCTACCTGTTCTCCACGAGCGCCCCGCCCGCGGTCGTGGCGGCCTGCATCGAGGCGCTCGACATCATCCGCGACGAGCCCGACCGGCTCGAGCGCCTGTGGTCGAACACGCGGCGGTTCAAGGACGGGCTGCACGCCCTCGGGTTCGACACGGGGGATTCCGAAACGCCGATCACGCCGGTGATCGCGGGCGAGGAAACGACGGCGCAGGAGCTGGCGCGCCGGCTGTTCGAGGCGGGCGTGTTCGCGCCGGCGATCGTGTTCCCGACCGTCGCGCGCGGCCGTGCGCGCGTCCGCACGATCGTGACGGCCGACCACACGCCGGAGGATCTGGACGAGGCGCTGGCCGCCTTCGCGCGGGTCGGGGAGGACCTGGGGCTACTCGGCGGCTGAGGCGCCGGCCGCGACCTTCGCCTGGATGCCGCGGATCATGAGGTCGAGCCCGAACTCGAACTGCTCGTCGGCGTCGCACTCCGCGAAGTAGCGGCCGACCGCCGCGAGCACCGGGAAGACGTCCGCGGGGACCGCGCCGGCGGCCTCACCGAAGGCCTCGCCCTTGTCCGCGCGTCCCTTGATCGATCCGCCCTCCATCATCACGAAGCCCTGGATGTACCCGCCGAGCGCGTGGAACGCCTGGACGGTGTCGCGGTCGGAGAGGCCGCCTTCGCGGATCAGCGCGAGCGCGAACTCGGTCGGCCGGAGCGAATCGAGCGACGACGGGTCCGGCCCGTGGGTCTCGGCGAACAACCGCATCATGTCGGGGTGCGCCTGCAGGAGCCGGCGCCACGCCCGGGCGCCGGCCTTGCATCGCTCGACCCAGTCGCCCCCATCCTCGGCGGGGAACTCGAACCCGCCCATGACGTGGTCGCAGATCCCGCGCAGCAGGTCGTCCTTGTCCTCGACGTGGTTGTAGAGGGACATCGCCTCGACGCCGACCTCGCGCGCGACGCGCCGCATCGAGACGGCGTCGAGCCCTTCGGCGTCCATCACCGTCAACGCGGCGTCGATCACGCGGGTCGCGGGTGAGTCGTTCCCGGGACTTCGTGATAGTCATTGGTTCTCCGAACGTTCAACGGATCGATGCGATCCGGCGATCCGGGTTGACACACTTACGCTGTACGCATATCCTCCGTACACCGTAAGCATACACCGTACGTCAATGCGTTCCGGAAGGTTCGATCGTTCAGGGGGGCGACGAGATGAAGATCAATCCAGAATCGCTGGCACGGGCGAGCAGCCGGCACCCGTGGCGGACCGTCGGCATCTGGGCGGTGATCCTGGTCCTCGGGTTCGCCGCGTCCGGCGTCCTGCTGAGCAGCGCGCTCACCACGGACTTCGACTTCACGAACAACCCGGAGGCGAAGCAGGCGAAGGAGATCCTGGACCAGCAGAAGAGCTCGAGCAGGACGTCATCCCGGAGACGTTCGTGATGGCCGGGGCGCAGGCGGCCACCGAAGGATCCCGGCGTTCGTCCAGCAGGTGAACGCAGCCCTGACGGATCTCCGCGCGCTCGGCCCCGACGTCGTGACCTAAGGTCCCGGCGCAGTTCCCGCTCTCGCAGGCGGACAAGCGCACGATCCGGCGGTGGCCGCGCTCGGTCCGATCCCGTCCGCAGGACGGCTCGGCGGTGCTGTTCACCGTGATCCTCGCCGGCGACTCCGACCAGACCGCGAAGCACGTCGACGGCGCTGAACGCGCTCCGCGACAAGTACACGACCGGCGGCACGACGATGTACATGCTGGGCGAGCCGACCTCGACGGACGACTTCAAGAAGATGTCCGAAGAGGACCTCAAGAAGGGCGAGACGATCGGGATCGTCGTCGCGATCGTCGTGCTGCTGATCGTCTTCGGATCGGCTGATCGCCGGCGTGACGCCGATCATCATGGGCTTCTTCGCGATCGGCGTCGCGCTCGGGCTCGTCGGTCGTCCTCGGGCAGCTCTGGCGCTTCAGCTTCTTCGTGCCGAACCTGATCTCGATGATGGGCCTGGCCGTCGGCATCGACTATTCCCTGTTCATCGTGTCCCGGTACCGCGAGGAACGGGCGCGCGGACGCGACAACGCTCGAGGCGATCGGGATGTCCGGGCGCGACGGCGAACCGCGCCGTGTTCTTCAGCGGCTTGACGGTCGTGCTGGCGCTCGCCGGGATGCTGCTGGTCCCGACCACGATCTTCCGCGGCCTCGCGGGCGGTGCGATCATCGTCGTGCTGGTGTCGATCGCGCTGTCGATGACGCCTGCTTCCGGCGCTGATGGCGTTGTTCGCCGACCGCCTGGTGAGGCCGGGCTGCATCTTCGGCCGCGGTCGCACGCTCGAGCACGGCCGCGCCCGGCGGCTTCTGGGACCGGGCGTCGCCGGACCGTGATGGCGCGGCCGTGGGTGTGGCTCGATCCTGGCCGCGATGTTCATGATCGCTGCTCTCGATGCCGTACTGGGCGCAGACGCACGCCGAACGACAGTCGGGCCGCGGCATGAAGACGGGCTTGTCGGGCATCAGCACGATCCCCGACGGGATCCAGACGAAGGACGCGTTCAACGTCCTCGTCGCGAAGTTCCCACGGAGAGCGGGGCAGCAGTCGACCGCGGACATCGTGATCCCCGGCGCCGCGAGCGACGCCATCGGTCTCGAGCGAGATCACAGGCGCTCGAGACCGCGGTCGCGAACGACCCCGACGTTCGGGCAGCCGACGCAGCCGCAGACGAGCGCGGACGGGACCGATGACGCTCGTCGCGATCCCGTTCGCCGGGGAGGCGACGGACTCGCAGAGCGAGGCGGCGGTCGACGCGATCACGCGCTGCGCGACACGTACGTCCCGCAGGCCTTCGGCCAGGACTCCGGCGTCCTCGTCGGCGGCGACACGCGCGTTCGACGAAGGACTTCTTCGACATCTCGGACGTACTACACGCCGATCATCATCCTGCTGGTGCTCGGTCTGTCCTTCATCCTGCTGACGGTCGTGTTCCGCTCGATCGTCGTGCCGGCGAAGGCGATCGTGATGAACCTGCTGTCGGTGGGCGCCGCGTACGGGCTCATCGTCCTGATCTTCCAGAAGGGCGGCCCGTCCTGGGCGAACTCGATCGCGGACGCCCTCGAGCTTCACGCAGGTCGAAGCGATCGAGGCGTGGCTCCCGCTGTTCCTGTTCTCGATCCTGTTCGGGCTGTCGATGGACTACCAGGTGTTCCTGCTCAGCCGGATCCGGGAGGAGTACGACAAGACCGTCGGACAACTCCGAGGCGGTGGCGTTCGGCCTGCGGACGACCGGCGGCATCATCACCGGCGCCGCCATCATCATGGTGGCCGTGTTCGCCGGCGTTCGCGAGCGGCCGGCTCGACGTCGCTCGAGCAGATGGGCTTCGGCCTCGCCGTCGCCGTCTTCTTCGACGCGACGATCGTGCGGTCGATCCTCGTGCCCTCGGCGATGAAGCTCCTCGGCGACCGCAACTGGTACCTGCCGGGCTGGCTCCAGTGGCTGCCGAAGGTCGACGTCGAGGGTCACGCGGCGACCGAGCGGATCACCGTTCCGGACTCGCCGGCCGAGCTGGTCGAGGCGGAGACCGGCGGCACGGGCGGCTCCGGGGAGTAGGCATCCGAACGGTCGGGGCGGCGGCGGGGACGCCGCCGCCCGGACCGTGCACCGTCACCCGAGCCGCACCTGCGTGCCGTCCGCGCGCAGCTCCCGGAGGACGTCGCGTCCCACCCAGCGCGCGGCGCGGGAGCCGCTGGCCAGCCCGTCGGCGAGGATCCGCTCCGCCTCCCGGATGGCCGCGGCGTTGAGCGCGCGGTTCCGCTTCCCGATCTGACGCAGCGCCCAACTCACGCCCTTCTTGACCTCGTTGCGATCGTCGGTCGCGGCGCGCCGGATCAGCGCGAAGTACCGCGTGAACGCGGCGTCCGACGCGTCCCGGTCCGAGACGGCCCGCCGCGCGATCATCGCGAACGCGGCGCGCTTCACGAACGGCTCCTCGCGAGCGGCCCACGCCCGGATCTTCCGCTCACGGAGCGGGCTCGCGGCGAACAGATCGGCCGCGGCGTCACCGACGTCCCAGGAGTCGATGTCGGCGGCCCACCGGTCCATCTGCGCGGCGGTGAGCGCCGCCGGATCCGCGACCATCGTCGCGAGGTACCGCGCCTCGTGGATGCCGGTCGCCCAGAGCCGATCGGCCAGCGCTTGATCGATGCCGGCGCGCTTCGCGATCCTGCGGATGTCCGGGACGCGCACGCCGAGCGCGTCGTCGATCCGGATGCCCACCCGCGCCATCCCCGGCTTCCGTGACGGATCAGCGGCCGCCCGCAGCGCGCCGGTGGCCTCTTCGAGATTCATCCACCCACATCCCGGCGGCTCGGATCCACCGCGCAGGCCGCGGTCCCCAGGCGGGCGCCGAGCCAGGTGCGGCGCCGAGCCGTCCATCGATACGCCCGGTCGGTGACCCGGGGCATCGCCTCCGCCACGACGGCGAGCGGCCGTCCGCCGGGCAGTTCCCGAAGGACGGGCGCCACGGCCGCGCCGCCCGACCGGACACGCCCGGCCGTCACGACGTGCGCCGAATCCAGACGCACCTCGGGCGGGACGGCCGCCAGGAGCGCCTGCCCGCGCGAGCTCTGGATCGGGGCGAACGTCAGCCGGCGACGTCGGTCCCAGCCGCGGAGCTTGTCGGCCGTCCACCGGCAGAACCCGCAGTCCTCGTCGTAGAGCACGATCGTGGGGTCCATGCCTCCAGCGTACGGCCCTGCGATGATGGGCCGATGGCGCGGCTCACCGACGGCACGCCGAACGCGCGGCTGACGCTCGCGGTCGACCTCCTCGCGATCGTCGTGTTCATCGGGGTCGGCATGACGTCGCATCACGACGACGCCGCCGTGCGGATCTTCCTGCGGAACTTCATCCCGTTCACCGCGGCGTGGCTCGCGACGTCCTGGGCCTTCGGCACCTACCGGCCCGTCGCGAACGCGACGTTGATCAAGACGCTCGTGGTCGCGATCCCGATCGGGGTCGTGCTCCGGGTGGCGTGGGTCCGCGTGTGGGACCTGGGCGACATCCTCACGTTCGCCGGCGTCGCGCTGTTGTTCGCCTCGGTGTTCATCGGCGTCGGCCGGATGCTCTCGACCGCGATCGGTGATCGTCTGTTCGGCGCGCCGTCGCGGCGCGCTCAGTAACGGTCGTCGCGGGTCCCGGGCAGGGGCTGGCTCCCGTCGCTCCGGATCGGACGACCGACGTCGATCGTGCTGGCGTTCGCGTTGGCCTCGCGCTGGATCTTCCGCCACTGGTGCCGCACGGCGAACCACGCGATCGCGGCGAGCGCCATCGTCGTGAGCACGATCACGAGCACCGCGACCAATGCGATCTTCAGGACGAGGCCCAGGACGCCGGCGAGCGCGGCCAGCACCAGCAGGAAGAGCAGGACGATCATGGACCTATCCTACGGCCGCGCCGGCGAACCGTTCGATCCGGGCGGCGACGCGGTCCGGATACTGGATCGGGAGGTCGTGGACGCCGCGGACCCACATCACCTCGAGCGGGACGCCGCCGCCTCGCATCGCCCGGACGCCTCCGCGCTTCGCCTCGTCCCATGCCGCATCGTCGCCGCGCGCAAGGATCGCGAGCGTCGGGGTTCGCAGCCGGCCGTACAGCGCGGGCGGATCCTGCTCCCAGATCGCGTGGAGGATCCGGAAGTGGTTCGCGCGTGAGAGCCGAGGATGGATCCGGTCGTCGGCGTCGACCCGCATGAGCGACAGGAAGAGCTCTTCGATCTCCGGCGTCACCGGCACGGCCGAGAACCGACGCATACCGGCCCGGAACTCCTCGAGCGGCAGGCCGTCGAGCATCGGCGGCGCGAGGCGCGCCTTGAACTCCTTCCACGAGCCTCGGTCGCCCGGCGGTGCCACCCCGCCGTCGATCAACGTGATGCCTGAGACGGAGCGGGGGCGGGCCACCGCGAGCTCGAGCGCGACCATCGCGCCCCACGAGTGGCCGACGACGACCGGCTTGCCGAGCCTCGCCGCGCGGATCACGGCGACGGCATCGGCCACGAGGTGGTCGAACCCGTACCCGCTCGTCGGCTTCCCGGACAGACCGTGGCCGCGCGCGTCGTAGGTCACGATCCGGAAGCGGCGCGCGAGCCGGGGGAGCATCAGGTCCCAGATCCGCTGCGACGACGCGAGCCCGTGATGCAGCAGCAGGCCGGGCGCGTCGCGGTTCGGGCCGGCGATCTCCCTCGCGTGCAGGCGCACGCCGTCGGCGCCGGTCACGTCGAACCACCGCTCCTGCATACTGCGCGCATGGTACGGGAGGTCCGGTCGCCGCTGGCAACCGACGCGAACGCCGGCGCCGTCGCGATCGTCACCGGCGCCGGAACCGGGATCGGTCGCGCCACCGCACGCGAGCTGGTGCGGACCGGCGCGCGCGTCGCGATCTGCGGCCGGCGGCCGGAGCCGATCGCGGCCGTCGCCGAGGAGCTCGGATCCGAGGCCTGCCTCGCGCAGCCGTGCGACGTGCGCGAGCCCGAGCAGGTCGCCGCGTTCCTCGACGCCGTCGCCGAGCGCTACGAGCGGGTCGACATCCTGGTGCATTCGGCCGGCGGGCAGTTCGCCGCCCCGTTGGAGCAGACCTCGACGAATGGGCTCCGCGCGGTCCACCGGTTGAACGTCGACGCGGTGTGGGACCTCACGCAGCGCGTCGCCGCGCGCTGGATGATCCCGCAGCGCGGCGGCGTCGTCGTGATCGTCGGGTTCAGCCCGCGCCGCGGGCGTGCCGCTGATGGTGCATTCGTCGATGGCGCGCAGCGCGCTCGAGACGTTCGCGTCGGGCATCGCGATCGAGTGGTCGAAGTACGGGATCCGCGCCGTCTGCGTCGCGTGCGGCCTGATCCAGACCGAGGGGGTGCTCCAGTACGGCGGCCAGGACGTCGTCGACGCGTTCGCCGCCGACCGTGCCGATGCGGCGTCCGGGCCTCGCCGAGGAGGTCGCCGCCACGATCGCGTTCCTGGCCACGCCGGCCGCCGGCTACATCACCGGCTCGACCGTCCTCGTCGACGGCGGCGCCGACGCCTGGGGCCTCGGCGAGCATCCGCCCGACCTGCAGGAACCGCCCGATCCCCGTAACGCTCCGCGGGCGTAGGCTGACCGGACGGCAACGGAAGAAGGAGGGGGAGATGTACGGAACCGTCGCACGGATGGTGGTCAAGCCCGAGAACCGCGAGAAGATGCGGGCCGTCATGGAAGGGGATACCCGCAAGGTGGCGGGTGCGATCGGCACCTACACCCTGATGGAGAACGACAGCGACAACGTGTGGCTGTTGGCGATCTTCGAGGACAAGGCGACGTACGACGCGAACGCCGACGACCCGGCGATGAACGAGACGTACGTGCAGTACCGGGCGCTCCTCGAGGAGGACCCCGAGTGGCACGACGGGGAGATCGAGCACCAGGCGATGTGAGGCGCGGGACGGGGCCTCCGGCTGTGCCGGGGGCCCTACCCGTCCGAGCGGGCGCCACGGTAGGCTCGCGGTCCCGGTTCCGACCCAGGAGGCGATCCCCGTGGCTGATGCCCTGCAGAACTACATCGACGGCAAGTGGGTCGACGCGCTGGACGGCGACCGGTTCGACGTGTTCAACCCGGCGACCGGCGAGGTCGTCGCGACGGCGCCCAGCTCGAAGCCGGCCGACGTCGACGCCGCCGTCGCGGCCGCGCGTCGCACGTTCGACGACGGGTCGTTCTGGCCGGGCATGTCGGCGCGTGAGCGCGGACGGATCCTGCTGAACGCCGCCGAGATCGTCCGGCGCGAGCACGACGGGCTCGCGATGCTGGAATCGCTCGACGCGGGCAAGCCGCTCGGCGAGGCGAGCGACGACATCGACGAGGTCGCGTTCATGTTCGAGTACTACGGCGGCTGGGCCTCGAAGATCGCCGGCGAGTCGCAGCACCTGGACGCCGACGCGATGTTCATGGTGTGGAAGGAGCCGGTCGGCGTGGCCGTCGGCATCACGCCGTGGAACTACCCGCTGATGATGGCGACCCAGAAGGTCGCGCCGGCGATCGCCGCCGGGTGCACGTTCATCCTGAAGCCGCCGGAGCAGACGCCGCTCACCTGCCTGGAGCTCCCGAAGATCCTCGAGGAGGCCGGGTTGCCGGCCGGCGTGTTCCACGTCCTGACGGGCTTCGGCGAGACGGCCGGCGCGCCGCTGGTGGCGCACCCGGGCGTGGACAAGGTCGGCTTCACCGGCTCGCGCGAGGTCGGCAAGCTGATCATGCGGAGCGGCGCCGACACGCTCAAGCGCGTCACGCTCGAGCTGGGCGGCAAGTCGCCGAACGTCGTGTTCGCGGACGCGGAGTTCGAGACCGCGATCCAGGGATCGGCCAACGGCGTGTTCTGGAACCAGGGCGAGATCTGCTCGGCCGGCACCCGGGTGTTCGTCGAGAACGCGATCTACGACGACGCCGTGAACGCGCTCGCCGACCGCGCGACCTCGCTGGTGCTCGGCGACCCGGCCGGCGAGGGCACCACGATGGGCCCGCTCGTGTCGAAGGAGCAGCAGGAACGGGTCGAGCGCTACCTCGAGATCGGGGCCGGCGAGGCCCGCGTGGCGGCGCAGGGCAGCACGCCGACGGATCCCGCGCTCGCGAACGGCTACTTCGTCCCGCCGACGATCTTCGCGGACGTCCGCAACGACGCGAGGATCGCGCGCGAGGAGATCTTCGGGCCGGTGATGTCGGTGATCCCGTTCGGGTCGGTCGACGACGTCTTGGCCATGGCCAACGACAACGACTACGGCCTGGCGGCGGCGATCTGGACGCGCGACATCAAGAAGGCGATGCGCGCGGCGCAGGCGCTCCGGGCGGGCATCGTGTGGATCAACGACACGCAGCCGGCGCCCACGGAGATGCCGTGGGGCGGCTACAAGCAGTCCGGGATCGGGCGCGAGCTGGGCAAGCACGGCCTCGACGACTACCTCGAGGAGAAGGCCGTGTACGTGAACCTCGCGGACTAACCGGAGGCGGCGAACGGGATTGACCTCGCGGGAGGGACCGGGGGTAGACTCGCGCGCACGATGGCAGGCGGAGAGGTCCAGCTCGTCGATCTGGTGAAGCGGTTCGCGGAGTTCACCGCGGTCGCCGGCGTCAACCTGGACATGCCCTCGGGCGAGTTCTTCTCGCTGCTCGGACCGTCGGGATGCGGCAAGACCACGACCCTGCGGATGATCGCCGGCTTCGAACGCCCGAGCGAGGGGCAGATCCTGCTCGACGGCGTCGACATGGCGCAGATCCCGCCGCACAAGCGCAACGTGAACACCGTCTTCCAGAACTACGCGCTGTTCCCGCACCTGACCGTCGAGGACAACGTCGCCTTCGGGCTGCGCTACCAGAAGGCCACGAAGGAGGAGACGCACGATCGCGTCGGCAAGGCGCTCGAGCTGGTCCAGATGTCCTCGTTCGCGAAGCGGCGGCCGAACCAGCTCTCCGGCGGCCAGCAGCAGCGGGTCGCGCTGGCCCGCGCGCTGATCCTGAACCCCAAGGTCCTGCTGCTGGACGAGCCGCTCGGCGCCCTCGACGCGAAGCTCCGCAAGCGCGCTCCAGATCGAGCTGAAGGCCCTCCAGCAGGAGGTCGGCATCACGTTCATCTACGTGACGCACGACCAGGAGGAGGCCCTGACGATGTCCGACCGCATCGCGGTGATGTCCCAGGGCCGCGTCGAGCAGGTCGGTCCCCCGCAGGAGATCTACGAGGCGCCGGCCACCGCGTACGTCGCCGACTTCCTCGGCGTCTCGAACCTGATGGACACCGAGGTCTCCGGCGGATCCGCCGCCGGTGCGAACGTGAAGCTCGGCGAGTTCGATCTGGTGGCGGGCGTGGGCGACACCGATACCCGCGGCAAGGCGATGATCACGATCCGCCCCGAGCGCGTCGTCCTCGAGACCGGTGCCGCCGCCGGACCGAACCGGGTCCCGGGCATGGTCGAGCGGGTGGTGTACGTCGGCTCGATCCTCCACGTGTTCGTGAACCTGGCGCCCGGCGACCGGATCCAGGCCTGGATCTCGAACGACGGCGAGGCGATGCCGTTCAGCCAGGGGACGGCGGTCAGCGTGTATCTCCCGCAGGACGCGCTCCGGGTGTTGCCGGCCGGCGGCGAGGCCCCGGTCGACGACGACGAAGCCCTGCCGGCCTGAGCTCCGCTACGCGTTCACGAAGTCGGTGACGCCCGCCCCCGCCTCACCGCTGCGCTGCCCGCGGCTGAACACGCGGTAGATCAGGAACCCGACGCCGATCGCCATCAGCGTCGAGAGCAGCATGAAGGTCGCGGCCGCGTTGACCGCCGGCGTGGGCGAGCCGCGCGCCGCCGAGTAGATCTTCACCGACAGCGGCTGCGTCGCCGCCGGTCGAAGACAGGTAGTTCACGGTCACGAAGTCGTCGATCGTGTCGGCGAACGTGATCGCGAAGCTCGCGAAGATCGCCGGGAACAACAGCGGCAGCAGCACCCGGCGGAGCGCCTGCCCCGGCTTCGCGCCGAGGTCCATCGCGGCCTCCTCGTACTCGGGCCCGATCGTGAGCAATCGCGCGCGCACGATGATCACCGGATACGACAGCTGGAACGTGATCAGGCCCAGCAGCTGGGCGCCCGTCCCGAGGTGCACGAGCTTGCTTGAACAGGTTCGTGAAGAGCAGGTAGAGGGCGACGCCGAGGATGATCTCCGGCATCACGAACGAGAAGAGCATGCCGAAGTTCGCGGTGCGCGCCGGCCGGCCGTGCCAGCGGTCGAGCGCGATCGCGAACATCGTGCCGAGCGGCACCGCGATGATCATCGTGATGAACGACAGCCGCAGGCTCTGGACGATCGCCTGCCGCAGCGCCGGATCGTGGAACAGCGCGTCGTTCGGATCGCCGGTCCACCACCGCATCGAGAACCCCTGCCACACGCTGCGCGAGCGCCCGGCGTTGAACGAGAACGCGATCGCGATCAGGACCGGCAGGATCGACCAGGCCAGGTACGCCCAGGTGAAGCCGGCGAGGAACCAGGGCTTGCGCCAGGGGTTCCGCAGCCAGCCTCCGAAGCCGGCGGATCGTTCCTGCGGCCGCGTGACCTGGCCCTCGAGCGCGACGTCGCTCATCCGATCCCCTCCGCCGCCCGGCGGGTCGAGCGCAGGTAGTAGGCCATCGGGATCAGCAGGATCACCATCAGGATCAGCACGAGCGAGCCGGCCCGCGGCCCCTGCCCCTGCTGGGTGATCGTCTTGTCGATCAGGTTGCCGAACATCGAGGTCTTCGGGGAGCCCATCAGGTCGTTCGTGTAGTAGTCGCCGAACATCGGCAGCGACACGATCACGAGGCCGGCCAGGATCGCCTGCTTCGACTGGGGGAGGGTGACCCGGCGGAACGTCTGCCAGGGGCTCGCGCCGAGGTCGCGGCCGGCCTCGAGCAGGCTCACGTTCATCCGGTCGATGCCGGCGTACACCGGCAGGATCAGGTACGGGATGTAGCCGTAGACCAGCGAGAGGATCACCGTGATCGGCTTGCCCGACAGCCAGTCGATCGGCGTGGGTGCGATGTGCAGGATGCGCAGGACGTAGTTCACGAAGCCGTCGGAGGTCAGCAGGCTCTGCCACGCGAAGATCCGCATCAGGTAGCTGATCCAGAACGGCGCGACCAGCAGCAGCAGGTACACGCCCTTGTGCTTGCCGCCGTAGCGCGCGACGTAGTACGCGACCGGGAACCCGATCAGCAGGCAGAGCAGGCTGGCCAGGAACACGAACGCGAACGTCCGCAGCAGCGCCGGCTGCCAGAACGCGGCGGCGCCGAAGAACCGCCCCAGCACGTGCGTCAGCGACGAGGTGCTCCAGTACCAGGGCTCGTAGACCGGCAGCGGTGCGCCGAAGATCGGGTCCGACGTCCCGAAGGCGACCGACAGCACGACGTACAGCGGCAGGATGAAGAAGATCGCGAGCCAGATCGTGGCGGGGCCGGCGAACGAGGGCCAGTACCACTTCGGGTACCAGACGCCGGACTCCTCCGTCGCCGACGCCTTCGAGCGCTTCGGCTCGGGGGGCGCCGCGGGGGCGGCCGGCTCCTGGACCGTGCTAGCCACCGGACGTGACCTGGTCCCAGGCGTCGAACCAGAGCTGGTCGGTCTCCCGGTTCAGCTCCAGCAAGAGATGGCCCTTCTTGAAGTCGTCCTGACGGACGACGGCCTCCGGGATCGTCTTGGGCACCACGCCGTCGGCGATCAGCCCGGAGGGGTTGATCGAGTTCTGCGGCGGCTGGTAGCCGACCCAGTCGGCGAAGTTCTCGAAGGCGTACTTCTTGTCCAGCATGAAGTTGATGAACGTGTGTGCGGCGACCGGGTGCTGCGAGCTGGTGGGGATCACCATCGTGTCGTTGTTGACCTCGCCGTTGCGCTCTTTCGGGTACCAGTACCCGAGCACGCTCGTGGGCACGCCCTTCGGCAGGTAGTACTGGTCCCCGACCATATCGCCGGACCACGCCTGGGACAGCCAGATCTCATCGGCGGGGAACGCCGAGTAGCTGGCGTTGATCGACACGCGCGCATTCGTGGCGTCGAGCAGCCGGACCAGGTCGTCGGCCGCGAGCTTCAGCTGGGCATCGCTGCCGGTGTTGAGGTCGTAGATGTCGTTCTTCAGCAGCGCCATGCCCAGCGCCGTGCGGTAGTCGTCGTAGATGCTGACCTTCCCCTTGTACTGCGGGTCCCACAGGATGTTGTACCCCTTGGCCGCGACCTCGTCGTCGTGGATGTGGTCGCGGCGGTAGCCGACGCCGGTGGTCCACGTCACGTACGGCACGGTGTAGCGCCAGTGCTGGTCGTAGAAGGGGTTCTGGTAGACGGGCCAGACGTTCTTGACCAGGTTCGGGATCAGGTCGTGGTTCAGCGGCTGGAGGAGCTTCGCCATCACCAGCTTGTTGATCTTGTCGATGTCGGTGAAGAAGACGTCCGGCTTGATCTGGCCCGTGCTGATCTTCTGGATGCCCTCCTCCATATTGTTGAACGTCGTGTACTCGATGTTGATGCCGTACTTGGCCGTGAACTCCTTCAGCGTGTGCTTGTAGAGGTAGCTGTCCCAGTTGTAGACCTGCAGGGTCGCGCCCTCCTCGAGCGGGGCGTCGGTGGCGATCGGCTCACGCCCGTACAGGGGGAGCGTCACCGGCCGGTCCTGCCGCGCGGGCAGGAGCTGCGTGACGCCGGGCGGCAGCTGGCCCGGCTTGGCGCAGGCGGCCAGGATCGCGGACAGGGTCGGGACGGCGACGGCGGCACCCGCCGCGCGGCCGAGGAACTGTCGGCGGCTGAACCGCCGGTCGGTTGGTGAAGGCATCTGAGGCTCCTCCGAGCCGCCGGCGTGCCGTTGACCGGCGGTTCAGTGACGGTGGGCTGCTGATTACCACGGGCGCACTCGGAAGTGCAAGGCACGACCCCTGCAGAGGGTTCGTCCGGAAGGACCCCGGGGTTCGCGGGCCCGACGGGGCCGGGGGCCGAACGGCTACGATGCCCGCCGCCCCGCCGGGGGATGCAGAGGGAGGGAACCCGTGAGCCCCGAGAGCGCTGGAACGCCGGAGGCCGGTCGTGCTCGTCGAGGACATCGGCTCCGTGCGCCGGCTGACGATGCACCGGCCCGACGCGTTGAACGCGCTCAACGCCGCCTTGACCGACGGGATCTCCGCCGCGATCCGCGAGGCGGGCGAGGACCCGGCCGTCTCGGTGGTGATCCTGCGCGGGGCCGGGCGGGCCTTCTGCGCCGGCTACGACCTCAACGAGGACGCCGCCGAGGGCGTCCTGGACGCCCGGCACTGGCACGAGAGCTTGTCGGCGGCCACCGCGAAGATGCTCGAGATCCTGGAGTGCCCGAAACCGGTGATCGCCTCGGTCCACTCGTACTGCCTGGCCGGTGGGACCGACCTGATGCTCGCGTGCGACCTCGCGGTCGCCGCCGACGACGCGTACTTCGGCTACGTGGACGTGCGGTTCGGATCCGGGATCGTCTCGATGTTCCTGCCCTGGGTCGTGGGGGTCCGCACGGCGAAGGAGCTGCTGTTCACCGGCGAGGACCGGGTGAGCGCCGAGGAGGCGCTGCGTCTGGGGCTGGTGAACCGCGTCGTGCCGCGCGCGTCGCTCGACGACGCCACGCTGGCGCTCGCGGAGGAGATCGCGAAGAACGAGCCGTTCGTGATCCAGACCACGAAGCGCGCCGTGAACCGGGCGTGGGACGTGGCCGGGCTCCGCGCGGCGCTCGCGGCCAACACCGAGCTCGACGTGATGATCGAGACCGCGAACCTCCCGGCCCGCGACGAGTTCCGCCGGATCACGCAGGATCAGGGATTGAAGGCCGCGATCGCGTGGCGTGACGCCCGCTTCCGCGGTGATCCCGGATGACCCCTCGCTGGGACCTGCGGCCGCTCCTCGCGCCGCGGTCGATCGCCGTCGTCGGCGCGTCCGAGTCGCCGGACTCGTGGGCGCCCGAGATCGAGCGCTCGCTCCGCCACCTCGGCTACGACGGGTCGCTGCTACCCGATCAACCCGAAGTACGACACGGTGTGGGGACTGCCGTGCCTGTCGTCGATCGCGAGCTGCCACGAACGGCGTCGACCTGGTGGTCTTCGTGGTGCCGGCCCGCGTCGTCGTGCGGATGATCGAGGACTGCGGGGAGCGCGGCGTCCGCGGCGTCATGGTCGTGTCGTCCGGCTTCGCGGAGGCCGGCGACGAGGGCCGCGCGCTCCAGGACCGGCTGCGCGCGTCGGCGCTCCGGCTTCAAGATCCCGGTGCTCGGACCGAACGTCGAGGGATTCGTCAATTACGTTGACCATGTCGCGCCGTACGGCACGACGCCCCCGCCGGAGCCCCTGGCGGGCGGCATCAGCGTCCTGTCGCAGTCGGGCACGGTCGCCTGGACGATGAACCAGATGGCCTCCGATCGCGCGGTAGGGCTCCGGATCATCCTCGGCGTCGGCAACGAGGCCGTCCTCGGGCTCGGCGACCTGTTCGCATGGGCGGCCGCCGATCCCGCGACGAAGGTCGTCACGAGCTACATCGAGACGATGCGCGACGTCGACGGGATCGGTCGCGGGCTCGACGCGCTGCTGGCCGCGCGCAAGCCGGTCCTGATCTGCGCGCCCGCAGGGCCGATCCGAGGCGGTGCGGCGTGCGATCGTCGCGCACACGGGCGCGTTGGCCGGGAACACGGCGCTGCGGGACGCCTGGCTCGAGGGGCGCGGTGCCGTCCTCGTCGACGATCCCGTCACGATGTTCGAGGCCGCGGTCCTGCTCTCCCATACGCGACGCGTGCGCGGCGGCGTCGCGGCGGCGCTGCAGTCCGGCGGCGCGTGCACGTTGTTCGCGGAGTCGGCCGGCGCGGCCGGCCTGCCCCTGCCCGACTTCGCCCCGGCGACGAAGCGTGCGCTCCGGCGCCGCGCTGCCGGCGTTCGCGTCGCAGAACAACCCGCTCGACGTGACCGGCCAGGCCGCGGTGGAGACCGACATGTTCGTCGGGGCGCTGGACGCGCTCGCGCGGGACCCGTCGGTCGGGCTGGTGGCGTTCGACGCGTTCCCACCCCGGCTGCCGGGCGAGACTGCCGTGGGCCGATCCCGTCCTCGCCGAGGCCGTGCGCGCTGCCAAGCGAGACCGGCGTGGTCTTCGCGTCCGTGTCGATGAGCCCGCTGGCCTTCGGCGCCGGAGGCGAAGGCGTTCGTCCGGCGTTGGCGGGCGCTGCCGTTCCTCCAGGGTCACCGCGCCGCGGCCGGGCGCGATCGGGCGCTGCTCGAGCTGCAGCGCGTGCGCGACCGGCGCCGTGCGGCCGAACTGCCCCCGCACGCGGAACCGGCGCGCGGCGCTGCGGCTGGTCCGCGGCGCGAGCGGCCCGCTGGACGAGGCGCGGCGCCGCGCGGGTCCTCGAGCTCTACGGCGTCCGCCGGCCCGACGGAGGAGGTCGTCGACTCCCCGGCGCGGGCCGCGGCCGCGGCCGCCCGGATCGGCGGACCGGTGGCGGTCAAGGCGCTGGCGCCAGAGCTCCCGCACAAGGCGCGGCTGGGCGGCGTTCGGTCTGGGGCTGCCGGGCGGAAGGCCGACGTCGAGGCCGCGGCGGCCGACGTGCTCGACGGCGGCTCGGCGGGCCGGCGCCGTGTCGCCGAAGGTGCTCGTGCAGCGGATGGCCCAGGGGACCGAGGTGCTCGTCGGCGCGTTGGTGGATCCGCGGTTCGGCGCGTGCGTGACGATGCGGCCGGGCGGCGCGCTCGCCGAGGCGCGGCGCCGGCGTCGTTCGTGGCGGCGCCCGCTCACGTCGCGCCAGGCGATCGCGTTCGTCGAGGCGCAGGCCGAGCGCTGCGGGCTCGAACGCGCGCCGAGCACGACCTGCGCGCGCTGGCGGCGGCGGTCGCGTCGATCGGGCGCGCCGCCCACGATCTCCGCGGATCGGCTCGCATCGCTCGAGGCGAACCCGCTTGCTGGTCGGCCGGCGCGGCGCCGTCGCCGTGGACGCGCTGGCCGAGGTCCGGGCACCCGCGTGATCTACGGGCTCATCGCGGCCGTGGGCTGGGGGCTCGCGGACTTCTTCGGCGCCGTCGTCGGCCGGCGCATCGGCAGCCTGTGGACGGTGATCGTCGCCCAGACGTTCACGGCGATCGTCGCGACCGGCATCGTGCTCGCCAGCGGCGACCCGGTTCGTCCGGTGACCACCGTCCTCGGCGCGGTCGCGCTGAACGCGGTGTTCTCGGCGACGGCCTACGTCACGCACTACAAGGCCCTCGAGCTGGGACCGGTCGCCGTGGTGTCCCCGATCGGTGCCACCTACGCCCTGGTCGGCGTGGTGCTCGCGATCGTCGTGCTCGGCGAGCGGCCGAACGCCGCCGTGCTGATCGGCGGGATCATCACGATCTTCGGCGTGATGCTGACGTCGACCGACCTGCAGAAGCTCCGCGCGGGGATCCGCCACCGCCCGCCCGGGCTCCCGTGGGCGCTCGTGTCGGCGGTCGGGTTCGGCGTCGGAGGGTTCCTGCTCGCGTACCTCGCGCGCGAGCTGGGCTGGGTGGTCGGCCTGTGGGCGTCCCGCTGCGCGCAGCTCGTCGGGTTCGCGGTGGTCGGGCTCTACCGCCGCGACGAGCTCCGCGGGCACTTCCCGGTGGGGGCGTGGCTCGCCGCCGCGATCGGCGTCGGCCTGGCGGACCTGCTCGGCGTGACGGCGTTCTCGATCGGGGCGCACGCGGGGTTCGTCTCGATCGTCCTGGTCGCGTCCGCGGTGTTCCCGCTGATCGCGGTGGCGCTGTCGATCGGGTACCTCGGGGAGCGGCCGGTGCCGAACCAGTACGTCGGCGTCGGGCTGACGGTGGTCGGGCTCCTGGTGCTGGGGCTCGGCGCCTAGACGGCGTCGCGCCGGAAGAACGCGATGTCCTCGGGCGGCAGCGGCGTGTTCCCGAGGATCAGGTCGGCGGCCTTCTCGGCCACCATCATCACCGGCGCGTAGATGTTGCCGTTCGTGATGTAGGGGAAGACCGACGCGTCGACCACCCGGAGGTTCTCGACGCCGTGCACCTTCATCGAGGCCGGGTCGACGACCGCCCGGTCGCCGGTGCCCATCGCGCAGGTGCACGACGGGTGCAGCGCCGTCTCGCCGTCGCGCGCGACCCAGTCGCGGATCTGCTCGTCCGTCTCGACGCTCAGGCCCGGCGAGAGCTCCCCGCCGTTGAACGGATCGAACGCCGGCTGGTTCAGGATCTTCCGGGCCACGTGGACCGCCTCGACCCACTCGCGCCGGTCCTGCTCGGTCGAGAGGTAGTTGAACCGGAGCGCGGGGTGCACGGCCGGGTCGGGCGTCGTGATCTTCACCGAGCCGCGCGTGTCGGAGTACATCGGCCCGATGTGCACCTGGTAGCCGTGATCGCTGGCCGGCGCCGAGCCGTCGTAGCGGATCGCGATCGGCAGGAAGTGGAACATCAGGTTCGGATACACGACGTCGTCGTTGCTGCGGGCGAAGCCGCCGCCCTCGAAGTGGTTCGTCGCGCCCGGGCCCTTGCGGAGCAGCAGCCACTCGAGCCCGACCCACGGCCGGTTCCGCCACTTCATGTACGGGGCGACCGAGACCGGCTGCGTGCTCGCGTACTGGATGTAGACCTCGAGGTGGTCCTGGAGGTTCTCGCCCACGCCGGGGACGTCGGCGACGACGTCGATGCCCAGCTGCTTCAGCTCGTCGGCGTTGCCGACGCCGGAGACCTGCAGGGTCTGGGGCGAGTTGATCGCGCCGCCGCACAGGATGACCTCGCCGGCCATCGCGCGATGGACGCCGCGTCCGTGCGTGTACTCCACGCCCACGGCGCGGTTCCCCTCGAAGAGGATCCGCGTGACGAACGCCCGCGTCTTCACCTCGAGGTTCGGGCGGCTCATCACGGGGTGCAGGTAGGCGCGCGCGGCCGACAGGCGCTTGCCGTCGTGGATGTTGCGATCGAACGGCGCGAACCCCTCCTGGCGGAAGCCGTTCACGTCGTCGGTCAGCGTGTAGCCGGCCTGCTGGACCGCCTCGAAGAACGCGCCGAACAGCGGGTTCGTGGCCGGACCGCGCTCCAGGACCAACGGTCCGGCGTGCCCGCGGAAGGGGTCCTCCCGGTCGGCCGCCAGGCACGTCTCCATCCGCTTGAAGTACGGGAGGCAGTGCGCGTAGTCCCACGTCTGCATGCCGGCGTCGGCGCCCCAGCGCTCGTAGTCGAGCGGGTTGCCGCGCTGGAAGATCATCCCGTTGATGCTGCTGGAGCCGCCCAGCACCTTGCCGCGCGCGTGGTAGATGCGGCGGCCGTTCATGTGCGGCTCCGGCTCGGACTCGTACTTCCAGTCGTAGAAGCGGCTCCCGATCGGGAACGCCAGCGCGGCCGGCATGTGGATGAAGACGTCCCAGATCGCGTCGGGGCGGCCGGCCTCCAGGACGAGCACGCGGTTCGTGCGGCTGGACGACAGCCGGTTCGCCAGGGCGCTGCCGGCCGAGCCGCCCCCGACGATCACGAAGTCGTAGCCCGCCGCCATGGCGGGAGTGTGCATCCTTCCCCCAGGCCGTCGCCCCTCGCGCGTTGCCGATGCCGCAACCGCTACCTTGCGCCCGTGCCGTGACTGGCCGAGCATCCTGCGGGTCGGCAACGTCGAGGTGAGGGGGTTCGTTGGGCGACGCGCCGCAGGCCACGGTTTCGTGCCGCAACGTCTGGAAGATCTACGGCCCGAAGGCCGACCGCATCGTCGGCACCCCCGACGCCGACCTCCCCCGGGCCGAGCTCCAGCTGAAGACCGGATGCGTCGTCGCCGTCCGCGACGTCTCGTTCGACGTCGCCCCGGGTGAGGTCTTCGTGGTCATGGGCTTGTCCGGCTCGGGCAAGTCGACGCTCGTGCGGATGCTGAACCGCCTGCACGACCCGACCGCCGGGCGCGTGCTCCTCGACGGGGAGGACATCCTGATGTTCGACGACCAGCGGCTCCGCGAGGTGCGCCGCACGAAGATCAGCATGGTGTTCCAGCACTTCGGCCTGCTGCCGCACCGCCGGATCGTCGAGAACGTCGGGTTCGGCTTGGAGATCCAGGGCATGGAGAAGGCGGCCCGGGAAACGAAGGCGAACGAGGTCCTCGACGTCGTGGGTCTCGGCGGGTGGGGGGACTCCTACCCCGACGAGCTCTCGGGCGGGATGCAGCAGCGCGTCGGGCTGGCCCGCGCGCTGGCGACCGACCCGGAGATCATGCTCTTCGATGAACCCTTCAGCGCGTTGGACCCGTTGATCCGCCGCGACATGCAGGACGAGGTGATCCGCCTGCAGCACGAGGTGAAGAAGACGATGATCTTCATCACCCACGACCTCGCCGAGGCCCTGAAGCTCGGCGACCGGATCGCGATCATGAAGGACGGCCGGTTCGTCCAGGTGGGCACGCCCGAAGAGGTCGTGGCGCATCCGGCAGACGACTACGTCTCCGACTTCACGCGCGACGTGCCGCGCGCGCACGTCCTGACGGTCCGCACGATCATGCGCCCGACCGACGGCGAGGGCGACTACGCGGGCGACGTGGCGGCGACCACCGTGATCCAGGACCTGCTCCCACGCGTCGTGGAGGAACATCGCCCGTACCGCGTGATGGACGACGGCGCCCAGGTCGGGGTCGTCGATCGCACCGCGGTGCTGGCGGCGATGGTGGAGGCCTAGCCCGGGTGGCCGTCCCGGCGCGCGAAGCCGAGCGACGTCGCCGACCTCGCGCTCGTCAGCGCACGCGACCGCGCCGCCCTGGCGTCGTCGGCTCGATGCTGGTCATCGCGGTCGCCGTCGTCGGCGCGGTCGTCCTCGGGCTCGTGCTGTTCAGCGGAGGCTTCCCGCAGTCGCTGGGTCGGTGGATGCGGCCAAGCCGTTCAACGCGTTCAACGACTGGGTGATCGACCACCAGCGACGAACCCGCTCTTCGCGAACTTCCTCGACCCGCTCGAGCAACGGCGTGAACGCGACCGTGTTCGACCTGCAGCTCATCGCTGTCGACGGATGACCTGGCTCGGCGTCCTCGTGACCGCTCACCGTGATCGCCGGGCGTCCTCGCCGGGTGGCGGATGGCGCTCCTCCCGGCCGCGGGCTTCCTGACGCTGGCGTTCCTCGGATCTGTGGAACGACGAGCCTCGAGACCCTGGCGCTCGTCGTTGGTCTCGTCGGGGCCGCGCTCCCTGCTATCGGGATCCCGCTCGGGATCTGGTCCGGAGCGCACCCGGTCCTCGAGCGGGTCTTGCGTCCCGATCCTGGACGCGATGCAGACGATCCCGGCGTTCGCGTACCTCGTGCCGGTGGTGCTGCTGTTCAGCATCGGAACCACGAGCGCGTTGATCGCGACCGTGGTGTTCGCGCTGCCCCCGGCGATCCGTCTCACCAGCCTCGGTATCCAGCTCGTCCCGGAGACCACGGTCGAGGTCGGGCGGTCCTTCGGGGCGACGTCCCGCCAGGTGCTGCGGAAGGTCCGGCTGCCGCTCGCGAAGCCATCGATCATGCTCGGCGTCAACCAAACGATCATGATGGCGCTCGGCATCGTCGTGATCGCGGCGACGGTCGGGTATCGAAGGGTGGGCCGGAAGGTCTACGACGCGCTCCAGACGCTCAACGTCGGACGGGCCCTGGCGGCCGGGGTCGGCATCGTGATCCTCGCGATCGTGCTGGACCGGGTGTCGCACGCATGGAGCGAGCGCGATCGGGTCCGGCGAGGATCGACGACGGTGCGGTTCCTGGGTTTCGAGGTCTCGCGCCGCGTCGTCGATGATCGTCGGGGTCGTGCTGGTCGGTCGCCGCCATCGTGATCGGGCGACAGGTGCTGCGCCAGCAGGACTTCCCGGCCGGATGGACCGTTTCGATCGCGAAGCCGGTCAACGACGTGGTGCGATGCGATCACCCGCACGATCGGGAACGCGACGCGCGCCCTGAGCGACGCAACGGTCCGCTACGCGCTCGATCCCATCCGGGAACTGCTGACGGGGCTCCCGTGGTGGTTCATCTGCTGCGGTGCCGCGGTGCTCGCGTGGAGCGCCTCCCGGCGGATCGGTTTGGCGGTCCTCTCGTTCGTCTGTCTCGCGCTGATCGGCGTCTTCGGGATGTGGGACATCGCGATGGACACCTTGAGTCAGGTGATCGTCGGCGCCGCACTTTCGGTCGCGATCGCGATCCCGATCGGGATCTGGGCCTCGCGGAGCGATCGCGTGCACAGCGGCCTCCGCCCCTTCCTCGACGCGATGCAGACGATGCCGCAGTTCGTCTATCTGATCCCCGTGATCGCCTTGTTCAACGTGGGGCGGGTCCCCGGTGTCATCGCGGCCCTCGTCTACGCGCTCCCGCCGGCGATCCGGTTGACGGACGCCGGGATCCGTCAGGTGCCGAAGGACATCGTGGAGGCCGCCGAGGCGTTCGGCGCGACGCCGAACCAGCTCCTCCGGAAGGTGCAGCTTCCGCTGGCGCGGCCATCGATCCTGCTGGGCGTCAACCAGACGATCATGATGGTCCTGTCCGTCGTGATCATCGCCGGACTCACCGGCGGTGGAGCCTTGGGGTACGCCGTGATCAACGGTCTCTCGCATGATCCGGCGTCGGGCATGGTGGCGGGTATCTGCATCCTGCTGCTCGCGATCGTGATCGACCGCATCACCCAGGCGATGGGCCAGGAACGTGGGCTGGCCGCCTCCAGGGACCGGACCGTGGGTTGGCTGTTCGGCCCGTCCCGGATGCGCGCCGCCGCCGTAGGAGAGGGTGTATCCGAAATCACCAACGGATGGAAGGAAGGGGGAAGCATGAGGCGCCCGCACAAGGGCATGCTCGTCGTCGCAGCGCTCTCGGCGTTCGCGATCGCGGCCGTGGCCTGTAGCGATGTGTCATCCAGCTCGGCAGCCACCGGTGGCTCGGTGCCGAACAACAGCGGCACCACGATCAAGATCGCCGTCAACCCGTGGACCGGCTCGGCCGCGAACGCGAACGTCGCGGCGAACCTGCTGAAGGACAAGCTCGGCTATACGGTCGACCTCGTCAACGTCGACGAGTACGCGCAGTTCAAGGCACTCTCCAACGGGGACCTGGACGCGACGCTCGAGGTGTGGCCATCCGGCCACGCGGCGGACTACGCGAAGTACATCCAGGGCAACAAGGGCGTCATCGACGCCGGGCTGACGGGCATCACCGGGCAGATCGGCTGGTACATCCCGACGTACATGGTCGATGCCAACCCGGAGCTCGCGACATGGGAGGGCATCAAGAAGAACGCGGACATGTTCAAGACCGCCGAATCGGGGAGCGCTGGCCAGATCTTGGACGGCGACCCGAGCTTCGTCACGTTCGACCAGTTCATCGCCAACAACCTCGGGATGAACCTCAAGGTCGTGTACGCGGGAGGCGAGGACAGCGAGCTCACCGCGCTCAAGACGGCGTACGACGCGCAGAAGCCGATCCTCATGTACTTCTGGACGCCCCACTGGGCACAAGCGAAGTACGACCTGACGAAGGTCAAGCTTCCCGCGGTCACCCCCGCATGCACGGCAGCTGCCGCGGCGGTTCCTCCAACGAACTACGCGTGCGACTACCCGCCAGACAGCTGTACAAGGCGTTCAACGTCGAACCTTCAGACGAAGGCGCCGTCGGCGTATGCCTTCTTGAAGGCGATGCAGTACACGATCGACGATCAGCTGAGCATCTCGAAGGACATCAGCAACGACATGGATCCCGCTGCAGCGGCGCAGAAGTGGATCGACGCCAACCCGACGGTGTGGCAGCCGTGGGTCGACGCCGGCCTCGCTGCACAGTCGTCGCCCTGACGTTCGACGACCTGATGACGAGGGCGGCCTCCGGGCCGCCCTCATCGGTCTAAGGGGAGACCCGCATGAGCGAGCACGTGCGGATGTGGATCGGCGGGTCGTGGGTCGACGCCGGCCGACGGCGCGACGTTCGAGGCGTTCAGCCCGTCCACCGGCGAGGTGATCGGCACGGTGCCGGAGGGGTCGCGCGAGGACGCGCAGCGCGCGATCGACGCTGCGAACGCGGCCGCGCCGGCCTGGGCGCGGCTGTCGGCCTTCGACCGCGCGGCCGCGATGCGCCGGATCGCCGTGGCGATCGACGCCCGTCGCGACGACCTGGCCGACGCGCTCGCGCTCGACCAGGGCAAGCCGCGGAAGGCCGAGGCGCTCGACGAGGTCGCCGAGCTGCTCGTCTACTTCGACATGGCGGCGGCCGACGCGACGCGCGCCGACGGCGTGCTGCCGCCGTCGGTCGACGCGAACAAGCGCGTCCTGCTCCAGCGCGTCCCGCGCGGCGTGGTCTCGGTCATCAGCCCGTGGAACTGGCCGTACACGATGCCCGGCGAGCTGCTCGCCCCGGCGATCGCGTACGGGAACGCGGTGGTCTGGGCGCCGGCGCCGACCACGTCGGTGTGCGCGGTGCGGTTCGCGGAGTGCATCGAGGCGGCCGACCTGCCGCCCGGGGTCGTGAACCTGGTGACCGGACCCGGGCCGGTCGTCGGCGACGAGATCGCGGCGAACCCCGGCACGCAGGCGGTCGGGTTCATCGGCTCGATCGCGACCGGGCACACTGTGGCGGCGCGCGCGGCCGGCAAGGAGCTGCTGCTGGAGATGGGCGGCAACGGGCCGCTGGTGGTGATGGAGGACGCCGACCTCGACAGGGCGGTCGCGGCGACGCTGGTCGCGTGCTTCCTCAACGCCGGGCAGAGCTGCACGGCGGGCGAGCGGATCCTGGTCCACGAGGACGTCCGCGACGCGTACCTCGGGAAGCTCACGGCGGCCGTCTCACGCGAGCTCCGCCTGGGCGACCCGTTCGACGACGCGACGACGCTCGGTCCCGTGAACAACGAGCCGACGGCCGCGAAGACCGAACGGCACGTCGCCGACGCGGTCGAGCACGGTGCGACCGTGCTGACCGGCGGCGCCCGCGCGCCGCAGCACGGCAGCGACCTGTTCTTCGAGCCGACCGTCCTCGACGGCGTGACCGGCGACATGGCGATCGCGCGCGAGGAGACGTTCGGCCCGGTCGCGCCGGTGACGGCGATCCGCAGCGAGCAGGAGGCGATCGACCTCGTGAACGGCTCCGAGTACGGCCTGCTCTCGGCGATCTTCACCGCCGACCTCGGCCGCGGGCTGCGGTTCGCGGAGGCGGTCCGCACCGGCTGGGTCAACGTGAACGAGGGCACGAACTACTGGGAGTCGCACCTCCCGTTCGGTGGACGCGCCGGGTCGAACAGCGGGGTCGGCCGCGTGGGCGGGCGCTACTCGATGGAGCGCCTGACCGAACTCAAGACGATCGTCATCGATCTGGGCTAAGGGCATCGACCCTCGAGAGATCCGAACTTCAGCTGTCTCTTCGGTGGCTGTTGCTCCCAGGCTCTCTACGTCAGGAAGCGCGCCAGCGCGAACTTGACTTGAGCACCGGCCCTGCCGACGACAACGATCCTGCCGCCGGGCGCGCGGGCCGCTCCCGCCGCCGCGCCGCCGCCAAAGAAGTGGGTAGACACCCTCCCGTCGCCGCCCCATGTCGTGTCGAGCACCCCGCTCTTCAGGAAGCGCAAGACCACAAACCGCGCGACGCTCGTGTCGCCAGCTTCATGCGGAACCCCCGCATAGCCAGCAGCGACGATCTTCCCGTTGGGCTGGATGACGATGCCATCGATGGCTTGCTCGCCTCCTCCTCCTGCGCCCATCCGCACCACGCCGTCGACGCCGAACGTCCTGTCGAGGCGCCCGCCGGACGTGAAGCGCGCTAGCCCGAGAAGGAAGATGTCCCAGTCGCCCCCGACCACGATCTTGCCGTTCGGCTGCAGACCCATCGCGAGTGGGAAGAGGGCCTGGACGACGCGGCGCACCACGCCCTCGGTGCCGAACGTGGGGTCGAGAGATCCGCTCCGGCGGTACCTCACGAGCATGAGGCCGTAAGAGTCGCCGCCCCCGACAACGATCCGGCCGTCCGGTAGCAGCACGACCGCGCGGGCCTGAGCCCAGGCCCCCGTGAAGACCTTCCCGTCACCGCCGAACGTCGGATCGAGCGCACCGTTGGGGAGGTAGCGGACGACGGCGAACCGGGGTCCACGATGGAAGAAGGCAGGTCCGACCGCCACGATCTTGCGATTGGGTTGGATCGCGATGTCGTAGGCGACATCGCCCCCGGGGCTGAGATCGGTCTGCACGATGCCGTCGCCGCCGAACGTCGGATCGAGCGCGCCGTTCGCCATGTAGCGGACCACCGCGAACCGGCGCCCATCGGCTGTCCCGGCCACCACGATCCTGCCGTTGGCCTGGATCGCGACCGATCTCGCCTCATCGCCGCCGCCGGAGATCGGAGTAGTGAGCATGCCGTCTCCGTCGAACGTCGGATCGAGCGTGCCGTCGGTCTCATAACGCGCGACCGCGAACTCACCGGTCATCGACGCGCCGGCCGCAGCCCCCACCGCGACGATCTTGCCGTCGGCCTGGATCGCCACGGCGCTTGCGAACGATCCTCCGGGGAACGCTGTGGTTACCTTGCCGTCCGAACCGAACCCAGGATCGAGGTGGCCGGCGGCGGCGAACGCCGGCGCCATGATGGCACCCAACAGGCACGCCACCACGCCGGCCTTCGCGCAGGAACGGGGCAGGTGAAGACTCGCACGTCGTGGTTTCATCGGGTCACTTCCGAACCGCTCTCAGCGGTTGCCAGGTGGGGTTCCAGTCGACCGTGTTCGCGCGCCAGGTAACCCGGCGCGCCCCATCGCCGCTCGCCGTGATGGTCCAGATCTTGTCCCCGCTGGAGAACGCGATCCGCGCGCCGTCCGGAGACCACGCCGGCATCCGTTCAGAAGCCTTGCTGTGAGCGACGTGTCGAAGAACGCTGGTTTCCAGGTTGACCACCCAGATGTCCCAGTTACCGCTAATCCCAGCCCCGGAAGCGAACAGCGAGAACGCCAAGCGCTTGCCGTTCGGGGACCAGGAGGGGTCCTCCGCCATCCCCGAGGTGACTCGATGCGCCCCGCGCCCGTTGGGCCTGATCACCCAGATGCCGTTGGCTCCGGTGAAGGCGATCCATCTGCCGTTCGGGGACCACGAGGGTTCCGTCCCAAGATGCAGCCGCTTGGCGCCGGTGCCATCGGCGTTCATGACCCACATGACCGTTGTGGAGCCGAACAACCGGTCGAAGACGATCCGCTTGCCGTTGGGAGACCACGCCGGCCGCAGGTCCTCTGATCTCCCCGGGTGCGTGAGCTGGCGAGCGCCGGAGCCGATCGCGTTCATGATCCAGATCGCGTAGGCATGGGGAGCCGGTCCCGTGTACGCGATCCGACGACCGTCAGGAGACCAGGCGGGGAACATCCCCGTGCCGCCGAAGGTGAGCCGTTGGACCCCGGTGCCATCGGGGTTGATGGTGTAGATGTCGCCGCTGGGGATGAACGGCGGGCCCATACGCTCGAACGCGATCTTGCCGTTCGCGCCAGGCGCGGTCGCGCTCGCCACCGGCGTGCCCGGCGAGAGTGCGATGACGGCGAACATCAGCGACATCGTCGTAGCGAAGCCGAGGGCGTGTCTCATCGGATGCCGACGCATGGGGCCTTCCTTCCGTCGACCGTCACCTCCATGATGCGCTTACGCAGAACTTCCCCAGGGGCCGAAGGGCCTTGAGTCGAAGGGCCAGGCCGCTGCTGAGAGACCGGCGAGTGGGTCGCGGGCTAACCCGGGCGGCGGGAAGAAGCCGATCCGAGGGGTTCGCACGCGGTGGTGGAGGACAGGTGAGCGTTCATCACCTCAACATGACTACGGCGCCCCTAGTTGCTTCAGCTGCAACACCCGCGTTCCCCTGAGCAACACAGCGCGAGACACTGCACGGGTGCAGTCACGTGCGGAAACGGTGATCGTGGGCGCCGGCATCGTCGGCGCCTCCGCCGCGTACCACCTCGCCGAGCTCGGCGTGACCGACGTCCTGGTGCTCGACCAGGGACCACTGTTCGAGACCGGCGGATCCACCTCGCACGCCCCCGGCCTCGTCTTCCAGACGAACGGCTCCCGCACGATGTGCCGGATCGCCCAGGACACGGTCGCGCTCTACGACGGCCTCGACCTGGACGGCGAGCCCGGCTGGTACGGGGTCGGGTCGCTCGAGGTCGCGACGACGCCCGAGCGCGTCGAGGAGCTGAAGCGCCGGCAGGGCTTCGCGCGCTCCTACGGCATCGAGGGCACCGAACTGCTGACGCCGGACGAGGCCGCGGAGCGGCTGCCGCTCCTGAACGCCGATCACATCCTCGGCGCGTACCTCGTCCCGTCCGACGGCATCGCGAAGGCGGTGCGGATCGTGACCGCGCTCGCGCGGAAGGCCGAGGCGAAGGGCGTCGCGTTCGAGGGCGACGTCACCGTGACCGGGTTCGACACGACCGGCGGACGCGTGCACGCCGTCGAGACCGATCGGGGCCGGATCGAGTGCGAGCGCGTCCTGCTGTGCGCCGGGATCTGGGGGCCGACGGTCGGCGCGATGGCGGGCGTGCCGATCCCGCTCGTCGCCGTGCAGCACCAGCTGGTGTGGACCGACCCCGTGCCGGAGCTGGCCGGGCTCGCCGGCGAGGAGGTCGTCCACCCGCTCCTGCGGCACCAGGACGTGTCCCTCTACTACCGGCACCGCGGCGACCACTACGGCGTCGGCAACTACCGGCACGAGCCGATCGTGACGCCGCAGGACGCGATCCGGCGTCCGGGCGGCGCGATGCAGCCGTCGCTCATGCCGTTCACGCCGGAGGACTTCGACGTCTGCGAGGCGGAGACCGAGCGGCTGCTGCCGGCGCTCGGAGGCCGGATGCGGCCGGAAGATCCGAGCCGTTCGATCAACGGGATGTTCTCGTTCACGCCGGACGCGGGCTCGATCGTCGGCGAGTCGGCCGACGTCCGCGGGTTCTGGATCTGCGAGGCGGTCTGGGTCACGCACGGCGGCGGCATGGGCCGGCAGGTCGCGGAGTGGATGGCCACGGGCGAGCCGAGCTACGACCTGGCCGAGGCCGACGCGAACCGCTTCTACCCGTTCATGACGACGCCGCCCTACGTCGTGGCGCGCGGATCGCAGCAGTACCGCGAGGTCTACGACATCCTGCATCCGCTCCAGCAGCCGACGTCGCCGCGGAACCTCCGGCTGACGCCGTTCCATCCGCGGCACGTCGAGCTGGGCGCGACGTTCGTCACCGGCGCCGGCTGGGAGCGGCCGCAGTTCTTCGCCGCGAACCGGCCGCTGGTCGAGGGCGTGACGCACGAGTGGGCGCGCCGCGCCGGCTGGGCCGCGCGCGAGTGGTCGCCGATGGTCGGGGCGGAGCACCTGGCCACGCGCGAGCGGGCCGCGCTGTTCGACATCACGCCGTACGTGAAGATCCGCGTCGAGGGACCCGGCGCGCTCGCGTTCCTGGAGCGGATCTGCGCGAACCGGATCGACCGGCCGGTCGGCACGGTCGTCTACACCGCGATGCTCACGCCGCGCGGCGGGATCCGCTGCGACCTGACGGTGACGCGCCTGGAGGAGGACCTGTTCCTGGTCGTGACCGGCGGCGGCTCGGGCATGCACGACCTCGCCTGGATCCGCGCGCAGGACGCGCGACGGCGAGGACGTCGACGATCCTCGACGTCACCACGCGCTCGTTCTGCCTGGGCCTGTGGGGGCCGCGCGCGCGCGACATCCTGCAGCGCGTCAGCGCCGACGACGTCTCCGACGCGGCGATCCCGTACATGACCGGCGCCTCGATCGACGTCGGCGAGGTGCCGGCGTTCGCGCAGCGGATCAGCTACGTCGGCGAGCTGGGCTACGAGCTCTACGGGCCGATGGAGATGGGCGCGCGGCTGTGGGACACGCTGTGGGCGGCCGGCCGCGACGGACGGCCTGATCGCGGCCGGGCTCGGGGCGTTCGATTCGCTGCGGCTGGAGAAGGGCTACCGGCTGTGGGGCCAGGACATCACGACCGAGCACGATCCGTTCGAGGCGGGGCTCGGCTTCGCGGTGCGGATGGACAAGGACTTCCAGGGGCGCGAGGCGCTCGAGGCGATCCGCGCGCGCGGCTCCGCCGAGAAGCTCGTGCCGATGGTGTTCGACGACCCGCGCACGGTGGTGATGGGCAAGGAGCCCGTCTGGGCCGGCGACCGCGTCGTGGGCTACGTGACCAGCGCGAACTACGGCTACTCGATCGGGCGCGGCATCGCGTACGGCTACCTGCCGGTGGATCTCGCGGCCGAGGGGACGCCGGTGGAGATCGAGTACTTCGGGGAGCGGCACGCCGCCACCGTGGCGGCCGAGCCGTTGTGGGACCCCAAGGGCGAACGCCTGAAGGGGTGAGGAGATGAGCGATCGGGAAGGAGATCGACCTGCCCGTTGTCCGACGACGACCTGACGAAGCAGATGCACGACGACCTCTACGACGGGCTCGCCGCCGGAGATCGTGGAGGGAACGAACATCCTCCTCGGCCGCGGCTGGCCGGCCGGAGCGCGTCCTGAACGACGCGCTGGTCGAAGGGATGCGCATCGTCGGGATCGACTTCCGCGACGGCATCCTGTTCGTGCCGGAGGTGCTGCTGGCCGCGAACGCGATGAAGGCCGGGATGGTGATCCTCCGGCCGCTGCTGGCCGAGACGGGCGTCGCCCGCGTCGGCAAGGTCGTGATCGGCACCGTCAAGGGCGACATCCACGACATCGGGAAGAACCTCGTGGCGATGATGCTGGAGGGCGCCGGCTTCGAGGTGATCGACCTCGGCATCAACAACGCCGGTGGAGAGCTACCTCGAGGCGCTCGAGGAGCACCAGCCGGACATCCTCGGGATGTCGGCGCTGCTCACGACGACGATGCCGTACATGAAGGTCGTGATCGACGAGCTGAAGGACAAGGGCCTGCGCGACAAGTACATCGTGCTGGTCGGCGGCGCGCCGCTGAACGAGGAGTTCGGCAAGGCCGTCGGCGCCGACGCGTACTGCCGCGACGCCGCCGTCGCGGCCGAGACCGCGCAGGCGCTGGTGCAGGAGCGCCGGGAGCGCGCGGGCGTCGCCTGATGGCCGAGCTGACCGTGATCCGCTGGCGCGACATCCCGATGCAGGTCGTGGCGCGCGAGGGCAAGACCTCGGCGCGCCGCCTGCTGTCCGACCGGTTCCAGGAGGCCGTCGACGCCTCCGCGATGGTGGCCGGGCTGATCGACGCCGACGACTACACGGCCGAGATGGGCTCGCGACCGGCGCCCGTGCGGCGACGACCTCGAGGCGGAGGCCGACGCGGAGGCCGACGCGCCTGGAGAGCGAGTGGACCGACGAGGTCCTGCGCGCCACGATCCGCGCCGCCGGCAAGCGCGGCGGGGAGCCGGCGTGACCGACACCGTCGTCAGCTCGGCGACGAAGGAGGTCGTGATCGGCTTCGAGCGGCCGTTCGTGATCATCGGCGAACGGATCAACCCGACCGGCCGGCCGAAGCTCGCCGCCGAGATGGCGGCCGGCGACTTCTCGACCGTGATCGCCGACACCCTCGCCCAAGTTGACGCAGGGGCGCAGATGCTGGACGTGAACGCCGGCATCCCGCTCGCCGACGAGCCGGCGATCCTGGCGGACGCGATCCGCCTGGTCCAGTCGCTCACCGACGCCCCACTGTCGATCGACTCCTCGATCGTGGCCGCGCTGGAGGCCGGCCTCGCCGCGTACAGGGCAAGCCGCTGGTGAACAGCGTGACCGGCGAGGACGAGCGCCTCGAGAAGCGTGCTGCCGCTGATCGCGAAGCACGGCGCCGCGGTCGTCGCGATCACGAACGACGAGACCGGCATCAGCGAGGACCCGGACGTGCGGTTCGCGGTCGCGAAGAAGATCGTGGAGCGGGCGGCCGACCACGGCATCGGCCCGGAGGACATCGTGGTCGATCCCCTCGTGATGCCGATCGGGGCGATGCAGACCGCGGGCCGGCAGGTGTTCGCGCTGGTCCGGCGGCTGCGGGAGGAGCTCGGCGTGAACACGACGTGCGGCGCCTCGAACGTCGCGTTCGGGCTCCCGAACCGGCATGCGCTGAGCGCCGCGTTCGTGTCGATGGCGATCGCGAACGGGATGACGTCCGCGATCACGTCGCCGCTGCACCCCGAGGTTCGGCAGGCGGTCATGGCGGCAGACGTGATGATGGGGCACGACCCGCACCAGACCGCGTGGATCGCGCGCTACAGCGACCGCACGGCGACCGAGGGCGCGCAGTCCGGTCGGCGCCGGGGCGGGCGGGCCGCGCGCGTCGCGTCGACCGAGCCCGGGCCGTGACCGTGACCGCCGGCTCAGCGCTGGTCGTGTTCACGCCGTCGGGGCGGCGCGGCCGCTTCGACGAGGGCACGAACCTCCTGGACGCCGCGCGCTCGCTCGGCGTCGACCTGGACTCGGTGTGCGGCGGCCGAGGGATCTGCGGCCGGTGCCAGATCGTGGTCAGCGAGGGGTCGTTCGCGAAGCACGCGATCACGTCCGCCGCCGATCGCACCTCTCGGCGTTCTCGGAGCCGGAGCGCACCTACGACGAGCGGACGGGGCTGGCGGTCGGCCGCAGGCTCGGCTGCCACGCGCGCATCCTCGGCGACCTCGTCGTCGACGTGCCGCCCGACAGCCAGGTGCACCGGCAGGTCGTCCGCAAGGAGGCCGAGGCCCGCGACATCGAGCTCGATCCGGTCGTGCGCCTGCACCTACGTCGAGGTGCGCGCGCCGGAGCTGGCCGATGCGTCGTCCGATCTCCGGCGCCTGACCGAAGCCCTGGACGAACAATGGAACCTCCGGGGTCTGATCTTCGACCACCACGTGCTTGCGCGAGCTGCAACGGGCGCTGCGCACGGGCGATTGGCAGGTCACGGTCGCGGTCCACGAGGGCCACGAGGTCATCGCGATCTGGCCGGGGCTGCACGAGCGGCCGCTCGGCATCGCGTTCGACGTCGGATCCACGACCGTCGCCGGGCACCTGTGCGACCTCACGAGCGGCGAGGTGCTTGCCTCCGCCGGCGCGATGAACCCGCAGATCCGCTTCGGCGAGGACCTGATGAGCCGCGTGTCCTACGTGATGATGCATCCCGGTTCGCAGGCGGACCTGACGGCCGCGGTGCGGACGTGCCTGGGTGATCTGACGGAGGAGATGGCCCGCGACGCGGGCGTCGTCGTCGAGGACGTCCTGGCGATCACGCTCGTCGGCAACCCGATCATGCATCACCTGGTGCTGGGCCTCGATCCCGACCGAGCTCGGCGGCGCGCCGTTCGCGCTGGTCACCGACGAGGCGGTGCGGATCCCGGCTCGCGAGCTGGATCTCGCGGTGAATGCCGGCGCCCGCGTGTACGTCTTGCCGTGCATCGCAGGGCATGTCGGCGCGGATACCGCGGGCGATGATCCTGGCGGAGGCGCCGCAGGATCGCGACGACGTGAGCCTGCTGGTCGACGTCGGGACGAACGCCGAGATCGTGCTGGGCAACCGGGAGCGGCTGCTGGCGGCCTCGAGCCCGACCGGCCCGGCGTTCGAGGGGGCGCAGATCTCCGCCGGCCAGCGCGCCGCGCCCGGCGCGATCGAGCGGGTCCGGATCGACCGCGCCACGTTCGAGCCGCGCGTGCGGGTGATCGGCGGCGAGGCGTGGTCGGACGAGCCCGGCTTCGACGCGTCGCACGTGACCGGCATCTGCGGCAGCGGCATCATCGAGGCGATCGCCGAGCTCTTCCTGGCCGGCGTGCTCACGGCCGACGGCGTGGTCGACGGGTCGCTTGCCGATCGCACGACGCGCGTGATCGCCGACGGCCGGACCTTCTCGCTTCGTCCTGTACGACGACCCCCGGATCGTGATCACGCAGAACGACGTGCGGCAGATCCAGCTGGCGAAGGCGGCGCTGTACGCGGGCTGCCGGCTGCTGATGGACGCGTACGGCGTGGAGCACGGTCGACCGGATCCGCCTGGCCGGCGCGTTCGGCGCGCACATCGACCCGATCCACGCGATGGTGCTGGGGCTCGTGCCCGACTGCGAGCCGTCGAACGTGACGGCGGCCGGCAACGCCGCGGGGACCGGCGCGCGGATCGCGCTGCTGAACCGGGCCTCGCGTGCCGAGATCGAGGACGTCGTGCGGCGCGTCGAGAAGATCGAGACCGCGATCGAACCGCGGTTCCAGGAGCATTTCGTGCACGCGATGGCGCTGCCGCATGCGACCGACCCGTTCCCGCGGCTCGGCGCAGTCGGTCGACCTGCCGGCCCGCCCGGCCACGACCGGGGAGCGTCCCCGCCGCCGCCGCGCCGCCGCAAGAACGAGCCAGGAGAGGGAAGGAGCACCGCATGAGCGACGAACCCCGAGGCTCCCGGCGCACCGGCGGCCGCGCGGGCCGCCAGGCCGCGCGCCTGCACGCCGTGGCCGAGAAGGTCCCGTTCATCACCCGGACGCTGACGCCCTTCGAGGTCCTGTCCGAGGAAGGCACGGAGCTGATCGAGCACAACGCCGACACGATCCTCGAACGCGTCGGCGTGGAGTTCCGCGAGACGCCCGACGCGCTCGTCCTGCTGAAGGGCGCCGGCTGCGACGTGGAAGGCGAGCGCGTGCGGTTCCCGCGTGGCCTGGCACGACAGCTGGTCCAGGCGACCGCGCCGCGCGAGTTCGACCAGTACTCGCGCAACCCCGCGAACACCGTGCACATCGGCGGCAACGCGACCGTCCTGGCCCCGGTCTACGGCTGTCCGTTCGTCCGCGACCTGGACAACGGCAGGCGCTACGGCACGATCGAGGACTTCCGGAACTTCGTGAAGCTCGTCGTACATGACGCCGTACCTGCACCACTCGGGCGGCACGGTGTGCGAGCCGGTCGACCTGCCGGTCAACAAGCGGCACTACGACATGGTGTATTCGCACATCCGCTGGTCCGATAAGCCGTTCATGGGCTCCGTCACGCATCCCCAGCGCGCGCTCGACACCGTGCAGATGGCGCGGATCGTCTTCGGCGAGGACGCGCTGGAGGAGCGCACCTACATCCTCAGCCTGATCAACGCGAACTCGCCGCTCGTGTGGGATTCCTCGATGCTCGGCGCCGCGAAGGCCTACGCCGAGGCGAACCAGGGCCTGATCATGACGCCGTTCATCCTGGCCGGCGCGATGTCGCCGGCGTCGGTCGCAGGCGCGGCCGCGCAGACGCTCGCCGAGGCGCTCGCCGGGATGGCGTACGTCCAGCTGGTGCGGCCGGGCGCGCCGGTCGTGTTCGGCTCGTTCGCGTCCTCGATGTCGATGCAATCGGGCGCGCCGACGTTCGGCACGCCGGAGCCGGCGCTCGTCCTGTACGCGCTGGCCGCGTGCGCCCGGCGGCTGGGTGTGCCGTTCCGCTCCGGCGGCTCCCTGACGCGCGTCGAAGGTCGCCGACGCGCAGGCCGCGTACGAATCGGCGAACACCCTGCAGCCGACGATGCTGGCCGGCGTGAACTTCGTGCTGCACGCCGCCGGTTGGCTCGAGGGAGGCCTCGCGGCCGGCTACGAGAAGTTCATCCTCGACCTCGACCAGTGCGGGATGCTCCACGAGTTCGCGAAGGGCGTCGACCTCTCGCCGAACGGCCAGGCGATCGACGCGATCGTCGAGAACGGTCCCGGCCAGCACTTCCTCGGCTCCGCGCACACGCTCGCGAACTTCGAGACGGCCTTCTACCGCTCCTCGGTCGCGGACAACAACAGCGTGGAGCAGTGGGAGCTCGAGGGGTCGAAGGACGCGGCCGAGCGCGCGAACGCGATCTGGAAGCGGATGCTGGCGGAGTACGAGGCCCCACCGATCGACGAGGCGACGGACGAGGCGCTCCGCGAGTGGATCGACCGGCAGAAGGCCAGCTTCCCCGACTCGAACACGTGATGCTGCGACTCTTCAAGCGCCGGACCGTCGAGCTGACCGCCGGAGCAGCGGGCGGCGCTGCGCGAGCTCGTGAGCCGCCCGAAGTTCGAGATCATCCCGCTGCTGAACGCGATCCGGAAGGCCGACGAGCTTCCGCCCGCGTCCACGGTGACGGTGACCTCCTCGCCGAGCCACGGGATCGAGGCCACCGTCGAGCTGGCCGAGAAGCTCTCGGCGCTCGGCCACGACGTGATCCCCCACCTGTCGGCGCACATGATCTGGACCCGGACGCACCTCGAGGACCTCGTGGCGCGCCTTCGCGAGGGCGGGTTCCGGCGGATCTTCGTGGTCGGCGGCGACGCGCAGGACCACGGCGATTTCCACGACGGGCTCATGCTGCTCCGCGCCATCGACGAGCTGGGGCGGCCGTTCGACGACATCGGCGTCCCGGCGTACCCGGAGGGGCATCCGAACATCGGCGAGGACCGGCTCCTCGAGGTGCTCCTCGCGAAGCAGCGGCACGCGTCGTACATGGCGACGCAGATGAGCTTCAACCCGACCGCGATCGCCGGATGGATCGAGCGGATGCGCGGCTCGGGCGTGACGCTGCCCGTGCACCTCGGCGTGCCGGGGGTCGCCGACGTGACCAAGCTGATGCGCGTGGCCGCGCGGATCGGCGTGGCCGACTCGGCGCGCTACCTCAAGAAGAACCGGAAGCTGCTCGGCCACGTGATCCGCGGCCAGTTCGGGCCGGACGAGCTCCTGGAGGAACTGGGTGCGACGATCGCCGACCCCACCTCGGACGTCCGTGCGCTGCATGTGTTCACGTTCAACCAGGTCGAGCAGACCGCCGCCTGGCAGCGCCGGATGCTGGAGGAGCTCGGCTCCTGAGCGCCGTCGAGCTCGTGGCGGTGACCGGCTCCCGCGAACCCTTCGTGCCGCTCCTCCTCGAGGCGGACGAGTCCGAGCCGGTCCTCCGCGGGTACCTCGACGACGGCGAGCTCTTCGAGCTGCGCGCCGAGGGCCGGCCGGTCGGCGTCGCGCTGCTGCTCCGCGACGGCGACGCCGTCGAGATCAAGAACATCGCGCTCGCGCGCGTCGGAGCGTGGCCGCGGTCTCGGCCGGGCGGCGATCGAGGCGATCGCGGCGTACGCGGCCACCGGGGGCGCGCGCCGACTCCTCGTCGGCACCGCGGACGTCAGCGCCGGCGCGATCGCGTTCTACGGCGCGTGCGGGTTCCGGAACGCGGGCGTCCGCGCTCGGTTCTTCGATGCGTATCCGCATCCCGTCGTCGAGGACGGACGCGTCGCGCACGACATGATCCTGTTCGAACGCGCGCTGACGGCCGGCGACGACGGCTGAGTCCGAGCGGGTATGATGGATGTCTCGGGCCTCAGCCCGAGGGTTCGCGCCGCGCGATCGATCTCCGAGTCATCCCCGCCCTTGGGGTTGTCGTTCCCGCTCCACGGATCGGCGCGCGCCAGAGAGGAGACCGACATCGCCACCGGCACGACGAGCGTCCCGTACGGCGCACCGCTGCGAGGGAAGTCTCCCCAGGATCGCCCGCCACGGGGCCGTACCTGCGGTGAGCCGGGCTGCGCGACCGTCCTGTCCACCTACAATCGATCGGCAACCTGCTTCCTGCACACGCCGGCGGTCTACATCCATCCGGTGCGGCGCGACTGAGCGCCGCGCGGATCGAGGAGGTGCACGATGCCCGACAGCATGGGCAAGCGTCAGGTCCGTGACGCCAACGCGAAGAAAGCCGTTGCGCGCGAAGCGCGCCGGGTGGCCCGCGCCGAGCGGCGGCGCGATCGCGAGGCCGGCCTGATCGAGAAGGGTGTGCCGATCGGTCCCGCCGAGCAGAGCGAGTTCCTCCCGCAGCCCGGTGTCCCCGAGCCCGACGAGCAGGAAGCCGGCGCCGCGGAGTAGCGTTCGCCGTCCCTGGACCGCGACGCGGTTCAGGTCTGTTCGGCCAGGCGGCGTTCCGCGATCGAGCGGAGGTGCCGCACGATCTCCGGCATCTCCGATGCCATCTCCGGCAGGTCGCGCAGGTTCAGGGCCACGGCGCGGACCGGTGTGGCGGCCTGCACGGTCGCGGTGCGGCGCTGCGGATCGACGAGCGCGATCTCACCGACCACATCGCCCGCGCCGAGCGTCGCGATCCGTTCGCCGTCGCGGGTGACCTCCACCGTCCCGTCCTCCAGCACGTACACGTCGTCGGGCATCGCGCCCTGCCGGATCAGGATGTCGCCCGGCGCGAGCTCGACGTCGCGCAACCAGCCGGCGACGTGGCCGAGGTCGTACGCATCCAGCTCGCCGAACAGCGGCAGCCGCGCGAGCCGGTCGACGTCGGTCGCGTCCATCGCGTCAGCTTCTCACCTTCGCCGCGGCCAACAGCCGATCCACGACGTACTCGGCGAACGACGGCCGCACGAAGATCCTGGTGGCGTTCACGAGCTCCTGCACGAGGACCGGCGCACGCCCGAACAGCGTCTGGGCGCACCGACCCGGCCCCCAGCCGCCGCGGGGATCCAGATCGATCGGACACCCCGTCGCGAGCAGGTCCAGCCGGAGCGAACCGGTGAGGTGGATGACGGCGCGGTTCGCCGAGGTGTCGACGACGCTCGCGTGGCTCCCGGTCAGCGCGGCGTCCAGCTGCGCGAGGACGCCCGGTCCGGTGCCCGGCAGCCCGACGACGAGCCACTCGTCGGGGCCGAGCCACAGCACACCGCGGACCATGTCGCCCGCGACCGTGTTCGGCTCGAGCGGGAAGCCCAGCCTGGCCGCCGCGTCCGTGCCGCACCGCACGTCGATCTGGGACAGGAACGGGACCTCCGTCGCGTGCAGCCGAACGAGGTCGGTCGCGCGATGGGCGAGCGGCGCGGTGGGCTCAACCATCGCGCCGTGCTCCCTCCGCGTCGTAGAACACGGGGTCGGTGACGTCCACGGGCGCGGTCCCGCCGGCGAGCGCGGCGTGGATCGTCCGGCCGCGCAGCTCGCGGCCCCCTTCCACCATCGCGAGCGCGAACGTCCATCCCAGCGCGGCGCTCCGGTAGCTCGAGGTCACGTGCCCGAGCATCGGGACCGGGGGGGCGCCGATCGTCGAGGAGCGGATCAACTGCGTCCCCTCCGGGAGGAGCAGGTCGGGATCGTGCGGCACGATCCCGACGAGCTGCTTGCGGTCCGACCGCACGCTGTCCGGCCGCACGAGCGACCGTTTCCCGAGGAAGTCGCCCTTCGACGGGTTCACGATCCAGCCCATGCCGAGGTCGTCGGGCGTCGCGGTCCCGTCCGTGTCCTGGCCGACGATCACGAAGCCCTTCTCGGCGCGGAGGACGTGCATCGCCTCGGTGCCGTACGGCGTGACCCCGAACATCTCGCCGGCGGCGAGGACCGCCTCCCACATGAACGGGCCGTACCAGGAGGGCACGTGGATCTCGTAGGAGAGCTCGCCGGTGAAGCTCACGCGGCACACGCGCGCGGCGACGCCGGCGACGACGCCCTCGCGGAACGTCATGAACGGGAACGCGTCGTCCAGCAGATCCAGGTCGGTGCCGGCCTCGGCGAGCACGCCGCGCGCCTTCGGGCCGCCGACGGCGATCACCGCCCACTGCTCGGTCACGCTCGTGCAGTACACGCGGAGCTCCGGCCATTCGGTCTGGAGCCATTCCTCGAACCGGTCGAGGACGGCGGCCGCGCCGCCGGTCGTGGTGGTGACCAGGTAGCGATCCTCCGCCAGGCGCATCGCGACGCCGTCGTCGAACACCATCCCGTCGAGCCCGAGCATCAGGCCGTAGCGGATCGACCCGACGGCGAGGTTCGACATCCGGTTCGTGTACATCCGGTCGAGGAACGCCGGGGCGTCCGGCCCGACGACCTCGATCTTGCCGAGCGTCGACGCGTCGAGGACCCCGGCCCCGTTGCGGACCGCGAGGCATTCGCGCGCCACGGCCGCGTGCATGTCCTCGTCCGGCTCCGGGAAGTATCGCGGCCGTTTCCACTGGCCGACGTCCTCGAAGACCGCCCCGCGTTCGACGTGCGCCGCGTGCATCGGCGTGCGCCGGACGGGGTCGAGCAGCTCGGGACCGCGATCGAGCCCGGCGAGCGCGGCGAACGACACCGGGACGAACGGCGGGCGCGCGTTCGTCGGCCCCTGCGCGCCGAGCTCCCAGCCGAGCGCGGCGTTCACGATCTCGGCGGTCATCGTGCCGCTGGTCCGGCCCTGGTCGATCGCGGTGCCGATGTACGTCGCGCGCTTCACGTGCTCGACGCTCCGCAGGCCGCCGTCGACCGCCGCGAGCACGTCCGCGACGGTCTGATCGCGCTGGAGGTCGACGAAGTGCCGCGAGAGATCCTCGGCCGGCGTGTACCAGTAGGCGACGCTCGGCGGCAGGTCGCCGGCGGCCGCGCCGACCACCTCGAGCCACGGTGGCCCCGATCCGTCGGGAACGAACGTCGCGAGGTCGTCGTCGTAGCGGAGCCCGCCGCCGATCGCGCGATAGAGCTGGAGCGCCGGGTTCCAGCCGCCCGCGACGGCGACGAGGTCGGCCTCGACGGTGCGCCGTTCGCCGCCGGGTCCGACCAGGTGGACGGCCTCGACGCGGGTGTCGCCCTCGGTGCCGGCGACGGCCCATCCCTCGCGGACATCCGCGGTCGCGACGATCTCGGCGCCGGCCTGCCGGAGGTCGTGCGTCTCCATCACGGTCACGTTCGCGCCGAACGCCACGATCCGCGCTCCCGGGAGCACGCCGAAGTCGCGGATGTAGCGGCCCACCGCCGCGTTGAGCATCACGCCCGGCCGGTCGTTGTCGGCGAAGGCGATCGGCCGTTCGAACGCGCCGGTCGCCAGCACGACGCGAGCGGCCCGGATGTGCCACAGGGTGTCGTGCTCGGGTCCTCGATGCAGGACCACGACGTAGCCGTCGTCGTAGACGCCGAGCGCGGTCGCGTCGACGAGGAGCTCGACCCCTTCGGGACCCCGGTCGAGCCCGGAGCCCGCGAGGTACGGCTCACGCTCCACCAGCAGCACGCGTTCGCCGCGCTCCGCGGCGGCCCTCGCGACCTCGAGGCCCTTGCCGCCGCTGCCGACGATCAGCGTCTCCACGTGCCGGTTGCGGGACACCGAAGGCCTGGTGCGATGCGGCCTTCGCCGGCAACCGCCCGACACCCGGCCTGCCCGAGGCCACGAGACCGTCAACGAGGTTGACCATCGTCGCGGCGACGACCGGCTCGAACCACGGCTCGGCGACCTCCACGAACGCGCTCGGCTCCTCGACGCCGGCCGAGACGATGCCGCGCGGCCGGCCGAGGATCGGCGAGCGGCACACCACGTCGACGCCGTTGGCCAGCAGCGCGCTCGCGAGGGTGTCGCCCTCGAAGCCTTCGTACTCGCGGCCGTCGAACGTGAACCGGATGGGTCGCGACCGGTCGATCCGGCCGCCGGCGTCGAGACGACGGCCGCTCATGCGCGCTCGGTCCCCCGGAACCGGGCGAGGGAGATCGGCTCCTCGCCGATCGGATACGTCGCGATCAGCCGGTGCGTCGACGTGTCGCGCAGCGCCTGGAACCAGCGCCGGCAGCCCGCGGCGTGGACCCAGCGCTCGCGGAAGGGGCCCCTCGGGTTGTCCCGCATGAACAGGTAGTCGGCCCACTCCTCGTCGGTCAGCGCCTCGGGATCGGCCGGGTACGCGACCTGGGCCTGGCCGCCGTAGCGGAACTCGATCTCGTCGCGGGCGCCGCACCACGGACACCGGATCAGCAGCACGAGCTCACCCCGTCGCCTCGTCGAAGGTGCTCAGCAGGCGCTTGGGAGCCGTCAGCCGCCATGCCTCGGTCACGAGTTCGCGCAGCTCATCCGGATCGACCGAACGGATCACGACGCCGACCCACCCGCTCGGCCCGACGTAGGGCGGCGCGAAGAAGGTGTCCGGGTCCTCCGTGGATCAGCGCGCGCTGTTCGTCGTGGGTCGACTTGATCCACGCGTGCCGCTCCTGCTCGGAGAACATCAGGAAGATCTTGTTGCGCACGCGGAAGGTCGCGGTCTCCCAGGTCTCGCGCTCCTCCGCCTCCGGCAGCGAGAGCGCGAACCGCCGCACCGTGTCCCTGCGCATCAGTGCGCGACCGCCGCGGCGCCGTGTTCGTCGATGAGCGCGCCCGATCGTGAACCGCTCCAGCGCGTACGGACGGGCGAGGTCGCTCGGGCCGGTCGCGACGACGTCGGCGAACGCCCAGCCGGAGCCCGGCGTCGCCTTGAAGCCGCCGGTGCCCCAGCCGCAGTTGAGGAAGAGGCCGTCGATCGGCGTCGGCCCGACGATCGGCGACGCGTCGGGACACACGTCGACGATGCCGGCCCAGGTCCGCAGGACCGACGCGTGCTCGAAGATCGGGAACAGCTCGAGCGCCGCCGCCATCTGGTGCTCGATCACGTGGAACGAGCCCCGTTGCGCGTAGCCGTTGTACGCGTCGATCCCCGCGCCCATCACCAGCTCGCCCTTGTCGGCCTGCGAGACGTAGACGTGCACGGCGTTCGACATCACGACGGTCGACAGGACCGGTTCGTAGAGCGCGGAGACCAGCGCCTGGAGCGGGTGGGACTGCAGCGGCAGGCGGAGGCCGACCATCGCGGCGAGCACGCTGGTGTGACCGGCCGCGGCGAGCGCGACCTTGTTCGCACGGATCGTGCCGCGCGTGGTCTCGACGCCCTCGACCGCGCCGCCGGCGCCGCGCACGAACCCCGTGACCTCGGCGTGCTCGACGATGTCGACCCCGAGGTCGGAGGCCGCCCGCGCGTAGGCCCACGCGACCTTGTCGTGGCGCGCGACCCCGCCCCGGCGTTGCAGCGTCGCGCCCATGACCGGATACCGGACGTCGGGGGAGACGTTCACGATCGGGCAGAACGCCCGGACCTCCTCGGGCGTCAGCCATTCGGCGTCGACGCCGTTGAGCCGGTTCGCCTCCACGCGTCGGACGCTCGAGCGGACGTCGCCGAGGTTGTGCGCGAGGTTGAGGACGCCGCGTTGCGAGAACTGGAGATCGGCGCCCAGGTCCTCCTCGAGCCCCTCCCAGAGCTTCAGCGAGTGCTCGTAGATCGCGGCGGACTCGTCCCAGAGGTAGTTCGAGCGGATGATCGTGGTGTTGCGCGCCATGTTGCCGCCGGCAAGCCAGCCCTTCTCGACGACGCACACGTCGGTGATGCCGTGGTTCTTCGCCAGGTAGTAGGCGGTCGAGAGGCCGTGGCCGCCGCCCCCCACGATGACGACGTCGTACGAGGGCTTGGGCTCGGCGGCGCGCCAGTACCTGTTGTCGTCCATGCCTCGGATCGCCCGGCGGGCGGAGGGACAGTCTCCCGGAGGTCGCCGCCCGCGGTCAACGCGGGGCTACGTGCGAGGCCGCTGCTTCGTGTGGGCGCGCCTGCGGAAGCCGAACGCCACGATCGCTGCGATCGCGACGAGCTGGCCACCGAGCGCGAGCCTGTTCACATCGACCGCCGGGAGCCAGCTGACCTTCCCCTCACGGATCACGTACACGCCGACGGGCTTCGCCCCCATCAGCAGCCCGCCGCCGAACGAACCCTCTCGCGTTCCGGTGCCCGTCGCGTCGTCCGGCTCTCCTCCTCCGCCGATCCCGCCGTGCACCCGGACGACCGGGATCACCACGGTTCCGTCGCGTTCGATGGGCTCCCCGACCACTCGCCGCACGGTCAGGACGTCGCGCGCATCCTCCAAGATCGCCGTCGCGTTCATCGTTGCCACCTCCCGTTCCCGAGATCTACGCGGCCTTCGCCAACGGCGCCGGGATCTTGTCGCTGGCCTTCGCGTCCGGTGTGAACGCGTGCCGCAGCGTGGCGATGATCCACAGTGCGCCCATGGTGATCACCAGGGTTGCGAGCATCGCCTCGTTCGCGCTCACGAGCGCGATGATGCCGGCCACGAGCGCGACGGCGCCCAGGATCGAGGCCGCCACGACGTAGGGCATCGATGGGCGCACGTTCACGATCGACCCCATACACGATGGCCATCTCCGCCTTGTTGCTGGTGCACGCAGCCCAACCCAGCACGAAGACGGCCGCTCCGAGCGCCCTGGTCGACATGCCCGTCAGCCCCGTGTCGGTTACCCACACGGCGTAGAGCACGGCTGCGGCGACCACGAACAGGCTCGCCAGACCATCCCTCTTCCATGTGAGGCGCATGATCAGCCTCCTCTCCTCTCGCCCGGCCGAACGTGGCTGCGACTCCCCGGGCGGCTATCCCAACGCTCGCACAGGGATGCACGGGCGGTGGAGGCCGAACGTCCCGGACCCGGTGGGACCACGTGAGCTCGGCGAGCCGATGGACGCTTCCGCGATTACCCTCTTGGAACATCCGGAGCCGGGAGCGCGCGACATGATCGAACCGAGCGGTGAGCCACCGGAGGCAGCCGCGCTCGCGCCCGTGCTCCAGGCGTTCTCGCCGATGGCGCTGCACGTGCACCGGGGCTCCGGCGATGTGGTCGGGCGACCGGTGGAGCTCGCGGCGATCGGGCAGGAGATCGCGTCGGCCCGGACCGGCCGGCTGGTCGGCCTGACGCTCGAGGGCGAGCCGGGGATCGGGAAGACGCGCCTGTTGCTCGCGGCGCGCGAGCTGGCGGAGCAGGCCGGGTTCACGACGATCGCGGTCACGGCCGACGAAGAGCTCCGCGGCCCGTTCCTGGTGGCGCGCTCGATCCTCGGATCGCAGGAGGCGGTCGATGCCGCCGCCGGTGGTGCGGCGCAGGAGCCCCTGGCGCGCTGCCTGGCGGCGATGTCGGGGCAGGACGATCCGGGCCTCGCCAGCCTCCCGTCGGATCAGAGGGTCCTGCGCACGTTCGATCTGGGCGCGGTCGCGTTCCGCGCGCTCGCACAGGAGCGCGGCCTCGCGATCTTGATCGACGACGTCCAGTGGGCCGACGACGACAGCCTGCGCCTGCTGCGCTACGTCGTCCGCGCCGACGCCGCGAACCCGATCCTCCTGCTCTTCGCCGTCCGGCCCGAGGAGTTCGCGTTCGTGACCGAGGCCGTGAACCTGATCGCCGACATGGACCGCATGGGGGTGGTCCGGCGTCTGAAGGTGAACCGGTTCACGCCCGCGGAGACGGGGGCGTTCCTCGGCCAGGTGCTCGGCGGTCCGGTCGACCCGAAGGGCGCCTCGGTGATGCACGCGCAGGCCGAGGGCGTGCCGTTCATGGTCGAGGAGATGGCGTTCGCGTACCGCGAGGCCGGCATGATCCAGCAGATCGACGGCACGTGGACGCTCGCGCGCAACGCCGAACGCCTGGTGCCGTCGGCCGTCAAGACGCTCATCTCGCGCCGCGCCGCGCGCCTGCCCGAGGAGACCACCGTGCTCCTCGCCGAGGCCGCCGTGCTGGGCCGCCATTTCAGCCTGAAGGACCTGCGCGAGATCGAGATGGAGGTGCGCGACGTCGACGCCGACCCCGACGCGCTGACGGCGGCGCTCGCACCCGCGGTGGCCGCCGGGCTCCTCGTCGAGCACGGCGAGGACTCACCCGCCGACTACAGCTTCCCGCACGAGCAGGTGCAGGAGTTCGCGATGGGGACGCTCCTGCCGGCGCGGCGCCGCGCGATCCACGCCGCGATCGTGAGCCTGCTGCTCTCCGGCGAGCCGGCCCCGGCGAGCCTCCCGCTGCTCGCCCATCACGCGAAGGCCGCCGGCGACGCCTCGGTCTGCGTCCGGTTCTCGGTGGCGGCCAGCCGCAACGCGCTGGATGCGAACGCCCCCGAGGAGGTCCTTCGGGTCGTCGACCTCTCGTTGCCGCTCGCGGCGACGCCGCAGGAACGCGTCGACCTGCTGGAGGCGCGCGACCGGGCCCTCGAGATGCTCCGCCGCCCCGACGATCGCATGCAGGGTCTCGCCGAGCTGGCCGCGCTGTCGGAGGCGATGGCCGATTCCCACCTGGAGCTCGACGTCCGGCTGCGCCGCGCGGCGGCGATGCGGATGAACGAGGAGGAGGATCGCGCGGCGCAGCTCGCCCGCGAGGTCGTCGAGCTCGCGGCCTCGCGAGGCGATCGCGGGAGCGAGCTGGCGGCGTGCATCGAGCTCGGCCAGGATCTGCTGCGGAGCACCGCCGGCGAGACGTTCGTCCCCGCAGCCCGGGAGGTCGATCTGGACGGCGCCGAACAGGCCTACGCGCGCGCGCTCGGGATCGCCCGCGAGCTCGACGACGACGCGGCCACGGCGCTGGTGCTCCGCGAGCTCGGCGTGATCGCGCTCGGCCGCATGCGCGACTGGTTCATCAACGCGACCGAGGCCGGCGAGACCCTCCCGTTCGCGATGCGCGTCGCGGGCGGGGAGGCCCTCGACGACATCATGCCGGAGCTCCCGATCGCGTCGTTCGCCGCAGGCGGGTACCGCCTCGTTCGAGGAGGCGCTGGAGATCTTCGAGCGGATCGGCGACCGTCGCGGCGCGATGTCCACGATCATCGCGATGGGGTACCTGAACTGGGCGCCGGACATCCACATGGGTACCGGCGCCGGCCGTCACATCGAGGAGATCCGGCGGCTCACGTCCCGCATGACGGCCTTGACCACCGCGAGCGATCGCGCCTCGGCCGAGGCGCAGATGCTGTACGGCGTCCACGTGTTCGCGCGCGCGAAGGTGATCCCCGATCTCGCGGTCTCGCGCGGCGAGGAGGCCTTCCGCGAGGCGAGCGAGATCGGCGACCCCGCCCTGTCGTTCCTGGCCGCCGGCGGCACGGCGATGGCGTACCTCGACCTGGACGAGCCGGAGGCCGCCGCGACGTGGCTCGATCGCGCCGCCGCGGTCGCCTCGGCGAACCCCACGCCGCTGCGGGCGCGCCGGATGGAGACCTGGCGCGGCGTCGCGGCGGCGGCGCGCGGCGACGCCGACGGGATGCGCGCGCATCTGCAGCGCGCGGCGGATCTGGCGGCAGACGACGGACGGCCCGCGTCGCGGTGCGAGGTGCTGGCGGAGCTCGCGGCGCGGTCGGCCGCGCTGGGCGTCGAGGGAGGGCGACGAGGAGCTGCTGGAGCTCGCCGAGCGGTCGGCGAACGAGGTCCTCGAGCTGGCGCCGCACCTGTCCGGGCATCCACCGTGGCCGGCGCAGGCCGACGCGGTGCTGGCGACGATCGCGCTGGCCCGCGGCGACGAGGGCCGGGCCGCGGAGCTCGCGAGGTCGGCGCAGCAGCGGCTCATGGAGGCGAGGCAGGAGGATCCGCACCTCTCGATCCTGTTGCCGACGGCTCGCGTGCTCCGCGAGGTCGGGGCGCCGGAGGCCGAGGTCGCGCTCGGCTACGTGGGGTACTACGCCGCGATGATCGCGCAGCGGACGCTCGACGAATCGATCCGCGTCCGCTGGTTCCGCGGTCCCCTCGGTCGCGCGGTCACCGAGCTGATCGGTGCGAGCGACCTGCGGATCGGCTCGGCCGCGAGCCGACGCGGCCGACGCGAACACCGTGTTGCTCACCAGCCTCGTGCAGGGCCGCACGAACGCCGAGATCGCGGCCGAGCTCGGCATCGACGAGGACGAGGTCGTCCGCCGGCTCGGGCAGCTCTTCGCGGAGATCGGCGCGTCCTCACGCGCCGAGGCGACGGCGTTCGCGTTCCGGGAGGGCGTGCTGTGAGCGAGCGCGAAGGGCGAAGCGGAACCGTGCGGGCCCGCGTCGATCGCCACCGATGCGTGGGCGCGGGCACGTGCATCGCGATCGCGCCGACCGCGTTCGACTGGCACGCGGGCGATCTGCTGAAGGCCGACGTCGTGGACGCGGCGAGCGTGGCCGAGGAGCAGCTCCGCGAGGCCGCGCTCGCGTGTCCGACCGGCGCCATCGACGGTCGAGGAGGTCGAGGAGCTGCTGCCGTGGCAGCTGCGCGGCAAGGAGGCGCCGCGCCGCGTCGAGAAGACGTTCATGTTCACCGACATCGAGAGCTCGACGAACCTGGTGGAGGTGCTCGGGGACGACGCGTGGCAGGGCGTCCTGCGCTGGCACGACGAGACGCTGCGGTCGCTGTTCGCGGATCACCGCGGCGAGGAGGTCGTGGCGACCGGCGACGGGTTCTTCGTCGGGTTCGACTCGCCCGACGACGCGCTCGGGTGCGCGGTCGCGATCCAACGCAAGCTGGCCGAGCATCGCCGGCTGAACGGCTTCGCGCCGAAGGTCCGCATCGGCGTGCACGCCTCCGGTGCGACGCAGGTGGGACGGAACTTCTCCGGCAAGGGCGTGCACGAGGCGGCGCGGATCGCGGCGCTCGCGGACGGCGACCAGATCCTCTCGAGCCTCCACACGGCGTCCGGGAGCCGGTTCCCCGCGTCCGAACCGCGCGCGGTGACGCTCCGGGGCACGTCCGAGCCGATGGAGATCGTCACCGTCGAGTGGAACTGACCTCGCGCGCGTCATGAGCACCTCGGAGCGCTTCGATCTGGTCGTCGTGGGCGGCGGCGCGGCCGGCGAGAAGGGGGCCGCGCAGGCCGCGTACTTCGGCAAGCGGGTCGCGGTCGTCGAGCGCCGCAGCGAGCCCGGGGGCGCGACCGTCCACACGGGAACGCCTCCCGTCGAAGACCCTCCGCGAGGCCGCGCTCTTCCTGTCGGGCTACCGCCAGCGCGACCTCTACGGGGTGTCCGTCGAGGTCGATCCCGGCCTCGAGGTCGCGAAGCTGGTCGCGCGGAAGAACGCCGTGCGCGAGCTGGAGACCGACCGGATGCTCGGGAACCTCGCGCGTCACCGGGTCGAGCTGGTGCACGGGGAGGGGCGTGCTGGTCGACGCCTCCACGGTCGAGGTGACGAACGACGGCGGCGAGCGCCGCCGGCTGGCCGCGGACGTGATCCTGCTCGTGACGGGCTCGAGCCCGTTCCGGCCGCCGGGGATCCCGTTCGAGGACCCGGACGTGCACGACTCCGACGACATCCTGGAGATCGATCGCCGGCCCGCGTCGCTCGCGGTCCTGGGAGGCGGCGTGGTCGGGTGCGAGTACGCGTCGATGTTCGCGGCGTTGGGCACCGACGTGCATCTGGTGGAGCGCCGCGAACCGCTCCTGCCCTTCCTGGACGCCGAGATCGTGGACCGGATGGCGGCCGGGATGCGCGACCTCGGCGTGACGTTCCACTTCGGCGAGCGCGCCGAGACCGTCGAGCGACGCGGCGGAGGCTCTCGTGTGCACGATGCCGTCGGGCGCCACGATCGCGGCCGAGAAGGTGCTGGTGACCGCCGGACGCGTGGGGAACACCGCGGGTCTCGGCCTGGCCGAGCTCGGCGTGGAGACGGACGATCGAGGCCGGATCCTGGTGGACGAGAGGTTCCGGACGTCCGTCGACGGCGTGTTCGCGGCCGGCGACGTGATCGGGTCGCCGGCGCTCGCGTCCACCTCGATGGAACAGGCGCGCGTCGCCGTGTGTCGTGCGTTCGGGTTCGCCTACAAGCAGGAGGTGTCGGGTCTGCTGCCGTACGGCGTGTACACGATCCCGGAGGTGAGCTGCGTCGGCCTGTCCGAGCAGGACGCGCGTCTCGCGGTATCGCCGTCGTCATCGGGCGGGCGATGTTCCGCGACAACGCACGCGGCGCGATCATCGGGGACCGCGACGGGATGACGAAGCTGGTGTTCGACCGCGCGACGCGGCGCCTGATCGGCTGTCACTGCGTCGGGGAACGGGCCTCCGAGCTGGTGCACGTCGGCCACGCCGTGATGACGCTCCACGGCACGGTCGAGACCTTCATCGAGATGGTCTTCAACTACCCGTCGCTCAGCGAGACCTACAAGTACGCCGCGTACGACGCGCTCGCGAAGCTCGGTCCGCTGGAGACGTAGCGCCCTAGTGCTCCGCGCTCAGACCGGGGGCGGGGGCGCCGGCAACATGGGCCCGGCGAAGGAACCGGCCGGTGGCGTCCAGCCCGTCGCCATCTGCTGAAGCTGTTCGATCGAGCGCACGATGACGATCGCGAGCACCGCCGCCGCGATCTCCAGGACGAGAGAGAGCAGTTCCCATTGGTCCCGGCTGATCGCGTTGCCGATCGTCGTCGGGCTGCCGACCTCGGAGCCGATCCCGACGCCGAACCCGTTCGATCCGAACCACACGTGGAGGTTCGCCGCGAGCCAGACGCCCCACCACGAGCCGAGCAGCGGCCACGTGGGGATCTCCCGCCAGCGCGCGCCGTGGCTCGCCTTCCAGAGCTCGCGGACCGTCTGGAACGGCTTCACTAGGTTGGCGAACGGGATGAACCACCAGCCGACCGCCCAGCCCGGCGTGAACCGGAGGCCGCCGCCGGCCAGGACGACGGCGTTCTCCTGGGCTCGGTGCTGCCACATGCACCACAGGACCACCGTGCCGATGAACGCCAGGGAGCCGATCCCGGCCACGGTCGACACGGCCCCGTCTGCCGCGCTGACCTGGACGGGGGTGACGGTTCCGGAGCCGGAGCGGATCCGCTCGAGCACGTCGATCCGGTGCAGCAACGCGATCCACTCGATCGCGTCGAGCGCGATCTGGGTGATCAGCAGGACCATCACCCAGGTCGCGAGGTCCTTCGTCGCCTTCAGGTTCACAAGTGCCCGATGGTGCACCGCGATGACCTCCCGCGCAAGGCGACGCAGGCGCCCCGGCTCGGACCCGGGCGATAGAAATATCGTGTTACGATGTAGATGGTCAACGACCAAGGAGGTGCGACATGGTCGAGTACCCGAGGCCTCGGTTCAGTCGGGGCATGGAGCGGATGGATCACCGGCGTGATGGCGAGATCCGTCCGCGGTTCAGCCGGGGCCAGGAACGCTCCCGACCGGGATCCGAAGCCGACCACGAAGGCGACTTCGCGAGCGGCCAGGCGCGGACCCCCGGGCATCCTGAGCGCGAGCTGCACGGTCGCTTCAGTCGAGGGCAAGAACGGCGCTGACGCGCCGATCTAGGACGAGGGCCCCAGGCCTTCCCAGAGTCGGCCCAGGTCGCCACCGAGCCGCCTGAGCTCCTCGAAGTGGAGGGCCGACAGCGTGGCGAGGGTGCGGGCGCCGCGCGGGGTGAGTCGCAGGCGCACGGTTCGCAGATCGTCGGGATCGGCCGTGCGTCGGACGAGCCCCGCGGCCTCGGCGCGGTCCGTGAGCTCCACGGCGCTGTGATGGCGCAGCAGGAGATGCTCCGCCACATCGCTGATCGTCGGCGGCGAACCGTGGGCCCGGACCACCAGCAGCAGCTGGTGCTGTGCCGGGGTCACCCCTGCCGCCTCGGCCTGGTGCTCGCTCCAGCGGAGGAAGCGGCGGAGGCCGTCCCGGGATCGCAGCAGCGCCGCGTACTCCTCGTCCCGCAGATCGTCGATCGTGGCGGCTCGGCTCCGAGGGCTCATGCCGGTCCATGGTACATCGCGACACGATAGGAGTTCTCGTGGGAGCGGCATCGAGAGCTGGTGCTCCGCCTGACTCGGTGACCGCCGGGCTTTCTGGCCACAAGACCTATTGCCCTGTCGTGCATCCGGCTCCTAGCGTTTCCGTCCTCGGTACATCGGGACGGCGGCATGGGTGACACGGTGCTCTCGCGATTCTCTCGACGAACCTCCGGTGGTCGGTGGATCCCGGAGGTCGATGGCTTGCGCTTCCTGGCGATCGCGCTGGTGCTGGCATCGGCGATCGGGTGCGGGCAACGCGCGACGCCGTCGTCACCGTCGACGACCCTCCGATCGTGCTGCCGGACGTCGAGCGTGTGAGCGTCTCCCAGGATTGACACGGAGGAAGAGAGTCGCGGACGAGGTGACGAGCGAGGTCAGTCGGTCCGTTCCACGACCGAGCGAGAAGACCCGGGCTCGAGAGGCTGCCGAACGACCTCGACGCGGGCCTGGGACAACAACTCGTACGCGGCCGCGGTGTGACCAGGGGCACGCCAGTCGAACAGGGCCTGCTCGATCGGGGTCCACCCGATCGTCCAGGCGGCGATGACGGCGACGAAGGCGACGGCGTAGAGGATGACCATCAGCAGCGTGGCATCGGTGTTCTGCGCGAAGTAGCCGGCGGCGACGCCGAGGGTCGCCGCGGCGATCGAGAACAACAACGCGCGCGGGAGCTCGCGGATCCCGCCTTGTCGAAGCGTCATCGCCTCACGCCATGCGGTATCCGCCTGGACGCGGCAGTAGTCATGGAACGCGCCAACGTCGGGCTCGTGCACGTCGCCCTCTGGGGGCAGCGCGATACGCACGACGAGCGTGGGAGGAAGCCGCAACGACGAATCGAGGATCCCCACGAGGTGATCGACGCCGGATCCGTCGCGACCGTCGCTGTCCAACAGTTGGTCGGGCGAATCTAGTTCGACGTCGATCGTCCGATCGCGCTTCAACCGTCGATGAGCGGCTTGCATGACGTCTGCGATCTGCGGCCCCCTCATCGTAGCTCCGTGCGGAGCACGGTATCTGCTGCGGATGTCGGTAGCTGCCTTGCCATTTCAACGGCGATGGTAGTTGGTCGCTCGAACTTGCCGCGCAGCCCGCTCCACGGATCGGCAACGCAGCCTTACTGCTGAGACCCGGCACGCTCGTTGGATCGCGACCTTCCTCTTCGGGAACTCGTTCCGTCTCTCTCCTCGATCGCATCAAGGATCAGATCGAGACCGAATCCGAACTCTTCGTTGTAGTCGTACCCCGACTTGCCGAATTCCTCGACGATCTCGAAGAGGTACGGGTACTCGTCGGCGGGGGACGGGTGCTCTTCGGCGATCACTCGGGCCCTCGCCTCCACTTCCTCTGCATATCCCTCGGGAGTTTCGAACGGCAAGGTCTTCTCTTGAAGGGCGAAGCCGTAGATGTAGCTGTCCATGGCGCTGAAGGCGTGGATCGCCATGCGGAAGGGGAGACCCGCCTCTTCACGCAGGACGCCCATCGTCGCGTTGTGGTGTCTGAGGTTCGCCGGCCCCGGCGTCCGGATCTCCATGAGGCCGACCGCCCACGGATGCCGCAACATGCCTTCCCGCATCGAGATCGCCCGGGCACGCATGGCGGTCTTCCAACCGGCGCCGGTAGGGAACGCCACCTCGCCGAAGACGACGTCGACCATCGCGTCCAGGAGCTCGTCCTTGTTTGCCACGTGCTTGTAGAGGGCCATCGGCACCACGTCCAACTTCTCGGCGAGCCTGCGCATGGTGAGTGATCCGAGTCCGCCGTCGTCGGCGAGGGCGATGGCGGTCCGCACCACCCGGTCGCGATCCAGCGGGGCCCGTCGACGCGCCTTCGACTGTGCCATCTCTCACCTCCTTCCCTCGTCCAGCTGAAGATCTCGGCCGTCGGTTGACAAGTGTACTATGTACACCTAGGGTGGGTGTACGTTGTCCACCGCACGTCAGGCAGAAAGGAAGTCAGATGGATCCTCAGAAGACCGCGAGACTCGCGGGGTGGCTCTTCATCGTCACGTTCGTCGCGTCGATCCCAGCCTTCTTCATCTTCTACAAGCCTTTGCTGGATCACCCCGACTACATCATCGGCGCCGGCGCGGACAGCCGCATCGCCCTCGGCGCGTTCCTCGAGATGCTCGTCATCATCGCCAACATCGGCACGGCCGTCGTGTTGTTCCCGATCCTCAAGCGGCAGAACGAAAGCCTCGCGCTCGGCTACGTCACCGCCCGCGTCGTGGAATCCGTGTTCATCGGCGTCGGCATCCTCAGCCTCATGGCGGTCGTGACGTTGCGGCAGGACGTTGGCGCCGCAGGCGGCGCTTCACTCGTCATCGCCGGTCGCTCGCTCGTCGCGGTCCACGACTGGACGTTCCTGCTCGGGCCCGGCTGGGTCGTCGGCATCGGCAACGGCCTGATCCTGGGGTACCTGATGTACCGATCCGAACTGGTCCCGCGCCGCATGACCTGGCTGGGGCTGATCGGAGGTCCGCTGATCATCCTGTCGGGGACCCTGGTGCTGTTCAACGTGATCGAGCCCGGCTCCTCGGCGCAGGCCATCGCGACGATCCCGGAGTTCTTCTGGGAGCTCTCGCTCGGCATCTACCTCATCGTGAAGGGGTTCAGGCCCTCGTCACCGCTGCTGGCGGAACCCGACGTCTCGCTGGTGGACGTGGGTTCACCGACCGTGGTGGGCGCTGCGAAGTAGTTCCCATCGATCCGGCACTGCTTGGAGCCCGGCTTCGGCCGGGCTCCGACGTGTGGCGGTAGGCCACCGATACACGCTCTGAGGGGTCAGCCCCCTTCGGCGACCATGAACTCCGATCTCGGCGTCCGGAGTTCTTCATCAGCCCCGCGGGAGCATCCGGTTGGACGGCACGAGTGGGACCGCACGGCCTTGGAACGAACGCGCTGGTGGGCGGCACCTCTCGGGAGTCCCCGCCGATCGAGTTTGGCCCTCCCTCGGCGCAGCTGGCCCTTCGACGGAAGGCCGATCGGCCCTTTGGAGGGTTGGCCGTAGGCGCATCATCGAGCTAGCGATGTTTCGAGCGACAACCGAGAGATCCACCGCGGAGACGTGAAAGGGAGGCGGCATCATGAGGAACCCGAAGACCGCTCGTTCGGCGTCCTCGCGAGGTCCTCGCGGCATCGTCGCGGTCATCGCGGGGCTGGCGTTGGCAGCCGCGCTCGTCGTGGTCGTGGCTCCCGTCGCGAACGCGGCGCGAGCCTCGGCCGTCGCCGCAGGGTATGGGCAGAGCTGCGCCCTCACCAACTCCGGTGGGGTGAAGTGCTGGGGCAAGAACAACTACGGCCAACTCGGGGACGGCACGACCCTCCGCCGCCTGACGCCGGTCGACGTTGTCGGGCTCACGAGCGGCGTGGCCGCGATCTCGGCCGGCTCTGGGCACACGTGCGCCCTCACCGACTCCGGTGGGGTGAAGTGCTGGGGCAAGAACAACTACGGCCAACTCGGGGACGGCACGACGCACCGCCGCCTGAAGCCGGTCGACGTGGTCGGGCTCACGAGCGGCGTGGCCGCGATCTCGGCAGGCTCCGATCACACCTGCGCCGTCACCGACAGCGGTGGGGCCAAGTGCTGGGGCTACAACCGATCGGGCCAGCTCGGGGACGGCACGACGCACCAGCCGCCTGACGCCGGTCGACGTGGTCGGGCTCACGAGCGGCGTGGCCGGGATCTCGGCCGGCCTCTACCACACCTGCGCCGTCACCGACACGGGTGGGGCCAAGTGCTGGGGCAACAACTACTACGGCCAGCTCGGCAACGGCACGAGGCAAGGCCGCAGGAAGCCGGCCGACGTGGTCGGGCTCACGAGCGGCGTGGCCGCGATCTCGGCAGGCCGCCTGTCCACACCTGCGCACTGACCACTGCCGGCGGGGTCAAGTGCTGGGGCTACAACGGATTCGGCGAGCTCGGGAACGGAACAACGGAAGACAGTGCGACACCGGTCGATGTTGTGGGCCTCTCGAGCGGGGTGGCCGCGATCGCCGCCGGCGGCATCCACACCTGCGCCCTCACTGATCCCGGTGGGGTGAAGTGCTGGGGCTTCACTACCGGCGTTCGAAGGACCCCGATCGGCGTGGTCGGGCTCTCGGGCGGCGTGGCCGCGATCTCGGCAGGCTCCGAACACACCTGCGCCGTCACCGACGTGGGTGGCGTCAGGTGTTGGGGAACGAACCGCTTCGGACGGCTCGGGGATGGCACGACGTACGACCGCCATATCCCCATCACGGTCCGTGGGTTCAAGGGCGGCGATCCCGGCATCTACCGTCCGGATGGGTTGATCGCGAAGCGCGCGGTCGGGCCGTGGGTGGGCGATGGCATCTACGATCCGACCGGCAAGACCCAGAGCCTCTCGGTCAAGGTCCGTCCCGGAGGTGCCTCCACCTTCCGGGTACGGTTCCAGAACGACGGCGATACGCTCGATCAGCTGTTCCTGGAAGGGAGCAAGGGGATCTCGGGGCGCTTCACGGTCGGCTACGTGTCCGGGACGACGCCGATCCGCCGTGCGGTGACCAATGGGCGGTACTCGGTGCAGCTCGCACCGGGGACCTACTCCACGTTCCGGATCGACGTTGGGGTGTGGGCCTCCGCCCCCGCCGGATTCCAACTGGTCGTGCTCCTGCGAGGGCGTTCGGCTCATGCTTCTGGCACGGTCGATGCCGTGCGGGCGGTGATCACCGTCGTCTGATGGAGGTACGCGCGGGTCGGAGGACGAGGCGCCGTTCGGCGTTCCCGGGTTCGCGCTTCTCCCTCCGTACCGCCGGATTGACATCGGCCGGGGACCGGGCCTAGCGTCCGCGTTGCACTCAGCTCACGAAGGTTGCAGCGTGCGCGACGAACCGGCCACCGGCGGACTCCAATCGGTCAGGCGCGCGCTGACCGCGCTCGAGCTCGTGGCCGACGCCGGAGAGCTCGGCGTCTCGGAGCTCGGACGGCAGCTCGGTGTGCACAAGGCCACCGCCTCGCGCCTCGCGGCGACGCTCGCCGAACGCGGCCTCCTCGAACGCGATCCGGTGACCGAGCGATACCGGATCGGCTTCGGGCTCGTCCGGCTGGCCGGCGCCGCGATGTCGGGTCTCGATCTGGTCCGGACGTCGCGGCCGATCCTCGAAGAGCTCGCCGAGCGGACGCGTGAGAGCGCGAACCTCGGCGTCCTGTCGGGCGACGGCGTCGTCTACGTCGATCAGGTCGCCGGTTCGCAGGCGATCGTCACCGTCAACTGGGTCGGTCGCCGGACGCCGCTGCACGCCACGTCGAACGGCAAGGTCCTGCTGGCGTTCATGGACGACGCGGAACAGGACCGGTACCTCGCCGCGCCGCTCGACACGCGCACGGACCGGACCGTCGTCGATCCGGAGGTGCTCCGCGGGCAGCTGGCCGAGGTGCGCCGACGCGGGTACGCCCAGACCCTGGAGGAGCTGGAGGAGGGTCTCAACGCGGTCGCCGCCCCGGTGCGGCAGGCGGACGGTCGCGTGATCGCCGCGCTCGGCGTGTCGGGGCCGGCGTTCCGGATGCGGGGCGTCGACCTGCCGCGGATCGGGCTGTGGACCGCGGAGGCGGCCGCCGCCGTCTCGCGACAGCTCGGCTACCTCGATCGGCGGAGGACGGCCGGATGACGACGGACTGGGCGGCGTCGCGCGAACCGGCCGGGTCGCTGCTGGACGCGATCGGCAGGACCCCGTTGGTCCGGCTCGCGCGCGTCGCGCCCGACGTCGAGCTGTTCGCGAAGGTCGAGTGGTACGGCCCGACGGGCTCGGTGAAGGACCGGATCTACGCCGCGATGCTGACCCGGGCCGAGGAGCGCGGCGAGCTGAAGCCCGGCATGACGATCATCGAGTGCACGACGGGCAACGCCGGGATCGCGTGCTCGGCGGTCGCCGCGATCAAGGGCTACCCGTGCGTGATCGTGATGCCCGAGGGCATGAGCCCGGAGCGCCGGCGGATGATCGCCGCGTACGGGGCCGAGCTGGTCCTGACGCCGGGCGCCGGCACGGACATCGACCTCGCGCTCGCGAAGATGCGCGAGATCGTCGCCGCCGACCCCGCGCGCTACTTCTTCCCGGGCGAGTTCGAGAACCCGGACAACCCGCAGGCGCAGGAGCGCTCCGGCGAGGAGATCTGGGAGCAGTCCGGCGGCGTGGACGCGGTGGTCGCCTCGCAGGGCACCGGCGGCTGGATCACCGGCGCCGCCCGGGCGTTGAAGCGCCACCGTGCCGACGTGCTGGCCTACGCCGTCGAGCCGGCCGAGTGCCCGCTGATCAGCGAGCAACGCTGGGGCACGCACGGCGTCCCCGGGATCGGCGACGGCATCGTGGCGCCGAACCTCGACCTGGCGGTGCTCGACGGGGTCGTCGTGGTCTCGACCGACGAGTCGCTCGAGATGGCGCGGCTGCTCGCGAGCGCCGAGGGGCTGCTTGTGCGGTCCCTCCTCGGGGATGAACGTCGTCGCGGCGCTGAAGGTCGCCGCGAAGCATCCGGAGCTCGGCCGGATCGCGACGGTGATCCCGGACACCGGCCAGCGCTACCTCAGCGGCGAGCTGTTCGGCGAACGGCCGGTGGTCGAGGAGCCGGACCGCGACCACGCGATGGATCCGGCGACGCTCGCGGCGATCGCCGCGCACCGCGACCGCCTCGAGTTCCTCTAGTACCGGATATCTGCCGCCGGTCGACGGGGCGGGCGGAATAGTCTCCGGAGATGACACATCCACTCACCGACCTGTCGTTCCCGTTCGAGCTCAGAGGTGTGAGTGGGACGATCAACGTTCGCTACGGCGTCAACGACGATCCTCGCCGATGGGGGTACGAGGTCCTCGATCTTGACTGGTACCAGGAGGATCTGGTCCGAGGATTCCCGGTCCTGGAGGCGTCAGTCGACCACCCCGCTGAGGGATACGCGGCCGAGATGGGCTGGGTCCAGGTCGTGCGGTACCAGGTGGCCGACGCCGGGAGTGAAGAAGACACGACCGTCTTCGATGTGCCGCCGCAGCTGAGCGAGACCGACACGCCATACCTCGCCTTCGGCGTGCGCCCGACCATGTTCGATGCCCCCGCGATCGGGGCGCGCGAGGTCACGTGGCGGGCGAGCACGTTCCTCACGTACACCCCCGATGCTCTCCTGAGCCGCGTCATCAGTCCGCTACGAGGGTTCACCTGGGGCTACGACGTGGTCGCTGGGGACGTGAGGGTCCTCGACGTGGCGCCGGCCGAGCGATCCCTGTGGACCAGCCTCCTCCCCGACCTCAGATCGCGCTTCTCGACCTGGACGTTCGTCGATCCCGCTCCGAACGACGAAGGCTGATCGCGGGGACGAGGCGATCTTGTGCGCCGCGCCACCGTATGCTCCCCGGCATGTCCGGCTACCCCCTGTCCGACGAGGACCGCGCGATCCAGGACCGTGCGCGCGCGTTCGTCGACGAGGAGCTGATCCCCTGGGAGGTGCACGCCGAGGAGCACGACGGCCACATCCCGGACGACGCCCACGCACGCCACCGCCGCATGGCGATGGATCTCGGCTTCTCCGCGATGAACATGCCGACGGAGCTCGGCGGCGGCGGGTACTCGATGCTCCGGCAGGTCCTCGTCTCCGAACAGATCGGCCGCGTCACGAACGCGCTGGGCTGGTGCGTGCACACACCGGCCGCGTGGGCGCCGGAGGTCATGACGCCCGCGCAGGTCGACCGCTGGCTGAAGCCGGCGATCCAGGGCACGTCGCACGAGTGCTACGCGATCACCGAGGCGGGCGCCGGCTCCGACGTCGACGCGATCGAGGCCACGGCGCGCCGCGACGGCGACGGGTACGTGCTCAACGGCGAGAAGTGGCACGTCACGTCGTTCAACACCGCCGACCACATCTACTTCCAGGCGAAGCTGGCGGACGGGGAGCACGCCGGCCAGCACGCGATGTTCGTGCTGGCGAAGGACACGCCGGGGGTGCGCCTGGTCCGCGAGCCGCGCTACATGCACACGTATCCCGACACGCACGCGATCGTGGCGTTCGAGGACGTGCGGATCCCCGCCGACCAGCTGATCGGCGCGGAGGGCGACGGCATGTCGTTCACGTACGCGTGGTTCCGCTACGAGCGGCTGATGATCGCGGCGCGCTGCTGCGGCGCCGCCGAGCGGCTGATCGAGGAGGCCACGGCGTTCGCGAAGGAGCGGGTCCAGTTCGGGCGGCCGATCATCGAGAACCAGGCGATCGGGCACATGCTGGCCGACTCGCTCACCGAGCTGTGGGCGGCGCGCCTGATGACCTACCGGCTGGCCGAGGAGATCGACGCCGGCGCCGACGTGAAGATCCAGCACGCGCACTGCTCGATGGTGAAGCTCTACGCCAGCGAGATGGCCGGGCGCGTCGCCGACCGGGCGGTGCAGATCTTCGGCGGGCGCGGGTACATGCGGGAGAACGTCGCGGAGCGGTTCTTCCGCGAGCTGCGCGTCGACCGGATCTGGGAGGGCACCTCCGAGATCCAGCGGGAGATCGTGGCCGACCAGCTGCGGAAACGCGGCGTCCAGACCCTGACCTAGCGGCGCCTGCTTCGCCGGGCGACGCCCGCTCCGACCTGCGAACATCTGGGCCATGACCAGCTTCTGGCACCCCTTCGCCGACATGGCCGCCGTCGAGGCGAACGGCGCGCTCCCGCTCGTGCGCGGCAGCGGCTCGCACGTCTGGGACGCCGACGGGAACCGCTACCTCGACGCGACCGGCGGCCTGTGGTTCTGCAACGTCGGCCACGGTCGCGGCGAGATCGCGGACGCGGCGAGCCGGCAGCTCCGCGAGCTGGCCGCGTACCACACGTTCGGCGACCTCACGAACCTCCCGACCGAGGCGCTCGCCGAGCGCGTGGCCGCGCTCGCGCCCGTCGCGAACTCCAAGGTGTTCCTCACGAGCGGCGGCTCCGACTCGGTCGACACGGCGACGAAGATGGTCCGCCGGTACTGGTCGCTCCTGGGCGAGCCCCGGCGGACCGTGCTGATCCGCCGCGAGCGGGCGTACCACGGGATGCACACGGCCGGGACGTCGCTGGCGGGGATCCCGGCGAACCTCGAGGGCTTCGGCGGGTTGCTCCCGGACGTGGCCGAGGTCGCGTGGGACGACGCGGACGCGCTCCGCACGACGATCGAGGCGCTCGGCGCCGACCGCGTCGCCGCGTTCTTCTGCGAGCCCGTGATCGGCGCCGGCGGCGTCTACCCGCCCCCCGACGGCTACCTCGCCGCCGCGCGCCAGGTCTGCCGGGACACCGGCGTGCTCTTCATCGCCGACGAGGTGATCACCGGGTTCGGCCGCTGCGGCGCGTGGTTCGCGAGCGGCCGCTTCGCGCTGGAGCCGGACCTGATCACGTGCGCGAAGGGCATCACGAGCGGCTACCTGCCGCTCGGCGCCGTGATCGCCTCGCCGCGGGTGTGGGAGCCGTTCTGGCGACCGGGCGCCGGCCTGTTCCGCCACGGCTACACCTACACGGGACACGCCACGGTCTCCGCCGTCGCGCTCGCGAACCTCGACGTGATGGAGCGCGAGGACCTGGTGGATCGCGCGAAGTCGCTCGAGCAGGAGCTGGCCGCGGCGATCGCCCCGCTCGCCGAGCATCCCGCGGTTTCGGAGGTGCGTTCCGGCACCGGGGTGCTCGCGGCCGTCCAGCTCTCCGACGAGGTGCTCGCCGCCGACGCCGGCGCGCCCGGCCGGCTGATGCTCGCGGCGCGACGAAGGGGCATCATGTCCAGAGCGCTCGCGCCGGGCGCGCTGCAGATCTCGCCGCCGCTCGTGCTGGAGCACGAGGAGTTGCAGGAGCTGGCCGCGGGGCTGGACGGCGCGCTGGAGGACCTGGAGGCCGGTCGGTGATCGTCGGGATCCCGAAAGAGGTCAAGAACCACGAGTACCGCGTCGCCGCGACGCCCGAGGGGGCACGCGAGCTGGTCCACGCCGGTCACCGCGTCGTGATCGAAGCCGGCGCCGGCCTCGGCTCGGCGATCACCGACGAGCAGTACGTCGCGGTCGGCGGCGAGATCCTGCCGGACGCCGACGCCGTGTTCTCCCGCGCCGAGCTCATCGTGAAGGTGAAGGAGCCGCAGCCCGAGGAGTACGAGCGGTTCCGCTCCGATCACGTGCTGTTCACGTTCCTGCACCTCGCGGCCGACGAGAAGCTCACGCACTTCCTCGTCGACCGCGGGGTCCGCGCGATCGCGAACGAGACGGTGCAGAGGCCCGACGGCCGGCTGCCGCTGCTGGCCCCGATGTCCGAGATCGCCGGCCGGATGGCGCCCCATGTCGGTGCGAAGCTGCTCGAACGGCCCCAGGGCGGCCGCGGCGTCCTGATGGGCGGCGCCTCCGGCGTGAGGCCGGCTCAGGTCGTGGTGCTCGGCGGCGGCATGGCCGGCGTGGAACGCGGCGCAGATCGCGGCCGGGATGGAGGCCGAGGTGGTCGTGGTCGATCGCACCGTCGAGCGCCTCCGCGAGATCGATCGGATCTGGCACGGCCGGATCCAGACGGTGATGTCGTCGCGGCTGGCCGTCGAGCGGCTGGTGCTCGACGCCGACCTCGTGATCGGGGCGGTCCTCGTGCCCGGGGCACGCGCGCCGCATCTGGTGACCGCCGCCCACGTCGAGCGCATGCGCCCCGGCGCGGTGCTGGTCGACATCGCGATCGACCAGGGTGGCTGCTTCGAGACGTCCCACGTCACGACGCACGACGACCCGACGTACCTGGTGCACGACGTCGTGCACTACTGCGTCGGGAACATGCCGGGCGCGGTGCCGCGGACCTCGACGTACGCGCTGACGAACGTGACGCTTCCCTACGTGCTGGCGATCGCGGACGCCGGCGAGGAGCGGGCCGTGCGCGACGATCCGGCGCTCGCCCTCGGCGTCAACACGTGGGACGGCCACGTCACGAACGACGGCGTGGCCGAGGCCACCGGCGCCTCGAGCACGGCGCTCGCCGACCTGCTCGGCTAGCGGTCCGGCGGTCGGTCCGGCGCCCGCGCCGACCGGTACCCTGTGGCGTCATGGAGCGGATCGGCCACTGGATCGGCGGGAAGCACGTTCCCGGCGCGTCCGGCCGGACCGGACCCGTCTACAACCCGGCGACCGGCGCGCAGACCCACGAGGTCGCGTTCGCATCGGCGCCCGAGGTCGACGCGGCGGTCGACGCGGCCCGCGAGGCGTTCCCCGCGTGGCGCGCGACGTCGCTCTCGAAGCGCGCGGACATCCTGTTCGGCATCCGGGAGCTGCTGGACGAGCGCAAGCCCGAGCTGGCGCGGATCGTCACGAGCCAGCACGGCAAGGTCCTGTCCGACGCGGCCGGCGAGGTCCAGCGCGGCATCGAGAACATCGAGTACGCCTGCGGCATCCCGAACCTGCTGAAGGGCGGGTTCTCCGAGCAGGTCGCGACCGGCGTCGACGTGTACTCGATCCGGCAGCCGCTCGGCGTCGCCGCCGGCATCACGCCGTTCAACTTCCCGGCGATGGTGCCCATGTGGATGTTCGCGAACGCGATCGCCTGCGGGAACACGTTCGTGCTGAAGCCCTCGGAGAAGGATCCGTCGGCGTCGGTGTTCGTCGCGGAGGTCCTGAAGGACGCGGGGGTGCCCGACGGCGTGTTCAACGTCGTGCAGGGCGACAAGGTCGCGGTCGACCGGATCTTGGAGCACCCGGACATCCAGGCGGTGTCGTTCGTCGGGTCGACGCCGATCGCGCGGCACATCTACGAGACCGGCACGCGCAACGGCAAGCGCGTGCAGGCGCTCGGCGGCGCGAAGAACCACATGATCGTGCTGCCCGACGCCGACCTCGACATGGCGGCCGACGCGGCCGTCAGCGCCGGGTACGGCAGCGCCGGCGAGCGCTGCATGGCGGTGAGCGTCGTGGTGGCCGTCGGCGGCATCGGCGACGCGCTCGTCGAGCGGATCGCCGAACGGTTGCCCAAGGTCACGGTCGGGGACGGCACCGACCCCGCCTCGGAGATGGGCCCGCTCGTCACGCGCGAGCACCGCGACCGCGTCGCGGGCTACCTCGACAGCGGCGCCGAGCAGGGCGCGGCCGTGGTGCGCGACGGCCGGCGGGACGAGGTCACGGACGGCGACGGCTTCTTCCTGGGGCCGTCGTTGCTCGATCACGTCGAGCCGGGGATGGACGCCTACCGCGACGAGATCTTCGGGCCGGTGCTCTCCGTCGTGCGCGCCGAGACCTACGAGGACGCCGTCGGTCTGGTGAACGACAACCCGTACGGGAACGGCGTCGCGATCTTCACCCGGGACGGCGGCGCGGCGCGCCGGTTCCAGTTCGAGGTCAACGCCGGGATGGTCGGCGTGAACGTCCCGATCCCGGTGCCGGTCGCCTACTACTCCTTCGGGGGATGGAAGGCGTCGCTGTTCGGCGACAACCACATGTACGGCCCCGAAGGGGTGCAGTTCTACACGCGCGGCAAGGTCGTCACGTCGCGCTGGCCCGATCCATCCACATCCAGCGTCGATCTGGGGTTCCCGAGGACACGATGAGCACGAAAGACGAACTGCTGCAGCGAGAGGACGCCGCCTGGTCCACGTTCCGCGAGGCTTTTTCCTCCGTTCCCGAGGGGCGACGCGACGTCCGGACGGTGGTTCCCGGCTGGTCGGTGAAAGACCTGGTGTGGCACTGCGCGTACTGGGCGAACTACGTGGGCGCCGTGCTGGAGCACCTCGCGCAGGGGCTGCCCGTGCCCGAGGACCAGGACGGGGACGGACTGAACCAGGCGATCGCGAAGGAGTCGCAGGCGATGGCGTGGGACGAGGTGATCGTCGGCGCGGCCCGCGGCCGCGACCACGCCCGCGCGGCCCTCCTGGCGTTGCCGGATCTCACCGAGGTCGCGGAGACCGAGTTCGCCGGAGAGACGTTCGAGCACTACGAGGAGCACGCCGCGGAGATCGTCCGGTTCGCGGCCGAGGATCAGGCCGGGCTGTAGGGGGAGCTTCGCCAGCGCGGCGGGCACCGGCACGCCGAGCGCCCGTATCGTTCGGATCGACCACTCTCCCGATTCGTGGCACAGGGTTGGATATCGCTGGGCGGGAGGACCTCACGGCTGCTGGCTCCTGTCTCACCTGAGGAAGCCGGCAAGCACGAGCTGATGGCCGTCCTGACCGCCGCACTTGTGTCGGGTGGTGGGTTTGACGGGCATAGGAACCGGCGACGTCTTAGTAAACGCCTTTCACCAGCTCAAGCGGTGACTCGACAGCAAGACGCCGCTCGATGTTCGCTTGAGCACCACAACATCCGTGCCTGCATGGTCCAGACACGGGGATATAGAGCCAAGAGACGACGAAGCGCTCGATCCATCGTGGCCGGAAGGCTTGATACCCGCCGATGACGAGACGAACTTGCCCGCCGGGCAGCTCCTTCAGCTGGAAGCCCCAGAGCCCTTCGATGTACGCGGATGGCCGTGGCTGGAGCGGGTCGAGGTTGCGGCCGCGTAGATCGGTCAGCCCACGCAATCCCAAGAACCGGTTCGGTTCGAGCGCGGCCACCTCCCAGGCGTCCACGGGACCACTCCGTGTCCAGTACTTGACGTGGTCGCCGAGGGCCAGGTCTTGCCACTCCGGGTGAACCTCATCGGCACTTGGGCGGCCTCCATTGTCGAGGAGGTCCCAGGAGTACCAACCCCCACGATCACCACCCATCTGGACGAGCCACGGCCAGACCTGCTCGGGCGGTGCCTCGATCGTGGCGGCCATCGTCGCTGCGCGCTGTACCGCCGGGGACAAGATCGGCGCCCGGATATGGGCCCGCGACTTCTTCATCGGTTGCGCCCCAGCGCATAAGCCTGAGGACGCACCCAGACCGCATAGACGGCGGCCGCCACCACCCCTATCCCCGCGACCTTGCGTCCGTGTGTCATGCGAGAAGCCCTGTCGGGTTGGTACCTCGGCCACTGACGTCATCATGCCCGACGCAGTCCCCCGTCGTGTGGTGGTTCACCATGGTTGACATCACAACCTCTTGTGGCACTGGATCGCGGAGATCGCGCCCTCGTGTTCATCGTCCCGCCTCCCAACAAGCGGAGCAGGGGCCAATGGTCCCGAAGTAAGGGACCCGAGCGGGGCCAGGCGTCCCACACTCGTCCGACCCGCTGGTGATGGGTGAACTGACCACGCGCCCCCCCGGTGCTCGGCCACGTTCTGGGCGGCCTCCAGGCGGCAGAACCCTGCCGCACCCCACGGTTCGCAAGGTACGTCAGAGGAGGAACCCGTCCCCACACCTCCTGTCGCGGCTACGTGCCGTGGGGCTTGGCTGCTGAGGCAACCGCCTCGGCGACATCTCATCCCGCAAGTGGTTGTTGATCACTCCCGGAAGCGATCGTGCTTGGACTGAAACCCTTGGCGATCAGCCATACCGCCATGACCATCTCTTGCGGGAGCATAGGCAGCGCCCAGATGTCTTGATTCGTGCCGAACATATCGATCAAGCCCCCGGCCAGAGTCAGCACGGCCGCAACGATCCCCCAGACGGATATCCATCGCGGAATGAGTCTCCCTTGATACAACAGGTAGTAGAGCATCAGGGCGCCGAGGCTGAAGACGATGTCCAGGACTGGAGCGATCTGATCCTGTGCATCGACCAACAGGATCCCGGGACTAGAAGACTGGGAAGCGACGGCAGCCCCGGAGCCCGCGTGTTGCCCGGCCACCACGACGAGTAGAAGCCAGCAGATCACCAACGCCATGTAGGCAAATGTCTCCAACGCCCCTCTGAAGATGACATACCCGATCGCCAAAGCCTCGTTCTGCCTCTTGAGGATCGGAAAGATCGTCGCCGCAACCATCGCAAGTGTCAGGCCCATGACCAACACGAGGAAGGCTCCCAACTGGATCTGGCTCGGATTTGAGGCCGCCTTGTCGAGATAGGCAGGAGCGTCCATAGAGAAGCCCCCCGTGACAACCACGCTCAGGATGCCTGCAACCGTTCCGATGATGTATAGAACTCCCACGGTCGTTGCGGTTCTTCTGTCTGTGTCCACGATCGATATTCGCTTGGTTCCTCGGCGGCTGACGTCATCACGCCCACCGTAGCCACTCGTCGAGTCGTGGTTAGCTGTGGTTGACATCGCAACCTCCTGCGGGCGCGGGATCGAGGAGATCGCGCCCTCTTGTTCATCCTCCCTATCCTCAACAAGCGGAGTAGGGCCAACGGTCCCTCAAGCAGGGCCCGATAGGAGCCCAGGCGTCCCGCACTCAGCCGGTCCACTCCCGGTCGGGATAGCGTTCGAGCATCCGGGCGACGCCCCGGCCCTTCCGCGAACGGGGGTCCGACGGGGACCAGCGGGACCGGTTGGGGCGGGACCCTTGGGCCCTGATGGGGGCGCGAAGCGGCGTGACACGGTTCCAGAGAGACAAGGCGGCGATGGCGGACCGACGAGGGACGTGATAGGCGAGTAGCCGCAAGGCTCGATGCCGGACGGGAAGGAGGGCGAAGTCGTGGGTCTGTTCGTTCGGGTCGTCGTCGGACTGTTGTTGGTGGCACACGGTCTCGTTCACCTGCTGTACTTGGCACCGGACGTCAAGGAGTTCTCGTTAGATGACTCCTGGCTCCTCTCCGGGTCGGCGACCCATAGCATCAGCAACGTTCTGATGGTGGCCACCGTCGTCGGGTTCGTGCTCCTGGGCGTGGCCGTGTGGGGTGTCCCAGGGCTATCCGCTACGTGGCCCGCGATCGCGATCGTCGCTTCGGTCGCATCGCTGGCGCTGCTGATCGCTTTCTGGGATCCCCATCTGATCTTTGGCGCGGCTTTGGACCTCGCGCTCATCGCCCTGGCGATGATGCAGCCGAGTTGGACCCAGCAGATCGGTTGAGAGGTGCGCGACAAGCCGTCGGGCCCCGTCTGACGTCGGTGCATTGAGGACACGCACGTGAGCCTGGTGAGTATCGCTCGGCAAACTGGCCCGATGAACGCCTACATAGCGGTCCCCAAGGGCGATGGGCCATGGCCGGGCATCGTCATCCACGACGCCCTCGGCATGACCACCGACCTGAAGAACCAGACCAACTGGCTTGCACGAGAGGGATACCTGAGCCTGGCCCCGGATCTCTACTACGCGGGGAGCCGGGTGCGGTGCCTCTTCGACGCGATGCGGGAGACGGTCGCCCGGAAGGGACGGACCTTCGACGATCTCGAGGCTGCTCGAGCGTGGCTCGACGAGCGCCAGGACTGCAGCGGGAGGATCGGCGTCATCGGGTTCTGCCTGGGCGGAGGGATCGCCCTCCTCCTGGCGTCAGGTCACGGCTACTTGGCGTCGAGCGTCAATTACGGCAGCGTCCCTAACGACGCGATGACGTTGCTCGCGAACACCTGTCCCATCGTCGCGAGCTACGGGTCTGAGGACCGTTCCCTGCGGAAGGCTCCCGGGCGGCTGGAGCGCGCGCTTACTGCCGCAGGTGTGGATCACGACATCAAGATCTACGCCGGCGCTGGGCACGCGTTCATGAACGACCACGCGCCCAACGAGATGCCGCGATGGGCGCTGGTTGCGGGCCGGTTCGCCAACGCCAACTATCATGAGCCCTCCGCGGCCGATTCCCGTCGGCGCATCGTCTCGTTCTTCGATCGTCACCTGAAGTCGTAGGCGCACATCGTCGTCGGCACGACCTGAAGGGTGTGCCCGACCGCTGGCACTTCGAGCGTTCCCGATTGCCTCATAGGGTCTAATTGCACACGCGCCCCGGCGCGTTCGGCTACGTTCAAGTCACGCCCGAGTAAGCGAACACTCGCCCTGCCCGCACCGGCATCTCATAGCGAAACTAAGGCGGCCCCACGGTTCAGGCAGTGCGCAGCGCGTCGATCGTCGCCGTCTCGACGAGGCCGGAGACCGCCCGCGCCAGATCGCCCTCGGAAGTGACGAATACGTCCGCCTGTAGCTGCGTCAGCGCCACGAATTCGGCGTCGTAGGTTGTCTCCCACCCCACCTGGTCCGCGACCTTCCACGCCTTCCGCTGGAGCACCTTGTCGCCGAGGAAGCGAACCTTCAGCGCGTTGATTCGCGTCACCCGCTCGATCCCCTCGGCAGCTGAGATCTCTCCCCGCCGGGCCGCTTCGTACAGCGCCGACAACGCCTGCGAGCGGACGAGAGTCGGCGCGACGAGCTTGTGCTCGGCGGCGACCTCGACCTCACCGGCGGCGATCTGGAGCAGCGACTCGCAGTCGACCACGAACCGCGTCACGCCGCAGACTCTACAAGCCCGAGCTTCCGCCCGGCACGCAACCCCCACCGTGACCGGGACACGGGATGTAGCGAGCGTACCGTTCACGAAGTGCCAAACCGTGCAGGAGCGCGCGGCGGGAGATCCCACCGCGCTCGATATGGCGATCGCATCCTCTAACGTCGACCGCTCCTCACCGCGGATGAGGGTCGACTGCGTATGTTCCTTGATCGCACGCAGGAGGGGGGACTTCCGGCCTCCGCGCATGTCGGGACGATACAACCGCCGTTACCACGCGGATGGCCGCGTTCCGTATCCTGGTCCCGACCCCGACCGAGGAGTACCTCAAGATGGCCGTGCAGAGCCCGATCCGGTACGACGAGCGCGACTGGCGCCCCCGCCCCACGTTGGCAGGTTCCGACTACACCAGCCCCGCGGTGTACGAGGAAGAGCGCGAACGGATCTGGTTCGGCGATTGGGTATGCGTCGGTCGGACCGAGGAGCTCGCGAAGCCCGGCGACTACATCGTGCGCGACCTGGCCGGCGAGTCCGTGTTCGTCGTTCGTGACGAGGACGGCTCGCTGCACGGCTTCTACAACGTGTGCAGCCACCGAGGCACGAAGTTCCTCGACGACGAGCCGGCCGCCGGCTCGGTGCGCAAAGCGTTCGTCTGCCCGTACCACGCCTGGACCTACGACCTCCGCGGGCGGCTGATCGGCACGCCGAACGTCAAGGAGGACGAGCGGTTCGACCGGGCCGACCACCCGCTGCACGCGTTCCCGGTCGAGTCGCACTCGGGGTTCCTGTTCGCGAACCTCACCACCGGCGAGCCGCGGCCGCTCCTGGAGTTCCTCGAGGCAGGCGCCGAGAGCATCACGATGTTCGAGCGGTTCCGGATGGACGAGCTGCGGGTCGGCGTCCGGATCGTCTACGAGGTCGCCGCGAACTGGAAGATCGTCGTCGAGAACTACAACGAGTGCCTGCACTGCCCCCAGATCCACCCGGAGCTGGTCCAGGTCGTCCCGTTGTTCCGGTTCGGCGAGGTCTGGGACGAGGAGACCCGCGACGACGGCAACTGGATGCGGGAGGGCGCCAGCAGCTTCACGATGTCCGGCGAATCGACGCTCCCGAAGCTGCCGGACCTCCAGCCCGAGGACTACTCGATGTACTACGGCGCCTACCAGTTCCCGAACCTGCTGCTGAACCTGCACCCCGACTGCGCGATGTACTACATCGGCTACCCGAAAGGCCCGAACCACACGACCGTCGTGTCGGAGTACCTCTTCCGGCCCGAGACGATCGCCGATCCCGACGTGTTCAAGCCCGAGCCGGTCGTGGAGCTCTGGGACCTCATCTCCAAGCAGGACTGGGAGGTCTGCGAACGCGCGCAGATCGGCGTCGGCTCGCGATCGTTCACGGCCGGCGTGTATCCGCGGCAGGACCGGTTCCTCTACGACTTCAACGAGCGCTACCGACAGGAGATGGGCCGGCCGCTGCTCGGCTGAGCAACTGACGTATCCTCGGGCCGATGCCGGCGCTCGAACATCTCGCGAACCGCGACCTCAACAGCTCGATCCTCGAGCCGCGGTCCGAGCCGCCCGGCGCCGCCCGGGTGGTGGTGATCGGCGGCGGGATCGCCGGAGCGTCGATCGCGTACCACCTCACGAAGGTCGGCGTGCGCGACGTCGTGGTGCTGGAGCGCGCGCGCCTGACCGCCGGCACGACCTGGCACGCGGCCGGGCTGGTCGCACAGGTGCGCGGCACGCACGCCCTCACGGAGCTCAGCCGGATCAACGCGCCGCTGTACGCGGCGCTCCGCCGGGAGACCGGCGTCGACACCGGGTTCCGGCGCGTCGGCGCGCTGACGGTCGCGCGGACCCCGGCACGGATGCAGGAGCTCCACGCCGGCGTCTCGATGGCGCGGGACGCGGGGATCGAGGCCCAGGTCCTCTCCCCGCCGGAGGTTCGCTCCCTGTGGCCCGCCGCCGAGGTCGACGATCTGGCGGGAGCGACCTTCACCCCGACCGACGGCACCGTGAACCCCGGTGACGCCGCCCTCTCGCTCGCGAAGGGCGCGAAGGACGGCGGTGCGACCTTCGTCTTCGGGGTGGCCGTGACCGGCTTCAAGCTGCGCCGCGGCCGGGTGGTGGGCGTGGTCACCGACGCCGGCACGATCACCTGCGAGGCAGCGGTGCTGGCCTCCGGCCTGTGGTCGTCGGAGCTCGCCCGGCTGGCGGGCGCCTCCGTGTCGCTCTACCCCGCCGAGCACGTGTGGGTGCTCACCCAGGAACTGTCCTCCGCCGAGAACAACCTGCCGGTGATGCGCGACCTGGACGCGCACTTCTACATCCGCACGTACCGGGGGCGGTTCCTGTTCGGCGCCTTCGAGCCGAAGGGGAAGCCGAGGGCCCCGCGGGACATCGGGACCGGCGGCTTCGTCGAGTTCGGCGAGGACTGGGACCACTTCACGCCGGTGCTGACCGCGCTCCGGGAGCGGCTGCCGGTCCTGGACAGCAACGCGCGGTTCACGTACTACCTGCGGGCCCCCGAGAGCTTCACGCCCGACGCGAACTTCCATCTGGGCGAGTTCCCCGAGGTGCCCGGCCTGTGGGTCGCGGCGGGGTTCAACTCGCAGGGGATCATCTACGGTCCGGGCGCCGGGAAGGCGCTCGCGGAGTGGATCGTCGAGGGCCATCCCACGATGGACCTCACCGACGTCGACATCGCGCGCACCGGCCGGTGGGCGAACGACCGGCGGTGGCTGCACGACAAGACGCACGAGACGCTCGGCCGGCTCTACGCGATGCACTGGCCGAACCTGCAGCCCGATCGCGGCCGCGGCGTCCGGCGTCTGCCGCTGGACGACCGGCTCCGGGCGGCCGGCGCCGCGTTCGGCGAGGCGGCGGGCTGGGAGCGCCCCGCCTGGTTCGAGCCCGGCGCGACGGAGGAGCCGGCATGGGGCTACGACTTCGACCGGCCGTCGTGGTTCGAGCCGGTCGCGGAGGAGGTGCGCGCCGCACGCGAGGGCGTCGCGCTGTTCGACCTGTCGTCCTACGCGAAGTTCATCGTCCAGGGCGCGAAGGCGCGCGCCGGGCTCCAGCGCCTGTGCGCCTCCGACGTCGACGTGCCCGTCGGCACGGTCGTGTACACGCTGCTCTGCAACGAGCAGGGCGGCATCGAGATGGATCCGACCGTCACGCGCCTCGCGCCCGACCGGTTCCTCGTGGTGGCGCCGACGCTCTACCAGCGCCGCACCGAGGGGCTGCTCCGCAACGGGCTCCCGGCCGCGGCGGCGGTCACGGACCAGACCAGCGCCTACGCGGTGCTGCACCTGGCGGGGCCGAAGTCCCGCGCGCTGCTCGCGAAGCTGACAGACGCGGATCTGTCCGACGAGGCCTTCCCGTTCCTGGGCGCGCGCGGGATCGAGGTCGCGTGGGCCCAGGCATGGGCGCTGCGCGTGTCGTACACCGGCGAGCTGGGCTGGGAGCTCTACGTGCCGACCGAGTTCGCCCGCGGGCTCTACGACGCGATCGTCGAGGCCGGCGCGAAGCTCGGCCTCCGGCACGCCGGAGCGTTCGCGTTCGATGCCCTGCGGCTGGAGCGGGGGTTCCGCTCCTGGGGACACGATATGGGAACGCGCGACGATCCGTACGCGGCGGGTCTCGGGTTCGCGGTCGACCTGGCGACGGACTTCGTCGGCCACGACGCGCTCGCGTCGGCGGCGGGCGAGCCGCGGGAGCGATCGCTGGTCTCGGTGAAGCTCGAGGACCCCGAGCCGATGCTCTGGCACGGCGAGTCGGTCCTGCGCGGCGAGGATCGGATCGGGCACGTCACGAGCGGCGCGTACGGCTCGACGCTCGGCTCGGCGGTGGGCCTCGCGTGGATCACCGGCGACGTGCCGGCCGACGGCGCCGTGACCCTCGAGGTCCGCGGCCGCACCGTGCCGGGCACGCTGAGCGCCGCCCCGTTCTACGATCCGAAGGGCGCCCGGGCGCGGTGACCGGCTTCACGACGATCGGGGTGCCGATCGACTCGGTCGGTCGCGCCGGCGGCACGGAACAGGCGCCGGCGGCGTTGCGCGACCTGGGGCTGCTCGACGCGATCGGAGCGCGCGACGCGGGCGACCTCCCGGTGCGGATCCGCGGTGAGGAGCGCGACCCGGCTTCGGGCATCGTGGGGAGCGCCGACGTGCTGGCGACCACGGCGGCGATCCGCGCCGCGGTGCGCGCCACCGTCGCGGCCGGGGAACGGCCGTTCCTGCTCGGCGGTTGCTGCGCGGAGTTGCCGGGTGCGCTCGCGGGCGCGCGCGACGCGCTCGGTCGCGTCGGCCTGGCCTACGTGGACGGCCACCTGGATCTGTACGACGGCGTGAGCTCCCCGACGGGCGAGGCCGCCGACATGCCGGTGGCCGTCGCGCTGGGGCTCGGTCCCGCGACGTGGGTCGAAGCGTGCGGCGGCAGCAGCGTCGAGGGACCCGACGTCGCGATCCTCGGTTTCCGCGACCTCGAGCAGTCGCTCGCCGACGGGATGCTCGATCCGGCCGAAGTGCCCGGCCTCGGCCTCGCGGACGTGGACGCGGTGCGAGCGGCGCCGGCCCGCGTCGGCGAGCGTGTGGCGCAGGAGCTTGCCGCGGGCCCGGGCCGGTTCTGGTTCCACCTCGACGTCGACGTGCTCGACGAGCTCGTCTTCCCGGCGACCGACTACCTGTTCTCGGGCGGCCTCACGTGGGAGGAGCTCCAGCCGATGCTGCGGCCGTTGCTGTCGTCGCCGGCGCTGCTGGGCGCGTCGATCGGGTGCTACAACCCGGAGAAGGACAGCGACGGACGCAACGGTCGCGAGCTGGTCGGTTCGATCCGGCTCGCGACGGGCTGACGAACCGTCCGGCTCAGGCGTCCAGGTCCTCCCGCGTCGGCATGCCGGCCCGTGCGCCGGGCTCCGTGACCGACATCGTCGCGGCCCGGACCGCGCGCTCGGCCGCCGCGCGGAGCGGCGGCCCTTCGACGACGCCCGCCGCGAGGACGCCGCTGAAGCAGTCGCCGGCGCCGGTCGAATCGACGACGTCGACGCCGGCGCCGCGATCGCGTTCCTCGCCGCTCGTCGTCGACCACGATCGCGCCGTCGATGCCGAGCGTGACGACACGGTCAGCTCCGGGTGGGCGGCGCGCAGCGCGCGCGGCTCCCTCGAGGGGATCCGGCGCGCCGCTCAGCGCCGTCGACCTCGCGTTCGTTCGGGTCAGGATCGACGTCCGATCGAGCAGGTCGCGCAACGCCGGCGCGACGGGGCCGGGTTCAGCACGAACGGGACCCCGTGCGCGCCGCACCAGGCGGCCGCCGCCTCGAGCGCGGCGACCGGGACCTCGGCGCTCGCGAGTACCAGCGCCGGGCGCGAGCGGTCGAGCGACTCGGTCGGATCGCCGAGGGCATCGTTCGCGCCCGGCGCTACCGAGATCTGGTTCTCGCCCGTGCTCGTCGACCGCGATCAACGCGACGCCGGTGGCGGCGTCCGCCGCCACCCGGACCACGGAGACGTCGACGCCCTCGGCCTCCAGCGCCCGCAGCGCGTCGACGCCGAGGTCGTCGTCGCCGACCGCGCCGACCATGACCACGTTGCGCTCGGCTCGCCGAGCGCACGCGCCGCCGCCGTCGCCTGGTTGCCCCCCTTGCCGCCCTGGTGCCGCGCGAAGGAGCCGCCCGTGACCGTCTCGCCCGGCCGCGGCAGCGGGGCGCCGGCCACGACGAGGTCGACGTTGATCGCGCCGATCACGCGAGCGGCCGCTCATGCCGAGCGCGACGCGGTCACGAGCTCGCGCAGGCGTTCGACCAGCGGCCGGACCACGGCCCGCGGCGCGTCGACGGCCGTCGCGACGCGCGCGTTCTCCGCCGTCTCCCAGTCCGACCACGGGCTCGTGCGGATCGAGCGGACATCGGTGACGGTCTCGCCGCGCGTCCAGCGGCCCGTCCAGCTCGACCTCCACGCGCGTGTCGGTCCAGGTGCAGAGGCGCCGGATCGAGCGCGGCGGCCACCGCGAGCGGATCGTGCATCGCCGCGCCGTCGGTCCGGCCGGTCGTGGCGTAGAAGTCGATGTAGAAGGTCATCGACTCGCGGATCAGCCGCGCGAGCGGCGAGTCCGGCGCAGGCGCCGCGATCGCGTCGAGGTCCATCCGCGACAGCCACACCTGCTCGGTCACGTCGAGCCCGACGCACGCCGGGAGCGCGTCGGCGCCCGACCACGCGTCGAACACCCGCGCCGCCGCCTCGGGATCCATCCAGACGTTGGCCTCCGAGCGCGCGGCGTCGTGTTCCCGCCGGAGACGAACGCCCCGCCCATCAGCGCGTAGCCAGCCGAGCAGGTCCGGCAGCTCAGGCTCCAGCTCCAGCGCGAGCGCGACGTTCGTGAGCGGCCCGGTCGAGACCAGCAGCACCTCGCCCGGCCGGCGCCGCGCCTCCTGCGCGATCAGCGTGGCGCCGTCGCGAGCCGAGATCGAACCGGCGGGCGTCGCCGGCACGTGCGCGCCGAGGCCCTCGGGCCCGTGCACAATCGGGAACGGGTCCCACGTCTGGAGCGAGCGGCTTGCTCGGCCGCCCGCGCGCGACCTCGACGTCGCCGGCCCCGGCCAGCTCGAGGGTGAGGAGCGTGTTGCGCGTGACCGAGTCGACGTGGACGTTGCCGGTCACGCACGTGGCGCCGATCAGGTCGACCTCGGGCGAGGCCACCGCGTAGAGCAGGGCCATGAGGTCGTCCACGCCGGTGTCGACGTCGAGGATCAGCGGGGGCATCGCGCCGCACGATACCGGAGGCCCGGGTTTGACGGACCTGCCGCCGCACCGTAGAGCTAGCGCGCGATGGACATGGTGATCCGCAACGCGAGGGTGTGGACGGTCGATGCCGCCGCTCCGACGGCCGAGGCGGTCGCCGATCCGCGGCGATCGGATCGTGGCGGTCGGCGACGACCGAGAAGCCCGCGACGCCGCCGGACCGGGTGCCGAGGAGATCGACGCCGGCGGACACACGGTGCTGCCGGGGTTCGTCGACGCGCACAACCACCTACGAGCTGGCGGCGACCCGGACGCGGTGCAGCTCGGTGACGCCACCTCGCTCGACGCCGTCCGCGCGACGATCGACGCCTACGCGGACGAACATCCGGACCGGTCGTGGATCGTGGCCGAGGGGTGGAACTACGCCGCCCTGCCCGATCGTCGTCGGCCTCGCGCCGAGGATCTGGACGGCGTGGCGCCGGGACGCGCGGTGATGGTGTTCTCCTACGACGTTCACAACCTGTGGCTGAACGCCGAGGCGATGCGGCGCTTCGGCGTCGACGAGGCCGACTCGCTCCCGTTCGGCCGGATCGAGCGCGACGCCGCCTCCGGCGAGCCCACCGGGTTCCTGACCGACTTCGCCGTGATGGGTCTCTCGCGCCTCGGGCAGGCAGCCCTGGCCGCGCAGGTCCCCAACTTCTCGACCGACGAGGTCTACCGGGGCTTGCTGCGCTCCCTCGACATGGCCGCGGAGCTCGGCATCACGACCGCCGTCGAGCCCCAGAACTCGCTGGACGACATCCCGCTGTTCGTGCGCGCCCGCGACGAGGGGAGGCTCCGCTCGCGGGTGATCGCGGCGCTTGTTCCATCCGCCGGGGACGACGGCCGAGGAGTTGGACGCGTTCGCCGAGGCGAAGGCCGCCACGACGACGACCGGTTCCGGGTCGGTCCGATCAAGCTCTACATCGACGACGTGATCGAGCCGCACACCGCCGCCATGCTCGAGCCGTACGCGAACCGGCCGGACACGCGCGGCGAGACCTTCTATCCGCCGGAGGTGTTCGCCGAGCTGATCGTCGAGCTGGAGCGACGCGGCTTCCAGACCTTCACGCACGCGACCGGCGACCGGGGGATCCGGACCGTGCTCGACGCGGTGGCACACGCACGGCGCGTGCACGGGCCGCGCGATGCGCGCCACCAGATCGTCCACGTCGAGTGCGTGCACCCGGACGACCTCCCGCGGTTCGCGGAGCTCGGCGTGGTCGCGTGCATGCAGCCGCGGCACTGCGCGCCCGAGATCGTCGCCGACTGGCGGGCGAACGTCGGGCCGGAGCGGTGGCCGTTCGCGTGGCCGTTCCGTTCGCTCCAGGCCGCCGGGGCGACGCTGGCGTTCTCCTCCGACTGGAACGTCGCGGAGATGGATCCGCTGGTGTGGCTCTACTCGGCGTGCACGCGCGCCGACCTCGACGGCGGCGAGGCCTGGGTCCCCGAGGAGACGCTCGACCTGCCGGCCGCGATCCGCGCGGCGACGCTGGGGAGCGCCTTCGCGAACTTCGCCGAGGGGGACCGGGGCTCGCTGACGCCGGGGAAGTACGCCGACGTGGTGGTGCTGTCCCGGGACGTGTTCGCCGATGGGCCGGCGGCGCTGCTGGAAACGAAGGTCGACGTCACGATCGTCGGCGGCGAGGTCGTGCACCGCCGCGGGTGAGCGGCGGGCGGGTCGCGCGCGCGACCCGCCCACCACGATCACCTAGCCGCTCGAGCTGCTGCTGTTGCTGGTGCTGTTGCTGCCCATGTTGGGGCAGTCGTGCTGCGTCGAGGAGCTGCCGCTGCCGCTCCCGCTGGCCGAGGAGCTGCTCGTGGCGCTCGGCGATGCCGACGACGTCTGCGCGAACGCGTGCTGCACGCCGACCCCGCCGACCAGGACGCCGGTGGCCAACGTGATCGCCACCGCCGCCCGTCTGATCCTTCCGCTCATGTCGCTCACCTCCCTTCTCCGTCGTGCACCAGCCAACAGGGCGTGCCTGAGCGGGAGCCGAGAGCGAGCGGAGGAAGCGGGCAGAGTTCGGAACTACCGAGCGGCGCCGGCGTCGTAGCCGATGAGCCGCTCCGCGACGTCGACGCAGATGTCGTACATCCGCGCCGGCGTCATCACGGTGTCGTTCAGCAGCACCTGGATCGCGAGGCCGTCGACCATCGCGCCCAGTTGCATCGCCAGGTCGTCGGCGTCGTGGCCGTCGGAGGGGAACTCCCCGGTCTGTCGTCCGAAGCGGATCACCTCGGCGATCGACTGGACCCAGCGCCGGTCGAGCATCTCGCGCTCCTTCGCCATCTGCGGGTCGCGGAGCGCGCGGACCCAGATCTCGAGCCAGAGCGCCCATTCGTCCAGCAGGGCGAACTCGGGCAGGAGGCCCGGCACGGAGAGCTGGATCAACCGGTCCATCCGGTCGGCGGCCGCGGGCATCCGGCGGAGCTCGCGCGAGGTCCGCAGGAACGACTGGTCGTTCGCGAAGGTCAGCGCCTCGACGAGGAGGCGGTCCTTCGAGCCGAAGTAGTAGAGGATCAGCCCGGGAGAGACGCCGCATCGCTCGGCGATGTCCTGGATCCGGGTCTCGGCCAGCCCGCGGTCGGTGATGACCTGCGCGGCCGCCTCCAGGATCTCCTGATGCCGGTCGCGCTGGGCCTTCGGGCGGGTCTTCGTGGCCACGGATCCTCCTTGAACGCCGAGCAGGACGTGGACCTGATGCGAGCGGTCCTGACCCGTCGTTCAGGCCAGTCTACGTGCCTGACCTGCATCGTCAAACAACGAGGCCGCGCCCTCCGAGTTGACTGGCGGTTCAAAGACGAGGGAAGATAGGGCCCGTCCCGGCGACCGCCGGGGGTGAGGAACCGAACGTCCCATGGCTTCCAACGTCTACGACGCGATCATCATCGGCGGCGGCCACAACGGCCTCGTCAGCGGCGCGTACTTCGCGCGGGAGGGCGCCCGGACCGTGGTGCTCGAGGCCCGCGACAAGACCGGCGGCGCGGCCGACACCAGCGCGCCGTTCGCCGATCATCCCGACATCAACGTCACGACGTACTCCTACGTCATGTCGCTGATGCCGCCCACGATCATCCGCGAGCTCCGCCTGAAGCAGTTCGGCTACGACGTCACGCCGTTCGGTCCGTACTTCCAGGCCTACCCGGACGGCCGCGCCGTCACCGTGTACCCGGACGACGCCGCGCGGTCCTACGACTCGATCGCGCAGTTCTCGAAGAAGGACGCCGACACGCTGCCGAAGTGGGAGGCGTGGCTGCAGCAGGTGGCCGACATCCTCGGCCCGATCATGCTCCACGTACCGCCGAAGGCGGGGTCGCTCTCGCTGGGCGATCTGCTCCCGCAGATGGAGACCGCGTGGAAGATGCGGAAGCTCGGCGTCCGCGGGGTCGGGGACGTGACGCGCCTGTTCACGATGAGCATCACGGACCTGCTGAACGACTGGTTCGAGTCCGACGCGGTCAAGGGCATGCTCACGGTCAACGGCGTGATCGGCACGTGGGCCGGTCCCGACGAGCCGGGGACCGCCTACGTGATGCTGCACCACTCGATCGGCGACGTGGGCGACGGCCACCTCGGCAGCTGGGGCTACCAGCAGGGCGGGATGGGCGGCGTCTCCGACTCGATCCGCAAGGCCGCGGAGGCGTTCGGCTGCGAGATCCGCACCGGCGCCCGCGTGAAGAAGATCGTCGTGCGGAACGGTCGCGCGGTCGGCGTCGTGCTCGACAACGGGGACGAGCTCCGCGCGCCGGTCCTCGTCAGCTGCGTGCACCCGAAGATCGCGTTCCTCGACATGATCGATCGCCACGAGCTGCCGGCGGACTTCGTGTGGGACATCGAGCGCTGGAAGTCGCGCAGCGGCGTCGTGAAGATCAACGTCGCGATCAGCGAGCTGCCGGACTTCACCGCGCAGCCCGGCAAGGAGATGCAGGACCACCACACCGGCTCGGTCGAGCTGTGCTTCTCCTCCGACTACGCCGAGCAGGCGTTCCAGGACGCGCACATGGGCCGCAAGGCCTCGGTCGCGCCGTTCGTCGACGGGACGATCCCGACGACCCTGGATCACAAGCTCGCGCCCGAGGGCACGCACGTGTTCTCGATGTTCACGCAGTGGGTGCCCGACGACTGGACGCAGGAGCCGCACCGCGACGAGCTCGACGCGTACGCGAAGCGGATCTTCGACCTCTACGACGAGCTCGCGCCGAACTTCAAGGACTCGATCATCGACTACCAGGTGATCGGGCCCTACGACATGGAGCAGGACCTGGGGCTCATCGGCGGGAACATCTTCCACGGCGAGCTCAGCGTGGATCAGCTCTTCCACATGCGGCCGGCGCCCGGCTACGCCGACTACCGGACCCCGCTGCGCGGCCTCTACCACGGCTCGAGCGCCACGCACGCCGGCGGCGGCGTGAACGGGATCCCCGGCTGGCAGGCGTACCGCATGGCGAAGAAGGACCACGCCCTCGGGAAGAAGTAGTGGACGACCGATCTGCCCTCCGGCGGATGCTGGAGGCCCGTTCGGTCGCGGTCGTGGGCGCCTCGGTGAAGGCCGGCTCGCTCGGCCGGCAGATGATGGCCGAGCTCCGGCGCGGCGGGTTCGACGGCGCCGTCTATCCGGTGAACCCCGGCTACGACGAGGTCGACGGGCACCCTTGTTTCCCTTCCCTCCTCGATGTCCCCGAGCCGGTCGACCTCGCGATCCTCGGCGTCGCGAACGCCCGCATCGAGCAGGCGATGCGCGACGCTGCCGAGGCCGGCGCCGCGAGCGTCGTGACGTTCTCCTCGTTGTACGAGGAACCGTCCGACGGGCCGTCCCTCGCCGACCGTGTCGCCGCGATCGCGCGCGAGCACGGGATGGCGCTGTGCGGCGGCAACGGCATGGGCTTCCTGAACGTCGAGGCGAACCTCCGTGCCACCGGCTTCGCGACGCCCGACGTCATGCGACCCGGCCCGGTCACGTTCATCTCGCACTCCGGCTCCGCGTTCGCGGCCCTCGCGTTCAACGACCGCGGGATCGGGTTCAACCTCGTGGTCTCCAGCGGGCAGGAGATCGTCACGACGATGGACGCGTACATCGAGTACGCGCTGGGCCTGCGGTCCACGCGGGTGCTCGCGCTGCTGCTCGAGACGGTTCGGTCACCGGCGGGGTTCGTCGCCGCGCTCGCGCACGCCGCGGAGGCCGGCGTGCCGGTCGTGGCGCTGAAGGTCGGCCGCACCGAGTCCTCGAAGGCGATGGTCACGGCGCATTCGGGCGCGCTCGCGGGCGAGCACGGCGCGTTCGAGGCGGTGTTCGACGCGTTCGGCGTCCATGAGGTGCGGAGCCTCGATGAATGGCCGACACGATGGAGCTGTTCGCCTCGCCGCGGCGCGTGACGAGGATCGGCGGCGGCATCGCGAGCGTGCACGACTCCGGCGGCGAGCGGGCGCTGCTCGCCGACCTCGCGGCCGATGAGGGCGTGCCCTTCGCGACGGTCGGGGAAGCCACGATCGCCCGGGTCGCCGAGCGTCCTGGATCCCGGCCTGGAGGCGGGGAACCCGCTGGACGCGTGGGGCACCGGGATCGACGCCGACCGGATCTTCGCCGAGACCCTCGCCGCCTTCGCCGACGATCCCGCCGTCGCCGCGATGGCGCTCGTGGTGGACCTCACGCGCCAGGGCGAGCCCTTCGACGAGGGCTACCTGCGGGTCGCGGCCGACGTCTGGGCCTCGACCGATGTCCCGTTCTGCGTGCTGTCGAACCTGGCGAGCGCCGTGGCGCAGGACGAGGCCATGATCCTCCGCGACGGCGGCATCCCCGTGCTGGAGGGAACGCTGCCGGGGCTGCGCGCGCTCAAGCACCTGCTGGACGACGCCGCGTTCCGCGCCCGCCCGGCGGCCGCCGCGACCGGCACGGCCCTGCCGGAGGGGGTCCGCGCACGCTGGGTCGCGCGCCTGGCCGAGGACCGCCCGTTCGACGAACACGAGGCGATGGCGATGCTGGCCGACGCCGGCATCGCGGTCGTGGCCTCGCGCGTGGTCGAGGACGCGGAGGCGGCCGTGGCGGCGGCCGAGGAGATCGGCTTCCCGGTCGCGCTGAAGACGGCGGCGCCGGGCATCGCGCACAAGAGCGACGTCGGCGGGGTGCGGCTCGCGGTCGCGGACGCGCCGGCGCTCGTGCTCGCGTACGGCGACCTGGCCGCCCGGCTCGGCCCGCGCGTCACGGTGGCGGCCATGGCGCCGGCGGGCGTCGAGGTCGCGCTCGGCATCGTGCACGACGGCACGTTCGGGCCGCTGGTCGTCGTCGCGGCGGGCGGCGTGCTCGTGGAGGTCCTGCGGGACCGCCGGCTCGCGCTGCCGCCGGTGGATCGCGCGGGCGCGATGCGCCTGCTCGACGGGCTCGCGATCCGCCCGCTCCTGGACAGGCGTCCGTGGCGCGCCGCCGGCCGACATCGAGGCGCTCGCGGACGCGATCGTCCGGTTGTCCCTGCTCGCGACCGAGATCGGTGACTCGATCGACGCCCTCGACGTGAACCCCGTGATCGTCTCGCCGCAGGGGTGCGTCGCGGTCGACGCGCTCGTCGTTCCGCGCGGCTAGTCCAGCATCGCGGAGAGCGTGCGCAGCGACCCGGTCAGGCGCTCGGCCAGCTCCGTCGCGATCCACCGGTGGAACGCGGCGGCGACCTGGGGATCCTCCGCCTCCATGCGCTCGAGTGCGGCGCGGCGCAGCCGGAGCACCACGCTCGGCGCCTCGGCGACGACGTCCGCCGTCCGGGCGGCTCCCGTGTACAACGCCACCTCGCCCACCACGCCCCGGCGGACCGTGCTCAAGCGCACACGCATCCCCTCGGGCGTCGAGCGCTCCACCCGCAGGCGCCCCGACACGAGGACGAACACGTCCTCGGAGGGATCGCCCTGGTGGATCAGGACGTCATCTCCTTCGAGGGTCACGCGCTCCAGGTACGCGGCCACGCCCGGAGGCAGCTCCGCCGCGCCGTCGTCCGACCCATCGGTCGCCGCGGGCGCCTGCGCGGGATCCACCTCGTCGAGCAGCAGCTCCTCGCATCGCTGCAGCGCACGGTCGAGGTCCGGCTCGAACCGCAGCGCTCCCTGGCCGGCGACCACGCCGCCCCGCGCGAGCTGGTGCTCGACGCGGTCCGAGACGCCGGCGATCAGCAGATCGAACCCGCCGGCGTCCGCGAGCCGCTCGATCTTGTTGAACGCCAATGCCGCCGACGCATCCACGCCGGTGACCCGCCGCAGGTCGATCACCAGGCACCGGAGCTGCCCGGCCTCCACGCGCTTGCGGATCCGCTCGAGGAGGCCGCTGGCCGTGCCGAAGAACACGAACCCGCTCAACAGCAGGATCTGGACGCGATCGGAGCGCTCCGTGAGGGCGGCCCACTCGCTCGCGGGGCGATCCACGTTGCTGCGGTACGTCGTCCCGAAGGCGACCTCGCGGACCAGCTCCACGCGGCCGTAGTTGACCGCGAAGAGCACCGTGGCAAGGACGAGACCGATCACCAGCCCCGGGAGCAGGCCTCGCGCCGCGATGGTCACGAGGATCGCGAGCACGATCAGGTACTCGCCGATCGGCAGCGTCCGGCGCAGATCCCAGGCCCAGGAGACCAAGAAGGAGAGTCCGACGAACACGAGGACGCCGCCGACGACCATCCGGGGGATCAGGCCGACGACCGCCGCCCCGAACACCACGCCGGCCAAGGGGAGGAGACAGGCCACGAGCCCGGCGGCGCGCGCATCCACGGACATCTGCTCGGCGAGCGAGGTCAGGCTCAGCGCGTGGTACCCGGGGATGCCGCCGAACGCGCCCGAGACCACGTTCGCCATCCCCGCGTCACGCAGCTCCCGGTCCGAGTCCAGGTCCCGATCCAGCAACAGCTCGACGCCGCCGACGTTGAAGAGGCATGCCATCAGCGCCACGAAGACGGCCGTCGCGATGCCGGCGGCCTGGTGGAACACGGCCGTCCAGTCCGCCGCTCCTGCTTCGAACGCCCGGAACGCCGACGGCTGCCATAGCCGGTTCGAGATGAACGGGACCGAGCAGCCATCCACCGCTGCGCACGGTGAACAGGGTGTGACCGGTGAGCAGCATCACGATCACGAACACCACGATGGCGATCGCAAGGACGGCCGGGATCACGAGCGGGCGTCGCACGAGCCTCGTCGCCACGAGCAGCACCACGCCGAGGACGAGCGCCGGACCCCAACGCACCAGCATGAAGGAGTGGAAGGACTGGCTCAGCGTGCTGAGGTACATCCCGGACCCACCGGCGACCTTCAGACCGCCGCGGAACAACAACCAACCGGTGCCGGCGAGGAATCCCCCGACCACGGGATAGGGGATGAACCGTGCGAGGTTGCCCAGGCGGAAGGAGCCGATCACCAGGAACGTCACGCCCGTCAGCACCGAGACGACGACCGTCGCCGCCACGACGGTCAGGAAGGCGCGGTTGAGGCTGCCGGTGGCGTCGATGGCCGCCCTGGTCGCGACGACCGAGAGCACGGCCGCCGCGGCATCCTGCACGCTGCCGACCACGCCGCGGCTCCCCCCGCGCCACGCGAGGATCGCCATCGTGATCGACGCCGCCGCGAGCGTCAGCCCGATCCCCTGCGGGAGGAACTGGCCGAGGTACCCGCCGTAGATCAACGCCGCGAACGAGATCGCCAGGACGATCTCGACCACGCCGATCACCGCGCCCGCCGCGATCACGACGAGCGGTCCCTTCCGGCGCTCCTCGGCCATCCGCCCCTCTCCGCCTTGCGAGGGAGACCCTATGCGCATCGCACCGGGTCGCGCCAATCGGGAGGGGGTGCGGCCGAGGCCTCGAGAGCCGGACGCTATGGCGCTCGCGCGCCGCGGGGCGCACGGATCCATGGTCGACGGGTGCGCTCACGCCACGCGCGCGTCGGTCCCGCAGTAACGGACGAACCACGACGCCGCGAGCTCTGCCACCTGCTCGAGCGCTCCCGGCTCCTCGAAGAGGTGCGTAGCTCCGGGGACGATCGCGAGCTCCTTCGGTGCCGTGAGCTCGGCGAGGGCCCGTCGGTTCATCCCGATGACCGGCTCGTCGGCGCCGCCCACGATCAGCAGCGTCGGCGCGGTCACGTCTCGCAGGACCGGAAGTGCCAGATCGGGACGCCCTCCTCTCGACACGACGGCGGCGATACGGCGCTTGAGTACGCTTGCGGCGAAGAGAGCGGCCCCTGCGCCAGTGCTCGCACCGAAGAACCCGAGGGGCAACGTCTGCAGGGCGTCGTACTGATCCACCCAGCGCGCCGCCGCGAGCAGGCGCATCGAAAGCAGTTCGAGGTCGAACACGTTCGCCCGGTCGCGCGCTTCTTCCTCAGTCAGCAGATCGAACAGGAGCGTGGCGAGCCGGTCCGCCCCGAGCCGTTCGGCGACGAGACGGTTGCGAGGGCTCAGGCGGCTGCTTCCGCTCCCATGAGCGAACACGACAGTGCCGATCGGATCGGCCGGCACCCGCAACGTGCCCGGCAGCAGCAGGAGGTGCTCCGCTCCGATCGCGACCTCATGGGTGATGGGCGTTCCCGACGGATCGAGGATCATGCCAGCCACCCCCTCCTCTTCTTCCAGCTTGGATCGCGCAACCGATCCATGACGCCGCGTGCGGCCCGCAACTTCCGGGACCAACTGCCGGCGACGGCGCCCGAGGCCGACGTGTACCGCGGCTCGGTGACGGCTACGCTTCGGCACACCGAAGCGCTTGCGCCCGATGGCATCGGAGGGGCATGGGTGAGGTCCTTCACGCACGAGCGGTTCGACCGCGAGACGTCGTTCGATCGGAGCTCGTGACGTGGGCGCGATCCCCCTCCGGGAGCGGAGCGCGTGGCGGGCGCTCGAGGCGCATCACGCCGCTATCCGGGACGTGCATCTGCGCGATCTCTTCGCGACCGACCCGGGCCGAGGCGAGCGCCTGACGCTCGGAGCCGCCGGCCTGTTCCTCGATCACTCGAAGAACCGCGTCACCGACGAGACGATCCGGCTCCTCGTCGAGCTCGCGGAGGAGAGCGGCCTGCGCGAGCGCATCGATGCGATGTTCCGTGGCGACCGGATCAACGTGACCGAGGATCGCCCGCGCTCCACGTGGCGCTCCGCGCGCCGCGGGGGCGCGGATCATGGTCGACAGGGGCGCGACGTGGTCGCCGACGTGCACGAGGTCCTCGACCGGATGGCCGGATTCGCCGGCGCGGTGCGGGACGGCGCCTGGCGCGGGCACACGGGCGCCGAGATCCGCAACGTCGTGAACATCGGGATCGGCGGCTCGGATCTGGGGCCGGTGATGGCCTCCGAGGCCCTGCGAGCCTTCAGCGATCGGACGACGCACGTTCCGCTTCGTGTCGAACGTCGACGGCGCGGACTTCCTGGAGGCGACGCGCGACCTCGACCCCGCCGAGACGCTCTTCATCGTGTCCTCGAAGACCTTCACGACCCTCGAGACGATGACGAACGCCGGCACCGCGCGCGCGTGGCTGCTCCGCGGCCTCGGCGGCGACGAGACCGCGATCGCGAAGCACTTCGTCGCGGTCTCGACGAACGCCGAAGAGGTGGCGCGGTTCGGCATCGGCATCGAGCAGATGTTCCCGTTCTGGGACTGGGTCGGCGGACGCTACTCGATGGACTCGGCGATCGGCCTGTCCACGATGATCGCGATCGGCCCCGAGCGGTTCGCCGAGATGCTCGCCGGCTTCCACGAGATGGACGAGCACTTCCGCGCCGCGCCGTTCGACCGGAACATGCCGGCGCTCCTCGGGCTGCTGAGCGTCTGGTACTCGGGGTTCTTCGGGGCGCAGACGAGCCGCCGTGCTCCCGTACAGCCAGTACCTGAAGCGGTTCCCCGCCTACCTCCAGCAGCTCGCGATGGAGTCGAACGGCAAGCACGTGACGCTGGCCGGAGCCGAGGTCGACTACGACACCGGGCCGATCGTGTGGGGCGAACCCGGCACGAACGGCCAGCACTCCTTCTATCAGCTGCTCCATCAAGGGACGAGGCTCGTGCCGTGCGACCTGATCGGGTTCGGCAGGGCGCGGGAGCCCCTGGGCCGGCATCAGGACCTGCTGATGTCGAACGTGTTCGCGCAGGCGGAGGCCCTCGCGTTCGGCAAGACCGCGGACGAGGTCCGGGCGGAGGGGGTCGAGGAGCGGCTCGTGCCCCATCGCGTCTTCGAAGGCAACCGACCGACGAACACGATCCTCGCGGAGGAGCTGACGCCCGCGACCCTGGGCAGGCTCGTCGCCCTGTACGAGCACAGCGTGTTCACGCAGGGCGTGATCTGGGACATCGACCCGTTCGATCAATGGGGGGTCGAGCTCGGCAAGACCCTCGCGACGGCGATCATCCCCGAGCTCGAGGCCGCAGACGAACCCGACCTCCGGCACGACAGCTCGACGAACGCCCTGATCCGCCGCTACCGGGCGATGCGACGGCGCGATGGCGCGCACTGATCCGGGATCAGGCGGCGACGGGCGCGGTCTCGCCGCCCCCTTGGCGCCGGATCAGCTCCACGACGCGCCCCACGTTCAACGCCCAGCCGACCCCCCACACCGGGGGCTTGAGCACGTGTTCGTCGTCCGGCGACCAGTAGGTCTCGCGAACGCGCTCGAGCGTCGGCGGCCGGAGCTCGTACGGGATGAACCCGGCCAGCTTGCCGTGCCACGTTCGCTCCTCTTCGGGCTTCCGGAGCTCCGTGATGACGGCCCAGGCGAGGAGACAGAAGAAGATCGTTCGTCCGGACTTGTTCTTCTTGCGCGAACCCCCGCGTGCCATCGCGTGGCCTCCTGATCCGAGCGGCTCGAGCCAGCCTAGTTCGGCCGGGGCGCTCCGTCGACGGCGCTCCCGACGGGGGACTCCCCATGGCGAGGCTCGATGCGTAGGGTTGGCACGCAACGCGGAGCGAAGGGAGGGCAGTCGTGAGCGATCGGGAGGAGAGCGAAGGGGCGGCCACGACCAGCACGGAACGACGGCCGGTGGGCGCGGTGATGGCCTCGGCGGTCGCGGGGTTCCGCACGCTCGCTCGTCAGCACCTGGAGCTGGCGAAGATCGAGGTGGTCGAGGCCGCATCGGTCCGAGGGCAGGGCGTCGGGATGATGGCGGCCGCGGCGGTCGTGGTCATGTACGCGATCGGGTTCCTCGCCGCCGCGGGCGCCGCGGCGCTCGCCCTGGTGTGGCCGGTCTGGGCGGCCATCCTGACCGTGGCGGTCGTGATGATCGTGGTGGCGTTGGCGCTGGTGCTCGTCGGGCGTCGTGCGATCCGGAAGGCGCCGCCGCCGGCGGTGCAGACGCGGGAGACCCTGAAGGAGGACGCTCGATGGGCGAAGCGGCAGATCGAAAGGTGACGGAGATCGCGGAGACCCGGCAACGCATCGAGGCCGACCTGCGCGAGCTCGAGACGCGCCTCCCTTCCCCGCTCCGATCGGGGAAGAGCGTGGTGGGCGTGCTCGTTGGGGTCACGGCGCTGGCCGCGCTCCTCCGCCGACGGTCCCGGTCCAAGCGCTCGGACACGCCGACCGCGGAGGTGGTGATCCGCGTCGTCCGCGACGACGTGTGAGCGAGTCGACGCAGCGGCTCAGTAGCCGCGGCTCGTGTCGGAGCCGTGCGCGTCGCCCTTGAGCTCCTCGACGAACTCGGTCGACGTCATCGGTCGCGAGAACATCGGGTAGTCGTAGGTCAGCGCGTTCGCGTGCTCCTCCTGCGAGGTCGCGGCGACGCAGTCGGTGAGCGTGATCACGTCGTAGCCGCGCTCGTAGGCGCTGCGCATCGTCGATTCGACGCAGCAGTTCGTCAGGAAGCCGCCGAGGGCGATCTTCGTGACGCCGGTGCTGCGCAGGATGAAGTCGAGGTTCGTGCTGGCGAACGTGTCCAGCCCGCGCTTGCCCTCGATCACGATGTCGTCGTCCTGCGGCGTGAGGTCCTCGACGATGTCGGCGCCCCACGAGTCCTTCACGAACGCCTTGTTGTCCACGACGCCCTTCAGGATCCCGTAGGGGTGGTCGGTGATCTCGTTGTAGCCCTCGGCGAACGTGATCGGCGCGTGGATCACGGTGGCGCCGGCCGCGCGCGCCTCCTCCGCCACCCGCTTCGCGTTCGCGAGCATGTCCGTGGACTCCATGACGCCCTCGACCGCGCCGTGCAGCGCGCCGCCCGGCGACGTGAAGTCGTTCTGGAACTCGATCAGCACGACCGCGGTGCGTCCGTGGTCCGACGTCATGGAGGTCTCCTTCCCCCTGGCGGTCCTCCCCGATGGGACCCTTCTGCCGATGCTAGACGAGGTCACCCGAACGCGCTGCGCCTCGCCGATACGACCGATGCCAGCAGAATGGGCCGAAAGACCGTCTTGAAGGGCCCTTTGACCTGGGGCATCATCGGAAACGTCATGAGTGGCATCTACAGCAGCAGCGGGAGGACCGCGAACCCGGCAGGCACGGTCGGCGTCCTCGTGGGGGCGATCGGGGCCGCGTTCAGCGTGATCCTCTGGTTCTACCACTACAACCCGACCAGCACGTTGCTCGGCTCGTATTCGATGGAGATCGGGGGCGGCGGCCCGCTGGCGGACCAGCTCCGTCTGCTCGCCATCGTCCTTGGCGCCATCGCGATCGTGCTCGGGATCGTGGCCGGCCTCGGTGGTCGCGGCGGATCCACCGGGATCATCGCGATCATCCTCGGGATCGTCGCGGTCTCGTATCCGATCCTCACCGCGGCGAACCTGATCACGCGGTACGCGCCGCATCCGCTCGGCACCTGAGCCGCGCGCGTCGGCGACGTCGCATGGTCGACCGTGATGCGGTCGCGCGGGTCCTGGATCACTACGGACTGCGTCCGACCGGGATGTCGGCGCGGAACGGCGTCGTCCGCATCGCCACCACCGGCGGGCCGAAGGTGCTGGTGCGGTATCCCGCCGAGCGCCGCACACGGTCGATCGCCTGCGAACACTCCATCCTCCTTCACCTCGAGGCGGTCCGGTTCCCTGCGGTCCGGGTGAGCGTGACCGAGGACGGGGAGACGATCGTGCAGGTCGACGGGGGCCGCTTCGTCCTCTACGACGACGTTCCCGGCCGTTCGCTGCGCGCCCGGTGGGTGCGGTCGGCGTCGGAAGAGCGGTGGGCGCGAGCGGGGGCGCTGCTGGCGACGTTCCACCGCCGGCTCGAGGACTTCACGCCCGCGGGCGGACCGGCGACCGGTTCCGGGGACGCGCCCGAACGCGACACGGCGTGGCATCTGGCGACCCTCGAGGCATTGGCGAACGAGCGGCCGCCGGGCTCGAACGCGCCGCTGGCGCGGAACTGGCGGTGGCTGCGCGAGCAGGCGCCGCGGATCGCGGAGCCGCTGGAGCGGCTGGGCGTCGAGCTGGACGATGCGCCGCTGTCGCGCACGGTCGTGCACGGCGGGTTCGGGCCCGGGAGCGTCCGCTTCCCCGACCACGATCCGGTCCTCGTCGATCTGGAACGGGCGCATGTCGACCGGCGGCTGGTCGATCACGTGGACGTGTTGCGCCACGCGCCGGCCGCGGCTTCCGCGGCGTTCATGGGGGGCTACGACGCGACGTACGGCCCGCCCGACGGCGAGTGGCGGTCCCTCCCGCAGCTGTGGCGCTACGACTGCCTGTGCCGGGCGGTCCGATCGTGGCAGGACTTCGTCGAGCTGGGCGACGAGCGGCGGCTCCGATCCGCCCGCGCATCGGTCGAAGAAGCGGACCGCGTCGCGGCTACGAAGACGTCATCGCGGGTGGGCTAGCATCCACACGTTGGCCGGCTCTCGAACAGGGCGCGCGACGTCCACATACCTGCGGCGCAAGGCGTCCCGACGGATGCTGAGCGTGGCGTCGCTGACGTTGCTGGTCACCCTCGGGCTGGTGCCCGGTCTGTCCCTCTCCGCCGCTGACGCCGCCGGCCTGTGCGCCACGCCGGGCGGCTCCGGCGCCGGCGGCACGCTCACGGGCGTCGTGAACACCTACTACCCGGGTGTCGGGGTCGCGGCCGCGGGCGCGGGCAGCATCGACGTCGGGGCACCGTCGGGCGCGGCGACGCCCATCGCGTCCGGCGACCTGCTGCTGGTGATCCAGATGCAGGACGCCGACTTCGATCAGACGAACACCAACTCGTACGGTCACGGCGGGGCTCCCGCGGCGCCGGCCTCCGGCTACACCGCGTTGCACGCCACCGGTCTGTACGAGTACGTGCGCGCCACCTCCGCGGTGGCGGCCGGGACCGTGAGCATCACGGGTCTCGGCGCCGGCGGCGGGCTGCTCCACGGCTACCGATCGGCCGCGGCAACCCCGACCGCCGGGCAGCGGACGTTCCAGGTGATCCGGGTCCCGCAGTACACGACGGCGACGACCAGCTCGGGGCTCACGGCGCTCGCCTGGAACGGCTCGGTGGGCGGGGTCCTCGCCCTGGACACGAGCGGAGCCCTCACCCTCGGCGGTGTCGTCAGCCTCGATGGTCTCGGGTTCCGCGGCGCCCCCGGTCTGCAGCGCGGGGGTGCAGGCGGGTTCGCGAACACGGACACCGTGGTGAGCGCGACGGCGAACGTCGACGGCAACAAGGGCGAGGGGATCGGCGGCACGCCCGTCGGAACGGTCGCCGGGAACGGCTATCCGGGCGGGGACGCGGCGCGCGGCGCACCGGGCAACGCCGGAGGCGGTGGCACCGACGGGAACCCGAACGCCAACGATCAGAACACCGGCGGGGGCGGCGGCGGCAACGGCGGTGCGGGCGGCCAGGGAGGCAACGCCTGGTTCTCCAACCTCGCCACCGGCGGCTACGGCGGCGTCGGCCTTCCGGCCACGTCCGGTCGGGTGTTCCTCGGCGGCGGCGGCGGTTCCGGCACGACGAACAACCACACCTCGCCCCAGGCCGACGGCGCGAACGGCGGCGGCATCGCCCTGATCCGGACGGGCTCGCTGGCGGGGAGCGGTTCGATCACGGCCAACGGCGCGGACGCGTACGACGACACGCTGAACGATGGCGGCGGCGGCGGCGGGGCGGGCGGCACGATCGTGCTCACCTCGCCCGGTGGATCGCTGAGCGGCGCGACCCTGAGCGCGGACGGCGGGGACGGCGGGAACGCCTGGCCGACCCAGCCCGGCGCCGGCAGCGCCCACGGTCCCGGCGGCGGCGGCGGCGGTGGCTGGATCATGACGTCGAGCGCCCCGACGACCGCCAGCGTGAACGCGGGCACCCACGGCACCACCACCACCGGCGCCCTCACGTTCGGGTCGTTCGACGGCGAGGTCGGCCAGACGGCGACGGCCGCACCCTCGGCCATCCCCGGCGTGAGCGGGGGCGCCGAGTGCGCCGACCTCTCGATCGCGAAGACCGGACCCGCGACCGTGCTCGCCGGCGGCCGCGTCACCTATCAGCTCACCGTCACGAACCACGGGCCCGGCGACGCGAGCGGCGTGTCGGTCGTGGACACCTTGCCGCCCGGCGTGACGTTCGTGTCCGCCTCGGGCGCGGGGTGGTCGTGCTCCCACGCGGGCAGCGCCTCGGTCACGTGCACGCGGCCGGCGCTCGCCTCCGGCGCCACGGCGCCCGCCATCACGGTGGTGGTCACCGCTCCGGCGCACGCCGGCACCATCACGAACACGGCGCACGTGTCCGCGGCGTCCCCCGACACGGACCCCTCCAACGACACCGACTCGGTCACGACGACGGTGACGGCGTCCGCCGACCTCTCGATCGACAAGACCGGACCGGCGACCGTGGTCGCCGGCGGCCGCATGGTCTACACGCTCTCGGTCACGAACCACGGACCGTCGCGCGCGAACGACGTCTCGGTGCTCGACACCCTGCCGCCCGGCGTGACGTTCGTGTCCGCCTCGGGCACAGGCTGGTCGTGCACCAACGCCGACAGCGCCTCCATCACGTGCACGCGGCCGTCGCTCGCCTCCGGCGCCACGGCTCCGGCCATCACGGTGGTGCTCACCGCCCCGGCGACGGCCTCCTCGATCACGAACTCGGCGTCGGTGTCCTCCTCGACGTCCGACCCCTCGCCGGGCAACGACAGCTCCTCGAGCGCAACCGTCGTCTCGGCGGCGTCGGCGGCGGAACGGCCGGCACCGGCGCCGATGTCGTGCCGCTGTTCCGGCTGGAGCTGGCCCTGATCCTCCTGGGCGTTCCGCTCCTGCTCGCCGGTCGCCGATCGTCCAGGGTTCCGCGCGGCCGTCACATCGCCCGACGCTGAGCCCGACGATCGTCGGCCGTCGGCCGTTCCGGATCAGAACATCCCCCGACAGGAACGTCGAACCCCCCGGCTTGGGGATTCCCGGTGAGGTCCGCGCGGGCGTAGCGTTCCCTCTGCCGAAGCGCGATGTTCCCCCTCCGCGTCGGCGACCCCCTCGCACCTTCCCTGGTTTCGCTCGGCGTTCCGACGGATGAGAGGGGTGGCATGGACGACGCGGCGAGGGTCGTGCTCGCGCTGGAAGCGCAGGAGGTCGCCGAGGAGGTCCTGCACTTCCTCGATCGCAGCGGTCTCGCCCGCGTGGTGGCGACCGCCGGCGACGACCGCCAACTCGCGGAGGCCGTCCGCCAGCTGGAGCCGGACGCCGTCGTCGCCGAACCCGCGTTGACCGCCGATCACGTGCCGGGCGCCGTTCCCCTGCTCGCGCTCGCCACGCGGGAGTCGGTCGCCACGCTCCGCGGCGCCATCCGCGCCGGTGCGCAGGGCTTCTTCGTGTGGCCGGACGACCGCGAGGAGCTGCTCCTGCACGTGGCGTCGATGGGGGCGGCCCGGCGCGTGCCGGAGCGCCGCGCCACCGTGATCACGGTCCACGCGGCCCGCGGCGGTGCCGGATGCACGTTCGTCGCGACGCATCTCGCGCAGGCGTTCGCGACCGCCGGCTCGTCGTGCGTGCTCGTCGATTGCGACCTCGGGTACGGCGACGTCACGCATGCGCTCGGTGCGGCCGGCCAGGACGTTCGCACCATCGCCGACCTCGTGCCGATGGGGGACGAGCTGGAACAGGCGCACCTCGACGGTGTCGCGCACCGGCATAGCTCGGGGTTCGCCGCCGTGCTCGCACCGCCGGTGCACGAGCTCGGCGGGATCGGCGTGGACATCGTGCAGCGCGTGATCGACGTGGCCGCCGGTTCGGCCGACGTCGTGGTGCTGCACACGGGCCGCGCTCTGGACGACACGACGTGCGCGGCGCTGCGTGGATCCGATCGCGTGGTCGAGGTGCTGTCGCTCGACGTGCTGTCGTTCCGGGCGACGTCGCGCGCGCTCGATGCCTGCTCGCCGCTCGAGCCTCGATGGGCGCGTCGGGTTCGTCGTAGGTCGCGCCGTCCGCAGCGAGATCACCCCGGGCGATGTCCGGCGGGTGTTCGGCGACGATCCGCTCGCGGTGATCCCGTTCGACGGGTCGGTGCCCCGCCTGCAGGATCACGGCCGCCTCGTCCCACCGCGCGGCCGGCTCGGCAGGTCGTTCGCCCGGCTCGCCGAGAAGCTCACCTCGGCTGCGGCGGAGCAGGAGCGGGAGGCGTCGTGAGCAACGACGCGCTCGCGCTCGGAATCATCGGCAGTGGCTTATAGCAACATCACCCGGTCGTCGCTGCTGTGGGCGGCCGGGGTCTGGTGGCCGTTACGCGAACCTCCTTGGCCGACCAACGTCGTTGCCGTTGAGATCCTCGCGTGGCTCGGGCTACCTTGATCCCCGCGCGATCCCCGACCGAGGTCAGCGTCGCCGTCTTACGGACAAGCGACCGGCTTGATCGCGTCCGTGCCGGACCACGTACCGCCGCCCGAGAGGGACCCACCGATCGTGACCGAGGTGGACGCACACGTCAGTCCCGTCTGACTCGGTCGGAAGAAGTACAGGCGATCCTTCTTGCCGTCGCCCGTCAGATCGGCCGGTTTGCTCAATGGACCGAAGATGCCGGTCGTCACCGGTGAGGCGCCGCCGACGGCTGCGCCGGTGATCTTCGTGACGTCCAGGGTGGCGCTTCCCTTCACCAGGATGATGAGCGTCGGGTTCGAGGACGAGGGAGCGACCGGATTCGTCTTGATGCCCGGCTGCGCATCGATCGACGCCGTCAGGGCGGGCGCGCAGTCAACGACGGTCAGCTGGCGTAGCGACGACATGCCCAGCGGCTTGATCCCGAGGATGGAGCCGACCGGGGCCGCCGGCGAGACGGGCTCGTTGAACGATATGTTGGTGTACAGGTAGAGGTTGTCCTGCTGGATCGGCCCGCCCGGGATGAGCGTCAGCGGGCCGGTCGTGAACGCCAGGACACGGGGAGCGACGTTCCCGTTCGCGTCGGTGAACGATCCCGCCTGCGTGTTGACGTCGTAGTTGAACTGGTAGTCGGACGGCGAGGTTCCGGGTGGGAACTGGAACACCTCGTATCTCGCGGGTGAGAACGCGGAGCCGGGGACGGGATCCACGAGCTGGAAGCTCGACCAGGCTGAGCGACCTGAGATGTGGTCCCCGCAGGTGTTGAACTCGCTCCCGTTCACGACGTCGGTCTCCGTCATGTTGACATCGTTGTGCAAGGTGTACTTCGCGGATGCGGCCGGAGCGAGGAGCCCGATCGCGATGGCCGCGCTGAACAGGACCAATGGCGCATGGATCCGTCGCATTCGAGCCCCCCTAGGTCGGTGAAGGAACGGTTTCGTAGACGAGTCTATCCTCGGGCCGATGAGGCTGTCGCGGTGGTCCTCGGGCGATGCGGATCCGGCGATGGCCCTGGTTCCTGCGGCGATGCTCGGCGCGGCAGGGATACGGGACGTCGGGCCGGGGTCGGTCGGCCGCTTCCGGGGCGCCGCGATGTTCCTCGACATCAGCGGCTTCACGGGACTCAGTGAACGGCTCGGCAGACTCGGGTCCGCCGGGACCGAAGAGCTCGTCAAGATCCTGAACGGCTTCTTCGGACCCGCGATCGACGAGGTCCAGGGAACCGGCGGTCAGGTGGTTGCCTTCGGCGGCGATGCCATCACGGGCGTGTGGGCGTCCGAGAGCGCAGCCCCCGCCTCCGCCTGTGCCGAGCGGTTGGCGAGGACCTTCCGGAACGAAGGACAGGTGCGGACCTCGATCGGGGTCTCGCGCGTGGCGGCGCGGGTCGGAGTGGCGAGCGGGATCGTGGACGTCGTCGTCGGCGGGCGTCCCGACCGGCTGGTGATCCTCACGCACGGCGAGGCGGTCGATCATGCCGTCGAGCGGGAGCACCGCGCGCCGGAGAACGAGGTCGAGAGCGGTGACGAGGGTGCGGAGACCATCGCGGACGTCGCCATCGCGGCCGAGGCGGCAGCCAGAACCCCAAGCGGCCCGTTCGACCCCTCGCGCTTCGCACATCCCGTGACCGTCGACCGTGTCCGACGGGGCGACACGACCCTCATCGACGGACACAGGAGGGTCTCCACGATCTTCGCCCGGCTCCCGGCGATGTCGGGGGACGACCTCGTGCTGACCGGCGCGATGCGCACGATCGTCGAGGTCGTCGACGAGCTCGGCGGTGAGGTCATCCAGATCACGGGGGGCGACAAGGGCACCGTGGCGCTGGCCACGATGGGAGCGCCCACCTCGAGCCCCGACGATGCCTGTCGCGCGGTGGGGGCGGGGAAGCGGCTCTCGTCCGAGCTTCGCGGATGTTCGATCGGGATCTCGACCGGAACCGTCTTCGCCGGGCTGCTCGGCGGAACCGGACGGAGCGTGTACACGGTCATCGGGGACACGGTGAACCTCGCAGCCAGGCTGATGCAGCGGGCGGAGGCGGGGGAGGTCCTCGTCGATGACGAGACGGCGACCGGCGCCGGCGCGAACTTCACGTTCGCCGATCGGCAGGTCATCCGCGTCAAGGGGAAAGAGGGTCACGTTCACGTACGCCGCCTCGTCGATCAGCGCCGACGGTTGTGGCCCAGGAACCGCATGGCCGCCGACGGCCCGCTCGTGGGGCGTTCGGAGGAACTGGCTCGAGCCGAACGCGCGATCGAACCTCGACCAGGCGGGGTCCTTCGCGTCGTGATCCGAGGGGAGGCGGGCATCGGGAAGTCGCGGCTGGCGCGTGCCGTGGCGGAGCGCGCGGTCGCCCGCGGCTGGCTGGTCGCCTCGGGAGGGTTCGCGGGGTTCGGCGACGTGACGCCGTACGCGGGGTGGCACGCGGTGCTTCGGTCCATCTTCGCCCCCGATGGCGAGATGCCGGCCGCCTTCAACAGGCTTCTGCCGGACGCTGCCGACCTTGCCCCGCTGCTGGCGCCGATGCTCGGCCTCGACGTCCCGGGAACCGCGCGGGCGGCGGCCGTGGAGGAGGAGCTTCGGAGCGAACTCGGCGAGGAGCTCGCGGTCCGTGCGGTCGAGGCCGCTGCGCGCCGGCAGCCGATCATGATCTCGCTCGAGGATTGGCACTGGGCGGATGGACCGTCGGTTCGATTGCTCGAGTCGCTCACCGCGCATCCATCCTCGACGCCCATCACCGTCGTGATCACGCAGCGGCCGCCGCCCGAGGCACCACCCATCCCCCCGCATCGGGACGACCTCGTACTCGACCTCGTCGGGCTGCCGGACGATGTGAGCCGAGGCGTCGCGGCCTCGGCGCTCGCCCGGTCAGGCGTTGCGGTCGACGAAGGACGTCTCGACCGGGTCGTGGAACTCGGCGCGGGCAACCCGCTGATGATCGAGACCCTCGTGGAGATGGGGGACCAGGAGGTCGCAACCCGAGACCTCGCCTCATTGCTGCAAGCGCGGCTCGATCGCCTCCCGGACGCGGAACTGCGTCCTCTCCTGTGGGCGAGCGCGTTCGCGAGACCGGTGCGGCCCGATGAGCTGCAGGCCGCGATGGCGCGCGGCGGTGAGGGGGCCGGCGACCTCGCGTGGGGGCTCGAGCGTCTCGTGCGCGACGGACTGCTCACGGGGAGCCAGGGCGATGGGACTCCGCTCGACTTCCGGCACGCATCGGTCCGGGAGGCTGCATACGAGCGGCTCAGCCATCGGTCCCGGAGCAAGGTGCACCACAGCGTGGCCGTCGTGCTCGAGGAACGTGACGGCCAGGCCGTGGAGATCGCGCAGCACCTGGTGCGCACCGATGACCAGCGCCGCCAACGTCGGTGGTTCCCGCGAGCGGCGGTGCAGGCGCGGGCAGCCTGGGCGGTCGACGACGCGATCTCGTGGTTCGATCGCGCGCTCGACGTGGGCGGCGCCTCCGATGACGTCCGCCTGGGTCTGGCCGAGATGCTCATGGTTCGCGGGGATCCGGACCGGGTGGGCCGGCTGATCGTCGATCCGTGCAAGGATCCCGCGGACGACGGGCGCCGGCTCAGGCTCGCCGGCGAGCGAGCGATGACCACCGGCGCCACCGAAGCCGCGGTCGACGTGCTCGCCGAGGCGCTTCGGGCGACGTCGGTGTCCGGAAGGTCCTCGGAGATCTGTGCGGCGGGCGAGCTCCTCAGCCGAGCGTTGCTCGAGGCGGGACGGTTCGACGAAGCCGAGGAAGTGGCTCGCGCGACCGTCGAAGGCGTCGATCCGGACGATCACGACACGCTCGCCCGCGCGATCGGCGCGGTCGGAACGGTCCAGGTCGCGCGCTACGAGCTCGCCGCCGCCGTGGCGACGCTACAGCGTGCGGTCGCGGAAGCGGAGCGCGGCGAGGATCGCGTTCGGTCCGTGCATCTGCAGAGCGACCTCGCGGCCGCATGTGCGATGTCGGGCGATGTCGTCGCGGCCCTGGACGCGATGCTCGCAGCCCGCGCGGTGGCCGATGAGATCGGATATCGCCGTCACCTCGCGTTGAGCGAGAGCAACGAGGCGCAGCTGCGGATGGAGCTCGGCGACGCGGCCGGGGCGCTGACGCTGGCGCTGCGCGGTCTCTACGCGGCGGCCGAGCTCGGAGACATCGGGCTCATCTGCGACAACCTTTTGCGGCTCAGTGCGAACGACGCGATCTCCATCGATGACCGACATGCGATCCTGGAGGCGGCCATGCCCCTGGAGGCGTCGTTGCATCGGCCGCACACGATGATCGAGTTCCGCACGGTGTCCGTCGAGACGGACGCGCCGGGCCGCGGCGGGGGCGTGGCGGGTTCGGATGCCGAGCGGGTCGTGGTGAACGCCGTCGAGCTCGATCGTCCCGACCTCGCGCTCCGGGTGTTGAACGCGATGGGGGAGCGAGGCGACCCCGACAGGCTGGCCGCGCTCGCGTCCGCGATGGACGAGGCCGGCGATCGGTTCCTCTGCGACGTCGCGATCCGCCGGGTGACCGGAGACCAGAGCCATGACGACGAGTTGCGCGAGCGCGGGGTCGCGCTGTACCGGATGGCGCCGTTCGCGTCGTACCGCGCGGCGCTCCGGGAGCTGGGTGTGGAGCGTCCGTCGACCGATGTGATCGTCCCCCGCCGGGAGCCCGCGCCCGATGACCCCAGTTTCGTCCTCGCCGCGGTTCTGGATGTCATCCGGGGAGGAGCCCCGGCGTGAACCCGCGTCGACGGCGCGCAATCACCCGACGAGCGCGATGAACCCCCCGGCTTGGGGATTCCGGAGCAGGCCCCACGTGTCGTAGCGTTCCCTCTGCCGGAGCGCGAAGTTCTCCTCCTCCCGGCGCCCCCTCGTCCTTCCCCGCTGTTGAACGGCGTGCAAGGAGCGGAGGACGGCGGGATGGACGACGCAGCGAAGCTCGCGAACGCGCTCGTCGCGCAGGAGATCGCCGAGGAGGTCCTCCACTTCCTCTACCGCAGCGGGGTCGCGCGACGGGAGGCGTCGTGAGCAACGACGCGCTCGCGCTCGTCCGGCGGGAGCTGCGGGAGCAGCTCCGCCACCGGGTGGACGCGCGCGGCCTCGCCTCCGCGCCGCGCACCGAGCGGCGGCTCCGGGTCCGCGAGGAGGCGCTGGCGGTGCTGCGCGAACACGGCACGCTGCTGCCGTCGCGCGATCTCGCGCGGGTCGTGAACGAGGTTTCCGACGAGGTCGTCGGGTTCGGGCCGATCGAGTTCCTGTTGAAGGACCCGACGGTGACCGAGGTGATGGTCAACGGACCCGACGACGTGTTCGTGGAGCGGGAGGGGCGGATCGAAAGGGTGCAGGACCGGTTATTCGAGGGGGAGGAGCCGGTCCTGCACCTGATCGAACGCATCGTGGGACCACTGGGCCTGCGGGTCGACCAAGCGTCACCATGGGTGGACGCGCGACTCCCGGACGGTTCGAGGGTCCATGCGATCGTTCCGCCTCTCTCGCTCCGCGGTCCCGTGCTGACGATCCGAACGTTCTCGCCCGTGCCCATCCGGACCGACGACCTGGTGCGAACACGGAGCATCGGTCCGCGCGCGCTCCGGTTCTTGGCGGCGTGCATCCGGGGGCGCGCGAACATCGTGATCAGCGGCGGCGCGGGCAGCGGCAAGACCACGCTCCTCGGTGTGCTGTCGGGCTACATCCCCGACCGGGAACGGCTCATCACGATCGAGGACGCCGCCGAGCTCCGGCTGGCGAAGCCGCACGTGATCGCACTGGAGGCGCGCCCGGCGAACGTCGAAGGCCGAGGTGAGGTGACGGTCCGCGAGCTGGTGCGCAACGCCCTGCGGATGCGACCCGACCGGATCATCGTCGGCGAGGTCCGTGGCGGCGAGGCCCTCGACATGCTCCAGGCGATGAACACCGGACACGAGGGATCGCTCTCCACCGCACACGCGAACTCGTGCCGGCACTTGCTGTGGCGTCTCGAAACGATGGCGATGATGTCGGACGTCGACCTTCCGGCCGCCCACATCCGCAATCAGGTCGCGGCCGCGATCGACGTCGTCGTCCACCTCGCCCGTCTCCGCGACGGCCGTCGCGTCGTCTGGGAGATCGCCGAGGTGGCCGGCACGCACCGCGGTGAGCCGGTGGTCGAGCCGCTGTTCCGTTTCCGCTCGCGCGTCGGAGCGGAGGGGCGGTTCGAAGCCACGGGCACGACCCCGGCGCTCGCGGAGGTCCTCCGCGAGCGCGGGGAAGCGATCGACGACGCGATGTTCGCGTTCGGCGAGGACGAGGCGTGAACGCGCTAACGCCGGTGCTGTTGGCGATCGCCGCGCTGCTTGCCGAGCAGTCGTTCCGGATCGCGGGACGCACGGAGGCGCGTCGACGGATCGAAGCCGCACCGGCCGACGTGGTCGGTCCATCGCGCCGCCTCGACCCGCGGTCGTTCCTCCCGCCGCTCGCCGTCGGCGGCGCCGGGTTCGTCGTGGCGGGGTTGCCGGGCGCGGTCGTCGGGGTCGGCGCGGCGATGGCGGCGAAGCGGATGCGCGGGTACCGCACCCGCCGGTCGACGGCGACCCGCCGCGACGAGCAGCTCGCGGACGCGATCGGGGCGCTCACCGCGGCGGTCCGGGCCGGCATGTCGGTCCCGCAGGCGGTCGCCTACGCTGCGAAGGAGGCCGAGCCGCCGATCTCGGAGGATCTCGCGCAGCTCGTCGCGGATCTCGATGTCGGGGTGCCGCTCACGAGCGCGATCCAGGGATGGGCCGAGCGGACGGATTCCGAAGACGCCCGGCTCGTCGCCGGCGCGCTCGACCTGCATCGTCGCAGCGGCGGTGACCTGCCCGCCGTCCTCGACGAGGTCTCGTCCACCATCCGGGAGCGGGTGGCGGTCGCCCGGGAGGTCCGAGCTCTCACCGCACAGGCTCGATTGTCGGGCTGGATCCTCGGTGTCCTGCCGGTCGGGTTCTTCGCGTTCCTGTGGCTGACCTCTCGACGCGACATCGAGGGCGCGCTCGGCACGCCTGCGGGGATGGTGTCGGTCGGCCTCGGGTTGCTCCTGGAGGCCGCCGCCTTCCTATGGATCCGCTCCCTCCTGGAGGTCACGTGAATCGTGCATGAAGCCACCGTCGCGGGGCTGGCCGCGGCCGCCGCCGTCCTCGCCGCCGCCGCCGCGCTCCGTCCGCGCCCACGGCTCCTCGCCGTTCACGAGTCGGCCGTCGCCGAGCCCGCGTCCTCGCCGCGGGTGCGCCGCCGCGATTCCCGAGGCCGAGCGCGCGCCATCGACCACGAAGTGCCGCAGCTGCTCGATCTGCTCGCCGCCGGATCGACCGCCGGCCTGTCCGCGGAGCTATCCCTTCGACGAGCGGCCGAGGTTCTGCACGGCCCGCTCGGCGAGGATCTCCGGCGGATCGCGGGTGCGGCCGACCTCGGCGCGCGCTGGCGTGGCGAGCTCGCCGCGTATGCACAGCGGAGTTCCGCCGATCTCCGTCGAACGGTCGCCGTCCTCGAGCGGACCGAATCACTCGGCGCATCCCTGGCGGATGCGACGCGCGAGCTGGCCGCCTCGGTCCGACAGGCGCGCCGCGCGGCCACCCTCGAGGAGGCACGGACGGCACCCATCAAGATGCTCTTCCCCCTCGTGTTCCTGATCCTCCCCGCCTTCCTCCTCCTGACGGTGGTCCCGGTGTTGCTGACCACCGTCCGGTCCATCCGGTGAGAGGGGGTGAAGCGATGTTGTTCCTGCTGTTCCTTCGGGGCTACGGGTCGGTACGGGGGATCGTGCGTCGCGAGGAGGGCCAGACGACCGCGGAGTACGCGCTCGTGATCCTGGCCGCGGCCGCGGTGGCCGTGGTGTTGATCGCGTGGGCGCATTCGTCCGGACGGCTGCCCGCGTTCTTCGACCACATCATCGAAACGGTGATCGGGGATGCGGACGCTGCGTGAGGGCCGCTCCGGGCGGCAGCGCGGCTCGGCCGTCGTCGAGTTCGCGTTGGTGTTGCCGCTGGTGCTGATCGTCGTGCTCGGCTTGGTGCAGGTCGGACTCGTGGTCCGGGACCGGCTGCTGGTGGAGTCGGCGGCGCGCGCGGGAGCGCGCGCCGCCGCGCTCCAGGACGATCCCGCCGCGATCGCCGCCGCCGCGGTGGCGGCGGGCGCGGGCTTGGACGCCGGCCTCGTCCAGGTCGAAACCCTCCGCGACGGCTCGCGCGGCGATCCGGTGACCGTTCGGATCACCTACGACGACCCCTTCCGGGTTCCGCTCGTGGGGTGGCTCGTCGGATCGGGCGTCACGATGACGGCGTCCGCGGTCGAGCGACAGGAGTTCGGGTGAGCGCCTCGATCCGGTCCGAGGGCGGCTCGGTCTCGATCGTCCTCGCCGCCGGCATCCTCGTCGTCCTCGTGCTCACGATGGGTGTCGCGGACCTCGGGTCACGTCCTGGCGGCGCGCGCACGGGCGCGATCCGGCGCCGACGCGGCTGCGCTCGCGGTCGCCCAGGAACTCGCGTTCCCCACCGGGCGTGATCCTGCGGAGGTCGCCGCCGACTACGCCACCCGCAACGGAACCGAGCTGGTCTCGTGCGGGTGCGCTGACGGTACGTTCGACGTCACGGTCGAGGTCCGGGCCGCGGTCGGCGCTCTCACGTTGTTCCCGGGGTCGCTCGAGGTCACGCAGCGTGCCCGCGCGGTCGTCGATCTCCCATCGGGGACGCCTTGACGCCGTGCCTCAGCTTGCGCGCCGGGGGAGAGCGAGGCGAGCCGCCACGTCGAACGACAGCAGGAGCGTGACCCATCGGACCGCGTACGAGTCGCCGGTGGTCACCGCCAAGGTGATGCCCGCCACCACGACCACGATCGCGAGCACGATGCGAACGTTCCGGTCTTCGTACCAGGTGCTCATCGTTGCCCCTCCCTCGGATTTCGAGGCCGGAGCTTCGCATGAGTGGACCACCGGATGCACATCGCCGTTCGAACCGCCCGCGTAGACTCGGTCGATGACCTCGCGGCGCGAGATCGACGAGCTCCTTGCGGCCGTGGCCGAGCACCGGATCGAGCCCGAGGCAGCCGCCGACGCGCTCGCCGGCCTCCCGTTCCGGGACCTCGGGTTCGCTCGGGTGGACACCCATCGCGAGCTGCGGCAGGGGGCGCCGGAGGTGGTCCTCGGCGAGGGCAAGACGATCGAGCAGGCCGTCGCGATCGCCGTGGCGCTCGACGAGGCCGGCGCGTCGAGCGTGCTGGTCACGAGGGCTCCCGGCGAGATGCGCGACGCCGTCCGGACCGCGATCCCCGACGCCCGCGAGCACGAGCTCGCGCGCGCGGTCTGGGTGCAGCGACGCGAACCGGACCGGCGAGGACGGGTGCTGATCGTGTCCGCGGGGACCTCCGATGGCTCGGTGGTCCACGAGGCGAGGATCCGCGCCGAGCTGCTCGGTGCGATCGTCACGGTGCACGAGGATGTCGGCGTCGCCGGTCTGCACCGCCTCTCGTTGGTGCTGCCCGACCTCGAACGCGCGGACTGCGTGGTCGTGGTCGCGGGCATGGACGGCGCGCTCGCGAGCGTGATCGGCGGGCTCGCGGCGGCGCCGGTGATCGGCGTGCCGACGAGCGTGGGCTACGGATCCGCCGAAGGCGGCCGGACCGCGCTCAACGCCATGCTCTGCTCGTGCGCCGACGGTCTCGCCGTGGTCGGTATCGACGACGGCCTCGGAGCCGGGAGCGTCGCGGCGCGGATCGCGCGCCGGGCGGCGGTGCCGTGACGACGGTCGCCTACCTCGACTGCGTCGGGGGGCTGGCCGGCGACATGCTCCTCGGCGCACTCCTCGACGCCGGCGCGCCGGTCGCCACGCTCGACGAGGTGATCGCGGCGCTCGGTCTACACGACCACGTCCGGGTCGTCGCCGAACGTGTCCAGCGAGGCGCGATCGGCGCGACCCAGGTGCGGGTGATCGAGACCGACCCGGGAGCGGGCCGGCCGGCATCGGAGCTCATCGCGATGGTCTCGGCGGCCACCCTCCCGACGATCGTGCGCGAGCGGTCGATCGACGCGCTCTCGAGGATCGCGAACGTGGAGGCATCGATCCACGACGCCGATCCGGCCGACGTGCACCTCCACGAGCTCGGCGGGCTCGACACGCTCCTCGACGTCTGCGGCGCGTTCGCCCTGTTGCACGCGCTCGGTATCGACCGGCTCGTCTGCTCGCCGCTGCCGTACGCACGGGGCACCATCGGCACGCTCCACGGACCTCTCCCCACGCCGGGTCCGGCGACGCTCGAGCTCCTCCGCGGGGCCCCGCTCGTCGGGACCGACGCCGGCGACGAGCTCGTCACCCCCACCGGCGCCGCGATCGTGGCGGTCGCCGCCGACGGCTGGGGCGAGCTGCCCGCGCTCACCCTCGACGCCGTCGGCTACGGCGCCGGCTCGCGCGAGCTGCCGGACCGGCCGAACGTCCTGCGGGTCGTGATCGGGCATGCCGCGGAGCAGGCGGCCGCAACGACGCAGGTCGTCCTACTGGAGGCGAACCTGGACGACCTGGTGCCGGAGCTGATCCCCGATGCGGTGCAACGCTGTTCGGAGGCCGGCGCGCTCGACGTCTGGACGACGCCCGTGCAGATGAAGAAGGGCCGGCCGGGCATCGTGGTGAGCGCGCTCGCGCGTCCCGGCGACGAGCGCGCGGTCGCCGCGGCGCTCCTGGAGCACACGAGCACGCTCGGGGTTCGGGTCTCGACGCTGCACCGGTACGAGCTGGAGCGCCGGACCCAGGAGGTCGAGGTCGACGGTCGTCCGATCAGGATCAAGGTCGGCGTGCTCGACGGCCGCGTGGTCAACGTGGCGCCCGAGCACGACGACTGCGCCGCCGTCGCGGCGGCGACGGGGCGTTCGGTGAAGCAGATCTGGGTCGAGGCGCTCGCCGAGGCGATGAGGGAGGCGCGCGATGTCGCTCGGTGAGCTGGAGGCGGTCGTCGCGACCGCCGACGGCGCGGTCGTCGCGTTCTCGGGCGGCGTGGACTCCTCACTCGTCGCCGCGGTCGCGCAGCGCGTGCTCGGCGATCGGGCGCTCGCGGTCACGGCGGTGTCGCCGGCGCTCGCGGACGGCGAGCTCGACGGGGCTCGATCGGTGGCCGCCGCGATCGGCATCGCACACCGGGTCGTGCCGGACCGACGAGCTGGCGCGAGAGGGCTATCGCCGGAACGGCCGGGATCGCTGCTACCACTGCAAGACCGAGTTGTACGAGACGCTCGCGGCGCTCGCGCAGGCCGAAGGGATCCCCGTCCTGTTCTCCGGTGCGAACGCCGACGACGTGGGCGACTGGCGGCCCGGTCTCAAGGCGGCCGCCGAGCACGGCGTGCGCCATCCGCTGCTCGAGGCCGGCATGGGCAAGGACGACGTTCGGGCGCTCGCGCGTGAGCTCCGGATCCCGAGCGCCGACAAGCCGGCGTCGCCGTGCCTCGCGTCTCGGATCCCCTACGGGACCGCGGTCGAGCCGGCGACGCTCGCGCGGATCGATGCCGCCGAGCGAGCCTTGCGCGCGCTCGGCTACCGCGAGCTCCGCGTGCGCCACTTCGGTGACACCGGCCGTGTGGAGCTCGCCGCCGACGATCTGGTGCGCGCCTCGACGCCGGCGCAGCGCGACGCGATCGTGCGCGCGGTCCGGAGCGCGGGCTACGACGACGCGCAGATCGATCCGGAGCCGTTCCGGTCGGGCTCGCTGAACCGGCTGCGGACGCCGCTGCCGCTGATCGCGACGTGAGCCGCTACTCCAGCTCCTTCGCGCGAGGGTCCCGGCGCATCGGAGGGCGGTAGTTCGGCTGCGCGCGCTCGACGAGGAACTCGATCGCCGCCCAGATCGTCTTCGAGCGCGGATAGAACCACACCGGCACGACGGTCAGGACGGCGATGCTCGCCACCAACAGGGGGGCGACCGGCACGACCGGCACCGTCAGCGCGATGCCGACGGCCATCACGATCAACCAGAACAGGACGGCGACGCCGTAGTTGAGCGCCATCGCTCCGAGGAAGCCACCCTCCTCCTTCTCGAAGCGGAGGTCACACGTCGGGCAGCGCGGCTTGAGGGTGAACCGCCGTTCGAAGATCCGCGGCTCGCCGCAGCGGGGGCACCGGCGGCCCAAGCCTCGCAACAGCACGCGGAGGCCGCTCGCCTCGGCGAACATCGGCTGCTCGCTCGACTCGGACGAGGCCGGGTCCAGCATCGCGTACGGATCCCCCGTGACGGCTCCTTCCGTGCGGGTCTCCTCCATGCAGGCTAGCCGTTCCGCCGACCCGACACCGACGTTCGGCCCATCCCCCGTGTCGCGGAGCGGGTGTACCATCCGCAGGATCATGACGCGCAAGCAGCAGCCGCCGTCGCTCGGCCGTTCGAAGCGGTCGCAGCTCAACGTCATCGACTACACGCTGGCCAAACGCGCGCTGCTGCGTGACGCCCGGGCCGGGCTCCAGTCGGTGACCGACCTCTGCGACGCGCATCCGGAACTGATGCGCGCGGCCAACCACGTGGGGGAGCCGACCCGGACCGACTGCCCCGTGTGCGGCAAGGAGAAGCTCGTGCTGCTCGCGTACGTGTACGGGGACCGGCTGAAGCAGGACAACGGTCGCGTCTGGTCCATCGACACCGGACTGCGGATGGCGGCCGCCCACCCGGGATCGTGCTGCTACGTGGTCGAGGTCTGCCGCAATTGCTGCTGGAACCACCTCCGCGAGGCCTTCACCGCCCGGCAGATCGCCGCCGGCTGAGCTTCGCGTTCGAACTCCACGCAACCGTCACAGGCGTTCCGCCGCTTCGCACAGGGTGTTGTTAGCATCGGCCCCAACCGTGGCTACCGGGTCGAAGCCGTCCACCAACCGGAACGGATACGTTCCGAAGCACGCCCCCGCCAGGGCGACCAAGAAGTCGACGAAGAAGTCGTTCCTGCGTCGTCGCTGGTGGTTGTTGCTGTTGCTGACGCCGGTCGCCCTGGCGTTCCTCGGGTCGGTGGCGCTCTACGTTGCGTACGCGCGCATCAAACTGCCGGACCGATTGCCGCCGATCCAGACGACGTACCTCTACGACCGCAACGGCGCCGTGCTGTCGACGCTGCACGGCGCGGTCGACCGGACGGTGATCCCGTTCTCGCGGATGTCGCCGAACATCCGCGACGCCGTGATCGCCACCGAGGACCACGCGTTCTACAGCCACCCCGGGGTCGACGTCGGCGGCATCCTGCGTGCCGCGTACACGGACCTGGTCAAGCGGCAGACGGTCCAGGGCGCGTCCACGATCACCGAGCAGCTCGTGAAGAACATCTACGCCGGCACCTACTCGACGGATCCGCAGACGGGCGCAGACCGAGTACGTCCAGCCGACGCGGTCGATCTCCGAGAAGATCCGTGAGGCGCTCCTCGCCGTGAAGCTCGAGAAGGAGCTCGGCAAGGACCGGATCCTCGCGCAGTACCTGAACACCGTGTACTTCGGGCACGGCGCCTACGGGATCCAGGCGGCGGCCGAGACGTACTTCGGCAAGCCGGCGAACGAGCTGAGCGTGCTCGAGTCGGCGACCCTCGCCGGCGTGCTGCACGCGCCCGACCTCTACGACCCGATCGACCGGCCGTACGACAACCGGTTCCGACGGGACTACGCCCTGGACCAGATGGTGCGCTACGGGTACCTCGATGCCGCCACCGACGCGAGGCTGAAGTCGACGCCCTGCTGCGGCACGGTGAAGGCCGCGAGCAACGAGACGATCGTCGCCCCCGGCCAGGCCGAGTACTTCGTGGACTACACGCGCCGGATCCTCGTCGAACGCTACGGCGAGGCGAAGGTCTACGGCGGCGGCCTGCGCGTCACGACCTCGCTCGACCTCGGCATGCAACACGACGCCGAGCGGGCGATCGCGGAGGGGCTGCCGGACCCGAAGCACGATCCCGCCGCCGCGCTCGTGGCGATGGATCCGTCCACCGGGCAGATCCTCGCGATGGTCGGCGGCAGGAACTGGAAGACGAACAAGGTCAACTACGCGACGGGGGCGGGCGGCTCGGGCCGTCAATCGGGGTCGGCCTTCAAGGCCTTCACGCTGGCCGCCGCGATGCAGGCCGGCTACAACCTGAACGCGTACTGGTACGGGCCGACGACGCTCGGCATCCCGGACTGCGCCGACCCGACGCAGCCCGACGGTATCTGGCACCCGGTCAACGCGGGCGACGGCGAGGCGGGGAGGTTCTCGCTCGCCGGCGCCACCGAGCATTCGGTGAACACGATCTTCGCGCAGGTGATCGCACAGCTCGGACCGCAGAACGTAGTGGACATGGCGCACCTGCTGGGCATCCGTTCGTACCTTCCGCCGGTGTGCTCCATCACGCTCGGCTCGGTCGCCGTCAACCCGCTCGAGATGACGAACGCGTACGCGACGATCGCCGACCGCGGCGTGCGGACCTGGGCCACCCCGCTCGTGCAGGTGAAGACGCCGAGCGGCAAGGTGGACCCGACCGTCACCGAACAGGGTCAGCAGGTGCTGGCCCCCAACGACGCGGACCTCGTGACGTGGGCGCTCGAGGGCGTCGTGCGCGGCGGCACCGGCGTGGACGCGGCGATCCCGCCCTATCCCGTGGCGGGCAAGACCGGCACCGCGAACGAGAACGTCGACGCGTGGTTCTGCGGCTACACGGTGCAGATCGTGACGTGCGTGTGGATGGGGTGGCCGAAGGGCGAGATCCCGTTGAAGGACATCGAGGGTGTTCCCTCCGTCTACGGCGGCACGATCCCCGCGGCGATCTGGCACGACTTCATGGCGAGGGCGATGGCCGGCAAGGACGCGATCCCGTTCCCCCAGCCGAGCTTCGACGGCTACACGGTCGGGCCCGAGCACCCCGTGTACTCGCCCGCGCCCCCGGCGAGCCCGACGACGAGCCCGTCGCCGTCCCCGAGCCCGTCGCCGTCCCCGAGCCCCTCGCCGTCCCCGAGCCCCTCCGGGAGCCCGTCGCCCTCGGGTGGCCCGTCGCCGAGCGCGGTGCTGCAGCCTCGGATCCGGGCGGGTCCGCCGCCGGACGGCTAGCCCGACGCGCCGGCGGTGACGAGCGCGAGGTCGAGCGGCATGGACGCCAGCACGGCGGTGCCGCGGCCCGGGGTCGAGCGGATCGCGAACGTGCCGCTGGCCAGCTCGACCCGTTCGCGCATGGATGCCAGCCCCACCCGCCCCGCGCGCAGGTGATCGCGCACGTCGGCGGTCTCGAAGCCCGATCCGTCGTCCTCGATCTCGATGCGCAGCTGTGACTGATCGGTCTCGACGTGTACGAGCACGCGGGAGGCGCGCGCGTGCTTGCCGACGTTCGAGAGCGCCTCCTGGACGACGCGATACGCGAGCGTCTCCAGGTCCTCCGGCACCTCGCGCGCGATCTTGCCGGTGAAGTCGACCTCGATGCCGGCATCGCTCCCGAAGCGCATCAACGTCTCGCGCAGGGCCGGCATGAGCCCACGCTCCTCCAACACCGGCGGGCGCAGCCCCGACATCAAGCGGCGCAAGCGACTCGGCCTCCTCGGCCAGCTCCAGCCGGATCTTCGCCAGCACGTCGAGGCCGCGCTCGACGTCCCCGGCCTTGATCATCAGCAGCGCGGCCTCGAGCGAAAGCGACGCGGCCGAGACGCCCTGCACCGGCCCGTCGTGCAGGTCGCGCGCGATCCGGTTCCGCTCCTGCTCGATCGCCGCGTTCGTCCGGCGTTGCGAGCCTCGTGCGGTCCTCGTCGCGGTCCTGCAGGAACTTGAAGAGCGAGCGGATCGTCTCGTCGGCGACCTTCGCCGCCGTGACGTCTCGCGCCAGCAGCAGGCGTCGCGGCGGGTCGGTCGGCACGCGCGAGATCCGCGACTCCAGGTACAGCGGCTGCCCCTCGTGCCGCTTGATCTGTGCGTGGCCGGAGTCGGGCAGCCGGGCGAAGGACGCGTCGGCGCCTTCGACGGAGGCCGCGAGCGCCGACCAGGGTTGGCCCTCGATCGTCACGCGGTCGATCCCCACCATGCGCGCGAACGCTTCGTTGGCCCGGACGATGACATCACGTTCGTCCAGCTCGACGAACCCGTCGACCGCCGCGTCGAAAACGAGCCGCAGATGCTCCTCGGAGCGCCGGAGCGTCTCGTTCGCCTCGCGGACGCGCTCCAGCGCCAGGTCGGCTTCCTGCAGGGCGGCCTCGCGACGCGCGAGCGCCTCCTGCGTGTCCTTGTTCGCCTGGGTGCTGGCCATCTGGTTCGCCAGCACGCGCGCCGCCATTCCGCCGCCGAGCAGCAGGATCATCAGGCGTCGACTGCAGCGTGCCGACGCCGCGCTCGTTGTCCAGCAGGGCGACGGTGGCCAGCGCCGCGCACGCGGCGACGATCGACGCGCTCGTGAGGACCGGGCGGGCCAAGCGGCGACGGGTCCCCGCGGGCGGCGAGATCGTGCGGGATCAAGACCAGGACCCCGGCGAGCAGCAGCGGGCACACGACCGCGATGATGTTCACGCGCAGGTCGCCCGTCGGGCCGGCACCGTGGATCCGGTCCCACCCGAACCGGACGGTCGCGAGCGCGTAGCCGGCGAACGCGAGGAACTGCAGGAAGTGCGGGCGGGTCGGCACCCACAGGAACAGCGCCCCGAACGTGACGAACTGCGCGGCCGCGATGATCGCGATCACCGCGGCGGTCCCGGACGTCGCGCGCGTCGGTGCCGGCCGGCCGGAGCAGGAGGTAGAGGATCGCGGCGCCGGACGCGGCGATCAGCCAGACGTCGATCGCGATCTCGCGGCGGTCGCCGGCGTCGAAGTGCAGGCGTAGCTCGTCACGCATGGCGATCGTCAGCGGGATCACGAGCAGCAGCAGGAGCGCGTCGGCCGGCGCCGGGCCGGCCGTCGGTGTCGGAGGCGAGCCGTAGCGCGAGGAAGCCGAGGTCCGTCAGTCCGATCAGCAGGAGTCCCCATGCGATCCCGCGCGCGCTCGGCCAGGAGCCGTCGCGGCCGATCGAGCCCGCGATCAGCGCCGCCGCGACGAGCGTGGCGAGCGCCGCCCCTGCCGCGCCGGTCGTCGCCTGCGCCTTCGAGCCTTGCTCGGTCAGGAGGGACACCCCGATGGCTGCGGCACCGACCAGCAGCAGCAAGACCAGCACGCTCGCGGAGCGTCGGGGAAGGACGGCGTCATCCATCGGTGGTGCAATGATGGCTGACGGTGCCCCGTGCCTCCATCACCCAGCCAGGTGACACCGGCGGCTCGAAGGACTAGGCCATCCGCGGGACGGAGGCGGGCGCCGCGCGGCCGAAAGTCCGAGGCCGAGCGCTATTCGATGAGGCGGCGGCGGAGCGCCTCGGCGACGGCCGCGGTCCGGTCCGACGCGCCGAGCTTCTCGAAGATGTGCTCGAGGTGGGTCTTGACCGTGTCGGGGGAGATGTACAGGCGCTCGGCGATGTCGCGGTTCGTGTGGCCGAAGGCCAGCAGCTGGAGCACCTCGATCTCGCGGGCGGTCAGGGTCTCGGCCTTGCGATCGCGCTCCTTCGCCGTCGAGAGCTCCTCGGCGAGCGCCACGACCAGCTGGGGGTCGATCACCATGTTCCCACCGGCGACCAACCGGACGGTCTGGATCAGATGCTCTGCATCGCGGGCCTTCAGGACGTAGCCGCGGGCTCCGCTCCGCACCGCCTCGACCACGAACTGCCGGTCGTCGTAGGCGGTGAGCATGATCACGCCGACCTTCGGATGCTGGTCCCGGAGCACGCGGGCGGCCTCCAGGCCGTCCATCTCCGGCATGCGGATGTCGACCAGGGCGATGTCGGGTTGCTCGGCGTCGACGAGCTCCAAGAGCTCCTTGCCGTTGGATGCTTCGCCGACGACGTCGATGCCGTCGGCCATGTCCAGATAGCGGCGCAGCCCCTGACGAACCAGCGAGTGGTCGTCGGCGATGGCGACCCTGATCGTCACGGGCTCCTCCCTCGGCCGTCCCCGTCCGGGACCCCCCGGCCCGGTCGCGGCCAATCCTAGACGGTTTCCCCGGAGGTGAGCGCCGCGGCTTCAGAAGGCGGGCAGCCAGTTGATGAACAGGTAGGCGAGCAGCGCGAAGCCGGCGGCCGATCCGACCAGGATCGCGGCTTCCGGCGGCCGGCGGCGCTCGGCGGCGAGCGCCAGACCCCAGGAGATCGGGAAGACCACGGCGAAGTAGCGCGGCACGGAGATCAGCGGGCGGCTCGCGAACGTGAGCGTCATCGGCAGCAGCACGCTGAGCCCGGCGTAGACCGTGTAGGTCAGCGGCACCGCTCGCGCCGCGATGCAGACCGCGACGATCGCGATCACGACCACGACGAGGTCCATCATCCACCACGTCTGGTACCGCCCCGCGAGCACGACCGCTCGACCGAACGCCGTCACCGGGAAGAACGCCTCGCGCTGCCAGCTCCGTTGCGCCGACAACGGCGCCCAGAAGTCCGAGAACCGAACCTGCCAGTAGCCGAAGTACAGGAGCGGTCCGATCCCGATCGCCGCGGCCGCGACGAGCCTCGGCAGGAGCGGTCGTCCGCCGCGCCACTGCCGCAGCGCCTCGACGGCGAGCGCGACGATCAACAACACGCCGGCGCTCCGCGTCAGCGCCGCGCCGGCGCCGGCGACGGCGGCGAAGGCCCATCGATCGCGTCGCGCGAACCAGAACGCGCTCACCGACAACAGCAGGAACAGAGGACTCGCCGTAGGGGGCGAGCAGGAAGAACGCGGTCGGGAACAGCGCGATGAACAGGACGGTGCGCCGCGCGGCGGGTCGCCCCAGCTCCAGCCGCGTGAGGGCGTGCAGCATCAGCAGCGCCCCGAAGCACGCGAGGTTCGCCACGATCAAGGCGGCGCCGAGCGGGCCGATGCCGGGGAGCCACGCGACGGCGCGGACCGCCATCGGGAACAGCGGATAGAACGCGGCGCTCTGATCGTCGGCCCGGTACCCGGTGGTCGCCAGGCGCAGGTACCACAGCGCGTCCTGCCGTTCGGTCGCCGTGATCAGCATGTGCCATCCGGGCAGCAGGTTCGGCGCCGGGAAGCCCGAGTCGGTCGGCGGCTGCCCGGGCGGGAGCGGGAAGATCGCGCCGCCGCCGATCAGGGAGACGACGAAGAGCAGGATGCGGGCGCCGAGGAAGGCCCAGAGGGTCTCGCGGAGCCCGTCGCGGATGCGCGGCGCCGCCTCCACGTCGTCCTCGGGCGGCGCGCTCACGCGGGCGCCGCCACGGCTTCGTCCGCGCTCGGACGCACCCGTCCCCATCCGCGTGTGCCGAGCGCGCGTACCGGCGCGTCGTCACGGACCCACCCGATCAGGCACCAGATCAACACGAGGGTCCGCACGAGCACGGCCGTCTCGAACCACCACTGTTGGGGCCACGTCATCGCGCCGGTGAAGGCCCCGAAGAACCAGAACCGGGTGACGAACACCGCGATGTCGGCGATCTCGAAGGCGACGAACCTCCGCAGCCCGGGCACGACGAGCGCGAACCAGGGCAGGAGCCACAGCCCGTACTGCGGCGAGTAGACCTTGTTCACGAGCAGGAAGCTCACGAGCAGCGGGAAGCCGAGCGTCCAGCGCGGGAAGTCGCGATCCCTGCGCAGCTTCAGCAGGAACAGCGCGCCGAAGAGCGCGAAGAACAACCCGAGCGAGAGCGCATCGACGTTCCCGGTGGAGATGCACGCCGCGCTCGAGTGACGGCAGGCGATGTACCAGAGGCTGTCGAAGTCCGGGGTCCGTTCCCCGTTGAACCGGAAGAACTCCCACCACGCGCTCGGCGCGGCGACCGCGAACGGCAGGTTGACGACCGCCCACGAGCCGGCGGTCCACCACAGCACCCGGACCGACCGATCCGGCTCCCGGTCCTGCAGGCCTTGGAGGAACAACGGCAGGAGCAGGAGCGCCGGGAAGAACTTCGCGGCCGCGCCGAGCCCCAGGAACACGCCGGCCCAGCCGTCGCGTCGCTCGGCGAACGCGACCAGCGCGAGCACCATCAGCATGACGGCGAACAGGTCCCAGTTGATCGTGCCGTAGATCAGGAGGGTCGGGGCGAGGGCGAACCAGAGCGCACGTCTCCCCGCGAGCATCCATAACCCGACCGCGGTCCCGGCTGCGAAGACCGTCAGCAGGATCGCGTTGACGTAGTAGAAGGACCCGTAATGGTCGCCGGAGATCCAGGCGGCCGTGCGCATCAGGTACATCGTCAGCACCGGGTACTCGTCGCAGTTGTTCCCGGTCTCGGCGCACCGGTCGAGGAACGGCAACCGGCCGTGCCCGAGCTGCTCGGTGCCGAGCAGCGGCACGATGTCGCTGTAGCACAGCAGCCGGTACTGCCGCCCGTCGTAGTTGCCGCCGGCGCACGGGGTCTTCAGCGCCGTGCCCACGGCCATCGTGCCGACGACGCACGCGAGCACGACCGTGAGGCTGACGGTCCGCGCGTGCTTCACGCGGCGCATCGTAGCCCGACGTCTCCCCGCGGTCGGGTCCGAACCTCGGTTCGAGCGTTCGGTGTGAAGGTATGAGCGCCGACTCGTAGAGTGACCGGTCGTGAGGTACCGCGTCGAGCAGCTCGCCGCGGCGTGCGACGTCTCGGTCGACACCGTCCGCTACTACCAGTCCCGAGGGCTCCTGCCGCAGCCGGAGCGGGAGGGCCGGGTCGCCTGGTACGGCGACGCGCACGCCGCCCGCATCCGCCGGATCAGGGAGCTCCAGAAGAAGGGGCTGACCCTCGAGGCGATCGGGAGGGTCGTTCGGGGCGAGCTCGGCGACGCCGACGCCGACCTGGCGACCGCGGTCGCGGAAGCCCGGGAGCTGGCGGGCGAGGACGCAGAGCTCCTCACGCTCGACGGGTTCGCGACGGCGAGCGGCGTGCCCGCATCGCTGATCCAGGCCGTCGAACGCGAGGGGATCCGGATCGGCCGCGACGTCGGCGGGCAGACGCGGTACACCGCCGGAGACATCGAGCTCGTCCGCACGGCGTTGCACCTGCTCGAGTTCGGTCTGCCGCTCGGGCGACCTGCTGTCGCTCGCGCGCGATACGGACCGCGCGCTCCGCGATCTGGCGGCGCGTGCCGTGGATCTGTTCGACGAGCACGTGCGCAAGCCGATCCGCGACTCCGCCGGTGACGACGCCGCGGCGGCTGCCCAGATGGTCCAGGCCTTCAACGAGCTCCTGCCCGCCGTGACCACGCTCGTCTCCCACCACTTCCGGCGGGTCGTGCTCGAGACGGCCGAGGAGCGGATCGAGACGTGAGCGACGAGCTGCCGCACGGCGAGGAGAAGGCTCGCTCGGTCCGGGACCTCTTCGACACGATCTCCCCGCGCTACGACCTCGTGAACCGCGTGATGACGTTCCGGATGGACGTGGGCTGGCGTCGTCGGGCGGTCCGGGAGCTCCGCCTGCCGCCGGGCGCCCGCGTCCTCGACCTGGCCTGCGGGACCGGGGACCTGTCCGTCGAGCTCGCGCGCGCCGGGTACCTGCCGACCGGGTTCGATTTCTCGTTCGGGATGCTGGCGAACGCGCGGACGGCGGCGCCGCTGGTCCAGGCCGACATCCTGCGGCTCCCGGTGCGCGACGCCGGCGCCGACGGCGCGACCTGCGGCTTCGCGCTGCGCAACGTGGTCTCGCTCGAGGCGCTGTTCGCGGAGCTCGGGCGGGTGGTGCGGCCGGGAGGGGCGATCGCGCTGCTCGACGCGAGCCGTCCGGACAACGCGGTGCTGCGCGCGGGACACGCGGTGTACTTCGAGCGCGTCGTGCCGATGATCGGCGGGCTCCTGTCCGACCGCGACGCGTACGCCTACCTCCCGAGGTCGATGGCGTACCTGCCGCCCCCCGAGGAGATGCTCCGGATGCTGCGCGCGTCCGGGTTCCCCTCGGCCCGCCGGCTCCAGCTCTCGGGCGGGCTCACCCAACTGTTCGTCGGGACGCGCGCGTGAGCGCCGAGCGCCTCGGCGCCGCCTTCGACCTGTTGGCCGCGTACGAGCCCGACGGCGGTTCGTTCTTCGAGCATCGCGGACGCGGCGTTGCGGGCTCGCCCGGCGGCGAGCGGGTCGCGGTCGCGGAGATGCCCGGCGCGCCTGCGGACGCTCGGGCGCGGCGCGGTGGCCGTGGGGGCGCTGCCGTTCGTCGGCGACGGCGCGCTGGCGATCCCGGCGGCCGGGGCGCGGCGCACGGGCGGGGAGGGTGTCGAACGGATCGGGGCCGGACCTGCCGCTGCTGGGCCGGCCGGCCGGCGCGGCGCCGTCGGTCGCCTTCGCCGAGCCGCAACTCCACGAGGTCCCGTCGGCGGAGGGATACGCCGGAGCCGTGCGGACGGCGGTCGACCGCATCGCGAGCTCCGATCTGCGCAAGGTGGTGCTCGCGCGATCGATCGAGGTCGACGCCGGCCGGCTCCTCGATCCGCGGCGGCTCGCGCACCGTCTCCGCGCGGTCGATCCCGACGCGTTCACGTTCGCGACGCCCGTCGACGGTGGGGTCCTCGTCGGCGCGTCGCCCGAGCTGCTCGTATCCCGGTTCGGCCGCGAGGTGCGGTCGAACCCGCTCGCCGGCTCGGCCCCGCGATCCGGAGATCCCATCCAGGACCGCGCCTTCGCCGACGAGCTCGCCGGCTCGACGAAGGACCGGGAGGAGCATCGCATCGTCGTCGACGACGTGGCGCGCGTGCTCGGCTCGTTCTGCACCGAACTGACGTGGGACCCCGAGCCGGTGCTCCTGGAGACGCCGAACGTCTGGCACCTCTCGACGCGGTTCCGCGGCGTCCTCGCGGAGCCCGCGCCGAGCGTCCTGGAGATGGTCGCGGCCCTGCATCCCACGCCGGCCGTCGCCGGCGCGCCGCGCACCGACGCGCTCGCGACGATCGCCGAGCTGGAGCCGTTCGATCGCGGGTGCTACGCGGGCCCGGTGGGCTGGGTCGACGCGGACGGCGACGGCGAGTGGGCGATCGCCCTGCGGTGCGCGGTGCTCGACCGGGAGCGGGCCACGCTCTACGCCGGAGCGGGGATCGTCGCCGGGAGCAGGCCGGACGCCGAGGTCGACGAGACCGCGCGGAAGTTCCGGGCGTTCCTCGACGCGCTCCGGTGGGGCTGAGCGCCGCCTATCCCAGTTGGACCTACGAGCCGGCCACCGCGGTCGCGATCTCCTTCGCCTCGTCGAGCTTCGTGCGGTCGACGAACAGGTGCACGCCGCCGTGGTCCCAGATCCGCGTGAGGCCGTTCGGCTCCTTCGACCACCACACGATCCCGCGCGCGTCCAGCTCGGCTGCGATCGTGCTCGCGTGGTCGCCTAGGAACTGGCCGAGGTAGACCGTGCGCACGTCGCGCGGCACGCGTTCGAGACCGGGCATGCCCAGATGGTGCCACGCCGGAGCGGGTTCGGACGCTCCCGCGCGGGTGCTCCGTTAGGCTGGGCCGATGGCCGAGCTGACCCCCGAGGACCGCCGAACGAAAGCCGAGCTCCCGCGACTGCTGGACGCGCGGCGGCGGATCAACCGTCGGGGCGCCGACCTGCTGCCGCATCGCGGGCCGGTCCACGAGGAGTCGGCGACCGGGATCGGGAAGAGCGGCGCACTGCGAGCGGCCATCTTCGGGATCAACGACGGGCTCCTGACGAACACCGCACTGATCATGGGGTTCGCCGGCGCGTCGCAGTCGCGCGCCGTGATCGTGCTTGCCGGCATCTCGGGGCTGCTCGCCGGGGCGTTCTCGATGGGCTCCGGCGAATACATCTCGATGCGGGTGCAACGCGAGCTGCTGGAGCGGATGCTGCACCTCGAGGCGCACGAGCTCGGCATGGATCCCGAGGGGGAACGGATGGAGCTCGCGTACCTCTACCGGAAGAAGGGGATCTCGGCCGATCTCGCCGATCGGATGTCCACCGAGATCATGCGCGATCCGAAGGTGGCGCTCGACACCCACGCGCGTGAGGAGCTCGGCATCGATCCCGACGAGGGCCTCGGCTCGCCGTGGGGCGCGGCCATCTCCTCCTTCTCTATGTTCGCGCTCGGCGCGCTCGTGCCGTTGATCCCGTTCTTCTTCGCACAGGGGCAGACCGCGGTGATCGCCTCCGCGCTGCTCGCGGCGATCGCGATCGCGACGGTCGGCGGCCTCACCTCGCTGCTGACCGGCAGGAGCGCGCTGTACTCCGCCGTGCGGATGCTGGGGCTCGGGGTCGCGGCGACGCTCGTGACGTACTCGATCGGTCGCGCGATCGGCACCACCATCACGTGATCGGTGGCTCCTGAGCGATGGACGACGTCCTGACGCGGGCCGCCGCGATCGCCGACGACGTCCTGTTCCCCGCCGCGATCGCGACCGACGAGGCGCCGCTCCTTCCGGTGGCCTCGCTCGACCTGCTGGCGCGCGAGGGGTTCTACGGCATGGCGGGCCCCCCGGACGCGGGCGGTTGGGACCTCGATCCCGCGACCTCGGCCCAGGTCGTCGAGATCCTCGCCGGCGGCTGCCTCACGACGGCGTTCGTGTGGCTCCAACACCGGAACCCGGTGCGGGCGGTCGCCGCGTCGGCGACGCCGGGCCTGCGCGAGGAGTGGCTCGCGCCGCTCTGCGCCGGAGCGCGGCGAGCCGGGATCGCGCTGGCCGGTGAACGGCCCGGGCCGCCGTTGCTGGTGGCTCGTCGCGGGGGCGACGGGCTGACGCTCGACGGTGAGGCGCCCTGGGTCTCCGGATGGGGACTGATCGACGTCGTCCTCGTCGCGGCCCGCGAGGGCGACCGGGTGATCCGGACGCTCGTGGACGCCGCGCCGGGTGCGACGGTCGTCGCCGAGCCGCTGCACCTCGTCGCCGCGAACGCGAGCGGGACCGTGACGCTGCGGTTCGACGGCCATCGCGTGCCGGCCGATCGGATCGTGAACGAGGAACCGCTCGACGACGTGCTCGCGCGCGATGCCGCGCGCCTGCGCATGAACGGCTCCCTGTCGCTCGGCGTCGCCGGCCGCTGCGGACGGTTGCTCGGTCCCGGCCCGTTGGACGAGGAGCTCCACGCGACGCGGGCCGAGCTCGACGCCGCGTCGCCGGCGCAGCTGCCGGCAGCGCGTGCTCGTGCGGCCGAACTGGCGATGCGGATGGCGGCCGCGCTCGTCGTCGCCGGCGGTGCCCGCTCGATCCTGGCGCAGGCGCACGCGCAGCGGCTCGCGCGCGAGGCGCTGTTCCTCCTGGTCTTCGGCTCTCGGCCGCCGATCCGCACGGCGCTCCTCGATCGGCTCACGCACGTCGATCCGTCGCTTGCCTGATCGCACACCGCGGCGGACCATGAGGGGTATGGCCCCGATCCCCATCGAGGAGCGTCACGAGCCGATCTCCGGCTGGCGGATCTGGAACCTCTCGAAGGACGTCGAACGACCGCGATTGTTGCCCGCCGGCTCGGGGGTCGATCCCTGGGAGCCGATGCGCGCCGTCGAAGCGCGGTGCGCCCAGCCGTCGCTGCGGAGGCGGGGTACCCGCCACGTCGCGCCGGCGCTCGGCTGCACCTGCGGCATCTACGCGAGCCGGTCGCTCGACGTCTTCGAGCGACCGCGGCCGGCGTGGCCGCCGCCGTGCGTGGTCGGCACGGTGTCCCTGTGGGGCACCGTGATCGAGCACGAACGGGGATGGCGGGCGCGGTTCGCGTATCCCGCCAGGCTCGGCCTCGTGTGCTCGATGTGTGCCTGGTTCGAGCCCGGACCGGGGGTGCCGTCGGTCGTCCACGCGTTCTCGGGCTGTCTCTACGCGTTGTGCGAGATGCATCGGGGCGGCATCCGGGTGCAGGACGGCCGGCGGACCCGACCCGTCGACATCGATCCGAAGGTCTTGCAGGCCAGGCTCCTCGACGTGTACGCGGTCGACCCGCTGCCGATCGACGCGGTTCGGTCGCTGTTCGAGAAGCCGCCGACGCCCGATCCGCCGCCGTATTTCCCCTCGATCTCCGTGGTGCCTGCGGCCGAAGGAACCTGACCGCTCCTGGCCGCCCGGCTGACCGACGGTTCACCCCGCTGCGTGTAGGCTGCCGGGCTTCGTGGGCTCCCCAACCCCAACCCCCTTCAAGGCCCGGCGGTCCGACGTCGACCACCATCAGGTGCGTCCGGCCCGTGCCGCCAGCCTTATCCTCGCCGCCGTCGTCCTGACGGCGCTCGTGCAGGTGCCCGCGTTCCCCGCGGCGGCGGCCCCGACGCCGATGCTGAACGGGATCGATGTCTCCCGCTGGCAGGGGTCGGTCGACTGGGCGAAGGTGCGCACGACCAGCGTCCGGTTCGTGATCATGCGCGCCACGAAGGGCAGGGCCTACGTCGATGAGACCTTCGCGGCGAACGAGGCCGGAGCCACCGCCAACCACATCGTGGTGGGCGCGTACCACCGCGCGACGCCCAGCGCCGCGCCCGGCGATGCGGTGGCGGAGGCCGATCACTTCGTCGCGGTCGCCCGCAACGCGCCCGGCGACCTCGTGCCGTCGCTCGACATCGAAGAGACGGGGGGTCTCGCACCGCCGAAGCTCCAGACGTGGGTGCGCACGTGGCTCGAGCGGGTCCGGTCTCGGATCGGGGTGCGGCCGATGGTCTACACGAGCCCGTACTTCTGGCGCGTGGCGATGGGCGATTCGCAGTGGTTCGCACAGAACGGCTACGAGGTGTGGGTCGCCCACTGGGGCGTCGGCGTGAACGGGATCGACGTGCCGGCCGCAGTGTGGTCGGGGCGCGATTGGACGTTCTGGCAGTACACGAGCCGCGGACGCGTGAAGGGTATCGCGCCGGCCGTCGACCGTGACCATCTGCACGGCACGAACCTGAAGCGGGCGGAGATCGCGCGGATGACCGTCACGCCGACCGGCGGCGGAACGGTGAGCGGGAACCGGATCTCCTGCGGCGGGTCGGCGGTCGCGTGCACCCGCCTGGCCAACCCGGGCGACGTCCTCACGCTGACGGCGACGCCCGACCCCGGCGCCACGTTCCTGCACTGGACGGGCGCGTGCGCGGCGGCCGGCTCCTCCCCGGTCTGTGCGGCCACGGCGATCGGTTCGCGCGGGACCTCGGCCGTGTTCGGGTACCCGGTGCACGTCTCGGTCAGCGGCACCGGCGCCGGGCGGGTCGCGTCCTCGACGGGGGCCGCCTCGTGCTCGTCGTCATGCGCCACGCTCTATGCGTACGGCCGGCAGATCACGCTCACGGCACACCCGGACTCGGCCTCGGGGTTCGGCGGGTGGAGCGGTGCCTGCGCCGGGGCGAACCCGACCCCGACCTGCACGGTCACGGTGACCGGCCCCACGAGCGTCGGCGTGCGCTTCGACGCCGCCGTGGAGCTGGCGGAGGCCGGCGCCGGGGCGCGGTACGCGTGGGGTCGGCATGCAGATCCCCGCGCGATCGGCGGGTCGTACCTGGTGGACCATCGCGCCGGCGCGTCGGCCACGTTCGCCTTCACGGGCGGCGGCGTCACCGTCTACACCGTCGCCGGCCCGTCGATGGGCTGGGGCCGGATCACGATCGACGGCGTGCGGCGAGGCTCGTTCAACGGCTACGCGCCGTCGTTCCGCACGGGGGTGGCCCACGTTTCCTCGCATCTCGGCGGTGGGCGGCACACCGTCACGATCACGGCGCTCGGCACGGCCGGGCACGCGGGCCACGGCACGCAGGTCGGCATCGACGCGATCCGCGCGGCCGGGTCGCTGCGCTCCTCGCCGGTCCCGGGCTCGGGCTCCTGGGGGCCGGTGACCGCCGCCTCGGCCACCGACGGCACCTTCGTCGTGAGCGACGTCGCGGGCTCCAGCGCGCAGCTGCACTTCCACGGCACCGGCGCCTCGTGGATCACGGTGCGGGGGCCGGGGATGGGGCGGGCGCAGATCTGGGTGGACGGGAAGCTCGTGCGGACCGTCGGCCTGTTCGCGCGTCGCCTCATCTTCGGGGCCCGGGTCACCGTGAGCGGCCTGGCCGATCGGTCGCACGCGATGCGGATCGTGGTCCTCGGCTCGCACGGCGCGTCCGGCAAGGGCACGGCCGTCGCCGTCGACGGCTGGATCGTCCGGTAGCGCGAGGCTAGTCGAGGTCCGATCTCGAGATCCAGCGATCCGGCCGCAGCACCACGATGACCGAGTCGACGTATCGCCGCATATCAACATCGTCCGGATCCGGGCGTTCGTACCGCTCGTTGAAGGCCACGATCTCTTCCCGCGTCGCGAGCTCTTCCGTCCGCACGGGACCTTCGACCGTGACGTAGCGACGGTCGGGGCCATCCGTGGTCTCGACGCAGACGGTCGCCCGTCCCGTCCTGACGGCGTTCCGGAACTTCACGGAGCTCCGCTCCATCACGATCCGCAGTTCGTCGTCCGCGGACGAGGTAGTGGATCGGCACCGAATGGATCCAGCCGTCGACGGCGAGGGTTGAGAAGACGCCCACCAAGGGTCGGTCGAGCAGCGCTCGTGCTTCGTCGCGTGTGAGTGCACGGTCCCCGCCGTCTTCCGAACGGGGCTCCATCCGGTCACTAGCGGGTCGCGCCGCGTTCGCGTTCGACCAACACGCGGCGCAGGATCTTGCCGGACAGCGAGCGGGGGATCTCGTCGATGAACTCGACGCGCCGCACCTTCTTGTACGAGGGCACGCGCTCGGAGACGTAGGACAGCAGCTCGCCCTCGGTGATCTCGGCGCCGGGCGCGCGGACGACGAACGCCTTCGGCACCTCGCCCGCGTTCGGATCCGGGGCGGGGATCACGGCCGCGTCCATCACGGCCGGATGCTGGACCAGGAGCGCCTCGAGCTCCGCGGGCGGGACCTGGAAGCCGCGGTACTTGATCAGCTCCTTCAAGCGGTCCACCACGTAGAGGTAGCCGTCGGCGTCGGCGTGACCGATGTCGCCGGTGTGGAGCCACCCGTCGGGCTCGAGCGTGAAGGCGTTCGCCTCGGGGTCGTCCAGGTAGCCCGCCATGACCTGTGGGCCGCGGATCATGATCTCGCCGTCCAGGTCGGGCCCGAGCGACGCGCCGGTCTCGATGTCGCGGATCCGGATCTCGGTGTTCGGCAGGATGAAGCTCGTCGAGGCGGGCCGGCCCCTCGTCGCATCGCGCGTGGGCGCGCTGATCACGGGCGAGGTTTCGGTCAAGCCGTATCCCTGGAGCACCGATGCGTCCAGCCGCGCGGCCGCCGCGCGGATCGTGTCGGCGTCGATCGGCGCGGCGCCGGTCAGCACGCGCTCGAGGGCGGACAGGTCGTACTTGTCGACGGACGGGATGCTTCGCGAGCGCCAGCACGATCGGCGGCACGAGGCAGGCGAACGTCACGCGATGCTCCTGCAGGAGGGTCAGGAACTCCTCCAGGTCGAACCGCGGCATCGTGACCACCGTGGCGCCCTTGCGGAGCGCGAGGTTCACCAGGACCGTCAACCCGTAGATGTGGAAGAAGGGCAGGACGCCGATCATCACGTCGTCCTCGGTGATGTTGATCGCCGCGTCGGACTGCAGGACGTTGGCGACCAGGTTGCGCTGCGTCAGCTGCACCACCTTGGCGAAACCCGTCGTGCCGCTCGACATCGGCAGCGCGGCAACGGCGGTCGCCGTATCCACCGCGCCCAGGCGAACCGGTTCCGCGTCGGGAGCCAGCAGGGACGCGAACGACTCGGTCCCCTCGACGCCCTCGGCTCCGAGCAGGAAGACGCGCTCCACGCCGGCGGCCTCCGCGGCCGGCAGCGCCCGTTCCAGGAAGGGGGCGATCGTGATCAGGTAGCGGGCGCGCGTGGCGACCAACTGTGCGCGGATGTCCTCCTCGGCCGCCAGCGAGTTGATCGTGGTGTTGGCGCCTCCGGCCGCGAGGACGCCGTGGAACGCCACCGCGTACTCCGGCAGGTTCGGTGCGAACAGGGCGACCACCTCGCCCGGTGCGAAGCCGCGCTCGGCGAGTCCCGACGCCAGCGCCTGCACGCCGCTCGCGAGCGCGCCGTACGTGAGCGTCCGACCGCTCGGCCCGTCGATGAGCGCCGGCCTGTCCGCGCGAGCGGCCGCGTGTTCGAGCACGAAGTCCGGCAGAGGCGTCGTCGGGATCTCGACGTCGGCGAACGGCCCGCGGAACGTCGTCACGGACCACCTCCTCCTCGAACGGCAGCCGAACGCTAGCGCAGCTCGCCGCTCGGCGCTGGACTCACCGTGAGCGCAGTGCGTCCTCGACCGCCGATCCGGACCTCGCCGCGGCGCGCGCGGTTCAGCTCCGGATCGACGACCACCTCGACCACGCGGACGCCGCCCTCCCGCGCCGCGCGCTCGACCGCCGGGAGGAACGCCGCCGCACGCTCGACGCGTTCGTGGCCGGCGCCCGCCGCGGCGCACACGGCGCCGATGTCGGTGGCGTGCGGCGTCACGAAGAGCTCGCGATGCTCGGGGAGTTCGCGCTGCGCCAAGGAGCGAGAAGATCTCACCGCCCCCGTTGCGGAGCACGACGAGCACGGCCGGCGCGCCGCGCCGCGCGGACCAGAGCAACGCGCCGGCGTCGTGCAGGAACGTGAGGTCGCCCAGCAGGGCGTACGTCGGGCCGACGTCGGCGGCCGCCGCGCCGAGCGCCGTCGAGACGAAGCCGTCGATGCCGCTGGCGCCGCGGTTCGCCACGAAGCGCACGAGGTCGGGCTCGGGTTCCAGATCCTCGGCGGCCGGCGTGGCGCCATGTAGGCGTCCAGATCGCGGACCGGGGTCGAGGAGCCGACGCAGAAGACGGAGCCGTGGGGCAGGAAGCCGGCGAGGTCGCGCGCGATGCGGCCTTCGAAGGGCTCGGACCAGGCGTCGATCGTGCGGTCGACCGCGGCGCGCGCGAGGAGGTCGGCGCCGCGCCAGGCCTCCGCCCAGGCGGGATCGGCCGGCGGCGGCCGGTGCCCCGCCTCGGCCTCGTCCCAGGCGACCGCCGCGAACAGCTCCGGGTCGACCCGCATCCGGCGTTCGGCTCGCCGGTCCGGATCGGGGTCGAGGTGGTCGCGGTCGAGGACGACGACGGCCTCGGCGGATCCCAGCAGCGCCTGCGTCGCACGCGTCGTGGGGCTCGCGCCGACCTGGAGGACGACCTCCGGACGATGCGCCGCCAGCCAGGCGGCGTCGCCGGCCAGCCACTGACCGGCCGCCAGCGCGCGACCCGCCGACGACGCGTCGAGCCGCAGGCCCGAGAGCGGCTCGGCGAGGACCGGCCACCCAAGGAGCCCGGCGAGCGACAGCAGGGCCAGCGTCTACGGCGGACGGAGCACACCCAGCGTGATCACGCCGCGGCGACCGCCGAACGTCTCGACGAAGCCCCCGAGCGCCGCGCGCGCCGCGTCGCGATCCGGCTCCCGTGCTGGGGCGGGCTCCGCGGCCGGAACGTCGGCGGTCGCGAGCGCGTCGGCGCCGTCGGGCACGAGGGGCTCCTCGAAGCAGCAGTTCACGTGGACGGGCCCGGCGGGCGGCGACGTCGCCGTCGCCACCGCGCGGTCACCCGTGTCGCGCCACGCGGCCACGTCCGCGGTGCTGGCCGGGACGGGTGGCTCGAGGTACGCGCGCGCGAACCGGCCGTAGAGGTCGGTCTGGTCGATCGTCTGGTTCGCGCCGGTGCCGCGCAGGCGCGGCGGACGGTCGGCGGTGAGCAGGACCAGCGGCGTCCGCGATTGCGAGGCCTCGACGACGGCGGGCAGGTACTCGGCGGCGGCGGTCCCGCTCGTGCACGCCAGCGCGACCGGCGCGCCGCTCGCCTTCGCGATGCCGAGCGCGAAGAACGCCGCCGAACGCTCGTCCAGATGGACGTGCACCGTGATCGCATCGTGCCGCGCCAACGCGAGGGCGAGCGCCGTCGATCGCGAGCCGGGAGAGACGCACGCGTGCCGCACGCCCCCGGCCACGAGCGCGTCGACCAGCGCCGAGGCGCAGCCGAGCGACACGTCGGCGAGGTTCACGCGCTCACACCGTGTGCGACAGCACGAGGCCGAGGGTCAGCAGCAGCCCGGTCGCCGCGTGCAGCTTCGCCGTGCCGATCAGCACGGGGATCAGCTCGCGGCCGGTCGCGGTCCGGATCGCGTCCAGCGGCTGGATCGCGAACGGGAGCGCCGCGAGCCCGACGAGCCCCCACTGCGTCAGCCCGACCGCCGGATCGAGGATGTACGCCAGCATCCCCGCGACGATCGTGAGGAACGCGCCGACGACCAGCGTGCCGTAGAGCGCCCGCGCATGCCGGTCGCCGATCCGCACCGCGAGCGTGCGCTTGCCCGAGGCGGCGTCGGTGGCGATGTCGCGGATGTTGTTCGCCTCCAGGATCGCCACCGCCAGGAAGCCGAGGACCGCCGCGCACCACCACGCCGTCGCCGTGATCGTGTCCACCATGACGAACGTGGTCCCGCACGTCGCGACGAGCCCGAAGAAGACGAAGACCATCACCTCGCCGAGGCCGAGCCCGGCGTACGGCCGTGGCCCGCCGCTGTAGAGGAACGCGGCGACGATCGCGAGCGCGCCGACGACCAGGATGGCCGCCGGCTCGGTGGCGAGCGCCAGCGCCAGCCCCGCGACGCCGGCGACGAAGATCGAGAGCAGCGCGGCGATCAGGACCGCGCGCGGCGACGCCGCGCCGCTCTGCGTCAGCCGCGGGGGCCCGAGCCGTTCGGTCGTGTCGACGCCCCGCACGCCGTCGAAGTAGTCGTTCGCGAGGTTGACGCCGATCTGGAGCCCCGCCGCGACCAGCAGCGCCGCGGCGAAGCGCCACCAGATCACGTGGCCGGCCGCCGCCGTGCCGACGAGCACCGGCACCAACCCGGCGCCCAGCGTGCGCGGCCGGGCGCCGAGCCACCACACGCGCCAGCCGGCGGCGGCGCTCACGGCCGTTTCGGGAACCTCGCGAAGTCGGGGTCGCGCTTGTCCTGGAACGCGTTCCTGCCTTCCTGCGCTTCCTCGGTCATGTAGTACAGGAGCGTCGCATCCCCGGCCAGCTGCTGCACGCCGGCGAGGCCGTCCACGCCGGCGTTGTAGCCCGCCTTCACCAACCGGAGCGCGAGCGGGGACTTCTCGAGCAGCTCCCTCGCCCACGCGACCGTCGTCGCCTCCAGCTCGGCGACGGGAACCACGGCGTTCACGAGTCCCCACGAGAGCGCGGTCTCGGCGTCGTACTGGCGGCAGAGGAACCACACCTCCTTCGCGCGTTTCTCGCCGACCTGCCGCGCGAGCAGGCCGATGCCGTAGCCGCCGTCGAACGAGCCGACGCGCGGTCCCGTCTGACCGAACCGCGCGTTGTCGGCCGCGATCGTCAGGTCGCAGCACAGGTGGAGCACGTGGCCGCCGCCGATCGCGTAGCCGGCGACCATCGCGATCACGGGCTTCGGGAACCGCCGGATCTGGATCTGGAGATCGAGGACGTTCAGCCGTCCGATCCCTTCCTCGTCGACGTAGCCGTCGTCCCCGCGGATCCTCTGATCGCCGCCGGAGGAGAACGCCTCGGTGCCTTCGCCGGTCAGGATCACGACGCCGATCTCGGGATCGTCGCGCGCGCGCTCGAACGCGAGGATCAGCTCTTTCGTCGTCCGGGGGCGGAAGGCGTTGCGCACCTCCGGGCGGTCGATCGTGATCTTCGCGATGCCGTCGCGCCGTCTCGTAGCGGATGTCGCTCCACTCGCCCTGCGGCTGCCACTCGACCATGTGACCATCAACTCCTAGAGCGTGAACTCGAACGGTTAGGCTACCCGACGTGGAGGTGACGGCGCACCGGCGGGCCAACGCGGGCGAGCTGATCGCCTACGCCGTCCCGCCGGGCCCGATCTGGCTCGACATCCTGGCGGCGCACGCGGCCTCGGGCGCGTCCTTCCTGCCGGTCGACGTCCGCCTCACCGAGCGCGAGCAGCGCCGCCTCATCGCGCGCGCGTCGCCGACGATGCTCGTGACGCCCGAGGAGGAAGTGCTCTTCGGCGGCGCGAACACCGCCGATCCGGAGCGCGCGTGGGCGGTCGTGGCGACCAGCGGCACCGGCGGCGAGCCGAAGCTCGTCGAGCTCCCGCGCCGCGCGGTCGGGGCGGCGGTCGCGGGGTCGTTCACGGCCCTGGACGCGTCCGCGTTCGATCCCTGGGTGTGCTGCTTGACGCCGGCGCACGTCGGCGGGCTCCTCGTCCTCCTGCGCGGGGCGCTCGCCGGCTCGCCGGTCGAGGTCCGCGAGCGGTTCGATGCCCGGTGGCTGCTGGACGCGGCGCCCGAAGGCGCGCACGTCTCGCTGGTCCCGGCGATGCTCGAGCGGCTCGTGGCCACGGGGGAGGACCTCTCGCGCCTGGGCGTGGTGTTGGTCGGCGGCGGTCGGCTCCGGGGCGCGCTCCGCGACGCCGCCGCACGACTCGGCGCCCGGATCGTGACGACCTACGGCCTCACGGAGTCGTGCGGCGGCGTCGCCTACGACGGCATCCCGTTCGACGACACCGCCGTCCGCATCGCCGACGGCGGCGCGATCGAGGTGAAGGGGCCGACGCTCATGGAGGGCTATCGCGCCGATCCGCAAGCGACCGCGCAGGCGTTCACGGTCGACGGCTGGCTCCGCACGGGCGACCTCGGGTCGCTCGACGTGGAGGGACGGCTCGTGGTGGACGGCCGGGCCGGCGACGCGATCCGGACCGGCGGCGAGACCGTGTGGCCCGACGAGGTCGAGGCGGTCCTCCGGTCGCATCACCGCGTCGCGGACGTCGCCGTGGCGGGCCTGCCCGACGCGGAGTGGGGCGCCCGGGTCGTCGCGTGGGTGGTGCCGGCGGACGCGTCCGACCCGCCGAGCCTCGAGGAGCTGCGCGAGCACAGCCGGGAGGGTCTGGCCCGGTTCAAGGCGCCGCGCGAGCTCCGGATCGTGGAGGCGCTCCCGCGGACCGCGTCCGGGAAGCTCCGCCGGAACGAGCTGCCCCGCAGGGGATGAATGAAGGCCCGAGCGAGGGAGGGGTTCGCTCGGGCCTTCAGTCTTCCCCGGGCCCACCGAGGGGGTGGTGGCCCCGGGAAGGTTCCCTATGGCGTCGCACCATAGGAATCGTCCGCAGGCCGCAAGAGGATTGATACCCGCTTCCGGGTAGCCGGCTGCGGGCCAGGCTCAGGAGACTTCGATCGCGCCGTGGCGCACGGCGAACGCCACCGCCTCGAGCTTCGAGTGCACGCGGAGCTTGCCCAGGATGTTCCGTACGTGCGTCTGCACGGTCTGCGGGCTGATGAAGAGCTCCTTCGCGATGTCGTCGTTGCGCATGCCCTTGGCGAGGAGGCGCAGGATCTCGCGTTCGCGGTCGGTGAGGTCGCCCAGCAGCCGGAGCGCGTCGCGCTCCTGCTCGCGCTGCCGGGAGACCTGGGCGAGCAGCCGGGTCAGCGTGGCCGGGTCGATGAGGACCTCGCCGTCCGCCGCCGATTTCGCTGCCGAGAGCAGGTCCTCCGGCGGCCTCGTCCTTCGACAGGAACCCGGAGGCGCCGGCCTCGACCGCCTCGACCAGCAGGCGGTCGTCGTCGTGCGCCGTCATGATCACGACGTTCGTCGAGGGCGACGCCTCCTTGATCTTGCGGGTGGCCTCGATCCCGCTCATGCCGCCGCCCTTGAACACGATGTCCATCAGCACGACATCGGGGAGATGCTCCTCGGCGAGGCGGATCGCCTCTTCGGCCGTGTGGACCGGCGGCGCGACGAGCATCAACCCGTCGTCCAACCCCACAACGGTGGCCAGCGCGTCGGTCAGCACCTTGTGGTCGTCGCACAACAACAGCGACACCGGTTGCTTCTCGGCCATGCGTCAGTCCTTCTTGGGGATCCGGATCCGCAGGATGGTACCCCCGCTCGCTGCCGAGCCGAGAACGGCGTCTCCACCGAGCTCCCGCGCGATGCTGCGCGTGATGAACAGCCCGAGGCCGCTCCCCGGCCGGTCCTCGTAGCCGGGAGGCCGCCAGCGCGCGAACTTCTCGAAGACCTCGTCCCGGACCTCCGGCGGCACGCCGGGGCCGGCGTCGGCGATCTGGATCACCGCGTCGCTCCCGTCGTCGAGCAACAGTGAGCCGCACGGGCGCGCCGTCGGGCGAGAACTTCGCCGCGTTGTCGAGGCCCTGCCCGATCGCCTCCGCGAGCCACCGTGCGTCGACGTCGGCGTCGGCGTCGGCCGGAGACGTCGACGTCGACCGCGCGATCGGTGATCTCCGCGTCGTGACGCCGCGTGGCCAGGATCGGGCCGAGCGGCTGCACGCGCCGCTGGTAGTCGAGCGAGCCGGCGTCCACCTTCAACGCCAGCGACATCTGCCCGACCAGCTGGAGGAGCCGCGCCGCCTCGTGTTCGATCATGCCGACGAACTCGAGCCGCTCCGCGTCCCCGAGTCGGTCGTAGTTCGTGCGCGATGGACGACGCGATGCTCTTGATCGACGACGCCGGCCCTCGCACGTCGTGCGCGATCACCGACGCGATCTCGGAGCGGCCGGCCAGCACCGCCGCCGCCTTGTCGCTCGCGCGGCGCATCCGCGTCACGTCGGCGCGATCGACGGCGACGACGCCGGCGAGCAGCAGCGCGGCCGCGGCCGCCGGCATCACGTTCTGCCAGCTGATCCCGAGGTACGTCGTCCACCGCGGGGTGGCGAGGTACGTCACCGCGGTGCCGATCGCCGCGACGCCGGTGGCCGCCGCCGCGCCGGCGACCCATCGGTACCAGCCGGGTCGATCGAACGTATGCACGACGGTGACCGCGGCGGCCGCGATCACGGCCACGGACAGGGTCGGGAGCACCCGCGCGTGGACGCCGCCGGCGAGGAAGGCAGGGATCGGATCGGCGGGGCGCACCAGCAGGAGCAGCAGATCGAACGCGGCCACCGCGCCGCCCGCGATACCGGCGACGAGGGCCGGACGGACCGCGGGCCGGCCGCGGCGGTCGCGCCACGGTGCGGCGAGGCCGAGGCAGACCACGAGCACGAACGCGCCCGCCGTCGCGCCGTACACCGCCCCGGCGAGGTACGCCGGCACGCCGGAACGCGACGAGGTCCACACGATCGGGATCAGGACGTGCCACAACGCGTACTGGACCGCGACCGCGCTCGCGCCGACCGACACGAAGAGCAGCCCCGGGTCACGCCGGTCGCGGTAGGCGGACGCCGAGAGCGCGGCGGTCGCGGCGAAGGCGCCGGCCGCGATCGGCACGAGGAGCGAGATGCTCCCGGTCGTGACCTCACGGCGCGAGAACACCGCCGTGACCACCGCGACGCCGGCCGCCCAGATCAGACCGGGCCATCTGCGGCGGAACTCCTGCACGCCCCGAGCATAGGGCCCGCCCGCGAGCCGCCCGGTAGCGTCGGTGGCTACGAGTACGTGTGCTCGCCGTCGGGGAAGGCGCCGGTCTCGACGTCGCGTGCGAACGCGGTCGCCGCGTCCGTGATCGTCGTGCGCACGTCGGCGTAGGCCTTCGCGAACTTCGGCGGCTTCTCGCTCAGCCCGAGCAGGTCGTTGATCACCAGCACCTGTGCGTCCGTGGCGTTCCCGGCGCCGATCCCGATCGTCGGGACCTGGACCGCCTTCGTGATCTCCGCGCCGAGCTCGGCCGGCATCGCCTCCAGCACCATCGCGAACGCTCCGGCCTTCTCCAACGCGTGCGCCTGGTCCAGGACCTTCGCGGCCGCCTCGCCGCGCCCCTGGACCCGGTAGCCGCCCAGCCCGTAGACCGATTGCGGCGTCAATCCGACGTGCGCCATGACGGGGATGCCGATGTCGACCAGCCGGTGGACCAGGTCGTACTGCGCGCCTTCGATCTTCACCGCGTGCGCGTTGCCCTCCTTGATGAACCGCCCCGCGTTGCGGACGCCCTCTTCGACGGAGACCTGGAACGACATGAACGGCATGTCGCCGACCACCATCGCCCGCTCGGCGCCGCGCGCGACCGCGCGCGTGTGATGGAGCATCTCCTCCATCGTGACGGGGAGCTCGTTCTCGTAGCCGAGCGCGTTGCGCCCGACGGAGTCCCCGACCAACAACACCGGGATCCCGGCCTCGTCGAGGATCTCCGCGGTGGGGAAGTCGTAGGCGGTGAGCATCGCCCACCGCGTCCCCTCGGTCTTCCACGCTCGCAGGTCGTGGATCGTCACGGTCATCGCTCGCGCCTCCTTCTGCTGAGTGCACGGCCTTCTGCGCCGAGTGTACCCGGCTCCGGGGCGGGAACCTCCATGTCAGACCCGCCGGATACGGTTCCATCGTGCGAACGAAGGAGGCAGCCATGGACAGCGATGACAGCCAGGAACGACATCCGTGCCGAGCCGTGGGCCGAGGTGCTCACGCTCGGGGACGCGCGGTTCGGGATCCTCGTGGGCGGTCCCTTCGACGGACGGTGCTACCCCCTGCCCGGACGGCGTCGTCCCGCGCAGCCTCACGGTGCCCGGCCTCGGCGGGCCGGGCGATCACCCGACCGAGCGGTACGTGCTTCGCGACGGGCTGTACCGCCACGTCCTCGCCGCGGACGAACGGCCCGCGGCCTGACCCACCGCCGTCCCGTACACTGCTGGGCAGCCCTCATCCTTCTGCTCCCCCTCTCGGGGGGGCCGTCCAGACCAGAGGAGGTGAATGTTGAGGGAGTACGAATGCATGCTCATCCTGCCCGCCGAGGCCGACGAGGCCGCGGTGAGCACGGCGGTCGAGCGCATCACCAAGGTCATCGCACCCGACGGCGGGGCGATCACGCAGCTCGACCGGTGGGGTCGCAAGCGCTTCGCGTACGAGATCGCGCACCAGAACGAGGGGTACTACGTCGTGGTGCGGTTCACGGCCGAGCCGACCGTGCAGCCGGAGCTCGAGCGGGCGCTGAAGCTGGCGGACGAGGTCATCCGACACAAGATCCTGCTGCCGCCGGTGCTCAAGCCCCAGAAGGCAAAAGATCAGGCCCACGAGGAATGCAACCGCTTCCCCCGCCTCCGCGGAGGCGTGAGACGCAACGAAGGGGGACCGCTCGATGGCGAGCGACAACCAGATCACGATCGTCGGGAACCTCACGGATGATCCCGAGCTCCGCTACACGGCCAACGGGGCCGCGGTGGCGAACTTCCGGGTCGCCTACTCCACGCGGATCCGCGACGCCGCAGGGAACTGGACGGACGGCGACACGTCGTTCTTCGCGGTGAACTGCTGGCGCAACCTCGCGGAGAACGCCGCCGAGTCGCTGACGCGCGGGACGCGCGTGGTGGTGACCGGCCGGCTCAAGCAGCGTTCCTGGGAGACCCAGGAAGGGGAGAAGCGCACCGTGATCGAGATCGAGGCCGACGACCTCGGTCCCAGCCTGCGATGGGCCACGGCCAGCGTCACGAAGGCCAGCCGCAGCTCCTCCTCGTCGTCCTCGGGCGGCGACTGGGGCGCGGCGGTCGCGGCGCCGGTCGGGGCCTCAACCGACCAAGAGGAGACACCACTGGATGCCGGGTAAACCTTCAGGACCCAAGCGCGGCAAGCGCGAGGGCGGCAAGCGAGACAAGGACGCCGCCTGGCAGAAGAAGGGCAAGCGCAAGTTCTGCATCTTCTGCAAGGACCGCGTCCAGTACGTGGACTACAAGGACATCGTCACGTTGCGGAAGTTCGTGTCCGAGCGGGGGAAGATCCGCGCGCGGCGCGTGACGGGCAACTGCGTGCAGCACCAACGCGACGTCTCCACCGCCGTGAAGAACGCCCGAGAGATGGCCCTGCTGCCGTACAGCGCGCGATGAAGATCATCCTCCAGAAGCCCGTCGAGAACCTCGGGGATCCCGGGGACGTCGCCGAGGTCGCCGACGGCTACGCGCGCAACTACCTGATCCCTCGGGGCATGGCGGTCAGAGCCGAGAAGGGCGCGGTGAAGCAGGCCGAGTCGCTCAAGCGGCAGCACGGCGCCCGCCTCTCGAAGCAGAAGGGCGAGTACGAGGCCGTCGCCTCGAAGCTGATCGCGGCGGGGCCGCTGCGGATCGAAGCGCGAGCCGGCGAGGAGGGCAAGCTCTTCGGCTCCGTCACCGCGGCCGACATCGCCGAGGCGGTCTCGGCGCAGGCCGGGGTCACCGTCGATCGCCGCGACGTCCGTCTCGACGAGCCGATCCGTTCCATCGGAACGCATGAGGTGAGCGTCCGGCTCTTCCACGAGGTCGAGCCGGTCCTCACGGTCGAGGTGACGGCGGCCGGATAACGGCGAGGGAACCGCGACGCACGGCGACAGGGGCGCTCTCGGGAGGGGGCGCCCCTTCCGCCGCTCCGAACCGTGTCAGAGGCGCTTTGCACACTTGTCCACATGTCGGTCCACATGGGGAAAACCCTGCTCAAGGGCGGAGTGACAAGGAATCTCGCGCGCCCACCTGCCCTTGTGCAATCCACACCGGTTGTCCACTGTCACCGGGACCGCGCGGGGCGTACCGTCCCCGGTCGGTCGGCGTTGGGATCTCGGAGGGAGGGCGTACCTGGTGGCGCGTGCGGCTGACGAGGTCGTCCGGATCCCCGCCGGCCAGCGTCTCCCACCGCAGGACCTCGATGCCGAACGCTCGGTCCTCGGGGCGATGCTCCTGTCCACCGACGCGATGGCCGAGGTCGTCGAGACCCTCGACCCGGCGGACTTCTACCGCTCGGCGCACGGCAAGATCTACGCGGCCGTGCGCACCCTGTTCGCGCACGGTGAACCCGTCGACGTGATCACGGCCGTCGACGCGCTCCGCCGGAGCGGCTCGCTCGAAGAGGTCGGAGGCGCGCTCTACCTCCGGGACCTGGTCGACGAGGTGCCGACGCCGGCCGGCGCCACCCACTACGCGCGGATCGTCGCCGACGCGGCGCTGCGTCGGCGGTTGATCGCCGCGGCCGCCGACATCATGGACGGCGCCTACACCGGCGCGCAGGAGGCCGATCAGATCGCCGACGGCGCCGAGCAGCGGATCTACGACGTCGCGCGCCGGGAGGACGCCGAGGAGACGGCGGTCATCGGGGACCTCGTGAACGCGGCGATGTCCGACCTCGAGGCCATCCAGAACCGCGAGTCGGCGTACACGGGGCTGCCCACCGGGTTCCGGGACCTCGACGATCTGATGTCGGGCCTGCAGCCCGGCAACCTCGTGATCCTCGCGGCGCGCCCGGGCATCGGGAAGTCCTCGCTCGCGATGAACGTGGCGCGGAACGTCGCCGTCACGGGCGAGTCGGTCGCGATGTTCTCCCTCGAGATGTCGCGCTACGAGATCGGCATGCGGCTGCTGTGCGCCGAGGCGCGGGTCCCCTGGGACCGGATCCGGAACAAGCGGGTGGGTCCCGACGACTGGACCCGGGTCGTGGCCGCCGGCGAGACGCTGCACGATGCGCCCCTGTCGATCATCGACTCGGGCAACGTCAACATCGTCGACATCCGCGCGAAGTCGCGACGGATGCGCACCGGCCGGCAGAACCTCTCGCTCATCATCGTCGACTATCTCCAGCTGATGACCAGCCCGCTCGCGCGGCGACCGGACAACCGCCAGCAGGAGGTGGCCGAGATCTCGCGGTCGTTGAAGCTCCTCGCGAAGGAGCTGTCCATCCCCGTGCTCGCGCTGTCGCAGCTGAACCGCAACCCGGAGGCGCGCGCGGACAAGCGCCCGCAGCTCTCGGACCTGCGCGAGTCGGGCTCGCTCGAGCAGGACAGCGACGTCGTGATGTTCATCCACCGCGACGACGCCGACCCCGAGAAGAAGCGCGAGGCCGAGCTGATCGTCGCGAAGCACCGCAACGGACCCACCGGCTCGATCCGGCTCACGTTCGAGCCCGCGCTTGACCCAGTTCCGCAACGCCGCCCGCGCCCAGGGGTAGCGCCGCCGTCGCTACCATCCGGCGCATGCCGACGAGCGCCGCCCGGGATCCGGTTCGCACCGCGACGCCCCGCCGCGTCCGCGCGATCCTCGCGCGGCTCCAGAAGCGCTACGGCGAGCTCGTGCCGCCGCGCGCCGTCGATCCCCTCGACGAGCTGATCCTCACCGTCCTGTCGCAGCACACGAGCGACCTCAACGCCGAGCGAGCCTTCGCGTCGTTCGGCGCGGCGTTCCCCGACTGGGCGCGCGTGGTCGAGGCGCCCGCCTCTGCGCCGTCGCGGATGCGATCCGTTCGGGCGGCCTGGCCGACACGAAGGCGCCGCAGGATCCAAGCGGTCTTGGAGGAGGTCCGGCTGCGCGAGGGGCGGTTCGATCTGTCGCGGCTGCGCACGATGTCCGACGACGAGGTCCGGAGCTACCTCACGTCACTGCCCGGGATCGGGCCGAAGACGGCCGCGGTCGTGCTCTCGTTCGCGCTCGGCCGCGACGCGATCCCCGTCGACACGCACGTGCACCGCGTCGCGACCCGGCTCGGCCTGGTGCCGCCGAAGGTGAGCGCCGAGAAGCGCGGACCGGCTGCTGCACGAACTGGTGCCCGACGGGCTGCGCACGCCGCTGCACGTCGCGTTGATCCGGCTGGGCCGCGAGATCTGCAAGGCGCCGACGCCGCGGTGCCGGCTCTGTCCGCTGAAGGACCTGTGTCCGACCGCCCCGCGCTACCTCTGAGCCGCCGGGGGTATCGTCCGCGCGAGGACCGCTCCACCGAGGAGAGCCGACCGTGCTACCGAGCGACGCGATCACGCGGCCTGGCATCCGGACGCCGCGCGCCGCAGCGGTCGCCGGGATCGTGTTCGCCGTCCTCCTGAGCGCATCCTTGGTGCTGTTCCGCCTCGCGATCCCGTCGGCTCAGGGGGAGATCGGCAGCTGGATCGCGAGCCCGTCGCGCCGGCGTTCGGTCGAGATCGCCCTCGGGCTCGTTCCGTTCGCGGGGATCGCGTTCCTCTGGTTCATCGGCGTGGTTCGCGACCGCATCGGCGACGCGGAGGATCGCTTCTTCGCGACCGTCTTCCTGGGCAGCGGCCTGCTGTTCGTCGCGATGTTCTTCGTGTCCTCGGCGATCCTCGGCGGCATCATCGCGGGCGTCACGCGGTCCGGCGGGTCGTCCCTCGATCCGAGCGTCCTGGCGTTCAGCCGCCGGCTGACCTATCTGATCTCGACCGTCTACGGCCTGCGGATGGCCGCCGTCTTCGTGGCCGTGACCTCCACGGTCTTGTTGCGCGAGCGCGTCGCACCGAGGTGGATCGCGATCTTCGGGTACGTGGTCGCCCTGATCCTGCTCCTCGCGATCGGCCTCAGCGTCTGGGTGGAGCTGGCGTTCCCGATCTGGGTGTTCGTCTTGAGCGTGCACATCCTGCTCGCGAGCTTCCGACGGAACGAGCAGCTCGCTCCAGGATCGCCGAACCACGACTAGCGCCATGGTTCCGAGCCGCGACCGCGTCGACGTGGATCTGGCGATCGTGGGCGGAGGGATCGCCGGTGGCGCGCTGGCCACGGTGATGGCCAGGCGCGGAGCCCGAGTGCTCCTGTTGGAGCGTGAGACCCGGTACCGGGACCACATCCGCGGCGAGATCCTGTGGCAGTGGGGTCTGGCAGAGGCCCGGCGGCTCGGCCTCGAGGACGTCTTGCTCGCCGCAGGTGGGCTGATCGTGCCTCGGTTCGTGTTCTTCGACGAGGGAGCCCCGCCGGCGCCCGAGGATCTCGCCGACGCGGTCGCGGGGATCCCCGGCAGCTTGAACCTCGCGCACCCCGTCGCGTGCGAAGCGCTGATCGACGCCGCGGCGGCCGCCGGCGCGGACGTCCGTCGGGGTGCGGCGGACATCCGGATCTCGGCGGGTCGCGATCCGGCCGTCCACTGGTCGATCGACGGGCGCGAGGGGAGCGCGGGCTCTCGGCTGCTGGTCGGCGCCGATGGCAGGCGCTCGACCGTCCGACGCCAGCTCGGGATCGACCTCGACATCGATCCTCCCGGCAACTGCATCGCCGGGCTGTACGTCGAGGGCCTCGACGGCATCGATGCGCAGGCGAACCTGATGGCGCGCGAGGCCGACCTGCTCTTCTACGCGTTCCCGCAACGAAGCGGCCGCGCCCGCTTGTACCTGACGTTCCCCGCCGAGCAACCGCACCGCCTCGCCGGCGGCGGATCCGGCCGCACGCTTCCTCTCGGAGGCCTCGCTCGGGTGCGTCCCGGATGCCGAACGCTGGGCAGCCGGCCGGGTGGCGGGGCCGTGCGCGACGTATACGTGCTCCGACGCACGAGCGGAGCGCACGAGCGTCGACGGCGTGGTCCTCGTGGGGGATGCGGCCGGCTACGAGAACCCGCTCCAGGGGCTGGGACTGTCGTTCGCGCATCGCGATGTCCGCGAGCTTTCCGACCTGCTGCTCGCCACCCGGACTGGACCGTGGAGCTGCTCGAGCGGTTCGGCGCCGGCGATCGCGGCTCCGCCGTCTCTCGAAGCTCGCGACCGAGCTCGATCTGTGGATCAACGACGGCTACCACGTGCAGGATCCCGCGGAGCGGGCCGGCCCGGCTCGAACGCGCGGTCGGGACGACATCGTGCGCACGCTCGTCGACGCCGCGTTCGTCGGGTTCGACTCGCTGCCGGCGGGATTCACGGCCGAGGAGATGTGGGAGCGCCTGGGCGCGCCTGATGCTCCCCGTACGACACGCAAGCCCATCCGCGGGCGGGCCGATCTGGAGGTTCCGTGGAGGCGAAGGCCACGGCAGGGAAGACTTCGGGCCGTCCGGTAGCCTGCCGGCCAGATGTCTCACCGGCCTTCCCCCCGCTCAGCGCGCATGCTCGCGCTCGGGATCGCGCTGATCCTCGTTGTGGCGGCCTCGTGTCGGACGAAGAACTCGGGCGGTGACGCTGGATCCACCGCTGACTCTGCGACGACGCCGACCTCGGCCACGCAGCTCGCGCTCGCCCGGCAGCACATCAAGCACGTCGTCTTCGTGATCAAAGAGAACCGGACGTTCGACAACCTGTTCGCAACGTTCCCCGGTGCCGACACGCCGCCGTTGGACCCGACCACGCATGTGCCCTGGGGTCCCGCATGCGACGGAACGATGCACGATCTCAAGAGGACTCCAGATCAGAGCCGGGATATCGGCCATGCCTTCATCAGCGGAGTGATCGCCGAGAACGGCGGCAAGATGAACTGTTTCGACGCGCTCTGGCGCGGGTCCGGCTTCGCGGGCTACAGCTACTTCACGCCCTCACAGGTCCCGGTCTACTGGTCCTACGCGAAGCACTACGAGCTGGCCGACCACTTCTTCTCGTCGGCTTACGGTCCCTCTGGGGTCGAGCACCTCTGGTCGGTCGCCGCGCAGTCCGACCGTTTCGTCGACCACGAGGGGAAGGGGCAGTACGGGTCGGGGCAGCCCCGCGAGTACTGCTCCGATCCCGCCGAGCGCGCGTGGGCGTTCAAGGTCCTGACACCGGCGCAGCGAGCAGCCGTCCTCCAGGCGGAGTCCAGCGCCGCCACCGCCGGCCGGGTGCGCAAGTACTGGATCCAGCGCTGGCCGTGCATCACGATCCCGACCCTGCCCGGGCGTCTGCAAGCCAAGGCGATCACGTGGCGGGAGTACCGGGGCGTGAACGGCTTCGTGGCGCCGTTGCGGATGATCAGGCAGATCTGGGATAACCCGTCCCTCAGGTCCCACATCCGGTCCGACACGCAGTTCCTCACCGACATTCACCGCGGCCACCTCCCTTCGATGTCTTGGCTCACGCCGGGGTGGCTCGACTCCGAGCATCCCCCGGCGAGCATGTGCGTCGGACAGAACTGGACCGCGTCCGTCGTGGACGCGGTGATGGCACATCCGAAGTTGTGGAGCACGACGGCGATCGTGCTCGTCTGGGACGACTTCGGCGGCTACTACGACCACGTCGCGCCGCCGCATCCCGACATCTACGGCTTCGGCCCACGCGTGCCGGCGCTGATCATCTCCCCCTGGGCCAAGCAGGGCGTCAACAGCGACGTGATGTCGTTCGACTCGGTGCTGCGGTTCGTCGAGGTCCGCTTCGGCCTCGCACCCCTCACCGCGCGCGACGCGCACGCGAACGACATGCTGAACGCCTTCGACTTCACCCAGACACCATTGCCCACGGACCGGATCGCCCCGCGCGCCTGCCCCGGCGTGCATCCGACGAAGCCGGTGCCTGTCGGCGAGTCCTAGCCGGGTCTCAGAGGCGTCGCGTCCGGATGGGCTTCCTGCATCTCGGAGATACGACGAGCGGCGCATCTGATCGGAACTGCCGCTCTCGGAGGGCCGCCCTGCACGGTTCAACCGTTGGCGGTGGGGGCACTGAAGGCTCGGAACGGTTCGGGCTCGTATGCAGATAGGAACCCGTGCCACTGCGGAAGCGTGTCGCGCACGACGTCATCGTCCTTCACGAGCCACGCGAGATGCCGGAATGCGTGCTCGAGGACCTGCGCGATATCGATCTGCAGCGGCGGGCCGGTCGCATCCCCCCTGGCAAGGTCGGCGCGTACGACGGGTTCATCCGCTAGGTTCTCGTCGAGCGGGATCGGGGGCTCCGCGACGACCACGACGTACGTCAGAACGACGCGGTTCGACTCGTACCGCCAGGACGTGGAGTGCACCAGGAGGGGGCGAAGGCCGTAGACAGCGGCCGCCCTCATGACGATGTCGCCGGGCTGGCGATCGGCTGCCCAGCCGACACGGAGGCTGGCGGCGTGGATGGGGCGGAGGTTGCGGGCGGCCCCACTTCCGTCCAGGTACGTGAGGATCACTTCCAGCGACTGGCCGACGATCTGCGGCGACCATGGCACGTCGCTGAGCGCTGGCTGGTACTGGATCACGGGCTTGGTCGGGTCGCGAACCTCGAAAGACCCCGGTCGCGACGCGTCTGACATGGTCGCTCAGCTGACCTGCTGGGCTTCGGCCAAGATCGCCTCCCGGGTCAAGCGAAGGTTGTGGTCGATCCACGCATGTACCATGAATTGATCGACGATCTCGTCCTCGGTCCCCCGAGCAACCCAGCCGCAGGTGCACGTGACTTCCAGAAGCATCCAGCGATCGTAGGGTACCGGCTCAGCCGGTGCCAGTCGGGCGAAGCTGAGCTGGGGCACAACCGAGAGCCCAGCATCCTCGAGGGGATAATCGCTCGATCGCCCTGGTGAATGACCGCTCTCGGTTGGTCTTGGGGAACGAGGTGAGCGGGTGTTCACGCCAGGGGCTATCGCTCTACCCCCGTCACAGACCGGTCGGGGTATAGCGATAGGCCCCGCTGTGAACACCCGCCAACCTAGTTCCCCTCGACCGACCGGAGCGGCCACTTGTCGGCACATCCTCGGTCAGGCGTTCGACGGGTTAGCCAAAGGCAGCTCAGGAATCGGAGTCTCTTGCGCTTGAGGACATCGCGAGCGAACCTGTCCTCGGAGCATGCGGGTGTAGCTCAGTGGCAGAGCGCCAGCTTTCCAGGTTGCTGGCGTGGGTTCGACTCCTACTGCCCGTTCTCAGCGAAGGACCGCGACGATGTGAAACAGCCGGGCCGCTCGATCGCACATCCGGGAGCTAGCATCCAAGGATGAGCCAGGCGCACTGGCAAAGCCTCTACCGCTCCCGCTCCCCGGACGAGCTGAGCTGGTTCGAATCTGACCCCGTCGAATCGCGGAGCCGCATCAGCCAAGCAGTTGCGCAGGGAGCCAGGTCCGTCGTCGACGTGGGAGGCGGAGCATCCCGTCTCGTCGATCATCTCGTGAACCTCGACTTGGATCGGATCGTCGTCATAGACGCCTCACCGGCAGCGCTCGACATCGCCAAGCGTCGGCTCGGCAATCTCGCTGACGCGGTCGAATGGGTCGCAGCTGACGTGACCGACCTCGTTGACATCGGCCACGTCGATATATGGCACGACCGGGCCCTGTTCCATTTCCTCATAGATCGGAACGATCGCGTTCGCTATGTGGGCCTCTGCGAGCGAACCCTTCCCGCCGAGGGAGTTGCCATCATGGCCGCGTTCGCTTCGGATGGCCCCGAACGCTGCAGCGGGCTCGAGGTGCGCCGTTACGATGCCGCTGGACTCGCCGCTGAATGCGGCCCGGGGTTCCACCTTGTTTCGTCCGAGCCCTACGTCCACACGACTCCTGGAGGCGTGCAGGCAGAGTTTCCTCTACTCCACCTTCCGTCGCGCCGCGTCTGCGTCCCTCGCAGGCTCGATCGTGTAGGGCATCGTCCATACGTTCGGACCCCCACCTGGGTCCGCCTGAGGCCGTCGTGCGTAGCGCACCCACGATCTCTGGTGGTCGTGCGATGTCAGTCGCGTCCTCGGACGTATGCGTCCAAGGGATTGAGCCGTCTAGACGGATGATTCATTGAGCCGCCTGGGCTCGCATACTCGATCATCCAGAGAAGCTCGCCATCTCGAGGAGATGACGCGACTGCATCCAGGCGAGTGAACTGCTCGTCAGGGATCCAGGCGGCCGCCTGGATCCCTTGATTTCCTGATCTGTGCCGATGCCATCGGTTCCGCCCGAAGTGCCGAGCCAGACGGCCTCGATCGTCAGGAGAACCACCGCGTCTTGCCCGGCCGTCGCTGCGATGTTCGCCCTTTCAGGCGATGGTGGTGCTGGGGCCTGACGCGGGGCCACAGGGAAAGAAGGACGCGGAGCAGATCTTGGGTTCCTTGGTCATTCCCGGGTCCGCCTAACCTCGAACGGGCTCTCCGCCGGGTGTCGTTTGGCCGCCTGACTGGCGATAGCGAGCAACAGCAAGGCTGCAACTCTTAGAAGCCGAGAGGGGATGCAAAGGGTGGTGGCAGGCACTTCCAGCGGCGGCCGCCGGATAGGTTCGGGGATTCGGAAGCGCGTGAGTCCGCGGGATCGGTGATCGTGAGTCTCCATTTCGCACTTCACCGGCGACAGTTAGCGAAGCGCGTTCAGCTCGTCGAGGGCGCGATGGCCGCGCTTGACCGCCCCTGGAACGACATCGTGCCGCCCGAGACGGATGGGCCACTCGAGCGACAGGAGGATCTGTGCCGCTGCGAGCACCGCCGCCCCCTCCCAGCTGACCAGGTCGAGGATTCTCGTCCACAGCCGCCTCCGAACACCGTCCAGCAGCGGATCCTCGAAGGTGTACCAAACGAGGGCGATGAGATCAGTCGCCCGCGTGCCGCTACCTGCGTTCCCGATGTCCACGACCGCGCCACCATAGAGCGAGGTCAGCCCTGTCCACGGATGAGCCGTAGGCCGGTGACAACGAGCCAGACGAGCCACGCAGCTAAGCCCAGAAGCCCGACGAACAGCAGTGGCGAGCCATCCGCGATGGCGAGGTTTCCGGCCCCGGCCAAGATGAGCAAGCTGCCGCCCGCCACGCCTAGCAGCCGCTGCCACGGCCGCGTCAAACCGCTGGCGTGGGTGGCCAACGCCGCGCCGATGAAGGTCGCCCCGAGCGCGGGCAGCGCGAGCGCGAAGGCCGCGGCATGGAGCTGCCAGACCAGCTCGAAGGCGGGGGTCGGCTCGGCCAGGCCATCCGCGGCGAGCACGACTGCGATGTGCGTGGCCATGACGAGGGCGAATACCGCCGCGAGTGTCGCTCCGGCTGCCACCGCGAGCCGCGACCAGTCCGCCCCTGCGCCGCCACGACGCTGCACGAGCCCGTGCAGTCCCGTGACGAACAACAGGAGCAGCGGCAGGTTCACGGCCTCCAGACCCACGGAGACGGCCACGACGCCCCGGTTCTCGGCGTGGTAGGCGAGGACCTCACCAAGAGGCGTGGCGTAGGTGGGCGCTTCAGTGCCCACAAAAAACACCGCGTTCTGAACGACCACCGACGCGGCTAAGGCGACCGCGGCGGCGCCGACGATTCGCGTCGTGGACACCTGGTTCCCCGCGGCCACTGCTGGAGTCGCTGCCTCGCTCACTGGAGTTCCTCCGATCGCTGACTTGGTGTCTGTGCTGTTTCCTCCGTCGAAGCATGCCGCATTCGAGGGGCGGCGTCTTGCCGTGCCCTATCTCCTAACCCCTCAAACGCTTGACCGAGGCCGGTCGGGTGAATAACCGCTCTTCCCGGGAACGAGGATGTGGGGTGTTCACACCCGGGGCTATCGCTATACCCCGTCACAGACCGGTCAAGGAAAGATCGAGAGAGCGGGCGAGGGGAATCGAACCCCCGTCTCGAGCTTGGGAAGCTCACGTTCTGCCATTGAACCACGCCCGCGAGACCGCCCAAGTCTAGCGAGCCGGGGGTCCTGCTAGCCTGCCGAACCTCATGGCGGACGCCGATCTGTGGCCGAACGTCCTCACCCGTCTCTCCCGTCGCGAACACCTCGAGACGGACGAAGCCGCCGCCGCGATGCGCGAGGTGATGGCCGGCGACGCGACGCCGGCGCAGATCGGGGCGTTCCTGATCGGGCTCCGCACGAAGGGCGAGACCGTGGACGAGATCGACGGGCTCGCGCGCACGATGCTCGAGTTCGCGAGCCCGGTCGATCCTCCCGAGCCGGTCGTCGACACGTGCGGGACCGGCGGCGACCGGAGCGGCACGTTCAACATCTCGACGATCTCCGCCCTCGTCGTGGCGGGCGCCGGCGTGCCGGTCGCCAAGCACGGCAACCGCGCGGCGACCTCACGGTGCGGATCCGCCGACCTCCTCGAGGCGCTCGGCGTGAAGATCGACCTGGACGCGGACGGCGTGCGGCGGTGCCTCGAGGACGCCGGCGTCGCGTTCATGTTCGCCCCGAACTTCCATCCGGCGATGGCGCACGCCGGGCCGGTGCGGCGCGAGCTCGGCGTGCCGACCGTGTTCAACTTCCTCGGTCCGTTGACGAACCCGGCGCGGCCGCACGCGCAGGTGGTCGGCGTCTCGGACGAGCGGATGCTGCCGCTGATGGCCGAGGTGCTCGCGCGCCGCGGGATCCGCGCCCGTCTGTTCCGCGGCGAGGACGGCCTGGACGAGCTGACGACGACCGGGCTGTCCACGGTCTACGACGTCAAGGGCGGCTCGGTGCGCGAGACGCACCTCGACCCGGCGGCCTACGGCCTGGCCCGCGCGAAGGCCGAGGACCTCAAGGGCGGCTCCGCCGAGGAGTCGGCCGAGATCGCCCGCCGGATCCTCGACGGCGAGCCCGGCCCGAAGCGCGACGTGGTGCTTCTGAACGCCGGCGCCGCATTGGAGGTCGCGGGGTTCGCCGCGAGCCTCCAGGAGGGCATGGCGACGGCCGCGCGGACGATCGACGAGGGCGAGGCCCGTGCGACGCTCGCGCGGTGGGTCGAGGTCTCCCACGCCCGCTAGCATCAGCCCCGATGATCCTGTCCGACCGCGACATCCGCTCGCAGATCGCCGAGGGCCGCGTCGTGATCGATCCGTTCGATCCGACGTGCGTCCAGCCTTCGAGCGTCGACCTCCACGTGGACTCGCAGTTCCGGGTGTTCGCGAACTCGCGCTACCCGTTCATCGACGTCCGTCAGGAGATGCCCGACCTCACCGAGCTGGTGGAGGTCAAGCCCGACGAGCCGTTCATCCTGCATCCCGGTGAGTTCGTGCTGGGCTCGACCCTCGAACGCGTGGCGCTGCCCAACGATCTGGTCGCGCGCCTCGAGGGGAAGTCCTCGCTGGGGCGCCTCGGCCTGCTGATCCACTCGACGGCCGGCTACGTCGATCCCGGCTGGGACGGGTACCTCACGCTCGAGCTCTCGAACGTGGCGAACCTCCCGATCACGCTCTACCCCGGGATGAAGATCGGGCAGATCTCGTTCTTCCGGCTGACCTCGCCCGCCGAGGCGCCGTACGGGTCGGCCGGGAACAAGTACCAGGGTCAGCGTGGACCCACGCCCAGCCGCGCGTTCCGCGACTTCCGCGCCAACGACTGAGCCGGGCTACCGACGACTATTCGCCGACGAGCGCTCCCGGCACCGGCCCGACGCCCATCTGCACGGCCATCATCGCGGCCTGCGTCCGGTTCGTGACGCCGAGCTTGCGGAAGATCGCGGCGAGGTGCGCCTTCACGGTCTTCTCCGACAGGTACAGGTGCTGCGCGATCTCGCGGTTCGACCGGCCCTCGGACAGCAGGACCAGGATGTCGTGCTCGCGCTGCGTGAGGCTGTACTCGTTGCGGCGACCGTTGCCGTTCGGTCCGGACGACTCCTGATCCTCGAACAGGTTCTGGATCACGCGCGGGCTGAGCACGTTGCCGCTGCCCGATCGCGCGACGTTGATCGCCTGCGACAGGTCCTCCGGCGTCGCGTCCTTCAACAGGTACCCGGCCGCGCCGTCGGCGAGCGCGCGCTTCACGTAGGGCGCGTTCTCGTACGTGGACAACATGATCACCGGCACGTCGGCCCACTCGGCCTTGATCGAGCGGAGCAGCTCGAGGCCGTCGAAGTCCGGCATCCGCACGTCGACCAGCGCGAGGTCGACGTCGGGACCGCTGCGCAGGATGTCGAGCGCCTCGGCCGAGGACCCGGCCTCGGCGACGTCGGCATCCGGGAAGCCCTCCTTCACGACGTAGCTCATGCCACGGCGCACCAGCGCGTGGTCGTCCACGATCAGGATCCTCATGTCACCCACCTGTCCTCGCTACGGGGAGCTCGGCCACCACCGTGGTGCCGTGCCCCGGGGTCGATTCGACGTCCAGGTACCCGCCCAGTGCTTCCGCGCGGGCTCGCATGATCCGGACGCCGAAATGCGGGTCGTCGTCGGGGACCGGGACGATGCCCCGGCCTCGGTCTTCGATCTCGATGTGCAACGTGCCTTCGCCGGCGTGGACGCGGACGTGCGCCTCGGGCGCGCCGGAGTGCTTCGCCGCGTTCGCGAACGCTTCGCTGACGATCGCGTGGACGGCCTCCAGCGTTGCCTCGTCCACGGCATCCACATCGCCCTCCACCTCGATCGAAGCCGGGAGCCGCCAGCGCGCGGCCAGATCGCGGACCAGCGCGGCGAGCGCGGGCTCGCTCGAGGCGGGCGTCTCGCTCGTCATCTCGAACAGCAGCTCGCGGATCCGGCGGAGGTCTTCGCGGATCTCGTTCTCGATGTGCGCGATCACCTCGACGGCCCCCTTGGGGTCGATCTCGATCTGGTGCCGGAGCGATTGCAGCTCGAGGACGGCCGACGTGACGGATTGCGTGAGCCCGTCGTGGATGCGCATCGCCCATCGCGTGCGCTCCTCGAGGAGCAGCGCCTCGACGGCATGGCGAACGGTCGGGTGTCCACCCTGCCGCTGGCTCTCTGGCGTGTGTGTGCTGGAAGCGCCCACCGGTGCTTCTCCGTTCTTCGAACGTGGCCGTCGGTACTAGTTCCTTTTCGGGCGATTGGGCTGTCGACTTGACCTATCGGACGGGTTGGAGCCGAAGGGCTCCTCGCCGGGTGCCCGGGCCTCGCGAGCGCCCTGGATCGCCTCGATCGACCCCTTATGGCCTGGTCCGCAGTGAAGTTGTCAATGAGGCACTCAACTTCTATGCTGTAGGCCTGTGAATGGATGGCGCGGGAACGCGCCACGCGGAAGGAGCAAGCACATGACACGAGCCGTAGGGATCGACCTCGGCACGACGAACTCGGTCGTCTCCACGTTGGAGGCGGGGGAGCCCGTCGTGATCCCGAACGCCGAGGGCTCCAGGACCACCCCCTCGGTGGTCGGATTCTCGAAGAACGGCGAGATCCTCGTGGGCGAGGTGGCGAAGCGTCAGGCCATCACGAACCCCGATCGCACGATCCGTTCGGTCAAGCGACACATGGGCGACAAGTCGTGGTCCGTGGACATCGACGCCAAGCAATGGACCCCGCAGGAGGTCAGCGCCCAGATCCTGCTGAAGCTCAAGCGCGACGCCGAGGCCTACCTCGGCGACACCGTCACCGAGGCCGTCGTGACCGTCCCCGCGTACTTCGACGACTCGCAGCGCCAGGCCACCAAGGAGGCCGGGCAGATCGCGGGGCTCGAGGTCCTGCGCATCATCAACGAGCCCACCGCCGCGGCGCTCGCCTACGGCCTCGACCGGGGCGACGCCGATCACACCGTGCTGGTGTTCGACCTCGGCGGCGGCACGTTCGACGTGTCCCTGCTGGAGATCGGCGAGGGCGTCTTCGAGGTGAAGGCGACCCACGGCGACACGCAGCTCGGCGGCGACGACTGGGACCAGCGGATCATCGACAACCTGGTCAAGACGTTCAAGGACAACCACGGCGTCGACCTCGCGAACGACAAGATGGCCTTGCAGCGCCTGAAGGAGGCCGCCGAGAAGGCGAAGATCGAGCTCAGCCAGGTGGCCGAGACCACGATCAACCTCCCGTTCATCACCGCGACGGCCGACGGCCCGCTGCACCTCGAGCAGAAGCTCACGCGCGCGGAGTTCGAGCGCATGACCGAGGACCTCGTGCAGCGATGCAAGGGGCCGTTCGAGCTGGCCGTGAAGGACTGGGGCAAGGACGTGGCCGGGATCGACCACGTCGTGCTGGTCGGCGGCTCGACCCGGATGCCGATGATCCAGGATCTGGTCCGCACCATGACCGGCGGCAAGGAGCCGCACAAGGGCGTGAACCCCGATGAGGTCGTGGCGGTCGGCGCCGCGATCCAGGCCGGCGTCCTGAAGGGCGACGTCAAGGACATCCTGCTCCTCGACGTGACGCCGCTGTCCCTCGGTGTGGAGACCCTGGGCGGCATCGTCCAGCGGATGATCGAGCGCAACACCACGATCCCGACGAAGAAGTCGGAGATCTTCACCACCGCGGCCGACAACCAGACCCAGGTCGAGATCAACGTGCTCCAGGGCGAGGGCGAGACCGTGATGTCGCCCGGCGTGAAGTCGCTGGGCAGGTTCAACCTGGTCGGGCTCCCGCCGGCCCCGCGCGGCGTGCCCGCAGGTCGAGGTCTCCTTCGACATCGACGCGAACGGCATCGTGAACGTCAGCGCGAAGGACCTCGCCACGCAGAAGGAACAGGCGATGACGATCACCGGCGGGACCGCGCTGTCGAAGGACGAGATCGACCGCATGGTGAAGGAGTCGGAGGCGTTCGCGGCCGAGGACCACAAGCGGCGCGAGGCCGCGGAGGCCCGCAACCAGGCGGATCAGCTCGCCTACACGGTCGACAAGTCCCTCGGCGAATGGGGCGACAAGGTCCCCGCGTCCGATCGGGAGGAGCTGACCAAGGTCAACGACGCGCTGAAGGAGGCCCTGAAGGACCAGGCGGCCGAGGCCGCCACCCTGACGGCCGCCAGCGACGCGGTGATGACCGTGTTCAGCCGGATCGGCCAGGCGATGTACCAGAGCACGCAGGCCTCCTCGCCGTCCGCGCCGGCGGAGGACGGCGGCGCCGCACCCGAAGGCGAGGACGCCTCGGGTGAGGACGACGTCGTCGAGGGCGAGATCGTCGAAGAGGGAGGCGGTTCGTGACCGAGGACCGCGACGACGACGCGCCGGTGATCAAGGTCACCGACAAGCGACGGTTCACGAAGCTGGCGGAGGCGGAGGGCGCGACCGCGTCCTCCGCCGGCGAGCCCGACGCCGGCGAGGGTTCCGCCGACGAGACGATGGGTGCGGGCTCGAAGGAGCAGGAGTACCTGGCCCACCTCCAGCGCCTCCAGGCCGAGTTCGACAACTACCGCAAGCGCGTGCTGCGTGAGCAGACCACCGCGGTCGAGATGGCCGCGGAGCCGGTCATGCGCCGGCTGCTCGAGGTGCTCGACGACTTCGAGCTCGCGCTGATCCACGCCGCCGAGAAGCCCGACTACGAGAAGTTCCTGCACGGCGTCGAGCTCGTCTACGCGAAGTTGCTCGATTCGCTCCGTGCCGAGGGGCTCGACAAGATGGACGCGCAGGGCAAGCCGTTCGATCCGGAGGTGCACGAGGCGTTGCTGCAGACGGGAGAGGGCGACGGCGAGCCCGTCGTCGCCGACGTGCTCAGGCCCGGCTACACGCTGAAGGGCCGCGTGCTTCGCCCCGCCGGCGTCCGGGTCGAGCGGCGGTAAGGCGGACCCGTGGCCGACGAGGTCCGCCGCGAGTGGTTCGATACCGACTACTACGGTGTCCTCGGCGTGCCCAAGAACGCGACGGCCGCCGAGATCAAGAAGGCGTATCGGAAGCTCGCGCAGAAGCACCACCCCGACACCAACCAGGGCAACGAAGCGGCGGAGGCCCGGTTCAAGGAGATCTCCGCCGCGTACGAGGTGCTCGGGGACGAGGAGAAGCGTGCGTCGTACGACCGCGTCCGCGAGATGGGCGCGTCGGGCTTCGGCTCCGGCTTCCCGGGCGGCGCCGCCCCCGGCGGCTACCCGGGCGGGTTCAACTACGAGACGGTCGACGTCGGCGACCTGGGCGATCTGCTCGGCGGCATGTTCGGCGGGGCCGGCGCGGGTCGGACCCGTGGGCGCGGCGGCGGCCGCGCACGGCCGACCGCGCGGGGCGCCGACCTCGAGACCGAGGTCCGGCTGACCTTCGAGGACGCCATGGCGGGCGTCACCGTCCCGGTGAAGATCGAGGGCCCGGCCGTGTGTCATACGTGTCACGGCTCGGGCGCCGCGCCCGGCACGGAGCCCGAGGTGTGCCCCGACTGCGGCGGCGTCGGGCAGATCTCGGTGAACCAGGGCTTCTTCCAGCTGGCGCAGACGTGCCCGCACTGCAAGGGGACCGGCCGGATCATCACGACACCGTGCCCGACGTGCAAGGGGACCGGCGCCGAGCGGCGCACGCGGACCGTCAAGGTGAAGATCCCCGCCGGCGTCAAGGACGGCGCTCGCATCAAGATCCGCGGCAAGGGGGAGCCGGGGCCGGCGGGAAGCCCGGCGGGCGACCTCTACGTCCGGGTCCACGTGCAGCAGCATCCGCTGTTCGGCCGCAAGGGCGACGACCTGACGCTGGAGGTGCCGGTGTCCTACGGCGAGGCGGCGCTCGGCGCGAACGTGCAGGTGCCGACGCTCAACGGGCCCGTGACGCTGAAGGTGCCGGCCGGCACGCCGACCGGCAAGACCTTCCGGGTGCGCGGCAAGGGGGCGCCGAAGCGCAGCGGCAACGGCGACCTGCTGGTCACGGTGAACGTCGACGTGCCGACGAAGCTGTCGAAGCGTGAGAAGGAGCTCCTCGGGGAGCTCGAGCAGGCCCGGGACGGTTCGCCACGGGCCGACCTGGGAGTGACGTGATGGCGGAGAACGAGATGGATCGTGAACGCGACGACGAGCGCGCGGTCTACGTGATCAGCGTCGCCGCCGAGCTCGCCGGCGTGCACCCGCAGACCCTGCGGATCTACGAACGGAAGGGACTGCTGCGGCCGCACCGGACGTCGGGCAACACCCGTCGCTATTCCGATCGCGACATCGAGCTGCTCCGGCAGATCCAGGACCTGACGCAGGAGCACGGCATCAACCTGGCCGGGGTGAAGCAGATCATCGAGATGGAGACCGAGCTGGAAGCGCTCCGCTCGGCCCTCGAGGAGCTGCAGGAGCGCCTCGAGCGGCTCGACCGGCAGACGGGGCAGATCGTGCCGCTCGGCAGCGTGTTCCTCCCGCCGTGGGAGGAGGGGTCGCGATGAGCGTTCGCCTCCGAGGCTCGGCCGTGGAGCTGCGGCCGTTCCGCGAGGAGGAGTTCGACGTCCTGCTCGCCGAAGAGCTTGGCGACCGCGAACCCGAGCCCATGACGGCCCAGCGCACCCGGGAGCGGATCGCCGCGTCGGGGACCTGGGGTCCCGCCGAGTTGCTGCTGGCGGTCGACGCCGAGGGCGCGCTCATCGGCAGCTGCCAGATCCGCCGATCGATGGGCGCGCTGCCGCCCGGCGTGTTCGAGCTCGGGATCGGGCTGTTCGAGGCGGCTCGCGGCAAGGGGTACGGCACCGACGTGATCGTGACCGTCGCGCGGTACCTGTTCGAGGAGGAGGGTGCGATCCGCGTGCAGCTGGGCACCGACGTGCGCAACGCGGCGATGCGGCGCTCGGCGGAGAAGGCCGGCTACCGGTTCGAGGGCGTGATGCGCTCGTTCTGGGAGGTGCCCGGCGAGGCGCCGCACGACTACGCGATGTACGCCCGGACGCGTACCGATCACGAAGGCGGCGACGCGATGACGAAGGACGATCGCACCGAAGAGAGCGACACATGGACCCGAACAAGCTGACGATCAAGGCGCGGGCGGCGCTCGAGGGCGCGCACGCCCAGGCGCTCGCACGCAACCAGCAGGAGATCCTGCCCGAGCACGTGCTGTTCGCGCTTGCTCTCCGACCCCGAGGGCGTGGTCTACCCCTTGCTCCAGCAGCTCGGGGTGCAGCCGAAGCAGCTCCGCGACCGCGTGGAGGAGGCGCTGGACCGGCTCCCGAAGGTCTACACGGGTGGCCAGTCCGAGCCGAGGTTCTCGACCGCGACGTCGCGGCTCCTGGCCGCGGCGGGGAACGAGGCCGAGCAGCTGACGGACGAGTACATCTCGACCGAGCACCTCCTGCTGGCGATGCTCGGCGACGCCGGCGCGGGGGCCGGGCGACTGCTGACGGAGGCCGGGGTCACGCGCGACGCGGCGCTCGCCGGGCTGGCCGAGGTGCGCGGACGCCATCGCGTGACCAGCGAGAACCCGGAGGCCGCCTACCAGAGCCTCGAGAAGTACGGCCGCGACCTCACCGAGGATGCGCGCGCGCGCAAGCTCGATCCGGTCATCGGCCGGGACGAGGAGATCCGTCGCGTGATCCAGGTCCTGTCCCGCCGAACGAAGAACAACCCCGTCCTGATCGGCGAGCCCGGCGTCGGGAAGACGGCGATCGTCGAGGGGCTGGCACAGCGGATCGTGGACGGCGACGTCCCGGAGTCGTTGAAGGACAAGCGGGTGATCGCGCTCGACCTCGGCGGCATGCTCGCGGGCGCGAAGTACCGGGGTGAGTTCGAGGAGCGGCTGAAGGCGGTGCTGAAGGAGATCGCCGACTCCGAGGGCGAGATCATCACGTTCATCGACGAGCTCCACACGATCGTCGGCGCCGGCGCGGCCGAGGGCGCGATGGACGCCGGCAACATGCTCAAGCCGATGCTCGCGCGGGGTGAGCTCCGCGCGATCGGCGCGACCACGCTCGACGAGTACCGGGAGCACATCGAGAAGGATCCGGCGCTCGAGCGGCGCTTCCAGCCGGTCCTCGTCGAGGAGCCGAGCGTCGAGGACACGATCGCGATCCTCCGCGGATTGAAGGAACGCTACGAGGTGCACCACGGGGTTCGGATCCAAGATCCCGCGCTGGTGGCCGCGGCCGTGCTCTCGGACCGGTACGTCACCGGGCGGTTCCTGCCCGACAAGGCGATCGATCTGATCGACGAGTCCGCGAGCCGGCTGCGCATCGAGATCGATTCGATGCCGGTGGAGATCGACGAGGTCGAACGACGGATCCGGCAGCTGGAGATCGAGCGTGCGGCGCTCCAGAAGGAGACCGATCCCGCCTCGGCGGAGCGGCTCGAGCGGATCGACCGCGAGCTGGCCGACCTCCAGGAGCAGTCCACCGCGATGAAGGCCCACTGGCAGCAGGAGAAGGACCTGATCGGGCGGATCCGCCAGACGAAGGAAGAGATCGAGACGGCGCGCATGGAGGCCGAGCGCGCGGAGCGCGACGGCGACCTCGAGCGGGTCGCCCAGATCCGCTACGGCCGGCTCGTCGAGCTCGAGAAGAGCCTGGAGGAGACGAACGCCGCGCTGGAGGAGCTGCAGCGCGAGCAGAAGATGCTGAACGAAGAGGTCACGGAGGAGGACGTCGCCGAGGTCGTGGCGAAGTGGACCGGCATCCCGGTGTCGCGCCTGATGGAAGGCGAGATGCAGAAGCTCCTGCGCCTGGAGGAGCACCTGCACGAGCGCGTCGTCGGGCAGGACGAGGCCGTCGAGGCCGTGTCGAACGCGATCCGGCGATCACGGGCCGGCCTGTCGGATCCGAACCGGCCGATCGGCTCGTTCCTGTTCCTCGGGCCGACGGGCGTCGGCAAGACCGAGCTGGCCCGCGCGCTCGCCGAGTACCTGTTCGACGACGAGCGCGCCATGGTCCGCATCGACATGAGCGAGTACCAGGAGCGGCACGCGGTCTCGCGCCTGGTCGGCGCGCCGCCCGGCTACGTCGGGTTCGAGGAGGGCGGGCAGCTGACGGAGGCGGTCCGCCGCCGCCCGTACAGCGTGATCCTCCTGGACGAGGTCGAGAAGGCGCACAGCGACGTGTTCAACATCCTGCTGCAGCTGCTCGACGACGGCCGGCTCACGGACGGGCAGGGCCGCACGGTCGACTTCCGGAACACGATCGTGATCATGACGTCGAACCTGGGCTCGGCCGTCTTCCGCGACCAGTCGCTCCCGAAGGACAAGGTCCGGGAGTCGATCCTGGAGGACGTCGCCACGTTCTTCCGGCCGGAGTTCGTGAACCGGATCGACGAGATCGTGGTCTTCGACCCGCTGACGAAGGACGATCTGCGGACGATCGCGGACATCCAGGTCCGGCAGCTGGCCCGGCGTCTGTCCGAACGGAAGCTGACGCTGCAGCTGACGGACGCGGCCTACGAGCTGCTCAGCGAGGAGGGCTACGATCCGGCCTTCGGCGCGCGGCCGTTGAAGCGGCTGCTCCAGCGGGAGCTCGAGAACCCGCTCGCGATGAAGCTCCTCGCCGGCGAGATCCACGACGGTGACACCGTGCTGGTCGACGTCGAGGACGGCCTCCTCACGATCCGAGCGGCTCAAGTGGCGCCCGGGGAAGGACGAGGTCTGGAGGCATGATCGTCGGACTCATCCTGTTCGTGGGCCTCGTGCTCGTCGGCGGCATCGCGTACCTGAGCTACCTGTCGAAGAAGAAGCGGCGGCTCGGGTTCGCGACGATGGCTCGGCAGCTCGGGATGCAGTACAGCGAGGAGGATCCGCTCGGGCTGCTCGGTGAGCCCTTCGCGTTGTTCAGCAAGGGCGACGGCCGCGGGATCGAGAACGTGATCTGGGGCGCCCTGGCAGGGGTTGGACGTCTCCGCGTTCGACTACTGGTACTACGAGGAGTCGACCGACGGGAAGGGCAACCGGAGCAAGACGTACTACCGGTTCGACTGCGCGATCGTGCCGGTCGACGCCGCCTGCCCGCCGCTCACGATCGAGCGCGAGAACGTGCTGACGAAGCTGGCCGGCGCGCTCTCGTTCCACGACATCCAGTTCGAGGACGAGACGTTCAACAAGGCGTTCAACGTGCACTCGCAGGAGCCGAAGTTCGCGAACGACGCGATCGACGCCCGGATGATGCAGTGGCTCCTGGCGCACGGGAAGCCGTTCCACATCGAGCTGGTCGGCAACCGGGTCCTCGTGGCCGGCAAGAAGTGCGACCCGACCGAGCTGCTGCAGGTCATCGGCACCGCGAAGGGGTTCGTCGAGCAGCTCCCGCGGGTCGTGTTCTCGTTGTACCCGGCCACCGGGTAGGCTCGGGGCGTCGAAGGAGGGCGAAGCTGTGGGACCCGTGTTGATCGTGATCTTGGTGGTGGTGGCGCTGGTGGTGCTCGGCGTCATCGTGAGCTACAACCGGTTCGTCCGGCAGCGGAACCTGATCCGCGACGCCTGGGCGAACATCGACACCGAGCTGCGCCGCCGGTACGACCTGATCCCGAACCTGGTCGAGACCGTGAAGGGCTACGCCTCGCACGAGCGCGAGGTCTTCGAGAACGTCACGAAGGCGCGCGCGGCGGCGACGCAGGCGACCGGGTCGCCAGCCGAGCAGGCGGCCGCCGAGGGTCCGCTGGTCTCCGCCCTCCGGCAGCTGTTCGCGGTCGCGGAGAACTATCCGGACCTGAAGGCGAACCAGAACTTCCTGCAGCTGCAGACCGAGCTGGCGAACACCGAGGACCGCCTGCAGACGGCGCGCCGCTTCTACAACTCGAACGTGCGCGAGTACAACCGGCGGGTGCAGTCGTTCCCGTCGCAGTTGATCGCGAACAGCTTCGGCTTCAAGGAGGAGCAGTTCTTCGAGGTGGACGAGTCGCTGCGCGGGGACGCGGGCGTGCCGCGGGTCAACTTCGGCGGCGACGCGCCGGGGGTGACGTTCGGCGACGGCTCGCCCGCGGCACCCGCCGAACCCGCACCCACCACGTCGACGCCGGCTCCCTCTGCCGACGAGCCGCCGCCTCCGCCGCCGACGCCGGGGTCGTAGCCGCTACTCGACCGCCATCGTGATGGGCGCCACCGTGGCGGGCGGCTCGGCGACCCCGTCGAACAGCGGCTGGCGCCGCACCTTCCTGGTGAGCAGCCACCACAGGCCGGCCCACGCGACGGCGATCCCGCCGGCGACCACCGCCGCGGTGCGAGGGCCGGCCGCGTCGGCGAACAGGGCCGTGAGGATGCTCGAGATGGCGAGCGACAGGGTGATCAGGGCGTAGTCGAACGAGAAGATCCGCCCCCGGATGTGATCGGGCACCAGCCGTTGCAGGCCGTAGCTCGAGAGCATCCACTGCGCGCCGCCGCCCAGGTGGGCGACGGTCACCGCGAGCATCGCGAACCACAACGTCGGCGCGACGCCCAGGCACATGTAGCCGACGCCGAACACCGCCAACGCCAGGGCGATCGCGGGCAACAGCCGTTCGTGGTTGCGGCCCGACAGCCGGTGGCCCAGGAACGGACCGATCAAGGCGCCGACGCCGCGCGCCGCCATCAGCAGGCCGAACGCGATGTCGCCGCCCCGGTACACCTCCTTCGCGAAGATGGCGATCAGGGCGAGCACGCCCGCGGCCACGCCGAAGCCGAACTTCACCGAGATCAGGGCGAGCACCCGGCGATCCTTCGCCGCGTAGCGGGCGGTCTCGGTGGTCGCCTCGATGATGCCGATGCGGGCCTCATCCTCCGTGCGGACCTCGGAGAAGCTGCGGTGGATCCGCATCAGGAAGAACGCGGAGACCGCGAAGGACACGGCGTCGACCAGGAAGGCGGTGTCGCGCCCGAACACCGTCGCGATCACGCCGCCGAGCGCCGCGCCGACGGCCAGCATCGTGCCCCAGATGGACCCGCTGAGGGCGTTCGCGACCGGCAGGTCCTCGGGGTCGACGACGTTCGGGATCGACGCGGAGGACGCCGGATCGAACACCGCCGCGAACACCGACAGGACGGCGAGCAGCAGGAACGCCAGCCATAGGTTGTCGGGTCCGACCAGCAGGAACGCGCAGCAGATCACGGCTCGGGCGACATCGCACGCCACCATCAGCCGTCGCCGGTCCAACCGGTCGGCCAGCCACCCGGCCCACGGCGTCGCGAGGAAGATCGGCAGTTCCTGGCTGAGGATCAGCACGCCGACCGCCAGCGCCTTCCCGGTGGCCTCGACCACGAGCCCGCCGAGCGCGACGAACAGGAACCAGTCGCCGCCCAGGGAGATCACCGAGGCGATGAAGAGCCGGCGGAAATCCGGGTTGCGCCGCAGCAGCGAGACCGACTCGCGCCACCCGGTCGCGTGCTCGGACCGTTCCGCCATGGCGTGCCAGACTACTTGCGCCAAACGTCTTCAGGAGGGTTCGCGATGCTGGATCGCATCACCTGGTTCCGACAGTCCGCGCTGCTGTGGCAGGACGGCGAACGGAGGATCTACGTCGATCCCTGGGGCACCCCCGAGGACGCGGCGCCGGCCGACGTGATCCTCATCACGCACGCGCACGGCGACCACCTGCAACCCGATGAGATCGCTCGCCTGTCCACGCCGTCGACGAAGCTCGTGGCGCCGCACGACGTGGCGAAGGAGCTCTCCGGCGACGTGACCCCGGTGGCGCCCGGCGAGTCGCACGAGGTCGGCGGCCTCCGCTTCACGACGGTGCCCGCCTACAACACCGCCGAGGAGCGCCTGGAGATGCACCCGAAGGCGAACCGGTGGGTCGGCTACATCCTGGAGCTGGGCGGCAGCGCGTACTACCACGCCGGCGACACCGACCACGTGGCGGAGCTGGAGGACGTGAAGACCGACGTCGCGTTCGTGCCGATCGGCGGCACCTACACGATGGACGTGGACGAGGCGGCCGGGTTCGTGAAGGCGTTCGCCCCGAAGCTCGCCGTGCCGTTCCACTACGGCTTCGTCGTCGGATCCGCGGGCGACGGCGAGCGCTTCCGCGCGGCCTCGTCGCCGGTCCCGGTGGAGCTGATGGAGCCGACGAACCCGTTCGAGCTGGAGTAGGGCTCAGGGTTCGACCAGCAGGCCGCGGCGCTGGCGGATCCGCCGATCCAGCTGGCCGAAGAGCAGGTAGTCGACCGCGACGCCGAGCACGAGGATCACCCCGAGCGCCGCGAGCAGCGTCGGCACGGACGTCCCCGGCCGGGCGATCAGATGGCCCAGGCCCGCGTGCGCGGCCGCCACGATCACCTCGCCCGCCATCAGCGCCTTCCAGGCGAAGCCCCACGCCTGCTGCAGCCCGGCCATGACCCCCGGCATCGCCGCGGGGAACACCACCTTCCGGTACAGCGTCCACCCGCGTGCGCCGAGCGTCCGGCCGGTCCGCTCGTACAGCGGCGGGCACCTGGCGGATCGCCTGGAGCGTCGCGAGCGTCATCGCGGGGAACGAGCCGACGATCGCCACGAAGACGACCGCGCGCTCGGTGGCGCCGAACCAGATCACGGCCAGCGGGACCCACGCCACGAACGGCGTGATCTGCAGGGCCACGACGAGCGGGCGGATCGCCCGCCGCGCGAAGCCGTTCAGCGCGAGCACGATGCCGAGCAGCACGCCGAGCGCGACCGCGATCACGAAGGAGAACGCGAGCCGGATCAGCGTCTTGAACGCCGCCTCCGGCAGCGTGCCGTCGCGCATCCCGTCCAGGAACGCGGACCAGACGACGGCGGGCGACGGGATCGCGGCGCTGTTCGTCGCGGCCGCGACGAGCGCCCACACGACGACCACGCCGGCGATCCCGACGATCGGCGGGCCGAGCTCCCTAGCGAGCCATCTCGCGCGCGACACTCGCGTCGACCTCCCGCATCAGCAGCTCGTGGATCTCGGAGACGACGCGAGCGACGAGCACGTCGTCGAGATCGCGCGGGCGGGGCGCGTGGATCCGGAACTCCTCGAGGAGCCGGCCCGGCGACGCGGACATGACCAGCACGCGGTCGGCCAGCAGCGTCGCCTCCCGGACGTTGTGCGTCACGAACAGGAACGTCTTCGTGCCGTTCGACTCCACCCAGACGCGCTGGACCTCGCGCTGCAACAGCTCGCGCGCCTGCGCGTCCAGCGCGCCGAACGGCTCGTCGCCGAGCAGGACGTCGGGATCGGCGGCCAGGGCGCGCGCGAGCGCGGCGCGCTGGCGCATGCCCGCCGAGAGCTCGTGGGGCTGCGCGTCCGCCCAGCGTTCGAGGTGGACGTTGGCGAGCCAGCGCGCCGCGAGCTCGCGCCGCGCCTCGGCCGGCAGGCCCTGGAGCTCCAGGGCCAGCTCGACGTTCGCACGGACCGAGAGCCACGGGAACAGCGCCGGTTCCTGGAACAGGACGGCGCGGTCCGGGCCCGGGCCGGTGATCGGCTCGCCGTCCACCAGCGCCTGACCGGCGCTCGGCCGGTCCAGGCCGGCGAGGACGTTGAGGATCGAGGTCTTCCCGCAGCCGCTCGGCCCCAGCAGACAGACGAACTCCCCCGTCGCCACCTCGAACGAGACGTCGGTCGCCGCCGTGACGGCGCTGCCGCCGGCCGACCGGCGTTCGACCGTGAGGTTCCGGGCGGCGAGCTTCGCGCCGGTCGCGTCCGGCCGGTCGCGCTCGATCGAGGCCACGTTCGCCATCACCGCAACCTGAACTTCTCGGCCATCTCGATCTGGACGACCTTGCCGTCTTGGACCACCAACACGACGGTGCCGAACTGGATCCGGCGCAGGACGTCCGCCACCTTCGCGAGGACCAGGCGCTCCTCGTCGGACAGGCGCAGCTCGGCCAGCTGGTCCTCCGCGCTCGGTTCCGGCTCGGCCATGGCGCTCGATGCTACGTCAACGCCTCGTGGCCCGGCGGCGACTTGTTGCGACTTCGTTGCGAGGAGGATCGAAGGCCCTGCGTTGGTTGACAGGGGCATCGGCGGCAAGGTACCCATATGTGCGCGTCACGGCGGAAGATCGTCGCCGTAGCCGTTTCTTCGGTTGACCGGACCACCGGAGGCCGAGCCCCGTGAAGACGAGTCGATGTTCGTCGTGACGAACATCGGCGCGACGGAAGGAGCCTCATGCCTCGGTGGGTGTTCAGCCGGCTCGGTCCGGCCCTGTTCGTGGCGGTCGCCGTGATCGCGACCGCTTGTTCCTCTTCCTCGTCGTCAGCGGGCGCCAGCGGTGCCTGCGACACGTCCGCGAGCCCGCGGTTCATCAACTTCGTCGCGTACAGCACGCCGCGCGAGGTGTACGACGCGAAGATCCTGCCCGCCTTCGTGAAGCTGTGGAAGGCGGAGCACGATCAGACGATCCAGTTCACCGAGTCCTACGCGGGCTCGACCACGCAGGCGCAGAACGTGGTGAACGGCCAGCCCGCCGACGTGGTGGCGCTGTCCCTGGCGCCCGACGTGCAGACGATCCAGGACGCGGGCCTCATCACGAAGGACTGGACGCAGGCGCCCGACGGCGGCATGGTCTCCAGCTCCGTGGTCGTGTTCGACGTGCGGCCGAACAACCCGAAGGGCATCAAGGACTGGAACGACCTGACGAAGGACGGCCTGCAGGTGCTGACGCCGGATCCCGCGCAGAGCGGCGGCGCCCGGTGGAACCTGGTGTCCCTGTGGGGCTCGGCGCTCCGCGGCGACGTGCCCGGCGTCGCGAAGGGCGACGAGGCCGCGGCGACGACCCTGATGCAGGGCGTCACGCACAACGTGATCGCCTACGACAAGAGCGCGCGCGACTCGATCCAGAACTTCGAGTCGGGCAACGGCGACGTCGCGATCACCTACGAGAACGAGGTGAAGACGGCGCAGGCCGCCGGCGGCGATGGACGTTGCCGTGTACCCGAAGGGTTCGATCCTGATCGAGAACCCGGTCGCGGTCGTGGACAAGAACGCCGAGAAGGACTGCGTCGAGGACGTCGCGGAGGCGTTCGTCCAGTACCTGCACACGAAGGAAGCCAAGGGGTACTACGCCGACACCGGGTTCCTGCGCTCGACCGACCCGAAGAAGGCCGCCGCCGGCGACCCGGCGAACGGCTACCCGGCGATCAGCGACCTGTTCACCGTGCAGGACCTCGGTGGGTGGGACGCACTCGACCCAGAAGCTGTTCAGCGATAACGGCATCGCGACGCAAGCGATCGCCCAGGGCTGAGCAGCCGGGAAGGAGACGATGAGCGGAGCCGCGCAGTCGATCGAGGGCCGGGGCGGGTTCCTGGGGATCCCCCATCGAACCGCCGCCGCCCTGCGGCACCTCGCGCTGCGCGGCACCGCCGTCGTCTACCTGGGCCTGCTGGTCGCGCTCCCGGTCGCGGCCGTCCTTACGAAGGGCTTCGGCGACGGGCTCGATTCGTTCGAGAGCGCGATGGCGCGCCCGGGTGCGTGGGCCGCGATCCGGCTGACGCTGTGGACCTCCACGATCGCGGCCGGGATCAACGCCGTGATGGGCACGATGCTCGCCTGGGTGCTGGTCCGCTACCGGTTCCCGGCTCGGCGGCTGCTCTCCACGATCGTCGACCTGCCGCTCGCGATCCCGACGCTCGTGACCGGGCTCATGATCCTCGCCCTCTACGGCCCGAACTCGCCGATCGGCCGCTTCTTCGACGACCTCGGGATCCGGATCGTGTTCACGCCGATCGCGATCGTGATCGCCCTGTGCACCGTCTCGCTGCCGCTCGTGGTCCGCAGCGTCCAGCCGGTGCTGCAGGAGCTCGACCCCGCGGAGGAGGAGGCGGCGGCGACGCTCGGGGCGGGCCGCGGACGACCTTCCGCCGCATCGTGTTCCCGGCGATCCGCTCGGCGGTCGTGGCGGGGACGCTGCTGACGTTCTCGCGATCCCTCGGGGAGATCGGGAGCGTGATCCTCGTCTCGGGGAACCGGACGGGCAAGACCCTCACGGCGCCGGTGTTCATCTTCCAGTTGACCTCGCAGTTCCGTGCTTCCGAAGCGGCCGCGGTCGCCACCCTGCTGTTCGCGATCTCGTTCGTGTTGGTCATGGTCACGACCCGGATCCTGCGCCGCCAGGAGGGCCGGACGTGAGCACGGTGGCGAAGCGGGGCGGCCGCAGCGGGCACGCCGGCATCCTCGCGGCGTGTCTGGTCTACGTCGGGCTGCTGCTCGTCCTGCCGCTGATCGGGATCGTCTGGACGGCGCTGAAGCCGGGGTTCCACATCGTCACCGACACGCTGAAGGCCCCCGACGTCCAGCACGCGCTCTTGCTGACGGTGCAGATCGCGGTGATCACGGTGGCCGTCACGACGTTCTTCGGCGTGATCGTCGCCTGGGTGCTCGTCCGGCAGCGCTTCCACGGGCGCTCGTTCCTGAACGCGCTCGTGGACCTGCCGTTCGCGCTGTCCCCGGTGACGGTCGGCCTCGCCTGCTTCGTGCTGTTCGCGCCCGGCGGCTGGCTCGCGCCGTTCTTCGACGCCCGCGGCATCCGGATCAACTTCGCGCTGCCGTCGATGGTCCTGGTGACGATCTTCATCTGCATCCCGTTCACGATCCGCGAGGTCGTGCCGGTGCTCGAGGAGATCGGCGTGGACGAGGAGGACGCCTCGAGGACGCTCGGCGCCTCGGTCTGGCACACCTTCCGGAAGGTCTCGCTGCCGAACATCCGCTGGGCGATCGCCTACGGCGTCGCGCTCTCGACGGCCCGGTCGATCGGCGAGATCGGCGCCGTCCTGATCGTGAGCGGCCTGATCCAGGGCCGGACCGAGACCGCCACCCTCTACATCTTCCGGGCCACCGAGGAGCGGCAGACCCCGCAGGCCTACGTGGTGGCGCTGCTGCTGGCCGCGATCTCGGTCATCCTGTTGCTGGCGATCGAGATGTTCCATCATCGTCAGGAACGGGAGATGAGCAGCGCATGAGCACGCCGATCGTGGTCGAGGGCCTCACGAAGCGCTTCGGCAGCTTCGAGGCGGTCACCGACGTCACCTTCACCGCGCCGGCCGGCGCGATCACCGCGCTGCTCGGGCCCTCCGGCTCCGGGAAGAGCACCGTGCTGCGGATGATCGCGGGCCTCGAGGAGCCGACGTCCGGCCGGATCGTGATGGGCGGCGAGGAGCTGACCGTCAAGAGCGTCCAGGAACGGCGCGTGGGGTTCGTGTTCCAGCACTACGCGTTGTTCCGGCACATGAGCGTGGCCGACAACGTGGCGTTCGGCCTGCGGGTGCGCAAGGAGGCGAAGGACGTCCGCGAGGAGCGCGTCCGCGACCTGCTCGAGCTGGTGCACCTGGCGCCGTTCGCCGACCGCTACCCCGACCAGCTCTCCGGCGGCCAGCGCCAGCGCGTGGCGCTCGCCCGCGCCCTCGCCCCGCAGCCGAAGGTGCTCCTGCTCGACGAGCCGTTCGGGGCGCTCGACGCGAAGGTCCGCCAGGACCTCCGGCGCTGGCTCGACGAGCTGCACCGTGAGCTCGGCGTCACGAGCCTGCTCGTCACCCACGACCAGGAGGAGGCGCTGGAGCTCGCGAACCAGGTCGTCGTGATGCACGAGGGGCGAGTCGAGCAGGTCGGCTCGCCGAAGGAGATCTACGACGAGCCCATCACGGCGTTCGTGGCGGGCTTCGTCGGATCGGCGAACGTGCTGCACGGCGAGGTGGTCGACGGCCACGTGCGGCTCGGGTCGTTCCGGCTCCCGGGCGCCGGGCACCTCGAGGAGGGGACCGCCGCCGCCGCCTTCGTCCGCCCGCACGACGTCCGCGTGTCCTCGGGCGACGGGGACACGACGGCCGTCGTCGAACGCATCGCGTCGCTCGGGTGGCTCTCCCGCGTCACGCTGCGCCTGGCCGACGGCGACGTGGTCGTGGCGCACGTGCCGCACGACGAGCTGCACGGGGCGACCGAGGGCGCCGAGGTCAGCCTCGATCTGCGGAACGCGAAGGCGTTCGGACTCGCCGACGGCGTGCCGCCGGCGCAGGACGCCGACCCCGTCGGCTGAGGGGCGCGACTCCGGCAGGGGGCGCCGCCGCGTCCCGTAGACTTGGGGCGCGATGCCGGCCACCGTCGTACTCGGGACCCAATGGGGTGACGAGGGCAAGGGCAAGGCGGTCGACTACCTCGCCGACCGGATGGACTTCGTGGTCCGCTATCAGGGCGGGAACAATGCGGGCCACACGATCATCGCCGAGGGACGGCTGCTCAAGCTCCACCTCGTGCCCAGCGGCATCCTGTACCCGCACATCACGAGCGTGATCGCCGACGGCGTCGTCGTGGACCCCGGCGTGCTCCTCGCGGAGATGGACGAGCTCACCGAGGCCGGCATCGACGTCTCGAAGCTGCGGATCTCGGGGAACGCCCACCTGATCATGCCGTACCACCTCGAACTCGAGAAGGTCACGCAGCGGTTCCTCGGCCGCAACGCCCTCGGCACGACGAAGCGCGGCATCGGCCCCGCGTACGCGGACCGGGCGGCGCGCGTCGGCATCCGCGTGCAGGACCTCTTCGACGAGAAGATCCTCCGCGAGAAGCTCGAGGTGGTCCTGAAGGAGAAGAACCAGCTCCTCACGAAGGTCTACGGGCGCCTCGCGATGGCGCCCGAGCCGATCGTCGAGGCGTGCCTCGCCTTCGCCGAGCGCCTCGGTCCCCACCGGGCGGACACGGCGAAGCTGCTGCACGACGCGCTCACGGCGGGCAAGCACGTGATGCTCGAGGGCGCGCAGGGCACGATGCTCGACCTGGATCACGGGACGTACCCGTTCGTCACGTCGTCGACGCCGGTCACCGGCTACGCGCTCGCGAGCGCCGGCATCGGACCGCAGCACGTCGAGCGCGTCGTCGGGATCACGAAGGCCTACGTGACGCGGGTCGGCAGCGGGCCGTTCCCGACCGAGGCGCTCGACGAGGGCGGCGACCGGCTCGGCGAACGGGGCCACGAGTTCGGCACGACCACCGGCCGCAAGCGCCGATGCGGGTGGTTCGACGGCATGGTCCTGCGCGCCGCGGCGCGGCTGAACGGCCTGACCGAACTCGTCCTGACGAAGCTGGACGTGCTGTCGGGCTTCGAGACGGTGAAGGTGTGCGTCGGCTACCGGGTGGACGGCGCGGGCTTCGACGACGTGCCGCCGAGCCAGACGCAGTTCCATCACGCCGAGCCCGTCTGGGAGGAGCTCCCCGGCTGGGACGAGGAGCTCGGCGATGCGCACGTGTTCGAGGATCTGCCGAAGGAGGCGCAGGGATACGTGCGCTTCCTCGAGGAGCTGGGCGGCGTGCCGGTGTCGATGATCGGCGTCGGCCCGGCCCGGGAACAGAGCGTTCCGGTGACGTCGTGAAGGTCCTCGTCGTCGGCGGCGGCGGTCGCGAGCACGCGCTCGTGTGGCGGCTCGCGCAGGATCCCGCCGTGACGAGCTTGCTGGCGGCTCCCGGGAACCCCGGCATCGCGGAGCTGGCCGAGTGCCATCCGACCGCGATCGACGACGTCGCGCAGATGGTCAGTCTGGTTGACCATCTGCGCCCGGATCTCGTCGTCGTCGGCCCCGAGCTCCCGCTGGTCGGCGGGCTGGCCGACGCGCTGCACGCGCGCGGCGTCGTCGTCTTCGGGCCGACCGCCTCGGCCGCCCGTCTCGAGGGATCGAAGGCCTTCGCGAAGGAGCTCTTGCAGCGCAGCGGCATCCCCACGGCTCGCTCGGGGAGCTTCGACGACGTCGAGAAGGCGAGCGCGTTCGTCGACGAGCTCGGCGGACGTGCCGTGGTGAAGGCCGACGGCCTCGCGGCGGGCAAGGGGGTCGTGGTGGCACCGGACCGCGACGATGCGATCGCCGCGATCCGGAGCTGCCTCGTGGAGCGGTCCTTCGGCGCCGCCGGCGCGGTCGTCGTGGTCGAGGAGCTGCTCGAAGGCCCGGAGGTGTCGGCCTTCGCGCTCAGCGACGGCGAGCGGACGGTGCCGCTGTCGCTCAGTCGCGACCACAAGCGGGCCGGCGACGGCGACACCGGTCCGAACACCGGCGGGATGGGCGCGTACGCACCCGTGCCCTCCGTCGACGCCGCGACCGAGGCCGCGATCTGGCCGATGCTCGACCGGACGGTCGCCGCGATGGCCGCCGAGGGGACGCCGTACCGCGGCGTCCTGTTCGCCGGACTCATGCTCACCGACGACGGGCCGAAGGTGCTCGAGTTCAACTGCCGCTTCGGCGATCCCGAGGCGCAGGTCGTGCTGCCGCGCCTGGCGTCCGACCCGGCCGAGCTCTTCCGGGCATGCGCGACCGGCCTGCTCGAGGACCGGCGGATCCGGTGGCGGGACGAACCGGCCGTGTCGGTCGTCGTCGCGAGCGGCGGCTATCCCGGCCCCTACGAGGTCGGGCTCCCGATCGAGGGGCTGCGACGAGGCCGGGGCGATGGAGGGCGTCACGGTCTTCCACGCGGGCACCGCGTTCGGCGACGGCGGCCGCGTCGTCACGGCAGGCGGGCGCGTGCTGGACGTCACGGCGACCGGGGCGACGCTGCGCGAGGCTCGGGACCGGGCCTACCGCGCGGCCGCGTCGATCCGGTTCGAGGGCGCGCGCTACCGGCGCGACATCGCCGCGGACGCGGCGGAGGAGGAAGGGGCATGAGCGACGAGAGCCCGCTGGTCGGCGTGCTGGCGGCATCGCCCGCCGAGCTGCCGATCCTGCGACAGGCCGGGTTGATCCTCGAGAAGTTCGACGTGCCGCACGAGGTGCGGATCATGTCGTCGTCGCGGAACCCCGACCTCGTCGACGAGTACGCGCGCACGGCGTTCGACCGCGGCGTGAAGGTCGTGATCTGCTCGACCGGCTTGTCCGGGCACCTCGCGGCCGCGGTCGCGGCGCGCACGGTCCTGCCGGTGATCGGCGTGCCGATCGCCACCGCCCCACAGATGGTCGGCAACGAGGCGCTCGCGATCACCGCGCAGATGCCCACCGGCGTGCCGATCGCCACGGTCGGCGTCGACGCGGCGGTGAACGCCGCGATCCTCGCGTGCGAGATCCTCGGCGTCGCGGACGAGGAGATCCAGGCGCGCCTGTGGAAGTTCAAGGACGACCTGGCGGAGGGCCTGAAGCTGTGATCCCCCGCTACGAGGTGCCCGAGATCGCGGCGATCTGGTCCGATCGCGCGCGCCTCGACCACTGGCTGGAGATCGAGCTGCTGGTGCTGGAGGCCTGGGCCGAGCTCGGCGCGGTCCCGGAGGCGGACGCGCACGTCGCGCGCGAGCGCGCGACGTTCACCGAGGAGGCCGTGGCGGAACGTGAGCGCGCGACGCGGCACGACGTGGCCGCGTTCGTCGACGTGGTCGCGGCCTCGATCGGGCCGGAGGGGCGCTGGCTCCACTACGGCCTGACGTCCTCCGACGTGCTCGACACCGCGCTCGCGCTCCAGCTCCGCGACGCGGCCGACGTCCTCCTGGCGGATCTCGAGGCGCTGCTCGCCGCGGTGAAGCGGCGCGCCCTCGAGCACCGCGACACGTTGTGCATCGGCCGTTCGCACGGCGTCCACGCGGAGCCGACGTCGTTCGGGCACAAGCTGGCGGTGTTCGCGTTCCAGCTGGACCGGGACCGCGAACGTCTGCGCCGGGCGCGCGAGGCCGTGCGCGTCGGCGCGATCAGCGGCGCGGTCGGCTCCTACGCCACGGTCGATCCCCGCGTCGAGGAGCGGGTGTGCGCCCGCCTGGGTCTGCGCCCGGCGGAGGCCTCGACCCAGGTGATCCAGCGCGACCGCCACGCGGAGTTCCTCGCGGCGCTCGCGGTCTGCGCCTCCACGCTGGACGCGCTGGCCACCGAGATCCGGCACCTCGCGCGGACCGAGGTGCGGGAGGTGCAGGAGCCGTTCGCCGAAGGCCAGAAGGGGTCCTCCGCCATGCCGCACAAGCGGAACCCGGTCGTGTCGGAGCGGGTCTCGGGGCTGGCGCGCGTGATCCGCGGGCACGCGCTCGCGGGTCTGGAGAACGTGGCGCTCTGGCACGAACGCGACATCTCGCACTCGTCGGCGGAACGCGTGATCCTCCCGGACGCCACGGGGTTGCTGGCGTTCATGCTCCGGGACATGACGTGGGTGCTCGACGGTCTCGTGGTCTTCCCGGAGCGGATGCGCGAGCACGCGCTGGCGAACGGGCAGATCGCCGTCAGCCAGTCGGTGCTCCTCGCGCTCGTCGACGCGGGCCTCGCGCGCGAGGACGCGTACCGGATCGTCCAGCGCGCCGCCGCGGCCGCCTGGGACGACGGCGTGCCGTTCCGCGCCTCGATCGAGGCCGACCCCGAGGTCACGTCGCGGCTCGATGCGGCCGCGCTCGCGGCGCTGTTCGATCCCGAGCGGTTCCTCGCGAACCTCGGGCCGTTGTTCGATCGCCTCGAGAAGCTGCCGGTGGAGCGCTAGATGGCGGAGCTCGCCGCGCGGGGCAAGGTGCGCGACGTCTACGAGGTGGACGACGATCACCTGCTCCTCGTCGCGACCGACCGGATCAGCGCGTTCGACGTGGTCCTGCCCGATCCGATCCCGGACAAGGGCCGGGTGCTCACCGGCCTCTCGCTGCACTGGTTCGACCGGACGCGCGACCTCGTCGGGAACCACCTCGTCGGCGCCGCCCGGCGCGACCTGCCCGCGCCGTTCGCGGATGACCCCGGCCTGGCCGGGCGCTCGATGCTCGTCCGAAGGGCGCAGGTGATCCCGATGGAATGCGTCGCGCGCGGGTACCTGGCGGGGAGCGGATGGGTCCAGTACCGGGAGGGCGGCGCGGTCTGCGGCGTGCCGCTGCCGCCCGGCCTGCTCGAGTCCGACCGGTTGCCCGAGCCGATCTTCACGCCGACCACGAAGGCCGCCGAAGGCCACGATCTGCCGCTCTCGCCCGATGCCAGGCGCGCGAGCTGGTCGGCGTCGGACTCTCCGAGCGTCTGCGCGAGCTCACGATCGCGATCTACGAGCGGATCGCCCGGGCGGCGCTCGAGCGCGGCATCATCGTGGCCGACACGAAGTTCGAGTTCGGGTTCGCCGGGGGAGAGCTGCTCCTGATCGACGAGGTGGGGACGCCGGACTCCTCGCGGTTCTGGCCGGTCGACGGCTACGCCCCCGGTCGGAGCCAGCCGTCGTACGACAAGCAGCCCGTGCGGGACTGGCTGGATGCGAGCGGCTGGGACCGGGAGCCGCCGCCACCGGCGCTGCCGGCCGACGTGATCGCGCGGACGGCCGCCACGTACCGCGAGGCCTACCGGCTGCTCACCGGCGAGCCGTTCGCGGCGTACGCGGCGCGGATGGAGGCCGGCGCGTGACGGTGTTCGCGTTCGAGGTGCTGGTGTCCCTCAAAGACGGGCTGTCCGATCCGCAGGGCAAGGCGGTCGAGTCCGCGCTGCCGGCGCTCGGATGGACGAACGTCTCCGGGGTCCGGGTCGGCAAGCACATCCAGCTGGACGTCGAGGCCCCGGACCAGACCGCGGCGATGGCCCAGGTCGAGGAGATGGCGCGACGGCTGCTGTCGAACCCGGTGATCGAGGACGTCCGCGTGCTGGAGGTGGAGGCGAAGCCGTGACGGTTCGCACCCCGAGGATCGGGGTCGTGACGTTCCCCGGGTCGCTCGACGATCGCGACGCCCTGCGGGCGATCGCGACGATGGGCGGCGAGGCCGTGCCGCTGTGGCACGCGGACGCCGACCTGCGCGGGGTGGACGCCGTCGTGCTGCCCGGCGGGTTCTCCTACGGCGACTACCTGCGGTGCGGCGCGATCGCCCGCTTCGCCCCGGTGATGGAGGAGGTCGTGCGCTTCGCCGACCGCGGCTCGCCGGTGCTCGGTATCTGCAACGGCTTCCAGATCCTCTGCGAATCGGGCTTGCTGCCCGGCGCGCTGATCCGGAACCGGTCGTTGCGGTTCGTCTGCCGGAACGTCTGGCTGCGCGTCGAGACGTCGCTCACCATCGTCACGAACGAGCTGACCCCCGGCGAGACCGTGCAGATCCCGATCAAGCACGGCGAGGGGCAGTGGGTGGCCACGCCCGAGCAGCTCGAACGGGTGCAGGACGGGAACCTCGTCGTGTTCCGCTACGCCTCCCGCGAGGGCATCGTCGATGCCGCGCACAACCCGAACGGCGCGACGGACAACATCGCCGGCGTGCGGAACGAGGCCGGCAACGTCGTCGGCCTGATGCCGCACCCCGAGCACGCGGTCGATCCGGATATCGGGCCGGTGGGCGGACAGCCGCTGTTCGCGTCGCTGCTGCGCTCGGCGCTGGTGGGCATCGCGACATGACCGAGCCGCCCCTGCATCAGCGGCTCGGCCTGCGGGACGACGAGCTCGCACGGATCGAGGCGACGCTCGGCCGCGAGCCGAATCCGACCGAGCTCGCGATGTACGCGGTGATGTGGTCCGAGCACTGCTCGTACAAGTCCTCGAAGATCTACCTGCGGACCCTGCCGACCGAGGGGGAGGCGGTGCTCGTCGGACCGGGGCAGGACGCCGGCGCGGTCGACATCGGCGACGGAACCGCGGTCGTGTTCAAGATCGAATCGCACTCGCACCCGAGCGCGATCGAGCCCTACCAGGGCGCCGCCACGGGGGTCGGCGGCATCGTGCGGGACATCGTCTCGATGGGCGCCCGCCCGGTGGCGCTGCTCGATCCGCTGATGTTCGGTCCCCTCGAACACGAGCGGAACCGCTGGCTGCTGTCCGGGGTCGTCGCCGGCATCGGCGGCTACGGCAACTGCATCGGCGTGCCGACCGTCGGCGGCGAGGTGCGCTTCGCGGAGCCCCATTCGGCGAACCCGACGGTCAACGTCATGTGCGTCGGGATCGCCGAGGCCGACCGGCTGATGACCGCCCAGTCGCACACGCCGCAGGTGGGCTCGCTGCTCGTGCTCTACGGCGCCTCGACCGGCCGTGACGGCATCGGCGGCGTCTCGGTGCTGGCCTCCGCGACGCTCGAGGACGGCTCGGAGGCGTCGCGGCCGTCGGTCCAGATCGGCGACCCCTTCACGGAGAAGCTCCTGATCGAGGCGACGCTCGAGCTGATCGGCGAGGACGTGCTGGAGGGCCTGCAGGATCTGGGCGGCGCCGGCATCACCTGCGCCGTCAGCGAGTCGGCAGCCCGGGCCGGCATGGGCGTGCGGCTCGATCTGGACGCGGTGCCCCTGCGCGAGCGCGGGTATGGAGCCGTTCGAGATCCTGACGTCGGAATCGCAGGAGCGGATGCTGGCGATCGTCCATCCGTCGCGCCTGGAGGACGTGGACCGGATCTGCACGCGGTGGGGACTGACCACCGCGGTGATCGGGGAGTTGGTCCCGGGCGGCGAGCTCACCGTCTCGAGCGCCGGCGCGGTGGTCGCCACGGTGCCGGCGCGCTCCCTCGCCGACGACGGCCCGGAGTACGACCGCCCCGCCGCGGCGCCGGCGCGGGCCGCTTCGGGCGCCGAGGATCCCACGTTCGTGCCGTACGACGGCGATCCGGCCGACGCGTTGCGCGCGCTGCTCGCCGCCCCGAACATCGCGAGCAAGCGGTGGATCTACGAGCAGTACGACCGGCTCGTCCAGGGGAACTCGGTCGCCGGTCCCGACTCGGACGCGGCGCTCGTGCGCGTCGGCAGCAAGGCGTTGGCGCTGTCCACCGACGGGAAGGGCCGCTTCGGCGCGCTCGATCCCTACCTCGGGTCGGTCCACGCGGTCGCCGAGGCCGCGCGGAACGTCGCGGTGACCGGCGCGCGCCCGCTCGCGATCACGAACTGCCTGAACTTCGGCGATCCCGAGCAGCCCGAGGTGATGTGGCAGTTCGCGGAGTCGATCCGTGGCATCCGCGATGCGTGCCTCGCGCTCGGCACACCGGTGACCGGCGGCAACGTCAGCTTCTACAACGGCTCGGGAGGCTCCGCGATCGATCCGACCCCGGTGATCGGGATGCTCGGCCTGCTGGCCGATCACCGCCTGCGGGTGCCCGGCGGGTTCCCCCGGCCGCGACTCGCGATCCATCTGCTCGGCGAGACGTTCGCGGAGCTCGGCGGGTCCGAGTTCGCGCAGACGGTGCTGGGGAACGCCGGGGGCAGGCCGCCGGCGATCGACCTCGAGCGGGAGCGGGCGCTCCTGCGCCTGCTGGAGGAGGCGGCGGCCGAGACGATCCTCGCCAGCGCGCACGACTGCGCCGACGGCGGTCTCGCGGTGGCGCTCGTCGAATGCGCGATCACGGGCGGCAACGGGTTCGCGGTCGCGGTCCCCGGCGACCTGCCCGCGCACGTCACGCTGTTCGCCGAGTCGGCCTCGCGCGCCGTCGTCGCCGTGGATCCCGCCGATGAGGAGCGGCTCCTCGGGTTGGCCGCCGCGCGGGGCGTGCCGATCGCGCGGCTCGGCGAGACGGGCGGCCCGCGCGCCATGATCGACGGGTTGCTCGACGTGCCGGTCGCCGAGCTCGCCGGGATCTGGGAGGGCGCGATCCCCCGGCTGCTCGGAGAGGCCGTCTGAGCCGGGTTTCACGCTCGGCCGCTCCCGCGCGTTGTTCTCCCGGACGCGAGGGAAGGGGAGATCGATGGACGACCGGTGGAGGATCTGGCGGGTGACCGAGCCCGAGCCGGAGTACGTGCGCAGCCGGACGCGGCGGCCGAGGCCGCGCCGCGTCGGGGTGGAGCGACGGCTCTCCGTGAAGCGTTGGTGGAGCGTGTGAGAGACGCGTTGCCGCCGTTCGAGTCGTTCCTCGAGGCGAACCGGACGACGGTGTTCCGGTACCTCGTCGCGGCGGTCGGACGCGAGCACGCCGACGACGTCTTCCAGGAGACGTTCCTGGCGGCGCTCCGCGCCTATCCGCGGTGCACCGAGGCGGCCCGGCTCGATCGCTGGGTCCTGCGGATCGCCTCGCGCAAGGCGATCGACCACCATCGCCGCACGGCGCGCGGCCCGATCCCGGTCGCCGAGCCGCCGGAGGTCCCGGCGGAGCCGGCGGGCCGCGGCGACGGGCGGGCGGTCGCGGCGGTCGCAGCGGTCGCGGAACTGCCGCCACGGCAGCGCGACGCGGTCACCTACCGCCACGTGCTGGGACTGTCGGTCGCCGAGGCGGCCGAGCTGATGGGATGCAGCCCGGAGACGGTCCGGGCGAACGCCTACCAGGGACTGAAGAGCCTGAAGGGACGAGTGTGATGAGCGGTTCGCCGAAGATCTCGAAGAGTCGAGGCCGAGCGCTGCCTCGCGCGAGGCGGCGGCGCGGTTCCGCGATGCCGCCGCCGCCGACGGCCTCGTCGACGTCGCGATCGCCACGATGCCCTCGCCGGTGGGCGAGCTCCTCGTGGCGGTCACCGGCCGCGGCCTGGCCGCGATCGCGTTCGACGACGACTACCGGGACGACCTGCTGGAGCGGATCGCCGCGGAGCTCTCGCCGAGGATCGTCGCGACGGCTCGGCAGACCGACGCGACGCGGCACGAGCTGGAGGAGTACTTCTCGGGCGCGCGCGAGCGGTTCGACCTGCGGCTGGACCGCCGACTGATGCACCCGTTCGCGAAGCAGGTGCTGGCGGCGACCGCGCGCGTGCCGTTCGGCCAGGTGAGCACGTACGGGCAGATCGCGACGACGATCGGGCGGCCGACGGCGGCGCGCGCGGTAGGCGCCGCGCTCGGCTCGAACCCGATCCCGATCGTGGTGCCGTGTCACCGGATCGTCGGCGCCGGCGGGAAGCTGACCGGCTACGCCGGCGGCCTGCAGCGCAAGGAGTACCTCCTCGAGCTGGAGGGCGCGATCGCGCCGCGGCTCGGCTCCGGCCCGTGGACGTCGACGTCCTGATCGTCGGCGCCCGGATCGGGGGCGGCCGCGATCTCGATGGCCGACGAGCGTGACGTCGGTCACGGCGAACACCGAGATCACGTGATGAACTGTGGCGGAGCGATGACGAGGAGCACCCGGTGGTTCGCCACGCCGATCCGATCACATCCGACGTCACCGTTCGTGTCGATGCCGACCTCCGCCGGCGTCTGCACGCGCTCGCGACCAGATCCGGGCGAGCGCAGGAACAGCTGATCCTCGCGGCGATCCAGGCGTACCTCGATCGCAACGAGGGGTTCCGGCTGCCTCCCTGGGTCGGCGCCTGGACGCCGGCAGCCGGGACCGTGGGTCGCAGCCCGTGATCACGCTCGATCCGTCGGCGGTCCTGGCCCTCCTCGACCGCTCGCACCAGCACCATCGCGCCGCGACCGCGACGCTCGAGCGCGTTCGGCGGCCCACCGTCGTGCCGGCCTCGATCCTGGCCGAGGTCGACCGCGTGCTCGCGAGCCACCTCGGCCCGAACGCGGCGCCGCTGTTCCTGCGCGGGCTCGAGCTCGGTCAGACGCTCCTGGACTGCGGCGACCGGGACGTCCCGCGGATCCACCAGCTCATGACGCGCTTCGCCGAGCTGCCCCTCCGCTTCGTCGAGGCGGCCGTGGTGGTCTGCGCGGAGCGCAACGGCGGCGTCGTCCTGTCGTTCGAGCGGGCGGCGCTGGACGCCGTCGCCCGCGAGGTTCCCGTCTCGGTCCTGCCCTGAGGACCGCCGACTCCGCCCGGTACACTGGGTCCCTCGATGGGCGCGGAGTCACCGAAAGAGGAATGCGGCCTCTTCGGCGTATGGGCGCCCGGTGACGACGTCGCGCGGCTCACCTACTTCGGCCTCTTCGCCCAGCAACATCGCGGACAGGAATCGGCGGGCATCGCCGTGTCCGACCGCACGAACATCCTGGTCTACAAGGACATGGGCCTGGTCAGCCAGGTGTTCAACGAGGCCACCCTGACCACCCTGCACGGCGACCTCGCGATCGGCCACACGCGCTACTCCACGACGGGCTCGACCACGTGGGAGAACGCGCAGCCGGTGTTCAAGACCGACGGCGTCCATTCGCTGGCGCTCGGGCACAACGGCAACCTCGTGAACACGGCCGAGCTGGCGGCCCTGGTCGGCTCGAAGCGCGGCGCGACCACCGACTCCGACATCGTCACCACGCTGATCGCGAACGACATGCCGGCCTCCGGCGCGCTCGAGGAAGCCGCGATGCGGGTCCTGCCGATGCTCCGCGGCGCGTTCTGCTTCATCTTCATGGACGAACGCAGCATCTACGCCGCGCGCGATCCGCACGGCGTCCGACCGTTCTCGATCGGCCGGCTGCCGAACGGGTTCGTCGTGGCCTCGGAGACCTGCGCGCTCGACATCGTGGGCGCGGAGCTCGTGCGCGAGGTCGAGCCCGGCGAGCTGGTCCGGATCGACGACCGCGGGCTGCACAGCATGCGGTTCGCCGAGTCGCCGAAGCGTTCGCTCTGCGTGTTCGAGGTGGTCTACCTCGCTCGGCCGGACTCGCGCATGCGCGACCGGTCGGTGCACGAGGCGCGCCGCGAGATGGGCCGGCGGCTCGCCGCCGAGCATCCGGCCGACGCCGACCTCGTGATCGCCGTGCCGACCACCGGGCACTCGGCGGCGCAGGGGTTCAGCGAGATCAGCGGCATCCCCTACGGCGACGGGCTCTACAAGAACAACTACGTGGGACGCACGTTCATCCAGCCCTCGCAGTCGCTGCGCGACCGCGGCGTGAAGCTCAAGCTCAACCCGTTGCCCGATTCGATCCGGGGCAAGCGCCTGGTCGTGGTCGACGATTCGATCGTGCGCGGCACGACGACGAAGCAGATCGTGCAGGCGCTGCGCGAGGCCGGCGCGACCGAGGTCCACGTGCGGATCACGTGTCCGCCGATCCAGTGGCCCTGCTTCTACGGGATCGACATGCCGACCCGGCAGGAGCTGATCGCCGCGGACCTCACGGTCGACCAGATCAGCGCCTACGTCGGGGCCGATTCGCTCGGCTACCTGTCGCTCGACGGGATGGTCGAGGCGGCCGGTGGCGAGAAGACGTCGTTCTGTCGCGCCTGCTTCGACGGGGAGTACCCGATCGAGATCCCCGAGGGCGCCGGGAAGTTCGTGCTGGAGGATCAGCTCCAGCTGCCGACCGGCTGAGATCGTGGGCGACGCCTACCGCGCCGCGGGCGTGGATACCGAGGCGGCCGCGAAGGCCGTCGCGCTGATCGCGGATCTGGCCGAACGGACGCGCCGTCCCGAGGTCGCCGACGCCGTCGGCGGGTTCGCGGGGCTCTTCCGGATCGGCGGCGGGAAGCTCCTGGCCGCCGCGACCGACGGCGTCGGCACGAAGCTCGAGATCGCGCGCATGACCGACCGGCTCGAGACCGTCGGGATCGACCTCGTGGCGATGTGCGCCGACGACGTCGTGTGCACGGGCGCCGAGCCCCTGTTCTTCCTGGACTACCTCGCGATCGGCAGGGTCGTTCCGGAGCGCGTCGCGCGGATCGTCGAGGGCGTCGCGGAGGGCTGCCGGCGCGCCGGCTGCGCCTTGCTCGGCGGCGAGACCGCCGAGCACCCGGGTGTGATGGCGGAGGACGCGTTCGATCTGGCCGGCTTCTGCGTCGGCGCCGTCGAGGAGACCGAGCTGCTCGGGCCGGACCGCGTCCGCGAGGGCGACCTCGTCCTCGGGTTGCCGTCCACCGGCCTGCACGCGAACGGCTTCTCGCTGGTGCGCGAGGCCGTGCTCCCGCAGCACCGGCTGGACGACGACCCCGCGGATCTGGGCCGGACGCTCGCCGACGAGCTGCTGGAGCCGTGCGCGATCGACGCGCCCACGGTGCTCGCGCTGCGCCGCGCGGGTCTGCTCCACGCGGCCGCGCACATCACCGGCGGCGGCTTCTTCGAGAACGTGCCCCGTGCCCTCCCGCCGGGCCTCGGCGCCAGCGATCGACCGCGGCTCCTGGCGCGAGCAGCCCGTGTTCGGGTTCGTGCAGCGTGCGAGCGGCGCCTCGGACGACGAGATGTTCTCGACGTTCAACATGGGGGTCGGCATGGTGCTGCTCGTCGCGCCGGACGACCTGGACGACGTGATGCGGCATGCGCCGCAGGCCGTTCGGATCGGCGAGGTCGTCGCGGGCGCCGGGGTGCGGATCGGCTGAGCCCGGACACTACCCGGCGCGGACTAGTCAGGAATCACCCCGGGCCGCACGACTTCCGACCGAGGTCGTCGGCTCGTCGGGCGAGCGGGGAAACGAGCCTGATGGCGCATGGAGTCGAGGCCGCCGGCACCCGTTATTCAAGGTATGGACGCGATCGCCGCGCCTCGGGTGCTCGTCGTGGACGACGAGCCGCAGGTCGTCTGGGTGCTCCGGTTCGGGCTGGAATCGGAGGGCTACGACGTGGCGACGGCTCGCAACGGCGTCGAGGCGCTCGAGCAGATCTCGATCCACCGCCCCGAGCTGATGGTGCTCGACGTGATGATGCCGAAGATGGACGGCTGGACGGTGCTCCGCGAGCTGGCGAAGCTGCCGGCCGCCGATCGTCCCCGCGTCGTGATGGTGACCGCGCTCGCCTCGGTGGACGACAAGGCGAAGGCGACCGCGCTCGGCGCCGACGCGTACGTCCCGAAGCCCTTCGACGTCGACGAGCTGCTCCAGGTCCTGCACGGCCTCCAGAAGGCGTCCTGACCGCTCAGTGCGGGAACCGCTGGTGCTCGGCCGGCACCACCGTCGTGCCGATCGCCTTCAGCGTCAGGATCGGTTCGTCGAGGAACTCCGCGGCGCTCTCGGAGACGTCGGTCCGCGCCGCGCCGATCTTCCAGACCTCGAACTCGCACCGGCGGCTCGTTCGCCCGGCGCTGACGATCCTGCCGGTCGCGTCGATCCAATCGCCGGCGTACAGCGGCGCCAGGAACTCGACCGACTCGTACGCGCGGAAGAGGCCCTCGTCGCCGTCGTAGCGCATCGCGAGCTCGGTGATCAGGTCCCCGACGATCCGCAACTGCGTCGCACCCGCCACGAGGTTGCCGCCGTAGTGCGCGTCCTCCTGTCCGAGCCGCAGCCGGATGTGCGCGGTCGGGAACGCGTCGCTCATCCCGGGATCACCTTGCCGAAGCGCACGCCGCGCGCGGGCACGCGGACCTCGGTGCCGTCCTTCTTCTTCACGAAGTAGGTCTGCGCCTCGTCGTCCCACCGCTCGAAGACCCCGACCGCCTCGGAGAGGTACCCGTTCGGCAGCTCGAACTGGAACGAGACGCGCTTGCCGAGATCCTCCGGCGTGACCTGGTTCGTGCCCTTCATCGCGGCCGGATACTAGCCGTCACAGCCGGAGCACCGCCTCCGCGGCCAGGCGGAACGAGACGTTCGCGGCCATCGAGCGTGCTCGTCCCGAAGCCGCGCCGCGTCCCATGCGTCTCCGGAGAGGTCGTCGCCGGCGTACAGGAGTTGGCCGAAGGCCACGCCGCGGAACGCCGCAACCGAGAAGAAGGCCGCGGCCTCCATCTCGACCGTGAGGCAGCCCTCGGCGACGCGACGAGCGATCTTGTCCTTCGTCTCGCGGTAGATCGCGTCGGTGGTCCAGGTCGTGCCGAGGACGTGCGGCACGCCGTGCTCCTGGAGGGCCGCGACGATCGCGTCCACCGCGGCCGGCGGTGGGATGGGCCAACCGGGCAGCGCGGCGCGTAGTGGTAGCTCGTTCCCTCGTCGCGGACGGCGGCGGTCGGCACCGATCACGTGACCGAGCGCGACGTCGGGAACCAGGACGCCCGCGCCGCCGCACGCGACGAACGCTCGACACCCGCGAGCGACCAGCTCCTCGAGGAACCCGGCCGGCGAGTGGCGAGCCGACGCCCGGGATGCACGATCGCGAGCCGTCTGCCGCCGTAGGAGAGCTCCCAGATCGGGATTGCGCCCGATCTCGGAGATCACGTGATCGATCACGCGACCGCCGTGCTCCTCGACGACCTTCGCGATCACGTCCTGGAAGAAGCACAGCACGACGTGGTCGGGGACATCCATCGCCGCGATCTGCTCCGACGGCTCGATCACCGCCGTCGGCGACGGATCGAACTCGAGGATCGGGGCGTCGTCGCGCTGCATCGCGCGAGCCTAGCGGAGCTTCGCGATCGTCCCCTCGGGCGGCGTCGGATACGAATCCGGGTGCACGGCCCACGCGAGGATCTCCAGCCCGTCGACGATCCGCGGGCCCGGCCGCGAGAAGTACGACGTCGCGTCGACCGCGTACACGTTGCCGTTGCGGACCGCCGGCGTCTCGGCGAACTCCGGGTGGTCCAGGAACGTGGCGGCCTCCTCCTCGGCCTCCTCCAGGTAGTAGCCGCACGGCATGAACACGATCACCTCGGGCGCGGCCACCCGGACCTCGTGCCAGGCCACCACGCGCGAGGGCTGGCCCTTCTCCGCCAGCACGGGCGTGCCGCCGACCAGCTCGATCATGTCCGGGATCCAGTGGCCCGCCGAGAACGGCGGATCGGACCATTCGAGGGCGAAGACGCTGACCGTCGGAACGCGCTTGGCGGTCTCGCGGACGGCGGCGACGCGTTCGCGCAGCGAGGCCGTCAGCGCGGTGGCCTGCTCCGAGCGGTCCAGCAGCTTCCCGACGACCTCGATCTGCGCGAGCACCTCCTCGAAGGTGTTCGGGTCGAGGGAGATCACCTTCGCGTCCGGCAGGCCGATCTTGTCGAGCGCCTCCTTGACCTGCCCGGCGGGCACCGCGCACACGCGGCAGAGGTCCTGCGTGAGGATCACCTCGGGCTGCTCGCGTCGGAGCAGGTCGGTGTCCAGCACGTAGAGCGCGCCCGTCTGCCCCACGCTCGCCCGGACGGCGTCGTCGATCTCGCGCGGGGTCTGGATGCGGCCCTGGGGGAGCGCGCTGCGCGAGATCACCGGCTTCGTGACCGCGTCCGCCGGGTAGTCGCACTCGTCCGTCACGCCGACGAGGTCGTCGCCGAGGCCGAGCGCGTAGACGATCTCGGTCGCCGACGGCAGGAGGGACGCGATCTTCATCGCGGCAAGTCTCGCAGGAGGTCCGGCGACTGCAACCGGTCGACCAGGTCGGTGAGCGCGCGCCCGGCCGTCGCGCCGTCGAGCACGCGGTGGTCGAACGTGAGCGACAGCGTCGCCGCCGGTCGCGGCACCACGGCGCCGTCAACCACGAGGGCGCGCGGCTGGATCACGCCGAACGCGAGCGTCACCGCGCAGCCCGGCGTCAGCAGCGGCGTGCCGGCCTCGGACCCGTAGGAGCCGGTGTTGCTGAACCCGATCGTCGCGGTCGGCCGGATGTCCTCGAGCCCGAGCGTCCCGTCGCGCGCGGCGCCCGCCAGCCGCGCGACCTCCGCCTTCAGGTCGGCGATCCCGCGCGCGCCGGCGTCCTGCAGGACCGGGATCATCAGCCCGCGCTCGGTGTCGGTCGCGATCGCGACGTTGATCGTGGTCCGCAGCTCGAGGTGGTCCTCGGCCCATCGGGCGTTGAGCAGCGGATGCGCGGGGATCGTGCGGCAGAGCGCCGCGAGCGCGACCGGCAGCGGCGAGACCCCGCAGCTCCTCGCGGAACGCCTGGAGTTCCGTGCAGTCGACCGTGCGGAACGTCGTGACCTGCGGGATCGCGGCGACCTGCGTGAGGTTCGCCGCGACCTGTCGCCGGACGTGGTCGAGGTCGATCGTCGTTGCGTCGGCTCGCAGCAACCTCGGGCGAGGCTGCCGCGCGGCGAACATCTTGGTCCGTCACCCGTCCGTCGGGTCCGGTCCCTCGCACCGTCTCGATGTCGATGTGCAGGTCTTTGGCCAACTTCCGAACAGGTGGAGTTGCGGTCGCTTTGTCTTTCCCTGCGCTGCGCTCAGCTGAGGGGAAGGAAGATCGAGCAACATCGACGGAAGGAGATGGGGTTGGAGGGTGGGGGATGAACGTCACTTCCTGCGACTCCTTCGACTTCGAACGACACGAGCGCCGCGCCCACCGGTACGTCGTCGCCCTCGGAGAAATGCAACGCACCGACGCGACCAGCGAACGGCGACGGGATCTCGACGACCGCCTTCGCCGTCTCCACTTCGACCAACGGCTGGTTCAGCGTCACCTCGTCGCCGGCGGCGACCAGCCACGTCACGATCCGGCCCTCTTCGAGGCCCTCACCCAGATCCGGCAACGCGAACACGCGCTCGGCCATCAGTAGCTGCTCACCGCCCGCACGGCCTCGACGATCCGCTCGACGCTCGGCAGGTAGTGCTGCTCCAGCGAGGCGGGCGGGTACGGGACGTCCCAGCCGGTCACGCGCGCGACCGGCGCCTGGAGGTGGTCGAACGCCAGCTCCATCACGCGCGCGGCGACCTCCGCGCCGACCCCGAGCGACCGCGGCGCCTCGTGCACCACGACGACCCGGCCGGTCTCCCGCGCGCAGCGCGCGAGCAGCTCGTCGTCCAGCGGCGACAGCGACCGGAGGTCGACGACGCGAGCGTGGATCCCGTCCGCGTCGGCGAGCGTCACGGCGGCATCGAGCGCGCGGCTGACCATCGCGCCGTACGCCACGATCGTGGCGTCGTCGCCGCTGCGGACGATCCGGCCCTCGCCGATGCCCGGCCCGTCGGCCGACAGCTCGCCGGTCTCCTTCGACCAATAGCGCGCCTTCGGCTCCAGCACCACGACCGGATCCGGGTCCGCGATCGCCTGGCGCAGCAGCCGGTACGCGTCGAGCGCGCTCGAGGGCACGACGACCTTGAGCCCCGCGGTGTGGGCGTAGTACGACTCCGGGCTCTCGCCGTGGTGCTCCTTGCCCTTGATGCCGCCGAACGCCGGGATGCGGATCGTGATCGGCATGTCGACGCGACCGCGCGTGCGGTTCCGCATCTTCGCGACGTGGTCCACGACCTGCTCGAACGCCGGATACGAGAACGCGTCGAACTGGAGCTCGACGACCGGGCGCCAGCCCGCGAAGCACAGCCCGACCGCGGCGCCGGTGATGCCGGCCTCGCTGATCGGGGTGTCGAACACGCGCGCGGGCCCGTGCGCGGCCTGGAGGCCGTCGGTCACGCGGAACACGCCGCCGCTGCGGCCGACGTCCTCGCCGAACACCAGCACCCGCGGATCCTCGACGAGCGCGTCGCCCAGCGCCCGGTTCAGCGCACCGGACATCGTCCACTCGCTCATCCGAGCGCCTCGTCGCGCATCCGGTCCCAGCCCGCGGGCGGCTCTGCGTAGACCCAGTCGAACATCCACGCCTCGGGCGGCGGCGGCGTCGCGATCACGCCGGCCCGGACCTGCATCGCGAACGCCTCGGCCTCTTCCTCACAGGTCGCCGCGAACGCCGCGTCCGCAGCGCCGCTCGCGAGCAGCCACTCCCGGTAGCGCGCGATCGGGTCGCCGGCGCGGGCCCGCTCGACCTCGTCGTCGGCGCGGTACCGCGCGGGATCGTCGGCGGTGGAGTGCGCGCCGATCCGGTACGTCATCGCCTCGATCAGCGTCGGGCCGTCGCCGGCCCGGGCGCGCGCCAGCGCCGCCGCCGTCGCCTCCCGAACGGCGAGCACGTCGTTGCCGTCGACGCGGACGCCCGGGAAGCCGTAGCCCTCCGCGCGGCGCCAGATCTCGCCGGCCGTCTGCTGCGCGGTCGGCATGCTGATCGCCCACCCGTTGTTCTGGCAGAACAGCACCAGCGGGAGCTTCCAGACGCCGGCGAGGTTCGCGGCCTCGTGGAAGTCGCCCTCGCTGGTGGCGCCGTCGCCGAAGTACACGAGCGTCACGGCATCGGTCCCGTCCAGCTTCTGCCCGAGCGCGTACCCGGCGGCGTGCGGGATCTGCGTCGCGATCGGGATGTTGATCGGCCCGAACCGGGTGGCGCGCGGGTCGTACGGGCCGCCGTGCCACGTGCCGCGGTGGTACTGGAGGTACTGCACGGCGTCCACGCCGCGCACGATCGCGGCGGCCAGCTCGCGGAACGTCGGCCAGACGAAGTCGTTCGGCGGCCAGGGCGGTCGCGCTCCCGACCTGCGCGGCCTCCTGGCCTTCGAAGCCGGGGTAGACCGTCAGCTCGCCCTGGCGCTGCAGCGCGATGCACTCCCGGTCGAGCCGCCGCGCCACGACCATCCAGCGCAGCAGGTCCCGGAGCTCCTCGGCGCTCAGGCCGGTCGCGTCCGCGGCGGGCAGGACGCGTTCGGTCGCATCGCCGATCTCGGTCGCATCGGACACGCCTGAAGCTCCTTCCGGGGGATGCCGAGAGGATAGGGGAACCTCACGTCGATAGACTCGGGAGTCGCGATGGTGCCGTCGGCCTACCTCCGGGTGTTCCAGCCGCTCGACGCGTTCGAGCGGGAGGAGCAGCTGCACTGGGAGCGCTACCTGGTTCAGCGCGCCGCGCTCGGGGACGGCCCGCCCCGGTTCGCCGACCGCCCGACCGGCGACGGCGTCGGCCTGCTGGCGCCGGCCGACCGGGAGCACGCCGAGATCCGCGTGATCGAGGGCCGGACCTACGTCTCGCCGCAGCGCCTGCGGATGCGGATCCTCACCTCGATGCTGGCGTTCCGCGATGCCCAGCCGATGGACCTGTGGGACGTGTTCGTGCCGAAGAAGGAGGCGCGGCGTGCCCGCCGCGAGCTCGCCCGGCACCGTCGCCGGACGCGGGACCAGGTCGTCTTCGTCCATCAGAGCCCCTGGCACGTGCCGATCCGCTGGTTCCTGTTGTTCAAGGACGACGAGCGGCGCATCGTCGAGGACGACCAGGGACGGCTGCGCCTGCGCTACGCGACGTACACGCGTCGTGCGATGCGCCGGGCGGAGAACGCCGTGCACGTCCTGCGCGGCTCGGACCTCGGACCGATCGGCGAGCTGCTGCTGGACCTGCATCAGTGGCTCTCGGCGTTCGAGCCGCGGTCGCTGGTGGAGCTCGACTACGGCGAGCTGTGCGACTTCCTCACGTGGGACGAGCTGGACGACGATCACAGCGCCGCGGATCTGCGCGAGGCGCTCGAGGCACTCGAGAAGCTGGAGTACGGGCGGTCGGCCGACGTCTACCAGAGCGTGCTGAGCCACTGGGCAGAGGTCCGGAGCCGCGAGATCCTGAACTAGCCTCGCGATCGAGGGGTCGTGGCCAGGGGCAGGATCGAACTGCCGACACCGCGGTTTTCAGCCGCGTGCTCTACCGACTGAGCTACCTGGCCCGGATCCGATGAGACCCGGAAGGGACCATCGGCGCCCGAGTGTAGCGAGTGGGGGACCGTCGGAGCATCCCTAGCCGGTGTTCTGCAGCCCGGCCGCGACGCCGTTGATCGTGATCTGGACGAGCCGGCGGCTCTCCGCATCGGCCGGGTCCTCGCGCGCCGCGCGGAGGAAGCGGAGCTGCAGGAACGAGAGCGCGTCGACGTACGGGTTGCGCAGGTCGACCGCCGTGCGCAGCAGGGGCCGGCCCGCCAGGGGCGCATCGTGGCCCGTGATCGAGAGCACGAGATCGGTGGTCCGCGCGTGCTCCTCGACGATCGCGGCAGCGATCGCCGCGTCGTCACCGAGCTCGAGGTAGAGCTCCGCGATCGGCGCATCCGCCTTCGCGAGCGAAAGCTCGGCGTTCTCCAGGAACGACGTGAAGAACGGCCACTCGGCGGCCATCGCACGCAGCTGCGCGAGGCCGCCGCGCTCCCCGGCGACGGCGGCCAGCCCGGAGCCGAGGCCGTACCAGCCGGGGAGGTTGATCCGGCTCTGGCCCCACGCGAACACCCAGGGGATCGCGCGGAGCTCCGTGAGGTCCCCGGCGTCGGGGCCCGCGGGCCGGCGCGCGGGACGCGAACCGAGCGCGAGCGATCCGATCTCGTCCATCGGCGTCGCGCGCAGGAAGAAGCCGACGAACCCCGGCCGTCCGATCAGGGCTCGGTAGGCGGTCTCCGACGCCTCGGCCATCCGTGCGGCGGCCGGCCGGAACCGTTCCCAGCACGCCTCGAGCCGCGCCTCGTGCATCGGCGTCGAGGCGACCAGCACCGCGCTCGTCATCTGTTCGAGATGCCGCTGGGCGATCCGGAGGTTCCCGTAGCGAGCGAACGCCACCTCGCCCTGCTCGGTCGTCTTGAAGCCCCCGTCGACGGACCCCGGCGCCTGGCCGAGGATGGCCCGGCTCGCGGGGCCGCCGCCGCGGCCGAGCGCGCCGCCCCGGCCGTGGAAGATCGTGAGGCGGAGCCCGTGGTCGCGAGCCCAGGCGGTCAGGTCGACCTGCGCCCGGTAGATCGCGAGGTTCGCGGCGAGGACGCCGACCTCCTTCGCCGAATCGGAGTACCCGAGCATGACCTCGACCCGGCCCCCACGCGCCGCCACGCGGTCGGCGAAGACGGGAGCCTTCAGGAGCTCGTCGAGGATCCCCGTGGCGGCGGCCAGGTCGGCCCGGGTCTCGAACAGCGGCACCACGTCCAGCTCGAAGCCCTGATCGGGCGACGCGAGCGCCGCGAGCTCGTGGACCGCGAGCACGTCGGAGGCCGCGCGCGTGAAGCTCACGACGTAGCGCCGGCAGCACGCCGGCCCGAACCGACCTTGGAGCTCGGCCATCGTGCGGATCGTCGCGAGGACCTCCCGGGTGGCCGGGCTCGGCTCGCTCGCCGCCCGAGCGGAGCCCTCGAGCGCGGAGGCGACGACGGCGGCGTGCTCCCGGACCTCGAGCTCCGCCAGGTGGAACCCGAACGCCTCCGCCTGCCAGAGGAGGTGCTGGAGCTCGCCGTAGGCGAGCCGCTCCGCGCCGGCGGCGGCCAGCGACCGCTGGATGACGCGGAGGTCGTCACGGAAGGCGTCCGCGTCGGGGTACCGGCCGCTCGCCTCGCTCCGGGTCGCCGCCAGGCGGTGCGCGGTCAACGCCAGCATCCGTCGGTGCGGCGAGTCGGCCAGCCGGCGCTCGAGCTCTCCGGCGACCACCGGGAGGACGTCCGCGGCTCCCGCCAGCCGCTGGAGCAGCTCCTGGGTCGCCGGTGTGTCCCGCTCGGAGGCGGTCAGGGACCTGGCGATGCGCCGCGCCTCGGACTCGAGACCGAGCAGGACGTGCTCCGCCGCGATCTCGACCGCGCGCCGGGTCACCTCCGCGGTCACGCGCGGGTTGCCGTCCCGGTCGCCGCCGACCCACGTCCCCCATCGGAGGAACGGCCGGTCGAACGCCGGCGCGCGCGCCCCGGAACCGGGCGCGAGCGCGCGATCCATCTCGCGGGCCACGATGGGCAACACGTCGAAGATCGTCTGGTCGAACAGCGCCATCTCGGCGCGCACCTCGTCCAGCGGCTCCGGACGGCGGGCGCGGACCTGGCCGGTGCGCCACAGCGCCGTCACCTCCTCCATCAGGCGCCGATCGACGTCCAGGCGCTCGCTCGCGGACAGCTGCGCGTCGTCGAGCCGTCGCACCAGCGCGCCGATCGCGCCACAGGGTCTCGACGATCGCGCGCCGCCGCGCCTCGGTCGGATGCGCCGTGAGGACGGGCATGATCTCGAGCCGCCCCAGCAGCGCCGTGAGACCGTCGTCGCCGAGCGCGTCGCGCGCGTCCGCCACGCCGGCGGCGAGCGAGTCCCTGACCGCCTCCCTCGCGCCATCGCGGCCGCGGAGGACGCGCAGCCGGTGGTGCTCCTCCGCGAGGTTGATCAGCTGGAAGTAACAGGTGAACGCCCGAGCGACCTGCTCGGCGCGTTCCGGTGCGAAGCCGTCGACGATCTGGGCGATGCGCGATCGTCGCTCCGGCGTCGGGTCCCGGCGGAACGCGATCGTGGCCCGGCGCAGGCGCTCGACGTCGGCCAGGAGCTCCGGACCGTCGGACTCCTCGACCACGCGACCGAGGATCGTCGAGAGGAGACGGACCTCCCGGCGGAGCGGCGCCGGGATCGATGCCGCGGATGACCCTCGCATCCGCTCAACGCCCTTGCCGTCAAGGCCCATCCCTCAAGGATGGACCTGCGCGAAGCGATACCCGACGCTGCGGACCGTTTCGATCAGCCAGGCGTGATCCTGCCCGAGCTTCGATCGCACCCGGCGGATGTGCACGTCGACGGTGCGCATCCCGCCGAAGTAGTCGTAGCCCCAGACCCGCGCGAGGATCTCGTCCCGCGTGAAGACGCGCCCCGGGCTCCGCACCAGGAGCTTCAACAGCTCGAACTCCATGAACGTGAGGTCGAGCGTCCTGTCGAGCAACGTCACGTGGTACGTCGCGACGTTCATCGCGAGCGGTCCCCGGTGGATCAGGTCGGGGTCGTCGTGTCCGGAACGCCGCCGCAGCCGCCGGAGCCGGACCCCCAACTCCGCCACGGCGTAGGGCACCCCGATGAAGTCGTCGGACCCATCGAGGTCGGGCACGTGCGCGAACGCGTCCGGCCGCACCAGCCACAGCACGGGCACCGGCTCGAACCCCGGTGCGGACCGGGCCTCCTCGACACGCCGGGCCGCGGTATCGAGGTCGTCGAGCACGACGAACAGGGCGACCCACGCCGGGGCGTCGTGCCAGGGCGAGTCGGAGCCGCGCACGATCGACGGGAAGCCCAGCAGCGAGAGCTCCCCCGCGAGGCGGTCGCGCTCGGCGCCGGGGTCGGCGACGATCAACGCGGGCGGGTCGGATCCCGCGTCGCGCGAGGCGACGCCGGACCGCGATGCGCGCCCGCGGCGCAGCGCGCGAAGCGTCCTACAGCCTCGGGAGGTTCCGCTCGAGCTCGAGGCCCGTGACGTACGTCCTGTATTCGTCCCATTCCGCCCGCTTGTTCGCGATGAACCACTCGAACAGATGCTCGCCGAGGACGTCCCGGACGAGCTCGCTGCTGCCCATCTCGACGAGCGCCTCCGGGAGGCTCTCGGGCAGGACGGGGATCCCGCGCCCGATCCGCTCCGCGTCGCCCATCGACCACACGTCGTCGGTCATCTCCGGCGGCAGCTCGTCCTCGCGATCGATCCCGTCCAGACCTGCGGCGAGGATCAGCGCGAAGGAGAGGTACGGGTTGCACGCCGGGTCCGGCGCCCGGTACTCGATCCGGCAGGCCGCCTCCTTGTGCGGCTTCGTGAGCGGCACGCGGATGAGGGCCGAGCGGTTCCGCGCGCCCCATCCCACGTGCACCGGGGCCTCGTACCCGGGGACCAACCGTTTGTAGGAGTTCGTCCACTGGTTCGTGACCGCGGTGATCGCCCGGGCGTGCCGCAGGAGGCCGGCGATGAAGCACCGGGCGACCTTCGAGAGCGAGTGCTCGCCGGTCGGATCGAAGAAGGCGTTGCGATCGCCCTCGAACAGCGACACGTGCGTGTGCATCCCGGAACCGAAGGCGCCCTGGATCGGCTTCGGCATGAAGGTCGCGTACACGCCGAGCTCGCGCGCCACCTCCTTCACGACCAGGCGGCACGTCATGATCGCGTCGCTCATCGCGATCGCATCGGTGTGGCGCAGGTCGATCTCGTGCTGGGAGGCCGCCACCTCGTGGTGCGAATCCTTCACCGGGATCCCGACCTCCTCGAGGTACGTGATCGCCCGCTGCCGGAAGTCGCTCCCGATGTCGAGCGGCGTGAGGTCGAAGTACGACCCGACGTCGAGCGGCTTCGGATCCGTGGGGCCGTCGAACAGGAAGAACTCGATCTCGGGGCCGACGTAGAAGGAGAATCCGAGGTCGGCCGCCCGCGAGACGACCCGCCGCAGCACCAGTCGAGGATCGCCCGCGAACGGCGGGCCGTCGGGCGTGTGGATGTCGCAGAACATCCGCGCCACGCCGGGGACGTCGGGCCGCCACGGCAGGACCTGGAACGTCGACGCGTCGGGTCGCGCGATCATGTCGGCTTCCTGGACGCGGGCGAAGCCGTCGATCGCGGACCCGTCGAAGCCCACGCCCTCCTCGAGCGCCTCGGGCAGCTCCTGGGCGGGGATCGAGAAGGACTTCAGGAACCCGAGCACGTCCGTGAACCACAGACGCACGAAGCGGATCTCCCGCTCCTCGACGGTCCGGAGCACGAAGGTGCGCTGATCGTCGTCGCGGGCCATCGGCGTCGCACCTCCTCGCGGATGCACGCAGCGTAGCGGCGCCCCGTTGCGGGTCCATTGCGCCCGCGTAAACAGCGCGTTACGCGCAGCCGCGGGGGGACCCAGTTCACACACACGTCATACGCGGGAAACGGACGTGAAACGGCGGCCACCTAGCTTCGCCTCGTCGAGAGCGGCGCGCCGCGCCGAGGAAGGGGAGACCGATGGACGTCCAGACCAGATCGACGATCCGCGAGCGCCTGCGCCGCCCCGGGACACGGCGGCGGATCGGCGTGATCTTCGCCGGCAAGATGATCGGCGTCGTCGTCCTGCTCCTGGGGTTGAACCTGCTCTCGTCGTTGATCGGCACGCCGGCGTCGGCGCAGACCGCGACGCATCAGGCGAACGAGCTGGTGAACCCGATCAACACGATGTGGACGCTCATCGCGGCGTTCCTCGTGTTCTTCATGCAGGCGGGATTCATGGGCCTCGAAGCGGGCTTCGCGCGGTCGCGGGAGACGGTCAACGTCCTCGCGGAGTGCATCGTCGACACGTGCCTGTGCGGCCTGTTGTTCTGGGCGTTCGGGTTCGCGTTCATGTTCGGCGAGGGCAACGGTCTGATCGGTCACCAGTACTTCTTCCTCCAGGGCACCCCCGCGACCTACGGCTCGACGGGCGTCGCCTTCCTCGCGTTCTTCCTGTTCCAGTTCGCGTTCGCCGACACGTGCTCGACGGTCACCTCCGGCGCGATGGTCGGGCGCACGGGCTTCAAGGGCGACCTGCTCTACTCCCTGGCCGTCTCCGGGTTCATCTACCCGATCTTCGGCCACTGGGTCTGGGGGCCGGGCGGATGGCTCGCGACCATGTCCCCCGGCGCGCTGAACTCCTTCACGGGCGGCGCCGGGTTCCGGGACTTCGCCGGATCGACGGTCGTGCACACGGTCGGCGGGGCCGTCGCCCTCGCCGGGGCGATCGTCCTCGGACCGCGGCTCGGCCGGCGGTTCAAACGGGACGGCGGCGGCCCGTTCGCGCCGCACGACCTGACGATCGCGGCGATCGGCGGCGTGATCCTGTGGTTCGGCTGGTACGGGTTCAACCCCGGCTCGACGTTCTCGGCGATGGACTTCGAGGGGATCGGACGCGTCGCCACGAACACGACCCTCGCGGCGTGCGCCGGCGGTCTCGTGGCGATGTTCTGGGTGTATCCGCGCACGAAGACGTGGGACCTCGGGATGTCCGTGAACGGGTTCCTCGGGGGCCTCGTCGCGATCACGTGTCCGTGCTACTGGGTCTCGCCCGCGGGGGCCGTGGTGATCGGCGCGGTCGCCGGGGTCGTGGTCCCGCTCGCGATCGACGCGATGGAATGGTCCCGCGTCGACGACCCGGTGGGCGCGGTCGCGGTCCACGGCGCTGCGGGCATCTGGGGGACGCTCAGCCTGGGCCTGTTGGCGACCGGCGCGTTCGGGGTGCCGACGCCCGACGGCGTGGACACCTCGGTCACGGTCCGCGGCCTCTTCTACGGCGGCGGGCTCGCACAGCTGAAGGCGCAGTTCATCGGGAGCCTGACGTGCGTGGTCGTCGTCACCTCCGTGGCGTTCGGGGTGATGTACCTGGTGCACCGCACCCGCACGCTGCGCGTCTCGAAGACCGGCGAGATGCAGGGGCTCGACCTGCACGAGCACGGCACGATCGCGTACCAGATGGATCAGGACACCGGGTTCATCGCGAACGGGGTCCACGTGGACGCCGAGACGATCGATCTGGCGGCCGACGAGCCGGAGGACGAGCTCCGGACCGAGACCGATGTCGCGGTCTGAGCGCCTCGAGGACCCATGCGGACCCACGGCCCCCCCGGCATCGACGCTCCGCTCCTCGCTCCATGGGAGCGCGAGCGCGATGCGTGCGGCATCGGGTTCGTGGCCGACGCGGCGGGACGTCCCGCGCGGGCGATCGTCGAGCTCGGGCTCGACGCCCTCACGCGGATGCGCCACCGGGGCGCCGTGGATGCGGACGCCAAGACCGGCGACGGCGCCGGTGTCCTCGTCCCGATCCCTCGCGGCTTCCTCGAGGAGGAGCTCGCGATCGAGGCGGCCGAGCCGCCGGGTGTCGCGATGCTGTTCCTGCGGTGCGGAGCGGGAGGGGGACCCGCCGGGATCGTCGAGCGTGCCTGCGAGGCCGAAGGGCCTCGAGGTCCTCGCCTGGCGCGAGGTGCCGGTCGACGCGGGCGCGCTCGGGGCGCGCGCCCGCGTCACGATGCCGTCGATCGTCCAGGCCGTGTTCCGCCGCCGTCCGGGCCCGGGCGCGGAACGCCGTGAGCACGCGGCGTTCCGCGCCCGCCGGAGGATCGAGGCGGAGGCGCGCCGGGATCAGCTGGATCTGACGGTCGTCTCCTGCAGCTTCTCCACGGTCACGTACAAGGCGCTCGTCGCGGCCGACCAGCTGGCCCCCTTCTACCGCGATCTGCGGGATCCGCGGTTCGCCGCCCCGTTCATCGTGTTCCACCAGCGCTACTCGACGAACACGGCCCCCTCGTGGGAGCGCGCGCAGCCGTTCCGCGTGCTGTGCCACAACGGCGAGATCAACACGCTCGGCGCGAACGTCCGACGGATGGCGACGCGCGAGGGACGGCTCGGGCTGGAGTCCTCCGAGATCGAGGAGCTGTTCCGGCCCTCGGTCGACCCCGAGGGATCCGACTCCTCGATGCTCGACGAGGTGATCGAGCTGCTGATCCGCGAAGGAGCGACGCGGGAGATAGCGCACGCCGTCGCGATGACGGTGCCCGCCGCCTGGGAACGGCGGCCCGAGATGGAGCCGCACGTCCGCGGCTTCTACCGGTGGCACGCGTCGGTGATGGAGCCGTGGGACGGACCGGCCGCCTTGATCTTCAGCGACGGGGTGGCGGTTGGCGCGGCCATGGATCGCAACGGGCTCCGCCCCCTCCGCTCGGCGATCTGCGAGGACGGGCTGGTGGCCTGCGCCTCCGAGGCCGGCGCCGTCGACGTCGGAGGCCACGGCCTGGTCCGGCGCGGCAAGCTGGGGCCGGGCGACATGCTCGTGGTCGACCCCCGTCGCGGCGGCGTCGAGCTGGATCCGGTCCGGCGGATCGCGATGTCGCGCCCGTACGCGACGTGGGCGGCCGAGCACCGGATCGTCCTGGGGATGGACCATCCGGCCGCGCAGGTCCCTGCGGATCTCCTCCGGCACCAGACGGCGTTCGGCTACGGGCGCGAGGACGTCACGCTGCTGCTGCGTCCGATGGCCGCCGACGGCGGCGAGCCGACGTTCTCGATGGGGGACGACACGCCGATCGCACCGATGTCGGTGCGCCGCGGCTCCGTGTTCGGGCACCTGAAGCAGCGCTTCGCGCAGGTGACCAACCCGGCGATCGACCACATCCGCGAACGGTTCGTGATGTCCACGACCACGCTGCTCGGTCCGCGCGATCCGCTCATCTGGGAGCGGCCGCAGGCCGCCGCCCAGCTGGAGCTGCCGACCTTCGTGGTGTTCCACGTGCCCCGCGGCGAGGTCCTCGACGCGACCTGGGCGGCCGGCGAGGGGCCCGAGGGCATCGCGCCCGGCGCTCGAGCGGCTCGGCGACGCGGCGGTGGACGCCGTCGCGGCGGGCCACGGCATCCTCGTGCTCAGCGACGCGGCGCTGGACCGGGACCGCGCGCCGATCCCGTCCCTGCTGGCCGTCGGCGCGGTCGACGCCGCGCTCGTGCGCGCGGGACTCCGCACCGAGTGCTCGATCGTGGCCGACAGCGGCGACGCGATCGGGTCGCACGACGTCGCGTGCCTGCTCGCGTTCGGCGCCGAAGCCGTCCATCCGCGTCTCGCGTTCGCGACCGTCGCGGCGCTCCACCCGGAGGACGCCGCCGCCGCGGACGAGGCGCTCGGCCGGTACCGCGACGCGATCGAGCAGGGCGTCCTGAAGATCCTGGCCCGCCTCGGCATCGCGTGCGTCGACGCCTACCGAGGCGGTGCCTCGTTCGACGTCGTCGGCCTGTCGCGCGAGGTCACCGAGCGCTGCCTCCCCGGGACGTCCTCACCGCTCGGCGGGCTCGGGTTCGAGGCGATCGCGGCCGAGGTGCTCGCCCGTCACGCCGCCGCCTTCGCGTCGGCGCCCGCGCCGCTCGTGAACCGAGGAGCCGTGAAGTTCCGTCACGGGGGCGAGTACCACGAGACCAACCCGGGGGTCGTTCGCGCGATCCATCGCACGCGTCGACCCGGGGCTCCGGCATCTCCGCTCGACCGCGGTCCGGGACGACGACGGACGCGAGGAGGGCGCCGACGAGCAGGCCGGCTACGCCGACCTGGTGGACGGTCGCCGTCCGAGCGAGCCCCGCGATCTGCTGGCCTTCCGGCCGGCGGGCCGGAGCGTGCCGCTCGAGGAGGTGGAGGCCGCGCCGGCGATCCTGCGCCGGTTCTCGAGCGCCGCGATGTCGCACGGGGCGATCTCCCGCGAGGCGCACGAGACGCTCGCCCTCGCGATGGCCATCGTCGGCGGCCGGTCCAACGCGGGAGAGGGAGGCGAGGACGCCGCCCGGTTCCGCACCGCGCGGAACTCGACGATCAAGCAGATCGCCTCCGCCCGCTTCGGCGTCACCCCGGAGTACTGCGCGTTCGCGGACGAGCTCCAGATCAAGATCGCGCAGGGCTCGAAGCCGGGCGAGGGAGGGCAGCTCCCCGGGCACAAGGTGACGGCCGAGATCGCGGCGATCCGCCATACCCAGCCGGGCGTCGCGCTGCTCAGCCCGGCCCCGCATCACGACATCTACTCGATCGAGGACCTGGCCCAGCTGATCTTCGATCTGCGACAGGTGAACCCCGACGCCGACATCTCCGTGAAGCTCGTGTCCGAGATCGGCGTCGGGACGATCGCGACCGGCGTCGCGAAGGCCCTCGCCGACATCGTCCACGTCGCCGGGGCGGACGGCGGGACCGGCGCCTCGCCGTTGTCCTCGATCAAGAACGTGGGCCTGCCGTGGGAGATCGGGCTCGCGGAGACGCACCGTGCGCTCGTCCGCAGCGGGCTCCGCCGGCGTGTGCGGCTCCGGGTGGACGGCGGCCTGAAGACCGGTCGCGACGTGGTCCTCGCGGCGCTGCTCGGCGCGGACGAGTTCTCGTTCGGCACGGCGCTCCTGCTGGCCGAGGGCTGCATCATGGTGCGGACCTGCCACCTCGACACGTGCCCGGTCGGGATCGCGACGCAGCGCCCCGAGCTCCGGGCTCGGTTCGCCGGCACCCCCGAGATGGTCGTGTCGTACCTCACGTCGGTCGCCGAGGATGTCCGGCACACGCTCGCGGACCTCGGGCTCCGCTCGCTCGAGGACGCGATCGGCCGCGTGGATCTGCTGGAGCCGGTCGAGGGGGCGGGAGCGGACGGTCTCGACCTGTCCGAACTCCTCGAGCCCTCGGGCGAACGGCGCCGGCTCGGGGTGACGCCTGCTGGTCCCCGCGCCGCGCTCGGACCTGGGGGACCGGCTCCACCGGGACGGATGGGCCGCGGTGTCGACCGGCGCCCACGCGACCCTGCGCTACCCGATCACGACCGAGGACCGCGCGGTCGGCGCGCGCCTCGGCGGGGCGATCGGACGGCGGTTCGGCACGGACGATCCGCCGGGCTCGGTCCGGGCGTCGTTCGACGGATCGGCCGGCCAGTCGTTCGGCGCGTTCCTCGCCTCCGGCGTCGACCTCCGGCTGGTCGGCGAGGCGAACGACCACGTCGGCAAGGGGATGAGCGGCGGCAGGATCGTGATCTCACCCCCGGACGACGACGTCGGCGACGCGCACCTCGCCGGCAACGCCGTGCTCTACGGCGCGACCGGGGGAGAGCTCTTCGTGGCCGGGCGCGTCGGCGAGCGCTTCGCGGTGCGGAACTCCGGCGCGGTGGCCGTGGTCGAGGGCATGGGCGAGCACGGCTGCGAGTACATGACCGGTGGGCTGGTCGTGGTGCTCGGCCCGTTCGGGATGAACCTCGGCGCCGGCATGACCGGCGGCGCGATCTACGTCCGCGACCCCGACGGCGCCCTGCCGGCGATGCTGAACCCGCAGCTCGTCTGGATCACGCGGCCGCTGCCCGAGGAACGCGACGAGGTCCGCCGGCTCGTGAGCCTGCACGCGTCGCTCACGGGATCCGAGCGTGCGGCGCGGATCCTCGAGATGTGGGCGGCGGATCGCCGCATCCTGTGGCGCGTCGTTCCGCGCGATGGGACGGCGGAGACCGCCCGACGGCGCGCCGACCGCGGTGCAGCGCCTTCCGGTGGAGCAGCGCGCCTGACGGGCTTCGACCCGATCGTCTGTTACACAGGGAACCCGGCGCTAGCGGGGCTGGCGAATGATGGGAGTAAGTCGGGTGTCATCTGGATGTTCTATATTGAGGGTCGGCGGGTTGCAGCGGTTCCAGTGAATGTGAGTTGTGTGGGGGAGGATATGAGCAGTGAGTAGAGCTGGTGAAGAAGACGCATCGGCAGTTTGAAGGGGTTGGGTGGGCGGTGTGTGTGTTGGGGGATGGCTGTACAGGCTATGGCCGTGTGGGAGCTCGAGAGCGTAGAGGCGTACCGAGCGATAGCCGATCCAGAGCCTGGACCGAGCGCAAGCTGAGCCCGGAGGCGACGAAGAGCGACGCGAGACGGGCGGGTAGACCGGACGGGCGCGCCGCGCCCATGGAGGTGCTGACGGCACCACCGCGCCGGCGAACCCGCCGCATCGCACCACGTGGGGCGCCGCCAACGACGCCGCCGCCGCGGGGGTCGTGCCCGCCGCCCCCAACCACGACCCCGCCCCCGACGACCGACCCACCATCACCCAGCGATACGAGCCCGCCGCCGCCCAGCGATACGAGCACGCCGCCGACGGACGTGAGCCCGTCGGAATGAGGGAGCCGCCGAGCCCGGCCAACACACAACCCTGCAGGCGTGTCTCGAACGCGCCTACGCGGTGGAGGCGCTGCGCCTGCTAGACAAGGTATCGGGCCGGCCACGCTATACGCGCTGCGACATCCCGCAGTGTCGATCGTGGCGGCACTGGCGCGACGCGCACGAGGCCGGCCGGCGCGTCGAGCACCGCTCGGTCGTACGACCAACCGCTACGCGCACCTGTTCGACGATCGCGACGAGGGGATCGCCGAGAGGTCGATCGGGTCGGCGCAAGGGCGAGGGCGTAGGTGCGGCGAGTGCGGTCCCGGGGAGGGTGGTGGGGGCAAACGCCGCTGAGTGAGGTCAGCGCGCCTGACGGGCTTCGATCCCGCGATCTTCGCCTTGACAGGGCGATGAGGACTCCGGGCTCCTCCACAGGCGCGTGTTCTGTTGTCGCGGCCGTCCGCGAACGGACGACCGGTGCCCCCAACGGGATTCGAACCCGTGCTTCCGCCTTGAAAGGGCGGCGTCCTAGGCCTCTAGACGATGGGGACCGAGGCTCGTTCGGGGCAGCCCGAGCAGTATAGCGACGCCCACTTCGGGCCCGCGCCGGCCGCCACCTCGAGCACGTGCCGGCCTTTGCGGCGCGGGCGCAGGAGCCGCCGCGGCGCCATCCGAACGACCGTGACCACCCGGCCGTGCCGGTCGAGCACCACCGCGTCGATCGCGAACCGCATCCCGAACGTGTGCACCGATCTGCACCGCTCCAACAGGAGGCCTTCTCGAGGCTCGCAGCCCGGGAAGACCGCGGAGGCCGCGCATCCGTTCTTTCCGATCTTCGGGAACCAAGATCCACGATGAGCCGACCCGAACCCGTCGCATCGAGTCGACCGTACCGACGCCCACCGACGCTCGAAGTCGAACGGAGACGTGCCTCGGCGGGCCCTCGGAGAACGAGCAGATCAATCGACGCTACGATTCCGCTCCCAGGAATCTCAACAGGGAGGCCGCAATGTCCGACTCAGCGACCCGCGCGAACGCTCTCGACCACATCGTAGTAGTGCTCTTCGAGAACCGATCCCTCGACAACCTGCTGGGTCAGCTCTACGGCCCCGATGACGGCAAGTCCTTCGAGGGCGTCATCGGCAAGGATCTGACCAACCCGATCCCGGAATGGGCCGAACACGGCGCCGAACGAAAGGTGGTGCCCTACACGGTCGCCACGGACATGGACTCGCCCAACCCGGACTCGGGTGAGGAGTGGTACCACACCAACACGCAGCTCTTCGGCACGATCGACGACCACAACCGGTTCAAGATCGGGGAGGGCGTGACGGCTCCGTGGAACGCGCCGCCACCCGGTGCGACGCCGACCATGGACGGGTTCGTCACGGACTACATCAGCACGTTCACCGCTGAGGTGGGCCGTCAGCCCACCTACGAGGAGTACGCCCACATCATGACCGGGTTCACCCCGGAACAGGTGCCGGTGCTGGCCGGGATCGCGCGGGAGTTCGGGGTGTTCGACCACTGGTTCTGCGAGGTGCCGTCGCAGACCTTCATGAACCGCTCGTTCTGGACGGCGGCGACTTCGTCGGGCTTGGTCGTGAACAGCCCGGCGAGGAAGTGGTTCACGGAGAACGACGCGGAGACGATCTTCGAGCGGCTCGAAGAGCACGGGAGGACGTGGAAGGTCTACGTGATGGAGCCGATGCCCTTGTCGTTCACCGGGATCATCCACTTCCCGCGGTTGAAGGATCGCCTCGCGACCCACTTCGTTCCGTTCAGCGAGTTCGAGAAGGATGCTGCCGCCGGGACGCTGCCGGACTTCTCGTTCATCGAGCCGAACTTGATCAGCGGTCACGGCGACTACCACCCGGCGTTCGGTCGTGCGTTCCTGGGCGTCGGCTCGACATCGGGCTGGATCCGCCATCATCGATCCTGTCCGGCGAGGCCTTCCTGGAGCGGGTGTTCAACGCCTACCGCTCCGCGACCTCACCGACGGGCACCAACGTGTGGAATACCGCCCTGCTGATCGGGTGGGACGAGCCGGGTGGAACCTACGATCACGTGGCGCCGGGGGCGGTCCCGCCGCCCGATCCGGCCGCGCCTGCGGGCGAGTTCGGGTTCACGTTCGATCGATCCGGCTACCGCGTGCCCGCGATCATGGTCTCGCCGTGGGTCGAGCCCGGCTCGGTCTACAACGAGGAGTTCCGCCACACCTCGCTCATCGCGACGCTGCGCACGATGTGGAACCTCGGCGACCCATTCACCCAACGCGACGCTTCGGCGCGCACCTTCGAGCACGTGTTCACTCGCGAGACGCCGCGGAACCCCGAGGCCTGGGCCACCTTCGAAGCGCGGCCCGTGCCTGCATGGACGATGGACCCCGAGCTCGTCGGCAAGGCCATCAGCGTCCTGGGGAAGGCAGCCGGACCTGGCCTGATCGAACGAGCACGGTCGTTGGGGTTGAAGCTTCCGCCGCAGCTCGACGATCCGGCCGTCGAACTGACGGGAGAACTCATCATCGAGGTTCTCCGGGACGTGTCCTGGCACTTCTTCCCCGGGCTGGCTCCGGCGAGGCGCAAGCGAAAGCCACTGAGGGAACGCCGGAGGCAGCGCGAACGGACGGCCTCGAAGGACCGCGCATGGATCGGCTATACAAACGCGAAGCGGATCGACCCACGATCCGCTGGACCTCGGCCTCGAGTCTGGCGTCGGCTTGCGTGGTCGTCTCTGCCTCGATGAACAGGCGCTTCCCGAGTACGTCCACGATCCATACGTTGATCGTGTCGCCCACGTTCGTCTCCATCCAGCAGGGACCCCAGCACTCGGCGCGCCACGTGTAGAAGAATCCCGGGTCGCACCCGGGGACGTCGTCGCGAACCGTGAGCACCACATGCTCCGCGGGGAACCCGCCCAGGGTGAGGGCCGTCGGTCCCGTGACGAGCTCGGTCCCGGGCGCGGTCGCCACGTTCGCCGCGAGTTCGGCCGAGGAGGGGCCGCTGGGCTTCACGAGGCTGGCGCACGGATCCGCCGCGGGATCGTCGGGGTACGTCGTCCAGAAGATGACGGCCTCCGCGCCCTGGGGCCCCTCGATGCTCTTGCTGATGAGCAGGTTGCCCTGCCGGAAGCTCCCGCCGGGCCGACGCACGATGGGTCCGCGGCTCCAGCCCGACATCGGAACGGCGACCGAGAACGGAACGCCCTCCACGGTCAGCTCGTGCGTGGCGAGGCGCGCATGCCCGCTGGGGGCGTCCCCGAAGGCGGCGACGCCGGCGGCTGGGCGTGGTGTCCCTCGGACTCCCAACGAACGACGAGCACGATCACGACCACCGCCATCACCGCCGCAATGGCGAACGCTCCGATCTTTCGCCTGCGCTCCCGCGTGCGCTGGTGGTCGAGCAATACATGGTTCTGCCGCCGCTGGACGGATTACGTATTGCTACCTTGCCGTTCCCGTTCGAGCCCCTTCCCCGCACCATCCTTCGAACTGCGTTGCGACTGGACCCTGCCGCGAAACCCTCGCCTACCTGCGCAGCTGGTCGGCGAGCCAGCGCTACCTCAAGGCCACGGGCCGCGACGCGGTGGGCGACATCGCCGAGGCGATGCAATCGGCCTGGGGCGATCCGCAACAGGTGCGACCCGTGCTCTGGCCCCTCACTGTAAAAGCCGGCCACATGTAGGAGCCAGCTTGCTGGCGACCAGGACGGTTCGGTCGCCAGCAAGCTGGCTCCTACAGGCTTACAGTTTGGCGAGAGGGTTTCTGATGCCATGAGACCCGAGGATCGCGAACGCTTGGGGCATGAACTACCTCCATCAGCTGGGACATCGGGCACTTCGCAAAGGGCGTGTATCGACTCCGGGACAGATCTATCTGGTCACGATGGTGTGTCACCGACGCCGTCGACGATTTCTTGAATTCGTGGTCGCCTGTGCAGCGTCCAGAATTCTGGGAGCATCGAGCACGTGGTCGGACACCACGGTCCTCGCCTGGGTTCTGATGCCGGACCACTACCACGCATTGATTCGATTGGGAGATCGACACGCTCTCGCCCACGTCATGCGTCGCGTCAACTCACTCAGCGCCCGCGAGATCAATCGCGCCGACGGACAGGGAGAGGTTTGGAAGCCGGCATATCACGATCGTGCTCTGCGACGGGATGAAGATTCGCGAGTGGCCGCGCGTTACCTGATCGCCAATCCGCTGCGGGCGGGATTGGTGACGCGCATCGCGGACTACCCGTTTTGGGATGCAGTCTGGCTTGATCCGCGTGCAAATCCCCTGGACCCCTGATCGCGTCGTAGGAGCCAGCTTGCTGGCGACCCGAGACGCGGGCCCGTCGCCAGCAAGCTGGCTCCTACGATGAAACCACGGGTCAGCGGGTCATGTACCGCGCGGTTTCGCGCGGTGGCGTGGCCGTCGGGCGGTCCAGGGATCATCCGGCCAGGGATGGCGCGGGGTAGCGGCCTTTCATTTCTTTTTTCGCTTCCGGGTTAGGATTTGCATTTCCCAGAAGCCCTTGAGGTCCTGGGTGACCTGCAGCTAGTTTTCCGCCCCGGCGAGAGCAGATGCAGGATCACCGGCACGCGGCCGTCGGCGATGCGCGGCGTGTCGGCGAGGCCGAACAATTCCTGCAGCTTCACTGCGAGCACCGGCGGCGCGGCCTGGCCGTGATCGTCGATGACGTACACGATCGCGCGTTCCATGCCGGAAGAGCACAGTGAGGCGCGTCGGCGCGAGCTGGTCGATCTTCTGTCGCTGCGACCAGTCGAGCTGCGAACGCAGGGCATCGCCGAGTTCGTTTTCGCCGAGTGCATCGAGCCGTGTTTTTCCAGCAAGCGCCGGTCGCAGCCAGGTGGCGAGTGTGGCGAGCAGGGCGTCCTCGCCAAAATCCGGCAACGCGAGGTCCGGAAACCACTGGCGCACGCAGCGCACGCGCGCGACGAACTGCTGCAGTCCCTCGGTCCAGGGCAGCGACGCGAGGCCCAGGTCGGCGACGGCTTCGCACAGCGCCTGGGCCGCGAGCGCCGGATCGGGGCGGCCGGCGCTCGCGGCCCAGGCGCTGTGCGAAGCCGTCGCCGACCTGGGCCTCGCGTCGCTGCCCTGGACCGAGGGACTGCAGCAGTTCGTCGCGCGCGTGCGCTGCGTGCGCCAGTGGTTTCCGGACCTCCTGAAGCTGACGAGCTTGCCCGCGATCGACTCGGGCGAGACGTACCCCGGCGTGCCCGTCGTCGCGCGGCCGTCCGGCGTGCGGTACGCGCGGTGCGGGCGCCGCGTCGATCACACGGACCGCACCGGTCGGCTCGATCAGCACGTGCCCTGGCCGGGGCATGTCGCGATGGAGCACGCCGTGGCGATGCAGCTCGCCGAGCGCCGCCGCGATCTGCGACGCGACCCGAGCGCACTCCGCGGTGCCCATCGGTCCGTTGCGGGCGAGCCGCTCGGCGAGGCTCTGGCCTTCGATCAGTTCTCGCGCGGCCCACACGCGCCCGTCGTTCTCGCCCACGGCGACGATCCGCGCGAGAAATGGCCGAGAAGAGGTGTCGGACGGTCGCCAGCTTCTGAAGCTCGCGCAATGCACGCGCGCGGTCCGCAGGCGACGGAAACGCCCCGTCGCGCATGACCTTGACGGCCACGGGCCGACCACTCGCCTCGTCACGACCCGAATCGAGGGCACGCTCGACAGGCCCGTGAAGCACACCTCGTGCGCCGCGAATCGCCTGGCGGGCTCATAGGGAAGGGGGACGGCGCCCTGGTCGGGAGTCATGGACGGAAGCAGTCTAGCAGCCGGGAACCGCGCGGGACAAACCAGCGACGGACGGTCGAGCGAGGGCTCAGTCGATCACGATCGGGATCTCGAACGACTGACCCTGAGCCGCCAGCGTGCGGGCGAACGTGCCGAACGTCCGACCACCGACAGCAACCGAGAGCGTGACGGACGTGGGCCCTGCGCCACAGAGCGACCATACCCGTACGCGCGCGCGGTACGTCCCGCGCGGCGGATTCGGCGACGACCAGTACACGTTCTCGACGGTGGGATCCGTAACGGAACCAGCCCGCGTTCGCGTCGTGGTCGAGTCGGCCGCCCGAATCGCTCGTCGCGTGGTTGTAGTAGATCTCCTCGCCGATCGGGTCGACCACGTGCAGATCCACGTCGGCGCGCGTCGACCACGCGGCCGTGAGCTGCACGTCGCCACTTCGATAACCGCACGTCTCGTCGATGGCCCCGTCGCAGTTGTCGTCGAGTCCGTTGCAGAGCTCCGGAGCGCCGCGCGCTGGCAGATCGTCTCGAGCGGTGCGACGTCCCCGGGTGGCTCGACGCGGGCGCGCAGCACCGTCGACGCGCGCGTCTCGGGCAGCACCCGGCGTGCACGGGGGCGCGCGGGGGCGGCGGTCGCGCGCGGTGCCCGGGCCACGGCGCCCGAGCACCCCGTCACGACGAGCGCGATCGCGACCACGCTCCTTCATCATCGCGAACCACTTTTAGATCCGCCGCTCGATCGGCCCTCAGCCTCCGCTCGCTCCGCTCATCTCAGCAGCAGCTCGCGCCGCGCGCGCTCGCCGACGTCGCCTGGCTGGCGACGCAGGTACAGCAGCGACCCGCGATCGTCGAGCGCCCGCAGCATCCGGAAGGCCATGTCACGGCGGAATGCGTCGGCGCCGGCGGCAGCCTCGCGCAGCTTGCGACGGATCTCGAACGGCCCGATCCCGATCGGATTCTCCCAGCCGTTGCGCATGCGCAATCGCAGCCAGGTGATCGCGAAGTCGTGGTGGTTCGCACCCCGAGGCCGTGTTCGAGCAGCGTTGCCGTCTGGATCCGGCGGAACGCGCGACCGTCCGTGAACATCGCCTCGGTCAGCGGCATCAGGTCCGACGGCTCGAGCTGCATGCCCGTGTTGTTGCCCGTCGCGCTGCGCGTGACGAACGTGTTCCCCATCAGACTCGCAAACTCGGCGCTGTGACCGAGTTGCTCGAGCAGCGCGTTGGCCGTGGCTTCGTCGGCGCAGAGCACCGCCGCGATACCCGCGTCGAGTTCGAGCGTCGCGTCGGTGTTCGCGAGCAACGGACGCACGACGCCCGCAGTCGAGTCGTCACCGCCGAAGCCGGCTGCGATCGCCGCGGCCTTGGCGAGCGGGACCGCTCACACCCGCGCGCAGGTACGCATCCGCGAGACGCTGCGCGATCGCAGGGGTCGCGCGCGTGCGCAGCGCGTAGAGGTAATAGAGCCGGATGTCCTCGGACTTCGACGTATCGAGCGCGCGCGTTCGCGATCTGCTCGAGCGTCGCGTCGTTGGCGAGCGAAGCGAGCGCGAAGCCCGCCTCTTCGCGAAGCGCGGCACGATCGAGCGGATCCTCGACGATCCGCATCAGGTCCTGCGCAAGTCGCTGATCGTGTGCCCAACCGATGCCTCGGATCGCGTTGCGGCGCTTGATGAACACCGGCTCGTCCTGCACGGTCTCTTCGTTCATGTGCAGCGCTGCCGGACGCACCATGTCCGCACGCACGCGCGTGACGCCCGGGGCGTATCCCAGACGGCACACGGCGACGGCCGCGCCTTCCTGCGACTGGTCGTTCGCCAGGTACGTCATCAGTTGCGAGCCGATGGACGCATCTCCCCCCGCGCCGAGCGCGAGCAGGATCTGCGTGCGCATGAAGTCCGCGCGCGGGAGCATCGCCAGCAGCGTCGCCTTCGCGCGCGCGGGCGCGCCCGGGATCTTCCGCAACGCGTCGAGCGCGAGTCGCGCGTCCATGTCCGCATTCGGATCGACACGCGCGCCCGGCGTGAGCGGTCGCTGCGCGAGTTCCATCAGCCCGTCGGCCGCAGACGCGTCGCCGATCTCCGCGAGACCGAAGATCGCATTGCGGCGCATCCCGCGCTGCACCTCGTCGGTCGTGTCCGCGGGAACCGTCTGGAGCACGCGCTGGAACGCGGCGACACCGTCGGGATCCTGAAGTTCGCGCAACAGACGCGTCGCGGTAGCGCGCATCTGTGGATCGGTCGCGGTCGTGATGACCACGGACAAGCCCGGCGAACCCGAGTTCTGCTGGAGCGCCGCGAGCACGGCATCGCGCTCGTCGGGGTGTGCATTGAGGAAGGCGACGATCGCCGCGCCGCCGCGCGCATCGCCACTGCGTCCGAGGCCAACGGCCGCTTCGCGCGCCACGTCGGTATCGGGATCGCCCGCGAGACGGATCAGCACGTCGATCACGAGGGCGACGCCATCTCGCCGAACGAGAGCGCGGCGATGCGTCGGAGCGTCACGTTCTCGTGCCCGCTCATCTCCGCGAGGTGTCAAGCAGCCGATCGACGCCCGCCATCCGTGCCACCAGTGCGGGATCGAAGATCACCTGCGGCGGCTCGTCGAGATTGCGAACCGTCTGGAGATGCCCGGTGCGCATCAACGCCACGGCCGAGATCCCAGCAGCGCGGGATCATTCAGTACGACCATCGCCCACGTGACTTCGGCCTTGTCGACTTCGCTCGTCTGCGGCAGCACCTCGGCGAGCGTGTCGCGCGCGGCGGCGCCTTCGGGCATGCCGATCTCCGCGATCGCGATCGCGGCCTGACGGCGCTCGTTGCCCGTGCGGTGCAAACCCTCGATGTACAGCGGCATCGCCTGCGTGTCGTGCAGAAGCGCGCGAGGATCCGCCTACAGGACATTCGCACGCGCTCACTCGCGCCGTAGCGCTGGTACAGGTCGCGCACGCGCGAGGCCATTGGTCCCGCGGGATGTCCTGCCCGAGCAAGATCCTCGAGTGCATGCATCCCTTCGTTCGTCGCCTGCTCCGCCTGCTGCTCCGCCAGCTGCGCTCTTCGCGACGAAGTACCCGACGCCCCCGAGGAGCCCGAGCGCCACGGGATTCTGATCGTCACCTTGCCCAACGGCGAGACGCGTGGTCGGTTCTTGCGGATTTCCTGGTCGTCGTTGCCCGCGAGGTACCCCCCGCCGTGCATCGCAGGGTCGTCGTTGAACGGGTCGCTCGGCCCGGGGGGATCGGGCAGGTCGTCGAACTGCTCCATCGGTCGAGTCCTCCCGTCGCGAAGGGTCCGGAACGCACGCAGCAGACCGGGCTCGCGCCGCGCGGACAATCGTTCATTGCGAGCTTTCGTGGCAAACCGCGCGCGCGGCCGAGCGCACACTGCCGAGGCGCACACGCGACTCCGCGAAATCGACGGGCTGCCGAGGGCTCGGGCCGGGCTCGGACACACTGGCGGCGCGCAGTGACGCCTCCTTCCCCCCGCTGCCGAGGCGGGACTAGAATCTCCGCCCGTCTCCCATCCGCATCCTTCCCGTCCGGAGGTTTCACCGATGCGTCTCGCCGCAGTCGCCGCCGCCGCTCTCTTTCGCACTCCTCGGCTGTTCGGCCGAGCCCAGCGGATTCCACGACTCCGGGCACGCCGACACGGGCGGCAATGACGGCAGTGACACATCGGTCTCGAACGCGTGCACCGCCGCTGGACAGATCGTCTGCATGGGCAACACGGCCGCGACGTGCGACGGCTCGGGTGGATACTCGGACATGCAACAGTGCGGCACGCAGACCTGCGTCGTCGGCGTCGGGTGCTCGACGTGCCAGCCCGGCCGTCGAAGCTGCGACTCGAGCGGGACACCGCAGGTGTGCAATGACACCGGCACCGGGTACACGCCCGCGGGATCCCTGCCGAGCGGCAGCACGTGCAACGAAGGCACGTGCGCGGACCCGTGCGCGATGGCCGCGTCGACGCACTCGTACATCGGCTGCGACTACTGGTTCACTTCGACGCTGAACTCGCAGCTCGGTTCGGTTTCCGACCAACGAGCTCAATCCGAACAGCGCGGTCGGTGTAGCCGGCTTCCCGTTCGCGGTCGCGATCGCGAACCCGCAGACGGTCGCTGCACAGGTCACGATCAGCGGCGGCGGTCTGAGCGGCATGGCCACGACGGTCGCGCCAGGTCAGCTCGCGATCGTGCAGCTTCCGTGGATCCAGGCCGTGTCCCAGGTGAATCAAGCGAACCACGCGCCGGCCATCGGTCACTCGGTGCTCGCACACAACGCCGCGTACCACCTGGCCTACAACGTTCCCCGTGACCGTGTACGACTTCGACGCGCTGAGCTACCAGGACGTGCGCCGTGCGCACTGCAATCCGGCCACGGACCTCACGTGCTTCTCGTTCACCAACAATGCGTCGCTGTTCTTGTCCACGAACGTGCTAACCAGAGATACACGGTGCTCACGTGGCCGAGCGAGACGACGCAGTACATGGGCTCGGTCGATCCGACGTTCGGAGGGTTCGTCACCATCATCGGCACGTCGAGCACACCAGACGAACGTCATGATCCATCTCACGGGCAGTGTCGGCGCGGGCACGAGCGTGTCGGCGACGGCGGCGGGCGGAACGATCATGCAGACACTCGCAGCAGGGCGATGTACTCGAACTGGTCTCGGGTTCGATCACGCGGTGCACGCATTCGCCGCAGCCGATCGACATGGACGTCCTCGGTAATCCCATCTACGCGTGCCAGACCGACGCAGCGCACGATCTTCACCGGGTCGATCATCACCGCGGACCAGCCCGTGGCGGTGTTCGGCGGACACGACTGCGCGAACGTCCCGTACGACAAGGCCGCCTGCGACCACCTCGAGGAAGAACTGTTCCCGAACGAGACGCTCGGGCAGCACTACCTCGTCTCGTACACGCAGCCGCAGCTCAGCCCGCGCGAGCCGAACCAGGTACGCGTGATGTCGAACCACGCTGGCAACACGATCACGTTCACGCCCGCCAGCGTGCACTCCCCCGTGACCCTCGATCGCGGTGCCTTCATCGACTTCGTGCAGACCGCGGACTTCGAAGTACAGGGCAGCGGTTCGTTCGCGATCGCGCAGTTTTCCGTCGGCGAGAATTACAATGGGAACAGCTCTGCCGCGCAGGTCCGGCGATCCATCCATGGTGCTCGAGGTCCCGATCGAACAGTGGCGCACCAGCTACGAGTTCCTCGCGCCGAACACGTACACGAAGAGCTACGTGAACGTCGTCGCGCAACACGGCGCGAACATCACGCTCGATGGCATGGCGCTCGGCGTGGCGCCCGCGACGGTCGGCGCGTTCGACGTGTACCGCGTGGACATCTCGACACGCACGGGCGCGCACCGCGTCGGAGCTCCGGTGGCCAGCGTTCAGGATCAAGGTGTACGGCTTCGGCTCGTACACGTCGTACATGTACCCCGGCGGCCTGGACCTCACGCAGATATCTCGCCGCCCGGCTGACGCGCTGGCGGTCTCGACGATCTGGGCGGAACGCGGTTCCACGTTCATAGGGCGAAGGCCGGGCCGCCCCCGGCTGCACACCTACGAAGCTGGAGGCGCGATGACGATGCCCAGGACCACGATCGTGACGTCTGGAAGCGTTCGCAGTGCCGCGCTCGCGGCGTTGCTCGCTTCGTGGGCCTGCGGCGCGCCGACCGGCGGCGGCGACTCGGGCGGGCCTCTCGATTCGGGCACGCAGCGCGACTCGGGAGGCGGCGTGGACACGGGCGGCGTGGACACGGGCAGCGGGATGGACAGCGGCGGCGCGGACGACACCGGCACGACAGCGCCAACACCGGAAACCCCGGGATGGACTCCGGCGGCAACGACACGGGGATGACCGGAACGGACTCGGGTCGACGCGACGGCGGGGGAACGGACGCCGGAACCATCTCGGGCATGTGCGCGCCGACCGGGCGCGCGGACGGCGCCGGCGACGTAGCGGCACGTCATCGTGATCATGTTCGAGAACAGCAGCCGGTCGCGCGTGCTCGGCAGCGCCATGGCGCCGTACTTCAACGACGCGCTGTCGCGCCAGTGCGGCTCGTCGGACCAGTTCCTCGACAACATGTTCGGCGGGACGAACCTGGTCTCCGCAGCCGCACTACCTCGCGTTGGCGTCGGGCTCGAACTGCGACACGGGCGTCAACCGAGCGGCACGGGGTGCATCGACCGACGACAGCGGGCCGAGGCGGGCAACCGGCTCGCGACGCCGTCGATCTTCGACCAGGTCCGCTCGTGGCGCGCGTACCAGGAAGCGATGGGCGCGGCGTGCAACGGCAGCTCGCGCGGGCGACTACGCGCCGAAGCACAACCCGCCGGTCTATTACACGGTGCTCGCGGCGCGTGCGCGGCGGACGACCTGCCGATCCCGCGGATCAGCTGCCCGACGACGGTGAACACGGTGTGTTCGACGCGGCCAACGGGGCCTTCGCCGAGGACCTGGCGCACGACACGTTGCCGCGTACTCGTTCGTCACGCCGAACCTGACCAACGACATGCACGACGGCTCGGTCGCGCAGGGCGACAACTGGCTGCACACGTACATCCCGCTGATCGTCGCCTCGGCGGCGTACCTGCGCGGCGACATCGCGGTCTACGTGATGTGGGACGAGGGCCGCCCGGACAGCCGCAGCCCGACGCGTTCATCTCGCCGTACACGCCGCCGACGCGTGACGCACCGAGATGAACCTGTTCGCCGTGCTGCGCGCGATCGAAGAGCAGCTCGGGATCGGGACCTACCTCGGGTGCGCCGGCGGCACGCCGCCCGGCGGGGGCACGTGTCCGGCGGATCGACGACGGACCTGC